>JAHDBD010000088.1 GCA_020630575.1 Bernardetia sp.
CTGCACCTCAAGAGGAAGAAAAAGCAGATACTAACCAAGAAAATTTTAAGCAAGAGTTGAAGGAAAAACAATCTACTATTACCCAACTTCAAATTTCTTTAGAAGAAGAAAAAGGAGAAGTAACAAAACTCAAAACACAACTTGAACTGGCTAATAAAAAGCTGAAAGCAAGTGAAGAGTCAGTAAGCTTCTCAAAACAAATTCTTGAAAAGAAGCAAAATTACACAAAAGAGGTCTATACCAAATTAGGCAAAGAAGTTACGCCAGCCATTGAAGCTATCATTATGAAAGCTGATTTTGATAGCCTAGATTCTTTGATTGAATCTTGGGGAGGACAAGCGATGCAGTTATACGGCACTCCAAAATGCTCAAGTTGTGGAAGTAAAGACTTTACCATTCGCAATTCAGAACACACTGATTTACCTGATGAGCGTGAAGCGAAAAAAGTAAATTCAAATGATGCACTAAATAATTTTTATTTAAACCAAAATCTAAAATAAGATGACAGGAGATATTCAACCAACCAAAAAAGCAACCTACGCAGGTGTAGGTATAGTAATGACTTTTAATTGTGCTATTGACTCTACTTTAGTGAAAGGGCAAGAAGTCGTTTTAAGTGCTGCTAATACGGTAGCAGCTCGGAGCGCAGCAAATGCTGACAATTTTGTAGGCATTGTAGACTCACTTCCTAAAGAGGGAAAAATTGGCATTCGTACTATTTTTCTCTGTGAAACGTATGGCACTACAGCTGATGGAACAGGCACGCTAGGAGGAAATGGTATTGGTGTTCGCCCAACAGGAGATGTCTTTAATAAGAATCCTGTATATACGATTGCTAATGGCACAGAAGATTATTTGGCTGTGATACTAGATAATTCTGATGGAGCAAATACTCGTTTGGGTATTTTGTACACGCCTAGAATTTCTACTTACGCTTAGTTCAAGCAGATTTTATAGCTCGTAATAGTATTAAAAATAATTTATAAACGTTCAAGATAATTTTAATTGGATATGGATAAGAATAAGAAAAAAGTAATTGGGTGTGAAATGACCCATCAATTCTTCGCTAAAAAGCGAGAAAACAAAGGAGAGCTCTCTAAAGAGGCTGTAGCTGAAGCAGGAGATGCTGCTCGTAAAAGTTTCTCTGAGTTTGCAGACTTTGTCTATAAGATTCGTAGTGGTTGGACAAATGATAAAAATGAGAAGTATCCTCCTGTTAACCTTTCTACTGATGCCGCTTTAAAGGCTTTTTATGGTGCTGAATCTACGTTTGAATTTTTACAACTCTTTGGTGTAAATCCTGAAACGGATACATTAGAAGGAATGGCTCGCAAACTGACAGATAAAGAGAGTTTTACGCTAAACCCATCTCAAGTGATGGATATGCTGACAGCACAAAGTTTTCATACGATGTACGGAGCGCAACGAGGAGATTACAGCCCTGAGTTTTCCTTTTTGCTGCCTCAAGTTATTTTGGATGCCATTTATTTGGGATATACCAATTCAGGAATGCACCTCAATTGGATCATTCGTACTCAAAGCACCAATGGTCAAGATCGTGCTACTTTTCCTTATATTATTATGGGAAATGGAGCTGTGAGCAAAACAGCAGAAGGAGCAGATGCTAAATTTACAGATATCGAAGTAGGTCAGAAGCGTCCAAAAACGACCAAACTAATGGGTGGAATCAAGATGACCTACGAGGTATTGAGAAGCACTACTCTTATCAATTTAGCTGATGCTTTATCATACATCGGAGAACAAATGGCAATGAAAGCCGATGCGATGGCAATGAAAGTCTTGATTAGTGGGGATATGTCTGATAATAGCGAATCTGCCCCTGTTATTGGAGTAGGTACAACAGGAGAGTTTAAATCAAAAGACATCAAACGAGTAATTGCTCAGATGGCTCGTCTTTCTTATTCTTCTAGCCGAATGATTACAGGACTAGACACAGGAATGGACATTGATGATTTACCAGAATTTAAGGGATATAGTGGTGAAACGAAACAATTTCGTTTGCCTCCTTTGGGTGTTCCTGCCAATTTTACTCGTGAGATTTTCACGATGCCTTCTGATAATCAAGTTCTTTTACTTGATCCTCGTAAAACGATGATAAAATTAGAAGAAACAGGAATTATGATTGAACAAGATAAAAACATTGTCAATCAAACCGTAATGGGAATAGTATCTATGAATCTTGGTTTTGCCATTGCTCGTCGTAATGGAAGGGTTGTTTTGGATAAAACGATTGCTTTTGCAGATGATAAATTTCCGTCTTACATGGATGTCGATGCTCTTTTATCAGAATTTTACACTGACTAGACTTTGTCTAGTTGGTGCTATTTTCTTTTTTATAATCACACAAAACTAATCCATTCAATATGGAAACTATATTCGTCACCATTTCGCCTCAAGGCAATCAGTTTTGGGACCCAAGCAATAAAAAACAAAAAATGCTTGTTGGCAAAGGAATTTTTGAAGTTCAACATACAGCAGCTATTCAACAAGGAATTGCCAGTGGTGCTTTATCAAAGTCTTCGAAAGATGAATTTGATAGACAAGAAGCTGCTAAAATAGACAAGCTGAGTGAGCAAACTTCAGAAGAGGAAATTCCAAAAGGGGAAGTTGATAAAACTCCTGAAACACCAAAAGCAGAGGATAAAAAACCTGCTACC
>JAHDBD010000089.1 GCA_020630575.1 Bernardetia sp.
AAAACCCTTCTTATTCACTTTTTTCTTTGTATTTTAGGCTCTAGCTTTTGGATAGCTTCCTCAACACCTCCGATTTCAATAATTTTCAAAATTATATGTTTGAAATTCTCCCAACCTCCAAGAGCTTGAATAAAAGTAATCAAACCGACAACTTTATTAGCAATTTCTAAAATACGCTTTACTTTTTTTCCTTTTAACCATTTTACAGTTTTGCTTTCTAAAATTTCTTGTAAATCCTCATACCAAAGATTCGCTTCATTTTCTTTTATAACTTCTACTTTTTCTAAGCTATCAACTAACCTCTCTTTTTCAATTTTTGCAAGTGCCATCTTATTGTAATTTTATAGTTATCAATGACTTATTTTGTCAAATTTACAAAAATATTAGCTTTTTATTGAAAATTTCATAAATAAACCAATCAATATTTTTATATTTGATTTTAGTTAATCATAGATAGTTTTAATACAAACCCCAAATTTACTGAGTATGAAAAGTTATAGATTTTTGCTCTTTGCGATGCTTATTATTTTTATTATTCCTGCCTTTGCAGCGACAGTTTTTGATGATGACCTCCCTGATAAGGAAAATGCAAAAGTCATTTTAGTAGTTGATCAAGAGAAAACTCAAGATGAAGATTTTACAGATCTTTCGGATTTTCTTATGCCTCGTACCCACTCCTATATTGAGAGGAATGAACCAAAGATTTACAATGATGCTGTAAATTTGAATAGTCAGTATCACCTAACAAACCCTACAAAAGCAATCACCGTAAAGGATATGTCAAGAATCAAAAATCCATTTCGGTTTTCATTTAAATCTAATAAGAAATTACTCGCTTCGAACTTGCAGTCCGATAGCAGGGATAAAGCATAGTAATTTTGCTAAACTTCTTGTCTGGCTAGATGGACTCTAAATCCAGTAAGTTTTCGGAGTGATAATAAGAAATATGGCTAAATAGCCTCTAAAACAAAAATGCATCTAACTTCTACAGCTAGATGCATTTTTTTTTGCATTAATAGATAAACGTTTTGAGTAATCCGTATTGATTCTGTTTCAAAAAATCTTTACTCGTTGGACAATTTGGTAGCTCATATTCCTTTATAGCTTCATCGTATTTTTTACTCATTTCTTCTGTTTTCATCAGTAAAAAATGCGCTCTGCTAGGATTGGAAATAATTACTTCAAAAATCTCTTCTTTTGTCATTGTTGTAGGATCAAGTCTTTGTAGCATAGTTTTTATCTTGGTTTAATTAGTTCGTGTTTAAATTACACTACTCTACACGATAACGTGTCGGAATGGTTATCAATTTGGGAAAGAAAAAGCCCTCTAAACCTATCTTTTTTGAGAAAATTTAGACGGTTTTTAGACCATAGTTAGACCGACTTTAGAGCAACAATTAGCTTCTTGCATCGTCTAGCTCATTTCTAACATTAACACTCTTAACTAAATTATCGCCATCCAGCTCAACAACCACATTTACAATAGGAGCTTTTTGAGCTGCAACATCTGAAAATGATTGATTATTTTGTGATGCTTCTGCCATTAATTGAGTCGCTTGTCTTTGGACTTGCTCCTTTTTTACCGAAGCATTATTAATGTTATCCACCTTTTTAGAAAAAGAAGAACTCGCCTGTGATGGTGCAATTTCTGTATCTGAAACTCCACTTCCTGCTAATCCTGTTTGATTTACAGCAGCTTGTTTTGCTTGTCCTTCTGCCGTATCTCCACCAATTCCAAAATAGGAAGCAACAGCCTCGCCCCCTAGTAATGCCTTCAATGAATTGACTAGAAAACTGGTTATAGATGACCAACCTGCTTGAATTCCTTCTAGTAGATTTCTAGTTATAGCCATTCCTATTTTACCAAAAAGCTCAGGAAGGGAAATAAAACCTTCTTTAAAATCCGTAATATGAGCATTGATTTCATTAAAGGTATTTGTAACGAAGTTATAGAATATCATAAACCCTTCTAAAGCAAGAGTTACATAGTTGGCTGTAATTTCTAAAGCAACAGCAATTCCACGAATACCCAAAGTAAGAGCGTCAAAAGCATACCCTCCAAGCTGTGAAAATATACTTACATCTCCTCCTAACTTATCAATCGTAAAACCTGCTTTTGCTAGTAAATCAATAATTGGACTGAATGCTGTGCCTATTCTACCAAAGGCTTCTCCAACTGAACCGAATACATTTTTGAGGTTTTCAAAACGCTCGGCAGCTCCTCCAAAAAATGCTTTTATACGAACAATCCAAGTTCCGATATTTAGAGCAAACTCTCCCAAACCAATAGAATTGAGAGCTTCATATAATTTTCCACTAAGTGTAAACCCTTCATTTGTGGCAGATTTCCAAATTTCAATAACTGCGTGGATAGCTCCTCCCACTTTTTGCATAAATCCTAAAAAACCATTAGCAGGAGCTGCATTTCCATTAAGAACATCTGTAAAACTTTGATAGGCTTTTATTAATCCATAAATAACACCTGCCACAGCAGCACCAACAGCAATATAAGGAAGCAAAGGAACTAATGTAGATGCAAAAGCTCCTTTCAACATTACCAGAACAGGCTGAATTGCCATCATAGCAAACTTTACAGTATGAAAAGCTGATACAAAACCACCTAGAGCAACTAATCCAACTCCCACTGTTGCAGTAAGCCCAA
>JAHDBD010000090.1 GCA_020630575.1 Bernardetia sp.
CAAAAAGTGAAGCTGAACCAAGGAGCAGCTCAACAGGTGAAAACACAATCTATCCTTAAACTATCATAAACAAAGATTTTAGAAAATTAAGGGTTTTCTAAAATCTTTTTTTTACCCTAATTGATAAATAAACTTACACGTTGCTAATCTTCGTGTATCTCTTCTACCCCTTCAAACTCTGGATTGTCATTTTTAGATTTATTTGATTTGTTTTCAACTTTACTAATGGCATATCCACCACCTGCACCACCAAGAATATAGCAAGCTCTTTCAAGAACATACTTTACCAACTCAGTCTCTCCGATGTACATAGCAAAACTGAAAAAGCATATTATCATAGATAAAACTATTATGCCAGCTATCAATTTTTTATTTAATAAATTCCCTTCATTATTAGCTTCTGTTACTAAGACTTTTTCCTGAACATCAAGAGATTTCATGTTGAATTCATGAGCATTAGCAATTTGCTTTTCTCTTAGTTTATTTCTCTCCTTATTATACTCTAATTTTTTTGTATCTAATTGTATTTTATCTTTTTGAACTTCAAAATAATGCTGCAACATGCTTGAATCATTGAGCAGCTTGTTTTGATTTGGGTTTGGGTTTCGTCCTCTTCCTGACATAACTTTTTAGAAATTAGTTCTGTATTTTATTAATGTTTTTCCAAAATCGCTCTTATTTCCTAAACGAGGAGGAATTACCTTTGTGCGAATTATTTTGTACTTTTTGCTAATGTTAATAAATTGCTTAGGAGTTACTACCCTAGTTACTGTTTCGTCTATTTGAATGTTGCTCATAACTTGTTTTTGGTTTATTGCTCAATTTACATAAATCATCTAATATTATTGTAACGAAATAAAATTATAATTAGTTTTTTTTACTAATTAGTCTATAAAAACTTTCTATCAAAGCTATGTTTGAAAAAATGTAGCTTTTTTTGTGTTTTGGTACAGGGTTGAAGATACCAGGAAGAAATAAAAAATCAAAAAGTGTGACTATACCATCAAAAATGCACTTTTTTAAAAATCTGAAATTAATAAGTAAAAAATAGGACTAATATTTTTTTAAGATTTTAAGGGAAACCTTACAGGAAAAATAACAAGGGGATTGTTGTAAGTCCTATTTTTATGCTACAAAGGTAGAATAAAATTATTGATTACGAAATACTCGGTTAAATTCGTCTTTTACTCTCCAAGTGTCAATTATTTTGGCGTAGTATTTTTCTGTCGTTTTGATACTTTTGTGTCCTAATACACGGCTCACAACTTGCAGACTAATACCCATATTTAGCAAAAATGCGCCACATGTATTTCTCCCTATATGAGAATGTAAATACTTGTCTATTTTGGCACGGTAGGCACAAGCTCGTATATTAGGATTGTATTTGTGTTGATATAGTTTGGGGAAACTATACTCAAATTCTTCTAAAATTTGTAAAGGCTTTTCGAAGAGTGGAACAAGTTGTAATCCGTTCGTTTTTCCTCTATTTACTTCTATCCAAGTCCAGCCGTCTTTTTTTACTGTCTGTTTTTTATCAAAATGGATCAGCTCATTGAATGACAAGCCAGTATAACATTGAAAAAGAAATAATTTACAATCTCTCTCCAGTATTTTTTCCTTTTTCGTAAAAGTTAGTTTTTCTAAATACTTAATTTCATCAATATCAAGATATACATATTCTTTTTCATCAGGTTCGATATGGATTTCGTGTTTTGCAACAGCATCATTTTTTATTAGTCCTTTGGAAAAACCAAGTGTAATAGCTGCACGGACTTTTGAAAGTTGATGTTTGATGTAATCATTGCTTTCTATGCTTTTACTATTCAACATTATATCATAAATGCCCTCTAAGTGTATATGAGTTAAATTACTAGCTAAAATATGTTCATTCTTGATGCTTTTTAGATATTTTTTAACCCAACAATCACGAAAAGTAATGTAAGTATCTATTGTGTTTTTTTTTCTTCCTTCTTTTCTTTTTTTCTCCACAAGTAAGTCGTATAAGTCTAAAAAAGTAGGATTTATTTTTTCCTTTCCTTGATATTCATTGACTATATCTTGTATATGATTAAATCTAACAGTTTTGTTAAAAACACTTGTAAGGTCAGCCCTTATATTATCCAAGGCATCATTATAAGGCTTTGCATTCCTACCAATTACTTTTCCTTTTTTCCAACTTTTAGGATAAATCCGTATTTCAGTAGAAAATGACTTTGATTCTTGTTTATTGTGAGATGCGTAACAATAGATAATTCCTAAATCATTTTTAGGATTTTCCCTATTCCTACGGAAATAAAAAACGACATTCATAAAACGATTTTTTTTGACATATATATACTATTTTAGTTATAAAAAAAAAAGAGTGCAAAAATACTAAAAGTGAATTTATACTTCTATGGTACAGTCGTTTTTTTCTATGGTACAGTATATGGTACAGTTTTTAAACAACAAAAAAATAGGCTTCTATGAGCCAAAAACGCATAAAAAAAGCTAGTGAAGGAGTTTCACTAGCTTTTTTTTAATGTAAAGTCGCATTATTTGACGTATTTACGTCATTTGCTGTAGGAGAAGGACTCGAACCTTCACGAAGTAGTTAGTCAGATAATTGT
>JAHDBD010000019.1 GCA_020630575.1 Bernardetia sp.
CATAATTACGTTCCATAATTAAATTAATTGTGTAACGCTATGTTAGGATGGGACATTTTACTATCAAAAAGCCTTTTCAAAATAAATTGAAAAGGCTTTTTTATTTTTATTCAAATTCTATCAAAACAGCTCCTTTTTCTACGTTTTGACCTTTGTTTACGGAGATACTTTTTATTTTTCCTTCTCCTGTTGCTTTCAAAACATTTTCCATTTTCATGGCTTCCAAAATCATCAGAGGAGTTCCTTTTTCTGTAGTTGCACCTTCTTCTATCAAAATATCCAAAACGAGTCCAGGCATAGGAGCTTTTAGGTCACTTACTTTTGCAGAAGCTGTATTTTCCATTCCTAAGCTCTCCAAAAGCAAATCCATTCTGTCTTTTGCTGTCAGCGTATGAATATTTCCATTGATACGGATTTCAAATTCTTTAGCTTCATAATCAGATTTTAATACTTCCACCCTATATGATATATTATTTCTCAAGATATGAAACTCTCTTTCAGAAATACGTTGAATATCTGCTTCTATTAAATTATCATTTAAGAAAAGAGACTCTGTTTTGGCAGAAGTATTTTTTTCTTTTCTAACTTGATATGTAGTTGATTTGGTTGTGATTTGCATATTATTTCAATTAAAAATTAAAAATTAAAAATTACGAATATAAAATTAAGAAATAACGATTTATTTTTAATAAAAAAGTAGCGTAATTCATAATTTTTAATTAGCTACGCTGATTATTTCATAATTCGTAATTAGATTTATTCTCCCTGCTCTTCCCAAACTTTAGGATTAGGATTATATTTTATACCTCCTAGAAAATATAAAACAATTACTCTTGAATATCTGAAATAAACAGGAACAAAAAACACAAAACTTCCTATAATAGCTGCAAAGAAGACCCATAAAGCAGGACGTTCATCTGTCAGCACATTAATAGCTACCATAAGTGTAATCATATGGGCTACGGTGAAGGCATAACTCACATACATAGCACTCCAAAAAAAGCCTAATATTCGTTCATACTTAAGGTTACAAACAGGACAGTTTTTGTGTGTTTTAGCAAAGTTTAGACTAAAAGCAGAATTTTCAAAAATTTCTCCTTTTCTACATCTAGGACATTTACATTGAAGGATTGCTTGAGATTTTGAGAGTTCGTTTTCCATTGCGTTCGTTTTTTTGTTTGTTGCGATACCAGAAAAAAGCGACTGTTCCGATAAGCAGATAAGGCATACAAAGTAAATACAAGATACCTGAATTAAGGCGTGTACTGGCTTCTCCTGCCCCGTTATTATAATTGGTTTCCACAGTAGCTCGGCACATAGCACATTGTGCTTCTGCATCTGTTATTCCAAATGTAAAAGTAAATATCATTAAAACGAAAAATAAAAAAAGAAGTTTTGAAATGATGCTTGAAAACATGTTTTTATTTATCTTTTTCATAATTTTTATTTATTTTATTTTCTAATCAAATTAATTTATCTAATAACAGACTGATATACACAAAGTTCGGTATTTTTGTAGATTTATTCTATGATAGAAATCAGAAAGATAAATTATTTACTAATAACTGACTCTACAAACTCTTTAACAGCCTTTCCACTTTCCAAATGACGAATAAAAGCAGAGCCTATAATTGCACCATTCGCATAAGAAGTAGCTTGCTCAAAAGATTTTTTATCCGAAATACCAAAACCAATTTGTGTTGGATTTTTGAGTTGTAACGACTTTATTTTTTTGAAATAATCACTTTGTTTTTCTGATACTTCTGCACTTTTTTCAGTTGTATTTCCTGTTGTGCTGTTTGAAGAAACCATATAGACAAAACCATTGCTTAGTTCATCAATTTTTTTGATACGCTCTTCAGAAGTTTGAGGAGTGATAAGGAAAATAGTGTGCAGACCATATTTTTCAAAAACAGCTTTATATGTCAATTCATATTCAAATAATGGTAAATCTGGCAAAATTAGTCCATCAATTCCTATTTCTTTACATTTGTTACAAAACTCTTCTATTCCAAACTGTAAAACAGGATTCAAATATCCCATCAAGACAATAGGAGTTTCTTTTATTTTGCCATTCTCACTTCTAATTCCTTCTAATTGTTCGAACATCTTTTTGATGCTCATTCCATTATCTAAAGCTATTTTGTTGCTGTATTGTATAGTTTCACCATCTGCAATTGGATCAGAAAAAGGCATTCCAATTTCTATCAAATCTGTTCCTGCATCAGAAAGTTCTATCAAAATACGACGAGTATCTTCTAGTTTTGGAAAACCTGCTGTAAAATAAATAGTCAGAACTCCGTTTGATTTTTTTTGGAAGAGAGAATCTATACGGTTTTTTGTAATAATTTCAGGCATATAATTAATTCTAAAAAACCCTAAGGGTCTTTGAAGACCCTTAGGGTTTGGGTTTTATTTGAAAATATAAACATCAAAAATTAGAACGGCAAATCATCATCTCCCATTGATGAAGAAGTATCTTCAGTTGGAGGTGGAATATCGCCAGCAAAAGGATTATCATTACTACCAGTATCTTGGTTCATATCATTCATCATTGGGTCAGAATGATCAATTGAGCGAGCAGCCAAACTATTAAACCAACGAGGTTCGTCTTGAGGCGAACGTTGCCATTTTTTGCCACGTACCCAACTACTTACTTTTACTTTTTCTCCTTCTTTAAATTTGTCTAATCTATCACAATCATCTTGTGTAAATTGAAAAATAATTTCTTGTGGGTAGTTTCCCTCTTCTACATTGAGTACAAATTCTCTTAATTGAAAGCGTTCTGATTTTACGCTAGTAGGAAATATTTTTACGAGTGTTCCCTCTGTTTCGAATGAAGGCATTTTATTTGGAGTTTTTGGAGTTCTTAATTTTTTATTTTATTTGCAAAATCTCGTTCAAGCGTCGACGCTTGAACGAGATTTTAATTTTTAGAATTGTCTTAAAAAACGCATTTCATTTTCGAAGAGCATTCTAATATCTGGAATATCATAACGCAAAAGGGCAATTCTTTCAATTCCCATTCCGAAAGCAAAACCATTATATTTTTTAGAATCAATATTTACATTTTCTAAAACGTTGGGATGAACCATTCCACAACCCAAAATTTCTAGCCAACCTGTTCCTTTTGTAAGACGATAATCGGATTCTGTTTTTGTTCCTAAATAAACATCAACTTCTGCACTTGGTTCTGTAAATGGAAAGTAAGAAGGACGAACACGAATTTTGGCATGTTGTCCGAAAAATTCTTTTGCAAAATAAAGAAGTGTTTGCTTCAATTGTGCAAAACTAACGCCTTCATTGACATACAAACCTTCAATCTGATGAAACATACAATGCGAACGAGAAGAAATAGTTTCATTACGAAAAACTCGCCCAACCGATAAAGTTCGGATAGGTGGTGCTTGGTTTTTCATGACACGTACCTGTACTGGCGAAGTATGTGTTCTGAGCAAAATATCAGGGTCTTTTTCAATGAAAAAAGTATCTTGCATTTCTCTAGCAGGATGATTTTCAGGGAAATTAAGAGCTGTAAAGTTGTACCAATCCAATTCTATTTCGGGTCCTTCAGAAAGATTAAAACCAATTCTTTCAAAAATCTGAATAATCTCATCACGAACTTGTGAAACTGGATGCAAACTTCCCAAAGGCTCGTAAGCAGAAGGCAATGTAATATCTAAATCTGTACCTGTTTTGGCATCTTGTGCATCTTCAATTTCCTGTTTTTTGGTACGGAATTTTGATTCGGCAGCTTGTTTTAAGACATTTATTTTTTGTCCTAAAGTACGTTTTTCTTCAGCAGGAACAGTCTTAAATTCATCAAAAAGCGAAGAAAGTTTACTGTTTCGACTAATAAAATCTAAACGAAATGTTTCTAACTGCTCTACACTTTGTATTTCAAAATTTTCTACTTCCGAAAGTAGTGAATTTACTTTTTCTTGTAACATAAAATTTTATCAATGATCGATGATGAATAAAGACTATTTTTTCAACTAAAATTAGACTGCAATTTCGTTAAAAAAGTGGTTTTGTGCAAATCTTAATCTGTTCTCTTTCTTATTTCTTGTTTAAACTTCATCTTTCCACAACTTGTATTTAGAACTTCTATTTCTTCATTTTTCTCTAACACAAATTTTAGAAATAGTTGTTCATATTGTTTCCATTTCAAAGGAACAGGAGGATTTTGACAAGATTTATGTAAAGCAACTATTAAGTTTTCTTTTTGTAAAACCATTTCCCCACTTTTATCTGCCCACACATTCGGATTTTTGAGCAATTGGAAAGCCTTATTTGCACTTTCTTCATCAATATATATATGCTTACTTAAGACTCCTCCATAGACTTGATAAGAAGATGCTGTATCTTTTCCAAATTCATTCTCTTTCCTGTACGTATCTGTCCAAATATTTGTAGGTTTTCTAAGCATTGAATCCGAAAAAGCTAAAAGTTTTTCATCAAATGTTCTCTTATCTATTTTACTACTATCTATTATTTCTATTTCTTCGAAAACAGAATCTTGACTAACTATTTGTTCTGATAAAGTATCATTTTGAAAATTCTGTGTTTCAGTTTTTTCTTTTGTGTTTTGTTTTTCATTTGAACAAGAGAAAAGAAGAAAACAGAGAATTACTATTATTTCTAATTTCATAATTAGTATATTTTGACGAAATGCAGTCAGTCTATAAACTTTACTCAATGAAAAACGAATCATCTTTCTTAAATCCAAGTTTTAAAACAATTCCTTCTTTTGAAACATATATAGAAGGAAAAAGCGTGCTTTTTCCCTACGAATCACACCAATTCCATTTTATTTTTTGGCTTCTTCGAATTTGATTTTTTAGAAACAGTTATTTTTCTTGCTTCTGTATATCTTCTCCACATTGCCACCAAAATACCTAAAGTCATTACATTTACACCCAGCCAAAGCAAACTAATATACGGTTTTTCTAAGGCTTTCATGATTATCCAATCCCTTTGAGTGGTTCGGATTTTAAAGGTAAATTCTTCTGTTTTTGGATTGATATTCATCATTGTAAATTCTACACCTGCTGATTCTACAATTTCGGGAACACCACGTACTTCATTTCCTTTTATCTGAAAAACAGGCTTTACAGTATAGGTTTCTTCTTTATCCAAAATCCTGATTTCGGCATACACCATATAATCTTCATCAGCTAAAGGTTTTCCACGATGCACTCCGTCCAAAACTGCCACAAAATCATTAACTATGAATGTATCCATAGGAGATAAAGTTTTCATTTCAGCTTCTGCCCATGTTCTTTGTTCAGCTGGATCTGGAAGACTACTAAGGTGCGTATAAAGGTCACTTTTAATGCCTTGTGAAATATCTGGACTTACCACAAAACCCATTTGAGGATTCTGCTGAACACGAGGAAAAAGTGTAAAAGTTTCTTGTGTAAGCGTATCTACATAATCAATTTTGTAATACGTATTTTCTTCAAAAATTCGGAGTGTGTCTCCTAATTTTACTTCTACTTTATCATTATGCACCAAATCTTTTTTAGCAACTACTTTATGAGAATAGGCTGTCGCTTTTACATCTTCTTTATTGACATATTCTGAAAAATCTGGGGAATCCCAATATTGACCTTTGTAGGTAATAGTATATTTATTCATTTTGGTAGGTTCACTACGGAAAAGTAAAACATTTTCTCGGTTTACCTCATCAGAAAATTCTTTATTGTATAAAAGTCCTGACATGTTCATAGATACAATTTCATCATATCCCGAAGAAGACAAAACACCAAAAAACATAAACGCAACACCAATATGAGCCAATGCACCACCTGCTAGTTTTGGATTCAGCTTTATTGTTCTTGCAATAGAAATTCCGTTACTGACAAGCGCATAGACCGACGTCAGAACCAAAATCATATAAGAAGCATCCTTTATTTGAGCGATTGCAATAATTAGTGTCGTTCCAATGGCAGTCAGAATAAGAGGAATAACAAAATTATCTTTGATATTCGATTTTTCAATTCTTTTCCACCAAAATACTTGTGCTGTTGCAGAAAGAAAAGCAATTCCGACACTAAACCAAAGTTGCCACTTTGTATAAAAACTTTCTGGGTCGGCTGGAGGAGCAACATTTGAATCTATTCCTAAATTATCCAAAATCGCATTATAAACAGGAATTGAAGTTGGAACTAAAACTTGTAAAGCTGAAAGCCCTAAAACCACTACACCAAGAGTCACCCAAAATTCGCCTGAATAAAAACTAGATTCTGCTTTTGACTTTGGAAAATTATTCCAATTCATAAAGAATAAAACACTAGCTCCCAAAACAAAGAATAAAAGGTAAATTAAAAGTTGTCCTGAAAGTCCTAAATCAGTAAATGAGTGAACCGAACTATCTCCCAAGATTCCACTACGAGTAAGGAAAGTAGAATATAAAATCAGAAGAAAAGTTGAAAGCATCAATATAGCAGAAAGTTTTGCCATTGAAGGACGTTTTTGCTGCATTGTCATTGCGTGTATTCCTGCAATCAGCACCAGCCAAGGAATGAAAACAGCATTTTCTACTGGATCCCAGTTCCAATATCCACCAAAATTAAGTGTTTCATACGCCCAATAAGCACCCATTACAATTCCTACTCCCAAAACAGCAGCAGCTAATAATGCCCATGCAAAAGTTGGTTTGAGCCATTTTGTAGTTTCTTTTTTCCAAAGACCAGCAATTACAAAAGCAAAAGGAACAAGACAAAGTGCAAAACCTAAGAACAAAGTAGGAGGATGAATAACCATCCAATAGTTTTGTAAAAGTGGGTTTAGCCCCGTTCCATCAACAGGAATATAGTCAGGTTGAGATTGAAAAATAGGGGCATCCATTGCATCACGCAACAAAATAAAAGGCGAACTACCTATTTTAAGATTAGCTAAAGGAACAATTACCCCCAAAACCATAGAAGCCAAAAATGCCTGTACAGTTGCAAAAACCATCATTACAGGAGCTTCCCATGTATTTTCTTTTTTATGTTTGACGAAAATGGAACGCAAAATAATTATACTGCCAATACAGACATGCCAAAAAATCCAAAGCAGGAAACTTCCTTCTTGTCCTTCCCAAAAACAAGAAATCATATAATAATATGGCAAATTATTCGATGAATGACTCCACGCATAATGGTATTCGTATTGATGATTGTAGATAATCGAAAAAAGAACGACCACCACACCAATTACAGAAAAAGCATGAACTCCAAAAGAAGCACGAGCCATTTTTTTCCAAGACTGTATTTCTTGTATTTTTTTAGGAGAAGTTAAATCTGTGTTTTGACTTGCAAAATAATAGGCAATCGCAGCCACAATGGAAGTAACAAAGGAAATGATGACAAATAAATGTCCTATCTGACCAATTAGTAAGTTCATAGAGGAACAAAATCTATAATTTTATACTTTACCCGAAAGCTAAAGCATTCGGTACTATTTTACTCACTCTAAAGAGTAAGCTACTTTTTCTTTTGAGAATGAAATAAGTTGTAGATAAAATTTGTTGGTTAAAAATCTATAAATCAACAAATTAGAGTTCTGCCACTTAATTTTGTGCAAAGGTACGACCTAAAACATTCATTATCAATACAAACAGAAAGTAAGGGTTTGTAGAAAGTATTCTTTTCACTTATTTTAAGTTGTAGTATTCGTTTTCCCTCTAATTTTCAATCAAATTTAGTCCTTTTTGAAGTACTTCATCTTTTTGTGTAGTAGTTTGTCTTATATAATGTTTTGGAATATATTTTTCTCTTGGAGTGCCATTTACATGAAGCAATTTTGCTGTTGACAATCTATATCCAAAACTTTGATTTTCGAAAGGATAATCATACATTTCTCCTGCCAAACGTTCCATTTCTGAGCCTACAATTTTTCCTCGTTTCATAGCATCAAAGCCGATACTTACTCCTTCGCCCATACTCCCTGTCCATCTACCAACCAAAACTACTAAAGGCTTTTTATACTGTTCTGCTCTAGGATTTACATATTCTATCCATTTTCTATCCACTTTCGGATTATTATCATATTTTTCTTCTACTGTATGAACTTGATAAGGCAAAGATTCATTAATAAATCGTCCCATAATTGCACGAGCTACATACGAATTGCCTCCATCTACTGTGTTTCTCAAATCAATTATTAACCCTTCTGTATTCATCAAACTATTCAATACACTATCAAATTTGGCAATAAGATTATTAGCACCCAGCGAATTATGTATTTCTATAATTCCAATATTATTTACTTTTTTACTACTTATCAACTCGTTGTGTTGTTTCAATTTGAGTTTATCTAAATCAAGTTCTATTACAGCATTATTTTTTTTTAGAACAAGTATTCTAGGCTTATCATATTGTCCAGCTAATAGTTTATTAAGTATCCATTCTCTTACTTGAGGCAAGTTTTTATTTTGACAATGTGTAGGAAATCTTTCGATATTTTCTTGTATACTTCTACCATTAATTTTCAGTATTTCATACCCAATAATATTACTTTCTAAGTTTTCTAATTCAGTTTGCCATACATTTGTAATAACTGCTTTTTCTTTTTCGAAAATAGCATAAATAGGTGAATATAATCGAAAAGAAGAGTTAGTATTGGTATTCAGAATAAGATGACTATCATAAAACTCGTTCAAAAGATTTTCGAATAATAAAACTATATCTGTTTTGTTTTTACTACTATCAATCTGCTTATTATAAAATCTCTTGACACACTCTAAATCTATATTTTTATCGTTTAAGTAAACATAATCAGTAGAAATATCACCTATAATTTGTTGTAAGTCTTTTCTTGCTTTTTCTTTATCTACTTGAGCTTGGGCAAAACTAGAAAATGAGAGTGTAAAAAGATAAATGATAGTAATTATAATTTTCATATTTTATTTTTTTTTAAAAAACAGCAAGTTAAATAACAAGAATTAAATAAGATATACATTTAGAACTGTTTTTTGTGTGTGTTTTCAGTTCCTTAGAACTGAATGAAATTCTTCAGCATTTTATTCGTTTGCTCACAAAATAACTTGTAGAGTTTATTTACTTTTCATTCCTAATGTTTATTTTTTATTCTCTAATTCTTCTACTTTTTTCTGACAAGTTACCAGTTTTTGTTCTATTTCTTCTTTTTGTTTGGCAAGTGTTTCTATACTTTCGTTCATAGCCTCCATACTCATTGCCATCATCTCTTCTTGTGAATTCATTTGTTCGATATACTGCTCTTGTTCTTTATGTGCCTCTGCTAGTAATTCCTCTCTTTTCTCTACTTCTTGTTGTGCTTCTTGCATTTGTTCCATAGCTTGTTGCATAATATCTTCTTGCATACGCATCTGTTCTACTGCTTCTGCTTGTTCAGTTAGAGTTTCTTCTAAGCGAATTGCTTGTAGTTTTTGTTCTGTAATATCGGTTGCAATATGAATGACACGTTCCAAGTTTTTGTAGTCATCCATAACTGGATAATAAGTAGCTCTGAGCCAAAACGAAGATTTATCTTTTGCTTGACGTTCAAATTCTCCTTCTACTACAATTCCTTGTGTTAGGTTTTCCCAAAGCTGCATGTATTTATTAGATGTTTCGTAGCCATCTTTCAATAAAATAGTATGAGGTTGTCCTTGTATTTCTTCTTTTGAGTATTGAGATATTTTTAAATAAAGTCCATTTATATCTGTAATTATACCTCTTGGATTTAGCTCTATCATAGCAGCAGCCTGATTGATAGCATTGAGTTGATTTTCTAACTCTCTACTTTTTCTTTCTACCATTTCTTGTGTTGCTTGTAGCTCTTCGACATTTTGGCGCATTTCTTCTTCTTGCGCTCGCATCTGTTCAGTCATTTCTTGTGATTCTTTCAAAAGAAGTTGAGTACGTTGATTAACTCTTACTGAAGAAAGTGTAGAAGCAAAACTCTCAACAATTTTTTCAACAAACTCTATACGATACGACTCTGGAGGATTAAAAAAGGCTAATTCTACTACTCCATATAATTTTTGATTGTAAATTAAGGGAGCAAGCAAAATAGAAGATGGGTTTGTATTTCCGAGTCCAGAAGTGATATGAATGTAATCATCAGGAACATACGACAAAAATACCGTTTCGCCTTCTTGCCATGCTTGTCCTGTAAGCCCTTCCCCTTTTCGGATTTTTTTCTCTAAGTATTTAGGTTTATCCCACGCATAAGCAGCAGCTAAGTACATAAACTCACCTTCTGAATCAGGAGTTTCAGAAATTACAAAAACACCTCCTTGATTGGCTTCGGTATATTTCACCAAACGCTGAACAATAGCAGCAGCAAATTCTTCTGTATCATCATAGTTAGCACGTAGAATATCTCCAAACTGAGCAATTCCTTCTGTTATCCAAGCTCTTCGACGATCTTCTTCAGCCACTTTTGCTAAGCTATTACGCATATCTAAAAGTGCATTTCCAAGAATATCATTTTCTCCCAAAACATCAAAAGCACTGTTGTATTTTCCATTTCCTATCTTACGAGCAAATTCAGAGGTATTTTTCAAACTTTTGATTAATTCTTGTAAAGAGCGTGTCATTTGTCCAATTTCGTGATTACCTATTCGTAATCCGAAATCTGAATTAGGAATAGAACCTTTTGCAAGTTGTCCTAGTATTTGATTCAATTTTTGAATAGGTTTTGATACAATTCGTAGAGAGACAATACTTGCAATTGTACCAATAGTGAGTGTAGTCAATCCTAGAACAAGAATAATTCTATATAGCCAATTTAGTGATCGTTCGACGGAATCTCCATCAGCTTGTTTTTCTTTGAGTTTACTAGTTTCTAAGTCTTCTAAATTCTTTATAAGCGTATTGCTATTGGGAATAATCATTTCATTGACTAGACGAATTGCTTTTTCTCTTTTTGTTCCGTCATTATAATCCTCCGAACGATTAAGTGTATTCATTACTTCTTGCTCTGTTTGAAGAATATCATCAAAAGCAATAATAATAGAGTCTACACGATATACATTTTCTTTGTTTTGCCAGTCTCTTTTAAGGGTACTGATTCGGTCTTTTACTTCTGGAAACTGCTCATTATGAAGTAAAATCAAGTCTTCTTTATCATCAATATTATCAGGCAGATGAATCCAATTGGTAATATACATCTTTGAGCGTGTTACAAGCAAAAGCAAATCATTAATAGCCTCTACCGAAGGAGTAATTACGGAAAAGGATTGATGAAGCATACTTTGACTAGTTGTTAGCATACCCAAACTTAGTAAAGAGCTAATCAAAGCAACACTAATAATGATAAGATTACTAGCAAAAATACGTTTGCCAATAGTATTGAGTTTCCACATAAACACTTGGTAGTGATTAATTTTTAGTGATTAATGATTACTATGAAATTATAATTTGTAATCTGTAGTTTAATAATTGACATAACTGAATGGGAAAGATAACCAAAAAGCTACTTAATAAAAAAGATTAAAAAAGATTTTCGATAGGAATTTAGACAGGTTATCTTAAAAGGGTAATACAATTTAGATAAAAAATTAGGTTTGTCCAATTTTTTCTAAAAATAACAAGCATCAAAAAACCCTTTCAGAAAATTTTCTGAAAGGGTTTTGAATGAAATTATTTATGAATTTAGTAACTCGTTATTATTTGAAAGTATAACGAACACCAAGTTGCATTTGCCAACGTGAACTATAGAATCCAGTATCTACAATTTGAGAAACTTCTTTAGCTGTTCCTCCATCTTCAAATGTAAATTGAGGAGTATAATCACCATTACTTGAATCTACAAAACCTTCAAAATCAATAGCAGAATAGCTATTAAAAGGCATTGAACGACGACGTCCCCAATCTTTACTCAAAAGGTTAGAGAAGTTGAAAATATCAAAAGTAACTTGAAGTTGATTACGACTTCCACTTCCAGTAGTAATAAAGAAATCTTGTACAATTTTCAAGTCAAGAATAGATTGGAAAGGAAGACGTGCACCATTACGCTCTGCATATTTTCCACGATTTTTACTCAAGTAATCATCATTTTCGATGAAAGCATCAAGAGCAGTCCATTGTTCAGCAGCAGTAGCTACTAAATTACCATCATCATCTGTTAAATCAATTAAGTTAATTTGACTCTGATTTTCAGGAATGAAAAGTAAATTATTAAAATCACGTCCTGAACGGTCATCACCTTGTATTGCACCAGCATATACGTAAGAGAATGGTCTTCCAGACTGTCCATTATAGAAAAGTGAAATTGTAGTAGCAGCAAACCCACCATAAGTAGCTTTTCCAGAAACAAAAGCAGTAACACGATGTCCTGGGTCAAAATCAGAACGACTAAGTTCTAAGTTATTTCTGTCAGTTACATACGTGTTTCTCCAGTTAGAAGAGTTTTGAGAAGAAGTTCCATCAAGAACTGAAGTAGAACGTCCATATGTATAAGATACATTTGCAGACCAATCCATTTTGTTACCAGAGAATGGTTTTTGGATTTGAGCAGTCAAATTGTAAGAATATCCTTCATTAGTATTTGTTGCTAAAATTACACGATCATAATCACGAGTAATTGCGCCACCATACACAGGACGATTATCAACAGGAGAATTAACTGTTCCTACTGGTGCTTCTACGTTAATATTACGATATAAGATTTGATTAATATTTTTTGTATAAACACCTTCTAAAGTACCAACTAAACCAAAAGGAAGTTTTGTATCAACTGCTAAACTAGTACGGAATACTTGAGAATATTTAAAGTCATCTGAAAATAAGTTGATTTCACTAGCACCTTCAGATACAGTTGAAATACTTCCATCTCTGTTTGTAATAGCAATATCACTACCTGTGTATTGGTCAAAAGGATCTGGATTGAAAGATAAAGCTGTTGTGTCTCCATTAGCAAAAGCACTAGCTGACAAAGGGTTATTAGCAAAAACACTAGCTATAAATACACCATTGTTTGTAAATGCTCCTCCAGGCCAAACGAAAGGAATACGACCTGTAAATAACCCTAAACCACCACGAATTTGAACAGAACGATTACCTTTTACATCATAATTGAAACCAAAACGAGGTGAGAAAAGAACATTTCCAGAAGGAATACTACCAGAAGAAACTTTGACGTCAGGAGCCCAAATTTGAAGCATTTCAGGAAGTGCATTAGCATTAAAATCCTCATTTGCAATTGGATCATCGAAGAATAGAGGAATATCTATACGAACGCCTCCTGTAAGAGTAAGTTTATCTGTTACAGCATATTCATCTTGAACATAAAAACCAAGTTGAGCAGCAGAAAACTCTGCAGCTACAGCCTTAGCAGCATCACCTTGCTGTGCATCTACACCTGGTAAAAGTGTATAAGAGCGTGCATAACGATTAGGATTATTATTATAAAAATCTTCTAAGCTTCCAAATCTATAAACGCCATAGTTTTCACGAAGAAAAAGATTATAGATAGAATAAAACTCATTATGAGTACCTAAAGTAATTGTATGCTTATCTTTGAAAATAGTAAAGTTATCAGTTAAAATAAATACATCTTGATTAAGTTCATTGCCAATAGAGAAGGCTTCTGAACCAAAATTGATGTTATTACGTCCATCTTGAATTTGTACTCTTGGAAAAGGATCTCCTTCAAAATTACGATCATCACGTACAGCAGTATAACCAACAATTAGCTTATTAGACATATTTGAATTAAAATTGCTCTTCAATTCTAATGTCGTAGAGTTAGTAGAAGAAGGGAAAAGCTCTGAACCTCTCAAGAAGTTAATGTTACTAGGATCACTAGCTTGTCCTTCTAATTCTTCGCCAAAAGAATAACTATGACGAACAGATAATTTATGTTTTTGGCTAATATTCCAGTCAATTTTAGCTAAAACTTTGTTTGCATCTCTTGTACGACCATTATCCAAATAACCTCCCAAATCATACCCATAATTAGTTGAAACAAAATTAACTAGTTGGTCAACATCTGCTTGAGTAGCATCTCCACGAAATGATTCAAATGGGAAAGGTTGTGATTGTTCTTCTTTTTGCATCTCTGCATTTACAAAGAAAAACACTTTGTTTTTTACAATTGGACCTCCTAAACGAAAACCAAATGTATTACTTTTAAAGTCATTTAATTTTTGACGATCTACACCTTCAGTATCTGTTGGTGTTTTTCCAGCAAAATTTTCATTACGAGTAAACCAATAAGCAGATCCCTCAATTTTGTTTGTTCCACTACGAGTAACTGCATTGATACCACCACCAGTAAAGTTACCTAATGTAACATCATAAGGAGCAACAACTACTTCCATTTGCTCAATTGCATCAGGGCTAATTGGAGAGATACCTGTTTGTCCACCATTTGTACCACTAGCAGAAAGACCAAAAACATCATTACTAACAGCTCCATCAATAAAGATTGAGTTGAAACGATTGTTCTGACCTGCAATAGAAATTTCAGGTCCATCATTTCCTTCTGTTACATTAGCTTGAGGAGTAACACGAAGATAATCAGCTAAATTACGAGAAGCAGTAGGCATGTTATCTATTGTTTCTGTAGAAATAACTGTAGAAGCTCCTGTTTTCTCTCCATCAATAATTTCTCTTTGGCTAGTTACTGTAACAGCCACCAACTCACTCACTGTTTCTTCTAAAGCAAAATCAAGACTAAGAGTTTGTCCAAGAGAAAGGTAAACATTTTCTTTTTTGTTGTCTTCATATCCAATATACTGTACAGTAATCGTATAAGGACCACCAACATTCATATTACGAATAGAATAATTACCATTGAGAGAAGTTACAGTTCCGAATTGAGAACCTGTTGGAGTATGCACTGCCAAAACAGTAGCACCTGGAAGTTCTTCTCCATTTTTGTCTTTTACGACACCACTAAGGGCTGCCGTCGTAGAGCCTTGTCCGAAGGAATTGAATGCTACCGAACAAGCAAATACGAAAGCGATAAGGCTTAAGATGTAATGCTTCATCATAAGATTGTATAAAAGGTTGCTGAATGAGTAAAATTAAGTAACTCTAACCAAAGTAGTTAGAGATTTTGATTTAAGTTTCCACAAAGGTAAGACACACCTAGCAATCTTTACGTTTCAACATTATTAACAAATTAAGAATAATCGTTATTCAAATTATTGAGTTTTAACAAGACATAAAACTTCAAATTAAATTTACCAAAAGTTATAATTATATTTTAATTATTTATTACAATACACTTTTTTATATTTAAATCATATTCTTTTTCTGAAATTAAATTATTTTTTAGCAATTCTTGTAAAGAAAGAATAATCAAATCATAAAATGCTTCATTTTTTTGAAAAAAAAGTGCATTTTTAGCCATTAAGAGAGATTTTCCAAATTTTCTTTGGTTAAAAAACAAAACTCCTTGATTAAAATAAAGCAAAGCAGAAGCTGTTTCTAATGTTACCAAATTGTTAATTATCTTATTATCTAACAAAACTACATTCTGATTTTGTATTTCTTTCTGAACATTATTTGCTTGCTCTTGCAAATAAAACTCAATTCCTTTTGAGGTAGCAATAAATCCTTTTTCCAAACTAGTACTCTCAAAAATAATCTCACTATCATCAGATAATTTTATTTTTATAAAAACATGAATAGGATTTTGAATAATCTGATAAGTATAATTAAAATTTCCTTTTTGTTTTATTTCTTCTAAAAAGACAGCGTATAATACTGAACCTGTCAAACAATCATATTTACCACTATCAATAGTTTGAAAAAAGCTAGAATACAAAACATATTCTGTTAAAAATGTTTCTTGAACAGCAAAAAATAATCTTCTCAATGTTTTTGCTTCATTGGTAGATGTAATTTTAAAATCTTTATTAAAATCAATTACTTTTTGAATTGCTTTTTCCTTCATCTCAGGAGTAATAGAATCTTGAGCATCTAAAAAACTAGAGAGTCTTGAAGACATTTTCTGCTCATTATGAGAGTTTGAAGAAATAATAGATGAAGCAAAACTATAATTTGGAATTGTCAATGTGAACAAATAAAGAACAAGAAGTAAAATTCTCTTCTTTGAAAAAAATGTAGTTTCTATATTTGTTGAGTCAAGTAAAAAGTTTTTACAATAAGGTAATAGGTGTTTAAAGTATTTCAAAGCAGTAAAATTTAAAAGGTAATCAGAATAATCAGTAAATCAAGAAGAATTTAAAAGGCTCTTTGATGTAGATTCCAAAATAAATAGGGATTAGATAAACAAGAGTGTTAACAATTTAGTAACATTTGGTTAATATTAACGAAAATTTTTGAGAAAATGTTATTCTGTTTTGATATAAATTTCAAACACTCTGTAAAACTCTTTTCCTTATAATTGCTTTTTATACTTGTAATGAGGATAAATTGTATGTTGCTTTCTTTATCAAAAAATCAATCAGTTATGAATTCTATTCTTTCAAAATACTTTCAGTTTCTAATTTTTTCAATATTACTTTCTAGTTTACTTTTAGTGGGCTGTCAAGATGATGGAGAACTTCTTTGCCCTGAGTTAGAGGTTTATTCTTTGCAAAGTGAAATAGATATTTCTGCAAAAAATCAAATAGCTGAAAATCAGATTTTATCTTATGAAATAGAAGCCGAAAAAGCTTTTCAATTATCTTTTCTACTAGAAAATAAAGGAGGTAACATCCTGAAAATAGGCGAAATACAATCTACAAGTACTGATTCTACAATTAATTTTGAAATTACTCAACCTATCAAAAACAGATTTGAGACAAATGAGAGTGATTCTTTTAAAGTAAATTTTGAAGGCTTGACGGAAGGAGAATATCAAATTCCGATTACTATTTTTTCGAATGATTGGAATGAACCCACTTTTACTTTTTTTATCAAAATAATTGTAAATGCTCCACCTCCTCCAAAGTTGCCTAACATAAAAGTGTATCAAGCAACTACATTTATTCCAACTCAAACAGGCACTTATTTTTTGAATGATACAGAAGTAGGGCAGCGATATGAAACTGTTTTTACGATTAAAAATGAAGGAGAGGCAAATCTTATCATTACCGATATTATTTCTACAACAAGTGATTTTGCTGTTCAGAATATAGCTCAAAATGAACTTTTACCAAATCAAGAAACTACTTTTGTAGTCATTTTTGAACCTATAAGTGTTCGCAATTATTTTACACAAATTCAGATTGAAAATAATGACCCAGACAATGAAGAAAATCCTTATATTTTTGAAATAGTTGCTAATCCAATCCCTGCACCTACACCTGAAATAGCTGTTTTTCATCGAAAAAACAATCAAAATACAGAACTACAAAATGGTTTCGAATTTATAGAAGGAGGAGAGTTAGAAACAAGTTTTCGAGAAATTTTAGAATTTGAAATTGAAAATCAAGGAAATGCAACTCTTAACCTTTCAACTTTACAGAGCGATAATCCAAACTTTCAGGTTTCTAATGTATTGACAAATAGCCTAGAGAGTGGACAAAAAACGAGTTTTTTGGTTCGTTTTACAGCAATTACTTTAGGAGAAAATATAGGAACAATAAGCATTCAGAGCAATGATTCTGATGAAAATCCATTTACTTTCAAAATTCGTTTTACTGTAAAAGAACCTGCTTTTCGTATTAATTATTTGACAGTTACTGTTCCTGATGGACTAAATACAATTCCTTCTAATACAGGAGAAAATCGCACACTTTTTCAAAAAGAATTTCAAGTAATTGATCCACAAAACCTAGTTACTGAAAATGCCTTTTTGAGAGTGACTGTAATTACAAATAGAGGAATTAGAGATTCTTTTACTGTAAACGTTTCAGGGACAGATGGACGCAGAATTTTCTTTGATAATGATTTTGATGATCTTTTTTATAGACAAAGTATTCGCTTTGCAGAAGCAACTTTTATTGATTTTGAAGTTTATTTAGAACTCCCAACAGGAGAGCGCAGTAACTTAGAAGGTTATCGTTTAAGAAGACCAGATGGAGCTAATTAAAATGATAGTTTCATTTTTCAAATCACAAAAAAAACGATATTTCTTTTTTTAGAAATATCGTTTTTTACTAAATGTCAATCAAACTGTAGATTTACTCAATTCCCCAATCAAAAATAGTGAGTTCAGAAATAATTCCTCGTTCTATAATTTTCTGTCCAAAACATTCAGGTTGATTACAATACAAAAGGCTTTCTGTTCTTTTATAAACCATTCCCACTTCATCAGCATAAATTTCATAGCGTAGTTCTTTATCTACCAAACTAGAATCTTGACTTTCAATGATAGTAATCGTTTTATTAAAATTATTGCCTCCAATAGATTTTGCAGCATTTACCTCTTGTGCTAAATAATCTTTTAAAGGACGAGCATTAAACTGATTTCCATTCCATGTTTTGCCTTCTTCTATTGGAAAGTCAAATTTTATGTAAGGAACATTATGTTCCATCTTTACCACTACATTCTCATCTTTTCTAACTGAAAAAACAGAATCCAAACGAAAGTTTTCTAAACCATCAGTACGTACATAACGCAAAACTTCATTTAATTTTTCGCCATTCTCTCCTACAAACTCATCTCCAATTACTTCTTTGAGTTGGTAAGTAGTAGTAACAGGAATTTCATTCAAAGCAAAACGAGTTTGTTTGACAAAAAAAGTTTGAAATTGTCCTTTCTGAATGGGATAAAATGATTGTCCAAGAGTAAGGTCATTTGGTTCTTCGGGAGCTTCATCTTTACAAGAAGTAAAAACAAGGCAACTAATCAAGATAAAATAAATATATAAAGCTGTGTTTTTCATTAATTCAGTTTTTTATAATAAAAACGTGTATAACAGACTTTCTAATCTGTGGTATAAAAAGTCAGTAGTTTAAAAATAGTTTCAATTTTTTTTTGAGAATAAAAAAATAACCCATTCTTTAATTAGTGTTTTAGCACAACGACACCAAAAACAAAACTATTAAATCTATTCTTAACATAACTTCTCACAAAACTTGCCAAAAACTTAGTTCCATTTCCATGCTGTATCATCTACATAGTCAATCTCTAAGTCAGCAATTTTTTGTTTGAAACCATCTATATTTAAAATATAGGTTTTAGGAAGAATAATTGCACCTCCTTTTTTTGTTTGCAAGAAAAAATGTTCTTTTAGCTCAATAAGTTTGGATATGTCAGATGTTTTTATTTTTCCTTCTTCTCCTTGTTCTTTGATATAAAAGTAATTATTATTTCCTAGTTTTAGTGCATCGACATGGTCTAATCTATCTGTATATTTTTTTTTGATATGATTGAGATAAAATCTCTTATATCTATATTTGGAATAAAAAGGATAAATCAAGAGCCATAAAGCACCTAAAAAAATACAAATCAAAATTGCATTTTTATTGTTATCATAAAAATAGAAAAAAACACCCAACAAAACATACAAAGCAGGCACAGCAAACTTTGAAAGCAAACGCTTTTTTCTAATAGATTCTGACTTGGAGGTTGTATAGAGTTGATATTCTAAAAAATCCTCTTCTTGAAGTGTATATTCTATTTTCATAATTCCTGTATAACACTTTGGAGCGTATTTGTTGTTATTTCATTTAAAAATACAATTAGTTCATAAAATTACAAATTCCTACCTTTGTAGCGAATATAAATAGCCATTTTTTCAACATTCTATTCTTTATTTTTCTATGAGCCTCAAACGCATACAAACTCCCATTCAATCCGAAATGAAAATCTTTGAACAAAAATTTAGAGATTTTATGCGTTCTGATGTAATGCTCTTAGATAAGATTACTAATTATATTGTCAAAAGTAAAGGTAAACAGATGCGACCCATGTTTGTCTTTCTTTCAGCTGGTATGTGTTCAGAATCTGGAACAATTGGAGAAGTAACTTATAGAGGAGCTTCTTTAGTAGAACTTTTACATACAGCAACACTCGTACACGATGATGTAGTGGATGAATCTAATTATAG
The DNA here is from genome assembly GCA_020630575.1 of Bernardetia sp. Taxonomy (GTDB): domain Bacteria; phylum Bacteroidota; class Bacteroidia; order Cytophagales; family Bernardetiaceae; genus Bernardetia. The sequence continues at coordinate 19,910 of JAHDBD010000019.1, forward strand.
AAGAGGATTTTTTTCGATAAATGCACTTTGGAAAAATAAAGTAGCTGTCTTGGTTGGGGATTATCTACTTTCTCGTGGTCTTTTATTGTCGATAGACAATGGCGATTTTGAGCTTTTGCGTATCGTTTCGAATGCGGTCAGGGAAATGAGTGAAGGAGAATTATTACAAATAGAAAAATCAAGAAAGTTAGATATTACAGAAGAGGTTTATTTTGAAATAATCAGGCAAAAAACGGCTACACTTATCTCAGCTTGTTGTGGAGTTGGTGCTGCATCATCAGGTGCAGACAAAGCAACAGTAGATTTAATGAAAGATTTTGGAGAAAAAATAGGAATTGCCTTTCAAATAAAAGATGATTTGTTTGATTACGGAACTGCCGAAGTAGGAAAGCCTTTAGGAATTGATATAAAAGAGAAAAAAATGACTTTGCCTTTAATTTATGCCCTAAAAAATGCTTCTGATAAAGATAGAAAACATATCATTTATTTAGTAAAAAATAAGAATAATAAAGCTGACAAGATAAATGAAGTGATAGAATTTGTAAGAAAATCAGGAGGAATAGAATATACCAAAACGGTTATGCAAACTTATTATAAAGAAGCCATGGAAATGCTAAACATTTTTCCAGAATCTGAACACAAAACTTCGCTTATGGAACTTGTAAAGTATGCCATTGAGAGGGAGAAGTAAATCAGTTATCAGAAAATTGTATCTTTACATCTCTTGTTTTAAATTAAGTAAAATAATATTCTTTGTTTTAAATATCATTTACTACGACAATGAAAAAAATATTCTTCTCATTATTTTTGCTTCTTCTTTGCATTTCAAATGCCTATTCTTGGGGTTTTTACGGACATCGTATTATCAATAGAATGGCAGTTTATACACTTCCACCAGAAATGTTTGGATTTTATAAAGCAAATATTCAATATATCACCGAAAATGCTGTCAATCCAGACCGTCGTAGGTATGCTGTTGAGGGGGAAGCTCCTCGCCATTATTTGGATATGGATATTTATGGAGATAGTGCTTGGCTAAAATTACCTCATCGTTGGAAAGATGCTGTTGAAAAATATTCAGAAGATACATTAATGGCGTATGGAATTGTTCCTTGGACAATAGAGCAATTTCGTTGGAAACTCACAAACGCCATGGAACGAGGAGATGCAGATGCTATTATACGTCTCTCAGCAGATTTAGGACATTATATTGGAGATTCGCATGTTCCTCTTCATTCTACTGAAAATTATAACGGACAACTTACTGGGCAGTACGGAATTCATGGTTTTTGGGAATCTCGTTTACCAGAACTCTATGCTTTACAATATGATTTTTTTGTAGGAAAAGCAGAATATATAGACAATACTCAAGAAAGAGCTTGGGACGCTATTATCGGTTCGCATATTGCGCTAGATTCTGTTCTTCGTTTTGAAAAGCAACTTACTAAGCAAATGGGCGACGACCAAAAATGGAGTTATGAAACTCGTGGAAATAATACACAAAAACTTTATTCAAGACCTTTCTCAAAAGCCTACCACGATATGCTCAACGGACAAGTAGAACGAAGAATGAAACAATCTATCAAAACAGTAGGCGATTTTTGGCTAACCTGTTGGATAGATGCAGGACAACCCGATTTGAACAAACTTTTACTTTCTGCTGAAGAACAAGAAAAGCTAGGAAAAGAAATGAAAGAGTTAGAACCTTCTGAAGGACAATCTGCTCCGACTTTGCCAGAAAAACCTAGAGAGCATGAGGGACATTAGCCTTTTTGTTTTTATTTTATGTTAAAGGATTCACAATTTTAACTAAAAGCCATTTCAAAATAAATTCAAAGTGAGTTATTTTTCGTTATTTTGCAAATTAACTCTCAATGATAATTTAAATAATTATACTTTAATGAATAAGCTGTATTCTTCATTATTTACTAAGCAAAAAACAATTTTAGCAGTCTTTTTCTGTATTTTTTGCTGTTTATTTCTATCTTTCTCTATTTTTGCACAAGATACAAAAACAGATTCTTTGAATACTATCAAAGTAGATTCTACTTCACAGACTATCATTAAAAAAACAGTAAAAGATTCTGTAAACACTAAAGACAAGTTACAAGTAAAGTTAGAGCCTAAATTCAAACTTCGTCCTCCTACTCGTGCCGCACTTCTTTCGGCTGCTTTACCAGGGGCTGGTCAGTATTATAATAAAAAAGCATGGGCTGTAAAAATACCCTTGGTTTATGTTGCTTTGGGTGTTCCTGCTTATCTTTCTATTTCAAATCATGCAAATTATCGTACTTTTAGAGAAAATTATATATATATGCAAGACGAAAATCCAGCAACACAACCTGATGCTGATTTTGTCAATCGTTCGGCAGACCAAGTACAGCGTCAGCGAGATAGTTATCGTAGAGATAGAGATTTTTATATGATTATTACTGGACTTATTTATCTGCTCAATATTGGAGAAGCTACCACAACAGCACATTTCAACAACTTTGATATTGATGATGACATTTCTTTTAAGTTCAAGCCTCAAATGGAAAGTGTTGGAATGAATGGAAATACACTAGGTGGAGTTTCTTTAGTAATGACTTTTTAGGGATTAATGGTTAAGATTAATTCAATTTATAAACTCAATTATCTTGACTTATTTAGCTACTTGTATTCAACTAGTAACTCATGCTTGATAACTGAAAAACTGATAACTGATTTATGAAAATTGCATTGTTAGGATACGGAAAAATGGGAAAGGAAATTGAAAAAATTGCTCTTCAAAAAGGTCATTCTATTTCTTTTCGTATTGATAGAAATAATAAAGAAGAATTACAAAAATTTTCTTCTCAAAACACCGATGTGGTCATTGAATTTACTTCGCCTGAAAGTGCTTTTGAAAATGTAAAATTTTGCTTAGAAAAAGGCATTGCAGTAGTTTGTGGTTCGACAGGCTGGAATGAGCAAAAAAAAGAAATTGAAAAATTAGTTTTAGATAAAGCTAATTCTGAAAAAACAGCTTTCTTTTGGGCTTCTAATTTTAGTATTGGAGTAAATCTTTTTTTAGAAATTAATGCTTTTGCAGCCAAATTAATGCAAAATTACGCTGATTATGATACTGAAATATTAGAAATCCATCATACAGAAAAAAAAGACGCTCCTAGTGGAACAGCTATCACATTAGCAGAAACAATTTTAGAAAATTATAACTTAAAACAAGGTTGGCAATTAGTAGAAAAAAATGATAACAAGCATTCTATAAATGCAACTAGTATTCCTATCTTTGCAGAACGAGAAGAGGATGTAAAAGGCACACACACTACTACTTACTCTTCTACTGTTGATGAGCTTTCGATTACTCATAAAGCCTATTCAAGAGAAGGATTTGCAAAAGGAGCAGTCTTGGCTGCCGAATTTTTGAAAGATAAAAAAGGTGTTTTTGGAATGAAAGATTTATTAAAAATGGACTAATTTTAATAGTTAAATTACAAACTAGAATGTAATAATTACTCTTTCTTAACTACCAATTCTGTATCTAATACATCAAAAATTTCGTTTTCGAAAAAAGTAAAACAGACTTTATAGTCTATCAAAAAAGCATTCTATTATACATATTAATAAAATAAATTATGGCATTTTTCAAAAAAAATCAAACAGAAGAAGAGTCTAAAGACAAGACACCCAAAAAGAAAAAAAGTGTTGCTAGAGAATGGTTTGATTCAATTCTTTTCGCTGTTATTGCAGCTAGTTTGATTCGTTGGCTTCTATTTGAGCCTTTTCAAATTCCAACTTCTTCAATGGAAAATTCTCTTTTAGTAGGTGATTTTTTGTTTGTTAGTAAGATTCATTATGGCGCAAGAAGTACCAAAACACCTCTTCAAGTTCCACTTACCCATCAAAAAATTTGGGGGACAGATTCTACAAAATCATATTTAGACTGGATTCAATTACCTCAATTTCGTTTACCAGGTTTTTCTGATATTGAACGCAATGATGTTATTGTTTTTAATTATCCAGCCGAAGAGCAGCATCCTAGCGACCTTCGAACCAATTATATCAAACGTTGTGTAGCCATTGCAGGTGATGAAATTGAAATAAAAGACCGAATAATCTATGTAAATGGAAATCCAACAGAGTTTCCAGCTCAATCACAGCATAAATATTTAGTAATTGCTTCCGAACTTTTAAAGGCAGAAACATTTTATGACCTTGGAATTCCGATAGATAATCAAACAGGAGCTGTACAGCCAACTCCTTATAATTATAATCAATATAATGATTTAGAGGGATCTATGAGTTCACTTCTTGAAAACACAAGTTCTACTTTTGAGGGAGCAGAAAAATATAAAGGACAAAATGTATATCCTTATATTATGGATTTAAGTCAAGAAGAAGTTGAGAAATTGAAAAAATATCCTAAGTTATTTTTGGATATGATTGTAAGTGTAGATGCTCAAGATAACTTATTTCCTACCAACAGAAATTACTTAAACTGGGACATTACAAAAACAGGTGCAAGTGCTTCTGATTTTGATTGGAAACTAGATAATTTTGGCCCTTTAAAAGTTCCAAATGAAGGTTGGAAAATGACTGTAACTCCTCAAAATCTAGCTTTATACGGAAAATATATTCAAGATTATGAAGGAAATGAGAATGTAGAGATTTCTAATGGAAAACTTAAGATTGATGGAAATGAACTTTCTGAATATGTCTTTAAGCAAAATTATTATTTTATGATGGGAGACAATCGTCATTCGTCTGCTGATTCTCGTTTTTGGGGATTTGTTCCTGAAGACCATATTGTAGGAAAGGCAACCATGGTATTTATGTCTATTGACCCTGATTTCAACAAAGGTGGTGTTTTTAGTCGCATGCGTTGGGATAGAGCTTTTACAGTGATTGAGTAAACTTTACAGTTATCAGTAATCAATTACCGTAATCAGTTAAATGCAAAATGCTTTTTTTTGATGAGGTAACGTTTGTTGATAACTAAAGCTGACGAAAAATATTATTTTAAATAACAGTCATCTTACCTCTATTCAAACTCATTTAGAAAGAAATGAAACATATTGAAATTAAATGGTTAATGATAACTGATAACTGATAACTGATTATGAAAGGAATTATTTTAGCTGGAGGTTCTGGAACACGTTTGCATCCTCTAACGCTCGTAATGAGTAAACAACTTTTACCTGTTTATGATAAACCAATGATTTATTATCCTCTTTCGGTTTTGATGCAAGCAGGAATTAAGGACATTTTGATAATCACAACACCACATGATAACCCAAATTTTGTCAATCTTTTAGGAGATGGTTCACAGTTTGGATGCAACTTCGAATATGCTATTCAAGAAGTTCCAAACGGACTTGCACAAGCATTTGTGATTGGAGAAAAATTTATTGGAGATGATAGTGTAGCTCTTATTTTGGGAGACAACATTTTTTATGGTACAGGTCTACAACAAACCCTTAAAAAGAGCCAAAAGCCAACTGGAGGAATTGTTTTTGCCTATCATGTAGCTGACCCTGAAAGATACGGAGTCGTAGAATTTGACAAAGACAAAAAAGCTATTTCTATTGAAGAAAAACCTTTAAAACCAAAATCAAATTTTGCTGTACCAGGTCTTTATTTTTATGACAATGATGTGATAGAAATTGCCAAAACGTTAGAGCCTTCTGCACGAGGAGAGTACGAAATTACAGATATTAACAAGCATTACTTAAAAAAGGGAAAACTCTCTGTTGAGATAATGGACAGAGGAACAGCTTGGTTAGATACAGGAACTTTTCACTCTTTAATGCAAGCAGGACAGTTTGTAGAAGTCATTGAAGCAAGACAAGATTTAAAAGTCGGTTGTATTGAAGAAATTGCTTATAAAGAAGGTTTTATTTCTGCTGAAAAGTTAGAAAAACTTGCAAAACCATTGGTAAAAAGTGGCTATGGTTCATATCTTTTGAAAATTTTGGCTCAAGAAAAGGAATTTGGGAAGTAAAAGTATCACTTACCTTTTAAGGTACAAGAAATTATAATAGCACAAGGTTTTGTCTTGTGCTTTCTTTTTGGCATCTATTTTAACACTAACTATTCAGAAAATGAAAGTTCCTGCTATTTTACTATTATTTTTACTTACCTGTTTTAATGGATTTTCTTTTGCACAAAATACTGCAACCGTAGAAGAAGGTAAAAAAGAAGAATATACTTTAGAAATTGCTTCTAAGTTTTATAATATTGCTTCTGTACCACCTAATGACCGAGATGTTTTCAAAATTATTGAGATTTGGAAAGAATATTTACAGACACAAAATGATTCTTTACTGCTAAAAACAAAATATCTCACACCTGATTATTTAGAAGCAATGAAAGGTCAGATTTTTTATGATTATATGCATAAATCATTTTTTCACTATCAAATCTTAGATTATAAAAGAGAAAAAAATACTTATCTAATAGATACTCATTTATATCAATTATTCAAAAATGACTCTACCATAACTACACTTAGTATTTTTCAAGTTCGTGCTATTCCTGTGGGAGATACTTATAAGATTCAGTTTATGATAGAGGAAAATATGCCTAAGCTTGAGAATAGAGAAATAAGTAATATAAATTATTATTATCTACCTTCTCAACATACTTTTTCAGAAGAAAACGCTAGAAAAGCTAGTATTTTTTATCACGCAACCATCAAAGCGTTTAATCACATCCCAAGTAAAAAAATGCAGTATTTTATATTTCCCACAGCTCAAGATATGTTTGCTTTTTGGGGACATAAAACTTATTTTACTCCAGGTGTAGTAATGTTAAAAGAAAATAAAGGAATTTTTATTACTCATCCGTCTGAGTGCTATAAACATGAAATAGTACATTATATTTTTGGCAAATATGACCCTCATTATATCTTTTCAGAGGGTATGGCTACTTGGTGGTCACAAGAATCTAATTATTATACACCTTTGAAAGAATATATAGAGGATATAAAAAAAGAAGATTATCAAAATCCAAAAATAATGAAGAAAATGATTATCCGAAAATACTATCCAATTCCCAATGCTTATTATGGTATTGGTGCTGTTCTGATGAGAGAAGCCTACAAAAAAGGGGGAAAAGATTTAGTAAAGAAAATTATGAGTACCACAAAAGAAGACAATGAATTAGAAGTGATAGGTAAATATTTTGAGTTAGAAACCGAAGAAGAAATCATCAACTTTGTTATTGAACTAGTCAAAAATTACACATCATAATATTCAAGAAACTGTATTTCCATTAATCACTAATCGTTTATAACTAATCACTACTATATTTCAATTCCAATAACAGTAATATCATCTCGTTGTGGAGTATCTTGTTGATGTAAATCTAGCATTTCCATAAGCTCAACATATTGTTCTTCCATTGGTAAATTAACTATTTCTTGCAATGTTTCTTCAAACTTTCTTGAACCTATTTTCTTTCCCTTTGCATTAGGTTGGTCTATCAATCCATCACTTGTCAGATAGAGTTTTGCTCCCTTTTGAAGTTGTATTCGTTCACAAATAAAAGCTTTTTCCTTTCTAGTGACTCCTCCAATAGATTTTCGTGTTCCTTGTAGTGTTTGTAATTTAGCCTTGTTGGTATTATTATCATTTACTTCATTTTCAGCATAATACAAAGGTCGTTTTGCACCTGTAAAGTAAACCGTTCGTTCTGTTTCGGTTGTTTCTTCTACAATACAGAGAGCTACATCCATTCCATCAGCATTTGCTTTTTCGTCTTGGCGAAGTGCTTTTTGAATTTTTTGATGCAGAGCTTCCAGTATTTTATCTGAATCATACGTATTTTTTAAATGGACAATTTCATTGAGTAAAATAATTCCAATGACAGACATAAATGCCCCAGGAACTCCGTGTCCTGTACAATCAACGGCAGCAATAATTTTTTTGGTAATCTCTCCACGTTGTAATTCGATGGGAGAACGACGAGGAATAATAGAAGGTGCAGCCGTTTGAATAGTTGCAGTCCAATAAAAATCGCCACTTACAATATCTTTAGGACGAAAAATCACAAAATGCTTCTCAAAAGTTTGATAGAGTGTTTCTTGAGAAGGTAAAATAGCTTGTTGTATTTTTTCGGCATAGCGAATCGAATCCGTCATTTGCTTATTTTGATGCGAAATTTCATTAGACTGTAATTGTAACTGTTCGCTTTGTGTCAAGATTTCTATTTGTTTCTCTTCTAAAAGCATTGTTTTTTCTGTCAAATCATTGGTTCTTTGAATGACTTTGTCTTCTAACTCTTTATTTTTTGCTTCAATGAGAGCCTGTTTTTCTCTTTCTTGTTGAAGTTTGTTATGAATAAGTTGTTTTCTAGTTTGATTAAAAGTAGCAGCCAAACCATAAGAAAAAAGAGCCATTTGAAGTGTAATACTAGCCAAAACTATCGTTTCCAAATACCTAGAAGCATCAATAAAAAGTAGTAACTCTAACGAATAAATTGTAATAGCAATTACAAAAAATGAGTTTCCCCAAAGAAAATATTTCACATTTTTATGACCTTCATAATAGCTTTTTAAACCTGCAAAAAGAAGTGAAATTAAAGAAAGAGGTAAAATAATTGTTGTCAAAACTCTTCCCAAATGCCAAAAACGCAAGAAATAAAGAAGTGTAATTCCTAAAGTAACATAGACCAAAACTTGAATAAATTTATGCCAACGAGGCGCAAAAATAATTGTTTTGAGATGGTCTTTTCCAAACATGAGTAATGCAAAAACAGACAAAATCCCACTAAAAAGTCGTACTCCAACATCAAGACGAGGAAATTCCATCAAAAAAAGTTCTCCTAACTGTCCGATATTACTAAAAATGTATGTAAAAATCAGAAAATTATATAGAACATAAAAAATATACTGCCTATCTCTAAGCGCAATAAAAACAAGTAAATTATAAATGAGCATTACCCAAATAGCACCATAAAAAAAGTTATGAAAACTACGGGCTGTCAGAAATTCGGCTTCATAACCATCGGGAGTATAAGCTGTAAACCATCTTCTGAGTGAATAGCGAGCATCTTGACTAGAAAGTTTTGTACTACTATGCAGACGAAAGAAAAATATCTTCGTGCTTTGAGGAGGAATTTCTAGCATAGAAACCGAAATACCACCTCTTTTTACACCTCTTTCAGAGCGAGGAATTAATGAACCACCAAGCTGAGTAGAATAAACACCATCTCTTTCCTCTATAAAAAGCATGACAGAATCTATAAAACCAGTTGGAACAAGCAGTTTTTGAGTAGAAAAATGTGGATTTTGAATAGTCAAACGCAGCCAATATGTAGCTACATCTTCCGAAATATCATGTAGCCCATAGGGAGTAAAAGAATATGGATTTAAACTTTTAAAAGTATAACTATTTTCTTTGTCCTTAAAAACATCAAAATAGCTATTTAATTCATATTCTTCTTTTAAAGAATCCAAAATCAGTACACGTTCTTTGTCTATATTTTTTGTGAAAGGCTGAGCAATTAATTCTGTTGAAAAAACAAAAACACATAGAAAGTAAACTCCAAAAAGGAGGATACTTAAAAACCCATCTATTTTTATTTTTTTCATGTAAAATTTCGTTTTTTGTTCTTCTATGCAAATTACATGATTGTTGGTTAAGATTGAAAATTATTTTGAATTAGTAGATAATTTATAAAATCTATATTGTTACAAGAAAAAGAATTAAATCAATTTAAGATTTTGTAAAAAGCTGAAAATCAAATTTTTACATAAAATAGAATGATTTTAGTAAACATTACGATTGCAGAAACGTATTTTTAATGTTAAGTTCGTAAGTTAGAGTTTTAAGAGGTTTAAACCCTAAGGGTTTTGAAAACCCTTAGGGTTTCGCTATTTACTATATTCATCATTAAAACTAACCACTATCTCTATTCAATTATGAGTAATTCTTCCTTATATAATTCCGACAAAGAAGCAGCCGACGCATTAGCCAAACATTATCAAGAACTCAAAAAAGAAATAGCAAAAGTAATTGTCGGACAAGAACAAACCGTAGAATTACTATTGACAAGTATTTTTTCACAAGGGCATTGTCTTTTAATTGGTGTTCCAGGGCTTGCCAAAACTTTGCTAATTAGCACTCTATCGCAGGTATTGGATTTAGATTTTAATCGAATTCAGTTTACGCCTGACCTTATGCCTTCTGATATTGTGGGCGCAGAAACACTAGATAAAGACCGAAACTTGAAGTTTGTAAAAGGTGCTATTTTTTCAAATATTGTTTTGGCAGATGAAATCAATCGTACTCCTCCCAAAACACAAGCAGCACTTTTAGAGTCTATGCAAGAGTATTCGGTTACAATTGCAGGTGTAAAACACAATTTACCACGACCGTTTTTTGTATTGGCGACTCAAAATCCTATCGAACAAGAAGGAACTTACCCACTTCCAGAAGCACAGTTAGACCGTTTTATGTGTAGTGTTTATTTGGGTTATCCGTCTTTTGAAGAAGAAGTAAAAGTAGTTACCAGTACCACAACAAATGAAAAAGCGACATTAAATAAAATAATTTCAGCAGAACAAATTATTGAATTTCAGCAACTTATTCGTCGTGCACCTGTTGCTCAAAATGTGATTGAATATGCTGTAAATTTGGTTCACAAAACTCGTCCAAGAACAGAGCGTTCTACTTCGGATACAGATAATTATTTAGAGTGGGGGGCTGGTCCTCGTGCTTCTCAATATTTGGTGTTAGGAGCAAAATGTCATGCTCTTTTGAATGGAAAATATTCTCCTGATATTGAAGATGTTCAAGCCATTGCTATTGCTGTTTTGAGACATAGAATTGTCAGAAATTTTAAGGCAGAAGCTGAAAATATTACGGTAGAAGATTTAATTCAACGACTTTGGTAAATTATTTAAAATAACATAACCTTCTAAAAAACAGATAGTTCTATAAAAAAGGGCTATCTGTTTTTTTGTTTTTTTATTAAAAATAAATGAAAATTACACGATACTACTAAAAATGAAGTTAAACCAAATTTTATTTTTTATTCAAAAAAAACCTTAATAAATACTATTTTATTGAAATAAATGATTTATTTTGAAAAAATAAGTTCTGTAAAATTGTACTTATCAAATAATTTTACTACAAAAACAGACTAACTAAAGATATTTCCTTTAAAAAATTAAATTTTATGCCTTCTTAAATTTTATTTGATTGTATCGTTCAATCTTCAAATTCGTTATATTCATATAAAAACAGGTTTTTCCTTGCCAAATTCTACTATCGGTTACCCAAAACTCCCTTATTTTCCCATCTCCCCTACTGATGAGCCACTTAACAAATCAACAAATATTTTACTATATAGAAAACCAGAACCCTCAACCTGTTCTGAGTTTTTTTTCCAGTTTTTCAAAACGTTTTTATTTTTTTTGTAAAAAACGAGACCAACTAAAATTGCTGAGTGAACATCAAGTTCAAGCCATTTTTGATGATGCTTGTATTTGTCTTTATGATAAAATAGAGGCCAAACAAATTACATACAAACAGATGACAGCTTCTGCCGAAACACTAATTTTTGCTATAGGAAAAAATATGGCATTACAACAAGGAAGAGAACAGTTGAAATATAATTCTTTACATTCTTCTTTAGATACTAATTATCAAGAAGTTTTGAAAAGGACAGAAGATACAGATGATTATTGGCTAACAGAGCTAGAAATAAAACAACTTGATGAAGGACTTAGAACTTTATCAACTAAAAACTATGCACTAATTGTAGAAGGGTTTATGGAAAATAAATCTTACTCTCAAATAGCTCAAGAACAAAACTATTCTTCAGCAAATGCTGTTGGTGTTTCTATCCATAGAACGTTAAAAGTTTTAAAAGAATATGTTAGTAGAATAAGAAAGCGAGATGGAAATTATTAAACATAGAAAAAGTTTTGTTTTTATAACTGAACTTTTCTTAGGCAGAACTCGTTGGGTTCTTTATAAAAGAAATTGTTTTTGATAGTTTTTACTAATTTTCAAAAACCTGCTTGTATTTACTTTCAAGCAAATAAGAAATGAACACAGCCTAAGATTTAGCTTTAGTATCAAAAAGTAGACAGTTCTAGCCACACATTTGTTGGTACGACTTAATTGGTTTGCTCTTTAGTGTAAGCGTCTTGTTCATAGTGTAAGTTTTAAAACATTTTTATAGTTTCTAAATTACTGATATTTTATGGCTTAGTGCAGGAGTTCGAATCTCCTCGTTCGCACAATCTAAAAATATATTTATAATGTGAACGTAGCTCAGTGGCAGAGCAAGAGTCATTGGACGTAAGTAGGTAATATTAGCAAATTATAATCATGAGTGGTAGCTAATAATTATCACAAAACGACAAATTAGCTCAGTCGGTAGAGCATCGGAATTTCCAGTCCGAGGGACGCAGGTTCGATTCCTGTGTTTGTTACGGACAGGCACATAGGTTAGGTGTCTGTCCATTTTTTTGTAAATTGAAAATTGTAACGTACCTTTTGAGGTATAAATAAAGATATATTTGATTGATTATTTTTTTAATCTCTCAAAAAAAGAAATGAGTATAGCCTAAGATTTAGCTTTAGTTTCAAAAAGTTGGTAAGCTAGTCAGTTTCATAAACTGGCAACTTCTGAGTGTTCAGAAATAGCTTATTTGCTTCTTTAGTTTAAGTTTTTTGCTCATAGTGTAAGCTTCAAAGCATTTTTATAGCATTCTGATTATTGGTATCTATGACCCAGTGCAGAAGTTCGAATCTTCTCGCCTCCACAAAAATCAAATCACAATTGGGGGCGTAGCTCAGTGGCAGAGCAAAGGTCATTCGTTGTAAGTAAATAATCACGAAAACTACAAAAATGAGTAATGGCTAATATCCATTACAACCAATAATATGGCGAAATTGGTAAACGCGCTTGACTCGTAGATCAAGTACCTTAATAGGTTTGTGGGTTCAAATCCCATTATTATTACGGACAGGCACATAGGTTAGGTGTCTGTCCATTTTTTATGATTTTGGTTATAATGTTAGACTGGTTTATTTTTCTAACTCATATTCTTGCATTTTTCTATAAAGTGTTGTTAGTCCAATACCTAATATTTTAGCTGTTTCAGATTTATTATTTTCTGTATGAGCCAAAACACGTTTCATGTGATGTTTTTCTACTTCTGCCAGACTTGTAAGTGGTGTAATAATAGCTCCGTTGGTTGCACCTGTTTGCCCAAATAATAATACATCAGGACTAAGAATGTCATCAGACATAATAACGGCTCTTTCAATTACATTTTTGAGTTCTCTTACATTTCCTTTCCAACTATATGTTTGTAATTTTTCGATAAAATCTTGTTCAATCATAGGACTTTTCTTTCCCATTTTTGAAGACAAATGTTTTACAAAAAAACGAGCTAATAATTCAATATCTCTTCCACGTTCTACAAGAGGTGGTAAATGGATTTGAAAAACAGCCAAACGGTAATATAAATCTAAACGAAACTTGTTCTCTTCCGCTTCTTTTAATAAATCTCGGTTGGTGGCAGCAAGAATACGTGTCTGAATTTTGGTAACCTTTGTATCTCCTACCTTTATAAATTCACCCGTTTCAAGAAAACGCAATATTTTTGCTTGAAGCTCTAATGGCATTTCTCCAATCTCATCTAAAAAAACTGTTCCTCTGTGTCCTTCTTCTAGTAGTCCACGCTTGTCTTTATTTGCTCCTGTAAAAGCTCCAGCTTTGTAACCAAAAAGTTCAGATTCTAATAAATGAGGTGCAAAAGCACTACAATTTAATGCAACAAATGCTTCTTTTGCTCTATCACTTTCATAGTGAATTGCTTGAGCAAAAACCTCTTTTCCTGTTCCTGTTTCTCCAGTTAAAAGTACAGTTGTGGGTGTTGAAGCAACTCTTTTGGCCAGTGTAATTGCTTTTTTAAGACTTTCTGATTCTCCTATTACAGAACTAAAACCATAATTGTTTTGAGCTTTATCTGTAATTCTATTTAGACGTTGTTGTAGTCTGGCTTTTTCTATTCCATTAGCAACCAACGGCAAAAGGCGATCATTATCATCACCTTTTGTGAGATAATTGAACGCCCCATTTTGAATGGCTTTTACACCGTCTTTTATAGTTCCGTAAGCCGTAATGACTATTATTTCTGTATTAGGATATTTTTCTTTGTAGGTTTTGGTTGCCTCTACACCATCGCCATCAGGTAGCTTTACATCAGTAAGAATAAGGTCAAAGTCATCTTTTTCTAATGCTTTGAATGCTTCTGCAATGTTTTTTGCCTGTGTAATATCATATCCTTCTAATTTTAATGTCCTTGTGAAGAGTTTTAATAATTGTTCTTCATCATCAATGAGTAATATTGAGCCTTCCATTCAAAGTGCTATTAAATTTTTGAGTAGTATCTATAAGGTTATTTATGCGTTGAAGAGATTTTTGATTCTCTTCATTATTTTTCAATTCTAGTAAATTAAATTCTAGTTGATTGAGAAACGAATTTGTTTGCATCTGACTGATTTGAGGTTGTTTTTCTACAACTTCTTTTACAGTAATGATGTAACCAGCAAATTGTTTAGTGTTCTGCGTATTTGTATAAAAATTTTGTTGAGTAACTTGATAAATGTATTCATTTCCATGGTCTTCTATACGCAAAATACGTGAATTTTCTTCTCTTTCTTGATCATTGATTAAGTTAGTTCCAGAAGGTTTTAGTTCATCATTATCAATAAAACGAGGTTTTAGAGTAGGTGCAATCAGTTTTCTCATCAGATTACTTTTCAAAGCCATATCGGGGGCATATTTTCCCATCCAATTTTTTGGTTGTCCTACTTGCATTAGATTTGCCAATAATTCATTAATAGCAACTACTTTTAGGTTTTCATCTAATACTAACACACCTTCTTGCAACTGGTTCATTACAGCTTGTGTATGTTGATTTCTATACATTAATTTTGCTACTGCAGATTCTTCATGTTCCTTAAGACGATTTACCATTGTATTAAAGGTAGAAGCAATCAAACCCAACTCATCTGTTGACTTGATTTGTAGTTGTTGAGAATAATCATAGTTAGCAACAGCTTGCAACTTTTGTTTTAAGCGAACAAGAGGTTTTGTTATATAAATTGGGAAATACAAAATAAAGATAAAAGTAAGTCCAACACTAAGAACTCCTAGTGTAATAATAAATATTGAGTTGTTATTTGCAAGTTCTTTAGCGTAGGCATTACGATTCAGAAATGATTTCTTATTAATAGCATAAATAACTAAAATTTGGCTTTTAGCATCCTGATAATCATCTTCAATTTTAGGTATATAAGAACGTGTAGTTAAATCGTTTTTAGCTTTTACTGTTTCAAAATTAGAGATGTAGATTTTATATTTATCATATAGTTGGGCTACTAATTCTGCTTCATTTGGTTCTGTAATATTGGCAGCTTGTAATTCAAAATTCTCCTCAAACTTTGATTTTGCCTTTTTATAATTAGTTGTTACTTGTGATGAATAGTCAGGGTTCTCTAACATAAATTGCTGAGCTTTTCTAATATCATCAAGAGAGTTAAGCATTTCAACACTATAATCTATTGAAGTAAAATTATCTACTAAAATTCCTTTCGAATTTTTATCTAATTTATATACAGCATACCCACCAACGGTTGCTAATAGTGAAATCACTACAAACAACAATATTAGTCCAGAAAAAAGTTTGGTACGCAAACGCATGATAAAAAAGTAATTTAAAATTTTGGTAATATAGTTTTGACAAATAACTATATTATATTTGATAAGTAACTATATTATAATCATGTCTTATGCCGAAAGTCGCCTTTTTATATAAAAACCCCACAAATAAGGCTTAACAAGGTCTTTACAGACTATTTTAAAAAGAATACAAAAACAAAAAACCTCTATTTTTTTTCAAAATGAAAAACTATATTTTCATTTTGGTAAAGATGATTTTTTTGTTGATTCATTATCAATAAAAAACTACTACAAATCAGTAATGCACAATATTTTAATTACCTTTGTTAAACAAAACTAAATATATATTATGTTTACGTTTGTTTAAAATTGAGAATTACAAATCATATTGATGTGTATCTATGCAAATAGTTACAGGACCATCATTGAGTAGCTCTATTTTCATATCTGCTCCAAATTGTCCTGTTTGTATAGGTTTTTCTAATTTTTCTTCTAATGCTTTTATCATTTGTTCATAAAGAGGAATAGCCAAAGAAGTGGGAGCTGAATTAGAAAAAGAAGGACGATTTCCTTTTTTTACATTGGCATATAAAGTAAATTGACTAACTAATAAAATATCTGCTTCTATATCTTTTACAGAAAAATTCATTTTATCGTCTTGGTCTGAAAAAATACGTAGCCCAACTATTTTTTTACTAAGCCAGTCAATTGTTTTTGAAGTGTCAGTAGCTGAAATACCTAAAAATACAAGCAACCCATTCTTTATTTCTCCAATTATTTTACCTTCTACCTTAACAGATGCTTGTGTAACTCGCTGAATAAGTGCTATCATATTTTTTTAAGATTTTTTTTTTGATATGAATTAAATTTATCTCATTTTGGACTAATATAAATATAATTTTATTTTTGTGAAAATAATTTTGAATTAGCACTTTAGTTAATAGGTAAACTAATTTTTATTATTGATAATGTATTTTTTGTATAAAATATATCAGGAAAACAATCAGATTTATACAACAACTTATGACCACTTTTTAAAACTATTACTCATCTGATTAAAAATTAATAATTATCATGGCAAAACTTAATCAATTAGAATCTATCAAAACGGAGCTAAAAACGCTGCGTTCGCATGAAGAAAAACTAGCTCATTTTATGAAAATAGATGATGAGGGAGGCGAAATCAGTTATATGCAGCCTAGTATTATGGGAAATGGAGAATATGGAACTCAAATCCGTTTTTATATTCGTGTAGACGAACTCTATTATTCAGCTCTTCTGACTCTTCCAAGTGCTAAAAATGTACAGAAAGTACTTCGAAAAGTATGCAGAAAAGGATTTGCATTTTTAGAGAAAAATGAAGATGATATACGAGTAGACTTTTTAGACATCAAACATCCAGATGAACTTTTGACTGTACATAAAAGAACATTAGAAGAAGTTTGTAAAGACAATAATAAATGGAGATAGTTTTTTATCTTGTATCTCATACATATAAAAACATCGTAGATTAAATTTTTAGTTTATGATGTTTTTCTGTTTTGTGTAGATTCGTTTATACATAAATATGCAGCAAAACGAATAGAAATATCGTTTTATGATTGAAAATTAATTTATTTTTTTTACTAGTTACTTTCTCTTCTAACTCTTCTTTCATTATGCGTTATTTTATTCTACTCTATTGTCTGTTTTTATCTAGTTTCTCCCATGCAATTATTCCTGCTGAAAGTATAAATAATGCAAGTCATTTAGTAATAAAAGAGGAGATGACTTCTAAAAAAGAGATTAAAAGACAACTAAAAACAGCCAAAAAGAAAAGAAATCAACTCAAAAGCCAAACACAAAAATTAAAATGGCAATTATTCAAAAATTCATTAAAAGATAAAAAATTAAGTAAAAAATCTAAAAAACTAAATCAAAAAGACACAAAACCTATATACTGGGCTTCTTGGCTTTCAGCTTTATCAGGAATAACTGGTTATGCACTTTTTGGAATTGGTATTAGACTTTCAGGAGTATATTTTTTAGGAGCTTTGTTGGCTATTCCATTTGGATTAGCAGCATTTGTACTTGCTATAAAATCTATACGTTTTATGAAAAAAAATCCAAAAGGAGAAAATAACACTTATAATAGAACTGGTTCAATCATATTTACTGTATTAGGAATGTATATTGGAATTACCTTTTTGTTTCTTACTTTGTTATTACTTACTCGTCCTTTTTCTTTTATCTCGTAGTCTAAGTTTGGTAGTATAATGTTGATATTTAAAATACTAATTTGATAAATCAAGAGTATGAAGTAATTATGCAATTTCTTGTTCCTGAACAAATAAAGGATTCCATATATGTTGAAAATGAATTTGAAGGAGGATATGGAGGAAAGTTATTTTTTACTGGGAAAATTTTGGAAGTTAGTGAAGATTTTAAAAAACAGTATTTTTTATAGAACATTTACATAACAATAATCAATTTTGCCAAAAATTAAGATGATTAAAGTGCGTAGTGTTTGTAGAAAGTAGTAATTTTGTGGATTAGGATTTTAATAGAATTGAATAGATATTTATTAGTAATGAAATATAAATTATATCACTACCCTTTTTTTGCAATTTTGAGCTTGGTAACACTTGCTTTTATCTTCCAAAGTTGTGGAGAAGATGAGATGAGTGAAGAAGAAAAAGCAAAAAACACTGTTATTGCTACTTTTGAAAACATTCGACGTATTTATAGCGAAGAAGGATTACTCAAAATAAAAATTGAAGCTCCTTTAGAATATATTTATCAAAATGAAGACCTTTATTACCCAAGCAATTTTAGAGTGAGTATGTATGATACCAAAGGCAAAATTACTACTACACTAACAGCAGACTCAGGTCGCTATGAGAGAATTAGTAAATTATACCATGCCTATGGAAATGTAGAAGTAGTTAATTATGAACAAGAACAGAAAGTAAATACTCCAGAACTCCATTGGAACGAGTTTAAAAGAGAAATTTATACAGAAAAAGAAATTGCTGTCAAAACACCAACTGAGACCCTTTATGGAATTGGAATGACTTCGAATGAGACGTTTAGTAAATATAAAGTCTGGCAACCAACTGGAAGTTTTATTTATAAAGAAAGAACTCAAGGATTTGAAAAACCTGATAGTACAGATATGCAAAATCAAAAAAACACTCCCTATTCTAATCTTCAACAATCCTTACCAACCCAATAACATCCATTTTAGAATACGAAAAAATACAAAATTAACAGTACCTTTGCCAAAATTTTTATTTTATAAATCCGTTCAATGAAATTACTTGAAAATATTTTATTAGCTTTTTGTGTTGCTTCTTTAGCAATCGGTGTACATCAACTTTATTACTATGAAGTGCAGGAAGTATATTGGATATTGAGCCTTTCTGTTTTATTATTTTTGGTATATACTTGGATAAAGTCAAAAAATTCTGAAAAAGAAAAAGCTGCAAATCAAGCAACTAAAAAACAGGAAAATAAAAGTAACTCTAAAAAACAATATGTGGATAAAGAGAACTCTAACCTTACACCACCCAAAAAGAAACGTAAAAAAAGAAACTAAAACAGACAGTAATTAGTGATTAAACTAGAGTCAGTTAATGAATGTAAAATCAATAATTTGGCTTATCACTAATAACTTATGACTAATAACTAAAGAAATGAACCCTTGGATTCCCATATTTATATCACTTTTATTTTCGGCTTTTTTCTCGGCTATCGAAATTGCTTTTATTTCGGCTGACCGTTTGCAACTTGCCTTAAAACAAAATGAAGGGGGACGAACAGCAAAACTTTTATATAGATTTTACAAATTAGAAGATTACTTTATCTGTACAACACTTACAGGAAATACAATTTCACTTGTTTTGTATGGAATTTTTATGGCACAGGTTTTAGATCCACCTCTAAAAACCCTTTTTACAAAATGGCTTATTAATAATGATGCTCTTATCGAAACGGCTGTTTTGGGAAGTCAAACTATTTTATCAACAATGCTAGTTTTGGCAGTGGCTGAATTTTTACCAAAAAGTATTGCTCTTGCAAGTCCGAATCGAATTATTGAAGTATTGGTTCATTTTATGAGGGCTGTATATTTTGTTTTTTATCCTTTTGTGTGGGTAATCATAAAGTCAGCTAAATGGTTTACTAGAAAAGTATTTAAGATAGAAGAAGACAGAGAGCTTCCACTTTTGGGCATTTCTGACCTCAATCATTATATTCAAAAATTGAGTGGTTCGCAAGGAGAAAAGTCAAATGTAGACGCTGACTTGTTTCAAAATGCAGTAGAATTCAGAACACTAAAAGTTAGAGATTGTATGATTCCTCGTACTGATATAGTTTCGATTTCTATTGATGAGAGCATCGAAAAACTACAACAACTTTTTGTAGAAAGTGGACACTCCAAAATTATTATTTATAGAGAAACTATTGATAATGTAATTGGTTATAGTCACGCTTTACGACTTTTTGACCATCCCACAACCATAAAAAGCGTAACAGACAGTATCTTTTTTGTTCCTGAAACCATGCACACCAACGAACTTATGATGCGCTTCATTGCTACTCGTAAAAGTATGGCACTTGTTACAGATGAGTTTGGAGGAACGGCAGGAATTGTTACGATTGAAGATATTGTAGAAGAAATTTTGGGGGAAATAGAAGACGAACACGATGAAGAAGGTTTGTTTTTTGAAAAAATTGATGAGAAAAACTTTTTGCTTCATGCTCGTTATGATATTCAAGAACTAAATGAAAAACATAACTGGAATATCCCAGAAGGAGAGTATGATACACTAGGGGGATATATTTTAGAAAAACTAGGAACAATGCCAGAAGCAGGAACACAAATTAAAGACGAAAACTTCACAATTCTCGTCAAAGAAATGCAGGGCGCACGCATCGAAATTATAGCAATTCGTTTTTATGAAACCCCTTACTCAGAGGAAGAAGAAGATATGAATTAATTTGAGTTTTATTTTTTATTTGAAAAATCAGCTAAAGAAAATATTTTGGAAAATTATAACACGAAAAAAACATTTTTATCATTTTTTCATTCAACGTTTTTGACATTTCAAAGAACGACTCTATTCATTTTATTTGTTTTTTTGAGTAGTTTTTTTACTCAAACTATTTTTGCTCAAAATGATTCTATTCCTGCTAATGAATTACCTTTAGCAGATTCATTGATGCAAAAAACAAGTGATTCGACAGTAATGATAGCTCCTTTTCCTACTGATTCTACAAAAAAGGATTCTACTCAAAAGAAAATAAATAACCCAACAGATACTACCAAAACAGATAGTACAACCACAACAGCAGCATTATTACAAGGCGAAACAACACCTAAAATAAATACAGATAGTATAGAATATGCAGCTAACTCAGTATGGAAACTTTATGAAGAAGATTTATACCTCAATACGAAAAGAGAGATTCATCCAGATACATCTGTCAATAATTTTCATAGGTACGGCATTATTCAAAGGAATGATTATACCTATCAAGATTTGGGAAATCTAGGAACGGCTGCTCAATCTATTTTTTATCAAGAACCCAATCAAATCGGTTCACGTTGGGGAATTACAGCTTACGAACCCTATATCCGAAGACCTTCTGAAATTCCTTATTTCAATACACTTGCTCCTTATGTAGACATTTATTTAGTGCAAGGAGGACAGGGAAAATCTTGGCTTGATGTAGATTTGAGTAGAAATATAAATCCTGATTGGAATGTCAGTATTTTTTATAGACGTATAAGTGCAAATAAAGTTATTAATCGTGCCTTTAGGAGGAATGACGAACAAGTAGAACATCAAACTTTTAGTTTTACAAATCGCTTCTTTTCCAAAAATCATCGTTATAAAATGTTGGCTCATTTTTCTTGGTACGACCACAATATATTAGAAACTGGAGGTGTAAAATCAACTATTTCTTTGGATGGTTTTACCAATCAAAATGTTATTGATACACTTGTTCAATTAGATAACTCAGAACTAGATTATAACTTACCTAGTTTTGGTGATGTCGTACAATATGGACGTACTTTTCATATTTATCAACAATACAGTATTACTAAAGGAGGACAGTTTGAGATTTTTCAATTAACAGATTATTCTAGAAACACAAATAGATATAGTAATGATGGAACTGCTTATGGAGCAAATGTAGCTTTTTATAATCAGTTTTCAGACTTTCCTTCTGTTGTGGCTGCAAATGGATTTACATATCGAACAGTTTTTTCACAGCTAGAAAATAAAGCAGGAATAAAAGGACGAATAAATAATTTTCAGTATCGAACCTTTGCCAAACTCCGAAATTATCAAGTGAGCTATGATTTTCCTTTTGCACAAGGAGAAATACAGACTAGCCAAAAGATAGATATTGAACCAGAGCTTTTTGTAGGAGGTGGATTGCGTTATTTTCTCAATACAAAAGCAAATGATAAACTAGAGCAAGAAATAAATGAATTGAACGATTATAAAAAAGAGCGTCAAGTTTTGGATTCACTTTCCAAAAAAGACTCTACCAACATCAATTTTAAACCTTCTATTTCTATAAAAGATAATACGATTTCTGTGGTTTCTTATATCGATGCTTCAGCAGAATATCAACTTGTTTCGGAGCTAGTGGGAGATTATAGAGTTTCGGCAGAATGGATTCGAAATAACTTAACTGTTGGATTAAATAGAACTGTTTATTCTCCTTCTTTAATTCAGCAATATTCTTTTCAGCCACAACTACGCTGGCAAAATGATAACTTTGAAAGGACAACAAGTGATAAAGTGTATGCTTCTATTGAGTTTAATCCATTAAAACTTCCTTTTCTGAGTAAGGTAGATTCTGCCTATAAAATTTCTCTTCGTCCGTATGTTTCGGCAAGTAATATTCAGAATTTGGTGTATAATGATTCTAATTCAGTAGCTCAACAAACCTCAAAAGCAACACAACCTATTTCGGCAGGATTAGCCATTAATGGTTCATATAAAAAACTTCACGCACTTTTAGATTTTCGTTATAACCAAAATTTAGGTGAAGATTTGGTCAGAATGCCTCCAGTTTTTGTCAATTTTATGCTCTTCTATAAAAATAGATTATTCGACAATGCAATGGAAGCCGAAATAGGAACAGATATTCATTATCATAGCAAATACAAAGCAGATGCCTACAATCCACTTATTCAGCAGTTTCACTTACAAGAAAAGTATAATGTAGGTGGTTTTCCTCAAATGGATTTATTTTTCAATTTTAAAGTCAGTAGAGCCAAAATTACTTTAAAGGTAAATAATGTTTTGTTAGATGCAGCAGGACAAGGTTATTATGATACTCCTCTCTATATTGCTCAACCTCGTGCAGTTGAAGTAGTGATTAATTGGTTGTTTTTTAATTAGAAACGATTGTTGTCGGCGAGATACCGACAACGGCAAAGATTTTACAAAATCTCTAAGTGCATTTAATAAATTGTTCTTTTTGCATATTTTCTTTCAAATACTATTTCGACTAATAAAATTCAATACTCCTTGAAGCATTTGTTCTACTTGCTCCTTTGTGTATTCATCATATTTTCCATGAGCAGCTTTATTTCTCAAATCTAACCAAGCAGTAACTTGTTTTTGGTCTAGCATATTATATATGCCTTCTTTTGTTAAATCTGCATTCAATACATCAGCTTTTTTAGGAACTTCCTTTTCTCCTCTCATAAAAAAAGTATCTATTTCATTAGAATTACATAACTGTCTAAGATGTTCCTCTAATGTACTTCCTATCATAACAGCAGCAGGGTCTTTATATCCTTCTTTTAATAAATGTTCAGCCATTTCAAGAAAATCAGTAAATATTTCTGCTGAAACTAATCCTTTTACAGAGGTTAGCCAACCTTGTTCGATTTCTTCTTTTATTCCTAATAAAATACCTTTCATACAATTTAGGATATATAATGTCCTTTTATTACTTTCAGTAACCCTGAAGAAATTCTCATAATAAGGATGTTCTTTTCCAAAAATATTCTCTATAAAGGACAGTGATGATGACTTCAAGTGATGAAATGTTTTTTCACTGATATAAACTGTAGTAGAAGTTGCAGTATAACTAGTTATTTTATTCATCAATGATCTATCAGCTAATTCTATAAGACTGTCTATTCTTTTGAGTAATTTTTTCTGTGTATTCATTTGACTTATTTTTTTAGTGTTTAAAAATTTACCCCACTGACAAACCACACCCGACTGCTCAATAAAACAAGGCAATATCTATTACTTTAACCTCTATAAACTGATTGTGTAGATGTTCAAAATCTTTATCTGTTGTAAGTAAAGTTGCTTTTGATGCCATTGCAGAAGCTGCTATCCACAAATCATTTTTACCCATGTTTCTAACACTCATTCCTTTCGGTAAAGGTTTCTCTTTTAGTTTTCCTTGACTATAAGCATCTATAATTCCATAATTATTTATGATAGGAATAGAATTCGCTTTAATAAGGTCAAAACCTTTCAAAATTTGGTTTAGAGCTGTAAGTTTTGGTTTTCCCCATTGATTTTGACGAGTAGACCAGTAATAGAAGAGAGTTCTCCCAAACTAATATGTGTATATGAAAACCTATTTTCAGAATCTTGTATGTATTTTTCTCTAA
The DNA here is from genome assembly GCA_020630575.1 of Bernardetia sp. Taxonomy (GTDB): domain Bacteria; phylum Bacteroidota; class Bacteroidia; order Cytophagales; family Bernardetiaceae; genus Bernardetia. The sequence goes on from JAHDBD010000019.1 coordinate 44,241, forward strand.
AAAAATAACTGAATGATTTACTCTTGGCAAGCAAAATCAAAATATTGGTATCTAAAATATAATTCATTTTTTTAGCATTTCTAAAAGTTCTTCAATTGTTTCATTTTCATCGTCTTCTAAGCTACCAAAATAAGGGATTGCAGTTTCTAAATTGGCAACATAAGGAGAAGGCAAAGTTTCTTTTTCTAGTTCATCATACGAAATAGTAGAAACAGTTTCTTCTAAACCTAATCCCTCAAAAAGAAGATTTGTATTTTCTAAATCTTCGTAGTTGTCTATATTTTCTATTTCCTGTTTTTCTTCTATTTCCTTGTACAAAATACCTAATCTACTTGCCATACTAAGCAGCAAATTTATATCTTGTCCATTAGCAGACTGCAAAATTATTGTACGCATAGTTTCTAATTAGTTCGTGTAATTTGATTTTTATACAAAAAACTCACTTCTTTTCTACATCAATCAACCCACCTGACAGACCACTCCCAACTGCTCAATATCTCTAACCAAATCACTGGTAGGGTTTATTTGTAAATGATGCGAAACGGTTTTTATAAAAGTACGTCCTGATTGTGGTGCTTGATGAAAAAACTCCATTTTTATTTTACAATCTCCACCTTGGCAGTCATTAAATAAATTCTCTAAATCCATTATCAAGTTTTCATTTAGATTCAATAAATTAATGGCAATATTGATACTTGAAATAGGCTTTTGTTTGACATCACTAAGCAGCGAAATATTTTTTATTTTGAGTTCTACTTGGTCAGGATTATTGTATCTCTCCTCCATTCTTCCAGTAATCAAAAGAAATTCGCCCATCACCAAAAAGCCTTTAAAATGGTCGTATTCCTTCCCAAAGAGCGCAAACTTATAACTTCCAGAATAATCTTCTAGCGTAAATAATCCAAAGTCTCTTCCAGAGGCTGTCTTTCTGTGGGCTACTTCGATTATCATTCCTCCTACCTTTAGTTCTGCTCCTTTTCTTGCGTTAGGTAGATTTAAAAGTGTAGAGTTGCATGAGGTTTTCATTTCAATTTTATACTGATCTAATGGGTGTCCAGAAATGAAAAAACCTACGACTTCTTTTTCTTTATTGAGTTTGTCTATTTCTGTCCATGGCTCTATTTCGGCAAGGCGTGGACGCATAACTTCTACTTTTCCGTCTGCTCCTCCAAACATAGAAACCTGTGCTGAGGCTGCTTCTTCTTTCTGTGCCTTTGAGTACGCTAAAAGTAATTCTAAATTGGTCTTTCCTGTGTCGGTTGGTGCAAAAATTTGCGCTCTATGCACCTCTTCAAAACAGTCCAATCCACCTGCAAAAGTTAATGCTTCGAAAGTTCTTTTATTGATAACCGACAAATCCATTCTTTCCACAAAATTGAAAATATCTTCATATTTTCCTTTGTCTTCTCGTTCTGTAATGATATGCGAAACGGCTGTTTCTCCTGCTCCTTTTATGGCTGCAAGTCCAAAACGAATTTGTCCTTTATCATTCACACCAAAACGCTCAATACTTTCATTGACATCAGGTCCTAAAACAGGCACACCAATACGCTGCGCTTCATCAATAAAAAACGTAATTTTATCAATACTGCTCATATTGTTGGTCATAACAGCTGCCATATATTCGGCTGGATAATGCGCCTTCAAATAACCTGTTTGAAAAGCCACCACAGAATAAGCTGCCGAGTGAGAACGATTGAAACCGTAGGCCGCAAATTTTTCCATTACCTCAAAAACCTCTTCGGCTTTTTTCTTATCAATTCCGTGTGTTTTCTTTGCACCTTCTACAAAAATGGACTTTTGTTTTGCCATTTCTTCGGCTTTTTTCTTACCCATCGCACGACGCAAAATATCTGCACCACCGAGCGAGTAACCTCCCATGATTTGGGCTGCTTGCATAATCTGCTCTTGGTAAATCATAATTCCAAAAGTAGGCTCAAGAATAGGTTTTAAGAGTTCGTGAGGATATTCGACAGTTTCTCTTCCATGTTTTCGGTCAATATAAGACGGAATAAAATCCATCGGACCTGGACGATACAAGGCATTCATGGCAATCAAATCTTCAATATTTGTAGGTTTTAATTCCTTCAAATATTTACGCATTCCATCCGACTCAAACTGAAACGTTCCGACAGTATCGCCTCGTTGATAAAGTTCATACGCCTTTACATCATCAATCGGAATTTCGTCTGGGTCAATTCTAATTCCATGATTTTTTTCAATTAAATCAATGGCATCTTTTATAATAGTTAAAGTTTTCAGACCCAAAAAGTCCATTTTTAGCATTCCTGCATCTTCAACTACTTTTCCATCAAATTGAGTAATAAAAAGGTCAGCATCTTTGGCTGTACAGACTGGAATATATTCAGTAATATCATCAGGCGCAATGATTACACCTGCTGCGTGCGTTCCTGTATTACGAACAGAACCTTCCAAAACCTTAGCATTCTGCAAAACCTTTCCTTGCAAGTCTTTTGCTCTAAAAATTTGTCGTAGTTCTTCTACTTCATCAAAGGCTTTATCTAGCGTCGTACCAGGTTTCTCAGGAACAAGTTTGGCAATTCTATTTGATTCATCTAAAGGCAATTCCATCACACGAGCAACATCTTTAATAGACATTTTGGCTGCCATTGTACCATACGTTACAATTTGTGCTACTTGATTACGACCATATTTTTTTACTACATAATCGATTACAGATTGTCTTCCTACGTCGTCAAAATCCACGTCAATATCTGGCATAGATACACGTTCAGGATTCAAGAAACGTTCAAAAAGCAGATTGTAAAGAATAGGGTCAATGTTGGTAATTCCGATGCAATAAGCGACTACAGATCCTGCGGCCGAATTATGAACCAAAAACGAAGAAGTCAAATAATTATGTTCTTCTTCTACTTCAAAATCGTAAACTAGAGTTTGATTAGGAACGGTTTCTACACTTCTTATTTTGAGTAAAAAACCGTCTTGTTTTTCATTTTTGATTGGCTCATAAATATAATTTGCCTTTGCTGCTGTCTTTCCAATTCGCTTGTCTTTTGGAATGGTTACATAATAAGCTGTTTGTGTATTTTTGAATGCTTCTCTTTTGTCTATTCGATTATCAATTCCTAAAGAAGCTGGAATATTAATTCTCCAACAAAGAAAACGAACTTGGTCAGCTAATTTTCTTGAAACTGTTGTAAATCTAAATTTGCCTTCTCCCTCATATCCATCTGCTGCACAATATCCTTCTAAAAACGAAGCTACATTTTCTTCTGATGCAGAAAGAACAAAATCTGGAACGTATTTAGTTGCTGAACTAAATTCATACTCATCATACAATTTTTTGAAAAGTAAATAAATAGGTTTGCTATTTACTGCCAGTTGTATCAGTTTTCTAGTTTTTGAATGATTTTCGCTTACCTCACAACCAATTTGCTCAAATTTATTTTTTACAAAGTTTAGATTTTCTTTTTCACTTTCATGAAAAGCAAAACCAACAAGAGGACGTTCATTTTTACGAATCCAACCATCACCAGTAAAAATTCCAAATATTTTATACCAATCTTTATCTAATATTATTTTTCTCTCTTGTGTTTTTGTTCGTTGAATGGTATTGCAAAGTGTATTTTGAACGTCATGATAAATTGTTTCTTCATCAAAACGCAAATCATTCAACGCAGAATATTCACTCAAATCAGCCAAATCAAATTCTTTTATTTCTTTTATTTCAACTTTTGGCTTTGGAACAAAAACCCAATCACCTTCTGAAATGTGTTGCGCTTGTTTCCATTCTAAATTTCCTGTTGGACGTGGTTTTGACCTTGATTTCTTTGTACTTTCTGCCCAATTTTCATAATTCTTTGGAAAAAGCTGTTTTTCTGTCAGAATTTTATGGTCTTTGGTTAGTGTAATTCCATCAGTTTCTCCGTAATAGGTTTTTATCTTTAGTAATTCTTCTTTGTTATTGGTCGGATAAACGAATGTATTTTTTACTTTTCTAATCGTTCCACTCTCTGTAATTACTTTATCTCCAATCTGAATATCACAAATATTTTTTGTTGTTCCGTCATGCAAAACCACCTTTGCATCGGCTGTCAAACAACCACGACCTGGTCCCACGGCAACACCAATTCTCCTAGCTTCATTAATGAAATCCTGTACAATCAAAAAGTAACCAGGAAAACCCATGTCCTTCATGATTTTGAGTTCTAAATCTATACGTTCTCTAATGGCAGGCGTAATTTCTTTATAGCGTTTTGCTGCACCTTCATACGCCAAATGAGCCAAATATGAATCTTCATCTGGAAACTCTGCTGGAATTTCATATTTTGGCAATAAAATATCACGCTTTAGCTTTATAACTTCCGTTTTATTTACAATTTCCATTGTCGTTTCAATGGATTCTGGAAGGTCTGCAAAAAGCTGATTCATTTCTTCGGCAGACTTAAAATAAAATTCGTGATTCGGAAAACCAAAACGATAACCACGACCACGACCCACAGGCGTACTTTTCGGAATGCCATCTTTTACACACAAAAGTGTATCATGAGCATCTGCATCTTCTTTTTTGAGATAAAAACAATCGTTGGAAGCAAAGTATTTTACATCGTATTTGTCAGCCCAACTCAACAAGATTTCATTTACTCGCTCTTCTTCTTCTAATCCATGACGTTGAAGTTGAATATAAAAATCATCTCTAAACTCTTCTAACCACCATTGAAAAGCCTCTTCAGCTTGTAACTCTCCCACATTCAAAATTAATTGAGGAATTTCTGATCCAATTCCTCCTGTGGTGGCAATTACATTTTCTTTATATTTTACAATAAGCTCTCTATCGATACGTGGAACACCTGCATAATATCCATCTACATATCCATAAGAACACATTTTGGCAAGATTATGATACCCTGCTTGATTTTTAGCTAAGAAAACTTGTTTGGTACGACGGTCTGGATTGTCTTTTGTAAATTTATGTTTGTGTCTGTCTTCTGTCAAATGTAGCTCTGCACCAATAATTACTTTTATACCTAATTTTTCGCCTTCCCCAACAGCATAAAAAGCACCATGCATATTTCCAATATCGGTAATGGCAATGGCAGGCATTCCCATTTCGTGGGCTTTAGCGACTAATTTTTTGACATTTGCTGTACTCTGTAAAATCGAAAATTGAGAGTGCGTATGAAGATGCACAAAAGGCAAAATTTCGTCTAGCTTTCTGTCTTTTTTTAATCTATCACTTGCCTTACTTTTCTTTTGTACTTGCCCAAAATTAGCCTCATCCAATTCTGGAGCTTGATAAACAACCATTTCAGGTGTAATATCTTCTACTGTCGGCACTACTTTATTTTGTAAAAGTCCGAAAAAACATTTTGCCGTCGCATCCACATCATACGCAGCATCGTGAGCATCTGCAAAAGGAACTCCGAAAAGTTTGGTGTGAAGCTCAGTAAGTGTAGGCCATTTGAAACGCCCACCACGACCACCTTGAATCGCTACAAAATCCACCGAAGTTAGTTTTGTACAAAGCGTTTCTTTTTCCATAAAACCACGCTCAATACTGGTTCTATGAAATTCTGCACCCATTATGGCTACATCAAATTCTACATTGTGTCCGATGAGAATATCAGCTTTCCCATAATCATCAGCAAAAGCATTCAGAACATCAGCAAGAGGTTTTCCTTGTTCTGTTGCTCTTTTGGTAGAAATTCCGTGAACTTTTTCAGCGTTAAAAGGAATCGTAAATCCATCAGGATAAACGATATGATTTTGAGCAGACAATAAATTTCCTGTTTTGTCGTGCAACTGCCAAGCAATTTGGACAAGACGAGGCCAGTTGTCAGAATCTGTAACTGGTGCATTAAAGTTTTTTGGAAGTCCTGTGGTCTCGGTGTCGAATACTAAATACATATATGGTAGTGTTTTGTCGTTGGTGAGGACACCAACAACGGCAAAGGTAGTGGTTATTCATCGGTGAAAATACCGACAAGGGCAATTTTTCTATAAAACATCAACTAAGTTGATAATTATTTATTTTCGTTTTTCTAATTCTTTCTTAACTTCTAAAACAAATTCTTCACTCACTTTTAAGACTTTGGCAATTTGAGAAATTGTTAAATCTGTATTTAATAATCCATTCTCAACAAAATCTTTACTTAATCTTGCATGTTGTTCTTCGTAGGACTCCACAATTTTCAAGTTTTTAAAGTTGATTGTTTTTAATTTTTAAAACTTCTTCTTCTGGAATATTTAGAGATTCAGCAATTTGAGTAATAGTAAGTACATTCAAAGATAAAAGTTGTTTAGCAGATTTATACGTATTCTGTTTGGCAATCTCTCTTTCCTCCTCTCTAGCCGTCTGCAATACATTTTTCAAATCTCTAAGTTGTTTCAAACTCTCTTCGTATTCCATTTGACTCGGACGAGGAAGTTTAGCTAGTTCGGCAGATTCAAAGAAATGTTTGAATATTTTTTCTTGAAAACGTGCAGGTAGTTGTTCTAAAATATCTAAATTCTTGAAAACATAATACCATTTATCTTCAAGTGTTTCTAGTTCGTGTTCTTCCTTTAAAAAATTAGGCATTTGAAGATAAACAAGTGTATATTTTTCATAAAAAACCTCTTTCGTTTCAACATCTAATAATTTAACAATTCGTTTTACTTTTGTATCATCTTCTTGTGTTGCTGGATTAGTAAACTTAAAATTCAGAATAGAAACAGTATAAACAGGCTTTAATTCATAACTCCAATCATTTCCTCTTATAGCTTGTTCTTGAATGGGAAAAGTAGAATAATAAAGTGTTCTATCTTTAAAAAACTCTTGTCTTGCTCGTTGTAATTCTACAATAAACTTTTCCCCTTTTTCATTTTCACAATGCAAATCAAATATTACTTTTCGTTCCACTTCTGAAATTCCTTGACGCTCAACATTTTTATAGGTTAAGTTTGCAATTTGTTGGTCAGGCAAAATAGAATTCAAAAAGCTAATCAAAAACTTTTTGTTGCTTTCTGAACCAAACAAATGTTTGAAACCAAAATCAGTAAACGGGTTAATATATCTTGCCATAGCTTTATAAAAAGTAAAGTTTAAAAACACACTACGAATTTACAAAAAAATGCTCAAAATATGAGCAGAAATAGTTTTTATTTCTAGTAAAAAAATGAAAATTCTGCTTTTTCATTTGAGTCTTATAGACTAGAAATATAAAAAAAGGAGATGTTTATAGGATATACTTTGTTAAAACTAATTGCTAATTATCTGAAAATAATTACATTTACAAAAGTAAGTAAATTTAGAACTTTTTCTAAAAGACAAACGTTGAAATCAGTTATCTATTCCAATAAAACGTAATACAAAAACTGAGCTTATAATTCCTACAACTTAATTAATTACCAAATCAAAAAAATATGATTCTTTCAAAGTACACAGATTCTTTATTACCATTTTCTGCTTCTGATTTAGAGAGTTTGCAAACAGAAATCAAGAATAAAAATATTGAATCTTGGCATACTCTTATGGGAAATATTACCCAAAATGCTAAAGATGTAACCTACAGAAAAGCCGTAAAAGATGCTTTTCAACTGATGTTTAGAGAAAGTAGAGAAGATGAAGCCATGTTTGTTTTGGATAAAGAAGAATATGAAATTATTTTTCCAAAAATTACAGCAGCTTTAACTTCATTTTTTGACGATGATATTGAATTTCGTGCTATTGCAGCTCATTTTTATAGAGATGCCCGTTTCGGATTAAGTGATTTTGAAAAAGTAATGAACTACGCAACAGAAGCAGCCGAAAAAGGAAATGATTTGGGAATGAGTATTTTGGCGTATCAATATTATTTTGGTTCTCAATCAAAAGGAGTCGAACAAGATAAAGAAAAAGGTTTTGATTATGCCGATAAAGCAATGCTCAAAAATCCTATAAATGGAGCTTTTACAAAAGCATTTTTATTGTTTTATGATGGAAATTCTGAGGTAGCTGAAAGCATAGTAAATGAAATTCAAGATTTTGAAAGTAATTATCTAGCTTCTTCTATCTATACACTAAAAGCTGAGTTAGCTTTAGAAAAAAATCAAACAAAAGAAGCTATCGAATTTCTAGAAAAAGCCGTTCAATTAAATCAATCTTCTCATCCTTATTATTTATTGGGTAGACTTTATTTGTATGGTAATGAAGATATGCAGCCAGATTTTGAGAAAAGTATTTCGCTTTTAGAAAAATCATTTAAAAAAGGAGCTTCGTATGCAGGTCTAACTTTGGGAACTTTTCTAATTTATAATGATGAATTTAGAGACATAGACAAAGGACAAGCAATTTTAGAAAAGACATCTTCTTTTAACAATTCTAGCGCATCTTATGAGTTGGCTAAACTGTATTTATTCAATGAAAAATTTAATACAGAATCTAATAGAGAATACAAGCAAAAAGGAATTTCTATTTTAGAAAACATCAAAGAAAATCATCCTCCTGCGTATGTAGAACTAGCTTATCAGTTGATGATAGGAGAAAATGTAGCAAAAGATGCTCAAAAGGCACTAAACTATTTAGAACAAGGCGTAGAAAAAGGATATGGATATGCAGCATTTTATTTAGGTAGAGAATATCAAAACGGTATTTTTAGTGACGACAATTCTCCTAATTATCAAAAGGCTTTGTATTGGTATGAAAGAGGTGCAGAGTTAGATTCTGTGGAAGCAATTGAAATAGCTGGCAAATATTATCGTTTAGGAGTGGGAGTAGAACCAAATCCTGAAAAAACACTTGCTTATATCAATAAGGGAATAGAAAATTTTAATTCTGATTTTTCAAAAATAGAATTGGCTATCTGTTACGAAACAGGTTTTGGAGTAGAACGAAATTATCAAAAAGCATTTGAAGCCTATCAAAGTGTAGCTGAAAATAATAATCCGTATGCACATTACAGAATGGGACTTTATTATAGAGATGGCATTTTGTCAGAGAATGAAGAATCTGATTTTGAGAAAGCATTACATCACTTTACAATTGCTGCAAACCTTAATTATCCAGTTGCTCATTACGAACTTTCAAAGGCTACTTTGTATGGAAATGGAGTAGAAATAAATACACAAAAAGGTATTGAAATGTTGCATCAAGATTTAGAAAATGAAATTTTTGATGCTGCTGTCGATATTGCCCTTTATTATGAAGCTAACACCGATGAACGAAATCCTGAAAAGGCTTTTGAATATATGAAAAAGGCTGTAGAAGATGGAAATATTCCTTATGCAATGTATAAATTAGGACTTTATTATTATAGTGGTTTTGGAGTAGAAGAAAATAATGAAGAAGCAAAAAAACACTATCAGTTGGCTGTTAATAATAATTATCAATATGCTAATATTCCGTTGGGAAATATGGAATTTTGGCAGGAGACAGAAGGTAGTAAAGAAGAAAATGGATTTAAATATTATGTAAAAGCTGCTGAATTTGGCTATTACAATTATGGGTTGGGAATGTGTTACAAATATGGAATTGGCACAGAAAGAAATCTTGATAAAGCCTACCAAGCTCTCAAACAAGGACACGAACAAGGCGATATTTTAGCAAAATATCATTTAGGAATGTGTTATTTAGAAGGAGATGGAACATCAAAGAATGAAACTCAATCCTTTGAACTTTTCGAAAGTATTGCAGAATATAATAATGCTGCAAAATACCAACTAGCAAAAGCCTACATAGATGGAAAAGGAACAGATAAAAATGTAGAAACGGGAGCAAAATATCTTCAAGAAGTTGCCCAAGAAGATTATGCACCTGCCCAATACGATTTAGGAAATCTGTATTTAGTTGGAAATGGTGTAGAAGAAAATACCGAATTAGCTGTTGAATGGTTTACAAAAGCAGCCGAAAATGGACACAAAGGAGCTGCACGTGTTATTAATCCTGCTAGAAACAAAAGAAAATAATCTAATTTTATTATATGGAAAATTTAAAATTCAAAGTAGATTTAAGAGGAATTATTGACCTTTTATCTGAACATATTTATACTACGCCAAATGTTTTTTTGCGTGAGTTATTACAAAACTCTGTTGATGCTATTGAAGCAAAAAAAGTATATGATGCAAAGGCAGAAGGCAAAATAACAGTTCGTTTGCTCAATCAAAACCCAGCAAAACTGATTGTAGAAGACAATGGAATCGGACTAACAGAAGATGAAATTCATAATTTTTTGGCAATCATCGGAGAGAGTTCCAAAAGGCATTCTCATGTCAAAGAAAATTTTATTGGAAAGTTTGGGGTAGGTTTGCTTTCTGCGTTTGTGGTCAGTAATGAAGTTATTGTTCAGACAAAATCAGAAGCTGATGAAAATGCCTATCAATGGACTGCTAAAGCTGATGGAACTTACAAAATAGATATTTTATCAGAATCAAGACCAACAGGAACAGCTGTTATTTTGGAAGCAAAGCCAGAAATGCGCTATTATTTTCTAAAAAATACGCTCTTAGAATTGTTGAAACATTATGGAGAAGCATTGCCTTATCCAATTCATTTTTATACAACGAATGAAAAAAATGGTGAGCAGCAACATACTATTGTCAATCCTCAAACGCCTATTTGGTTGCAAGATGGAGCTACGCAAGAGCAATTATTAGAATATGGAAAAACGGAATTTAATCAAGATTTTTTAGCTGCTTTTCCTATCAAAATTGATGAGTTAGGACTTCAAGGAAGTGCTTTTATTAGCTCTCAGAAGTTGCATCTCAATTCTAAAACAGAAAGTAAAGTTTTTGTAAAAAGAATGTTACTTTCTGAAAAAATTGAAGATTTATTGCCAAAATGGGGATTCTTTATCAAAGTCATTGTAAATATCAATGAGCTAACACCAACAGCTTCAAGAGAAGATTTTGTTCATGATACGACCTTCAAGATTTGTAAAGATTTATTGAATGATTCTTTAAAAAATTATTTTAAAGAACTCTCTCAAAATAATCCGAATGAGTTTGTCAAAATTCTTGAACCTCATTACCAATCTATCAAAATGTTGGCAAATGAAGATGAAACATTATTAGATTTATTTATCAATTATTTGATTTTTGAAACCAATAAAGGCAGAAAGAATTTTGAATGGATAAAGAAAAATATCAAGGCGATTACTTATACCACTTCACTAGAAGATTTTAAGCAAATTCGTCGTTTGGCTAACTCTAAAGATATTTTTGTGATTAATGCAGCTTATAGTTTTGAAGAAAACTTAATGAAAAGCATCATTAAAAAGTATCCAAAATTAGACATCAAAACCATTTCGCCATCTGATGTATTGAATGATTTTGAAGAATTATCTGAAGAAGAAATTACAGAGCATCAAGTATTTTTAAATAGAGCTACTGAGATTATGCAACCTTATTTTTGTGAGGTAGCATTGAAGAAGTTTTTCCCTGCTGATTTGCCTGTTTTGTTTGTTTCTGATGAAGAAAGTATGGCAAATTATCAAACTCAAAAGTTAGCAAAAGATAGTAAAAATCCCTTTGCTTCTATTTTGGATATGTCGGAGAAAAAGGCAAAACCTACACTTTGTTTGAATCTCAATAATACAATGGTAGCTACTTTATTGCAAGCTCACGACAAAGAACTCTTTGCGCCACTTCTCAAAACACTCTATATACAATCTTTATTTTTGGGTCAGTTTCCTATCAATAAACACGAAATGGAAGTATTGAATCTGTCTCTCTTAACGATTACTAAAAACACTTTAAAATAAAATTATGTACGGATTAGAAATTCAGAAACTACTCATCAAAAAAGAAGAACTTACACTTCCACAAGATAAAGTAAAATTATTACAACAAGCCATTACTATTTCAGATAGCAATCACGACACCGAATGGTCAATACATTTGCGACTAGAAATGATGCAAGAAGAGTTAGATTATTTGCCTAGTAAAATGGTTTCCTATGAAGCAATAAGTTGGATTATTGGAGCGTATGAAGAAGACCCAGCTATTGTTGATGAGTCTAGCTTTTTGTGGCAATACAAATGGATGATTAATTATGTTATTAAAAATCCGAGTATTTCTAAAGCACAAAAAGATAAAATTATAGAAGATTATTCGATGAGAATGGAAAGAAATAATTATTCTTTACGTCCTGTATATGAAGATTATTATCGTTTTTATACTTATTTTGAGTTGGAGGAAAAAGCAAAGAAATATAAAGCAATAAGAGATTCAACGCCTTCTGATGATATGAGTGATTGCAAAGCCTGCGAACTCAATTCAGATTTTGATTACAATCTTACTTTTGGGTCGATAGATAAAGCGAAAGCAGATGGAAATGATATTCTGACTGAAAAAGAAACTTGCGCTCGTGTTCCAATTGTCAGTTATGGCAATTTGGTTCAAAAACTGACTAAAGAAAACCGTTTGGAGGAAGCCAAACAGTATGTAGAAAAAGGAATGCACCAACTTTTCAAAGAAAACGAATACATTCCACGTAATTTTGAATACTTGATACTTTTCGCTTATTATTATAGCAAAGTTGATAATGATAAGGCGTGGAGATTACTAGAAAAGTTTTATCCTAGTCAGGCAACCAATGAATTTTCAAGCTATAACATTTTCTTGAATATGTTAGGGATTTTGAAAAATACGGATAAAGAAACTATTACTATCAAACTTCCCGAATGGCTGTCTTTTTATAATTCGCATAATGTCTATTCAAAAGAAGATTTGTATAATTATTACTACAATGAAGCAAAAGCACTTTTAGAAAAGTTTGCCAGTGTAGAAAATGATGAAAAAATACTTTTACATTTAGATAATAATCTAAAAGAATTTTAGAAAAATATAAAGAAAAAAAATTCGGTAAGCATAAAATGCCTACCGAATTTGAATCTCAATGAAGAGAAAATAAAACTATTTCAGTTTATTTTTTTCTTACTTCAAACTAACGCTCTTCTAAACGAATGCTTCCGTGTTGGTTAGTTACACGAACTTTTCCACTTCCACCTCCGTTTGTTTTTCCTTCTAATATTTTATCGTGTGTGTCTTCTTCATGTCTTTGAATAGTAGTATTTCGCATTGAGTTTCGGATACTTCCATGTTCTGTTCTAGCTTCAAATTGGAATTTAGCATCCGAATCAAAACGTAATTCTATTGAACCGTGAGCATTTTCTACTTCTATTTTATCAAATCCTTTTGCTATTTGCTCTAACTCACAATTTCCATGTTTGAGTTGTAGAACAGCAGATTTCAATACTTTTCTGATTTCTATTCCTCCAAAACTGTTTTCTCCTGTAATTTTTGAAACTGTTCCTATTCTCATATTTCCGTGTTTTGCCTCTATTTCCAAACTATTGGCTTCATCGATTCTGACATTGGAATGCTTACTTTCAATCTTCAAATCTGTGTTGCTTTTATCAATGTTGAGACTTCCATGAGCCACTTCTACATCTGCTGAACCTACTTCATTGATTGATAGGTTTCCAAAACTAACACTGATTACATGACGCATTCCTGAAAGATTATGAGCATTAAAATTTCCATGTTTTAAATCAAGATTTAATTTGCCATTCAGATCACCAATTGTTACTGAGCCAAATTTGTTTTCTACATCTATATTCAAATTTTTAGGAATTTTGACTTCATAGTTTATCTCAAAACCTTCTCTATTTGAAGAACTATATCCTCCTCTTGACTCTTCAATTTGAGTTTCAAAATTAATACTCTCAGAGTCATTATCTTGCTCAATACTAATTCTATCCAAAATCTTTTGTGCTTCTTTATCACTTCTTGCCCAAGCTAAAATGGTAACTTGAACAGAAACTTCACTTTTGTCATGATTAGTAAAGTTCACATTTCCATACTTATTAGAAATACTAAGCAAATCTTTTGGATTGACTTTAAAGGTTGCTTTTACAACTTTTTGCTTTTCTTCTTTTGGACTTTGGGTAGGAATTTTGCCTTCTGCTTTTGCATTTGAAACAGAAATTAAAATTCCTGAAAAAATCAGTAAAATAGAAAAGACAATGGCTAAAGAATTATTATATAGATTTTTCATTTGTTTTATTATTTTTATTGGTTTCTGAATCAGATGAGTTTGAATTTTCCAAGATTTGTATGCTTTCATCTAAAATCTGCTTGCGTAGTTTTAGGTTATTAAGCATTTCATCAACAAGTTTTTTTGAATTTTGCTCTTCCAAAAGGTCACTTTTCATTACTTTATAGGCTTCATCCAATTCATCTAAAGTTTGGATAGTTTCAGGAGTCACCCAGTTTTCAGTATCTTTTTTCTTGAGTTCTTTCTTTTCCTTTGCAATAATAGAAGTATAATAATTTTCAGCTTCTAAGAGTTCAGCAGGTAAAGAAACGCTTTGAGCATAATTTTGTCCATTATTCCCTTCAAAATCTTCATCAAAGTTTCCTTCAAAACCTCTCATTCCATTTTCTTCATACATAGAAATCAAATGTTCATTTTCTTCTGTCAGCATACTTATAGTATCCATATTATACATAAAAGTTGTAACCAAAAGAGCTGTTAGAGAAGCAGCAACTGTCCAAAATTTCCGAAGAGAAACTGTTTTTGTTGCTGGAGTATTTTCTTGATTTCTTGTTTCTAAAGCAGATGAAGCATGAGAAGAATATTGAGAAGCAACTGGCGAAGGTTTGACCCAATTATTTATGTCTCTCTTTATCTCTGTCTGCCCTATTTTGACACTTTTAGTTGTCTCAGAAGCAACTGGCGAAGGTTTGACCCAGTTTTTGGTTTTGTCTTCTTCTGATTCTTCTGTATTAATTTGCATCAGTTTTTTAGCTTTTTCTTCTATGATATTTCTAGGCTCTAAACGACTTGCTTGTTCGTTTTTGAGTTTGGCTTGAATAGCTAAAAAGTTTTTTTCCATAGAGAAAGAAGCATCAAACTGTTCGTCGATTGATTTTTGTTCTTCTTTCTGAAGTTTGCTACGATGAGTAAGTAAGAATTTTTCAAGCTCATCAAGCTGTCTTTCTTCTGTATTTTTTTTATTAGTTGCCATTTTTACATGCTGTTTTAGTATTGTTTCTGTCGTTGGTGGGGACACCAAGCAACGGCAAGTATTTTTATAAAATTTAAGTCCTTGTCTGTGTTCCCACTGACAACTTTTTATAACATTGTTCGTAATCTCTTTTTTGCTCTACTATATTGTGATTTTGAAGTAGAACTAGAAATTCCTAATATTTCTCCAATTTCTTCATGGTCATACCCTTCAAAAAGATATAAACTCAAGACGATTCTATAACCGTCGGATAGCCTATTGATAGCTTCTTTTACTCGGCTAACTTCTGAATTATGTTTGGTAACTTTTTCAGAAACTCCTGTTTGAATATTCATTTCTGCAAAGTCATTTTCAGAATTTTCATCTTCTTCAATGGCTGGTTCAACCAGCATTTCATCTAAAGAAACCAAATCAATCTTCTTTTTTTGAAGAAAATTAATTGAAGTATTTATGACAATGCGCTTGAGCCAAGCTCCAAAAGCTGCATCACCACGATATTCTTCAATACGCATAAATGCTCTCACAAAAGCATCTTGCAATACTTCTTCTGCTTCGTGTCCTTTGCCCACAATCCTGACACAGACATGATACATTGCTCGTACATATTTTTCGTAGAGTTGGTATTGCGCCTTCTGACTTCCTAATCGAACTTTCTCAATAAGTTCGGCATTAGGTTCTTCGTAATTAGTATCAACAGTTGGGTTAGACATTTAAGTAATTGCGATTATTCTAATAGTATTTTTATTCAAAAATACTATTTTTCGTTAGTTGTTGTTGTAGAGATATTCAAATCGTTTTTGTTATCTCTTATGCTATGAAAGACAAGACAAAAAAATAAAGGTTGCAATAATCTGAAAAAAAAGAGAAATAAATCAAAAAATAAATACGTTGATAATAGTCAGGTAATCCTACCAGTAGCAATCGTTGCTACAAAAAACTCTTATCTTTGTAAAAAATTTATTGAATTCAGTTTTTCAAAAAATAAAAGCAATAATAATAGAATCAGAAGTTAATGAAGACACTTATACTTATAAGACACGCTAAATCTTCGTGGAAAGATGAAACTTTGCCAGACCGTGAACGACCATTAAATACAAGAGGAAAACATGATGCTCCTTTGATGGGACAAATTTTATTTGAAAAAAATATTATTCCAGATTTAGTTTTGTCTAGTTCTGCCAAACGAGCAAAGAAAACAGCCCAAAAGATTTTTTTTGATGTCTATGGATTTATGGAAAGTCAAGTTCATTTGACAGACGACCTTTATTTTACAGGCGTTCCTTTCCACATGAGAATTATAAATACACTTTTAGATACAAAAAATACAGTGGCTTTAGTCGGACATAATCCTGATTTTAGTGGTTTGGTAGATTTTTTGGCAGAAGAACCTGTACAAGAAATGCCTACAAGTGGAGTATATTGTTTGGATTTTGATGTAAATTCGTGGAGTGAAGTAACAAGACATTCTGGAAGAGTTCGTTTTTTTGAATATCCTAAAAAGTATAAAGTGAGCTAGGTTTGTAGGTCTTTGGTGAGACACCAAAAACGGCATAGTATGGCAAAAAATTACAAATATAATTTCTATGTCAGTAAGTTTAGTATTTAAAATTTACATTCTCATTCTCCGTGTTCTCTGTGAACTCTGTGTTTAAAATCGCATTCCAAAAATCAATGAAAAAAAAGACAATCAAATTTCTTGTTCCTTATCCTTACGACATTGCCCCTGGTCAGCGATTTCGTTACGAACAGTATTTGGATATTCTTGAAGAAAATAATTTTGAATATGAATTATTGTCTTTTTTAGATGAAGAAACAAACAAAATTCTCTACAAAAAAGGACATACTATTCAAAAAATAATAGGTGTTTTGAAAGGTTTTTTAAGACGCTTTATTCATATTTGGAAAGCTAGAAATGCAGATTTTGTTTTTGTGTATCGTGAAGCTACGCCTGTTGGCTTTCCGTTTGTAGAATGGATTTTGACAAAAGTTTTTAATAGAAAAATTATCTATGATTTTGATGATGCAATATGGATTCATGCTACATCTTCTCAAAACAAATTAGCTGCTTTTTTCAAATCTCCTGATAAAGTAAAGACAATTTGTAAATGGGCATATAAAATCAGTGTCGGAAATGAATATTTACAAAAGAATGCTAATGCCTTCGCAAATTCTACGACAAAAGCTATTTTAAACCCAACTACAATTGATTTAGAAAAAAAACATAATCTTTTACACCAACACAATCCAAACAAAAAACCGATTATTGGCTGGACAGGTTCGCACTCTACACTCATTTATTTAGAAATGATTATTCCTATCTTAAAGGAATTAGAACAGAAATATGATTTTGTTTTTCGTGTTATCTGCAATCAAAATCCAAATTTGGACACAGAGAGTAATTTGAAAAGTTTTGAATTTGTAAAATGGAATAAAGAAACAGAAATAAAGGATTTATCAGAATTAGATATTGGAGTGATGCCACTTACAGCTGATGCGTGGGCAGAAGGGAAATGTGGTTTTAAAGCCTTACAATATATGGCTTTGGGCGTTCCTGCTGTGATTTCCCCGATTGGTGTCAATAAAAAAATCATTAATCAAGAGGCAACTAATGAAAATGGTTTTTTAGCTGATACAGAAACTGAATGGAAAGAATATTTATCTTTTCTTTTAGAAAACCCACAAAAAAGACAAGAAATGGGAATTTTAGCGTTACAAACTATCCAAAATGAATATTCTGTACAATCTAATAAGGAGAATTTTTTAGACTTATTTAGCTGATTGAAAATATTATTTTTAGAAAGAATTTTTGAATAAAAAATCATTTTAAGTTCTATTAGGTATGACATTAGAAAGCCGTAAAAAAACAATTGAGATTATTGATTATGATGATAACTTGAGTGAGTGGGTCAAAAAGCTAAACTATGAATGGCTTGAAAAGTATTTCAAATTAGAAAAAGGAGATATAATTTCACTTTCAAATCCTAAAAAAGAAATTATTGACAAAGGAGGTTATATCTTTTTTGTAAAAATTAAAAATGAGAAAAGTGAAAATATTATAGCAACTGCTTCATTATTAAAAAAGACTGATACTATTTTTGAACTGGGTAAAATGGCTGTTACTAGAAAAGAACAAGGCAATGGAATAGGTAAATTATTAGTAAAACACTGCTTAGATTTTGCAAAAAACAATTCTATTTCTACAATTATCCTGTATTCCAATACTCAGCTTCAATCAGCTATTCATTTGTATAAAAAAATAGGTTTTGAAGAAATCCCATTAGAAGAAGGACTTTATCAGCGTGCAAATATAAAGATGCAATTAGACTTGAAGAATTATAGTTTATAAATTAATAATCAATAAATTTCTACAACTATTTGGAAATCAACAAGAAAACCTCTAATTTTGCAGACCTATTAAAATAGCAGTAATAAGTTTTTACGTATTCTTAATTTAAGAAAATGTATTGCCTTGATACTGAATGATTTTGACAGAAATTAGTTAAATTTTTACAGCAATTTGAATAGATATTTTTTATTGAATAAAGGATTATTGGTATTACAAATAAATTATAATCACAATAGTTGTTTCGTAATTCATAATTCGTAATTCGTAACTTAAATTTCTTTTCAATAAATTTCCAAAAAAATGGATTCACTTAGTTACAAAACTGAGTTTGTTACAGCAGAACAAGGCAAAGAGAACCGTGAATGGCTCATTGTTGATGCTGAAGGACAAACTTTGGGTCGTATGGCAAGTGAAATAGCGAAACGTTTGCGTGGAAAACACAAACCTTCTTACACTCCTCACAATGATTGTGGAGATAGTGTAATCGTTATTAATGCCGAAAAAATCCACCTTACAGGTAAGAAGTGGAACGACAAAAAGATCATTACTCACTCTGGTTATCCAGGTGGTCAGAAAATTTATTCAGCACGCCAAATTTTACAGCGTAAGCCTACACAACTTGTAGAAGATGCAGTAAAAGGTATGTTGCCTCACAACCGTTTAGGACGTGAGTTATTCCGTAATTTGTTTGTGCATGCAGGAAGTGAGCATCCTCACGAAGCACAACAACCTAAAGAAGTAAAATTCTAAAGGTCAATCTAAACCATTTAATTTATAAATGAGTACAACTCTTCACACCCTCGGAAGACGTAAGAAGGCAGTAGCTCGTGTATATATGCAACCAGGAACAGGTAAAATTACTGTTAATGGTCGTACTATAGAAGACTACTTCCCAACAGAAATCTTACGTATTATCATCAACCAACCTTTTGTTATAGCTGACAAAGTAGGTGTTTTTGATGTAAACGTTAATGTAGCTAGTGGTGGAATTACAGGACAAGCAGGTGCTGTTCGTCTTGGTATTTCTCGTGCATTAGTAGAATATGATGCAGAGCTTCGTCCTGCACTTAAAGCTGAAGGATTCATGACACGTGACCCTCGTATGGTTGAGCGTAAAAAATACGGTCGTAGAAAAGCACGTCGTAGATTCCAATTCAGCAAGCGTTAAGAATTATCTTTTTTGGACAACTCTGTCATTTACAGATTTATTCGAAAAAACTATTTTTTCAAATTTCTCAAAAGGCATTTTTGAAATAAATAGAATTCTTAACCTTCCTTTTTTTATTAAAAATAATAATCCCGAATGCGTGGTTCTCGCCTCTACTATTTTGATATATTTATCAAAAATGTATAGAAAAAAGAACCAAAGTTTCGAAATTGATTTACATTCTCATAGCAAACTATGGAAAAAATAGAATATAAAGACCTTTTGGACGCAGGCGTGCATTTCGGTCACTTGAAACGCAAGTGGAATCCAAAAATGGCTCCTTACATCTTTATGGAGCGCAATGGTATCCACATCATTGACCTTAATAAGACTCTCGCCAGTCTAGAACGTACTACTGAAGCCATCAAAGAATTGGCTCGTAAAGGACAAAAAATTATGTTTGTTGCTACTAAGAAACAAGCACAAGAAGTAGTATCACAAGAGGCACAACGCCTTAATATGCCTTATGTTACAGATCGTTGGTTGGGTGGAATGCTCACTAACTTTGCTACTGTACGTAAGTCTATCAAGAAAATGCAATCAACAGAGCGCATGATTAAGAGTGATATGTACAAAAACTTAGCAAAGCGTGAAAGATTAATGATTTCACGTGAGCAAGAGAAATTGGAGCGTGTATTAGGTGGTATTGCAGATCTTAATCGTTTGCCTTCTGCTCTTTTTGTTGTTGATGTTGTTCGTGAACACATTGCTATCAAAGAAGCAAAACGCCTTAACATTCCTGTTTTTGCAATCGTAGATACGAATGCAGATCCAAACATCGTTGATTATGCAGTTCCTGCAAATGATGATGCTTACAAATCTATCTTACTTCTTACTTCTATCATTGGTAAAGCAATCGAAGAAGGTTTAGCTGAACGCAAAGAAGAGCGTGACCAAGCTAAATTGCAAGAAGAAGAAAACAAAAAACGTGCAGTTGATGAAGGTAAAAAACCTGCTAAAGCTGTAGCTTCGAAAGCAAATGCTGACGAAGAAGAATAATTTAATACAGTTATAAATGGTAAGTGATAAGTTGTAAACGAATTACTTATTTGATTTATGAGCTGTTTATTATTCTACTATAAACTAGACAAAGAAAAGTAGATTAGTTAAACCTATAAGGTTTATGAAAATCTTATAGGTTTGGCTAAAATTACTTTAAAATATAAATTGATTTTATCAAAACAGATTTTAATGAATTTTGATAATTATTTATTTCGTAATTCATCATTGATAATTCGTAATTCGTAATTGATAATTCGTAATTAAAATCAAAAATTCTTATATCACTATGGCTTTCGAAACAAAGACCAAACTAAAGATTGAGAAGCGTATCAGTGAGCTAAAAACTATGCAGTCAGACTTTTTCAAAACGAAAAAATCTGAACGTCCTTCTGAAGGATTAGATGCAGCTCGTGAAGAACTCAATCGCCTCAAAACTATTCTTGCTAATTCTTACCGTGGTCGTGAGAATTCACAAGAAGATACTGATTTTGTAAATTCTACATTTGCTTAATTGTATCTATTACTCATAAAGAGTCGTAATTTGATATATCAGATTACAAATTCATATAATTAGTAACTTACCTCTTTTATTTTCTTAAATTTTGGTGCTACTAATTCATAAATAAGAGAGTGATTCGTAACTTTGTAGCTACTAATCGCTCTTTTTTTATTAATTCGTTTTTAATTCCGTTCTACTAAGAACACAAAACATACAATAGTTATGGCAATTACGGCAAGTGATGTAAAAAAACTTCGTGAAATGACAGGTGCAGGAATGATGGACTGCAAAAAAGCTCTTACAGAATCTAATGGTGATTTTGATGGTGCAGTAGATATTTTACGTAAACAAGGACAAAAAGTATCTGCAAAACGTGCTGATAGAGATACTTCAGAAGGTGCAGTTTTTATCGAAATTTTTAACAATGATTCAGAAGGCGTAATCGTAGGATTAGGTTGTGAAACTGACTTTGTAGCTCGTAACGAAGAATTCGTAAAATTAGGAACTCAAATCGCTCAACTTGCAGCTAGTAAAAAACCTACTACTTCAGAAGAGCTTTTAGCTTTAGAAATAGATGGACAAAAACTTGAATCTAAAATTACTGACTTTGTTGGTAAAATGGGCGAAAAAATTTCTATCGTAGGTTATAGTCATCTTTCAGCTGATAAATTGGCTGCTTATATTCACTCAAACGGTAAAGTTGGTGTTTTGGTAGCAATGGATAATGCAGGAAGTGCTGATTATGATGCTATCGGAAAAGATTTGGGTATGCAAATCGCAGCTATGAACCCTGTTGCTCTTAATGAAGATGGTGTTGATCCTAAAGTTACTGAACGTGAAATGGCTATTGGCGTAGAACGTGCAAGAGAAGAAGGCAAACCAGAAAATATCTTAGACAGAATCGCTCAAGGTTATGTTAAGAAATATCTTCAAGAAAATACACTTATGAACCAAGCATTTGTAAAAGACCCTAAAGTTACAATTGCTCAGTATGTGAAAAATGAAGGAAAAGGAATGGAAATTAAAGCATTCGAACGTGTATCTGTTGGTGAATAATTTCTAAAGTCATTGTTGGAGACACCAACAACGACAAATTATCTCTTAGATATAAATTCTATATAATTAAAACACTAGACTTTTAAAGTTTAGTGTTTTTTTTGTTTGTTCCTTTTAAATCTGCTTTATTTTTTTCTTATGTTTTAGTTTTTAATAATTATAATGACTACTCCATTTTTACCTCTAATTCACCTTTCATAAAAAGAGAAGGTTATGTAAAAAAGAGTGCTACAAAAATACCCTTTTTAAAATTTAGAAATAGTAGTTATAATTAACTAAATTGTTTACGTTCTTTGGTTAAGAATTGATTTGTTATTTTTTTGATGCCATACTTTTCTCTACATATTCTATCCATTTATCTAAAATTTCTGTTTCCTCTTTAGATAAGGTTTTTCTTGTTTCTTTAATTTCTGCTTTGAATAATTGATAAAATAAATTTTGATTTTCTTGTTGAGAAATTAGAAACTTCTTCTGTTCAATACTTAAACTGCTATCTTTTGAAGGTGTAATTTGATATTCTTCTTTTCTCTCATTCCATTCAAAATTAAATGTTAAGTCTTCCTCAAATAATATTACTTCTTTAAAAGGATTGTTGTTATTATCATAATGAGGAAGGTAGTATTTGCTTTCCATGAATATTTCGATTCCACCAAAAGAATAAGTATAAAACTGTGTATTCAAATTGAAATTTAGATAAAGTATACTTCCCGAACTTACCCAATGCTTTCCACCTAAAGTCAAAACCTTTTTGAATCCATTTTTTGTAAATCTATAAAAAAAATACTCATCCATGTACATACCTGTGCCACCACCAGCACGATGTTTTACTCTAATCAAAGGTGTATCTTTCACAGGACTAATTCCATAATCTAAATCTAAACTATTACCTAGAGTAATATCTTCTCTATAAATCAAAAACCATTGATTATCAATTTTATCAAAAGCGAAAACTTCAGACTCCCATACATATCCCATAAAAATAATTAACTCATTATCTGCATCTGCATCAAAATTGTCATAAAGCACTACTAAAGCTCCAAATACTGAATCTTTTTTTTGACTTGTATGACTAATTATTTCTTTTGATAATTGTTGAGTTAATTTTTCATGCTCATCAAGATTTTCTACATAATCTTCAACTTTTAATACACTCATTTTATATATCAAACTATCAGAAATAGGAATGTTTTGTGCCTTTACAGAAAAGCCAAGAAGTAAAAAGAAGAAGAGTGAAAATACTTTTTTCATAAAATAACTTTTCAGCAATTTACTAAATTTATATTTTTAAGAATATTGTACTCAGTAAAAAATGACTGTGGAGTTTTTATTACTGACTAATAGTTGAACTTTATTCTAAAATCAAAGTTCTTTAGTATGGTATCTAAAAATTAGTTAGATAAAAAATACACTACTTCCTCTCTATCCAAAACTTAATTTTTTCATAAACTTCATTCATTGTCAAGAGTTTGAAATGGTGTGTGGCTGCAAATTGAATAGAATTATCACTTTCTGAATTGATTTCTTCTGTATCAATAAAGTGAGCATTTGCACTTTTTTTACTGACCAAAATATCTCCAAAAAAGCAGTTTACCCAGTGGGTTTCTTCTTTTGTAAGTCTGCCCGAAATAATAAAATATTCCACTCCATCTAACTTTGGAACTTCATTTTTGGTATTTTCTAAAAATGAATCTGGGTTTTTATCTTTCCAATCTTCTTCCCTCAAATAACCATAACGCAAATCCTTTATTCCTGCACTTCTAAGGTTGATAACTTTTCCTACCAAGCGAGTATGCCAGTTGGGAACACGCTGTAAAATATTGGTAGTAACGTTGGCAAAACGCTCAAAGAAAGAACCCAAATGAGGCGTTCCGAGTAAAAACACTTTCTTTGTTTTGGTTACCCAATCAAAACCCTCTTCTTGTGCATAATAGGCAGCACTGTGCATTAAAAGTCCTCCCATACTGTGACAAATAAAAAATATTTCTTCAATTTTGGTAGGATAATTTTGATACAATTCTTCCAAAAGAATGGCTAATTCTTGTCCATTGTCAGAAATATGCAAACCTGTGTTATAACGCAAGTAGAAAGGAGTAAAGCCATAATCTTCTTCTAGTTTTTTTCCATAATCACTTCTATCTTTAAATTGCCAACAGGTTTCATTAAAGACAAGTCCGTGAATCAGAATACAAATTTTGTTTGAAACTGGCTTATCATTGTATGAATAATTCGAACGTTTTCTTAGACTTTCTTTATGTAATTTGATAGGACTTTGACGATGATAAAAATTCATTTTAATATCCAAAGGCTTCAAGACAGAATACTCTTGAAATTTATCCCCAACAGAACCATTGATAATACTATTTGCTTGAGAAGTTACTTTTTTTGCTTTTCTAAATACTTTCCAAACTGTTTTGGTAATGCTTTTGGGAGGGGTAGGCACAAAATCTGGATTAGAATTATCTTGATTATTATTCGGACTTTTTGGGTCTTGAGGTGGAGTTTGGTCAGACATAACAATAGGGAGTTATCAATAGAGGATAAAGTAAAAATGGTATGCACGCATAACATATAACAGTAACGTTAGAAAGAATCAGAAAGTTTATTTCAAGAAAAAAAACTGCATTTTATTTTAAAATAAAATGCAGTTAATTAAATACATAAATTATTGAATACTAGATAGATATAATTATTTCTTATCCATTCCTAATTTACTTTTAAGAGCATTCAAAGCATCTTTATCAGGGTCAATTCCTAATGCTTTGTTTACTTTATCATTTAATAAAGGGTCATTTTTAGCACCATCTTTTCCAAAATCTTCGTATAAATCTCCCAAAATTTCATCTTTTTGTATTTTGGCTTTCATGCGTTCTATCATAGAAATTGTTTCAGAAGAATCAGGCATTTTGACCCGTTGTTTTTCTTTGATAGATTTTACAGTTTGAGAATGTTTTTCAATTTTGTCTTGTAACTTTCCTAATTCTGCAAGTTGATTCAAAGCACCATCAGCCATTTGTTTTGAGCGTTCTTGTTCTTTTAGAAGTTCCATAGCAAGGTTATTTGCTTCGTTCCAATCCAAATTTCCTTCTTGTGCTTTTGCAATGATGCGTTTTGCTTTATTTTCTGCATCTTTCTCTTTCTCTTGATAGAATTCAAAGTCTTTTCGTGTACGAATGACAGCAGCTTTTACTTCTGCAAGAGCTTCTAAAGATTCATTCAAATTAGCAGTATCAAAAATTTTATCGTAACTACTAGAGGAAAAAGTAGAATTATAAATCTGCTTTTCCTCCTTTTTAGATTCTATTTTTGGTTCTGAAACAGGTCTAGTTTTTAGTTCTATTACAGGTTCTTCTTTTTGCTCTTGTTTGTTTTCTTGCTTATTTTCTGACTGTTTGTGTCTTTCCTCTGATTTAGGTTCTTGTTTTGCCTCTATTTCTACTTTTTTTGGGTCATCTTTTTTTTTTGAATCAGAAGTAGTAGAATTTGCTTTAAATTTTTCAGAATTATACAAATCAATATACCAATTGATAGTTTTGGTAAGAGCTGTATCAAAATCAGTATTTGCTTTCCAGTTTAATTCATTTTCCATTTTTGAAGAATCAATGGCATAACGCAAATCATGACCAGGGCGATCTTTTACGAAAGTCAATAAATCTTCATATTTTCCACTTTCTTTTGGCTTAATTGTATCTAAAAGAGAACAGATTTTTTTGGCTAAATCCAAATTATTCCATTCGTTGTTTGAACCAATATTATACGATTCTCCTTTTTTTCCTTTTTGGAATGCTTTATCAATTCCTTTACAGTGGTCTAAAACATAGAGCCAATCTCTAATATTTTGTCCATTTCCATAAATCGGAATAGGCTCATTTGAAAGAGCTTTTCTGATAATGGTAGGAATAAGTTTTTCGTGATGCTGTTTTTCGCCAAAATTATTAGAACAGTTTGTAATCACAACATCAAATCCATACGTATGAAAATAACTTCTGACAATCAAATCACTTCCTGCTTTTGAAGCACTATATGGACTGTTTGGAGCATAAGGCGTAGTTTCTGTGAAAAAGCCTGTTTCTCCTAAAGTTCCATATACCTCATCTGTCGAAACGTGAAGAAAACGAGTATCTTCATAGCCTTCTTTGTATGAAAACGGTGCATTCATCCAATATTTACGAGCTACATCAACAAGCGTAAAAGTTCCATGAACATTGGTTCTGACAAAAGCCTCTGGGTCTGTAATAGAGTTATCGACATGAGATTCGGCAGCAAAATGAATTACTCCTTTTATATCATGTTTGTCAAAAATATGTTCTACTAATTGCCTATTGACAATATCTCCTTTCACAAACTCATAACGAGGATTGCTTTCTACCTCACTCAAATTATCCAAATTTCCTGCATAGGTCAGCAAATCCAAATTAATGACTTTACAGTCTTTGTGAGTTTCTAAAAAATAAGGAATAAAATTAGAACCAATAAAACCAGCTCCACCAGTTACCAAAATTGCTTTCATAGAATGTATATTTTGAATTTTTGATTATTTATCAAAAACGAATTTTTCAAAAATGATTTATGAAAGCTAAGATAAGGAAGTTTTTGTAAAAAAAACATTGAAAAAATTTTGAATATAGCTATTTTTTTGTGAGATTGCTAATATATTTTTCAAGAAAGATTTTTTATATTTACAGTTCGATAAACATTCAATACATTATTTTTGTCTAATTCTATTAATATATCGCCCAAATTACAAGAAGAAATAGATTCTTTAGAATTTAACTCTTCTAGTTTGTTGTTTGTAGATGCTGAAAATCAACCTGTTACCAATACAGAATTTTTTGTATTAGAGGACGCTAAAAAATTGAGTGCTACGGCTGTGTATTTTAGAAAGTTTGAAAACAGACCTTCCACGCCTCAAATATTAGTATTTGACTTCACTACAAAAAATGTTTCAGATGAAAAATTAGGCGAAATACATAAAAATATATGGAATAGTAATCTGGTATCTTTAGCTTATATTTTTACAAAAACGAATGTTCTCATCCTAAATACATCAAAACAACCTAAAGAAAAAGAGGGTGTTTTGTATCCTGTTTATTTGAATGAAGATGTAAATACTCAATTAAGTATTGGTGCTTCTATTTCTAAGAAAATAAAAGAGAAATATAAAGCTAAATATTTTGATACAGGTATTTTTTGGGAATTAGAAGAGAATAAAAAGCAATTTGATTCTAATGAATCTGTTTATAACAAACTCTTAGAAATGCTTATTTATATAAGAAATGAGTTTATTAAAAACAGTAATTTATCAGAAGAAATTGTAAATAAACTTTTACTTCAAAGTATTTTAGTTAAATATATAGAAGAGCGAATAGAGGAAGATAAAGAGCGAAAAATAGAACTTGAAAATTACTTCAAAAAGAATTTTGGGTGTAAAAACTTTAGTGAAGCCTTAGAACAAGGAAAAGCCTTAGAAGTATTTGAAAATTTCAATTCAGAAGAAAAATTTAATGGAAATATATTTGAATGGACAGAAGAAGACAAACAAAAAATAGAAGGCAAAAAACTTCCTCAATTAGCTGGTTTTATTTATGGAGATACCGAAAAATATGGACAGAAAGTATTATGGAAACTGTATTCTTTCAAATATCTTCCTATTGAACTGATTAGTCGTATTTATGATGAATTATTTGGAAACAGAACAGAAGGAGTAGTTTATACACCTCCTCATCTTGTTCATTTCTTGGTTGATGAATGTATGCCTTTAGATTCAGATACTCCAAGTACAGATTTTAAGGTAATTGACCCTTCTTGTGGTTCTGGAATTTTTTTGGTTTCTGCTTTTAAGCGTTTGGTACAATGGAGGCGTATTACGAATCCGAATGAAAAACCAAACGAAAAAGTATTAAGAAAGTTAATTTTAGAAAATATTTATGGAACAGATATAGATGAAGGTGCTTGTCAGCTTGCTGTTTTCAGTTTAAGTTTGGCTATTTGTGATATGCTTAGTCCTACTGAAATATGGTTAAAATTAAAGTTTGATGACCTTAGAAAAAATAATATTCTCAAAATAGATTTTTTTGAATATCTAAAAACAAATGCAGAAGAAACATTTGACCTCGTTATAGGAAATCCACCTTTTAATAGAGGAAATAAATCTGTAAGATGGTTAGAAAACAATAGGAAAAAACAAAAACAAGTACCTATTCCACAAAATCAAATTGCACTTTACTTTTTAGAGTATTCTATGGAATTATTAAAAAAAGGTGGTTTGCAGTGTCTAATTATGCCATCTGGAACTACTCTTTATAGTTCTTCTACTACTCAAAAATATAGAAATTACTTTTTTGAAAGATATAATGTAGCTCAAATTTTTGATTTGACTGCATTAGCAAGAAACAAAGTATTATGGCAAAAAGCTGATGTTGCTACTGTAGTAACTTTT
Organism: Bernardetia sp.; assembly: GCA_020630575.1. Classification (GTDB taxonomy): domain Bacteria; phylum Bacteroidota; class Bacteroidia; order Cytophagales; family Bernardetiaceae; genus Bernardetia. The sequence goes on from JAHDBD010000019.1 coordinate 72,756, forward strand.
GTAGAAAAGACAAAACCTACTGATGAAAGCATTCTACATATTACAGTACGTCGTACAAGTGGAAATAACCTAAAACGTTATTTTGAATTAGATGAGTATGACATGCACCAAGTTCCTAAAAATGTTGCTTTAGAGGATAACTTTGTATGGAAATGTAACCTTATGGGAGGAGGTAGAACCTATTATGTCATAAAAAGACTTCTTGAAGGAGGTACTTTAGAAGATTATTTAGAAGAAAAACGAGAAAAACATGGGTGGCAGTATGGAGAAGGGTATATTTTAGGACATAAAGAAGGTACTATTCTTACAGAAGAACAAAAAGAGAAATATAAAAAGGCTAATTACATAACAGATAAACCTACTTTACCTACTACTTCACTTACTGAAAATGGTATAATTAAAGAAAATATTTATATTCAAGAAGAAGAATATTTCAATGCTCCACGTTCAAAGAATAAAAATATATACCATACTCCACATTTATTAATAAAAGCAAATAGTGGTAAAACAACAGGCAAATTTTCTATTGCTTTACAAAAAGAAGGATACCTCACTTTTAGAGATAAAATAACAGGAATATATGCGCCTAAAGAAGATGTTTCTGATTTAGAAACTATCTATGAAACATTTACAAAATTACAGACTAAAACATTTCAATTTTTTCTTTATTGTCATAGTGGACAAGTATTAGTAGGAAAGAATACAGCACTTTTGAAGGAAGACATTATGAATTTACCTTATCATAATGAATTAGAATTATATCCAATAGAAAAAATAATTGCAGAAGATGTATTAAAATACTGGGTAGATTTTCTGACAAGTGGAGAAAATTCTGTTTTAGCTAAACCTATAAAAGATAAAGATTTTGATAAAATAATAGATTCTTATGCAGACGTATTTTGTGAAATTCTTAATTCTGTTTATAAAAAAAATGCTAAAAGTTTTTATTATTCTGCTCTTCATAAAGGTAAAGAATATGTAGGTGTAGCCTTTAAATATGGAAGTAAAACTTCTACAAAAAAAATACTGAATCTTTCAGAAAAAGATATTGAAGAGTTGATTCAAAATAATTATTCTGATAATGTACAGTATAATCGTATCATTAGGATTTACAAAGACAATACTATCTATCTGATAAAACCTAATCAATTAAGGTATTGGGTTCGTTCGATAGCTGTCAGAGATGCTGACACTACTTTTGCTGAAATAGTTTATCAACGTAACTCCAAAAATAACTATGCTAAGTAAGAGAATGAATAAGGCAAAACAAGTAAATAAATCAGTACAAGAATTAGGTTTAGAGAATGAGAATCAAGATTTATTTGAGTTTGTAAAAGAATGTTTATTGGAACTCAAAAAATATCATGGGGGGAAATATATAGACGAACGAGTACAGAATTCTAATTTAGAAAAAATACTTCAACATTTCAGTAGAAAGCAGAGTAAGCCTTTTACGTTTCAAGGAGAGCGTGCCGAAGAAAGTAAGAAGGCTAAAGGACAAGGTTCACAACCTGATTTATCTGTAAATCAATATGATGTAACAGTATATGAAGCAAATCAACCTCCTTTTTATATAATTGAATGTAAATGGCTAAGGACAAAGAGTATTTCAAATAATAAAAAGGAGAAAAGTTATTCTAGTAATCAATATGTTAAAGGAGATAGAGGAGGAATTGAAAGATTTAAAAGAGGTTTATATGGAGGATGGCTTATGGAATCTTTAATTGTCGGCTATGTTTTGCACGAAGATATGACTTATTGGCACAAAAAAGTAAATGAATGGATAAAAAAAGAAGTTGATAAGAATATTGATAAAGAAGAAATTGTATGGTGTGAGTGGGAATTATTAAAAGAAGATATTAAAGAGGAATTAAATCCTTCATTTATATCACATCATATTCGAAAAGTAAAAGAAAAAGATGAATGGGATATTATCTGCTTAAAACATCTTTGGATCAAAATGGACTAACCTTTTTTATAAGATTAGTCCACATGAAATTACTTCTTAGCCTTTTTTATCGTTTTCTTAACCATTTTTGGAGTTTCTTTATTAGGGTTTACCCAAACCATTTTCAAAAGAGAAGTCAGTTTTGCTTTTAACTCTCTTCTATCAACAATGAAATCCAAAAAGCCATGTTCTTTCACAAATTCTGCTGTTTGAAATCCTTTAGGAAGGTCTTTTCCGATAGTTTCACGGATTACTCTAGGACCTGCAAAACCAATAAGTGCATTAGGTTCAGCAATATTAAAATCGCCTAACATGGCAAAACTAGCTGTTACGCCTCCTGTTGTTGGGTTTGTCAAAAGGGAAATATAAGGAATTTTGGCTTCTGAAAGTAGAGCTAACTTAGCCGAAGTTTTTGCCATTTGCATAAGTGAAAAACCTGCTTCCATCATACGTGCGCCACCTGATTGCGAAATAACCATCAAAGGAATGTTATTTTCAAGACAATAATCAGCAGCACGAGAAATTTTTTCTCCCACAACTGCACCCATCGAACCACCAATGTATTTAAAATTCATGGCAGTGACCATAAAGTCTATTCCATTCATTTTTCCGTAAGCACTTTGAGCAGCTTCATTGACACCAGATTTTGCATTGGCTTCATTTATACGCTGTTCATACGTTTTTGTATCCTTAAAATTTAGAGGATTAAGAGGAGTAAGATTTGCATTTATCTCTGTGTACTTTCCTTCATCAAACAAAATCTCAAAATATTGTTGTGGTGTGATGGTAAGGTGATGATTATCATCTGGACATACCCAATTATTGTCTCTCAATTCTTTTTTGAGAATAATTGTACCACTTGGAGTTTTAAACCACATATTTGGAGAATCACGCTTTTCATTTGTAGGCGTGGTAATATTTTTATCTTTTCGATGAAACCAAGACATAATAGGGAGTATTTTTTTAGTTGAAGATTACAAGGAATCGAAGGGCAAAGTTAAGCAATTCTATTTCAAAAATGAATCCTTCCAAAATATATATTAAATTTACTTTTGCTTTTGGTCTCATTTTTACTTTTGTCCTAGTTATTGATAGGTAATTTGATAAATAATAAGAATAGTTTTAATCAAAAATTTCACTTTATAGATATGCGTTTTCAAATTTACTTTCTGTTTTTTATAGTCTTTTCTCTATTTTCTTTTTCTTGCTTAGCTCAGACCAACATTACTCCCTCTCAAATCCAAACGCTAAATAGAAGTCCTTTTATAGGAGCAGAACTTGGTACGCTTACCAATGCTGTTCGTGTGGCATACAAAATGAAAGCAGAAAAAGGAATTATTGTTTATAAAGTTTTTCCTAATTCGGCAGCAGATAAAGCAGGATTAATAGAAAAAGATGTAATTGTTGCTGTTGATTCTATGCACCTAAATAACCTAAAAGAGCTTCAGGATTTTGTTAAAACCAAAAATGGAAATGACACTCTCAATCTTTTTTTTGTTAGAAATGATACCATTCGTAACACATCTTTAGTTTTGCATTTTTTGCCTAGAGAGAGTAATTTTTATTTCGATACAATGTATGACCAACTAGAAGTCAGTGACTCAAGTCAAAACAATAAGCATACAAGCCTTCGAACCATTTTTACTTTTCCTAGAAGAACAGAAAGTGAATCTAATCAAGAAATTACTCAATTTCCATTAGTAATTATATTAAATTCGGCTTCCAATGAATCAGTTGAACGAGAGTTATACACAAAAAATAAAAGCTCAAAAAGTGAATATCAATTTTATGATTGGATAGAAAATCTCACAAAAAATGGATTTGCTACTCTGAGAATAGAAAAAAGAGGAGTAGGAGATAGCAAGGGAAAGCTAAATGAATGGACTTTTGAAGACGAACAAAAGAGTATTGATGCAGCTTTTGAGAAAATAAAAAAACAGGGTTCTATTAATCAACAAAAAATTTATTTAATTGCTTTAGGTTCTTCTTCTTTTGTAGCTTTGGAAAATTTCATTCAAAATAAATCAGATTCAATAACAAATTCAAAAGCTAATTTTCAAAAGGTCTTTATAGAAAAATTACCTGCTCAGTTACAGAAAACCAAAAATCAGAATACAGATAGCTTATTGTTATACTTTCCACAACTTGCTTTTTTTGATACAACTTATCCTCAGAAAGCCATTCTGAATTTGAATGAGTATAATTTAATAATGGATAATGAAAAAATATTTTGGATAGAATCTCAAGATGATATTCTGAGAGTAATCTCAAGGCTAAAAAAGGAAATGTAATAGACACAAAAAGCACTAAAGTATACAACAAAAAAAAAATAAAAAGACAACTTTTATTTAACTTATTAAGTTAGGTAAACAAAAAAAATTGATTGAGAATTTACTTTTTTTCTAAACAAAAAACTACAAAAACAACTTAGTTAATAATGATTATTTTTTTGAATTGGTGCATATATATATTGTTTGTATGAACCTTATTGTTGATTTAATAAAAATGATTGAACAAAAATTACTTAACTAAATACTAATACAGTAAAAGTTTTATATTCACTAGATAGAAAAAATAATGTTACCTCTTTTTCCTCTTAATTTAATTGTATTTCCAAACGAACCTCTTAATTTGCATGTCTTCGAACCTCGTTATAGACAGCTCGTTTTGGATTGTATAGAAAATAAACAAACCTTTGGCATTCCTCCTTTTTTGAATGAAAAACTACAAGATTATGGAGCTGAAGTGGAATTGATAGAAATTGCACGCCGACATCCAGATGGAAGAATGGACATCAAAACAAAATGTGTAGGTGCTTTCAAAGTTATTTCGTATTCTAACCCTGCTCCTAATAAACTCTATGCAGCAGGTGAAATTGAACGAATTGTTCATACAGATAATTCTACTTTTTTAGATAAAGAAAAAGTTATAAATCAGATTACAGAACTTTGGCAACTCGTAAAAGCAAATACAGATTTGCCAACAGAAACAGATTTTCTATCTTTCAAAATAGCTCACAAAATCGGACTTTCTTTAGAACAAGAATATGATTTGTTAGCTATGAGTGATGAAACAGAGCGTTTAGAACTCATAACGGCACATTTAGACCATATTATTCCAATAATCAGAGAAGTAGAAAGAACAAAAGAAAGAATCAAGATGAATGGACACTTTAAAAACTTTGATGAGCTGAATTTTTAGCTTAACTATAAAAGTTTTTGATAAAAAATGAAAGTTTCATTTTCTCAAAATCCTAAATTACATTTTTGTCATTTAGGATTTTTTTTATAAAAAATACTAGGCTTCTATTCTAATTTCTAATCCATTTTTAGTACATTGATATAAATTGATTAACTTTCAGCCATAAAACCAAAATTGATAAATATTCACACACAAATACATTTTTTATGAGTAAAATAAGAAGAGAAGAAGCTCTGCGATACCATTCGGAAGGCAAACCTGGAAAAATAGAAGTCATTCCGACAACTGCTACCAAGACACAACGAGATTTGGCTCTAGCCTATTCTCCAGGGGTTGCAGAACCGTGTAAAGAAATTGCAGAAGATGTTGAAAATGTCTATAAATATACAGCAAAAGGAAATTTAGTAGCCGTTATTTCAGATGGAACAGCCGTTTTAGGATTAGGAAATTTAGGTCCTGAAGCTTCCAAACCTGTAATGGAAGGAAAAGGTGTTTTATTCAAAATATTTGCAGGAATAGATGTTTTTGATTTAGAATTGAATACAAAAACAGTAGAAGAGTTTATCGCAGTCGTAAAAGCATTAGAACCTACTTTTGGAGGAATAAACTTGGAAGACATAAAAGCTCCTGAATGTTTTGAAATTGAACAGCGTTTGAAGGAAGAACTTAACATTCCGATTATGCACGATGACCAACATGGAACAGCAATTATTACAGGTGCTGCCCTGTTAAACTCGTTGGAACTTGTCGAAAAAGATATTGATAAAGTAAAAATTGTAGTTTCGGGTGCAGGTGCTTCGGCTACTTCGTGTATGAATATTTTTGTCGATTTGGGTGTAACTCGTGAAAATATTATTGTTTGTGATAGCAAAGGTGTTATTCGTAAAGACAGAGAAAATCTAACTAAAAGTAAAGAAATATTTGCAACAGATACAGATGCACATACATTAGAAGATGCTTTGAAAGGTGCTGATGTTTTTATGGGACTTTCGATGGCAAATGTAATGAGTCCAGAAATGCTCTTATCAATGGCTGAAAATGCGATTGTTTTTGCGCTTGCTAATCCAGACCCAGAGATTAATTACGAGCTTGCTATGAAAACTCGTCAAGATATTATTATGGCGACAGGGCGTTCAGATTATAATAATCAAGTAAATAATGTACTCGGTTTTCCATTTATTTTTAGAGGAGCTTTAGATGTTCGTGCTACAGAAATCAACGAACAAATGAAACTTGCAGCCGTAAAAGCTCTTGCTCAATTAGCTAAAGAACCTGTTCCAGATATTGTAAAGATTGCTTATAATCAGCAAACTATTTCTTTTAGCAAAGATTACATCATTCCAAAACCATTAGATCCTCGTCTTCTCACAACAGTTGCGCCTGCTGTAGCTCGTGCAGCTATGGAAAGTGGAGTAGCCAAAAATCCGATTACTGATTGGGAAAGGTACGAAGCTGAGCTAATAGAAAGAATGGGACGAGATCAAAGTATCATTCGTCGTTTGGTAAGCATGGCAAAACAAGACCCTCAACGTGTTGTTTTTGCAGAAGCTGATAATGCCAAAATTTTAATGGCTGCACAGATTGTTAAAGATGACGGCATTGCAGAACCTATTCTTTTGGGTGATAAGCGAAGAATACAAAAATTGATACAAGAAAATAATTTAGAGTTAGATGATGTTACCATCATTGACCCAAGAAGTGATGAATCTAATGATCTTATAGAAACGTATGCAAATACATTCTTTGAGAAACGTAAACGTAGAGGTTTCAATAATTATGAAGCTCAAAAAGCAATGCGTGAGCGCAATTATTTTGGAGCAATGATGTTAGAAGAAGGTGATGCAGATGCACTTATTTCTGGACTTTCTAGAAAATATTCAGATACTATCCGTCCAGCTTTGGAAGTTGTCGGAACATATAAAAGTCATAGAAAAGTAGCAGGAATTTATTTGATGATTACTCGCAAAGGACCAATTTTCTTTGCTGATACAACCATGATTCCAAATCCGACAGCAGAAGATTTGGTAGGAATTGCAGCCATGACAGCTAATACAGTAAAAGAATTTGGATTAGAACCACGAGTAGCATTTTTGTCGTATTCTAACTTTGGTTCGTCTGATGATGAAGAACCAAGAAAAGTAAGAAAGGCTGTTGATATGATGAAAGAACAATATCCTCATATTATTGCTGACGGAGAAATTCAGGCAAATATCGCTTTCAATAATGATATTTTGAAAGAAAATTATCCTTTCTCTGACCTTGCTAAAGGAGAACCTAATATTTTGATTTTCCCAAATCTTGCTTCTGCAAATATTGCTTACAAACTTATTCAAGAAATTAGTGGTGCAGAAGCTATTGGACCTATTCTGACAGGAATGAAAAAATCAGTTCATATTTTACAGCTTGGAAGTTCAGTTCGTGAAATTGTAAATATGGTTACAATTGCCGTTGTAGATGCTCAACTCAAACGCAAATATGCTATGCAAGATGCGAAAGAGAAGTTTATGTAACTAATTTTTATTTTAGTGAAACACCAATATATTCATACGCTTTTGGTTTTCGAAAAAGTAAACCTGTCGGACACTTTCATAAGTGTCAGTACAGTTAATAAAACGAACTATCTGACACCTTGAAAGTGTACCAATAGGAGAAAGTTTCGAAATCTAATTACGGAGGAGTATAACAGTAATAAAAAAATGCCTACTTTTAAACAGAAGGAGGCATTTTTTTGTATGTTAAATTACTAAAATGAATAAAATTATAATTTAACTTTTGATTATGCAACCTTTTTAATTGATATGAGGCTCTTTAAATAAAAATTATTTTTTTATTTAATCCTAAATATATAAAAAGCTATGAAACTAAATTTTAAACTTCTACCTCTTATTTTTATTGTATTTTTTCTTTTTTCATCTTGCAAAAAAGAAGAATTTCCTTATGATTTGACACAAAATGATGGAATAGTAGGCAAATGGATAAGCATTGAAACTTATGATTCTTATTATAATAATAATAAATGGAGTAAAACATCTTTAAAATATGCAGAGGAGTTAGAATTTTCAAAGGATGGTTCTTATAAAAAAAGAGGTTATGAAGATAGAAAAGTATATTGTTTTGGTAAATATTCTATGACAAAATCTGATAGTGTATGGATAGATTCTAGTTGTTATTTGGGAGCATTTGAAACTGCTATTAGTGAGCTTACACCAACTATTTTGATAACACAACACCAAGGAAGACATGGATATGTATTTCATAAATACAGAGCGATAAAGTAATAATAAATAAAAACGAACTATCTCTTTTTTTGAGATAGTTCGTTTTTTATTGTTTACTTTATAACTGTAGTGACACTTTAAAATATCTGACAGTTTACTTTTATTTAAGCATCTGCTTTTGCTTCATGAAATTGCTCTTCTTCTGTCGAACCTTTCAAGCCAGCCGTAGATAAACCTTCGCCCACAATAGCTTGAGCTACTTGATCAAAATAACCAGCACCTACAAAACGTTGGTGTTTAGTTTCAGTATAGCCTTTTTCTTCGTAATCAAATTCTTTCTTGTTGTTCAAGCTCTTGTGATTATGATGAGCCAACAGGCAAGAAGAAAAAGACCGTTAGAAAGCAAAACAAGATTATATGATAAATCTAAAATCAGAATTAGAAATCAGAATTTTACACGAGAAAATAGATCATTTGATGATGCAACAACAACAAGAGCTTTTAGAAATTCAAAAGACTCAGATTGAGATGATGAATACAATTTTGAAAAATACAGAAAAGAATAAATAAATAGAAACTGACAAAATTTCCGATTTTATCTATTTAGAAACTCAAAAATTCGATTGGAATAAAACTAGCTAACTTCTTAGTATATAAAATAATACTAGCGTAAGATTCCATCTTGTGCTTTCTATTTGGTAAGCATGTGCTTGCAAAACAATAAGAGAACAAACAATAAAATTTAATAGAATTATGAGCGTAGAACAAGGTAATTTATCAGTAAATACGGAAAATATTTTTCCAATCATTAAGAAGTTTCTCTATTCTGACCACGAAATATTTTTAAGAGAACTCGTAGCCAATGCAGTAGATGCTACTCAAAAGCTAAAACATTTGTCTTCTTCTGCTGATTTTGATAAAGAAGCAACTAGCCCAGTAGGCGACTTGAAAGTGAAAGTTTCTTTTGATAAAGAAGCCAAAACGATTACAGTAAGTGATAACGGAATCGGTATGACTGCCGAAGACATCAAAAAATATATCAATCAGATTGCTTTTTCAGGTGCAGCAGAGTTTGTAGAAAAATATAAAGATGCTCCAAACAATAAGCAAATAATCGGACATTTTGGCTTAGGTTTTTATTCTGCTTTTATGGTTTCTTCAAAAGTAGAAATTATCTCTCGTGCTTTTTCAGCTAAAGAAGACGAAGCTGCGCATTGGGAATGTGAAGGTTCAACTTCATTTGAGTTAGAACAAACGACAAAAGCAGAACGAGGAACAGATATTATTCTTCATATTGCAGAAGATTCTGAAGAATTTTTAGATAAATTTCGTTTGAAAGGAATTTTGGATAAATACGCTAAGTTTTTACCAATTCCAATCGAATTTGAAGGCGAGCAAATCAATGATACAAATCCACTTTGGACAAAATCTCCTTCTGAACTTAAAGATGAAGATTATTTAGCTTTCTATAAAAAATTGTATCCAATGGGTGAAGATCCATTATTTTGGATTCATTTGAATGTAGATTATCCGTTTGAGCTTACAGGAATTTTGTATTTCCCTAAAGTAAAACAAGAACTTACAGCTTCAAAAGATAAAATTCAGCTTTATAGCCGTCAAGTATTTATTACAGATGAAGTAAAAGAAATTGTACCTGAATTTCTTACACTTTTACATGGTGTAATTGACTCTCCAGATATTCCTTTGAACGTTTCTAGAAGCTATTTACAAGCAGATGGAAATGTAAAACGTATTAGCAGTTACATCACTAAAAAAGTAGCTGACAAACTACAAGAACTTTTCAAAAATGACCGTGAAGGTTATGCTAACAAGTGGGACGATATAGGTCTTTTCGTAAAATTCGGAATGATAACAGATGAGAAATTCTTAGAAAAAGCTGAGAAATTTGCGTTAGTAAAAAATGTAGATGGAAAAACTTTTACATTTGACGAATACAACGAAAAAATTGCAACCAATCAAACAGACAAAGACGGTAAAAAAGTTTGGTTATATGCTGCTGATGTACAAAAACAACATACATTTATTTCTTCTGCTCAAAAACGAGGATATGATGTTTTGGTAATGGATTCGATTATCGATTCGCATTTGATTCAGCGTTTAGAAGGTAAATTGGAAAATGTTTCTATCCGTAGAATTGACTCGGATACAGCAGACAAAATTATTGCAAAAGACGAAGTTTTAGAAGCTGTTTTGTCAGAAGCAGACCAAACAAAAGTAAAAGAGATTTTTGAAAAAATCGTTACTGAAAATCATACTGTTCAAGTTCAAGCAATGCCAACAGATGAAATGCCTGTAACACTTACACTTTCAGAGTTTATGCGTCGCATGAAAGAAATGGCGATGTCTGGAGGAGGAGGAATGTATGGAATGAATCTGCCAGACCAGTACAATGTTATTGTAAATGCAAATCATTCGTTAATACAAAAAATATTAGATACAAAAGACGAAGAAGCACAAAAGCAAATTGCTCAACAAGCGTATGATTTATCTCTTCTTTCTCAAAACTTGTTAGAAGGAAAAGCTCTTTCTAATTTTGTAGAACGTAGTTTGAATTTTATGAAATAAATATAGAATTACTATTTCAAATAGCGACATTTGAAATAGTAATTTATCAAAAAAGCCTTTTCAATTAATTTTGAAAAGGCTTTTTCATTTTCTAAGAAAATTTACTTCTTCTTCGTATTATTATAACGACGACGAGGATTTACATTTTTTAAATCCAAATCTATTGGAGGACGAACATTTGTACGTGGTCTTCTTCTTGATACTTTTTCCTCAGTATCATCTTGTTTTAATCTTGCCAAACGAGAACTTTCCTTTTGTTGTTCTTTCTGTTTTTCCTCTTTGGGAACAACAGATGCTTTGCTGCTCTCTTGTAGATTTTGATGTAATTTTTCGATTACGTTATCTTTTTTAGGCTGCTCTTGATTCTGATTTTGCTTATTGTCTTTATTATGAGCTTTATCAGTTTCTTTTTCTTTGTTGTTAGTTTTGTTTTGAGCTTGATTTGGGTTTTGAGCTTTTTCTTGCCCTTGTTGAGCTACTTCCTTTGGCTTTTGAGCATTCTGTCTTTTAGGTTGTTGTTTTTTGGTTTGCTCACCTTGTTGTTTATTCTTTTGCTCAGTTTTTTGTTGGATTTTTTGCTCAACCTTCTGTTCAGCTTTTCCATCATTTTTCACTTCATTTTGAGATGTCGTTGATTCTGCTTCTACTGTATTGCGAATAGGTCTTTTGTTACTTCTTGTTTTTCTAGTCGACCTTCTTTGCTTATATCTACGATTTTTCTTAGCAGTATTATTCTCTTCAGTAGTTTCACTAGCTTTATTTTCATTAGTCTCAACTTTCGAACTTTGCTTTGCTTCTGCTACATTCTGATTTTTATCAGTTTGCTGAGTAGCTACATTTTCTTCTTCTTTTTTATCAGAAGGCGAAGTTTGCTTTTTACGTTGAGAAGCTCTAGCAGGTGGAGCTTGCTTTTTATTGGTAGGCAAACTTTTAGTTTCCTCTTGCTTTGCTTCTTGTTGTTTATTTGTTTTTTCTAATTTTGCGTCTTGTTTTTCATCTGGATTTTCTACAACAGGTTTCTGTCTTTTCTTTGGATTAAAGCTACTTTTACGCTCTACTTTCTCTTTAAAATCTTGTTTAGTGTCATTTACAGAATCTGCAAAATCCTCTTTAGCTTTATGTTTCGAACGCACTTTTTTCTTAGCATTTTCCATCGCTAACCTTGCTCTTTCAGAGCGAGCAGCTTTGTCTTTTTGCTCTTGTGTCATTTCTTCAGAATTATCATTCTGATTGCTTCTATTTTTTCTATATTTAGAATCAGTGAGACTTTCTCTTTTATCTCTACGCTCTACTCTGTCCATCAAAGTAACAGGAGAAGAAGGTATTTTATGCTGACTTTTTGTTCCCTTAGAACCATGTATTTTAGGGTCATAATCAGCTATCTTTTCGCCTGTAATCTTTATACCACTTGGTTTACTATTTTGGTCATAGTGGTAACGAATAATATATTCATTAAGTGATTGATAGGTTTGGATATTTTCTCTGATATAAAGACCAATAATTCCACGATAGACTTTTCCTTTTTCACAGGTTTTCTGTAAAATTTTGTCATCTATAAGTACAGAACTACAGTTTGTACAGAAGTGATTTTCTGTTGAGATAATAATTTGAGGAAGCGTATTGGTAGCACATACAAAAGTAGCTGCTTTTTTCTCTGTTGCAGCTTCACATCTAGGACAAACAGATGTTTCTTTGATGCGTTGTGTACTATATAAGTTTTGAACGTGTCCTTGAAAAAGGTTGAGGTTTGTTTTTTCTGCAAATGATTTTATTTCTTCTTTGCATTCCTCTTCATTTAGTGAAGTCAGATTTTTCGCTGTTCCACCCAAACCAACGAGTTTGCGTAGCCAATTCATCATAATTACGTGTTATTTTTTAATCAGAAAGTATAATTTGACTTTCCTTTGTTGTAATAGTTTTAAAAATGTACTTAGAAAATAATAGAGAAATAAGAATAGAAACATGAAAATAATTGTGGAATAGATTCTATTTACTTTTTAATGAATTCTGATATAAAATTCTTTATTACAATTCTCTTTTTAAAATTTTGTGCTTGAAGTTTTAGTATAAAAAGTTTACTTTTCAATATTCTACTTCCAAAATTTTCTACCTTAGTCTATAATTCTACTAAATATGTATTGATTTAATGTTGTCAAAACCTAGAAATAGTATTTATTTTCTTTTATTTAATTAAATATCAACTCATTACTATTTCAAAATTTTTGCAAAGTTCGTTAAAATTTCGGATTTAACATTCAATTATCATGAAGAATACGAATTTTTTATTGTATTTCAAACATTTTTTTTATAAAATAATTAACTGAGAGCTATTTAGTTTGTTTTTCTTACAAAAAATTATTTTCTAATCTCTTCTATATTTTATCTAAAAATTATGTCTCATAAAAATTCCACTCTCAAACGTATCACAAAAGATGAAATTATTGACATGGAAACTCGTTTTCGTGCCAATTTTATCAATTCTATTTCAGGTTTTAAGAGTGTCGGACTTATCGGAACAATTTCGAAAGATAATCAAACAAATTTAGCTATTTTTAGTCAGGTTTTTCATTTGGGAGCAAATCCTGCTTTGATGGGTTTCATTGTTCGTCCTGATGCCTCTCCTCGTCATACCTTAGAAAATATTGAAGAAACAAAATATTTTACTTTCAATCATATTAGTCAAGAGTTTTACAAACAAGCACATCAAACGGCTGCACGTTACCCAAAAGAAACTTCAGAGTTTGAAGCCACAGGACTAACTCCTCATTTTGAAAGTAATTTTATTGCTCCTTATGTAAAAGAATCGCATTTCAGAATCGGACTAAAACTAGAAGAAAAACACGATTTAATCATCAACAACACTATTTTTCTGATAGCCAGCGTACAAGAAGTAATTTTGAATGAAGAAATTATTGAAAAAGATGGTTATATTGATATTGAAAAAGCAGGAACAGTTACATCTTCATGTTTGGATAGTTATCATACTACAAAACGATTAGAAAGACTTCCTTATGCAAAGCCATAATGATTTACATTACTATTCTCAACTAATTTTACACAAACAAAAAATACCTTATTTATGAACACTGACGCAACAACAAGCAAAGAAAAACTCAACGAACAAGATGAATATCGTTTAACATTTTCCTATTCTCAAGATCAAGTCAATCGTTTTGCAGAAGTAACAGGCGATAATAATCCTTTACATCTTGACGAAGAATATGCAGCAACAACTATGTTTAAACGTCCGATTATGCATGGATTTTTGGGAGGAAGTGTTTTTTCTAAAATTTTTGGAACACTATTCCCAGGAGAAGGAACAATTTATATGAATCAGACTATGAATTTTATGCGCCCCATGTTTGTCGATACAGAATATGAAGCTGTCATGACAATTACAGAAATAAATAGAGAAAAAAATCGTGCAAAAGTTCAGACACAGGTTATAGACAAATCTACAGGAAAAGTTACCATTAGTGGAGAAGCAACAGTTATTAATCCGAATAGATTGTAAAATATGTACACCTATAAGGTTTTCAAAACCTTATAGGTGTACATCTATTTCTACTTTTCTACTGCCAATTTCTTTTTTAGATTGATTAGCATTTCTTTTGTTGTACTTTCCATGTCATATTCATGCTTCCAATTCCAATCTTTACGAGCAACATCATCATTTACAGAATCTGACCACGAATCTGCAATAGATTGTCTTAAGTCATCTATTTTATAGCTTATTTCTAAATTTGGAACATGTTTTTTGATTTCGTCATATAGCTCTTTTGGCGTACAATCAAACGCATTTAGATTATAACCCTCATGAGTAGATAAACTTTCTTTAGGAGCATCCATAAGCTCTAATGTAGCACGAACAGCATCAGGCATATACATCATAGGAAGGCGAGTAGTTGAATCCAAGAAACAACTAAAATTATTTACTTCTACAGCTTTATAAAAAATATCAACAGCATAATCCGTAGTTCCACCTCCTGGAGGCGTTTTGTAGCTAATCAAACCAGGATAACGCAATGAACGAACATCTACTCCATATTTATTGAAATAATATTCACACCATTGTTCTCCTGCTCGTTTACTAATTCCATAAATAGTTGAAGGATTCATCGAAGTATATTGAGGTGCAGGCGAAGGTGTAGTAGTTCCAAAAACAGCAATAGAGCTTGGATAATAGACTTTATTTAATTTCTCATGACGAGCAATTTCCAAGACATTCAGAAGACCATTCATGTTTATATTCCACGTCTGAATCGGATTTTCTTCTCCTTTGGCTGAAAGAATAGCTGCCAAATGATAAATCTGTGTAATCTTGTATTTTTTCACAATCGAAGAAAGTGCATCTATATCCAGAACATTTAGCATTTCAAAAATACCATTTTCTTCTTGTGGATTTCTTATATCTGAATTAATAACAGCGTCTTGTCCATATTTCTCTTGTAGAGCTGCCGAAAGTTCTGTTCCTAGTTGTCCATTTGCACCTATAATAAGTATTTTTTCCATTGTGTATTCGTTTATTTTTATTGGTTAAAGAATAAAAATTATAAAAATAAAAACTTTAAATTATCAATAGATTATTCATAATTTTTAATTCGTAATTTTTAATTGCTATTTAATTATGTTGTATGGTTTATTTTGATACAAATTAGGCTAAAAAAAGTGAATCACAAAACAAAAAGGCTTTCACAATAAATATGAAAGCCTTTTTAAGTTTTTTTGAAAGAAGTATTATTGAATTTCTTTAAGAGTAACAAAACCGTTCTCATAATTTTGAGAAAGTAAAGCTGATTTTCCACCTCCCATTATGTTATTGACCTCATTAAAATCAATTTGATTAGGAGAAGAGAAAAAATCATTCAAATCTACTCTCAAAACAATTTTTTTATTTTCTGTACTGAAAATTCCTTTGTCATTGACAGAATCAAAACTCAAACTAACTTTTTTATAATTTGAATTGAGTCCAATATGAAAAACCAACGGAATAGAAGCATTTGGATTAGAAATATCATTAAAATATTTTCCTTCCATAACAACAAACTTATAGCCTGTATTCCAATCCCACGCCATACTATTACTAATATCCAAATCACCAGTATTATCCAAAGAAGTGTTTTTGATAGAATCTACACCAATAGAAAAATTCATTTTACTAAACATGCCTTTTTTTACCAAAATTTCTCTCTCAAAAGTAGTTGTTTCTCTATCTGCTGAAAACAGTAAATAAGAATCTTCTACTTTGAAAGTTTCACTTGTAGAAGCTGATTCAAACTCAAAATTACTTAAATAGAATTTGAAATTTTCTAATAAGTATTTTTGATTTAAGTCATTTTGATATTCTTGTAATAACTTCAAAGGTTTATCTTTTACAAAAAACTCTAATTCTAAAGTTATTTTTTCTGTTTCATCATCTTTTTTAGATTCATTTTCAGAACAAGCAGAAAATAAAATTAAGAATAAAAAGAATATTGGATAATAATTTGATTTTTTCATAGTAGTTTAGCCTTTAAGTCAATAAATTATTTTTTACTTGCTCTATATTTATCTAATGCTTTTTGAGCTGTATCTTTAATTTTGCCTTGCATAAAAGAACTCCACCCCAACAGCTTTCCAGATACTCCCAACGCCATTCCAGACCATTTCCATAAATCAAAATCGTCGGTATGACGAATAATTTTTCCGTTTTCAAATTCAAAACTTGCCTTTATCTTATTATGAACTGTATTTCCAGTTTTACTAAATAGATAAATTGCTTCCCAATTAGCAGAACCTTTAATTCCATTCGCTTCAACATTTGAAAAGGAAACCTTTAAATCGGTTGCACTTCCCAGTAACATGCGCCACATATCTTTAGCTTCTTCTCCTTTCAGATTCTTAAAAACAGGGTCATTAAAAACTATATCATCATCATAATAACTTACCATTTTTTCTGCATCTTTATTCATAAAAGCAGTATAAAAATCAGTAATAATTTGTTCTTTTTCTTCTCTAGAATTCATAGGTGGTAATAACATTTACGATACAAATTCGGGTAATTCGAATGTATATTTGTTTAATTGTATTAAAATGCAAATAAAGTAATACCAATAGTTATTGGGCTTCCTCCATTACAGTCGCAATCTAACTTATTTTCTTGGAATAATGAATTAAGTCCATAATAACCAAATAAATAAAAACTGCCATAACCTATACGAGCCAAAGCACCATAACGTACCTTAGAAACCAGAAAATTATTTTTAGTTTTATCTATAAAATTAGACCCATCATCTTTATATCTCACTTTTGTAGCTGCCGAAACAGGTATTCCAAATTTTCCTCCCAAAGCAAAACGAACTCCTTTTTTAGTAGGATTTGGAATATAATGAAACTCTAAAGGAATATCTATATAAGTCACGGAAAATTTACTCTTTTTGATTTCATCTTGCTCAAGTTCATAAAATTGTATCTTTTCTTCTCCCAATACATTTTTACCTCTAAAAAGGCTTACATCATCCTTAAACATATAATTATCTACAGCCAAAGAAACACCAGGTAAAAACTTGACATTCGTACCTAAGTTTATATTTCCCATATACGATAAATTGACAGACCATGACCCCCAAATTTTCAAATCCATAGGGTCAGGTGCATTAAGTAAAGAACTCACACCAAAATCAAGAATAAAATATCCAGGAATAATTTCATCACGAGTGTTGATAATATTTTTATCTTTATCAATACGCATATTTTGTGCAAAAGTAGCAGAACTATAAAATGTAAAAGCTACTAGAAAAACAAAAAAAATAGAGTGACCAAAAAATTTGTTCATTTTAAAAAAATTGAAGAAATAAAATAAATTATAAATAGAATACAAGGTAAAAAATAATTATTACTTAATCCAATAACTCAAAGTAAGAAGGATAGTTTTGAGTTGTTTCTATTCTTTGTTTGTATTGCATCAGCTTTTTCACTAGAGTTGTATAAAAACCCTTTTTCACAAAAAAAGCCTTTCTAATCAGTTATGATTAAAAAGGC
>JAHDBD010000020.1 GCA_020630575.1 Bernardetia sp.
GAAGCACAAAGGTAAGAATCTTTATTTTAAAAACAAACTAAAATTTACATTTTATTTATTCTTTTTATTTCAACTCTTTATCTTTTTACTTACTTTTTCTTTCAGCGTTTCTGAAAGGGAATGCAAAGGTAAAACTTAATTTTTAAACTACCAAATTTTATTTCTAAAATCTTTAAAGTTTTTTTTCGCTTTAAATCCTTAACTATATTTGTCTCTTTTCCCTCGTTTGGGAGTGCAAAGGTAAGAACCTTTTTTAATTCTGCAAACTATTTCTATAAAAAAATAAGACTTTTTGAAACTTTTTTAGGCTCAAATTTGTTACCGTCGTTTTGCAAATTTAGGTATATAACTGACTATTAATATTTTATATAAAAATCAAACTATCGCTATCTAAATCTGTTACTTAAAATAGTAATCTATATATTTTTTAAACTAATATTTTTGTAATGACATTTTTTATTCACTACAACCCTAAAGCATTTTTCAAGAAAAATGCTTTCCTTCTTATATTTTCAGCAGTCTTATATTTTTGTTTATTTCCACTCTGTATAGCACAAATTGATAGCACAGTAAATGATACTTCTAATAAAAATGAACTTCCTTCTAGTGATTTTATTGTGGATACTTTATTAGAGAGTGATAATGAACGTACATTTATTGGAGAATATAGTGACTATTATTTTAATATAAAGCAATTAAATAAGGGTTTAGCAAAACCTAAAGAGTTCATTAATTTACAAACACCACAAGCTACATTAGAACATTTCATATTGTCTTGTAAAGAGAAAAAATATGAATTAGCTTCTCATGCCTTAAATCTAAACTTACTCCCACAGAAAATTCGTAAAGAAAAAGCTAGTATACTAGCAGAAAAGCTCTGCTATATAATCAATAAGAGGGTAAATATAAATTGGGACAATTTGCCAGATAGACCTGATGGACAAGTCAATCAAAGTAGTGTAGGAAATAAATCTATTGCAGGAAAAGCACAGAAAAGTATTCGTTTTGGCTCTCTCAATTTAGAAGGAAGAACTATCCCTCTGCGTTTAGACCGTGTAAAAGTGAAAGATCAATCTCCTGTTTGGGTAATTTCTGCTAATACAGTTGAAAATATTGAACTTTTATATGATGCTAACGCTCCCTCTAAGTTAAACCGTCTTATTCCAGATTGGGGAGAGTTTGAGTTTTTTGGTATTCAAGTTTGGAAAATAATAGGGTTAATAATCTTTGCTATTGCTTGTTATTTTCTTGGAAAACTGATTGCTTATATTATAAACTGGTTTGTACGTAAATCTGACAAACATTGGGTAGACGAAATAGGAGATAAAATAGCTACTCCGATTGCTCTAGCGATAGGTGTTTTGGCTTTTTATTTTGTAATGAATAAGTTTCTTTCTATTTCAGGTTCTTTTTCGCCCATTTTTTATGCAGTCATGTTAGTTATTGTGATTGGGGCTTTTACTTGGCTTGTTTTAAGAGTCATTGAATATGTAATAGATAGAATTGCAGAAACACAAGTAGGGGATATTTCAGAGGAAGAAAATTTGGATTCTAGACGTTATTTAACTCATATTTCAGTTGCTCGTAGGGTCTTTACTTTTATTATTATTATTGTAGGAGTAGGCTTGGTTCTTTCTCAATTCGAATTTCTTCAAAATTTAGGTATTTCTCTAATGGCCTCTGCTGGAGTGGCTACTGTTGTTTTGGGTATTGCAGCACAGAGTACACTCGGAAATATTATTGCAGGAATGCAGATTGCTATTACAAAACCAGCCCGAATAGGAGATACTATTTATTTTGAAAATCAATATGGAACAGTAGAAGATATTCGTTTTACCTATCTAATTATTAAAACGTGGGATGAAAGGAGAGTAATTGTTCCTTTAAAACACTTTATAACAGAACCTTTTGAAAATTGGTCGATGAATGATGCCCATCTCATGAAGCCAATAATGATTTATGCTGATTATAATATTGATGTAGAAAATATAAGAACAAAATTTTCAGAATTATTGAAAGAGTCTGACAATTATGATGAAAAACAACCACCAAAATTACAAGTCATTGGAAGTTCGAAAGAAGGAATTGAAATGCGTGCTTTATGTAGTGCAAAAGATCCTTCAACAGCTTGGGATTTGCATTGTGATATTCGTGAAAAGTTAATGAAATACATTGCAGAACTAGAAAATGGAATTTATTTATCTAAAGAAAGAATTCTTATTCAAGAAAATGAAAACATTCAAGAGTCTAAAGATAAGTCTGAGGTAAATCCTAAAACGGCTACTAATGGAGTTTTGAAGGAAGATAAAGAAGAATTTGAAGAGAAAGAGGAAAAATAGGTTTATTAAAAAAGCTATTTTTTATAAAAAATTTAAAATAGCTTTTTTCCAAACATTTGGTTCTGCCATAACATAAGATTCGTGTCCTGCATTTATCCAAACTAATTCTTTTTTGTCATTTGTAGTAGCTAGATTTTTATATATCTTATCTATTTCCCAATTTTTGACTCGTGCATCATTTTTTCCTCCCATCAGTAAAGTCGGAATAGTTACTTTTTTAGAATAATGTTGAGGATTATGAGTAAATGCCCAAAAGCCGTGTTGTAGTCCTCCCCAAAACATCAACCATTCAGCTAATCCTTTTGAAGGAACTCCCATCACTTCAAAACGACCTTTTACTGTTTGTTTCATTGTTGCAAAAGGACATTCTAAAATTAATTTATTTGCTTTGAGTTGATAAACAGCTATTGCTCTCAAAATTGAAGCTGCTCCCATTGATGAGCCATACAAAATAACATTTTCTGTATTTTGATTTATATAGTCAAAGGTTGCTTTCACGTCGTCAGCTTCATGATATCCCAATGAAATTTCTTTTCCTTCTGAACCTCCATGTCCTACAAAGTCTACTAGCAGGGTAGAATAACCAATTTGTCTGAAATAATCGGCTTCCAACTCGTATGAAGATTTACAACCTCCGTAGCCATGAAAAAGAATAACTGTTCCTTTTGAGTTTTCAACTTTATCATACCAACACTCTAAATTATATTCATTTTTTCGTGTGGGAATAAAAATAGTTTCTCGTGTAGAAGTAGTGTAAGAGGAAGTTATATTTTGAGATTTAGGCAAGGAAATTCCTCCTAAAAGTATTTTGAGTTTTTGAGAAAACGACAAACTTTCTGGAGAAAGTGAACGCTCACCGTCTGTAACATGCGTAAAATGATAGGCATGTTTGTAAACCATTACATTGGCAGCTACAAAGCCTCCCAAGAGTGTCCAAAAAATTGTCTTTTTAGTGTTTTTGTTCATCAAAATAAGTTCAAATAATTTATTTACCAATCAGAATAAAGGCAGCCCAATAGTAAGGAGCAGCAAATTTTTCACTTTCCAATAATGACAATTTAGCTTTTTGAAGAGACTTAGAATAATCTATTTTTTGAAAAGACAGAGTTGAAGATGTATTTGTTTTCAAATTTTCTAAGTTATTCTTATAAAAAGCAGTAGCTAATTTATTGGTAGCTTCATCACTTACTTGCCAAAGCGAAACGTTAAGGTTCTTAGCTCCTGCATAAAACCATGCTCTTGTAAGTCCCACAATTCCCTCTCCTTTCGAAGTTTTTCCTAAACCTGTCTCACAGGCTGACATCATCACCAATTCTGCACCTACTTCTAAAGCATAAATATCAGAAGCAAAAAGACTTCCTGTACTTCCATCAGTATTGGTTAGGAATATTTGAGATAAATCTGGATTTTCTTCATTTACCTTTCCGTGTGTAGCCAAATGAATGAATCGATAATTTTTTAAGGAGTCTGAAAATAAAATTGATTTATCAGCTTTTTCGTAAGTATAAAGTGAGGTAGAAATATTTTTTTGATTAAAAATAGAATTAATCTGTTTTACTTCCTCTGCTGTACCATTCAAATTTGGCAGTGCATTGCTTTGAAAGTTAACAGGAGCAAAAAGAAAAATTGATGAGTTTGTAGATTGATTAATTTCACTTTCTTCTATAAAAAGAGTTGCTGAATAGCTATAACTAACTGTATGCTTTTTGATAAGAAAAGGTAATTTAGAGTAATCTTCACTTTCTATATTTGTATTTTTGTCTGTAATTTGTTCTGTAAACAATGCTTCAAAAGGAATTTTGCCCATATTTCCTTCTGGAATAATAACTACTTTTTGAATTATGGAAGGAATATCAAAAAATAATAGTTGATTACTTAGTAAAGAAGAAGACTCTATAAAATCGCCGTAACTTTGAAACTCAATGCTATTCCTGAAATAAACTAAATCACTTTCTAAATCTTTTTCATCAATTGTGTTTACTTCTAGTTTATTTTTGGTAATAAGAAAGGCATAAATTTGTGGATTGTTTCCTTGATTATAGGTTTGAGCATATAATAATAAAGCTGTTTTTTCATCTAGTTTTTCTTGAATTTTTGCAACATCAGCTATTTGTGTATTATATTTTAAAGAAAAATAATTTGGATATTGCTTTTCTAAAAGACTTGTAAATTCTTTGGCTTGGCTTTGATAATAAATAAGCTGTGAACGCAAATGAAGCAAAACAGAATCTTTGACTGTATTGTCTGAGATAGGATAAGTTTGAATTTGCTGCTCAAAATAAGTGATTTGAGTCTGAATATCTTGTTCTTTTTGTAAAAGTGAATCTGGAATTCCTGCAAAATGTTTGGCTTTTGTATCAGCAATAGCAGCTAACAAAACAGAGGCTTTATTTCTTTCAGCAAAATAAAAAGCCTGTTCTTTATATTTTTGTTTTTGTAAAGGAAACTCACTAATTGTATAAGAAATTCGCAAACCTGTTTCATAAATTTCTGTTGCACGGTTTCCTAATGCTATTTTATCTTGTTTGTTGGTTCTAAGATTACGAATAGTCGAAATAAGTTCATCAGCCACTAATAAAATTTCAATAGCATCTTTCAAATCATTTAATAAAAGTGTTTTTTCATTGTATTTTCGTTCTAAAGTACGAGCTTTCAAAGAAAGAGAAAGCAATAAAATATCAGCATTTAGATAATCGGTCGGAAGAGGATTTTCATCTATTTTTTTTGATTGAAATTTTAATGTATTTGCTTGAATAGCTTTTTGATAAAAGTGTAATGCTTTTGAAAACTTTTCTTTGGCTTCATAAATTGTTCCTAATTGATTATAAACTGTAGCAATATCTGGATGTTTTTGTCCATAATTATTTTGATAAATCTTGAGTGCCTGCATTTCATAGTTCTCTGCTTGCTCAAAATAATTTTGCAAAAAAGAATTTTGACCTAAATTATTCATTACAAATGCTTTAGCAAGTTCATTATGAGAGTTCTCAAAAGAATTTAATGCTTTCTTAAAATAATCTTCTGCCAAAACATAACTTTCTTGTTCCCTCAAAATTATTCCCAAATTAATCCATGTATAGGCTAGTTTATTATTTAATTCTGTGTTGTTAGGATTTTCTTTTTGAAGTTTATCATAAATATACTGACTCATTTTATAGTACTCTTTTGCATTTTCAGGAAGCTGGCTGGTAAGAATCAAACCAAAGTTATTGTAAGCATCTGCTACTTCTTCTGTATTTTCGCCTATTCTATTTTGTGCTATCAGAACTGACTGTTCGGCAAAAGAACGTGCTCTCGTCAAATTCCCAGATTGCCAAAGTGCAATGCTCATACTTTTATTAAGTTGTAGAGCTTGCTTTGCAGACAAACTTTCAGTATTACTTAATTTTTGAGAATTTGTATAGGCTTCTTCAAAAAATTCTAGTGCTTTACTTATATCTCCCTCGTACAATGCAAATTCACCTTTTGTATGAGTGGCTTGAATAGCCAAGGCAGGTTGTTGTTGATAAACAGATTTTGGAATCTCATTTAACTTTGAGAGCCGTTTTTTAGCTTTATCAATATTTCCATTTTGAATATAAAAACGAACTAACTCAGCGTGTGTATCTAAAAATTCTTTCCAAGAATTGGACTTTTGATATGTTATTAGATTATTTTCTAGATTTGAAATTACGTTTTGTGTAGAATCTATTGTAGTAATTTGAGCAAAAAGGTTATTTGAAAATACTATTCCTGTTGAAAGGAGTAAAGAAAACACAAAAGAAAGAGCTAATTTCATAAGTTAAGTTATTTTTCAATTTATAATAATCTTTTTCTAAGATAAAAGTAATAATTTCTATACTAATTACTATTTACTCTAAATAAACAGAATAGTTTGTAAAACTAGCAAAATACTTTATTATTTTATTGAATTAATTATAAAAAAAGCCATTCAAATTAAATTGAATGACTTTTTGAAATTTTTAAATTATATTTTCTTATTCTTCTACTTCTTCCTCCGTCACTTCCTCATTTTCATCATTGAGACCTTCTTCTGCTGCTGTATTTGGATCTTCTACCGAAATACTAGCAATTTCGTACTTGGAAGCAGGACTAAATGCTGGACTCAAAATAGCAGCTTTCTTGAGATTTTTAACAGATAAAGCATATTGTTTACCTCTATGTTGGAAAATACCCAACGCAAATGCAGCCATAGCACGAGCGTTTCTGTTAATCTGAGGTGTACTACTAATTGCCAAAAGCAATGACTCAGCTTCTACATCATCACCTACTTTTTGTAAAGCAAGAGCTTGATAGAATAAAACCAATGGGTTTTTAGGGTTAAAAGCAGAGTATTGACGAGAATATTCTAAAGCATCATCATAATTAGCAACTTCTAAATATGTTTTGGTAAGTTTGAAATACACCTCTAACTTTTGAGAAGTATTAAGCATGAACTTTCTTGGATCTTGATCTCCTTCTAACTTACCTGTACGTGCTTTTTCATCCATTTCTAAACGAAAATTTAGTTTTTGTATCAAAGTATCTTTTGCAGCTTTATCTTCGATATAAACTTTCAATTCTTGTGCATCTGGAAAAGGATCTTTCATCGCAATTACTTTTTCCAAAAGAATTTTTGCATCATTAAACTCATATACTTTTGAATAGCCATCAGCTACTTTCATCAAAAACTCTGGACTAAACTCTTTAGAACGAGCTGAAAACTGACTTCCTTTTGTAATTTTGCTAAAAGCTCTCTCTGCCTCAGCATAATTACCTAATTGAAAATGAGTATAACCTAACTCATAGAAATCTTTATCATAACCAATTCCTGTTTCACCTCCTGTAATATCCATGAGTTGACTCATTAGGTCAAGAGCTTTTTCATGATTACCTATTGTATTCTCATAACGAGCTTGTAAATAAAATAAATCAGGCATCCCTGGAAATAATTCGTTTGCACTTTTTATATATTTTCCTGCTCCTTCTATATTTCCTGTACGAAAAAGCAGATCAATAGTACGGAATTGATAAGCAAACTTTTCTCCGTCATCTTCTGCAAGAGCTATAATTTTCTCATACATACTAACTGCTTTATCATAATCCTTTTTTTGCTTATATGTATTAGCAAGCATTTCATAAGCAGGGATATAATTTTCTTTTCTCTCTAAAACAGATTGAAAACAAGTTTCTGCTGCTGGATAATTACGACCTTCATAATAACACATACATTTATTATACAGATATTCTAAATTATTAGGTTCTTTAGCAATCGCTTTGTCATAGAAAGGAATCGCTTGTGGAAATTTTTGAGTCATACGCAATTGTTCGGCAACAACATACTCATCTAATCCTTCCCCTTTATTAGAACGAGGCAAAGTATGTGTTTCATCCACATCAGTAGTATCTGTTTCGTCTTGTGCTTCTACAACACTAACTGAAATAAAGAAAAAACTACATAAAATAGCTAAAAATAAACAGCCTTTTGACAGCTTGTTTGGGGTTTGTTTGAGTGTTTTCATAAAAGTTAAATTTGGTTTCTTTGGTTTTTATATATCGTTTTATTTTGTACTACTTCATTTATATAAAAAATAGTCATTCTTATAATTGTATAGATGGTAATGAATTCTATAACAGTATAGACAAAAACTTTACCTAATTAGTTTAAGTGTGATTTAGTACAAACACATTTAAAAATTAATATACACAAATATAAGAAAAGGCTTTTCGAAAACATCGAAAAGCCTTTACAAAAGTATTTAATTTATTCTTATTTTTCTTTTCTACTATTTTTTATTCTTGTGGTTCGATTTTGACAACAAAAGGAGTAGAAAGTCTATTTTTATTATCTTTGAAACGGACATATAAAGTCTTTGTATTTGAGCGTAACTTTTCTTCTGTCATAAGTGCTGGCTCATAGGTGTTCCATTTGCTACCTTTAAATTCTTCTGTATCTGAAACCATATATTCTGTTGCACCTACTGCATAAATACGCATTTGTGCGGTACCTTCTTCTATTTTTGCAGGATTAACTGATACACCGACAGCAAGAGGCTGACGATCTAATGTATCTGTCATACTTGCCCAAGAATACATAACTAAATTATTTACCATAGAATAAGTAGCACTTTTAAGGTTTTCTCCTTTTTCCATAGTACGCAAATACTGAATGTAGTTTTCCACAGCATCTTCATGTTTGCCCAATACTTGATATACATCTCCTAATGTATATAAAATACTTGCTACTTCTGGATTTTCTAATCCTACTGCTTCAATGGTTTGTAGAGATAGTTCTTCTGCTTCTACATAATTACCAATATTTAAATTGAGTTGAATCTGACTTCCTAAAGCATCTAAATATTCTTTTGATTGAGTACCTTCTGCTTTTACTACTTGATCAATGTACATATTCAAATATTTTTGAGCACTTTCATAATCATATTGTTGCTCATAATGTTTGGCCAAAAACTTTTGATATTTAGAGTCTCCTGCTTTGGCTTTTTGTGTAGCTTCTTCTAAGTTAGAAAGTAATACATTTTCAAAATACAAATCAGATTCACTACGGTCTCCTTCTTGAAGATTAATTACTTCTGTTCCTTCAGGAAGAGCTTCAAAAACTAAATGAAAATATTGCACACTCATCATTTTACATTGAATTACACCTGGTTCTGCTGCTGTAATTCTTAACAATGGATATTTTGTATCATCAACCATCATCTTAAAGGCATGAATAGACCCTTTTTCGTGTAAAGTATATTCTAAACCTTCATAACAAGTCAATTCCATTTGAAAGACAGTGCTATCTGATGAGGTTTCAATTTTAGAAATTGTAATATATTCGCTGTTTGTTCCTGCAACAATAGGAGTATCTATTGTTTTTTGTGCAGAAACAAAAGGCACTATTGCAGTAGTAGCAATGAGAGTAAAACTTAAGGCGAAATAGCGTAAAATATTATTCATAAAAAAGGCGTGTAAAATACTGTAAAAGTGTATTAGTTTTGAGAGAATAGAATGATAATGTTTAACTTAGATTAAAATCTAATCATAAAACAAATATAAGATACTAAAATTTCAATTAAAAGTAATGTTTTGAGAATGGTTCTAATAAAGAGTAGAAAAAGTTTTCTCGTTCAATTAACAAGATAATCGTTTAGTTGCAAATTGGCAAACATTAAGCCATTATTTCTTTGCTAATTAGCTTTTATATAAAAGTAGTAACGTCTTAGCAATTAAAAATGTAGTTTGGTTTTTATTATCTTTGTTAGATTTTGGGATTCAATTTCGAATTTAAGCTATTCTTAATCCTAACAGTTGTTTTGACTTTATCCTTGTACCAAAAATAAATACAGAAAACCCGTTTATGTTTAATTTATTCTTAAAAGAAATACGCTCTTTTTTTAGCTCACTAATTGGTTACATTGTTCTTATCATTTTTTTGATAGCCATGGGACTTTTTGTATGGGTTTTTCCTCAAACAAGTATTTTAGAATATGGTTTTGCTGATTTGTATCCACTTTTTTCGGTTGCACCTTATATTTTTTTGTTTCTGATTCCTGCCATTACCATGCGCTGTTTTGCAGAAGAAAAACGTGCAGGAACAATGGAACTGCTCTTTACTCGTCCTATTTCTGACTGGGAAATTATCTTAGGAAAATATTTAGCTGCTTGGGTTTTGGTTTTGTTTGCACTTCTTCCTACATTGATTTATTATTATAGTGTCTATCAGCTTGGAAATCCTGTTGGTAATTTGGATAGTGCAGCCTTTGCAGGTTCTTTTATCGGACTTATTTTATTGGGTGCAGTTTTTACAGCAATTGGCGTTTTTGCTTCTTCGCTTACCGAAAATCAAATTGTAGCTTTTATTATTGCTGTATTTCTGTGTTTCTTTTTATATGAAGGTTTTACATCGCTTTCTGGTCTGAATGTTTGGTCAGATACAGCTTATTTTATTAGTCAGTTAGGCATAGACTTTCATTATCAGTCACTGAGCAAAGGATTAATAGATTCTCGTAACTTGTTATATTTCTTTTCGTTGATTATCTTAATGCTTGGTTCTACACAACTAGTTTTGAGTAGCCGAAAATGGTAAAGTTCAGTTATCAGTAAGTAGTTAGGCAAATAATTTACCTTTCCCTCTATTAGTGTTTTTTAGGTTTGTTAGATTTATGTGTCTTTGTTCTTACAATTAATGATGACAGACTGAAACTCAAGAACATGAAAATAATTAGAATGAGTATACAATATGAACGAGATAAACTTTTTAAAGGCAAATAATTTCTCTGATGCTATTAAATTACTTGAAAAGTATGAAAATAGAGAGATAGCTTTGAGAAACTTTATTATAAAAAACAGTGAGGAAAATGGTATTATTTTATTGTCTATGCTTTTAGATATTGCATATCGTAAAAACAATTCATTTTGGTTTCAAAATATAGCTTATTTATATTCATTTTGGTTTGATAATATAGACGGAGCGCAAAAAACTTCACTATTTTATTTTATTAAAGCTCATGAGTTGAGTCCGAAAGATGAAAAGATTCTTGAAGCAATTTTAGATTTCCAACTTCCTCCAGAAATAATACTTACTCATCAAGAAGCTATTTTTTTTACTAAAAAAATATTAGAAATTAATCCTAATAATGAAAAAGCTCTTAGAATTATAAAAATGGATAACAGTGCTTAATAATTTAGATAATTTGCTTTAACTCACCATTCATAATTCACCATTCAATAAATTATGCTCCGTTTTATCGATTACGTATTTTTTCTTACCACTTACAAAGAAGCAGGTTCTATCAACCGAGTTGAAGATGTGAGTTATGTTATTCAAGGTTATTTGATGGCAATGCAAGACGAAAAATTGAACGAATTTATGTTTAATTTTAGTTCTTTTATGTGTGCAAAATTAGGCATTGGAGATAGAATAGAATGGAGTAAAGTTATTCGTTTCAATGCACACTCCGATATTCATTCTTTAGAGCTTTTTGAAAACTTTTTTAGAGATTATGTAGATAGCATAAACTAAATACATATAATCAACTAAAAAAATACCCTCGCCCCAAAATAATATATTTTTTGTTACTAAATTGCGTATCTATTATTTTATAGAACAAAATCATACATTATATTTTTTACAATACAGACAAACAATCACTACAAAATCAATTATCATTTTATTATATCTTTATGCAAAATAAATCTATGAAAAAAATAATTTTCTTACTCTTAACAGTAAGTTTTATTTTACCTACTTATTCCCAAGCACAAAATAAAACAGGTTGGGAATTTATACAACAAAATGACCATCAAAAAGCTCGTCAAGCCTTCCAACAGACACTAGAAAAAGATAGCACTGATGCAGAAGCTAATAAAGGAATGATTTTTCTTTCAGAAGTAGAAGGAGATACACAAGGATATTATTTACACCTCAATAGATTGATGCGTCATCATTGGGATGAAAATTATTATGATGTTTTTAAAAGACAAATTTCAATTTCCTATTCTGATTTAAAGGAAAAAATGTATGATAAAAATGGAAATCAAAAGATGTCTTCTCGTTTTTATGTAAGTCCTTCACTTTTTGAAGCCTACAAAGAATTTACAAGAAGAGAGTTTGAGAAAAGTAAAGCCTCTTTTGCCAAAATTCATAATCGTTTGTATTGGGCAACAATAAATGGCTTTCCAAATATAAATGGCTATGGCTACACTGTTGAATATCCTGTTGAAAAAGAAGCCTTTAACCCAAAGGGAAGCTACAAAATCATTACAGATGAAAAACTATCATGGGAAATATTACCTTATTTTCAATATGATGGTGATATTTACCTTGACCAAACAGAAGGTGTTCATTATGCCAATACTTTTTTTAGTGTAGACAAAGAACAAGAAATTGATTTTCGTATTACTCGTTCCTATCCAATCAAAATTTGGTTAGATGGAAAAGAAATTTTTGCTTCTCCAAAAACAATTTCAGCACATTATGATGCCGAACGCATTTCTATGAAATTACCTGCTGGAAATCACAGAATTTTGATAAAATATGCTGTAGCAAGATATTTTAAAGGAGGTTCAGGTTCTTCTGAATTAGACTTTGATGGCATGAAAAGTATAGATTACAACTATGAGGCAGAAGAGGAAGATGATAAAAAGAAGAAAAGCACTATCGAAAGACTAGAAGAAGAAGAAGATAATTATTATCCATATTATCAAAGAAATCTTTTTATTCGTTTGACAGACAAAAATGGCATCGCTATTCCGTTACAGGCTTATAAAGATCCAGTTACGTATTCGGTAGCAACAAATTTTGAAAACTCTAAAACAACAAGTTTAGAAACATTAGAATACTTCAAAAATTTAGTAACTAAAAATGATAGTGAAAATATAAATTCATTTTTTGATTATTATATGTTGATTCAGTCTCATTTGTATTATTCAAGAGGAGAAGAGTTAGAAGAGTTTTTTGCTAAAAAAGTAGAGCAAAATCCAAATTCAGTTTATTTCAAATATTTAGCTGCAAAAGTCTATAATGAAAATAACAAGACGGAAAAGAGTTTTGATTTAATGGGAACATTTGACCAACAAAAAACACCTATTTTCACCCTTCTTTACAAAGATTTGAAAGAAATTGATGCAGAAAATCAAAGCGAAGAATACGAAGAAAAATTAGATCAACTAGACCAAATTAGTCGTTCTAACTTTGATGTCATTCAAAGAAAACTGCGTTTTTATGACCAAAAAGGACGTAAAGATGAGCGAATTGCGTATGCTAAAAAAATGGTAAAAGAATATCCTCTTTACTCTCAAAGCCTGCAAAGATATATTGATGATAAAGACAATCGTCCAGAAGATTATTATCAAAATCAGCAAAAAGATAAAAAAGATGATGACAAAGCTAAAGAGAAAGATTATAAAAAAGCTCTCAAAAAATACTTTGATGTAGGCACTTACAAAAAGCTAATTGCACTCTATAAAAAAGATAAAGAAGTAGAGAAAGTATTAGAGCTTTATGATGAAATGATTGTTGTTAAACCTAATGAAAGTTGGTTGTTATATCAAAAAGCAAATTACTTGTATTCGAAAGAACGCTATGAGGAGGCAATGACAACTATCAAACAAGCGATTCCGATTGACCCAAATTCTAGTGGAATTTATGAAATGATAGGTGATATTCATAGTGATAAAGGTGACAAACAAACTGCTCTTACCTATTATAAAAAAGCACAGCAACTATCAACTAGTCAAAATTCGTATGAGTTGGATAACAAAATCGAAAAAATTGAAGGTGAAAAGCAGTATAAAAACAAATTTGAAACTCCTTCTTTTGATGAGTATAAAGCCAACTACGAAAAATTATCTAAAACGGAGGCTTTCAAAAAAGAATACAAAGATGCCGAATCAATTATTTTAGGTTACAATCGTGATGTAATTTGGAACGATACTGCAAGAGCCACTTATTTTTATAGCAATATTATGATAAAAATATTGACTGAATCGGGTGCAAAACTTTGGACACAATCTAACTTTGACCTTTTAGGAAGAGTTACAAGTGCAAAAGTAATTCGTGAAAATGGTACAGAAACTCGTCCAGATGTACAAGGTTCATTTATTATCTTTAAAAATTTAAAAGTAGGTGATATTATTCAAGTAGAAGGAATGGCAAGTTGGAGTACAGTTTCCGAACTTGGAAATAATTTAGGAATTAGTAGCTACATTCCTTTCCCTGCTCCAATTTTATCAGCTAAATTAGAGTTTTTGATTCCTCAAAATAGAAATCTTTTTTATGAAAGTCATAAATTAGACGGAAAATTAAAAGTCAGTAATCGTGAAGATGGATTAGCTTCTTATCGTTGGGATTACGAAAACATTCCGATTCCGATAGCAGAAAATGCAATGGTTGATGATTTGGAATACTATCCTGTTTTGAGAGTTTCAACGACAGAAGACTGGGGGATTATTGTAGATTGGTACAAAGCCAAAACTTACCAAAAATTAGAATCAAATTATATTATTGATGACATTTTAAAAAATATTATTAAAGATGGAATGACTGAAAAACAAAAAATTGAAACTATCTTCAATTATATTTCTCAGAACATCAATTATTCTTCTACAAGTCTTTTGCAGTCGGGTTATATTCCAAAAGATAGCGACCTTACGTGTTCTTCAAAAATTGGAGATTGTAAAGATGTGGCAACCATTATGATTACGATGCTTAGAAAAATTGGTATAGAATCATATTATGTTTTGGTAAAAGTAAACGAAAATACACAGCCGTTTATGCCATTAGAAATGGAGTTTAATCATGCTATCGTAGCTTATTATTTAGATGGTAAAATAAATTATTCTGACCCAACAACTGATTTTTATCCATATTATTCACTCAATGAAGGTGATACAGAAGCGTGGGCATTGCTTATAAAAGATGGCGAAAACAAAGCCTTCCGTTTGCCTCCTAATCATACCGATTCTACCAAAACATTTACGCAGTATGATGTAACAGCAGTTTTAGATGAATTCAATACGCTTGATTTGGAAGTAAAAACCACTTATACAGGTCTTGTAGCTGGAAGATGGCGTTCAACAATGGAATTAGAGTCAAAGGATAATTTACCAAATCATATCATCTCTAGTTTGGGAAGTAGCGCATTTAGAAATCTTGAATTAGATGAATATGATTTTGATAAAGTAGAGAATATTTCTGTTCCTTTAGAAGCAAATTATCAGTTTCATGCTAGAGAATTTACAGACGATGTAACAGGAATTTATTTTATGCGTTTGCCTTTTGTAAAAACGGTTGAAGCTGATGTTGCCATTTATGGAAGTGAGCGAACCAATGCAATGGATATAAAAACTTTTACATTTGCACAACCTCATATTCAGCGTATTACTGTAAAAATGAACAAAAATTTTGCTGTCAAAAAGTTACCTCAAAATGTAAATTATGACACAAAATTTGGAACTTACACACTCAAATTAAAGCAAACAGCAGAAGGATTGTACATTGAGCGTTTTGTTCACTTCAAACAAACTCGTATTGAACCATCTGAATTTAAAGCCTTCAAAGAATTTTATTTGCAACTTTTGAAATACGATAATTTGAAAGTTCTCTTACAGCAAAAATAAAAAATGTTTTTATCGTTGGTGGAAACGCCAAAAATGGCAATTTTACCTTTAAAATTTTAAATAAATAGCAAAAAAAGTCTTAATTCTGAAAAGAGTTAGGGCTTTTTTTGTGTATCATAAATTTGAATATCACTCTTTTGTTGAAACCATAATGCAAAACTTCAATCCAAAAGCTCATTATTAGATAAGTTACTTATACAAACTATATTATTTTAAGAAAATAAATTGTACTTTTGAAAATGCAAAAAAACATTTCTTCTACTTATTCTTCAAAAATTATAGAATCTATTATTTCTTCATTTTCGCCTTATCAAAAACGTTTTTTTCAAGATATTCTAACACTTCATTACGGACAAAATGAAACTCAAAACCGTATTACCAGCAATCTTCTGATCGAATACAAAAACAAAAAAACTAATTTTGGTAGAGAAAAATGGGTTTATTTTTCTTCTTATATTTCGTCTTATTCTATGCGAGATGTTTTGTTGTATGCAAAACTGAATGGTTTTGATGAAGTAGTCTTAAGAATAATGGCAATGATAGCTTATTTTCAGAAAAATGAGGAAGGACAAAAAGATTTTTTTATAGAAGTTTTACAGACACTTCAAGATGCAACTTTTTTCTTTGAATTTTATACAGCATCTTTTGAAAAACCATTTCCAAACTCTCTCAAAAAATCAATTCGATTTTGTCTAGAAAATAAAACAAAAGAAGACTTTACTATTTTTTTTAAAGACTTTCCACATAAGAAAATGCTTTTGGCTGACTGTTTGAATATCTGTCGCCCAAGATTAAATAATGAAGTAGATACTACTTTTTTAAAAGAAAATTTTAAATCAAAAATACCTGTAAAGAAATGGAAACAAGAACTTACAGAAGCACATTTAGAAAAAGGCTCATATCAAGAAAAACGAAATAAACAAAGTCAGCTTTGGAAAGATTTTGTTGTGAATGATAGGCTTTCTAGCCAAGAAATTTTAGAAGAATTGCCTTTGATTTTCAAAAATTCGCCTAAAACCGTAAAATTAGCTTTAGAAAAATTACAAAATAAATTAAACCAAACTACACCAGACGAAAGTGAAAATATAGAATTAGCTAACAAACTTTCGCCATTTCAGATTCTTGAAAGCTATAATCAAATTCATAAAGCGTATGTAAAACGAGTACACAGAATTTTGCATACCCAAGAATTTGTAGAAAGTATTGTTGCCGAACAAGAAGAAGAACTTCATCGTTTGCAAGTAGCTTCAAAACGTATTTTCAAAAAGTGGGAAGGTGAGCTTTTTTTTGGTGGCTATCATCGTCTGATGCTTATTTTTCACGAATTAGACGAACAACAACGCCTATTTTTTACTCAAATCAATAAACCTAATTTGCAACAAGCACCTAAGCAGATGGCGCAAATTATGCAAAGAAGTGTACAGATTGATAATTTACTTTCCACTTTTGAAGAAAATTATTTGAGTGAGCTTCCTCCCTCTTTGGTTCAGCAAGAAGGATGGAGAAAAATAGAACGACAAGCACTCAAAAATTTACGTCGTAAAGTAGGCTTTTTTGGAGAACTAGCAGACGTTTTTTATTCTGAAAAGATAGAACAAATCAAACGCCTTTATTTTTATTCGCCAGAAGAAATACAAGATGTTTTGAAAGAAATTGCTATTCACTTAGAAGAATTAGAAGATACAATTTTGCACAGAATTCGTGGCAGAATTGCAGCCTTTAAAGATATTCAAGAGCTTTATTTGGAACAAGCACGCCCACCTATGCAGGCAGCTTTACAGGAAATGTTTGAAGTAGCTAAAGGAGTAAGCGAGCATTTGACAAAACAACTAAATCAGGCTCAAAAGCAACAAAAAGAACATTTAGAAAATAATTCAGATTCAGACAGTGATAATTCATCTAATTTATTAGGGGAAGTAATTGAAAAGAATTTGAGTAAAAAACAGAAGCAAAAAGTAAAAAAAGGAGTTAGTTTAGAGGACTTTCAATCAATTTATGAGAACAAAGTACGTCAAACCTATTGGGATAAAACAAAAGAAAACCAAAAGGAAGAATTATCTGCGTTAAGAAATGAATTGAGAAATCAGTTAGAAGATGCACGAAAAACTATTCAAAATATCATTCAGGTAACAAAAGAAGATATAGAAAATACACTTTCAAAGGCACGAAAACAACTTGCTTCTATTTACCAACAAACAGCACAAGAAGAACGAGAAATGATTCCTTTTTTTAAAGAAATTAGAGGAAAAGTAGAACGTATTTTCGAACGCAAACCTTTTGAAGAGGATTTCTTAACGCTTTATCCAGACCTTACAAAAGCAAATGATATTCAGAAAGGATTATTAAAAGAAATTTTGCCTCATACTATTCAAAATATTTCAAGGCTCAATAATAAAAAGGATAATAAAAGGTTTTCAAAGACACTGATAATTTTGGACGAAGCTCTGACAACAGAAGCCCAATCATTAGAAAAAGCAAGTTGGCTGAGTGCTTTTATTTTTCAAAATTCTAGTAGAAATTCGGTTAGCTCACATAATTTGATTCATTTAAAAATATTGAGTGAAGATGCTTTAAACACCTATTATACTCAAAATCAGAAAGATACAGCAGCATTTCAACACCGTTTGCAAGATGCTATGATGAATTACGCTACTTCTGAAAAAGGAAACCTATCGGTAGCTCTTCGTCGACTTATTCAAGATAAAGAAGCCTATTCAAGAATTATTCTTTTGAGTAAATGGACAGAGAAACAACCTCCTTTTCCTTTCAAATTACTAAAAGAATATCGACAAAAGCATCGTATTTCGCCTTGTGTTTTTCTAGTAAACCTTCAACCTAACCTCTCGCCACAGCTTCGCCTACGTAGAAATGGTGTTTTTGCAGTACAAGGAATTTATGAAAACTTAGTAGACTGGGTTTTAGAAATGGAATGTTTGTAATGAATTGCATTATTTTCTCTAAACATAAACATGGTTTTAACCCTGTTTTTATTTTTGTAGTACCCCAAAGGAGCAGCGTTGCCAATTTTTATGCACCAAAAAATGTCTATTAGTATGGTCTTAAAGATAGTTAAAATATAAAAAAGCAAATAGAAACACAAAAAAAAGACTTGCAAATAAGATAAATTATAAATTTATAGTATTAACAAGTCCTAATTTATCTTCACTTTGGTTTAACTTTAGTTTATCAAAGTAGTAGAAACACTAGAGTAGTTAGAGTAATTCTTATTTGTGTGTACGCTCGTCAGAAACAGTAAGTTTATGACGTCCTTTTGCACGTCTAGCACGAATTACATTACGTCCTCCTGGAGTTTCTGTACGTGAACGAAAACCATGTTTGTTTTTACGCTTACGTTGCGAAGGTTGAAAAGTACGTTTCATAATGGTATAGATTTAAATAATTTAAGAATATTAGAAATTAGAATCAGAATTTAAAATCAGTAGAGCTAATTATAAATTTTGACAAATCTCAAAAATTATATTTTTATGCTATAAGCATTATTCCTAAATCGCTTTACAAATATTTTAAAATAATGAAGGGCAAAAGTACAAAAAGACTAGCGTATCTACAAGAATTATTTAAAATTATTTAGTTTTATCTTTCTACAAGCATTTTATTAACTTCTGTACGTTGTGCTGAACGAAAATGAACAAAATATTCTCCATTCTGCCAACCATTAATATCAATAATCAGAGGTGATTTATCAGCTTCTACCGAAAAATATAAAACTCCATCAGCATCATAAATCTGAACTGTTGCATGCAAATCTGTACTTGGCAAATGAATCTTGATATATGAAGTTTCTACTGTAGAAGGCACAAATTGATTAGAAGCCAGTGTAAGAATTACATCAACAGGCATAATATCAGAATAAGTAGTTTTGCCAGCCGTATTAAGAATTTTTAAGCGATAATGCAGACGAGAAGCAAATGCTTTTTTATCTACAAAAGAATAATATTCTATATCGTTGCTCTGAATAGTTTCGATAGTTGTAAAATTACGTCCATCAATACTTCTTTCTACTTCAAAATAAGAAACAGGAACTGTTTCAGCAGCCGATTTTAATTGCCATCGCAAAATAACTGTCTGTGGAGAAGTGGCTTGTGCCTGAATACTCACTTCTTGTGCATAACTATCAGCGTGTGTATGGAAAGCACAAAATAGCAAAATCAGAAAACAGCCTATACTATGTACAAGAGGATTAAAAGAAGAATATATATATTTTTTTCGCATAGCCGTTTGGTAGAATTGAGAAACTAATTGATTTATTAAATTCAAGATAGTTTCAAATAAATAGTATTGAATAAGATAGCATTTTTTGAAGAATAAGTATTCTTACTCTAAACTAAAATAGTCAGAATTTATACCAATAACCCTATAAATCGGATTATAGTATAGTAAAAAACATATTTTTCGATAAAGCCATCTTACTCAGCTACAAAATAATCGTTTACTTCTGTAAAAAAGGAAACTTTTTTACCTCAGCTTTCATTCTTTTTCCTTCTCTTACTTCTACAAAAATTTCACTTCCTGCTTTTGTAAAGTCTTTTTGGAGATATGCCATTCCGATAGACTTACCCAGTGAAGGTGATTTTGTTCCAGAAGTAACTTCTCCAATCTGATTTCCTTCTTCTTCTGTATCAAAAATTTTATGATGTTGTCTTGCAATTCCTTTATCCAAAACTTCAAAACCTACCAGTTTTTTAGTAACTCCTTCTTTCTTTTGAAGCTCTAAGGCTTCACTGTTGATAAACTTTTTATTGAATTTGGTTATCCAGCCAAGTCCAGCTTCTAAAGGTGAAGTAGTGTCGTTTATGTCATTTCCATACAAACAAAAACCCATTTCCAAACGGAGTGTATCTCTTGCTGCCAATCCAACAGGAATAATTCCGTGTGCTGCTCCACTTTCCAAAATAGCATTCCAAACAGCAACAGCATTTTCATTGCTTACATAAATTTCGAAACCTCCTGCACCTGTATAACCTGTATTTGAAATAATTACATTTGGCACACCTGCAAAAGTATCTTTCACAAAATGATAATATGGAATTTCTTTTAAGTTGGCTTTTGTAAGAGGTTGAAGCGCATCAATAGCCACTGCACCCTGAACAGCAAAAAGACTAATGTTATCTGAAATATTTGTCATTTCTACACTTTCAGGCTTATATTTCATAAGCCAGTTCCAATCTTTTTCGATATTAGACGCATTGACAACCAAAAAATAATCATTTTCTGCCATTTTATAAACTAACAAATCATCTACAATTCCACCTTTATCATTTGGAAAACAAGAATACTGAACTCTTCCATCATAAAGTGTAGCCACATCATTTGAAGTTACATATTGTAAAAAAGCCTCAGCTTCTTCACCTTTTACAGAAAACTCGCCCATATGTGAAACATCAAACATACCTACTTTTTCACGAACAGCATGGTGTTCAGTAGTTTGAGAAGCATACCAAACAGGCATTTCATAACCAGCAAAAGGAATCAGTTTTGCACCTAAAGCTGTATGCACATCGTGCAAAGCAACACGTTTTAAATCTGTTGAAATAGAAGAATCTTGAGCCATTTTAATTATATGTTTATTGTGTTAAAATCAAATGTCTATATATAAACACAAAAATAGGTATTTTTTTGGAATGGTTGATTTTGAAAATACGTTAATTTTGTAAGTCTTTGCTAGAATAAATTAGAATATAATCCTCAAATTAGGTAATCTTTGCTTTTATTCGTTTTTTTGCATTCCATTTAGACCAAAAGCAATTCCCAAAAAGTAAAACTATGCAAACTCCAAACGACGATAAAAACAGAAACGACGATTATAAAGATTCGAAAAGTAATTTTAAAGAAAAAAAAGACTATACTCATTCAAGACAGAATAGAAATCAAAGACAAACTACTTCTAATTTTATTTTTGGTTGGCATCCTGTTTTGGAGGCACTTCGAAGCGACAAAACTATCGATAAAATTTTAGTAGAAAAAGATTTTAAAAGTGAAGAAATGACAGAACTGATGCAGCTTGTAAGAAAGCAAAGCATTTATGTTCAGCGAGTTCCTGTTGAAAAGTTGAATAGAGTTACACGAAAAGCGCATCAAGGCGTAGTTGCTTTTGTGTCTGAAATTGATTTTGTTCCCTTAGAAAATATCGTTGCAGGAGCTTTTGAAGCTGGCAAAAATCCATTGATTTTGATTTTGGATAGAATAACAGATGTTAGAAACTTTGGTGCAATTGTTCGTTCGGCAGAATGTACAGGTGTAGATGGAATTGTAGTTCCGACACGCTTAACGGCTCAAATGGGCGCAGATGCTGTCAAAACTTCAGCAGGCGCACTTATGCACATGCCGATTTGTAGATATAGAAGTTTGGTAGGCGCAGTTAATTTTTTGAAAGAATCAGGTTTGAAAGTAGTTGCCTGTACTGAAAAAACAGACACACAGATTTATGATTTGGAATTAGATATGCCTTTAGCAATTGTGATGGGTTCAGAAGAAGTAGGAATTTCGGAAGAAGTGCTAGAAGTAGTAGATGAAAGAGCTAGTCTTCCTATGGTAGGAAAAGTAGGTTCGCTCAATGTTTCTGTTGCGACAGGTGTAGCTTTATACGAGGTAGTTCGTCAAAAATCAATTACGAATTAAAAATTACGACCTAAAAAAGCAGCAAAGCTAATTTTCTAAAAAATAAAAATACAGTTACAGTAAATTAGTATTTTACTGGTAACTGTTTACTGATAACTGATAACTGACATGTGGAGTTTTTGGGAAAATAAATCATTTAAAAAATACGACTATATTATTGTCGGTGCTGGCATTACAGGACTTTCGACGGCTGCTAGTCTCATCGAAAAAAATCCAAAGGCTAAAATTGCTGTTTTAGAAAGAGGTTTTTTGCCTACTGGAGCAAGCACTAAAAATGCAGGTTTTGCCTGTTTTGGAAGTCTTTCAGAAATTGCTTCCGACCTAGAAACCATGAGCGAAACTGAGCTTACAGACCTTGTAACAAATCGTTTACAAGGACTTGAAAAATTGCGTAATCGCTTAGGAGATAAAAAAATAGGCTATAAAAATTATGGAGGATATGAACTTGTTTTGGATAAACAAATTCCTTATATCAATGAGTTAGATAAAGTAAATCAGCTTTTACAGCCCATTTTTAACGGACAAAATGTATTCAAAACCAAAGACGGCTTAATAGAAGGCTTTGGCTTTAATGCTCGCCACGTCAGAAGGATTGTCTATAATCGCTTTGAGGCACAAATTCATACAGGAAAAATGATGAAGTCGCTTTTAAATTATGTCCAAAAGAGAGGCGTTACTGTTTTTACAGGCTGTGAAGTAACAGATTTTGAAGATGTACAAATAGAAGGAAAAGCAGGAAAAAACAATGTATCTGTAAAAATCAAAAATCCTTTACAAAATGAAGATGCAAATTTTCCAGACATCGAACTTACTGCCTCAAAATTAGCCATTTGCACAAATGCTTTTTCTAAAAAACTCATTCCAGATTTGGATTTGCAAGCAGGACGAGGACAAGTTTTGGTAACAAAACCCTTAAAATATTTACGTTTTAAAGGCACTTTTCACTTAGATGAAGGTTTTTATTATTTCCGAAATTTTGGTAGAAGAATTATTTTAGGAGGAGGAAGAAATATGGATTTTGAAGGCGAAACAACCACAAAATTAGAAACTACAGAACTAATTCTTGAAGATTTAAAATCAAAACTAAGTGAGATTATTATTCCAAAACACAAATTTGAAATTGAAACCACTTGGGCAGGAATTATGGCTTTTACAGAAAGTTCAAAAACAAAAATCCCACTCCTTCAAAATTACTCTAAAAATGTTGTTTTAGGAGTTCGTTTAGGTGGAATGGGAGTTGCTTTGGGAAGCAAAATTGGAGAAGAAATAGCTGAAATGATGGAAAATTAGGACTTATAAAACAGGACATGGGAATTGGGAAATACAGAAATTCAACTTCTATTTGTTTCTAATTTATCATCTCCATTTTCTAAACCCCATTGCCTAATTCCTTACTTTGCTCCAAAAACTTGTGTCCAGTAATTACTTTCTCTACCCAAACCCATTTCTTGAAAATTTGGATTCATGATATTTCTACAATGTCCTTCACTATCTATCCAGCCTTCAATAACTGATTTTTCGGTGGTATAACCTTCTGCAATATTTTCTCCGTAAGTTCTCCAATCATAGCCTTGTCTTTCTAGTCTTTCTCCTGCACTTGAACCATCTTTTCCTGTGTGTGAAAAATAGTTTTTATCATTCATATCTTTGCTATGAAGATAAGCCGTTTTGGCAAGGGTTTCATTCCAAGTAATTGTTCCTACTGCTGGCATTTGTTCATTTCCACACGTACAGCCCTGTGTTCTGTATTCATTTACTAATTTTACTAACTCTTGGGCATCTACATTAAAATTATCTTGATTTGGTGCTATTTCCTCCTCTTGATTTTGACAGCCGAAAGCACCAAATAAGAGAAAAACAAAAAGAGAATAAAACTTAAAATTTTGATAATTCATAATAGAATATAGTTTGAATTGTAGATATTTTTTAGCAAAAAAGCAAATAGTTTGCCTAAACAACGCCACTAGAAAATATTTTTAAACAACAAGTTAAAACATCAATGAAATAGACTGGTTTTTGAAAGAGTATAATTGAGTGATAAAACCTTTTATAAAAAAAAGAAGTTTTTAATTAATACCCTTTTTTCCCTTTCTAAATCAAAATTTATGCTCTACCAAAATACACGCAAAACATTTTTAATTGAAGAAGTTATACTAACAGACAAGAATACATCAGAAAATCAAGAAGCAAAACAAAAGAAAGTTTTGAAACTCTATCTAATCGGACGACTGACTGTTGAAGAACACAGAGAAGGTTTCGAAACTTATTTAGAATTGTTCAAAGAAGGAAATTATAACTATGCTATTTTTGACTATTTAAAATTGGAATATGACCCACCTCAATCAAGAGCTTGGTTTGTAACCAGTTATGTTCCTCGTTATGGAAAAGAACTCAAAGAAAGAGAATGTTATTTGGCATTATTAGAATCTCAAAATTTATTTCAAAAAATGACAACTTCTCTCATCACCTCTTCAGTTCAAAAAGTTTATAAAACAATTCATATATCTTTTTTTAAAAATTTAGAAGAAGGCGAAAAATGGCTTCTAAGTCAGTAAAAAAGCAATAAAAAAATCGTAAATTTGGAAAAAAATGTCTTACTCTCTAGAGTGAGCAACGATAATGTATGCTTTAGCCTACGTTGTTTATTTATTGCCAAATTTCCTAAAAATACCTACATTAGAATATATGGATTTGTTACTTATAGAAGAAAAAATAAATTTTCTTGTCGAAAAGCTCAATCATTACAATACTCAATATTATCAAAATGATATTTCAGAAATTTCTGATTTTGAATTTGATAAATTATTAGAAGAATTAAAAAAAT
This sequence comes from Bernardetia sp., assembly GCA_020630575.1. Taxonomy (GTDB): domain Bacteria; phylum Bacteroidota; class Bacteroidia; order Cytophagales; family Bernardetiaceae; genus Bernardetia. The sequence continues at coordinate 24,904 of JAHDBD010000020.1, forward strand.
TAGAAGAAGAAAATCCACAATTTAAGCGTCAAGATTCGCCTACTTTGCGTGTTGGTGGAGATATTACAAGCAATTTTGAAACGGTTGTTCATCGCTATCCAATGCTTTCACTTTCAAACACCTATAGTGAAGAAGAACTGTTAGAATTTGATGAGCGAATCCGAAAAACGGTTGATAATCCTGTTTATGTTTGCGAACTCAAATTTGATGGTGTGGCTATTTCGCTGCGTTATGAAAATGGAATTTTTACACAGGGTGTTACTCGTGGAGACGGAACACAAGGCGATGATGTAACTTCAAATGTCAGAACGATTCGTGATATTCCTTTGGCAATTAAAAATGAAAATGATTTACCAGCCGATTTTGAATTACGTGGAGAAGTTTATTTGAGCAAAACTCAATTTGAAATTTTAAATCAAGAAATCGTAGAAAGAGCAAAAGAAAAAGAAGTAGAGGAAGAAAAAATTCCTGATTTACTATTGAAGAATCCAAGAAATGCAGCTTCTGGCGCAATCAAAATGAAGGATTCGAAGGAAATGGCAAAACGCAAACTGTCTTGTTTTGTTTATGATGCCTACGGAACATCTTTTACTTCACATACCAGTATTTTAGAAAATTTAGAAAAATGGAATTTTGCCGTTTCTCCTTTTCATAAAAAAGCTAATGGAATTCAAGAAGTTTTAGAATTTATAAAAGAATGGGAAGAAAAACGCTTTACTTTGCCATATGAAACTGACGGAGTAGTTATCAAAATCAATGATTTAGACCAAAGAGAAGAACTTGGTTTTACCTCAAAAAGTCCACGCTGGGCAATCGCCTATAAGTACAAAGCAGAAGAAGCACAATCAAAACTCAAAAGTGTAGTTTTTCAAGTGGGAAGAACTGGAGCAATTACACCTGTTGCCAATCTTACACCTGTTCAGCTTTCTGGAACAACTGTAAAACGTGCTACTTTGCATAACGAAGGAGAAATAAAACGTTTAGATTTACACGAAGGCGATACCGTTTTTGTAGAAAAAAGTGGTGAGATTATTCCAAAAGTAACTAGAGTAGTTTTGGAGCTTAGAGAAAAAAATGCAAAACCAATTATTTTTATAGAAAACTGTCCAGAATGTGCAACTAAATTAGTGAGAGAAGAAGGCGAAGCGGCTTATTATTGTCCAAATGAAGATGGCTGCCCTCCACAGATTTTAGGAAAAATAGAACATTTTGTTGGAAAGAATGGAATGGATATAGACAGCATTGGAAGCAAAACAGCTCAAACATTTTTGAATGCTGATATAATTAAGGGATTTGCTGATTTGTATGAGTTGGACAAAGAAAAGCTATTGGCTTTGCCTAATTTTAAAGAAAAATCAGTAAATAATATATTTATTGGAATAGAAAATTCTAAAAAAAGACCTTTTAAAAATGTATTGTATTCTTTAGGAATTAAATATGTTGGAAGAGGAGTTTCGGAAATATTAACTGATGAGTTTTCAACTATTGATAATATCATCAAAGCAAGTAAAGAAGAAATATCTGCTGTATTTGGAATTGGAGAACGAATAGCCGAAGCTGTAAAAGCCTATTTTGATGAACCAAAAAATATAGAAACTATAGAAAGGCTCAGAAAAGCAGGTTTGCAGTTTGAGCAAGCAGAGAAAAAAGCAGTCATTACAGACGGAATTTTGAGTGGAAAAACATTTGTAGTTTCTGGTACTTTTCAAAATTTTGAGCGAGAAGAACTAAAAGAAAAAATCAAAGGTTTAGGAGGAAAAATATCAAGTTCGGTTTCTAAAAAATTAGATTATTTATTGGCTGGTGACAAAGCAGGAAGTTCTAAAATTGAAAAAGCCGAAAAAGCAGGTGTAGCTGTAATTAGTGAAGATGACTTTTTGAAGATGATTTAGAATTCAGGATTTTGCAAAACAAAATAATTAAAGTTATCTGATAGGAACAGAAAAACCAATAAAACTTATTAAACAGTGTATTTAAGAATAAGTAATTGAGCTAAATAGTTGGAGAGTATTTTCCACCTTTCTACTCCTCTCTTCCCACGATTAAAATCGTGGGTTTTGTTATATGTAATTCTGCCCAATTACTTAAAAAAATAACTTTTACTTTTTTATAGTATAGAGATTATAAATTACACTTTGTAAAAAAAAGTATTTTTTGCCTTTGTAAATATCTCACTAACGACCTAAAACTATTTCTCAAATTCTTTTATCAAAGAAAATTCTGTAATAATAGTTGTGTAGTTTTAGATTTTGATTTGATAAAACTCTTTTTTTATCTAATTTTAAAAAATTAACACCAAACACAATACACTAAAGCATTCTTTACCTTTCCTATTACACAATTAGCATTTATTATTTTACTGTATTCTTACTAGTAGCTGATAACTGTTTACTGATAACTGATATATGCAAAACGAAAACATAAAAAAACTAGACCGTATTCTAGTGGCTAATCGTGGAGAAATTGCGATTCGTATTCTTCGTGCAGCTTCTGAACTAAATATCCGAACAGTAGCAATTTATACTTATGAAGATAGATATTCTTTACATCGTTATAAAGCTGACGAAGCTTACCAAATTGGAGCAGAAGATGATCCTTTGAAACCCTATTTGGACATTGAAGAAATTATTGCACTTGCAAAAGCAAAAAAAATTGATGCCATTCATCCTGGATATGGCTTTTTATCTGAAAATGTAAATTTTGCACAGCGTTGTCGTGAAGAAGGGATTATTTTTGTAGGTCCTTTGCCAGAAGTTATGAATCAATTAGGCGATAAAGTAGCTGCAAAAGTAATTGCTCGTCGTGCGCTAGTTCCTGTAATTGAAGATAGCAAAGACCCTTTGAGTTCTGCCGAAGTAGCCGTTAAAGAAGCCACTAGAATTGGTTATCCTGTCATTATAAAAGCTGCTGGTGGTGGTGGTGGACGTGGAATGCGTGTTTGTCATGATGAACCTACTTTAGTAAAATCGTTCAAAGAAGCAAAAAGTGAAGCAAAAAAAGCCTTTAATGATGATAGAATTTTCTTAGAAAAATATATCGATAACCCAAAGCACATCGAAGTACAGATAATGGCTGATAATTATGGAAGAACCGTTCATTTGTTTGAGCGTGATTGTTCTGTACAACGTCGTTTCCAAAAAGTGGTAGAAGTTGCGCCAAGTCTAACACTTTCTCAACCTACAAAATATGCGCTTTATGATTATGCTTTATCGATTGCAAAAGAAGTAAAGTATAATAATGTTGGAACGGTTGAGTTTTTAGTAGATGCTGACGAAAATATCTATTTTATTGAGGTAAATCCAAGAGTTCAGGTAGAGCATACTATTACTGAAGAAGTTACAGGAATTGATATTGTTCGCACTCAAATTCTGATTGCTCAAGGTTATCCACTGACAGATAAGCGAATTTATATTCATAGTCAAGCCGATGTGCCTTGTAATGGTTTTGCTATTCAATGTCGTATCACAACCGAAGACCCAGCTAATAATTTCAAGCCTGATTTTGGTTTAATCGTAGCTTACCGTTCTGCTGACGGTTATGGAATTCGTCTTGATGCAGGAAACTGTTATACAGGCGCACGAATTTCTCCATTTTTTGATCCAATGCTTATCAAAGTTTCAGCAAAAGGGCGCACTCTTTGGGGGGCTGCTGTTCGTTTACATCGTGCTTTAAGAGAATTCAGAATTAGAGGTGTAAAGACAAATATTGATTTTCTTTTAAATGTAATTTCTCATCCAGAATTCCAAAAAGGAGAAGCTACAGTGAAATTTATTGATAATTATCCAGAGCTTTTCGAAATGCCTCGTCGTTTTGATAGAGGAACAAAAATGCTCCGTTACATTGCCGAAACTACTGTAAATGGAAATGAGAGTGTAAAGAAATTAGACCCAACAAAAACATTCAGAACACCAAAAATTCCAGATTTTGATAAAAAATATCAAAATAAATTTCCTAAAGGAACAAAAGATAAATTAAATAAATTAGGAAGAGAAGAGTTTTGCAAATGGCTCAAAAAAGACAAAGCCATTCATTATACAGATACAACTTTGAGAGATGCTCATCAATCTCTTTTGGCTACTCGTGTTCGTCCGTATGACATGCTTGCTGTTACAGAAAGTTTTGCCAAAAACCATCCAGAAGTATTTTCGTTGGAAATGTGGGGAGGAGCTACTTTTGATGTTTCGATGCGTTTCTTGCACGAAGACCCTTGGGAACGTTTAAAAAATATCCGTAAAGCTGCACCAAATATTCTTTTACAGATGTTACTTCGTGGTTCGAATGCAGTAGGTTACAAAGCCTATCCTGATAATTTGGTTATAAAGTTTATTGAAGAAGCATCTGAAAATGGTATTGATATTTTTAGAGTTTTTGATTCCTTAAACTGGGTTGAAGCTATGAAAGTAAGTATCAAAACTATTCGAAAGCACACCAATTCACTAGCAGAGGCTTGTATTTGTTATACTGGTGATATTATTACTAATCCACAAGGAAAGTATAATTTGCAGTATTATTTAGATTTGGCTAAAAAATTAGAAGACGAAGGAGCGCATATTTTGGCAATTAAAGATATGGCAGGACTTCTACGTCCGTATGCCGCCGAATTACTGATTTCCAAACTCAAAGAAACAGTTCATTTGCCTATCCATTTGCATACACATGATACTTCTTCTATTCAGTCTGCAACTTATTTGAAGGCGATTGAAGCAGGAGTTGATGTTGTAGATGTTGCCTTGGCTTCTATGTCTGGTTTGACTTCTCAGCCTTCTTTCAACTCTGTTGTGGCAGCGATGGAAGGACACGAGCGTGAGCAAAAAATATATTTACCAAAACTCAATTCTTTTTCAAACTATTGGGAAGATGTAAGAGAATATTACTATCCTTTTGAGTCTGATTTGAAGGCAGGAACAGCAGAGGTTTATGAACACGAAATACCAGGAGGACAATATTCAAATCTACGTCCACAAGCCGAATCGTTAGGTTTGGGAGATAAATTCCAAGAAATAAAGAAAAATTATGCTGTTGCAAATGAGCTTTTTGGAGATTTAATTAAAGTAACTCCTAGTTCGAAAGTGGTTGGTGATTTTGCTTTGTTTATGACAGCAAATGGCTATACAAAAGCTGATATTTTGGAAAAAGGCGAAACAATGTCTTTTCCAGAATCGATAAAAGAAATGATGCGTGGAGATTTGGGGCAGCCACAAGGAGGTTTTCCAAAGAAAGTTCAGAAGATTATTCTCAGAAAAGAAAAACCTTTTACAGAACGTCCGAATGCACATTTAGAGCCTATTGATTGGGAAAAAGAATGGAAATCATTTAAGAAAGAATTCAAAAATGCAAATGAGTTAGATTTGCTTTCTTATTTATTATATCCAAAAGTATTTACAGATTTTTATAACACAACTCAAGAATTTGGCGATGTTTCAATTCTGCCTACCAAAATTTTCTTTTATGGCATTCAGCCTAACGAAGAAATTATGGTAGATATTGCTGAAGGAAAAACACTAATTATCAAACTGCGTTCTATCAGTCAGCCTGACGAAGATGGAATGAAAACAGTTACTTTTGATATGAATGGACAAATTCGTCGTGTCAGAGTTTTGGATAAGAGTTTGAAAATAACAAAAATCTCTAATCAAAAAGCAAGTGCAACCGAAGATGGAGAAGTGGGTTCGCCATTGCAAGGAAAAATAGCTGAAGTTTTGGTAAAAGAAGGTGACACTGTAAAAGCTGGAGATTCTCTTTTTGTGATTGAAGCCATGAAAATGGAAACTACTGTCAGTACGCCAAAAGCAGGAAAAGTTAAAAAGATTGTTTTAGCTGGTGGTTCGATGGTCGAACAAGAGGATTTGGTTATTGTGGTGGAGTAAAGTTTGTAATGTAATTGGTAAGACGCCAAAAACGGCAAGATTATTTTACAATTTAAACCCTAGTTTTTCTATTTTTAGAGAATCTAGGGTTTATTTAAGTAATTATAGGCTACAATTTTGTTAATATAAGTATGATTTTATATTTCTGATGCGTTTTATAGTTCCCCTAAGTATTTTTCAAGAACAGGAACTTCGTCGCTATTTATCTAATTGTGATAAGCAACTACTTATCAGTTTAATCTATGAAATCCGTGTTTCATTGCATTTTTAGTTTTAAAATTCCATTTTTTCTTCAATCTGATTCATAAATTCTACTTTTTCATCGACATGAAAAGCCAAAACTTCAAATTCTTTATTTATTCCATAGATACCATTTAGTTTTGCTTTTTCATGAAGACTAATTATAATATTGTGCTGTTCAAGATTTCCTAAAGGAGAAAGTTTTTGATATAATTTGATTTGATCCTTACTTTCTATTCCCTCTATTTCTAATAATTCTTCCAGTGATTTTTCAGAAACTTCTATTGATTTAATATTTTTTATTTCAATTTCGGTTTCACTCATTATGCCATAACGCAAGTAAAGTGTGTCATTTTCTATCAAAATTGGTCTTTTTGAAAATGATTTTGCAAAAGCAAGAAGTTGAAAGCCTGTATAAATACTTAAAATAGTCAGAATCCAAGCTACTACAACACTCCATTGAGTCAGCAATAAATGAATAGCAATCGTTTCAATAGCAATAATAAAAACTAAAGCTCCCAAAAGCCCAACTGTCCCATTGTTTTTGTGATAGGTAAATTCTTTTAGAGAATTTATTTTGATTTTTCTCCAGTTAATAACTGAATAATAAACAACTGCTATTTCTGTAGCTAATAAAGAAGCAGGTAGTTTTGGTAAAATTTCCTCACAACTGTTTCTCAAAACTGTAAAAAAGTCAAAAGAAATGTCAGTGGTATTTTTATCTAAGTCTACCTCATAATTTGCCTTCAAAGCTCTATATTTCTTAATGGCTCTGCTAACTTTCCAAATTACTACACTCAAAACACTTAGTTCAATTACAGGAAAAAAGTAGGTTTTGAAAAGTTGTAGATAAACTTGGTTTTCTTTCGGCAGGAAATATAATCCTAAAAAAAGACCTGCAATCATCAAAGTAATAGCTGTCAGATTAGAAATTTTAGTTTTTCGAATTGCCAAAAAGTAAATAATCGGAATTGTCAAAACAAAATCAATACTGATAGCTAAAGTTAAATTATCTGATTGAGGGAGAAAATAAGGAGATTGAATAAAAAAAATAAGACTTACTAAAAGAAGTACAGGAATAAAAAGTAATAGAAATTGCTTATTATTTTTCCAATTTTGAAGAATTGTAGCAGTCATAATTTTGTTATTTTAAATTTGTTTGTCAAGAAAACCCTTATAGTTTGAACGTAAAAAATCCATTTAAAGATTAGGTTATTTTTAATTTTTTCATAAAAAAACGACTACCAATTTAAAAATTGATAATCGTTTTTATAAAAAATCTATACAAGAAAGATTTATTTTGTTTACTTATCTTCCCAGTTACCTACTGTAGAAACCTCATTTAGAGAGCCAAAACGTAAGAATTTTGTACGACGGTTTAGGCTTTCGTCAGAACGCTCTGGATTAACTGGAAAAGGATCAATTACTTCGATATAATCAGCCATAATATCTGTTTTTCCAGTAGGTTTTTTCTCTACAAACATCTTGAATTGCTTGTCACCTTTTCCTGGAATATATTCCATACTATCTAAGCTAAAAGTAGGTCTTCCATCTTCAAAAACACTATTAATTGCAGGTACTGTACCAAGTGTATCATAAATAGTACGAACACTATCACCTAAGTAATACGTTTCAAGAGTACGAATTTTGTCTTTCGGAATTACAATTTCTTTTTTACTGACGTTGTAAATGACACCTTCTTTCATAAATTTTTCTAAGTCGTCCCAACTAGCAGCGTATCTTCCATAACGTAATTGATATGTTTTTTGAGCTTCACGAATGATTTTGAGACGTTCGATGACACGAGCTTCAGATTCTATAATAAGAGCTTCTTGTTCTATACTTGTTTTGATAGTGTCTACAAGAGCATATGCAAGTACAGCAGCACAAAGCCAAAAGACAACAGTAAAAATGGTTCGTTTTTTCATGTTTTAAAAGAAAAGTAAATTTTGAAATTCAGTATATGACTGTAAATTTCGTTATTTTATTGATAAATCAAAATAATTTTAGTGTTTAAACCTATAAGGTTTGACAAACCTTATAGGTTTAGAATAATTAACTAACATAAGTTACATCTTTGATAGCTTCAATAGTACGTTTCACATTTGGCAAAACAGCTTCAATAAGTGTAGGTGCATAACTCAAAGGAACGTCCATAGAATTTACTCTACGAATAGGAGCATCTAAATAATCAAAAGCGTGGCGTTGAACATTATAAGTAATATCAGTTGCAATAGAAGCTAATGGCCAAGCCTCTTCCACAATTACCAAACGATTTGTCTTTTTTACAGACTTAATAATAGCAGCATAATCAATCGGACGAACCGTTCTTAAATCTATTATCTCAACTGAAATCCCTTCTTTTTCCAATTCTTCGGCAGCTTGTTGAGCTACTTTCAAAATTTTGCCAAAAGAAACAACAGTTACATCTGTTCCTTCACGTTTTACATCAGCTACGCCCAAAGGAATCAAATATTCTTCTTCTGGAACTTCGCCTTTGTCGCCATACATCATCTCAGATTCCATAAAAATGACAGGGTCATTATCACGAATAGATGATTTGAGCAAGCCTTTTGCATCATACGGATTAGCTGGAACAACTACTTTCAAACCAGGTGTATTGGCATACCAATTTTCGAAATTTTGAGAGTGCTGTGCCCCTAACTGTCCTGCATTTCCTGTTGGTCCACGAAAAACAATCGGTGCGCCATACTGTCCTGCTGACATAGCTAGTGTTTTGGCTGCCGAGTTGATAACTTGGTCAATAGCAACTAATGAAAAATTAAAAGTCATAAATTCGATAATCGGACGTAAGCCGTTCATCGCTGCTCCAACGCCAATTCCTGCAAAACCAAGTTCGGCAATTGGTGTATCAATGATACGCTTTTCGCCAAACTCTTCTAACATTCCTTGACTGACTTTATAAGCTCCATTATATTCTGCTACTTCTTCTCCCATCAAAAAAACGCTTTTATCACGACGCATTTCTTCGTTCATGGCTTCACGTAAGGCTTCTCTAAATTGAATTACTCGCATAAATTTTTATAGTATGAGCTAATATCTTTTGAAAATATAGCTAGTGTGTATAGGTCTGTTTTGTTTTAAATTTCGTTTGTAATGGTAAATTTACAGAATATAGCCAAATAAGAAAATAAAATTTGTGTCTTTCTCAAAATCTTTTTTATTCTATTGATAAAATCTTCAATAAATTTTATGAGAGTTTTTCTTTTGTATAATCCGTTTTTTCAAAGAAAGTAACATTTTTTTGTAAAAAATAGAAATTAATTTTAATGTGAACTTGGGATTAGAAATAGTTTTTTATGTCTGTGTCATCGGTGAGACACCAAAAACAGCAAGCAATGATTGAATTTAGAATAGGTTAATCAAATTTGTTTCAAAAATATTTCTGTATTCTTTCACCTATTTAACTTATTTGATTCAAATAGGTAAGATTTTTATACTCAATTACAACATATCTATCTAAAATAAAATTAGACCTTGTCACGGTTTATATTTATGGTAGTTCAAACATCTTGTCTGAACACAAAAAGCAGCATTTTATCCTACTTTAGCAGTCTGAAAGACTGTTATACAAAAATAACCGTGATAACCTTTATTAAATCTACTTATGAAAAAACTACATTTTATCTTTCTATTTTTAGTCTTCTTATCTTTTTCTGCCTTTGCTCAAGAAGATTTGGAGCTATTCCAGCCTTTACCTACCAGTCTTCAAAAGATAACAGCAGTTCAATATTACATTTATGAAGGAGATACAACATCTGTAAACTTCCTTGAATATAATTTTGATAGAAGAAAAAATCTAACACGTTGGGAATATTTTCCTTATCATGTGCGAGAAGAATTAAAATATGATTCTTTAGATAGGGTAATAGAAATTGATGGACTTTATGGAGAAAGTTTTGGCAATGGAATAATCAAGTATTACTACCCTTCTAAAAATCAAAAAATAGAAATTCATGATAAAATGGGTTATTATAAATATATTAAATCAGATTTTGAATTTTATGAGAATGAAGATTTAATACATGTAGAAATTACCTATGATTCTACTTTTAATCTTATAGACTCTAGTAATGCTATAAAAACAACCCAAACTAAATACTATTATGATAATGATGAAAATAAAATAGGTCATTTGGTTCTTTTAGGAGATGAACATATTCTTATTGAGAAAGTAGAAACAAATTATCAGCAACGGCAATTAATAACTGACGAAATATTCAAATTTGATAATTCATCTATTAAACAAACTTATCAAGCAAACTTAGAGAGTTATGATTATATTTTGGAGGGAGAGTTTAAAGGTAAAGTGGCAAAAAAAACAGTAAAATATATTTATGATACTGATACTACAAAAAATGAAATACAATTCGCATATAAAAAGATAGATTCACTAAGCAATATCCAAGAACAAAAATATTTTACTGGCTATTCTGATGATAAAGAATATTTACAAAATACCGTAACAGAGAGAAAGTATTTTAGAAATGGAAAACTAACAAGAATCAATAAATATTTTTATCGTTATAATCGTTTAATTGCACTTGAAGAATATCATATATCAGAAGAAGAAAAATCAGAACCAAAGCTAGAAAGCTGGACAGAATATAGTTACTTTTTATACCCAAAAACAAAAGATAAAAAAAGAAAATAAGAACACATAAATGACCAACAGTCATTTTATTTCCAATCATTTAAAATTTTCCCAAAAAAGACTTCTTTTATTAAAAAAATTGGAACAAAATTATGTTTTCGATAAAAATAAGCGAAACTTTTAAGTATCTATACAAAAAAGTTGTATTTCTCTGTAACATATCGTTACTTTGTGTCGTTATTAGTATGCAAGCATAACAAATAAACTCTTCTTAGTGTGTGTAGAAAGTTTGATTGTTTCAGTAACTTAGTTATCCTTAAAAAATACAAATTACTGACTTGCAGTACAATTTTTTATTCCAAACAAAAACCTTTTATTTCAATCTTATGGAAGATTTATTAAAAAAACTCGTTTACACTGGTGTTGGTGTAGTATCAATGACTGCTGAGAAATTACAAGAAGCTGTTGACAAATTAGTTGACGAGCGTAAAATGTCTGCAGACGAAGGCAAAAAATTAGTAGATGAATTTTTTGACACTACTGAAGAAAAGAAAAAAGAATTCGAAACTCAACTTTCTTCTATCGTAGAGAAAATTGTTCGTTCTTTCAAATTTGCTTCAAACAAAGAAGTATCTGAACTTACTGATCGTATCAAAACATTAGAAGCTCATGCTGGTATTGTTGGTGAAGTAGAACAAAGCGAGAAAAAAACAGTTAAGAAAGCCCCTGCAAAATCTGCTGCTAAAGTTGTATCTGCAAAGTAATTTACAAACGCATTACTTTTTTACAATTTAGCAAGTAGCTAAAATATATAAAGCCAAATTTTTATTCTTTTTTCTTATATTCATTTATACAGAAAGTCAAAGAAATAAGAATTTGGCTTTTTTGATTCAGAATGTGTAATTTTATGTAACGTATCCTTTAGGATACCAAAATGTACTGTACCTTTTATTACAGCGTAACATAATTTTGTTTGTATTTTACTATTGTCAGTGGAGACTCCGACAATGGCAGAATTATAAATTGAACAGGGTTTTAACCCTGTTTTACATACAAACCAATTTATACTACACAGTATTTATAGGTGCAAAAAATGTATAAACTATATGTTTTTTCAGAATACCGTCAAAAATATAAATCGCCTTAGACAATTAATTCAAGTTTTATTGAAGTACGGTTTTGAAGATATTGTAATGAATACACCTCTTCAAAAACTTATTCCACCAAAAACTACACTTACTTGGACAAACAATGAGGACGGTGAAAGTGAAGCCTTGATGGTTTTCTCTACTCGTTCGGAACGCCTTCGAATGGTTATTGAAGAACTAGGTCCTACTTTTGTAAAATTAGCACAAGTATTGAGTAACCGTCCAGATTTTATTCCTGAAGATTTAATTGTTGAGTTTAAGAAATTACAAAATAGTGTTCAATCTTTTGACACTACAATTGCTAAAGAAATTATTTTCATAGAAACAGGACAAACGACTGACGAACTGTTCCAATTTTTTGATGAAGTGCCTATTGGTGCAGCTTCCATCGGACAGGTTCATCGTGCTAGATTACATACAGGAGAAGATGTTGTAATAAAAGTTCAGCGTCCCAATGTTCGTGCAAAAGTAAAAACTGACCTTGCTCTTTTGTTAGAGTTTGTACGACTTACAGAAAGTTTTTTTGTTTCGGCAGGTATCCTAAATCCATTAGAAATAGTAACTGCTTTTGAGAAAACCATGCAAAAAGAACTAGATTACATGACCGAAGCAAGGCACATGGAACAGTTCAGAAAAATGTATAAAGAAAAAAGAGACGAGTTTCATATTCCAAAGCCTTATTTAGATATTTCTACCTCAAAAGTATTAGTAATTGAATATGTAAGTGGTTGCAAAATTACAGATGTAGCACAACTTGAAGCGTGGGGACTTGACCCAAGACGTATTGCTGAGAGAGGAATGGATATTTATCTAACACAAATCTTTGAATACGGACTTTTTCATGCAGATCCACACCCTGGTAATATATTGATAAAACCCAATGGTCAGATAGTTTTATTAGATTTTGGGATGGTAGGAAAACTCATGACACATCAAAAATTTGCTTTTGCAGGTGTATTTATTAATCTAGCCAAACAAGATGCTCGGGGAATGGCTTCCAACCTTCGAAAACTTGCCATTGATAGTGAGATAGAAGACATGCGAAGTTTTGAATATGATTTACACGAATTGATAGAAGAGTTTGTCGTCTTAGATGCTGCTGGCGATATGGGAATGGCAGATTTGACAGAAAGATTACAAAAAATCATTTATAATTATAAATTAGAAATGCCAGGAGTGGTATTTTTAATTTTACGTGCTTTGGTTATTTTAGAAGGAATTGGAAATACGCTACATCCAGATTTTCAGAGTTTGGAATATATTCGTCCTTATGGCGTAAAGATTTTGGCAGAAGAATATTCAGTTTCTAATGTAAATTCAGAGCTTTCTTATACACTAACCGAATTTGGAGGACTTTTATACAATTTTCCTTCTGAGCTTCGCTATATTCTCAAAAAACTACGAAAAGGAGAATTTAATTTTGATATAAAAATCCAAGCTGACGAGCCTATTCTTAGAAAAGCTGAATCAATTTCTAATCGTTTTACCTTTACCATGCTCATTTGTGCTTTAGTTCTTTCGGCTACAATTGCTCTAAATGCAAACTTTCCAGATTACCTCAAAACAGATGGAGGAATTCCTTATCTAAGTCTTTTGGGATATGGATTAGCTATTTATTTAGCTGTGCTTTTATTCTTATTGATTGTTCGAAGTAATATTGGAGGAAATAAGTAAAGAATAAGAATTGTTGAGCAATTAAATAATCGTCATTTTCTTATCAATTTCTAAAGCCATTGCTTCTTGTTGTAATTCTACTTTTAGCATTTTTATATAATCTACTACTTCATCAAGGTATTTATTCATGTCTTTTTGGGTAACGTAGGTATGAACTACATATACTTTTTCATCTACCAAACCTGCTTTTTCGCTATTCCAAACACCTTTTGCTTCTTTGCTTGTTGCTCCTCCAAAACGTTCTGCCAAAAATTTGAGTGTTTGTTCGACATACTTAGTTGTATCAATTGGTTTATCAACTGAAATAGTGGAAGGAATAAAAACGCCAATTTGATGTGTTCGTTCCAAACGGTCTATAATCGCACCTAACATTTCTTCTATTGGACGAGGAATTTTGTAGTTTGCATCTTCCGAATCTACAAGTAAAGGCAAATTTGGAATATAAGGAACATCAAAATCTGAACCTGCTTTAATTTTTGTTTTCTCGTGTTCTGGACTACAACGATTGATAATAGTAAAAATGGTAGCTTCATCACTTCGCACATGGTCACGAATTTGTTTTTGTAATTTTGGAACCACATGCATCGCTTCCTCCAAAGGTGGTGAAACAATAATAATCTGATTGACAAACTCCAGTAGCATTGCCAAATTCTCATCAATGTACGTTTGATTTTTTAGTGTGATGATGATGTTTTCATAATCTGACATCATCGAATCTAAAAATAAAGTTAGACGAGCAGAAAGTGGTAAATCGGTATTTTCATCTTGAGAAAGCAAAATATCATAGCCTGCATTATGGTTATAAATCTTTGCTCTTTTACGAATATTCAAATCCGAAATCAAATTCTGAGGTGTTGGGTACTCTGTATAAACAGTTGTTTGTTTGGTCTGTGCGTGTAAAATACGAGCCAAAGAGTTTCCAATATTTGTTCCTCCTGCGTTTGGCGTAAGACTAAAAACCAAAATCAAACGAGCCTTTTTTGATGCTCTTGTTTGTCTTCGATTTGATTCTACCAAATATTTCCCTAACATTTTACAAAGACCAATTCCGATTTGAGGATAATCGTACATCATCTGTATAAAATCATCTCGCTGAATAACCAACACATCAACATCGCTCAATGCCGAAACGGTAGCTGAACGAGGTTGATTTTCTAATATTCCTACTTCTCCAAAGGTATTTCCTGCCATTAGATAAGCAAAAATCTGTTCTTTTCCACTAGCAATAATTTTCTTTACTGCCACAATTCCGTTGATAATCAAATACAAACTATCACTTGCCTTTCCTTGCCAAACAACCGTTTCATCAGGAAAAAACTGACGCATTTTTGCCTTTGCAGCTATTTTTTCTAGTGCTTCTTGAGGAAGTGAAGTAAAAAGAGGAGATTGTTTGAGCGATTCTACTTTATTAATTCTATCTATCACAGGAATATTTTTTTAAAAACGTTTGGGTAGGAATACAAATATTAGAATGAATTTTAAAGTTACTATTTTTCTTAGTAAAATGGTAGAATTATTTTTTATGTTTGTATTTTAAGCAAAATTGAAACGACTAATCTAAGCGTCTTCGCTTGAATTTTAATATAAAAATAAAAAAATGACTTATACTTTTTCTCAAATTACATCTTACTTAGAATCTATTGCTCCACTCAATTTCCAAGAATCTTATGATAATTCTGGACTTTTGGTGGGAAATCCAAATACAGAAATTAAAGGAATTTTGGTGTCTTTAGATACTATAGAATCCGTTATTGAAGAAGCAAAAGCAAAAAACTTCAATCTAATTGTAGCACATCATCCTATTATTTTTAGAGGTCTAAAAAGCCTTACAGGAAAAAATTATATTGAAAGAACGGTTATAAAAGCCATTCAAGAAGGCATCGGAATTTATGCCATTCATACCAATTTGGATAATATTCAAAATGGAGTAAACGC
The DNA here is from genome assembly GCA_020630575.1 of Bernardetia sp. Classification (GTDB taxonomy): domain Bacteria; phylum Bacteroidota; class Bacteroidia; order Cytophagales; family Bernardetiaceae; genus Bernardetia. Next base: position 40,383 of record JAHDBD010000020.1, read on the forward strand.
CAAAATAGCCGAAAAAATAGGACTTATAAATACACAAATTTTATCTCCAAAACCTAATATTTTTCATAAAGGAAATAATGAAACTCAAAACGTAGGCTCTGGAATGATTGGGGAATTATCAGAAGCCATTTCTGTCACTGCTTTTCTAGCAAATCTCAAATCAAAAATGAATTTGCCTTTGATAAAACATACTAGCTTAAAGAATTTCAGGGATAGAAAAATAAAGAAAATTGCTATCTGTGGTGGTGCAGGAAGTTTTCTTTTAAAAGAAGCTCTCAAAAAAGAAGCTGATTTTTTTATTACAGGAGATTACAAATACCACGAATTTTTTGATGCAGAAGATAAAATTGTAATTTGTGATATTGGACACTATGAAAGTGAAGTTTTTACGAAAGATTTATTAGTTGATTTTCTTCAAGAAAAATTTTCAGATATAAAAATTATAGCTTGTGAAACGAATACAAATCCAGTAGAATATTATTTTTAAGAAATTATTAGGGAAAAATTTGTAATTTTGATACACAACTCGTTCAAGCGTCGACGCTTGAACGAGTTGTGTGTAAAATCCTCTACAATTATTTTAAGTTCGGAATTCATTTAAAAATAAAGGTTATTTTATTAGTTTTTATCCAACAAAAAAGTCTATCAAAAAATTATAATTTGATAGACTTTTTTAAAATTCTTTTTGGAAAAATTAATTTCGCTTATTCATTTCATCTCTAATTTTGGCAGCTTTTTCATAATCTTCATCTGCCACAGCTTTTTCCATTTCAGCTTCTAGTTCTGTTACAGACATAGCTTCTAAAGAAACAGCTTTTTTCTTTGTTTTCTTTTTCTTGGGTTCTTTTGCACTTTCTTCTTGTTCTAATGCTTCTCCTTCTTCCGAATTTGTAGTGGTGATTCCTGCTTCACGCATAATAGTATCGGTTGTAAAGATAGGTGCATCAAAACGCAAACCGATTGCAATGGCATCAGAAGGGCGTGCATCTACAATTACTTTTTTGCCTTCACGCTCATCCACATAAATCATTTCTGCATAAAAAATACCTTCACGAAGGTCAGAAATTACGATTTCATTGAGTTTAAATTGAAATTGAGTTGCTAAAGATTTGAATAAATCGTGCGTCATGGGACGGGTAGAAGTAACTTTTTCTATTTCTATGGCAATTGCCTGTGCTTCAAATCTACCTATAATAATAGGTAAACGGCGATTACCTTCTTCTTCTTCCAAAATTAAGGCAAAAGAATCGGATTGAGATTGACTAGAGGAAAGTCCTAATATTTGTAAGCGAATTTTGTTCACAAGTTCGAGGTGTAGAAGTGATATAAAAAATTATCTTTATGAAAATACGATTTGTCTATCTTTATTGTATCTAAAATATGGCTATTTATGCCTAAAAATCACGTGCAAAACTACAAAAAAATGTTTTGAAAGCCTAAAGTTTTTAAAACTCAAAAATAGGAGTTTGTTAGTAAATTTCATTTTACTACCTAATTTTCTTTCAAAATTTATTATATTTCTAAGAAACTTCTATATAAACTTGAAAGTCTTTATAAAGTTTGATGTATTTTTGTGAAAAACAAAGATTTTAAAATTCAAATAGAATAATTTAATTGAATAAACAAAATCACTCTTTTTAGAAACAACTTGATTTATCAATTTAGATAAGTTAGAACAAAACTTTAAGATACCTATATGACTTCTAAATCTTCTTTAAAAGATTCTACATTAGATTCAGATTCTAAAATGAAATTTAAAAACCAAACTGATTTTTATCAAGGAAAAGTAAGAGATGTATATTCTTTTCCAAATTTTGTAGCAATGGTTGCCTCTGATCGTATTTCTGCGTTTGATGTAGTTTTGCCAAAACCAATTCCTTATAAAGGTCAAGTTTTGAATCAACTGGCAGCCTACTTTCTTGAAAATGCAAAAGATATTGTTCCAAACTGGTTCGAAACAAGTCCACATCCACAAGTCAGTATTGGAAAAAAAGCTAAAACACTACCTGTCGAAATGGTGATTCGTGGTTATTTGGCTGGACATGCTTGGAGAACTTACAAAGAAGGAAAAAGAATTCTTTGTGGTGTAGAATTACCCGAAGGAATGAAAGAAAATGATAAATTTCCAACTCCTATCATTACACCTTCTACAAAAGCTGAAAATGGAGCGCACGATGAAGATATTTCAGAAGCAGAAATTTTGAAACAGGGCTTAGTTACAGAAGCACAATGGAAGAAAATGGTAGAATATACACATTCCCTTTTTAGAAGGGGAACTGCACTTGCAGCCGAACGTGGTCTTATTTTGGTAGATACAAAATATGAATTTGGTGTCTATGTTGATGAAACTGAAAATAATGAAGACAGAGTAATTTTAATAGATGAAATTCATACGCCTGATTCTTCCCGTTATTTTTATTCAAAAGAATATCACGAAAAACAGGAAAAAGGAGAACGTCAGAATCAACTTTCTAAAGAATTTGTAAGAGAGTGGCTCATGGAAAATGGTTTTCAGGGAAAAGAAGGACAAAAAATTCCTGAAATGACTCCAGAGGTTACTGAAAGAATTTCTCAACGCTATTGTCATCTTTATTTTTTACTGACAGGAAAAGAATTAGACAAAAATCCTGATTTAATGAATGAAAAAAGCATTGAACAGGCAATTGTCAGTTATCAATCTTCTTTAGTTGGTGGTAATTAGTAAACAGTAACTAGTCAGTTTCATTTTCATATAGAAATTGTTTGAGAATAAAGAAATAAGTTTCATTTTTTCATTCTTAAACAGTTTCATAAGTTATTTTAATCAATGAGATTTTCGTATTTTTTAGTTTTTAACTCATAATTTTTTATAATGAAAAGAATACTATTTCCTCTTTTAGCTTTATTGATTGTATCAGGTGTGTATGCCTACATGCGAACGGATATTTATAAATTTTCAGAGAAAGATTTGAAAGTCATCCATGATACTGACCGAATTGCTGTTCAATTTGTGGCAGAAAAAAGAGTAAAAAATAATGCTTTTATAGAAAAATTTAAAAATTATTTAGATGAAAATGGAAAAGCAAGCATTGGTATAAATACGTTGCAACGAATCAAACAAGTACAGACACTTTCTTCTGACCTATTGCAACAAAGTAATGAAATACGAGCGCAATGGCTTCAAAACCCTGATGAAAAACCAACAGATTTGTTACTTAAATTTGCAGAAGCACAAAAAGAATATATTTCTAAATTAAGGAGCTTTACAGAAATTTCTATCTCTAATTCTGAAATTTTGAATCCTCTTTTTACTGACCCTACAAAAACTTCTTCTTCTATTTCTGATGATGAATCAGAAAATGAGTCAGAACAAGTAAGAAAAAATGCTTTCGAAGTAGAAGAATTTGCAGCTTATTTTGATAATCTTCCTGTTGCTGTTCGTTTGTATACGCTTACTTCCATTGATGCAGCAATTGCCAACCGAGAAGCAGAAGCAATTTATTATATTAGTCAGAAAATAGAATATCCTGTTTTTGAGATAAATAACTTAATAAGTATTGTTACACCAAGTGAAATTGTGCTTTCAGAAGGAAATATGTATCAAGCAAAAATGAAAGTAGTGGGTGTTTCTTCATTTAACAAACCTCAATTAGAAGTAGAAAATGAAAATATGTATCAAGACCTCAAAACACAGGAAAAAAATGGAATCATAAATATTTCTTTTGTTGCACAAGCAGATGATTATGATGAGCGTGGACTTGCTTTCAAAACATGGACTGCTAAAGTTAAAATTCAGCTTCCAAACGGTAAAGATTCTACATTCGTTTTGCAAGAAAACTATATTGTTCGTAAAAATAGAAATGGGCTGTCTAGTTCGCCAACTCCTACTGAAATAAATCCAAATGAAACAAATATTATTTATGATGAACCGAGTAATATTGAGTAGAAATTTATTTTAAAAGATTTGTATAACAAATCCCAAAAATGTATTTTTGTATAAACTTCTTTAAGTCAATTATACAGCAAAAATACGTGGAAAATACAAACACAAATCAGTCTTTACGAACGGTTTCAAAAAATAATTTTGGTATCAACCAAACTATTACTTATTTCGAAAAATCTCTTGAAAAACCTCATAATTACGTCCGAATAGCAAAGCAGTATCTAGTCTTTACTATGGAGTTTAATTTTGCTATCGACAAAATGAGCTTAGACATGTTTGTGGAAAAAAAAGCAGCTGTTTACAAAACTGCGTGCAGAAAATTCTTGAAATTTGCGCAAAAAAATGATATTCATAGAGTGTATGATGACACCACACCAAATTATAAAGGAAATAAATATGTATTGGCTTTCCTTGCCAATGCACAATTAAGTGAAAATAGCAAAGAAACCTATTCTAGAGCATTGCAAGAATTTTATTCTTTCATGAATGCGAAATCTCTTCCTCCTAATCGTACAACTGTTTTATCATTTGTTCAGCAATGCAAAAATAATGGACTGAGTCCACATACCACAAATACATATTTATCAGCCATAAAGCAGTTTGTACAGTTTTGTGTTTTGAAGCGAGAAGATTTGAAAATAGAAAAAAAGTTAGTAGAGCAAATGCGTGATGTAGCCTATGTAAAAGTATTGAAAACAGGAGGAACAACAAAAAAATACGCTAAAGATTCGCTCACAGAACAAGAACGTACTCATTTATTAAAAACCATTACCAACTCAAAGGATAAAGCAATTATCGGACTTATGGCATATCAAGGTTTGAGAACGATTGAGGTAGTGCGTTTGTCGTGGAAAGATATAAAAGTGCAAGAAGGAAAAAATTACTTAGCTGTTTGGGGAAAAGGACGAGAAGAAAAAGAACTCATTCCACTTTTACCAGAATGCCACAAGATTTTGATTGATTATCAAATGTCTATCACTCGTCCAGAGGGAAGTATGTTTGATTTTAAGGAAACAAGTAGCATCAGAAAAATTACAAATAAATGGCTCACTATAGCAGGATTAAAACGTGAAAATGTTTCTGCACACAGTTTGCGCCATACTGTTGCACAGCTTATGCTTGATAAAGGAATTCCAAAACCAATGGTTCAGCGTTTTCTACGACACAAATCTGAATCTATGACAAGCACCTACACAGCAAAACAAGAAGATAGAGAGTTTTTGAATTATGAGTTTTGAAAGAAGAATAATGGAAAAAGTAAAATTTGATCAAAAGAAAAACAGTATATTGATAAGCCTTTTAAAGGCTAGTACATTCATCTTAGTACAAGATATATTTATGATAGAAATGTATATATTGATTTGAGGTTGTTCCCTACATGGGTTTATATAATAGGTGGTATATATATGTTTTTTGTACCTATACTTTGGAGGAATATGAAAACTTTAGAAGGCTTATTATGTATTACAAATGTCATATTGAGTTTTTTTATATACCCTTATTAGTAAAATTTCTTTTAACATATCCTCATCTGTTTATAGTTAAGTAACTTTACTCATTTGGTGCAATATTTCCAACTTATGCCTACTATTTTTTCAGCATATACAGACGAAAAAACAAGTACAAAATAGAATCTTGACTTAGAATAATATAATATTTTCGTATTTTAGAATAATCATTTCCTTTGAGCAAAAATGACAAATATTTAAATCTTATAATTTTTATTTTATAACTACCTCTTCTTAGATAATTTTCTCCAACACATCAGCAATTTTTCTATCATTCGAAAGACGAGGAACTTTATTTTGTCCTCCTAGTTTTCCAATTGATTTCATGTAGGTTTGGAAACCATCAGCAGGAAGAGGACGAATAACTAACTTTCTCAAAATCGAACCTCTTATCAAATCATTGTAATAAGAATTGAGTTCTTGTAGTTTATTATCCAAATCTGTTGAGAATTTTTCTAAATCATTGGGCTGATTTTCAAAAGCTATAAACCATTCGTGGTAGGGCAATCCTTCTTTTGGCGTAACTTGTGGTGCAACCGTAAACTCTGTTGTTCTTGTTTCTAGGTTTTTGTCTAAAGCAAAACGCAAAGCCTGTTCTACTTCACTTCCAATGACATGTTCTCCAAAAGCAGAAATAAAATGTTTTATTCTCCCAGAAAAAATTATTTTATAGGGGTCTTTACTTACAAATTTGATTGTATCTCCAATGCTATATCCCCAAAGTCCTGCATTGCTATTCAAAATTAAAGCGTAATTTTTATCTAATTCTACTTCTGAAATGCTCAGACGAGGAGGGTTTTCATCATAAAAATTTTCAGCAGGAACAAACTCAAAGAAAATTCCACTATTCAAAAGCAATAAAAGTGAGTTATCGTTTTGGGAATTTTGATACGCAAAAAATCCTTCTGAAGCTGGAAAAGTTTCGATAGAATCAATTTTCTCTCCAATAGATTCATAAATTTTATTTCTATAAGGTTCAAAATTAACTCCTCCATAAACAAACAAATCAAAATTTGGAAAAATATCCTTGATTCGTTTTCCATTTGTTCGCTCGTGTAAACGGTCAAAATACATCTGTACCCAAGGTGGAATTCCAGAAATCAAAGACATATCAGAATGGATAGTTTCGTCAATGATTTTATCTAATTTTTGCTCCCAATCTTCAATACAATTTGTTTCATAAGAGGGTTTTTGATTGGTTCTGAGATAAGAAGGAACATGATGATTTACAATTCCTGAAAGCCTTCCCAACGGAACTCCTGCTTTTTCTTCCAAAACAGGACTTCCCGACAAGAAAATCAAACTTTTATCTAAAAACTGACTTTTTCCAGTTTCATGAATATAACACAAAAGTGCATCTCTAGCCGAATTGATATGATTTGGAATAGAATCTTTTGTAATCGGAATATATTTTGTTCCTGATGTAGTTCCTGATGTTTTGGCAAAATACAAAGGTTTTCCTTTCCACAGAACATTTTGTTCTCCTTTCAAAATACGATCAATATAAGGACGTAAATCTTCATAATCATTTATGGAAACATTCTTTTTGAAGTCTTCATAATTTTTGATGTCACCAAAATTATGCTCTTTTCCAAAAGCTGTATCTTTAGCTTCTGCAACTAGCTTTTGCAACCATTGATGTTGAATTTTTTCCGAATTTTGAATCCATTTTTTTTGCTGACTTACAACATAAGAAGCAAAGGGACGAGAAAGAAGAGAACGAATCATAATTTGATAATTATAGTGTTAGCAAAGACACCAACAACGGCAAGTCTGTTTTACTTAATTTAAACGTGGGTCAGTTGGATAATTTGAATAGATTTTATATTTACCTCCCATTTCTTGTAAAATTGCACTCCAAAGCTGTTCTGGTTCGTGTTCAAACATAATTTTAGGATTTACTTTTGATATAATCCACGTATTGTTTTCTAATTCAGCATCCAGTTGCAACTCTGACCAACCACTATATCCCACAAAAAAACGACAATTTTGTTCTGTAATTTTTCCTTTTAAAGCAAGTGTTTGAAGATGTTCAAAATCTCCTCCCCAAAAAATATCTTCTGAAATAGTAAGGGATTCTTTGAGCTGAGTCAGCGTATGTAAAAAGTGCATCGTGTTTTGTTCGACAGGCCCTCCTACAAATAGTCTATTTTCAATTTCTAATAAATCGGTGGCTTCACTCACACTAATTTCAGTCGGACGATTGACAACTAACCCAAAAGAACCTTCTTCTGAATGCTGACACACCAAAATTACAGTTCTATCAAAATTTGGGTCATCTAGTAAAGGTTCTGCCAACAAGAAATAACCTGCTTGTATGGCATTATCATCATTAAAAGGAGAATCAAAAAATTGCATTCAAAAATATAGTTTGATGTTGTTAGTCATGACACCAACAACAGCGAAGTAAATAGAAATAAGATATTGAAAAATGTAAATCAGCAATTGTATATTAATCTTTATAAAAATGATTTACAATTTCTAAACGATTATTTACAAAACGAAGTAAAGGAACAAGTTGGTTGTCCTTTGATTCATAATAATTTTGACCTATCATTACTTTTCCATCTCTAAAACGTTCTTTTTGTAATTGGCTTTCAAAATTTACTCCATATTTATACATCGTTTTTCCAAAAAAGTAAAGCGATTCGTAACCTACATACGCATATTCGGAAGGCAAAAGGTTTGTTTTGTTGATATATTTTGTAACGAACTCCTTATTTTTTAGAGGACTGACATAATCTGTATAGATAAAAAATACTGATCTATCCATAAAATCATTCATATCAATTTGGTCAAATTTGAGCCAGTCTTTATCTATAAAAAGAGGAATATCTACCATAGATGTTTTCAAAACACTGATTACAGAACCTGCCACAGCTAATTCAGAACTTGCAACAAAAATATGTGCTGTTGTATCTCCTTCTGGCTTTTTGAATGTTTCACCTTCTCTTAATCTTGGAGGCTTGGAAGCTATTGGCTTTAAAATAGAATTTATTTTATTAAATGTACTTTTTCCAGCACTGACTTTCTCAAAAGCCATTATTTTTCCTCCTTTTTCTTCTACTATTCTTTTATAAGCATAAGCTAATGTAGAATCTTTACGAGAATCTCCATAAATAATATAAGCTTTATCTGCATTCAGAGAGTCAAAAGAATAATTGGCTACAGCTTTTGCTTGTGTATGATAACTTGGCTCAAAAAGATAGGTGTTTCTTTTTCCTTCAATTACATCAGGAGTATAAGAAAGAGGATTTACCATATTGATACCATTTGTTTGTGAAAAATCTGAAACTAAAGGAAATGTAGTTGGGTACAAAGGTCCAAAAAACATATCTATATTTTTCATAGCAGGAAGTCCTACTAAACGTCTTACATTATTTGCATCATTTTCTGTATCAAAAGGTAATAAATTAATTGTTATTCCTTCATTTTTTAAGTCTTCTTGTGCTACTTTCATTCCTTCGTACAAATCTAAAAATGATTGTACTTCACGAGCCGAACTTTCATTTTGCAACCTAAAAGGAAGCATTACAGCTACATTATATTCTTTCTTTTTTATTATTTTGTCAGGTGTCAAATATTGCTTTTTTTGATAAGGTGAGGTATAACCATAAGCAAACTCAATATCTTTTAATAATTTTTTATCTTCTTCTGAGAGTTCTCTTTGAGCTGCAACTTTATCAGCTAGAGCTTCTGATAAAGTACGATCTTTTGAGAATTTTTGATATAATAATTTAAGTTCTGCAATTGATTTTTTGGGTAAAAAAGTAGATTTCAAGTTTTGTACAGCAGTGCGTAGTTTTGATCCTTTTACTTCTTCTAACCACGTCATGGCTTGTAATGATTGGTCTTTTTCGAAAGCAATTACTCCACCTAAATAAAGCATCTCTTGAAACTGGTCAGAAGAAAGACTTGCATCTTTTGCTTTTACTAAAAGTTCACTAATTTTTGCATAAGCTGTTGCAAGGTCTCCTCCTTTGTAGCTTGCCATCGAATACAGATAACTTGCTGGAAAGAAAAAACTATTACTAGGATTGTCTTGCATTGCCATAACTAAACTCTGACGAGCAGCAGAATAATTTTTGTTGGCAAGCTCTGTTTTACCTTTTTGGTAATAACTATTATAATCTACTTGAGCAAAAGAAGATACTGAAGACAAAGTAAATAGCAAACTAGCTATTATACTCAAAAATAAAGTAAAACGCATAAATAAATTATGAATGGTGAATGATAAATTATAAACTACATAGAAATAGCAATAAAATACTACTGATTTAGAAATTAATTGTTTGCTAGTAGTTGATTGTTATTTAATGATAGGAGGTAATTGATAAGGCACAAATTTGCTTACATCTTGTCCGTAACGATATAATTCTCTTACAATAGAAGAACTGATAAAGGTATATTCAGGAGAAGTAATCAGAAATACAGTTTCAATATCTGAATCTACATGTTTATTAGCTTGTGAAATGGGTGTTTCATACTCAAAATCAGTAGTATTCCGAATTCCACGAAGAATAAACCTTGCGCCATTTTTCTTTGCAAAAAGTGCTGTTAGTTCAGAATAGACTTGTACCTCAATATTCTTTTCATCTTTAAATGTTTGTTGTATCATTTTTTCCATTGTTTCTAAAGGAAAAAAACGTTTTTTGGTACTATTAAATCCAATAGAAATAATAATTTTATCAAAAAGATGAAGTCCACGTCTTACCACATCTTCATGTCCTTTTGTAAATGGATCAAAAGAACCTGGAAAGATAGCAATACGTTGTTTAGATTGTGTTTGTGTGTTATTTTCTTTCTCCATAATAGCTTTTTTTGATGAGACTACATTGAATGCAAATATGCTAATTGTTTGTCTTTAATATTAAAATCATCTAAAGTTAAGAATTCTTCCCAAAATGGATTTTGAGGTAGAGCAGCCACACAAATTAAAGGTTCTTTTTTGACAGGATGAATAAAATTAATTCTTCGTGCATGAAGATTTATGTTTCCATCTTCATTAGCTTTTTTATAGCCATATTTTACATCGCCACGAATAGGACAACCAATTGCAGCCAACTGAACACGAATTTGATGAGGTCTTCCAGTAAGAGGTGTAACTTCTAACAAATGAAACATATTTAGTTTTCCAACATATCTATATTTCAACTCTGCTCGTTGTGCCTTTCCTTGAGGTTGGTCGTAGGCTTGGGTTGTATTTGTTCTTGAATCTTTTTCAAGATAATGAATAAGTTTGTCTTCTTTATTAGGAGGTCTGCGTTTTACAACTGCCCAATATACTTTATTAATATCTCTATCTCTAAAAAGTTTGGACATACGTTCTAGTCCTTTTGAAGTCTTGCCAAGCACCACAACGCCACTTACAGGACGATCAAGACGATGCACCAAACCACAAAAAATATTTCCTGGTTTGTCATATTTTACTCTAATATATTCTTTTGCTACATCTACTAACGAATCATCGCCTGTATTATCTCCTTGAGAAAGCAAACCTGCTGCTTTATTAACGATAAGTAAATGATTATCTTCGTAGATAACTCGGAACGGTTTTTCTGTAATTGCCATTTTGTATAAATTGTGTTATTGATAATGATACCAACAACGGCTTAATAAATTCACACAAAAATACAGATTATTTGTTTAAAAAAATGAATATACGAAAATTAGATGATTTTACTTTCTTGAAACACAAAAACACAATAACTACGTATTTTTTAATATATTGATTGACAGCAATTTACACTTCAATCAAGATAAATTATATTCAAAAGCCATTAAATTTTCTCAAAATAGTAATAATCGAAAAGTTAGTAATCAAAAATAACATTGCTTTTCTATACTAACGTGAACTCGGTATTAGATATTTTTGTTCACTGTCGCACACCTCAAATGAGTAACATAAAACTCATTTGAGCAGCCACAAATAAAAAGATTGTTTAGTTTTCAATCCTGAGTTCACGTTATACTAGAAAATTTCTAACTTCTATGGTTACTAAATTAATTTTGAGAATATTTATTCTGATTATTATTGATTTTTTAAAAAACCTACCTTTTCTTAAATCAATCCAAACTGTGTATAATGATGCTTAAAATGTTTATAATGAAAAATTAAAGTTTCTTGTGCGTGTAAATCACCTAAAAAAGGATTAAAGTTATAAGCATCTTCTTTCCCTTGATACACTTCAAAAAACCGTTCTAAAGAAGATAATAATTTTGATTTTGCCTCATCTAGTGACGCATTTGTATAGTCTGGCAATCCAAAACGAAAAACAGGATTATCTAAATTTCTAGCCATAGGCTCTAATGAATAAATTAGTGCATTTTTAAATGCTTCTTGATTAGAATTAGGAGGAATGGGTGGTGCTTTTTTTATAATTGTTGAACCAATAACAGCCGTATAAAGATGTTCTATCATGTGTTGAGGAGTCATTTTTCCCCAATGAGGTTTTTTTGTAGCTAAAAGTTTTGATGTAGCTGCTGGAATGGTGGTCTGTAAAAAAAGCTTTGCTTCTGTAATTCTATGAGGTTCTAAAATTAGTGTAGAGTTAGCATTCATTATGTTTAGCTGAATTTTTGAGTAAAAGAATAATCTAAATTTCTATTTTTGCATACGGAAATTGAAAAATAAAGTTTTTTATCTTTGATTGTAGATTAAATTTTAGAGCTATTTGAGCAAAAAACTTGATGCTAGGTTTTGTTGTATTTACAAGTATACAAAATAAAAAGTATAGCTCTAACTTAAGCCTCAAGTCGTGGCAAACTATAGAAAGAATGATTGTTTTCTAACATAAAAGCAAATGGAATTCATTACTGATGTTGCACAATAGTAATATTTCTGCAAATTAGTTGCAGAAATAAATGAAACCCACGATTTTAATCGTGGGAAAACATGTTTTAAATATCTCCAAGTTGTGGACGCATAATAATTTCTTCTATAACCGTTTGTTTTGAAAGTGAATAAGCAGAAAAAATAGATTCAGCAATATCACTTGAAGGCATAAAACGCTCCTGAGGCAAACCCGAACCTTCCCAACTTGATGTATAAGTAGGCCCTGGCATAACAGAAGTAACTTTTATATCATGTTCTTTGAGTTCTTCACGCAGAACTTTTGTCATGCCATGAAGTGCAAATTTAGAAATACAATAACTTCCACCATTTGGATAAGCTGTAATGCTTGCTGTCGAACAAATATTAAATAAATGACCACTTTTTCGTTCTACTAAAATAGGAACTAACATTCTCGTTAGATGGTAAGCACTAAAAAGATTCGTATGTATTTGCATTTCAAAACTACCTTCTTCCTCTTCTAAGATTTTGCCTGGAATAAAAACACCTGTATTATTTACCATTACTTCAAAGCCTTTGGTAGTGCTATTTTCCTTTTTTGCTTCTTTCTCGTTGAGTAAAATGATTTTCTTTGCGTATTCTCCAAAAGAAATAATATCTTCTTTTTTAGATAAGTCAGCTTGTCGATAATATAAAACAACAGGATTTTCTTTGGTAGAATAGTTGCCTTCTAATTCTTCTTTGAGCGCAAAAAGTTCTTCATTATTTCTTGAACATGTGATTACATCATGTCCGTTTTGCATAAATTTTTCTAAAATTGCTTTACCAATTCCTTTTGTTCCTCCAGTTACGAGTATCATAGTTTCTTTTTAATTTTTTGGATTTGAATATTTTTAATAAAATAATTATTATCATTAAACTTTATCACGGTTTATATGTAAGCTAGTTCAGACTTCCAGTTTTAACATCAAAACAGTATTTTATCAAATTCAACAATCTAGAAGACTGGTATACAAAAATAACTGTGATAAAATTTATTAAGTATTTTAAAAACTAAATCAACTCATCTAAAATTTTCTCTAATTCTCTATCAATTGTTTCATATTGATTTTTGAGTTCTAGGATTTGTTTTTGTTCCATTTCCATTAGCAAATCAAAATCTTTGAAGTTTGCATCGATTTGATTTTTTAGATTGGCAATGTAAGTAGAGAGTTTTAGATAAATTTCTTCTTTGAGAGCTTTTTTTCCTTGGCTAATCTGCTCTCTATATTTCTGCATAATCTTCTGTTTTTTGACCATTACCGTAACGCCTGTAAAAAGTAGACCAACAGCCGTAATAATCCCACCTGTAATATCAAAAACTGCACCTTGTGTCAAGACTGTCAAAGCAACACCTACGATTGCCAATCCTCCACCTGCTGCAAAATCAGTTGCAAAACTAGTGTCTTTTGGAAACAAATCTTTATGAACAAAATTTTCAGTTTCTTTGGTAAACTCATGAAATTCGGTTTGTAAATCTTGTAAAACTCTACTTCTACGGTCAGCAATATCTCCAAAAATAGCATGATTTTCTTTCAAAATTTTTGGACTATTATTGAGCTGTAAGTCAATCATTTTTGCCATTTGCTGAATAGTATCTGCAATAGCTGTAATTCCTTCCCCAAGTTTGTCGGTTAAGGTTTTGGTAAGATTGCGTTCCAAATCTTGTGCTACACGCTCAAACCACACTTTTACAGATTCTTTATCTGAAAGCATTGATTTAAAAGATTTTCCTAACAAATTAATAGGATTTAATCCTTTACTAATTTCTTGTTCGGTTTCTCGTGTGATATTTTCATAAGCACCCAAAATGTTTTCTATCAAAACATCGACTTGATACAACGATTTTTTTTCTTGGTCGTTGAGTGTTTTCTTTACTTCTAGTCTGAATTTACTATCTGCTTCAAGCTGTTTTTCTCTAAGACTTACCCCTTCTTTTATTCTTGAAAGAATGGTTTTTGAAGTATCAATATTATTTTTGAGCTTCAAAAGTGGAGCACGTCCTCCTGTTATATTGTCTTTTATGTATTCTCTTATTCCTGCAAAATTACTTTCTTCATGTTTTCCTTCTTGTTCTAATTTAGCAGAAACAGCAAAAATTTGAGGTTCTAATAATCCTTTTTTTTCTGCGTGTTTTCGTACTCCTTCAATATTTGTGTTTAAATCAGTTTCATTTAATAAATCAGATTGTTGAAGAACAAAAATTATTTTCTTTCTCCAATCTTTATGAATAAAATCAAAAAAATCCCAACTAGATTGTCGATATGGATTTTTAGCTTCAAAGACAAAAACAATCAAATCTGATGAAGGAATAAAATCTTCTGTAATTTTTTGGTGTCCTTCCGAAATAGCATTTGTACCTGGGGTATCAACAATAGCAATCTCTTTCAAAATCTCAACAGGTAAAAGAATCTTTTTCAGATGTGGATTCATTACCATAATTTGCTCTTCTTCGCCATACAAAATCTGCTGAACCGTATCTGTACAAGGATCTGGTGCAACTTTACAAATATCTTTTTCAGTTTCTAAAAGTGCATTGACAAAACTACTCTTTCCTGCTTTTACTTCACCTACAACTACAAACATATAGGGTTCGTTGATGCGTTGACGCAGTTCACTAACCGTACTAGAAAGCTCCTTACTCTGAATATCTTGAGTGAGGTTATGTAGATTTTTTATAGTTTCATCTAAACGAAGACGAAATTTTTGAAGGCGTTTGTCTATAATGCGACTTTTCATTAGGCTTTCTTACTATTTTTAGAGATTAAAAGAGAAAAATACATTAACAAACAGTCTGCTCGTTGTATTTTTTACGAAAGCTACTAAAAAAGATAGACAATACCATAGATTTGATTTAGTAATTAGGGCAAATGCATGAAAATAATGATAGTTTTATTTGTTTAGCTTAAAGGTTATTTTTGATTTAAATAAGAGTATTTGAATCAAAATAGCTTAGCTTACGTGTCCTTATTTTAGGATTTTTCTGCAAAACTTTTGTTTTTTTCTTATTTTGTAATAACTAGTTTCAGCATGATTGTTTTTACTTTGTTTAGTGGCGTAAATTTTGGAATACATATGGGTTTAACAAATAGTCTATAAATTGGGTTTTGAAACTAATCCTTATTCATTAATTTGTTATATTTCAAGCTATTAGCATAAATTTAATCATTGTTGTCATTGTAAGAATATTTTTTTTGCTTCTTATTTTTATATAATTCATAACAAACAGTATTTATCATGAGAAAAATTTTATTATTTATTTTATTTTGTCTGTACTTTGGATTTAGCTCTTTGAGCTATGGACAATTTTACCCTGGAGGCATGGGAGGAGGTGCTATGCCTTTTTGGTTTTTGCCTTCTCAAGCCTATACCACAGGAGTTTTTCCCTACCCAGTACCAACTAACGGAAATGATGTGCAGATTTGGATAGATAATGCCCTTGTTGTGGGAGGTTCTAATGATGCTACACCTGAAGCAAATCCTCCAAACTATAATAATACAGGTATTTATGGGAATGCATCTGTTTTATTTGATAGGGCTAATTCTGAATGGCTTACTATGGCAGATGACAACTCTATAAACGGTTCGATACATAATGAAAAGTTGATGTCTTTGGCTTTTAATACTAATGATGTTACTTTAGCGAGGCAAATGATTTTTGAAGAAGGAGGAACTACTAATGGAATGAGTATCTATCTTTTACAAGATGTTTTGTATGTAGCAATATGGAATTATGGAGCTGCTTGGGCAGACATTCCAGGAAGTACAGTATTTCCAGCTGGAGAAGATTATTTTCTTTTGACAGCTACTATTACCCCCAATACAGATTATTTAGTTACATTACTATATGATAATAATTATACTAATACATTAAGAGGCTTTTTGAATGGAACACCAATGAGTATTTTAGATGGAGGTATTACAAGAACATCACTTCCTGTAGGGACTTTTGCAGCTCATGGTGGTGATATAGGAATTGGAGCTGTCAATGATAATACAAAAGTATATGATATAGTAGCAGGCAATGACGTTAATGTAAATTCAACAGGAGAATATTTTGATGGACGTATCGGAGAAATTACATATTATAATAATGGTTCGAATGTAGCTCGTAAGATAGTAGAAAATTATTTTTCTACTAAATATGCTTTTACACTAGCAACAGATGATATGTTTCCTGAAAATCCTTCTTTTAGAAGTCAAATGATAGGAATAGGACAAGAAACAACAAACTTAACAGGAGATAGAATTTCTTCCAACATACAAAGTAGTGGAGGCTTTTTTATTCAAAATATAGATTTTTTTAAAGATAATAGAGATTATGTATTTGTAGCTCATAACTCTGGTGTAGGAACAACGCCTTTGGGTGTAGGAGAATATTCAAATCGTCTTTGGTTGGTGGAAGTCACTGATGTAAATAATAATGACGGCAATTTGCGAGTGAGTTTTGATTTAGGAGGTTTGAGTCTTGCTTCTCCTGCTTGTGTAAATAGTGCTGATCAATACTACTTAAGAATCAATGGCGTAAATACTCGCCTTGGAGCAGGCACATATAATCCTGTTTCTCAAACAATTACTTTTATAGTTCCTGCTAGTGAGATAGATGGCGCACAAATTACTATTGGTGTAAATGATACTACTATACCTACTTCAGAAGCAGGTTTATGTAATAATGGTTGTGATGATGATGGAGACGGTTTAGTAGATTGTTATGATGGAGATTGTAATGGTAATTCTGCTACTCCAGATTCTACTTGTGATGATTATTATTATGGACAAGTTCCACCAGACTGTGTTCTGCCTAACACGCCAGACCCAGATATTACAACTACTATCCAGTTTGAAACTGATGATATAGATTTTGAAGTAGAGCAACGTGGAGGTGTTTTTATTGGCGATGTTGTTCCTGATACATGGTCTGAATATGCAGCGAATGGAATTACAGGAGAAGAGGCTATCCATTCAGAAGTGGTCGCTAAAAACCCATACAATACACCTTATACAGCAGGTCCTAAAAATGGACAGGCTCGTAGTCCTTATATTTATATTTATTCAGGAGATGATGGAAGATTGCTTCAGAGAATACCTACTCCTGTTACAAATAAATTTAGTATGCTTGCTCTAGCTGATGTGGATAGTGATGGTAATGGAGATATATTTGTTACGGGCAATGATAGAAGAATATATCGCTTTGAGTTTGACCCAACTCTTCAATTATACGATATTGCTGTTCCAGCAGTTGGAACTCAACCTATTAATAATTGGGTAGCACAATCTTCTGTTTTGGTAGCTAATTCTGAAATGTCTCCTGCTCTAGCAGATTTTGACCAAAATGGAGTGCCAGAGGTATATGTTGGAAATTCCATTTATAATGCTGTTACACTAGCCAATTATATTGCACCAAATAATACTTTGAGTTCAGGAAATCATCCAAATGATAATACAGCAGCTTTTCCAGTAGCTTATGATGTTTTTTCTCCTTCTGATATTGTACCTGCTACTGGCGTTGCTTGTGGTGGAGATTGTCAGGGTTTAGAACTTGTTACAGGAAACAGAGTATATGCTGTAAACCTAACAGCAGGTACACTTACTTTACTTTCTTCTGCACCTGCTAATATTACTGATGGACGTGCAAGTGTGGCTGATATGGATAATGATGGACGTGTAGATGTGGTTACTTGTGGATATGATAACACAGGTACTGCTGCTGGAGCTATTTTTATTTGGAATCCACGCACACAAGCACAAATGGGCACAACTTTCAAATTAACAAATGGAGGACAAGTTACAACTATTGGTGGTCGTCCTAATCTAGCAGATATAGATGGAGATAGAATGCTAGAAATTGTAGTGGGAGGACGCAATCGCCTTTATGCTATTGAAACAGATTCGGATGCAGATGGATTTTTTGGTCCTGCTCTTGCTTTGAAATGGGTAGGAATTACAGACGAAACTTCTGACCGTACAAGTGGCTCTACCTTTGATTTTAATGGAGACGGAATTTCAGAAGTAATTTATAGTGATGAAGCTGATGTAATTATCTTTAATGGAGCAACAGGAGCAGTAGTTGAGAGAGTCGTGTCTCTATCAGGTACTCGTAGTGAGTATCCAATTGTAGCAGATGTAGATAAGGATGGACTTTCTGAACTTATTGTAACTTCCCAAAACCAAAATGGACCAGATGATAATGCTATTGGTAGAGTAACTGTTTATGCCTCTGGTTCGGGTAGCCCTTGGGTTAGTTCTCGTCCTGTGTGGAATCAACATACTTATCTTATTACTAATGTAGAAGATAATCTTACTATTCCTTCTAATCAACAGAATCATATACAACCAGGGTATGTAGCAGGTCCTCCTGCTCAAACAGGTCCTCTAAATTCTTTTATAAGACAAGTATCTTCTTTTGATAAAGATAATAATTCGCTTACACCAACAGGAAATCTGGTAATAACAACTATTGATGCTACGCCTGCAAGTTCAGGTGGAGATGTAGATTACTCAAGCTGCTTACCTACTGGTGAAATTATTATTTCAGTTACAGTAACTAATGATGGAGATGCAAACTTGCCTGCAAGTACACCAATTACATTTTATGATGAAAATCCATTTAGTTCTAATTCAAATATTTTGAATGTATTGACTTTAGGTATTGTATTAGCTCCTGGAGCAACACAAACTTTATCTTTTTCTATAAATGTAAATGGAGGTAATTTTAATATGTATGTATTGGGTAATATCGATGGAAATGCAAATCCGTTACCTCAATATGCAGTAGATGATACTGGTATATATGAAAATGGAGAGTGTGATTATAGCGATAATGGACAACCAACCTTTATAGATGAGTGTCTTCTTCCAGTAGAACTTATTTCTCTCTATGCTGAAAATCTATCTAAAAAAGTAGTGGTTCACTGGGCAACAGCTACTGAGTTAGATAATGATTATTTCTTAGTAGAGCGTGCAGGAGAAGATTTACAGTTTAAAGCTATTGGAAAAGTAGTTGGTAAAGGAACAAGAAATGAGCGCACCGATTATTTATTTAATGATTATGAACCATTATTAGGAACTGCCTATTATAGACTTAAACAAGTAGATTATAATGGCAAATGGACTAATACAAAAGCTGTTTCGGTTACACGTACTACAAATAATCTTCCTCCAGCACTTTATCCAAATCCAAATAAAGCTGGAAGAGAACTCTATATGCGTGGTTTTGTAGACGCTTCAATGATAAAACAACTCAGAATAATGAGCATTACAGGACAAGAAGTAAGCTCTAACATAGAAGTAAAATCTGCATCTGACGGAATTGTTGTGATTAATTTACCAAAATCACTTTCAAAAGGAATTTATATTTTAAATATAGCAACAGATTTTGGAGCAGAAAACTTCAAATTTGTGATAGAATAAAATTCAAAATTTAATTATCAAAAAAGCCTTTACAGATTTTGTAAAGGCTTTTTTATGCAATATTTTCTAAAATAGAAATCGTTATGCTAATAATCTACTTTTATTCCATGATAATTTTCTTGTGTTTTGTAATCTTTTCGAAGTGGAAAACCTTCCCAATCAGCAGGCATTAATAATCTTCTAAGGTCTGGATGATTTTCAAACTGAATTCCTATCATATCAAAGGCTTCTCTTTCATGCCAATCAGCAGCCTTCCAAATTGAAGTGAGGGAATCTACAACAAGATTTTTGCCTTCATGTGCTAACAAAATAGCTAAAGTAATAGAATGCTCAAACGGATAGGAATAGAGTTGATAAATGACTTCAAAAGAATTTTCATTATCTAATGCTGTAATACAAACTAGGTTATCAAAATACAGCCTATCGTCAGTATGTAGAAAATGAGCAATTTCTAAGAGAGATTCTTTTTTTTCTATCAAAATACGAGGTTGTAGCGTTTCTGTATTCTGAACTGAAATAGAATCTTGAAATTTTTCTTGTAAAGTGCTTGCTAATTCTTCAAAAATCATAATTGAAACAATAAGTTATTCTTCTTCATCACTTTGTGAATCTTCCATTTTGTTGGGAGCTTTCTCTTGAGAAGGAGGGCGTTGTTGAGAAGTCGGACGAGGTGTTGGAGGTGGAGGCAAATCAGCTAATTCATCTCTTTCCTTTTTCTTGTCTTCTGCATCCATTTCTGAACCAATATTCCTGTTTGGATTTGGGTTCATTCTATTTTTAGTTTCATGGGTTGGTTGTCTCTCAGAAGAAATTCTTCCTGTTGGTTTTGGTCTAGGAGTTTCTGTTTCAGAAGTATTTTGATAAATTTCTTGTAATTCTCCTTCCATGACAATCTTTTTGAGTTGATTGTATTTCCAGCCAATACGCAACAAAATTGCACCAATAATAACAAAAGTAATAATTCCTTCGACTCTTCCCATTTGCCAAAAATCCCAAGCAAAAAACTTTAATAACAAGACAACAAATAAAATAAGGGCAAACAAACGCACTTCTTTTATTTTGTATTTCATTCCTAAAGTAATTGCTGTTACTGATAACAAAGCCCATAAAATAGGATAGCCAAACTGACTATTGGTTTGTAAAATAGCATCTTTTCCTTCTATTCCATCACCAATATCATAGAAAATCCAAACTACTGTATTGCGAAGCTCTAAAGATAAATAAGCCACTACAGCAAAGCATAAAATATAAATTGTTGTTGCATAAACAACAGATTTTTCTCCATCCTCATAATAAACATCACGAGTAAGTAAAAGCAAACCAAAAAGAGTAATAAAAAGATTGAGATAATGTCCTAAGTATTGAGAAAGTGCGTTGCTATTGGTTAACCAGTGTGATTCTGCTGATTTTGTACGAATATGTTCTAAAAGCAAATCCATAGCTTGAGGTTGAACTAATCCTAAATATACAAAAGCCATCAGAAAGACCATTCCTCCCATAATTTGCATTACTCCATTCCATTTTACTGTTTTGGCAAATTGCCACACACCAACAGCATAAATGATATTGAAAAGTCCGATGAGAATAAGTCTAAAATCATTACTTCCAAAATTATTTGATTTATGAATAATGAGTTCTAAATTTCCTATCAAAAATAAAACAAGAAGCATAAAACCACCTAAAAAATTGGTATACATTCCTACTGTTATGAACCCAATATCTTCTTCTTCGTCTTCATCTTTTAATAGATAAATAGAAAATGCAAGTCCGACCATCGTTAAAAGACTGCTCAGAACTGCACCATTTAATAAAAATCGCCTTGTCAAATCATTTTCATACGACCAGTATAAATCTAAAAACCAAACTACAATAGAAGCTCCAATCAAAAACATAGAAGCTGTTTTGAAAACGCTCATTTGTGAGCGAACACCTACCCAAATCAGTATTACACCTTCAAAAACAAAACAAATATTGATATATTCTTTGTCTACAATAAGTGGAATAGCGATGGTAAAAAATAAGATGGTATAGCCAACAACAGTATAAAAAAGTTTTACATCTGCACTATCTGACTTATAAAGAAGGTAAGAATAAATAGAGTTGAAGACTGCCAAACCAAAAATAAACACTCCTAAATAACCAAAGCTATCAATTTGATAAAGCACATAAGAAATAATAATAACATAAGAAATCACATTTGCCAAAAGCATAGTATAATTAAATCCTTTCAAACGCTGTTTTGTACCCATACTATAAACTACATTCATTAAGAAAAATGTAACATAATAGAGAGTAGAAAATACAAGAGCTGTAAGCGCATTATTTCCGACATTAAAATCAGCCAAAAATACCCAAACATCAAAAAGAAATAAAGAAGCTATAAAAGTAAAAACATTAATATTACCCCATTCCTTTCGATGTGCAATACCTAAAGCAATGATATTTAATAATAAAAGATAAGTAAAAAGGGCAAAATAATTAGTCGATTCAAAGCCTACAACAACAAAAGCAGTAACATATCCACCCACAATAGAAATTAAGGCAAGTGTTTTCCGATTATGTGCAATAGCTAAAATAACAGCTATCAATGTGATTAGTAAGTTTATTGCATACGCCCAAATCTGACTACCAACCGAATAATATTCAAAAAGCAAGCTGGCTGAATAATATAAGATTATCATTCCACCTACCAAGTAAGTTGCACTCAAACTTTTGCTGCTATTTCTCTGACGATGTGAAAGTGCCAAAAGAATTCCTCCTACCGAAAACCCAATAAATAGCTGTCCTATATTTCCAATAAAACCAGCATCAATACCAAAATTGATAAGCATAATGATACCCAAAATAAGCATTCCAATACCTATTTTGTTGAGTAAATTCTCTCCTAAGTATTCTTCTAATCCTTTCTTACTTTGGCTATAAATATTTTCTAATGCACGAGTTTGGTTTTGTAATGTGACTCCTTTAGGTTGGTAACGAGAATCAGGCTGACTTTGTCTTTGTTGTGGCTCTCCTTCTTCATCTTCTCCAAAAACTTTTAGATATACTTTTCGTCCTCTACCTACCATATCGCCTGTTTGGCGTGGTGCTTCTCGTGTTCCTTTATATTCTTTTATTTTATTTTTATAAATACGTTGTGCCAGCTCATCATCTTCAATGGTAAGGTCACTCATCTGACTAAGATGATGATAAATAGGGTCTTTCTTTACATTTTCTTCATAATCTTTATCAAAACGACGTAAATAAGAACGAGTTTCCTGTATTTCTTCTCTAAATCCTTCAGCAACTTTCAATAAATCACTAGCTTCACTATCTTTATTTTGAGTAGAAGATTGTGAAGTATATCTTTTGGGAACAAGATTTTTTGGAAGTTGATTTAACTTCTCGTCAAATTTTTGATTGGGAAATTTTTCGTTTTCTTCTTCAAAATTATCTTGTCTTTTTTTGGAATTATCAGGATTTTTAGGATTGTTTTTTTCGTTCATACTATTTTCAATTATGAATTAAAAATTACGAATTACGATGCTTTATAATTTAGAACATAACATAATCCGTAATTCATAATTAAATTATTATTTTACAGAACTTTCTTCAGGTTGTCTCCAAAGTTCGCTTACTTCTTTTTTGTCTAAAACGAGCAAAAGACGAACAGGGTTAGGAATAAAAACCAAGCGAGCATCCATTTTTGGAGCTTTTTGTACTTCAAACTGCACTGCATCTTGTGGTTTAAAACTATACTGCTGTCCGTGTTCGGTTTCCTCTAAAGGAGAATAATTACGAGCAATATAAGCAATAGGAGAAAGGACATCTAAACTTGGGCTATGTTGTTCATACAAATCTTCCAAAATATCTTCTAAATACTCACCATAGTTTTCTAAGAAATCATCTTCAAATTCGTGTAATTTTTCTTCTGCATCGTCATAAGTTTCGTCGTTATAATCCATATCGGCGAGCATGCTTTTCTGTTGAATGATAGTTTCTAGGTCTTTGTTAAGGGCATTAAAATCCATACTGATAATTACTGATTTAATTTTTAATAAATAATAAAATGATACATTTTTCTGTAAAATATTGAATGTATCAGTTTCTTGAATTACTTATAATAAGTTTTTTACCAAAAAATAGTTTTATAAATTTACCTATAAGCTGGCTAAATTAATTTTCTAATTTACGAATATTTTATAATGAAAACAATTTATAAAAATATCTAAAAGCTAAATTTATAAAATAATTTATAAAACACATTTTTTTATACTACAAATCAAGGGACACCGTTTCAGAAAGTGTGTAAATTTAAAAACGAGTTATTTTAGCTTTAGCTCAAATTTATTTATTTTTAAATAGTTTTTGAGTTTTATCATGGTTTGAAAAGATACTAGAAAACAAATTTTCAACTTCATCAGCTTCCCACCACTCTCACATGTCAAATTTTGACATATCTTTATGTGTTAGTCTATGTAACTTATCTTCTAATTCTCTATATTCCAATAAATCTCCCTTTTCATCACAATAACCTATGTATTATATTATTTTTTTCTCGCCGTTTCTATTTTAGGTTCAAATTCTTGTCTTAATTTCATTTTATCAAAAAATATTTTCATTGTTTTGAAATAGATAGAAAAGGCAAACCATTTTACTCCAAAGCTGTATAATGTTTAATAACAATCAAAAATAAGTAGTATCTTTGTAGTTACATTCCGAAATGAGATTTAACAAACATACTGCTTTTATTTTAAAACTTTCTGTTTGTGATTTATAAATGCTCATTTCACAATCCATTTATATGTCAGAAATTAGTAAAAAAAATACGCCAGATACTACGACCAAATCATTTGTCGATTTAGGTCTTTCAGATGAGCTTCTTCAAGCTGTAAAAAAAGTAGGTTATAGTTCGCCTTCGCCTATTCAAGAAAAAGTAATTCCTTTTGTTTTAGATAGAAAAGATGTTTTGGCTTCAGCACAAACAGGAACAGGAAAAACAGCAGGCTTTACTCTTCCTATGCTTCAACTACTTACCCAAGATGTAAAACAACGTTCCAAGATTAGAAAACGTACTTTGCGTTGTCTTATTCTCACTCCTACTCGTGAATTAGCAGCACAGGTTTTTGAAAATGTAAAAGAATATAGTGAATTTTTAGATATTCGAAGTGCTGTTATTTTTGGTGGTGTAAATCAAAATCCACAAATCAGAACGCTAAAGAATGGCGTTGATGTTTTGGTAGCTACTCCTGGTCGTTTGTTAGATTTGGAAGGACAAAAAGCTCTTTCGCTTGCTGATGTAGAGATTTTAGTCTTAGATGAGGCTGATAGAATGTTAGACATGGGATTTTTGCATGACATAAAACGAGTTATCAAGCTTGTTCCTACCAAAAGGCAAAATCTTCTTTTTTCGGCTACTTTCTCTAAAGAAATAAAAGCTCTAGCAGGAAAAATATTAAATAATCATGTTACTGTAGAAGCAACTCCAGAAAACACAACAGTAGAAAAAATCAATCAGACTGTTTATAGTGTCAATAAAACACGAAAATCAGATTTGATTATAAAATTGATTGATGAAGGAGAATGGGAGCAGGTTTTAGTCTTTACTCGCACAAAACATGGTGCAAACCGTTTGAGTGAAAAAATGACAAAAAAAGGGATTCAGGCAGCAGCTATCCATGGAAATAAAACTCAAAATGCACGTACAAAAGCTCTACAAGGCTTTAAAGATGGTTCTATTCGTGTTTTGGTAGCTACAGATATTGCAGCTAGGGGATTAGATATTCCACTCTTACCGTATGTAATTAATTATGAATTACCTAACGTTGCTGAGGATTATGTACATCGCATTGGTCGTACAGGTCGTGCAGGTGCAGGTGGAGATGCTATTTCATTGGTTTCTCATGATGAAATTGAATTTGTAGAGAATATTGAAAAACTTCTTAACGAAAAAATTGAGAAAAAAGTAGTAGAAGGTTTTGAACCTACTGCCCCTTCAAAAGAAGACATCGAAGAAGCAGAATTGGCAGCACGTCAACGAAGTGGAAGAGGTGGTTTTGCTAGAAATAGAGAAAGAAACCGTACATCAGACTCTAGAGGAAAATCTAATTCTGTAAATTTGGGAAAACTAAAGTCAAAGACAAAAGGACGTAAAACAAATAATCCCAAATTTGGAGGAAAAGGAAGAGGAAAATAAAAAAATAGCTCCTAATTATTAGTTTAATACCTGTGCTGTTGTTGGTCTTTAGTTTCGATTTGCCGTTATGATGAACAACAACAAACATAGAGATAAAAAAATAGAGTTTCATTTTTTGAAACTCTATTTTTTTGGTTTGCAATTAGATAATACCACCTACAAAAACCACAGCAGGATACCGAATAAAGCTGCTCACTCAACTTGAACTGATGCACAGGTGTAAATATTTTAATTTTTCACAAAAAGGGTAAAAGAAAGTAGAGAAATTTATAATCCAAAAGAACTCATTTTTCTTTACATTTGCAAACACTAATACCAACTCATCAAGCAGAAAATATTCAGATAAGAATCTATACAAAGAAAAATTGGTGGTGTTGTAAAAAGTATGATAAGTTATTTAGTTGTTGGTGTCGCTTCGCTAAAACACCAACAATGGCATTGTGGGGATTTTTAATTGCATAATTTTACCATTCTAAAACGCTTTAAAAAATCATACTTTGTGTAACACCACCGAAAAATTAGACAATATATATGTAAGGCTACTCAAACTATATTTGAATTATCTAAAACCTGTAACACTATTTTAGGACTAGACAAAAAGTAAAAAAGCTCTCAAATCAAGAAAATGAAAAATGCGTTTCCTCTTTTTCCTATCATTTTTTTTCCTGTTTATTTCCACAAAAACCGTTTTTGCACAAACTCAAAAAAACGATACTAAAACCGATTCTCTAAATTCATTTTCTCAAAATACAAAATGGATTGCAGTCAATAAAAACTCTGCCGTTGTTGGTGTCTCTACCAACGACAAAATTTATTACACCGCATTTTGGCTCAAAGAAATTGATTCTCTTCCTCCTATTTCTATTCAAGTTTTAGAAACAAAACCAAAATTAGCCGTTGCCCCTGTGTCCACCAACGAGATAAATAAAATAAAAGCAACTTATGACTTTGAAAAACAGATTATTTTGTTTGATTTAGATTCAAGTATAAAAGATATTCAATTAGATTCTATCAAAATTTCGTATCAAACTATTCCTTTCAAAATAAAAAACTGGACATTCAAACGCTCACAGGAAGAATACGAACAAGCAGCAATGCAGAATTTCATCGATACAGTTGATAGAAAAGCAGAAAAAAACAAAGTAATTGTAGAAGAACGTCAAGAACTTTTTAGCTCAAATCTTCAAAAGGCAGGAAGTATTACTCGTGGCATTTCGGTGGGAAATCGGCAAGATGTTTTTGTAAATTCCAATCTCAATCTACAATTAGAAGGAAAACTAACCGACGAAATAGAACTGACAGCCATTATTTCCGACCAAAATGTGCCTTTTCAACCCGAAGGAAATACGCAGCAAATCCAGCAATTTGATAGAATACAGATACAACTTCGTCATAAAAATGCTTCACTTACGGCTGGCGATGTAGTTTTGAAACAGGGAATTGGAAATAATACGCCTCATTTTATGCGTTTCTATAAAAATGTTTTGGGAGGAGTTCTGCAAACTAATTTTCAAAGAGATTCTACTTTTTCTACGCAGCAAAAAATCGGTTTAGCTGCTGCAAAAGGTCAGTTTCAGAGTTATCAATTACCTGTTCAAGAAGGCGTACAGGGTGCTTATCGTTTAGTTGGAGCAAATAATGAACGTTTTATTATCATTCAAGCAGGCTCGGAAAAGGTATTTTTAGATGGACAACTTTTGCAGCGTGGTTTCAATTATGACTACATTATCGATTACAATACTGCCGAAATTACTTTTAATCCTCATGTCGTTATTACGCAATTTTCTAGGGTTCGTGTAGAATTTGAATATACAAATCAGTTTTATAATCGTACAATTTCAAATTTGGGGGCAAGTGTAAATTTTACAAGTAAAAGTAAAAATAAAAGTATCAATCCAACTAAATTAAAAAAATCATCTTGGAATGTCTTTATAGAAAATTATTCTGAAAGCGATAACGAAAAACAACCCATTAATTTTGATATTTCGCAGGAAAGACAAACACTTTTAGAAAATATTGGTGATAGTTTGTCGCTTGCCGTTGTGGAAAGTGCCGAAGAAGTAGAAAATTTTTCTGTCAATCAAATTCTGTATATCAAAAAAGATACATTGATTAATAATTTCTTTTATCCAATTTTTGAAAGAGCCACTCAAGACGACGAAAATCAAACTTTTTATACAGTTTCTTTTACCGAAGTAGGGCAAAATAAAGGCGATTACGTTTTGGGAGAAGCCATTGCCAACGGTAGAGAATATATTTTTGTAGGAATTAATCAAGGAAATTATGCGCCAATTAGACAATTACCTGCACCAAACTCAAAGCAACTCACAAATACTGGCGTTCGTTTTTCTCCAAATAACACTACAAGCATTTTTGCAGAAGCAGCTTTTTCTAAACGAGATAAAAATATTTTTTCAGAAATTGATAGTCAAGACGACAAAGGAAATGCCTTTTTTGTAGGAATTCATACCAAAGAAAAGAAATTTCAAAATTCTGTTTTTCAGAATAATTACAAATTAAGTTATGGAATTGATTATGAATTAGACAACAAAGATTTTGAACCAATTGACCGTTTTAGAAATATTGAATTTGATAGAGATTGGACGCTGCCCACTTTTTATGGAAGTCTTCCCAAAGGACAAGACCAAATTTTACAGGCGTTTACGATTATTGAACAAAATTTAAGCAACAAATTTGAATATAATTTTACATACAGAAACCGAGAAAATGCCATTACAGGACAACAACACAAAGTTATTTTCAATAAAAAAGTAGGTAAATTTCAGCTTTCTACCAATGGTTTTTATTTGAATGGAGAGAATCAATTACAATTTGCCAATAATTCGGCTGGTTCTTTTGATGATTTAAACTCTACTTCTGTTTCTCAAAATTCTATTATTTCATCGATTCCAAATAGTCAAGTTAGCATTTTATCAACTCCTCAAAATGTTTCTTGGCTGCGTTATGATGCCGATTTACAGTATCAAAATCGTTTTATTGTTCCTGCTTATACGTATTCGGTTGATAAACAAGAGTTTAAATTACAAGATTCAGTTACTTCGTCTTTGATGAATTACGAGCAGCACAAATTTTATCTTTTTCAAGGCGATAGCAGTAAAAAGGCAAATTATAGAGTTGAATATGCCTTGAGAGAGGATTTTTTACCAAAAAATGGACTTATTCAATCTTATACCAACTCACAAACGGCACGAGCAGAAGCAACACTAGATTTTGAGAGAGAAAAATCAAATCAAAAACTGACTTTTAATTCTACATATAGAAAGCTAGAATACAATCAAGAATTTTTGGATACCATAAAACTAGGTGACACCGAAACACTAATGGGCAGAATTGATTGGCGAAGTGATTTTTTTGAACGTGCTATTCGTCAAGAACTCACGTATTCGACGGTAACGGGGCGAGAACCAGCGAGGGAGTTTACTTTTATTCAAGTCGACGGAACACAGGGAACGCACACTTGGCGAGATGATAATAATGACGGAGTGCAGCAGTTGGGAGAATTTTATGAAGCAATCAATCCAGATGAGCGAAATTATATCAAAGTTTTTACACCAACAAGCACCTATTTAACGGCATTTTCTACGGATTTTATTTATAAAATTACGCTTACGCCTCCAAATAAATGGAAAAAAGCAAAGTTTATTAAAAAAACATTACAACTCTTTTCTGTTGTTTTTTCAGTTCAAAATTCTGTCAAAACTACTGAAAGTGATTTTGCAAAACGTTTTATTCCTTTTGTAGAACGCAGTCAAGAAAACATTTTGAGTGAGCAGAGTTCACTTCGAAATGTCTTGTTTTTAAACCGAACAAATCCACGTTGGGGAGGAGAATTTCGCTATACAAATACACGACAAAAAAATCTTTTAGCAGGTGGATTTGAAAGTAAAAATGTAGAAGATTTTGAAACTGTTTTTAGAGTAAGT
The DNA here is from genome assembly GCA_020630575.1 of Bernardetia sp. Classification (GTDB taxonomy): domain Bacteria; phylum Bacteroidota; class Bacteroidia; order Cytophagales; family Bernardetiaceae; genus Bernardetia. The sequence goes on from JAHDBD010000020.1 coordinate 70,174, forward strand.
CTTTCAAAAACGATTGCTTCAAAGTCTAGTTTTTTATTGGGAGAAAGAAGTAATGCTTCTGATTTTTTGGAAAACAGAACTTATAATTTGTCTATTATTCGTCCACAAACAGAACTCGCTTGGCAACCCACAACAGCTTTCAGACTGACAACGGCTTACCGTTTTGAGCAAAAACAAAATACAATAGGAGAAGAAAACGCACAAATAAATGAGTTTAGAAGCGAACTAAGATATTCAAAAGTAGGCGATAGAGTTTTCAATGTTCGTTTTCGTTATCTGAATATTGATTTTGAAGGAGAGAATAACACGCCTGTCAGTTATGAACTTTTGGAAGCCTTACGAGCAGGTCAAAACATAACTTGGGATTTGAACTTGCAACAAAAACTTTTCAATGGTTTGCAGTTGAGTGTCGTTTATGAAGGTAGAAAGTCGGAAGAAACTCCTGCTATTCATATTGGTAGAATACAGGTTACTGCGCTTTTTTGATGTGATTATTTTATTTTATGACTATTAAACCTTACCTTTGCATATTGATTAATAGTTACTTTATTTCATAAATTTTATACTTGATGAAAAAGATTTTTACGTTTTTTTTTATTATCCTTTGCTCTTGCTTCATCATAAAAAATCTACAAGCACAACAACAATCATTTCCATTTACCTACGACGTATATTCAAATATAGATGATCATAGATGGCATAATAGTACAAGAATGAAAGTGGAGAATACAGATGTGATTATTAATAATGATGGCTCTAAAATAATAGCAGGTTATACAGAAGTTTCATATTCTGTAAATGGAGAGAAAGATGATAGCCTAAATAGAATAGCACCACAAGACACTTATATCTATCTTTCAACCAGTACTGACACATATAAACTAATTGAAGGTTTACCTAGAGATATATCATACGTATTAAAGCTCAAACAAGATAATACGTTAGAGTGGTTTCACTTTATAGAAAGAACAGGTACAGGAAACCTAACTACTGATTTACTTGGTAATGTTTATTGTATTTTCACTAAACTCTCACAAGAACGTATTCCTTTTAGCAAAAACGGAATTACTTATCCTACTAATAGTGTCCTCCTTAAAATTGATGGAGAAGGAAATATAGTAGATACTAAACCTATAGGACAACTATTTACAGAAACAGGGACAGGGCGTTACTTCACTAAAAATATAATAGAGGTGGATTTTGAAGGCAACCTTATAGTCACCTTTTCTGTTCATAGAAATAACTCTTATGATGATTATACGAACACCTTATACTCCTTCTTAATTGGTAATCAAGAAATATCTATTAATATTGAGGCTGACAATATAAGAAGACAAAGTTTAATGATAAAAACTGATAACCAACTAAATTTACTTTGGTACAAAAAATTAACCTCTAGAGGAGAGTTTCCCAATCGTTCAGCGTTTATAAGTATAATAAATGTAGAGACGGATAAAAAAGGTAATATTACTATATTGACCAACAGTATAGGAAACATACATTCACAAGATAGTTTAATAAGTATTAATAAAGGTAGTCATATTATAACTTACTCAAAGGAGGGTAATTTTAAATACATTTCTTATACAGGAGCAGAAGCTCATGGCTGGGAGTTTAGCAACTTATATAAAGATAAACATGATAATACATATTGTACTGCAGGATATAGTACTAGGATTAGTAAAATAGATAATGAAGGAAATAGCATTTGGTCTCTAATATTTGTGGGTATGCCAAATACAGGAGATGCCAACTCTTTATATGTAGCAAATAATGGAATGTTTACTGATATTTATGGGACTTCTTATTTACTATTATCCTTAGTTTTTCCACCTCTACTCTTTCCATATGTTGAAACAGATACACTATCTCTTACAATCGGAAACAAAGTATATAATAGATATTCGGGAGAACTTCACCGAAATTATCAAGTACTGTTAAAAATATCTTCAACTGGTCAAGTAGAATGGTCAAGACTCGAATTATATCCTTCTAATTCTCTTGCTGGTCAGCATAATGCTCATATTCATGTAAACGATAAGGGTAATATTACGTATAAGTTTCAAAGTACTTTGTCTCCTCATTTTTTTACCCACACAACCGACAGTACTTACATAGCAGTCGAACAATACTGGAAAGAAGGTAAAGCATTTGCAGAAAAAGGAAATAACTGTTCTTTTGATGATACAGATATTGGTTTTCCATCTGTACTTATAAAAAGAAATGATGGTAGAATAGGAATCTCTAACAAGGAAGGTAATTACTCTTTAGGGTTTGTAGATAATGGCTTTTATAGTATTACACCACAACTAATAAATTCAGCCCTTCTCAACTACTCTTATGTATATGATTTGTGTGATAGTACAAAAGAAATCAGTTTTATAAATGGCGAAGTAGTACAGAATATAGATTTTGGTTATAAAGTAAACCCCTGTTCTTACCTTACTATTGATATTACAAACAAACAACGTCGCAGATGTTTCATGAGCAGTACAACCGTAGAATATAAGAATCAAGGCTTTGCAGATGCTCAAAATGTAGAAGTAAAAGTAGAATATCCAGATTATATCTTCCCTGTTTCTAGTTCGCCTGCTTGGACAAGAAAAGAAGGAAATACTTATTTTTTCAATGTTGGTAGTTTGACTGCTGGAAATTCTGCAAAAATTGTCTTTCAAGATTCAGTAGTTTGTGGAATTGAAGAAATACGTGGACTTACACAATGTTTAAAAGCTACTATTTCTCCTGCAAACACATGTGAAGATTGGACAGATACTGAAAATAAGTATGAGATTTCTGGACGTTGTGTAGGTGGTGGAATGGCTCGCTATACAATCAAAAATCTAACAAATATAGCTACTGACTCTATTCCGTATCGTTTGTATGCCAACTCAAAGGTTTTTGCAGAAAGAAATACATTACTTCCTGCTAATGGAGAAGTAGAAATTGAAGTATTTACTAACGGAATGACGATGAGAATGGAATTATTTCCTCAAAATCACGACCCTATTTCTGCTTTTGTAGAAGGCTGTCAAGTAACTATTCCTTACAAGACAAAAGCTGAAAATCCAAATCCTGTTGTAAGTGTTGCGCCTGTTCGAGAGTCTGGAATTGCTCTTCCTCAAAATGATGGAGGAGAACGTTCAGAAACTTCCTGTTCTGAAATTTTGGATAGTTATGATCCTAATGACAAACAAGTTGTGCCTTTTGGTCTGACAAATCAAAACCTAATAGAAAAAACTACAGAATTAGATTATACCATTCGTTTTCAAAATACAGGAACTATCGAAGCTGTAAATATTGTAGTTTTAGATACACTTTCTGAATTTTTGGATATCGAAACAATTCGCTTGGGAATGGTTTCTCATGATTATAAACTTTTGATTGATGGCGATGCTGACACTCGTATTTTGCGTTTTGAGTTTGATAATATTAATCTTCCAGATAGCAATACAAACGAACCTGCTTCTCACGGATTTATCAAGTTCAAAATCAAACAAAAGGCGAATAATGCAATTGGAACGATTATAAAAAACAGGGCAGCAATTTATTTTGATTTCAATTCACCTATTATTACAAATACAATTTCTAATAAAGTTGCTGTTCTTCCTTTAAGAGACAATAATTTGAATTTACCTGTTTTCAACTGTTCTGATGCTAGTTTTGAATTGAATGCAAATGCAGGAACAGATATAGAAACGCCAAACTCTACAGCTACTTTATCAGCACAAGCGACACAAGTATTTGGAAATTGGTCATTACTTTCAGGTTTTGGAGAACTAGAAAATCCTTCTAAAAATAACAGTAAAGTGACAGGTCTTTTACCTTTTCCGACAAAACTAGTTTGGAGAGTTGCTGCTTGTGGAGAAGCAAAACAAGATACAGTTATTGTACAATCTACAAATACAGATTATAAATTTACTATCGATTTTAATCAAACTGAAAGTAAATTATCTGTTCCAACTGGAAAAGTAACCTATCAATGGTACAGAGATGGAGTTTTGATAACTGGACAAACAGGCGCAAAATTAGACTTATCAACATTAGAAAATAGAATTGGAGTTTATACTGTTGTGATTTCTAGTGGAGATACATCTATTACTTCTGAGCCATTTACAATAGATAAAATTCTATCTAATGATGATTTTATCAAGGCTAATTACATCAAAATATATCCAAATCCAACAACTTCTTTATTGAATGTAGAATTGAATACAATTTTGAATGCTAGTGAAGTAACTTTAGTAAATGCTTTAGGAATGGAATTACAAAAAACTGTCATTACAAATTCTAATAAAATTACGCTGGATTTAGAAAATCTAAGCAACGGAATTTATTTTGTAAAAATCATTTCTCAAAAAGGAATATTCTATAAAAAAGTAGTTTTGAAAAAATAGTTTTCAGAACTTCTTGAAAAACAGAAAAGTCATCAGCAAATTTGTTTTGTTGATGGCTTTTTTGCTTTGTAAGAATTTTCTTTTATAAGCCATAAACCTTACCTTTGTATTTTATTTCATTCACTTATTTACGACTTTATATGAAACAGATTTTTACTTTTTGGATAGCTCTTATTTTCTGTACCTTCTTTACTACTTCCTCTTTTAGTCAAGACCTTTTCAATATACTAGAGCTACATTACTGTGAGATTAGAGATTTAGAAGTGGATTCGGAAGGAAACACTATAATAGCGGCTATGTCTCTACATGGTAGCTTGTCTATAGAAAATAAGGAAGTCGATATGTTGTATGGTGGTTATACTAATCGATATTATAATATATTTGTTGCAAAGATTTCTCCTAACAATGAACTACTTTGGATAAGTAGAGGAAAGACAGCGACTATTAATTTTGATGATGATGACGAGAGAATAACTATTTACTTACATATAGATATTGATAGGTTTGATAATATCTATACATTAGTAAGTAAAAGTAGCTATAGAGGTAGGTACAGAGAAGAAATAATTTGGGAAGATGAAACTTTTGAGATACATAATAACCTATTATTTAAACTCAATTCTAAGGGTGTAGTAAAATGGAATAAGTCTTGGTATGCTTATAATCACCCAACATTAATTCGTCAGTTTTATCAAAATTATATTAGTCGTGGTAGTTTGCTTTCTGTAAATCAGAATGGAGATATTTTAGTTGCTTCCGAAGTAAGACCAAGTGGTCGTCAAACTATTCTAGATAATGATACTATTGTAGTAACACATGCTGGTAATAATCATACGAATATACGTTGGGCAGATCCTGCAATGCTACTTTTGAGGTTTGATAATAATGGAAAGTTTAAGTTTCATAGAAGTGCTGTAATCGAACCGTATGGTAAAGATATTGATCAGCCTGAATATGTAACATTTAAGGATATTCAAATAGATAAAGAAGGAGGATTTTCGGTACTTGCTCAAATAAATGCACACGCTTTCTTTAGCACAGGAGAATCTATAGAGGAAACAAATAAAGAATCAGAAGTTTATCTCCTAAAATACGATAGATTCGGAGGCAATATGACGTATGATAAGAGTTATGCTCTTACTTCTAAAGCCAATTTAGAAATAAATGGCAGCAATGTGCATATAAATGATTTTGAAAAACTCCGTATAGGTGATGAATATAGTATATCTCAACGTAAAGTGAATGAAAACGGACAACTAATTAGTGATATACAAACATTGTTTAAATCAGAAAACGCAAAGGTGTTTCTTCACTCAAATATAATAACAGATAACACAGATGCTTCGTATTTTATGCTTAAAGTAATACCCAATAATAGCAACAAAAAAGCATCTATTTATTTAGATGTACAATATGATATGGAATCACAACCTGAACCTAAAAAAGGATATGGTTATTACTTTTTTGTAAAAATGGAAGGTGGAAAGGTTCAATCAAGTTCTTTGTATGATACAATTTATGAAGATAATTATTGGTATCATAAGAGATCTCCTGAACTAATACAAATAAGGAAAGACAATAAGGGTAGCATTTATTTTCACGATTCATATCTTCCTAATGCTGTAATTCTTGGAAGGAATATGCCCAAAAACATAAGGCATCCTAATAGTGGAAGGACTTCCTGTTTTATAGCTACGCTAGACAGTAAATATATTATACTTTCAAACAAAGAGGAATTACTTCAATCTAAATACGTAAATGTATATCCAAATCCCTCTACTTCAATTATCAATATTGAACTAGATGATGACTTAGAAGTGAGTGAAGTCATAATAACTAATAACTTAGGAATGGAGTTACAAAAAACAAAAATTACTAACTCTAATAAAATTATGCTTGATTTAGAAAATTTGAGTAATGGAATTTATTTTGTAAAAATCATTTCTCAAAAAGGAATTTTCTATAAAAAAGTAGTTTTGAAAAAGTAATTTTATAGCTTCTTGAAAACAGAAAAGTCATCAGCAAATTTGTTTTGTCGATGACTTTTTAGTTATAACAATTTTCTTTTACCAATAGCAAACCTTACCTTTGTGTTTTATTTCATTCACTTATTTACGATTTTATATGAAACGGATTTTTACGTTTTTTTGGGTTTTTGTTTTTTCTTGTTTTTCTTCTTTTGCACAAAATATTCAGAATATATTAGAGATGCATTATTGTGATATTAAAAGTCTAGAAATAGATTCAGAAGGAAATACGATAATAGCAGGCTTTCTTTCTGATAGTTTGATTGTAGAGGGCGAAGAAATTGATATATCGTTAGAAGAAGTGTATGCAGATAATTTTAATTTATTTTTAGCCAAATTTTCTCCTACTAATCAACTTGTTTGGATACAACGTGGCTATGTAAGTCTTTATAGTAATGGAAAAATTGACAATGTTACTATTGATATAGATGTAAAACTTGATGGAAATGACAATATATATACTTTTATTACAAAGAGTAGTCAAAGATATAGAGCTGAAGATACATTCATTATTTGGGAAGATTCTCGTTTTGAAGCAACTAATAATCTATTATGCAAATTTAGAGCTAATGGAGTGATAGAATGGGCAAAACCTTGGATAGCTAATAATCATCCATCAATAAATAGAGATAGAGATAGAAATTACACTAGTAATGGTAGTTTGCTTGCTGTAAATAAGAGAGGAGATATTTTTATCAGTTCTGAAATAAAACCACATAATACTATAAAAACTATTATAGATGCTGACACTATTCTTGTAAAACATGCCAGTAACCTTGAATCACAAGAGCATTGGTCAGATCCAGCAATGCTTCTATTAAGATTTGACTCTAATAGTAATCTTGTCTATTACAGAACTGCGTTAATTGAGCCTCTTCAAATTGGTATTAGTGATGATGTTCGTGTAAGTGCTCATGATATTGCAATTAATGAAAAAAGAGAATTATTTTTGCTTACTAAGATAAGTGGAACTGCTTTTTTTGATACAGGAGAATCTATAGATCCAACCTACAATTGGAGTCATTTTATATCTTATGATAGTTTAGGACAGAATATGACTCATAATGAAAGTTATCCTATTGATTCTGATTACAAACTAGATCTAGTTCAAGATGATATATATCTCAATTTAGGAAATGAAACACGTTTAGTAGCACCAAATACTCATGAAAATACTATAAGACAAAATAAATTAAGCAATACAGGACAATTAATTAGTGAAGAAATTCTTGCTTCTTTTATTACAGAAAATGTTTCTTTTTCCCTGTCAAATATTCTAACAGACGAAATAGGAAACAATTATTTCATTTGTAACGTAAACAGTTCAGCGCAAGGAATAATATATCTTGATAAAAATTATGAATTTGATAACTCTATAGCTACTTATTCTTTAATCATAAAAGCAAATAACGGAGAAATTGTATGGAGTTCTATATATAATGTAGTTAATGGGGGTTATGACTGGTATTTTAGTGGAGTCGTAGAAAAAGAGATATATTTGAGGGCAGATGGCAAGGGTAATATCTATTTTAACGATTTGTATGAGCCAGGCTTAACTATTGGAGGAGTAAATATGCCTAACAATCTTTTCTATAATGGAATGTTCGTAGTTACAATGACAGATGAAGGCTTCCGTTATCCTGCTTTTGGTGGTAAAACATTTGCAGAAACAAATAATAATTGCGCTCCTGATGCTACAGATTTCAATCTTCCTTCTGTATTAATAAAAAGAAACGATGGTAAACTTGGAATTTCAGACAAACAGGGCAATTATTCTTTAAGTTTTGCAGAAGAAGGCACTTATACATTAAATTCTCAACCAATAGATAACACTTCATTCATTAGCAATTATCTATATGATAATTGTGGTACATCAAAAGAAATTATTTATAGAGATGGGCAAATTACAAATCCCGAAAACTTAAACTTTGGTTACAAAGTAAAACCCTGCTCATACCTCTCAGTAGATATTACAAACCAACGCCGTCGTAGGTGTTTTATGAGTACAACAACAGTAGAATATCAAAACAAAGGTTTTGCAGATGCTCAAAATGTAGAAGTAAAAGTAGAATATCCTGATTATATTTTTCCTGTGTCTAGCTCTCCTGCTTGGACAAGGAAAGAAGGAAAAAGCTATTTCTTCAATGTAGGTCGTCTAGCTGCTGGAGATGTTAAGAAAGTTGTTTTTCAAGATTCAGTTATTTGTGGAATTGAAGAAATTCGTGGACTTACGCAGTGTGTAAAAGCTACTATTTCTCCTGCTAATTCTTGTGAAGAATGGACAGATAATGAAAATAAATATGAGATTTCTGGACGTTGTGTAGGTGGTGGAGTTGCTCGTTATACAATTAAAAATCTAACAAATACAGCTACTGATTCTATTCCTTATCGTTTGTATGCAAATTCAAAACTTTTCGCAGAAAGAAATACATTACTTCCTGCAAATGGAGAAGTAGAAATTGAAGTATTTACCAATGGAATGACGATGAGAATGGAATTATTTCCTCAAAATCATGACCCAATTTCTACTTTTGTCGAAGGTTGTCAAATAGTTATTCCTTACAAGACCAAAGCTGAAAATCCAAATCCTGTTGTAAGTGTTGCACCTGTTCAAGAATCTGGAGTTGCGCTTCCTCAAAATGATGGTGGAGAGCGTTCGGAAACTTCTTGTTCAGAAATTTTGGATAGCTATGACCCGAATGACAAACAAGTTGTGCCTTTTGGTCTGACAAATCAAAATCTAATAGAAAAAACTACAGAATTAGATTATACCATTCGTTTTCAAAATACAGGAACTATCGAAGCTGTGAATATTGTAGTTTTGGATACGCTTTCAGAGTTCTTAGATATCGAAACAATTCGTTTAGGAATGGTTTCTCATGATTATAAACTTTTGATTGATGGCGATGCTGATACTCGTGTTTTGCGTTTTCAGTTTGATAATATCAATCTTCCAGATAGCAATACAAACGAACCTGCTTCTCACGGATTCATTAAATTCAAAATTAAGCAAAAAGCAAATAACCGTATCGGAACAGTTATAAAAAACCGTGCAGCTATTTATTTTGATTTTAATTCGCCAATTATTACAAATACAATTTCTAATAAAGTAGCTATTCTTCCTTTGAGAGACAATAATTTGAATTTACCTGTTTTCAACTGTTCTGATGCTAGTTTTGAATTGAATGCAAATGCAGGAACAGATATAGAAACGCCAAACTCTACAGCTACTTTATCAGCACAAGCGACACAAGTATTTGGAAATTGGTCATTACTTTCAGGTTTTGGAGAACTAGAAAATCCTTCTAAAAATAACAGTAAAGTGACAGGTCTTTTACCTTTTCCGACAAAACTAGTTTGGAGAGTTGCTGCTTGTGGAGAAGCAAAACAAGATACAGTTATTGTACAATCTACAAATACAGATTATAAATTTACTATCGATTTTAATCAAACTGAAAGTAAATTATCTGTTCCAACTGGAAAAGTAACCTATCAATGGTACAGAGATGGAGTTTTGATAACTGGACAAACAGGCGCAAAATTAGACTTATCAACATTAGAAAATAGAATAGGTGTTTATACTGTTGTGATTTCTAGTGGAGATACTTCGGTTACTTCTGAACCTTTTACGATAGATAGGATTCTATCTAATGATGATTTTATCAAGGCTAATTACATCAAAATATATCCAAACCCAACTACTTCTTTATTGAATGTAGAATTGAATACAATTTTGAATGCAAGTGAAGTAACTTTAGTAAATGCCTTAGGAATGGAACTACAAACAACAAAAATCATTAATTCTGATAAAATCACTCTTGATTTGAATAACTTGAGTAATGGAATTTATTTTGTAAAAATCGTTTCTCAAAAAGGAATATTTTATAAGAAAGTAGTTTTGAAAAAGTAATTTGTAGCATTTTTAAAAAGAATAAAAAAAGTCATCATCAAACCTATTTTGTTGATGACTTTTTTGCTTTGTAAGAAATATTATTAATAATAGATTTTTAGAAAATTTTATCTATAAAATTATGAAATAGTAGAATTTTTCTCATTTAAAGAATAATCTAAATATGAAAATTATAACCTTGATTGCTTAAAAAAAAATTAAAAATTGCACAATTTTTTAAGTCATTGTATATTTTATTTGTAGCAGAAGCGTTTATAGTTTAAATTACACAGCGATTGCACTAAGATTAAAAATAATTGCATAATTTTGCTATCCATCTTCATTTTTTGTTGTCGTATGCTTTGTGTAAAAAGTAGTCCATTTTTTGCCTATTTAAGTTTATTTCTACTCTTTTAAGTTTATTCGATGTTTATAAAATTACTTTCTCAGAAACTACATAAAACAAATTTGATTACTAAATTTCTATCAAAAACTATATTTATCTTTCTACTAAGTGTTTTATTTAGCTTTATTACTTTGCCTTCTAAAGCACAATACTCAGCGACAAAAGTAAAAATTGCTTTGATTGTTCATTTTATTGAACACACAAAATTTCCCCCTGAGGCTTTTAAGAGTCCAAAGGAAATGATACAAATCGGAATCTTAGGAGATGACCCTTTTGGTGACGAATTAGAATCTTTTCTTATGCACTACAAAATAAATGGACGTGGTTTGCGTGTTCGCAGAAAGAAAAATGCTTCTGATTTGTGGGGTTGTCAAGTGATTTATATTAGTCAATCTGAGCAAAGCAAACTAACTGATATTTTAGATTATTTTAGAAGATACCCAACACTTACAATTGGAGATAATTTAAAAGGCTTTATAGAACAATGTGGAATTATAAATTTTGTGACAGTAGATAAAAAACCCTACCGTTTCGAACTCAATATTGAAGCTGCTCAAAAATCAAACCTTGGTTTGGATGTAGGACTTTTCAGAATGGCACAACGTATTGTAGCTTGTCCCTAAGATGTTTTTTACATTGATTTATCAAACACTTCCTGTATCAAAACTTGATATAGGAAATGTTTGATAAATAGATAGTTCTAAATTTATTCTTTAACTACTTTGATTATTCGTTTGGTCGTAGTAAATATTTCTATAAAATATACTCCTGTTTTTTGTTTTTTCAAATCTATACTAATAGATAAATTATTTCTTTGATTATAATGCTCTTCTTGATGTAATTCTCTTCCCAAAACATCTATAATTCGAATTTGTACTTTCTCTTGATATCCCATATTATCAATCTGTAATGTAAACTTAGAGGAAGTAGGATTAGGAAAGGCTTTTATTTCAACTTTCTCAAGACTACGTAATGCCATTTTGTTTTTTTGTTGAGTAGTAGTGGAGTAAGGTGTATTTTTCACCTCACCTTTTTGGCATTTGCTAGGTTGTTGTAAGAACTCTGTTTCTTTTACATTTCCTAAAAAAGCATCTCCAGAACCTCCATAAGTGATAGATCCATCAGATGCTCCCCAATAATTATGTTCAGCAAAAGCAACTCCTTGACTTGCATCAATTGCATAATTATTACTTTCAAAATTATTCTCTTTCAAAAATGCTTCTGCATTGATTAGTTTAACACCTGTATTATTTTTCATAAAGTTATTACAATAAACTTCAGCGTTATTAGTTTCTTTAAGCTCTATTGCATTTTCCCAGTTTATAAAATTCATTTGGTGCAAAAGCGATTTATCCACTTTATGGATTTGTAAAGCCATGGAATTTTGATGGTTATCAGCAGAAAATTTAAGATATCTTACTTCCAAAAACTCATTAATAGAATGTAAACCAATAGGATAATCAAGATTTAGCCCACTTTCATTTAAAATTACATTAGCTCCAGAAGAATTTATTGGATCAGAAATAATTACTTTTTCAGCATTTGTTATTTCTAGAATACGTTGTGGATTAAGGTTATTTTTTCCAAATTTATTATCAGCGATAAAAAGTCCTCCGTCTAATCTCTTTTGTTCTACATTATACAACTTAATAGCAGGAAAAACACCATTATCATTACTCATAAAACCACTATCTACAAAATCATTTGATACAATGGAAATATCAGTAATATGACTAGCATTCACAGAAATATTTCTACCTCTAGCTTTTATTTTATTTATTTGTATGTTTTGAGAATTGTTTATACTTATACTTACTCCACCCACTTGTGAGGTGCTTAAGTCTATTTTTTTTATGAACAGATTGGCTATATTATCAAACATCAAAGGGTGTTCTGTATCCAATCCACTATTATTCATAATAATATTAGGATTATCTGCTTTTTGACTAGATATAGAAATATATTCTGCATTTCTTATCCATAAAATAGTCGTAGGAGGTGAAAGTTGATAACTTCCAAAATCGTTTTCGCTCATAAAAACACCACCTCTCAAAGTATTAGAACTAATATTTTTTAATATAATAGCTGCTCCTCCTATAAAAAAACCTACTCCTGCATCTCTAAAATCATTGTTTAGGATTTGTATATCTCTAACGTTAATAGCTTGTACTGAAGCTAATCTTTTTCTTGCACTAGTTCTTACAATACTAATATTTTCAGAATCAGCAATATCAAAAGCAATACCTTCAAAAATACTATTCTGATCAGCAGTAACATCTATATTACTAATAGATAAATTATTGATTTCCCTTAAAATAAAAGGACTAGTAGCTCCCAAACCACCTCTATCAATAATGATGTTAGTATTGTTATTATAATAACTTCTTCTAGTATCAATTTTTATGTTATTAGCTTTTGTTATACGAAATATATTTTGAACATCGTGAAGATAATTTCCATATCTATTTCCATTAATATACAAACCTCCTATGATATTTTTACTGTGTATAGTATTCAAATTTATTGCAGCTCCATCAATAGCAAGATTTCCTAAATCAAAACCACTATCTCTTAAATCATTGTATTGAATACTAATATCTGTACAGTTTTGGGCTTTAATGCCATTATTTCTGTTACGAATTGTTAGATAATTTAAAGTAATATTTTTACTATCTATAATATTTATTCCACATGAACGAGAGTCTTCAATGGCTGTGGGAACAGTATTAGCACTTAGATTAAGATAACTAACTTGTAGGTTTTCAATGTCTTTCAAGTAAATAGGATTTTCAACATTCATTCCGTTTGTAATATTAATATTTCCTCCTGAAGTAGAAATAGTAATATTTTTAGCTTTTTCCAAGTATAATAAACGAGCTATTTTTGGAGAAGTATTGGTTGGATTTAGATACCCAAATTTATTTCCTGAAATATACACTCCTCCTATTAAATTGTTAGCTGTAAGATTATTAAGATAAATAGCTGCTGGCAAACCACTACTAAAATGTAATCCAGAACTTCTTAAATCATTATTTATAATTTTAATATCAGTAATATTATTTCCCACAATGGCATTTCTTTTATTTGAAATATTATTTTTTTCTATTACTACTGTTTTACAATTGTAAAGCTCTATACCATCTTTAGGAAAGGAGGGATAATTACTCATTATTTTTAATCCTTTTATAGTAAGATTAGATAAATTTTGGGCTTTTATTATACTCCCTGCATACCAATTCAGAGTTACACGAGGTGTTAAAGCATAATTGTAAGTTGGGGAAGAAGTACCATCTATAAAAACACCTTCTGTAATTAGTAATTCAGATTGAAGATAAATTGTACCTTCTACATCAAACTTTATTGTATCTATACCCTGAACAAAGTTGGCTATCACTAAACATCCTCTCAGAGAACCTGATCCTGTATTGTTGAGGTTTGTTACAGTATAAATATTTCCAAATGTAGTAGATAAAAATAAGAGGTTAAATAAAAAAGCAAAGCAAGACACACAAATAATTTTTTGAATAGAAAACAGGTGTCCAATTGGTTGTAAAGGAGAACGAAACATAAAATGAAAGGTTAATTTTGATAAAAAAATAAAAAGAGTTAATAACTCTCTTTTTCCTACTACAATTTTTTAATAAAAAAAAGGTCAAAATTATTTTCCTAAAAATTATGGAATTTCTATTTGTTCTGCATCTTATCAATAAAATAAGACAATAGTGACAAATTATTCATAAAAATTTCCTAATTTACCTATTATTAGTACATCAATTATGCAACTCAAATTTTTTCGTATGTGGCACTTACTTGCAGGCGCAGCTCTAACAGCAGGCGCAGTTACTCTTTGGGGTTTTCGTTCAAAAACTGGTGACGAATGGCTCAAAAAACTAACAGAAATAAATAACACTTTTCAAGAAAAATATAGCTCTGAAAGAGTGTATTTACATTTAGACAAACCATTTTACAAACCGTCAGAAACAATTTGGTTTCAAGCCTACGTTCAAGACGAAGCAACTTTAAAACCTTCAAAAAGAAGCGATATTTTACACGTCGAATTTATTGACCCAAAAGGAAACGTAGCAAAAAAGATTCAATTAATTTTGGAAGATGGTACAGCATCAGGCGAATTTGACCTGACAGAAGATGCAGCAGGAGGATTATATAAAATAAAAGCCTACACAAAATGGCAAGAAAATTTTGTAATAGAAGAAAGTGATAAAAAAGATCAAAACGGCAATCCACTCATTTTTGAAAAGGAAATAACTGTTCAGAAAGTAGTTTTGCCTCGCTTGAAAATGAAACTAGATTTTGAAAAAGATGCCTATGGTGCTGGCGATAAAGTAGAGGCAAATTTAGATTTGCAAAGCCTGACAAATGAAGCTCTTGCAGATAAAGAAGTCGATTTTGTAGTGAGTTTGAAAGGTCAAGTTATTTCAAAATCAAAAGCTAAAACAGATGCAGCAGGAAAAACAGTTATTTCCTTCGAACTACCTAAAAAACTAGATACAGCCGACGGACTTTTGAATGTCTTGCTTTCTCACAACGGACAAACCGAATCTGTTTCTCGTTCTATTCCTCTAGCAAATACTGTTTTTGATTTGCAATTTTTTCCAGAAGGGGGCGATATTTTAGCAAATACGTCTTCAAATGTAGCTTTTTGGTGTAAAGACGAATTTGGAAAACCTGCTGATGTTCAAGGAGTTATTTTAGATTCTAAAGGAAAAGAAGTGGGTAATTTTTCATCATTTCATAAAGGAATGGGAAATTTTGAGCTTGAAGCTAAAGAAGGCGAAAATTATACAGCCCAAATTACAAGTCCAAAAGGAGTAGAAACGAGTTACAAATTACCTGAAACAGTAGAAGTGGGTTATGGATTGAAATTAAATTTCCCAAGTTCTAAAAAAGACAAAGAAAAAATATATGATACTTCAAATCTAAAATTTTCTATCTATTCGCCTGTCATGGAAGAGGTATTTTTGGTAGGGAGATTGCGTGGAGAAATTATTTTTTCAAAGAAAATTTCTGTCAAAAAAGGTTCAACTACTATTAATATTCCAACAGATGAAATGCCTATTGGTGTGGCTAATTTTACGCTTTTTGATTCAAAAAAAATAGAAAGAGCTGAGCGTTTGGTCTTTTTGAATACAGACAAACAGCTAAATATTGAAGTAAAATCAAATAAAGATAACTACCAACCTCGTGAAAAAGTTACTTTAGATATTAAGGTTACAGACCACAGAGGAATTCCGATGCCAGCAAATCTTTCGCTTTCTGTTGTCGATGATAAATTGCTTTCTTTTGCTGATGATAAATCTAGCCATATTCTTTCGAATCTTTTATTAGAAGGCGATTTGAAAGGAGAAGTAAAAGAACCTCGTTTTTATTTTGATAAAGAGGAAGAAAAAGCTGCACAAGCTAGAGATTTACTCATGCTTACTCACGGTTGGAGAAAATTTACGTGGGAGCAAGTTCAGAAATCTTCTATTACTTTGAAATATGATGCAGAAAAAGCACTTATCGCAGGGTATGTGAAAAATGATAGTGGAAAATTTGTTCAAGACATAAAAGTAGAAATAGAAGGTACAACCATTTCTACCAAAACAGACAAAAAAGGCTATTTTGAATTCAAGAATTATAAACTCTATGAGCCAATTACTTTAAAAGTATCTAATAGTTCTAAAACAATATCTCAGACCCAATATGTTACAGCCTACTCTCAAACCTATTCAATTCAGTTGTATGATGTAAAGATGATGATGAAGCGTAGAAATGCTTTAGGAGCTGGAGAAATAATGCCTATGATGGCAATGCAAGAAATGAGAGCAGGTGGAGCAGTAGAGGAAGATGCAGTATTTGATGATGGAGTTGTAATGGCAGAAATGCCAAAAAATGAAATGAAAGGCGAGATTTTAGAAGACGAAATTGCAATTCTTGATAATGCTCCCGTTGTAGAAATAGCTGATAAAGAAGAAATAGCTGAAGTAGAAGAGGAATTAAATGAAGTCGTTGTGATGGACAGAAGACGAGAGAATTTTGGAAAAATGGCAAAGAAAAAAATAGCCAATAATAGAGAACAAAAGCCAATACTTCCCGTCATAACTTATCATCGTGCTAGAGTTTTTCCTGTAGTTGATTATTCTACCAAAAATAATGAGAAAGAAGGCGAAACTAAAACTGTATCAAGAACTGATTTTAGAAGCACAATTTTTTGGAGTGGAAATATAAAAGTTGATGCAAAAGGAAAATCACAAGTAAAATTTTATGCTTCTGATGAAATTACAGCTTTCCGTGCTATCTGTGAAGGAATTGCAAGCGACGGAGGAATTGGAAGAACTGAAAGTGTTTTTTATACACAATTACCTTTTAGCTTAGATACAAAACTACCTTTGTTTATGTCAATGGGAGATAAAATTTCTATTCCTTTAATGTTACAAAACAATACTGAAAAAGAGTTGAGTGGAACAGTTTCGGCTGATTATCCTTCTTCTTGGATTCCTGTTTCTGAAAGCAAATGGAAAAGTAGAATCACTTTACAACCCAATGAAACAAAGGTTGTCAATATGGATTTCTTGATTGAAAATGAAGCTGAAAAAGGTAAATTTATTGTTCAGTTTGTCGGACAAAATGGAGTTCAAGACCGTTTTGAACAAGAAGTAGAAGTCTTTTCAAAAGGCTTTCCTGCTGCCATTGCCTTATCTGGAGAAAGTGCTGATAAAACCTATTCGTTTGAAATTACAAGTCCTGTAATGGGAACAAGTAAAGCAACATTTACAGCTTTTCCTTCTGTTTTAGATGATCTTTTGGCAGGAATTGAGTCTATTTTGAGAGAACCGTATGGTTGTTTTGAGCAAACTTCATCTTCTACTTATCCAAATCTTTTGGTAATGGATTATCTTTCTGCTCAAAAAAATCTAACCATAGAACAACAAGCAGCATTAGATAAAGCAAAAGATTTGACAGAAAGAGGTTACAAACGCCTAATTTCTTTCGAAACAAAAGACAAAGGTTACGAATGGTTTGGCGCAAATCCTGCTCATGAAGCTCTAACGGCTTACGGATTGATGGAATTTAAGGATATGGCAGCCGTTACTGGAAATTTAGTCGATGAGCAAATGCTAACCAGAACAACCAATTGGTTAATGGAGCGAAAAGATGGAAAGGGTGGATTTAAGCGTAATCCACAAGCATTAGATGCTTTTGGTGGTGCAGATGATGACATTACAAATGCCTACATTACTTATTCACTTTCGGAAGCAGGTTTTAAAGATATTAAAGACGAAGCTGAAGCAGCCTATCAGAATGCAAACAAATCTCAAGACCCTTATTTGATTGGTTTGGTAGTAAATACATTACAGAACTTGAATGATAAACGTTCTGAAAAACTGTTGGAAATGCTCATTTCTTTACAAAAAGAGGAAGGACAATGGGAAGGAACAAAACATTCCATCACTCGCTCAACAGGTCAAGGACTGACAGCCGAAACGACTTCTTTAGCTTTACTTGCAATTATGAAATCAGAGAAAAAACGAATGCCTATTTTACAAAATGGTGTAAAATATTTAGTTGGTTCTCGTTCGCCTTATGGTGGTTTTGGAAATACACAAAGTACCGTTTTGGCTCTCAAATCATTAACTACGTATGCTAAATATGCACAAAGAACACCTGAAAGTGGTGATATTGAAATTTATGTAAATGGCAAAAAAATCTCTACGGCTCACTATGAAGCAGGCGAGCAAAATGCTATTGAAGTAGAAAATTTAGGAAAACATTTGAAAGCTGGTAAAAATACGGTTCGCATCAATTATGTAGGTGTAAAAGAACCTTTACCTTATACATTTTCGGCAGAATGGTTTACAGATTTACCAAAAAGTAGTGATAAATGCAGTGTAAAATTAGAAACATCATTGGCTGAAAGTAAAGTAAAAATAGGCGAAACAGTAAGACTTACAACAACTTTAGAAAACACAACTAAAGAAGGTTTACCAATGACAATAGCAATTGTAGGCTTACCAGGAGGACTTTCTGCACAGCCTTGGCAACTCAAAGAACTCATAGAAAAAAACAAAGTGGATTTTTATGAAATTCGTGAGCATAGTGTTGTTTTTTATTACCGTCAGATGACTCCAAACGAGAAAAAAGTTATTCATCTTGATTTGAAGGCAGATTTAGCAGGAGAATATGAAGGCGCAGCTTCTTCGGCTTACCTTTATTATACTTCTGAATTTAAAGACTGGAAAAAAGGCATTTCAGTTACCAGTCAGCAGTAAACAGTTATCAGTTAATTTCAGTTTTATAACAATGAGAAACAGCTATTCATTTTTTGATGGATAGCTGTTTTTATTAAAAAACACATAATTATTATCAAATTAATCATAAATGAGAAACCTCTTATTCTACACAACAACTATTCTTTTAATCCTTTTATTTTCTTGTAAATCTCAAAAAAACATCATCAATTACACAAAATGAGTGAATTTAATCTAGAGAATGGGTATGATTTTGTGAGTAAAATTCAATACTTACAAGCGATAAACAATATATCTTTAGTAGATACATGGACTAATGGAGATTTTAAAGTGAATAATCAAACTATATTTTTAGATACCATACAACAGGATAAACCTAATTATTACAGTTATAAAAAAAGAGCTAACGAACTGAATATCTCCTCAGATAGTTTACGAATGTGTTTAGAGTCATTTTATAAGATTGGTGTAAATGAATTTAATAGAGAAAGTAATTTTTATAGATTTCGTGTTGTAGTTGGATTTGCACCATATGAAGGTTACATTTATTCAGAAGACAAAAGTTTACACGATGGAGATACATTACTTGCTACTACAAAAATGAACCAAGGTCTTCGTTTTAGAGTTCTTTTAACAAAACAGATAGATGAAAAATGTTTTGAATATCGTGAGATTAACTGATATTTTAGTTATTAGTTAATTTCAATAAAAATGGCTATCCATAAAAAATGAATAGCCGTTTTTATTAAAAGCAACATAATTATTATCAAATTAATCATAAATAAGAAATCTCTTATTTTGTGGGTGTGGGACAATTTTCCAATTTAGTATTTTTTCCTATCTTGAGATAAAAAAAATGATAGATAAATCTAACTTATACCTTCAAATAGAGAAATTACAACCTCTTTTAGATTCAAACAGATGCTTATGGCTATGAAAAGACTTTTGATGAGGAATGGCAAAAAATTACCCAATCAGTTTTTAGTTCAAGTCTAGGAAATTTGCCTAAGAACATGTCTCGTCCTGAAATAGCGTTACAGGTTTTTAGATAAATTTTATATGAATCAGA
>JAHDBD010000045.1 GCA_020630575.1 Bernardetia sp.
ATTTCTTGTTTACCTATTATTTTATCATCAACTATAATAAAGAAGCTGAGAAAAATATTTAAAATCAATCAAAATGTAACACTACCCTATTTTATTTTTCTATAATGACAGGTTTGTCATTATAGAAAAATTTTTACATAAATAGCATCGATATTTACTTATAAAGTATTTTTTTTATCAAAAGCTACTTTCAAATTAAGTAGTGTATCTATAACTTGATGTATACTTTTTCTCCAGACTTATATTTTATATAGAACAAAATTGTTTTAATTTGCTCATCATCCAAAAAATCATAATTTGGCATCACTTGTCCATATTCTTTGTATGTATGTTGAGTGTATGAACTTTTATCAATCATGTCTTGAGGATTTTTAATGAACTGTATTAATTGTTTCTTACTTTCCCAACGATTTTCTACTCCAACAAGTGCAGAACCTATGACCTTTTCATTGACAGAGTGACATCGAAGACAATTTTCTTCAAAAAGTTCTTGACCTATTTTTACTAGTTCTTCTTGTTCAAGATTTAAAGAGTCTAATTTTCCGTATACTCCTTCCTCTATAGCAAAATA
The DNA here is from genome assembly GCA_020630575.1 of Bernardetia sp. Classification (GTDB taxonomy): domain Bacteria; phylum Bacteroidota; class Bacteroidia; order Cytophagales; family Bernardetiaceae; genus Bernardetia. The sequence continues at coordinate 572 of JAHDBD010000045.1, forward strand.
CTCCATCTTAAATATATTTTCTTCAATAGCATCTATCAAAGAAGAAATAAAAACTACTCCTGTTGTAATTATGAGAATATAAAGGGCTATATTTTTATTAAGCATGTGCATTTTTATTAAAAATAAGTGTTAGTGTGTGAGTTTATTATATTTAATATAGATATTTGTTTTGTAAATTGCAAATTTATAACTTAATTTTAGTATAAATAAAATTATATGTTAAAATTATTTCAACTTATTAAAAATATTGTTTTTCTAATACTTAGGTAAGTTTATTTGTAAGAATAATTTTGGTAAATCGTATTTCAGGAAAAAATGAAGCTTTTGGCTGTATTGTGTGAAATTGAGGATGTAATTTTTCTCTTAAGTAGTAAGAATTAAATAAACTACTATTTTCAAACATTCAATTAATTGGTAATCAATAAATTAAATTCGCAATTGTTCCTAAGCAACTTCAATTAATCGTGCTTAAATTTAATTTTGTCTTCCTTTTTTTGATACTTAGGACAAGCTGTATCCTTTGCTCTTATTCTCAAAAGACTGTATTGGCATTTTAAAAAAGAGTTAGAGAGTGAATCTTTTTTTGTAATTTGAGATAGTTCTTTAGCTATCTTTTGAGCTAATTCTAATCTTTGTTCACTTATCATTTAAATTTTTAGTAAAACTTGATAGATTTTTTGAATTTTTGTTTTTTTATGGCTTTGGAATTAATTGATAAAATTTTAAATACAAATTATACTGTTGATTAGTATTCATAATTCTACTATTACAAATGTTCCAACTTTATTCAAAAAGTTGAGTTTTTTTAGTGTGTAAAAAATCTACTAGATTTGCAATCAATTAATCGTATCTTCTAATAAAGAATTTAAATACAGTATAATTTGTATTTGGACTTTAATTAATCCAATCCATTTGGGATTGAAACCAAAAAACCTATTCTCTATAAAAAGGGAATAGATTTTTTTATTTGATTTCAAGTTAATTTATGATACTTATCTGAGAACTGATAAGTTTGAGTATACATGTTTTGTGTTTACAACAAAAAAGAATAACCTCTATCTTTCACAAATAATAAGTTCAATTCCTCCCATTTTTGCAGCTGTTTCTGAAAAAGAACTCGCATGAGAACCATATATTTTTGAAGTTTTAGCTAGACAAGCTACATCGATATAAGCATCTTGAACACCTTTTTCTGAATCTCTGTCAAATGCTTTATTTTGATTTATTATTATTCTTTTTGAGAATAGTCTGATTAGTTCCTTTTCAGTTTCTTTGTCGTCAGTTGCCAAGAAAAAATCAGTTTTATCATTTAAGGCTATTTCTTCATTCATTTTTTCTATAAAAAGTGACAACGGACTGTTTTCTATTGCCCCTGCATGGTCAGTTCTACGAATATGCAAACCAATTGAAGAAGTTGAATAATCTTTTGTAATCTGATTAATTTTATCTTTAATAGAAGTATGAACTACAAAATCGGAAAAAGGTAAATCAATTTCTTTATTTTTACCATTGAAATCAATTTTAAAATCAAAGCAAGAAGCGATGTATAAAGAGTTATGTTCTTTTAACTTATTAAAATCAAACTTATTTTTTACTAAGTCAAACATTTCATCTTGATAGATAATCTTATCGAAGCCTTTTTCTTTTCCCAAAATCTGACGAAATTTATGTGATTTTTGATAGTTTTTTTCTGTAGGTGCAATTACATTCCACACTTTTGCCATTTTAACAGGATTAAATACACTTTTTCCAGTAAAAGGCAAGGTTTCGATAACTTTTATTTTATCATTTGGCTGAAACAAGCTTTTATATCTTGTCCCTAACTCGTGATTATTTTCCCAAACAACTGTAATATAATCCGTTTTATCTGTTGTTTTTAATAAATCTAGAACTGATTCTATGGCACGAAGACGATTACAAAGTCCTCCTGTGGGTTGTACAACTATTTTTTTTAGCATTTCTATTTTTTTCGCACCTAAAGAGGCAATACGTTTTTACACGCTAAAGCGCATATACTATTTTACACAAAATTACTAAAGACTTTTGAATTTTGACAAAAACAAGTCTTAGATTGCTAAAACAAAACACCTATTTTTATACTAATTTCTATTTTATAAAACTGACATCCAAAGTCAATAAAGAATTGAAGGAACTATTCATTGACTACCAACAAAAATAAAAAATAGCAGTAAAGACCATTACATTAATGCGCTTCTAGCCAATTTTGACCAATTCCAGCCTCTACATCCAAAGGAACATCAATTTGATAGGTTTTGCTCATTATTTCCATAATCTTTGGTTTTACAATTTCTAGTTCTGACTTTGGAACATCAAAAATAAGTTCATCATGTACTTGCAAAATCATTTTGGTTTGAAGGTTATTTTCTTCTAAATATTCTTGAACTTTTACCATAGCTAATTTGATAATATCGGCTGCTGTTCCTTGTATTGGCATATTTACAGCATTTCGTTCTGCAAAACCTCGCTGTGTCATATTTCTTGAATTTATATCACGCAATGGTCTTTTTCTTCCTAAAAGGGTTTGTACAGATTCATTATCTCTAGCTTCATTGACAATTTTGTCCATATAGTTTTTGATAGAAGAAAATTCTTCAAAATAAGAATCAATTAGTTTTTTTGCTTCTGTGGTTTTGATATTCAAACGCTGACCTAATCCCATTGCCGAAACGCCATAAATAATTCCAAAATTGGCAGTTTTGGCAGAGCGACGCATTTGGGAAGTTACCTCTTCTATTCCTACTTTAAAAATTTTGGCTGCTGTGGCTGTATGAATATCTCTTTGATTTCTAAAAGCCTCAATCATTGTTGGATCTTCGGCAAACGAAGCCATCAAACGAAGTTCGATTTGAGAATAATCAATAGCTAAAAGAACATGATTTTCATCAGAAGCAACAAATGCTTTTCTTACTTCTCGTCCTCTTTCTGTTCGGATAGGAATATTTTGAAGGTTTGGATTTGTCGAACTAAGCCTTCCTGTAACCGTTACAGCTTGATTAAATGAAGTGTGAACTTTATTATCTTTTGGTGAAAGCAGCAAAGGCAAAGCATCAACGTAAGTAGATTTGAGTTTTTGAAGTTGGCGATAATCTACAATTTTGGCAGCAATAGGATACTTTTCGGCAAGTTTTACCAAAATACTCTCGTCCGTTTTGTACTGTTTACTTTTTGCTGTTAGTTTTGGTTTTGGAGTAAGATTTAATTTTTCTTCATCAAATAAAATTTCTCCTAACTGTTTTGGAGAAGCAATATTAAATTCTTCTCCTGCTATTGCATATATTTCTTTTTCTAAAATTTCAACTTCTTTTCCTAGCTCTGTTGAAAACTCACTTAATGCTTCTGTATCGATGTTCATTCCGTTCATTTCAATTTTTGCCAAAACAGAAATCAATGGAATTTCGATATCATAAAAAACAGATTTCAGTCCTTTATTTTCTTCTTTCTCTAATTCAAAATTTAGTTTTTCCTTTAGTCTAAGTGTAATATCTGCATCTTCGGCTGCATAATTGAGAATTTCTTTAGGCTCAAGATCTGCCATTGTTTTGGCTTTTATTTTAGACCTCTGAGTTGTTCCTACAATTTCATCATAAGAAATAGTTTTGTAATTAAGAATAGTTTGCGCCAAATAGTCCATATTATGACGAAGTTCTGGCTCTAATAAGTAATGCGCCAACATAGTGTCAAAAAATTGCCCTTTTAGTTCAATTCCATATTTATAAAAAATCTGATAATCATACTTTATATTTTGTCCTATTTTTATGATTTTAGGATTTTCTAAAACTACTCTAAATTCATTCAAAATTGCTTTTCGTTCTTCATTACTCCCTAAAACAGGAATATAAAAAGCCTCAAATGCTTTATAAGCCACCGAAAAACCAACAATATTTGCTTCAATGACATCCAAATTATCAGTTTCTGTATCGACAGAAATTTCATCTTGAAGTAAAAGAAATTCAATTAAATGCTCTCGTTTTTCTTTAGTGTCAATTAAGTGATAATCGTGTTTGACTGTAAAGAGTGTGTCTAATTTTACAGAAATAGCTTCTTGGATTTCTAATTCTTGAGCAATTTGAGACGGTTTTGCAGTTGTATTTTCTACTTTATCTAATTCTTTATCTGTAAAAATAAAAGGCAATTGTTCTAAAGCAGTTTTTGCTTCTTCTGGAGTTAGATTTGATTTTTTTGCAATTTTTTGAACTGGTTGCTCATTATTTTTTGGACTTCCAAACAAATCCATTTGGTCAGTTGCTGCTTTTTTGTTTTCGCTTATTGTCTTGCTGAGTGAAGATGAACCTACTTTTGCACCTGTTTTTGGAGAAAAGGATTTTGCAGATTCTTCATTCAGAATTTTTCGTTTTAAAGTTCTGAATTCTAATTCATCAAAAAGAGCTGATAAAAGTCCTTTGTTTTTTTCTGTAATATCTTTTACGTCGTCATATTCCAATGCCTTTGCATCAAACTCTATCGGAACATCAATTTTTATTGTGGCTAATTCTTTTGATAAAATTCCTTGCTGAGCAAAATTAATGACATTTTCTTTTTGTTTTCCTTTTAGCTTATCTACATTTTCGATAATTCCTTCTACACTATTGTATAATTTCAAAAGTTTGATAGCCGTTTTTTCTCCAATCCCTGGAATACCTGGAATATTATCGGCAGCATCTCCTTGCAATCCCAAAATATCTGTTAGTTGCATTGGGTTTTCTAATTCCCAACGGTCACAAACTTCTTTTATTCCCCAAATTTCGGCAGGATTACGACCAGCGTAAGCGACTTTATAGAAAAATATTTTTTCCTCAACAAGTTGTGCATAATCTTTATCAATCGTAACCATATATACTTCAAAGCCTTCTCTAGCTGCTTTTTTTGCAAGCGTTCCGACAATATCATCAGCTTCAAACCCATCCATTTTTAAGATAGGAATATTCAAACCTTCCAACAAACGATTAATAAAAGGCTTAGAAAGTGTAATGGCTTCTGGTTGTTTTTCTCGGTGTGCTTTGTAGGCTTCAAACTGTTCGTGGCGAAAAGTAGGCTTTGAAGTATCGAAAGCAATGCCAATATGAGTAGGTTTTTCATTTTGAAGAATATCCCAAATAGAATTTGTAAATCCTAAAATTGCACCTGTATCAATTCCTGTAGAGGTCATTCTAGGATTTTTACTAAAGGCAAAATGCGCTCTATAAATGAGAGCCATTGCATCTAAGAGAAATAATTTTTTGGGAGCGTCTGGGGTCGAAAGCATTGCAGTTATCAGTTATCAGTGAACAATTACCAGCGAATTACTAGTAAAAAGTTAAATATGTTTGTAGGGAATTTTTAAGTCAGCGAAGCTAAAATGGCTTGCCTTTTCCTAGTGTAGTTTTTTAATTATTTGCAAAAGTAGCTTTAAAATTTAGTTTTCTTATTAGAGATTTAAATTATTCTTGATAGGATAGCTAAATAATGAGAATCTTTGTATCAATAATTGAATATTTAAAAAAAACTAAAGCTAATCACTTGTAGACAATCATCTATTTTAAAAAGTAGGCAACAGTTTGCAACAAAATTAATAATTTTACAATAATTTTATAAAATTCAAAAATAAATTATTGCTATGAAAATTATTGCTATTATTCCTGCTCGTTATGCTTCTAGTCGTTTTCCTGCTAAAGTTTTGGCTGATATCAATGGAAAAACAATGATTGAACGTGTTTTTAATCAAGCTAAAAAGGCTGCAAAACTCAATGATGTTTTTATTGCTACTGATAACCAACTTGTTTTTGATAAAGTGAAAGAGTTTACTCAAAATGTTTTGATGACAGATTCAAGTCATATTTCAGGAACAGACAGAATTGCAGAAGCAGCACTTCTTTTAGAAAAAAACAAAGTAGAGTTTGATTTTATCATTAATATTCAAGGTGATGAGCCTTTCATTCAACCAAAGCAAATAGATAGTTTAGCTGAAATTTTGATAGAAAATAATGCTGTACAATTAGCAACTTTAGTAAGTCAGATAAAAGACTCTGAAACGCTTTTTGATACAAATGTAGTGAAGGCAATTTTTGATGTAAATCATAAAGCTATCTATTTTAGTAGAAATCCTATTCCTTTTGTAAGAAATGAAGACAAAAACCAAAAAGATGCTTGGCTTTCAGCACACACATTTTATCGTCATATAGGAATGTATGCTTATCAAAAAGAGGTTTTACAACAAATTACAAAGCTACAACCCTCAAAATTAGAACTGGCAGAGTCTTTAGAACAATTGAGATGGATAGAAAATAATTTTTCTATTCAAATAGCCATTACGCCTTTTGAAAGCATAGGAATTGATACACCAGAAGATTTAAAAAAAGCAATTTCTAGTAAAAACTAAAACGAAATCACAGTCAGAATGAAAATAATATTTTCGAACTAATGTAGAAATAGGCAACGTTTTGTAAGTTTTTAACGTATTAATTTTAAAACAAACCTATTCTACTCTTATAATTTTATTATGTCTAATCTACTGACTGTCAGACTTTTTTTTGTGCTGTTTGCCTACGCAACAGTTACTTCTGTGCAGGCTCGTGTTTCACAGATGAATTTTGATGAAAATAATCAAAACTCTACTGAGTTTACTTCTATCAACAAACAAAGTACACAAGAAAATACACCTCCTCCTGTTTCTATTGATACTATTGCACTTATAGATGAGCTAATTTCTCCAAATTGGGTCTTTCATCAACGTACTGCTGACGAATGGCTGACTTACTATCCAGATGCCAAAATAGAGCGCACACCTATTGAAAATGTTCACAATACTTCAAAAACAGATACAGTAATTGAAGTTATGACAGAAAAAACACATTTACGTTTTTATCGTGCAGATCAAAAAGACCTTTTGCTAGAGGCAAAAGTGAGTTTTGAACCTTTGTCCATCGGAAAAGGTCTTTCTATAGGAATGAATAAAGGCGATTTTATGCGTTGTTTTTCAGAAACAGAAGAAGGGATGAAACAAGATGTTGTGGTTGTTGTGATGGATGAAAACGAAACAAATTATTATTTTTTTACTTTTGAGCAAAATGTTTTGGTTGCTGTTCATTATGAAGGAATAATAGATTAAGTAAAAATAGTTATACCTTCTCTCCAAAAGATAAATCTCCTGCATCTCCCAAACCTGGTATGATGTAGGATTTTTTGTCTAGTTTTTCATCAATATCTCCTATCCACAAGTTCGCTTTTGGTAATTCTGTTTGTACATTTTTTATACCTTCTTGGCTTGCAATAACAGAAGCAATATGCAATTGCTTTGGCATTCCTTTTTGCTTAGAAAGCTCTTGATAGGTTTTGATTAGAGATTTTCCTGTGGCAAGCATTGGATCAATCAGAATAACTGTTTTGTTTTCCAAATTAGGACAAGCTGTATAGAGCAAGTCTATATCAAAATCGTATTGATTGAGTTTGTTTTGTAAATCTTGTTTATACTCTCCTCTATAAGCTCCTACAAAACCACTATCAGATTGCTCAAAGAATTCTGCAAAGCCTTCATAAAGAGGCAAACCAGCACGTAAAATTGGAATCAAGACAGGAAACTCTATTAGTTTTTTAGTTTGTTTTTCGCCTAATCCTGTTTTTAAATTTATCTCTTGATAAGAAAGTTTTTTTGAAATTTCGTAAGCAAGTAAATAACCTATTTTTTTTAGGTTTTGACGAAAGTTTCCTTTGTGAGCTTGTAGGTTTGTATCTCTCAAATTACTCATAAAATAATGAGCAATGGAAGAGTTGTTTGTAAGACTAAAAACTGTATTCATTGTTTTGGTATAGATTTAAGATGAATGTTAATCTAATTTCAAAATTACTTAAAAACTAAATTACTATATTTATTTCATTTTGTAATAAAAAAGTAAATTTGATACTAGATAATCAAAACCAAATTCTTAAAATAAGAAGCATTTTGATAGTTATAGATTTTTCTTTTAAGAATACTTTGCAAATTATTTATTCATTTGTTTTTTCCATTCAAAATATCCTAAAGTAGCCAAAATTAAAAATACAGCATATAATCCTGTTGTAAAATAAAGTCCTTTGTAATAATAAATCCCTACACAAAAGGCATCAATAACAAACCAAAAAATCCAATTTTCTATCCAACGTTTGGCAAGATGAAATTGTGCTACTACACTAAAAGAAGTAGTAAAAGCATCTAGGTAAGGCACAGAAGCATTTGGTAAAGTTGAAAACCAAGCTCCAAAACCAAAAACTCCTGCAATACCAACTATCATACTAATTATCCAAAATTTGATAGGCATATAAGTAATGGGAAGCTCTCTACTTTCTTCTTTTCCTTGTGTATCATAAAATTTTTTAGCATTTAGTTCTTCTGTTACAACATCTTTATCTAAAATTGAAGATTCCGAGGATAAATTAGTAGACTTTTTTACTTTCCCTTTTCCACCAAAAAGCCAATGATACCAACCCCAAATGCTAACTACAAAATAAAAGGCACTTAAAATAGAATCTCCATACAAACCTGCCTCAAGAAAAATATAGATATATGGAACAACACTCAGAATACCAAAAAACCAACCCCAATGATTATTTCTAGTATTAAGCCAAACACAGACAAGCCCTGTAAGAGAAGCAAAAAGCTCTAGTTTGTGAGAAAAAAAATAGGTCAGAAAAGATTCTAGGAGTTGTTCCAAAGCAAGTTTTGTTTTTTTGATATAAGATAAATTTCAAAAATGAAGAGCAAAGATAAACCTTGAAGATGGAGAAAAAAATCTTCTTATAGAAAATGGTTCTGAATATGAAGTTTTACAGTTAAAAAAGTGATATTATTAGTAACTTTGTGTTATATTTTTTATAACCTTAATCAGCAAAAGTGTAGATTTTTTGGCAAGTTCTATTATCTACCTTTTAAACTCTAATTTTATTTCATGCAAACTATATTTGTTCCCTTAGACTTTTCAGAAAACTCATTACAGGCTCTTCGTCATGCTATCGAACTAGCCAAAACGTCAGAATCACAAATTATTGTTTTTCACTCTTATCAACCTCCTCAAATGGGTGGTGGAAGTTTTACAGGTAGAAAAAAATTGGTTACTCTTGGAAAACAAGAAGCTGAAGATAATATGTATAAAGTGGTGATGCGCATAAAAGAAAATGAACATAATTTAGATTTCGAACATTTGGTGGTTGATGGTGATCCTATGCAGCGTATTCTTTTCTATTCAGAAAAATATGAGTCTGATTTGATTGTTATGGGAACGAAAGGTGCTAGTGGATTAAATGAGGTGTTTTTGGGTAGTGTTGCTGGTAAAATTATTAATGATGCGTCTTGTCCTGTAGTTATTGTTCCAGAAGAAAGTCAAAAAGGAACATACGAAAGAATAGTTTATGCCACTTCTCTTATTGCAGATGATAGAGGCGTTTTAAACTATTTGAAAGGATTAGCTACAGATTTTAAAACAAAATTACAATGTATTCATATAGAAAAAGATGGTGAAACAAATTCAAAATTTGAAAGTTTTGCGCAAGAATATAAAAATGAGAGTGCAGAAAATCAGCAAGTAGAATTTAAAATTGTCTCTAAAAGCGATAAAGATAGAGTAGAAAATACGTTATTAGACTATATAGAAGAAAATCCTCTTACTCTCTTGGTAATGCTTCGTCGTGAGCGTGATTTTGTACAGCGTATTTTTGGTCATAGTGTTACCAAAAAAATGGCACACCATGCAGAAAGTCCTCTTTTAATTATGAAAGCTGCTGATAAAATGGAATTTTAAAATTTAATATTTCTTACTTGTAAAAAAAGAAACTTGAACAATCAGGTTTCTTTTTTTATAAAAAGATAAATGTTTAGTTTTAGTGCTTAATTTGTATATTTATTTGTTAAAATTATTAAACAATATGATGATGGATAGCTTATTCTTATGTATTTTTGTTTAAGACAAGCCAATAGATTTAGTGTTTCTATATTATAAAGAGGAATTATTACAACGAATAAAATGAAACAAGAACGCAAACAGATAGTCAATACAGATGCTTATTCTTTGGAAATTGATATTGCAAAAAATAGAGTTTATTTTTGTATCCGTGGACATTGGGACAAAAATACTCTTCTAACAAATTATCTGTTAGATTGGAAAGAAGCTATTTCTTATTTACAGCCTAATTTTACAATTATTTCAGATACTTTTACTATGTTACCTCATGCAGTTAGTGTGGAAAAACTCCATGAAGAAACTCAAAAATATTTAATTGATAATGGACTCTTTAAAGTAGCTGAAATTATGCCTATCAATGACATTGCAAATCTACAAGCAAATAAAATTACAAAACGTTCGCAACTTCCAGTTATTAAACTCTCTTCATTGGAAGAAGCTGAAAAGTGTTTAGATAAATTAGTTGAAGAAATGCAAAACAGTCTAAATCATTGAAAAACAAAAGCATAAAATATAATTTTAAATATTGCCTCTTATCAGATTTTGGACTGATTTATTTGCTTGAGTCATGCTTCTGAGGAAGTGTTTCGTTCAGCTCTGAGGAGTTGAACAAAAAATATTGTAAAACCTTTGAAACGCTGTACTAATACATACACCAACGATATTAAAATAAACAGAATTTTTCTATTCAATTGGGATTTTGATTTATACAGACGAATTTTGTGAAGTAATATACAAGAAGGTCTTTGGTCTTTATGGAGAAGTTAGTTAAAAGAAAAATTACCCTTTTATGTAATTTGTTTTGAATGGATACATAATCAAAAAAGAGGTAAAAAAGCTCTACACAAAACTTTTTACCTCCTTTTACAACCTGATAGAAGATAAATATAAAGGTATTATATTATCAGTCCAATACTAGATAAGAGCCTTATTTTATTACAAGATTGCTTTGGTTGGCTTATTCTTTAACAATACGTACAGTACTTGTCTTTTCAGAATCAGAAACCTGAAGTAAATACAATCCTAGAGGTTGATTTTGTAAGTTTATTGTTCCTTCTAAAAATGCTCCTTCTTTTGTTTTATTTTCTTCAAAAATAATCTTTCCAGTTGCATCAAATAAACGGATACTACACTTGCCTTCTCTTTCTGTTTTTAGGCTATACGAAAACTCATTTGAAGTTGGATTTGGATAAACTACTACTTTTTCATTTTTGAAGAAATCTTTACTTGCATCTGCTTTAAATAAAAGAACAAAACGTTTTATTTCTGTTCCTGCTTTTGCACTAAATTTGTAATTTCCATCCTGACGCAAATCGTGTAAAGTATTGGTAAATGAATCATACAAATAAATTTCATGACTAGAATGAAAATATTTTAAAGTACGCAGAGAAATTTGATATTCCCCTTCTACTACAATATTCATGGCTAAAGGAAGTTTTTGTTCTTTATCAAAATTACCTAAACCATTAATAGAAAAATACTCTGTTTGTTCTTCATTTTCATTATACGAATAAAGAGTAGAAAATTTACTGTTCATTTTATGAAGTTTACCTGCATCAAAGCCATTATCGTAGTTTGGTGTAGCTCCTTCTTGAAAATAAATAGTTGTTTCATCTGTCATTCCTCCTTTTTCAATCGCTAAACGAATCAAACCTTGTTTAGTGTTTTCTATACCTGCAGTTTTATAGAAACGGGCATCTGTTGTTAAACGAACCGAATTATCTATATTTACTGTTCCTGCTGTGTTTGCTCTTACAAAAAATCCTTGCATAGAAGCAATTTCATTTGTACCTCCATTATTACTTACTCCACTAGCTGTATAACTTGCAAAATTCCCGTTGTACTGACTAACAGGAATATCGAACTGTACCTCAGAACTCAAGAGCGTATTATTCAAATTGTATAAAGCAGTCCAAGAAATAGGAGAAGGATAAGGATTTCCAATCAAATTATAACCTTGCCCACCACTATTTGTAACTCCAATAGATTGAGTTCCATTATTCAATGTTCCATTCAAATCAATAATTTGTTGAGTAGCAATATTAGCTTGATAACCTTTTGCAGGTAACAAGTTCGGAGTGGTAGGAACTTTATAATTAGAAATAAAAGCATTGTAATACGCACTGGTTATTACGTTGTTGTTTGTTTCTTCAAACTGAAAAAAGTTAGGAAAAGGACGTACAAAAGCAGGTTCTGGAGCTGTATTATAAGCCGTATTTAAAACTAAACTCATATCATCTCCAAACTGTGAAATAGTTGCATCAGAAAAAGGTGAAGAAAACAAATGATATGCTTGAGCGTCATATCCCCCACCTCCAAAGCCAGGAATAGTAGAAGATTGAGGAATGTATCTTTCTGCAATTACATTACCTTGAACAGTATTGATAGGTGAAGCATTAAATATCAATGCTGTATTAGTAGCCGTTGAGCGAAGCGCAAAATTAGCTCCTACTGGCACAACTACATCTCCATCTTGCATAGATAATTTTTCAGAAATACCAAAATTACCTTCAAAAGTAAGCGTTTTCCCTGTTCCATCCATTGTAATATCTTTGATAGTTGTTTCTGTATAATTGGCTGCATCTGTTTGGAAAGTAAGTGTTTTGTTTACAGTAAAAGGAAGTGAATATTCATCGTATGAATTGCCTAGAGCATTGAGTCCATTTTTTTGAATTACAATAGTAAAATCATCTTGAACACACTCAACAGCACGACCAATATTTGGTTCAGTATTTAGTCCTATAGCAAAAGAATTAAGAGTAGTGTATGCATGTCCTGTATTAAACTCTACAAAACCACCCAAAGAAGAAAATGGGTTTGCATCAGTTATATAATTTGCATCTGTTCCATGAAGAATATAATCTTCTATAAAAAAGGCTTGAGCAAAATCATTTTTATCTAATAAAAGAAGTTCAAAATAAAAAGGAGAAGCTGTGGCATTAATATAAATTACTTGAGTGTTATTAAATATATATCCATTATTGGTAGTAGGAGCAAATGGTGTAATCCCTTTTAAAGTAAATTTAGTATTTCCTAAATTAAGATTTTGTGTTGCAATCATCTCTGAAACATACAGACAGGCTCTTAAATAGGTATTATCTGAAGCTACTGAAGTAAGTTCTACATCTGTGAAGGAGATATTATCCAAATCAGAAGAATAACCTGAAATATACATAGGAGCTCCAGCAATTGTTGTAGGAGAAGAAAGTCGTTTATAACTTCCTTCTATACTGACATTATTTAGTGCAACGCTTCCAGCAGGTAAAAAACTTGCGTAACGCAAAATAGGGTTTGCACTTCCATTGTCCCAACCTCTTATTTGAAGTCCTATATGTCCTGTTCCATCAGTTACTGTGATATTAGAAAGACTAGCATTTCTATTAAATTTAAAGAAAGAAATATCTCCATTTCCTGGATCTCCTGTTCCATTTGCTGAAAAAGTAGAGTTATTTATTGTTACATTATCAATACCTATTCCACCAGTAGCTTGGGATTGAACAAAAATCCCGATGTTATTATGATTAGTAACAGCTAAATCTTCTAAAAGAATATCGCTTACAGTTACATCACTTATTTGTATTCCATAGCCTGCACCTTGAATACGCATATTGCGAATGGTTACATTAGACGCTTGTATATTAAAAGCAGTACTTGAATTATTAGCAGGATCAATGATTACATCTATGGTAGGGTTTGTCCCATTTCCTGTGCCTACTATAGAAACTTCTTTATTAATAACGGTATTATTTGCTGTATACGTTCCTGCTGCCACATTTATTTGATCACCAGTATTTGCTTGAGTTATTGCATAAGCAATTGTCTGACAGGGAGAACCAAGTGTTGTACAATCATTAGCACCTGCATTACTACCTGTAGTAGCTACATAACGATCTTGGGCAAAAATTGATGTTATACTAAAAAATAAAAGGATTATTGTACTTAGAACTTTCCATTTTAAGTGTTTAAAAGGACTTTTTGGAGATATTGATTTGATTTTTGTTAAATGTCGTAACATAGTTAGAAAAAAATTAATTGTAAAAAAATGAAAAATAACTATTGATAAAAAACAGCAAAGGAGAGAGTTTGTATTAAATATACTCAAATATTAAAGTAAAATGAAATTTGGGTGTACTTTGTTTGAGTTTTTGAAAAAATAGTTTCAAAAGAAATCAATATTGATTATTTAGCTGACTAACAGTTGTTTATGATAAATGAATAATGTTTTTACTACTTTTTAAAGTAGTGAGACATCAAAAACGAAAACTGCGTGTAAAAATTACGCTGCATTATTGATAAAATGTTAATTATTAAAGTCCTATTTTTAAATTATTCTAATTTTTACCTTTTTTAGTTTTAAAAATAAATTGTATTAAAAGAAAGTAGCAACCTCTATGTTAGCTAACAAATTGTACTACCTAAAATAGCTCATTAGTGTATTTTGTTTAGTTAACTCAAGTTTTGGAAGTCTATAAGTTTTAGCTTTTCTATTCTGAATAAATAAATGACATTACGCATCCAATCGGAAAGTTTATAAAGATTGATTAAAGGTGATTACGTTTATTTTTGTATAACAGGCTGGAAGACCTTTGAATTTGATAAAATACTGTTTTTGATGTTCAGACTGGAAGACTGAACTACCTTAACAAAAACCATGATAAGTTTTATTTTTTGTGTAAAAAACGAATGGGGAAAAAGAACATTCAAAGGGATTTAAAATTGTTACACAAAAAAAGTTAATTTCTATCTTAATAAAGCACAATTTGTAAGTCTGAAAGTATATTTGTTACTTACTGTTTTTATACTTTAGATACTAAGGGTTTAAAAAAAAACTTAGGGTCGATATTTTATACACAATTTATTTTTTTATGAACACACTTACTAAGTCGTCAAAATGGATTTTGGCAGCTTTTGCTTTGCTGCTGACTTTTCCTGTTTTGGCACAGACTGACACACAGAATACGCAAACAACAACAGATGATGAGAATCCACTTTGGATGCGTTATTCAGCTATTTCTCCCAACGGACAAAATATTGCTTTTTGTTATAAAGGCGATATTTATAAAGTTGATGCTAATGGAGGACGTGCTTCTTTGCTTACTTTGCATGAAGCCTATGATGTAAATCCTGTTTGGTCGCCAGATGGCAAAATGATGGCATTTGCTTCTGACCGTTTCGGAAATAAAGATATTTTCTTGATGAGTGCAGACGGAGGAGAGCCAAAACGACTTACAATTCATTCTTCTGATGATACGCCTGTGGCTTTTTCACCTGATGGAAAATTTGTTTATTTCAATGCGTACCGTATGCCTACAAAAAGTGATGTAGCTTTTCCGTTTGGTGGTTTCGAACAGCTTTATAAAGTAGCTATTGATGGAAAAACACGTCCAGAAATGGTTATCAATGAAGTTACTCAAAAAGGAAATCTAAATGCAGCAGGTAACAAACTCGTTTATGAAGACCGTAAAGGGTATGAAAATGAATGGAGAAAACACCACGTTTCAAGCGTTGCAAGAGATGTTTGGGTCTATGATATGGCTACCAAAAAACATACTCAACTTACAAGAAATTTAGAAGAAGACCGTAATCCTGTTTGGGTAGGGGATGATGTTTATTTTTTGAGTGAAAAAGGAGGCGTTGATAATGATAAAGTTTCTATGAATATCTTTAAAATGTCTGCTGCTAATCCAAGTGTACAAACAAAGGTTACAAACTTAGAAAATCATCCTGTTCGTTTTCTTTCTTCATCGAATGATAAAACGTTGTGTTTTGGCTATAATGGCGAAATTTATACCATGAAAGATGGTTCAGAACCTAAAAAAATTGCTATTCAAATCGCTCAAGACAATCGTTACAATGCTATCGAATATAAAAACTTGAAAGGTGGAATTACAGATATGGCAGTTTCTAGCAATGGAAAAGAAATCGCTTTTATTGTGCGTGGCGAAGTTTTCGTAACAGCAGTAGAAAATGGTTATACCAAACAAATCACAAATACAGCAGAACAAGAACGCAATGTAGATTTTTCTTCTGATGGAAAATCGTTGATTTATTCGGCAGAAAGAAATGGAAGCTGGAATGTTTATCAAGCTAAATTAGGAAGAGAAGAAGAGAAATATTTTTATGCAAGTACAGTTTTGAATGAAACACAACTTACCAACAATAAAAATGAATCTTTTCAGCCTTTATTTTCTCCTGACGGAAAAGAAGTTGCTTATATAGAAGACCGTAAAGCATTGAAAGTAATTAATTTAGCTTCTAAAGAAGTTCGTACTATTACTGACAAACTTTCGTATTCGTATTCTGATGGCGACCAATATTATGCTTGGTCTCCAGATTCAAAGTGGTTTTTGATTACGTATGAACCAAATAAAGCGTGGATTCCTCAAGTAGGTTTAATTGCTGCAACAGGAAAAGAGGCTATTAAAAATCTTACTCAAAGTGGTTATAATGATACTGCTCCTCGTTTTGCAATGAATGGTAAAGCTTTTTATTGGTTATCTGATAAAGAAGGTTTGCGCTCTCACGGAAGTTGGGGTTCTGAATATGACGCCTATATTCAGTTTTTTGAAGAAGATGCTTGGAAACAATTCACGATGTCAAAAGAAGAATATACACTTTGGGAAGAACTAAACGGAGATAAGAAAAAAGACGAAGACAAGAAAGAAGATGATAAGAAAGACGAAGATAAAAAGGATGAAAAAGTTGAGCCTTTAAAATTCGAATGGACAGGTTTTGAAGACCGAAAAGAACGTCTGACTAGCCACGCTTCACAAATGAGTGATGCTGCTTTAAGTCCAAAAGGTGACAAATTGTATTATCTGACTTCTTTCGAAAAAGGCGCAGACCTTTGGGTAGAAGATTTAAGAGAAAAAGAAACAAAACTTGTCTTAAAACTAGGCGTAAGAGGTGGAAGTTTGGTAATGGATAAAGAAGGTAAAAACCTTTATTTATTAGCTAATGGAAGTATTCAGAAAATAGATTTAGCTACCAACACACCAAAACCAGTTTCTATTGATGCCAAAATGCAACTCAATGCAGCAGCAGAGCGTGAATATATGTTCGAACACATGTGGCGACAAGTGCGTGAAAAATTCTATGTTACAGATATTCATGGCGTAGATTGGGATTTTTACAAAAAAGAATATGCTCGTTTCTTGCCTCATATCAACAACAATTATGATTTTGCAGAAATGGGAAGCGAACTTTTGGGAGAACTCAATGCTTCACACACAGGAACTCGCTACCGTCATTCTGACCCAAATGGAGATATGACAGCCGTTTTAGGTGCTTTTTATGATGATTCGTACAAAGGAAATGGATTGAAAATAACTGAAGTTTTGAATAAAAGTCCATTGCAAAAAGCAAATAAAGATATTGCAGCAGGTGATATTATTCAAAAAATTGACGGTGTAGAAATCACTCCAACAATGAATTATCATGCACTTCTGAACCGTAAGGCAGACGAAAGAACATTGCTTACTATTTTGGATGCAAAAACGAATACGACAAAAGAAGTTATTGTTTTGCCTATCCAAACTTGGGAAGAACGTCAGCTTTTGTATGAGCGTTGGGTAAACACTCGTAGAGAAGAAACAGAAAAATTATCTGATGGAAAAGTCGGTTATGTTCACGTAAGAGGAATGAATAGCGATAGTTTCAGAGAGTTATTTTCGGATGCTTTGGGAAGACATGGCAATAAAAAAGCCTTGATTGTAGATACTCGTTTTAATGGTGGTGGTTGGTTACACGACGATTTGGCTACTTTCCTTAGTGGAAAACAGTATTTTGAAATCGTGCCAAGAGGAGAAAAAATTGGTACAGAACCAATGTTTAAATGGAACAAACCTTCTACTGTTTTGATGAATGAAGGCAATTATTCGGATGCGAATATTTTCCCTTATGTCTATCAACATTTGAAAATTGGAAAACTTATCGGTATGCCAGTTGCAGGAACAGGAACGGCTGTTTGGTGGGAGCGTTTGATTGACCCAACTATTGTTTTTGGTATTCCACAAGTAGGAATTATTCGTACCGACGGAAAATATATGGAAAACACAGAGCTTATTCCAGATATTGAAATCAAAAATAATCCTACGCCACAAAGCGAAGGAAAAGATGAGCAGCTTGAAGGAGCTGTAAAAGAAATGTTAGAAGTAACGAAGTAGTGATAAGTTGTAAGTGATTAGTGATAAATTAATTACGTAGCTTTTTTATACTGAAAATTCCCTTAAAGGCTTTTTGCTTTTGAGGGATTTTTTTTTGTATTTTTGAATATACAAAACCGAATTAATAAAAATATGAAATTAAAAAACTACAAGTTAAAAAAGGAAAATCATTTTGTTGCAATGGAATATTATAATCTAATAATGAATAGAATCTTTTTAGTTCTAATCTTAGAAGATTATTTGATAGGAATGAAAGTAAATGGTTTAGTTAGTGTTGAAAATAATAATGATGCTATAACAAGTGCAATTACAAGAAGTATGTCAATTCAAGGCGATTTAGAAAATCCATATTCCTACATGAAAAACTCATACTTAAGAAAGATAGAAAACTTAGATATTTATGGTGCAGAAATTTTAAAAATAGAAAGAGCAAACTTTAAAATCAATCGAAACGAAATAGAAAGTGCGACATACGACGAAAGACAAAAGTGGGGAATGGGATATTATCCACACGATGGAAAGGTTTATATAAAAATGAAAAACGGAAAGAAAAAAGAGTTTATAATGGTAGGTTCTCAATCAGGTCAAGAAATAGAAAAATGGATTAACAAAAAAGAAAACATCTAAAATTATGAAAAAAGAAGATTCAAATAACATAAAATTACCGAAAATCGTTATTGACAAAAAGTTAGAACGGTTTAAAGGTCAAACGCTATTTCCTGAAAAACTAGCAAGAGCAAACGAAATAATTGCTAAATATGGACTTCCAGATATTAAAAAAACAACAAAGTAAATTAATTACGTAGCTTTTTTATACTGAAAATTCCCTTGAAAGTTTTTTGCTTTTGAGGGAGTTTTTTTTGTTTTCAACTTTGTAAATAGTCTGTAATCAGACTTTGACAATAGTTGTAGAATGTGTTTAAACTATTGTCAGAGTTTGCTTAGGCAAACTACTGACAAAGTTTATCTGTCTTCTTCTCTTAAAGAATTAACATACTCTTGTCCATCTAAATTCCATATTCCTTTTCCAGTTCCAATAAAATTATCTAAAGTCTGCATAATTCTTTTTTTGCGTTCGACACTTTCAAACACTTCTTTTAATATAAGTTCTAATTCGTCAGTATTCAACTTTCGAATTTGTTCGATGATAGATTGTACAGTTGATGTATTCATATATGATTTTAAAAAAACACTTTTCTACAAGTTACTACTTTTATTTCCTTCTTCAACAACTCTTTACATTTGTTCGGCATCTTCTAGGTCAATCGCACCTGCAAATTGAAGTAAATCATTTGTTTTTGCAGGAACATAAAGCAGACTTTCCAAAAAATGCAATAAATCGGCTTTTTGGTAATAAGAAAGTTCATAAATTAAATTACGGATTTGATTTTCTATTGCTATCATAATAGTATCATTTTAGATTGAAAGATTTTATTTACTAAACGCAAATTATAAGTTTTTAGTTTTTGCTACAAAATCCATAACGCAAAAATGACTTAAAAAGATTAGAATTACAATCTTAGTTTAGACTGAAAAGACTTAGAAGTAACAAATTGAATTTCTTTTGTTTGTTTTTGTAATGAAGTTTTCTTGAAATTTTTTCTTTTTGAGTGAATTTTTTATATTACAGTTTGGTTACTTATTTTTTACACTTAAAACAAAAATAATTTATGTTTGATGATGATGAAGATTTAGAAACAGAAGCTATCTACAAATGTGCAAAAGCACTAAAACCTTTAGATAAAGATGCCAAGCTAAGAGTTTTTAGAAATCTTGTTGATAGATTTGGGCTTAACGAACAAGAACACACAGATACAATTCAAAAATCTAGTAACTTTAATAAAACACAGAGCAAAAATATTGATTCACATCTATTAGTAGAGGAAAATGTAGAAGATGAGGAAAATATTGAAGAGGAAAATTATAATGACTTTCCTTCTGTAAAAGATGCTGTTATAAAGGGATTAAATAAAACAGAGCCAGATTTGTTATTAATTATCATCTTTCATGTCTCAAACATTGGGACTAAGCTTTTTTCTAGAGAGGATATGATTAATTCATATCGTGAAAATGATTTTTATAATGAATCAAGAAGAAAGTCTTTGTCTTCAAACATAAATAGTTTGATAAGAAAATCTTTTATTAAAAGTGTTACTGATAATCAGTATTCATTGCTTCCTATGGGAGTTGAAAATGCAAAGGATGTTTTAGAAGGAAATTCTTCTTCTAAAACACGTAAGTCTTCTAGTTCTAAAAGAAAATCCAAACCTAAAACAGTAAAAAGTGAATAAATTTGAGTTATTTATATCAAAGAGTACATCTGATCATCCTTCAAAAGTTGAAATAGCTATTAATTTTATATGGTATCATTTTACTTTTGTAGATAATGAAGGAGTTACAATAAAATCTATAAATGAATACTTTAGGAAAGCTCATTTATCTGAATACAACGTTACCCATATTAAAAACGATTTGAGAAAATCTAAAAATATAATAAAAGGTATTAAAAAAAACAGTTATAAGCCTACAAGAAGTTGTACAGAAGAACTTAATAAAAAATTTGAATTCCTAATTACAAAGTCTGAGGAAGTAATTACTAGTAATACTATATTGCCTGATTCTTTGTACAATGAAACAAGAGGATATATAAAAAATCTATCAAAACAGATTAACGCTTGTTATGAAAATAATATCTTCGATGGTTGTTCTGTTTTGATGCGTAGATTGTTAGAGATTTTATTAATTCATAGCTATGAAAAATCTGGAAGAATAAATGATATAAGAGAAGATGAAGGTTATAAGAATTTAAGTTTTATCATAAATCATCTTTCAAGTAATAAACCATTCGATCTGTCTAAAGAAGTAAGAAATAATATTGATGATTTTAGAGTTTTAGGAAACTTTGCAGTTCATAAAATACAGTTTAATTGTAAAAGACAAGATATCGATAACATAAAATTAACTTATCGTCTAACAATAGAAGAGTTATTATATGCTTCTGGAATACTGAAATAATCTTAGTCTCTCGCTCGTTTCCAAACAAGTGAGTAGCTATTTGAAAGCCTTTGGCTGGCGTTCTAAAGTGATGAAGCAAGTAGTTTTTCGTTTTACAAACCCTGCCCAGCCCTGTCTCGGCTGCCGAAAATGAATAAAAATTGCTCTCGCTTGCGTCTTCGCAAGTGAGGACTATGTATTCGGCTTCCAGCCGTGGTTTTATATTTCAAAAATAACCTTCATTTTATCAAAACAGCATTGGCCTTACAGAAAAAGTAATTCTAAGGCTATTTTTTTTGTATCTTAAGTCATAATTAATCAGACAAAGCATTAGTGCTAAATACTTAAAAAAAGTAGAACAAATTCTATAAAAATAGTCGCCTAAATAATTCTACCTAAGCTACATTACCTTAACCCATTTTACTTATGAGCCAATATGATTTTTATGTTTTGCATTGTCACCATCTGTTCTTAGTGTCCCACTCAATGCTGTCAACTTAAGGAAAAGTTAGTATCTTAGTTTTTTATTTACATCTG
>JAHDBD010000091.1 GCA_020630575.1 Bernardetia sp.
ATTTTAGTTTTGAAGGATTTTTTTTGATACTTACACACTTTATGAGTATTTATTTAAAACTCAACTTCTACTTCATTTCCATCCTCATCTATCTGATAAAAAACACCTTCTCTACCTTTAAAAAGGTAACGAAAATTCCCTGATTCCAAATACCATACTTTTCCCTGTACGTGTTTTATATTTTTATACATTTCACTATCTAGTACTTTTCCTTCTTTATCGAAAGTATAGATAGAAATAAGCTCTCCACGCCTATCAAAATAAGAGGCTATTTTAGGAATAGGTGTAGGTTTACCGTTCGTCAGAGAATCTATAAAAGATACTACTCGTATACTTCTAAGTAATCCAGTAGAATAATACGACTGTATTACCCCTTTTTGATAATCTGTTGAACGAGCAAGTGTTCCATTCGGATGAAACTCCTCTAAGGGATAGCCTAAATCCTGCACTCCATCTTTAAAATAGGTAATACGATACAATGAATGTTCCCTTGTTCCATATCTATTTCGATACATCTTTTCTACTCCTGTTCCATTCTTGAAGGTAGTTTGATACAAAGTACTATCTTCTTTTTCTTGAGTATATACTCTGTACTCGCCATCTCTCAACCCTTTAACATAATACTCCTCTACATTGGCTAAGTTGTAAGAGTCATATACCCATTTACCCTCTCTACGTCCTCTAAAAACTTGACCTTTAGCATTTGTTTTTCCTTTTCTGTCTATCCATCCATTAGTAATGCTAGGATTTACCTTAATACAATCTCCCTGTTCAGGTTCATGGCAGCCCCTTTCATCAGCTATTATATCATCATAATATGGTTTTTCGTTTGTAGAAAAATTTACTTTACCATTTGCATATATAGAATCAGTAGGCTTAAAATGTCCTCTGTTTATGTAGTATAAAGTAATATTTCCTGTTTGTAAAACGTAATAATCCTCATCATCAAATAGATAACTATTCTGTTTCATACATAGTTCATCTTTGTAACTATTACGACAATCATACAAAGTATCATTTATATAAATAGCGTATCTGAAGTGATTATCACGAGGTATTTTAATTATTAATGTATCTGTTTGTTGAGCAAATAAATTATTGAACATAAAGCAAAAAACAATAAAAAAAAATTTATGCATAATATTTTGATACCTCCCTCTTCAACATTTTAGATTGGAAACGGAAAAAATATGTTTTTGTATTGTCATAATCCATGTAATTGGTAGTTTTACCTTTAGTAATTTTGAAAAAAGGACTTGCATATACATTTAACTCATGCAGGCTCTCATTGTAAGTCTTTTTCTGCATTTGTTATAATCTTTTCATTAAAAGCAATATCATCTTGTGCAGAAGCAATATTATCTTGTAGAGTTTCTAAAAAATCAGGGTCAATTTTAGCTTCTGTTTCTTCTCCTATTTGCTTTTCATAAAGTGCTATTGCTGTTGTCTTTTCTTCTATCTTCTTTTTATAAAGAACTATCGTATCTTTATATTCTTGAATAGCTACCTTTAGTTTTCTTATTTCTCCACTATTATCATTTGTATCTTCATCAGCAAAAGGGTGTGCTAGTCCCAACATATGCCCTAGTTCGTGTATATAAGTGCCATCATGAGTTATTCCAATATCACTTTTATCTGTTGTAAAAATAAGAACCCCTTGATATTCTAAAGGACTACTACTAGAAACTCCTCCAAGTCTTTCTTCAAGTCCTTCTTTTGTTCTCTCAACATGATATTGGTCTGTTACAAAGACGATAGCTCCTTTATAGGAAGCATCAAACAGTTCTTTATATCTTTCTACCAGTTTGCTATTTATTTCCTTGTCAAACATTCCTACATCTTTATATATTTTAGAAACTTCTCCTACCGCAGGTTTCTTTTGATTATTTGTTGCAATAATATCAATTATTCGATCCTCGTAATAATGACCTGCCAACTCATCTGCCTCTTCAGCAGAATCTACCTTATTTCTTGCCTTACTAGGGTCTATTACAATATATTCCAGTTTTGGCTCTTTTGCAGGTTCAATAACACACTTAATACCTGCTTGTGCAAAACCTTTGTTTAGCTTATTATCCCTTTCAGTAGCTTTCAAAGCCGTTTCACGGAGTAAAACAGCATTTTTTAGCTCAGCTTCTTTCTTCTTTTCTGCATTCTCATTAGTAGAAGCAATTACAACAGGAATAATCCTAACTCCTAACTCTACAATGTTATTGGCTTCCATCTCTATTTTACCAACTTCTATGCCTTTGTCATCTACTAAAATGATGTCTTGTGGAGTGCTAAAAGTAGTGAGAGCTTTAATGTATATTTTGTCATGACTTTTTCCGTTTACTAATTTTTCTAAACGAATGTTATCATCTTGGTCTTTTCCTTTTGTGATTTCAAAATTCTCATTCTTTTTAAAGGTAATATATCCATTTTTTCTCTCCTCTCCTTTCACTAAAAATTTGACCTCTACCTTCACAGTTTCCCCCTCAGGCAAATTTATCCACGTAGGGATA
>JAHDBD010000092.1 GCA_020630575.1 Bernardetia sp.
GAACAGGCACGAGAGAGTTTTTTAGTAACGGCAACTCGTTATAAAAATGCTGTCAAATTTGCCAAAATGGTAGGCTACCGAGTAAAAGGTGTTGTACCTGCTTCAGCTCAGCTTCGTTTTTATTTTGAAAGTCCGTTACCTTCTGATGTTTTGATTCCCATCGGAACAGAAGTCCAAACGGCTGACGAAATTATCTATACCACTTCTGACAATCTAACTATTTTAGCAGGACAAACAGAAGGTTTTGTAGATGCCGTTCAGCAAATTTCATTTACCAATATTTCAGTCGGAACTTCTGATGGCTCGGCTTCACAGACTTTCGAACTCATAGAAGAAATTGTAGATAATAGTGTTTCTGTTTTGGTTAATAATGTCGGTTGGACCTCAAAAGATTCCTTCTTAAAATCGTTTCAACTCAATAGAGATTTTGTGGCAGGAGTTGGACAGACTCGTAAAATGGAAATCGTTTTTGGCGATGGAATAAAAGGCGAAATTCCACAAGTGGGAGCTGACATTACTGCCAACTATGCCGTATCTGAAGGAAGTAGAGGGAATGTTTCTGAAAACTCTATCACAGACCTTATTAGTTCGGTAACTGTTCCGAGTGGGTTTGTTTTGAAAGTTACGAATCCTGATAGAGCTTCTGGAGGCGCAGATATTGAAACCTTAGAAGATTTGCAGCGCAAAATTCCTATTTTCATTCGCACCCAAGACAACATGGTAACGCCAAGTGATTATAGTGATGTTCCTTTATTGGCTGCTGGAGTAGGAAGCGCAGGACATTTTTTTGATTGTGGAAAATATGTAGATATTTATATTTCTCCTTTGGGTGGTGGAACGGCTACACAAACACTATTGGATAATGTCACTTCTTTTTTGGAAACCAGAAGAATGATAACAACAAATATCACCGTTCGAAGTGCAGGAGTTTTACAAGCAAAAGTAAAATTTGCTATTCAAGTGCGTTCTAATTTTGTTCGTGCTGCTGTGGTAGCTGCTGTAAAAGCCAATATTTTACGTTTCCTTTCGGCTGAAAATCAAACGATTGGAGGCAGAGTAAAAATCAATGACTTGGTAGAAGTTGTAGAAACGACAGAAGGCGTGGATAGTTCGGATACAATCTACTTTTACATTGAGCCGTTTGCTCGTCCTTTGCTTGACAATACGACCGAGTTAGTTTGGAGTAAATCTCTACTTCCTGCTTCCACAACTACTATAAAATGGAAAATTACCTTTGTTTCGGCTACTTCCTTTAGGGTATCAAAAAATGGTGTTTCGTTGGGAACTGCAACAGTAGGGCAGCTTATTTCACAACCAGAGATTAATTTTACTCTTTTACCAAGCGTAGATTACGCCCTTGGCAAAACTTGGGAGTTTTACACGTATCCCTACTCAAAAAATTTACTCATTCAAGAACCTTCTATCGTACTCGCTTACGCAAATGATGTTCTTATAGATTCGGAAGGAGGTATTTAATTATGGGATATTGGAGTGAAAACATATGGTCTTGGTTTGGAACGGCTTATGACATTTTGGATAAGCAAGGTGTTGTTAATGAGGAGGGTAAAGGCGAGTTTGAACGGTATAATGAAATTGTAGGAGAAGATATTGATGAGAATATTGAGCCGTTATTAGATGCGCTCATAGACAATACAATGCTTGCTGATACGATGTACGATAGGTTTGTGGCTCTTTTTGAAACGACTATCGGAATGACGATGCGACTGACAAACGGAATTGATTTACGACGAAAAGTTTTAAAAATAGCTTTTCAACTCTATAAAATTAGAGGAACAAAACTAGGTTATGAAGTGCCGCTCAGAATGCTCGGTTTTGAGAGTGTTGATATTGTAGAATCTTGGGTGATTTCTTCTTTAGACTCTCCTCTTACCTTGGATGATCCTGTTCGTCGTTTGGATAGTGGAGGGCGTTGTCAGAGCTGCTCAGGTTATGAGCTTCGTCTGACTGGCAGTATGGAATTAACAGCCGAGATTATGCGAGCAGTTGGAGAAGTGATAGAATTTAATGAGCCGATCAATGCACGACTTACAGCACTACTTTATAATAAAGAGGATGCGCTTTCTAGTTTGATTCGTTTTAGAATATTCAATACGAATCTGTATTATGAAAATCTATCTCTTTATGATGTAGAATTTGTAATCAATAATGAAGGAGAATTAATCGCACAGGGAGCTGATGCCAATAGATTTAGCATTCGTGATGGAAATATTTATTTAAGGACAGTTTAAAATAATAAGGATACGATAAATTGATACAATAATGGCAGAAACTAATTTAGGACAAATAGTGGGCATTTGGCTAGAGTCAACTGAACCTCCACACAAAAATGTACTTTGGATAAAAACTACAAACTTACTCACGAGCGAAAAAGCAGGGTTTATTTGGAATGGAATTGAGTGGATAAATATTCAAGGCTTAGGTTTTACATGGAAAGGAGAGTTTGATGAGAATACAGATTACACAAAAAATGATGT
>JAHDBD010000046.1 GCA_020630575.1 Bernardetia sp.
ACAAAAAAAGCTACATTTTTTCAAACATAGCTTTTTGATTTATTATTTATGGAAGGGCAATTACTGTAACATTTACTCGTTCATCTGCATCAAATGTATAGTCAAATGCCGTATCTGTTACATTAATAAGGCGATTTGGATAAACAATTATATTAGAGCCATATTTAATGATAACCATGATTTTCTTTGTATTCAAACCGTGTGGGATATTTACAACTTGTGGGTCTGCTCCTGTTGTAAACTGTGCATGTACATACTCTCTAGTTGTCTTTGAATCTACATAGGCTTTATCAACTAAACTTCTAGCTGTGTAGTTGGCAGAATAATCTTCTGCATAACCAAAAGGTCTACTTTGTGCATCAGAATATGAACGTGCAGATAAATTTAAAAATGTAGTTCCATCATTTGCATTGATAGAATCAATATTATCAATAACTCCACTCTCCAAATCTATACTACTAACCAGTCCACTTATATAACTTACCTCTGTCATGCTATTTCCAGCTATGTTAATATCGCCTTCCATTGTTCCTCCAGTTATAGGTAAAAAATTACCTCCATTTCCACTAGGTGCATCTATCCACGTTACATCATTATTTGTATTTGAATTTTTGGCTAATATTTGCCCTGTTGTTCCTCCTACAGGTAAAGCCTTTGCATCTACATAGCCTTTGTGTGCAATATCTCCCTCTGTGGTAAGGGTTGGAGCATCTAAATATCTTAGTGGAAAATTACCTCCTGTATTTGGGTTTGAACAAACTATTGTATAATTCTCTAAATCTATGACTGTTCCAGATTCTTCTGCTCTTTGTATTTTTTTTAATCCAATCAGCAAACCTTCATCATTTTCAAACCAAATATTCTTTGCTCCATGAGTTTCTTGATTACCTAAATTAATACCACCTGTCATTGTACCACCAGATAAAGGCAAAGCATCACTTGCACTTCCCATATCTACCCAAGCTGTATCTTTATCCGTATTTGAGTTTTTGGCTAATACTTGTCCTGTTGCTCCTCCATTCGGAATCACTCCACTATTTAGAGTTGTTATATTCTCTTGGATAGTAATAATAGAAGTATTTGCAGCTTCTACTTGTGCATCAATCACATCATTTACTTGACGTACTATTTTTGGTGTGATAAGTTCGCTTTCGTTGTCTATTATAACGTTATCTGAAGTTTGTTTTATTACTCCCATAATCAATTATCATTTATCAGTAAAGAGTTTTGAAACAATTTACTTTCAGTTATAAAATAAGTAAGTATTTTTTATCTTGTGTAAGGCACGAATACGGCTGATGGATTGAAAACAATGTGATATTTTCCATCTGTAAGTCCTTCAATTTTATAGCTATCATTAGCAATAGCCACATTTTTAGTAATTGAATTAGGAATTACTTCTTTATAGCCAATTTCATTTTCTACACCATTAACATAGATTTGTTCATAAATTGTAATCTTTGCTAGTGTATTTGAAGGATAAGGATTAGGAACATCTAAAACAGAACTTGTAGATTCTGCTACTACTGAAATAGGACGTAAAATAGCATCTGTTTTTTCTGTAAGTTGTGTATCTACTAATTCAAAACCTGCTCTTAGTTTGGCTGCTGTGATTCCTTTTTTCTCGCCATCCACAAAATTGGTAGTAGATAGATTTGTAATTGCGCTCATAGTAGTATAAGTAAGTGGTTTTTGTAATATTTTTAAGCAAACTCATCTGAATACTCATCAGAAAATTCACGAGGTTCGTCAATTTTGTTGTTACCTAAATTTTCAGTCAGATAGCTCAGTGCATCATCAACTGTTTCGTAGGTATTTCCTAATTCGTCTTCTATTTTTTCTACTTTTCGGTAGAAGTTATGTTCTTTACTTGTGATAAGTACGCCCAACTTTGAGCGAGTAATTCGTACATCTGTTATTGGAATGCTGTCTGTAATACTTCCATTCTCTACAATCTGTACAAAGCCATTTTTTTGATATATTTTCATAGCTTATTTTAAAAATTAGAATCTTCAAAGATTTGATATTCTCCAGAACCAAAACGTCCCATAATGTCAGCTTCTCCATTTTTCACTTCTACAATCACGTCCACATCATGCGCCCATTCTTGCGAACCTCTGAAAACACCAGACTTTGTAACTTGGGAAACTAAAACAAAGAAAGTGTTAGGGTACATATCTCTCAGTTCACGCCACGCATTAATATCTAATCCTAAAGAATTGATAGAATCAATTACTATAAATTGAAATTCTGCTAGTTTTACATTTAGATTTTTAGAGAAGAACATATTTTGAGTATATCCAATTCGTTTTACTCTATCTTGTAAAGATTTAGAAGGATTGCCGTTGCCCATCATTTCCTCATTTGATACATAGAGTAATTTTCCTTGCTTAGAAAGTTCGTTTGCAAGTTGTAGGGCAAATGTAGATTTACCGTGTTTAGGCTTTCCAAATGCTAGAACACTTGCATTTTTCGGCATATCATCAAGACCAATTCCTTTGAAGTCAAAACTTAGATTCATAGTTTCATAATCTACATCCATAAGCTCTACTCCAGAAAGCGCACGATAAACTGTTCCACCAATCACACCACTTGCAGCTCCTCCAATTGCTCCTGCAACAGCTGGGTGTAATCCCATTCCATCTAAGCCATTTAGACTATTACCTTTTTTTTTACAAATTCCGTCCAAACCTCTCAATGTTGCTCGTGTAGCTTTGATGACTGTACCTTTTTGTCTTGCAGTAAGAAGCGTTTTTACGGCTGCTTTTGCTTCTACACTAAATGGATCATCTTTATCAATTTGCTTCAGTTTTTCTACAAGAGTTTCATGTCTTGGTGTGAACTTCTTATTTTGAGAGTTGTAGAACTGTCTTAGCATACGAATAGGAGTAGCTTCTTTGTCATTCATATAAGGCTCTAGTAACTCTGCTCCTTCTTTGGTCTGTGCAAACTTGATAGTCGCATAATTGGTATTTAGTGCTGCTACGGCTGATTCTGCAATAAATTTCAAAGGTTTAGAAAACTGACTTTTTAGTCTTATTTCCTTTTCTAATGCAGCTTTATTGATACGATTTAGAAGAAGTTGCACACTATTACGTGTTTTTTTCTTTCCTATCATATTTAGGAATTTACGAATAAGAGATAGTCCTAATTCACTTTCCATTGGATTGGTTCTTACTCTTGTAGTCGGTTTAGCATTCTTTACTATGGCAGGAAGATTTTTTCTAGCTGCTGTTTTTTTGGCTGCTGCTTTTCTTTTAGTAGGAGCTTTTTTTGTCGTTGTTGCTTTTTTAGGATCTGATTCCTTCTTTGGTGTTGGCTTTTTTTTAGGAGTAGAATTACCTATTTTTTTAAGCATTTTCTGAAAGTTGGCATAGTGTCCTTTAATTACATCACTAAAGTCTGCATCTTCAATAAGTCCATTCTCATTGAGTTCAGATAATGTTTTGTGTCCCTCATCAAAGGCTTTCCAAACCGTAGGAGTGAACTGTGAAGATTTTAGGCTTGCTTGGTTGTATTGCGATAAATAGCTAGAATAATTCATTGTCATGTGGTTTTAAGCTGCAAGTTCTAATTCGGCTTTAGCTTGTAATTGAAGAAGTTTAAGAGCTTTTGCCTTCATTTTGAGTTTAATTTTAGTTTTATTTTCAGTCGGAGGAATCAACTTGATTGACTTAGTTGATTGAGGTTTTTTCGTTGGAAGTGGGTTTCCATTTACATCATCTACATCAGCCATTTTGTAGTCAAGTAGATAATTTAGACTCGCAAAGTCTTTAGAAGCTTCTTTCGGATTACGACCATTGATGTTTAGTTTTTTCTTATCCTCAACAATCTGTTTGTAGATTTCTTTCTTACTTTCCTCTGTAAAAAGATTTTCTAATTTTTTAGCTTGTTCTGCAAGTGAATCTTTCAGAGAACGAATTGCATCAGAGAGGTCATCGTACTTGTAAAGAATAGCTTCAGACTTTTTAATCTTAGAGAAGTTCAATCTAAATAGACTAAACATATCTTCTCCGAAGGCATAGTTTCCTTTTCTAAAAGTATGTTCAAAGGCATCAAATGTAAGGATTTTACGACACACCGAAATTAGCTCCTTTCCATCTTCTCTATCAAAGGCTGCTATTTTTTCTAGTGCCTCAATGCTCTTTTTGATTTGTTTTTTAATTTCCTTATCCTTTGTTTTTTCATTCTGTGAAACAAGTTCTTTTACCGTTCTCTCAAACTCATCAATGCGTTCTAAACAGAACTTCTTGGTTACATTCACAAGATTATTCGCTGCTTCAACTTCGCCAAGAGCTTCTAGCTCTCTTTCCAATTTGCTTGATGATTTACCAATATCCAATCTGATTTCATCAAGTTTTAGACTAACGAGCTTATCAATATCAGTAAAGAGAGCATATTTTACAGCTTCTGGGTTGAGGCTCTCTTGGTCAAGTACATTTGAATCATCTGCTTTTGACCAAATATCATTGATACGAGCTGTTTTCTCTTCTAGCTTTTGGAAAATAAAAACGTCCAAACTGTCTTGAACAAGTGGCATTACAATACGAACGTAGCCAAATTTATTGCCTTGTCTCCAAATACGCCCCTCTAACTGACGAATATCTGTAGGATTATAATCTGGGTAGAGGTTATAAAGAACTGTTCCTTTTTTCTGTAAATCAATACCTTCTCTTATGGTTTGAGACCCAATAATAACCTTTACAACACCTGCTAGAAAGGCATCTTTTACGGCTTCTCTTCTATCGCCTTTATTCTCATCTCCTGCAATAATTTCTACCTCATCAAAAGTAGCTCTACCATTTTTGACTTTTTTCTTAAAGCCTATTTCCTCTTCCAAATACTCCTTGATATAATTGAAATAATCAATTCCTACATTGGAATAAATCACTTGTCCAGAAATAGGTGTTCCATTTTTATTGTGGTGTTCTTTGACAGAGCGAATACACTCTACCGTATATTTGATTTTTGGACTATTATCCACAAAATCTAAATAGTCTTCAGCTTCAAAGTCTCCATCTAAAAAAGGACTAAAAGCATTCTTTCGGCTCATCATCATGGCTTGTAAAATGCGTGTTCCTTTTTCTTTAAAGTTTGTTCCACTCTCTGCCCATGCAACAGCTCTTTTTTGTACCTGCTCTTGCATAGCATTCATTTTTAGATAGGTCGTAAGCTGCTCTTTTGGCTCTAAATGAACTTGTTTTCCCTCATTATTTTTGAAGGATAAACGAGGTAAATTGATTTTAACAGGACGACGTACTCCTGCATCTTCTCCACTTTTGAAATTGATATAGTTGAAGACAAGTGATTGAAGGGAACGCTTGTTTTGAAATGATTTAACAACAGCTTTTTGTGTCAGTTTATTGGTAGAAGAAACTACGGTTTCTATCGTTTCGATGATAAAGGTTTCCATAAACTGAACAATGGAATCTACACCTACTTTACTCATTTTATTGAGTGCAATCAGAGAAAGCATATTATAGACTTCCAAAGGGGAATTGTTGAAGGGTGTAGCTGTCAAAAGGATTATATTTCCTCCATGTTTACGCTGTACATAGTTACAGAGAATGAAGGCTTTTTTTCCAATGAGTGAACTACCACTTTTCATATCAAAACGCTTCACACCTTCTTTTGCAGGAACATATTTAAAAATATTACGACAGTTGTGCGCTTCATCTATGGCAATGGCATCTATTCCCCACACATCAATATCTACTACAGTTTTCTTGGCTGCACGTCCAATTTCCTCTCGTAACTTTTCAAATTGTTTTTCTTTATCTCTGGCACTCTCATCATCTGGAGTGAACAAGAGAATTTTAGAAAGCTCATAGAGAAGTTCATCTTCTAACCTTTCTGAAAATCCTATCTTCTCAAAACCTTGATAGGTAATGATGGTAATAGAACCCTCTTCTAATAGGCTATTGATATTTTTATTTTTCTTTTGAACATCTACCCCCAAATTCTCAAAGGCATTGATTTTTATGTTCAGATTGGATAAGATACCCTCTACAAAATTTCCATCTTTATCAGTATAGCCTATGATTTCGTTAATCCATTTTTGATACGTCGGTTTTGGTACGACAATCAAAGGACGTTTGTACGTACCATTCTGAATATTCTGTGCTAGAATGATAATGAGTGCAAGTGTTTTTCCTACACCTACATCATAGGCTAAACAGCCAGAACCAACTGCATCAATAAAAGCAATTGCCTCTCGTTGAGCTTCCATAAAGGCAAGTGGCATTCCTTTAAAAAGAGCTGAGGTTTCTAGTCCAATTGGAATGCGTTTGTAGTTCAAACTTGCAAAGCCGTTGAACTGTCTGTTCCAAGACATATCTAGTTTTTGCTGATCATCTACAGAAATACCTGTGTGAAGACAAACATCAAATAAACGTTCGCCTTCTTCTCTAGTGAACTTCTTTAAGAATATCCATTCTTCGGCTGTTTCTCGTTGTCTTTTGCTTCTACCATTAATATAGACACTGATAATATCTGAGTAGTGTATGCCTTCAACTTCTATGAGGTCAGCATTTTTCTTTAGCCAGTCTTCAAAAAGACTTGCTATACTTTGATTGACTTCATTGCCTTCAGCATCTTCTCTAACCATAAATTTGAGTGCAAAGTCTGAAAATACAGAAATACGTAAACGTCTGTTTGCTTCTGGAGTAAGTACCGATAACTGACGAGGTTTAGCCTCATTCAAGACTCTAAGATGATGCTCATAAACAGCTTGTCCGTACTCTTTGACAATACGCTCTTTCTGTTTTTCAAGAGCGAGCAGTTTATCATAGATATTTCCAAAAGTATAGAGAGGTAATGGTAAGAAGTCAGCTTCTCCAAAGAATAAAGCTCCTTCTTGAATAAGTTTATCTAATTCTGTTTGATTAGCTGTTGCACCTGTACGTTTGGTTTTGACATGCGCTTTATTTACAAACTTCTTATTTCCTTCTCTATCTGTGAATACTTGATAGATTTTCTTATCATACTCATTGGTAAAACGAGTAGGTTTACCTAAAATAGAACCAGAAGGAACAGTCGCCTCATCTCTAAAATGATTGTCTTTGATAACGGTTGCTTTTGTAGCTACTAATACTTCTTCTACTTTACCAGTAGATTTAATAAAGTATTTTTCCCAACCGTACATTGGACTACCTTGACTTTGCTTGAACCAAACCCACGCCTTGATTTCAGCTTCAGTAATTCCTTTGTTGTATCTTTTGAAATTATCATCAAAGGAATTGATTATTTTTTTATTGTTATCTTCTTTGAGAATAAGACTAGCTAATCGGTCTTTATTTATAGAAATTGCTTTTTTATCAACTTCTCCTAAAGCACCCAAAACACCATCTAAACCACTAAGACCATTCAATTCTAGTTCAGCTTGTGCTTGTAGTTGAAGTAATTTAAGAGCTTTGGCTTTCATTTTTAGTTTTAATTTGCTTGGATTAGTTAGTTCTGGATAATCGTTGAGGATACTTTGAGGTATTTTTTTTCCTTCACGAATAGCTTTTTGTATGATAGAAAGGCGAAATTTGTGTAAAAATGCTTTTTTGTTAGAGGCGTATTCTTTGCCAGAGGTAGATTCTGGTGTGAAGGCTAAATAACCACTTCCTTTACAATCAAAAATATGTGTATGTCCCTTTTCATTGGTAGTAATTCGCAAACAGTTTACAAACTCTGAATCACTCATTTCCCACAGCTCTACACCATTTTTTTGTTGTTCTTGAATAGCTTTTTTAAGCATTTCTATATTCTCCTTTAGAGTAGCTTTAGACTGAACAGCGAACATAAAAGAGGAGGCTAAAAACTTCTTTCCTACGGTTTTTTGAGGATATTTCTCAAAGAAGTTGCCGTAACTACATAGCTCTATTTGAGTAGGTTCTACGGATTTATCATGGTTTTCTAATTCTGCCAATTCAGTTTGATATTCAGATTGAACAAAATCAGATATAAAGCCAAGTTGCAGAGCTTTGTAATCTTGTGAGGTATCTGAATTTTTATCGTGCATTCCCTGCTTTTGCATATCGGTAATAATATGCTCTATGAGTTCTATGCGCTCTGAATAATAGTTAGTCATTGAGGTAATTTTCTACGTGAGCAATCGCTTCTGAAGGTGTCAGGCTATTTTTAATCATAATATTGAGAATATCAGATTCTACTTTTAGATAGCCTTCTTTGGTGCTTTTTAAAGCGTACACTTGAGATGTTTTTGTTCTATCACACTTATCTAAGGCTTTTTTTATTGCTGCTCGGATTACTGCTTCCATACAATTTATTTCTTTTTAAGTACAATGATATGTGTAGGAACTTTGGTATCTTTGAAGATACTACCCATTTCATAGGCATCTATCAGCTCTCCCACTTTCAAAATGGCTTCTTTCTGTTTTCTGTACAGATTGAATCCAGTATTGAGAAAATTTTGAGGTGCGATATAAATGAGTAATCCACCTTTTTTGAGTAATTTCAGTCCATACCATATAAAGAAAAATTCATAGATAGACATGTTTGGCTCTTTGGTGCGTGGAAAATAAGATGCCCAACGCCCTGTAAATCTTCCATAAGGAGGATTGCCAATCACAAGTGAAAAAGGATAACCTTTAAGCCAAGTCGTATCTCCTTCGTAGTCGTGTCTGTATCTTTCTGGCTGCAAAAAAACTTGTTCGAAAAAAACATTGTGAAAAGTGGAAGTAGGAAAACGATTTTTGACGATTTCAAAATATTTTGTTTCGGTTTCTAGTCCTGTTACTTTCGTTTTATCTGGCGCATGAACAATCATATTTCCAGTTCCGACGGACGGCTCTAAAACAGCTCCACCATCGTAACCGTGAATTTTTGCTAGTTCCCACATTTGCTCACAGATTTCTTCTGGTGTGAAGTAGGCGTTTAGTATTTTCTTTCCTTTTCGGTTTCCTTCGGAATAATTCATAATTAAATCTGTTTCAACAATTCATCTAATGCTCCACATTCACGACATTTTTGTTGCTCACTATTCATACTTTTTAATAAGTTTTCTTACTTGATATTTTACGTTCTAAATGGAGAAGCTGCACGACTGAAAAAGTCTATTTTTTTATAACATCTTTTCCAAAATCTCATTTATGGGAAGTTATAGAATAACTTTAAAGTAGGTTTTGATAGACTTCTTAAAAGTGTAGGCTTTTAATAAAAATATTACTTCAATTCTTTACCTGCTTTTTTCATGGCGTTTTGCCATTTCATACGAGGGTTTTTATTTCGGATTTGTCTGGCACGAGCCGTAATTTTCTGTATTTTATTAAATCCCTTTCGCTGTCCTTTTGAGAGACCAGAAAGTCCTTTTGATTTTTTCGGCTTATCTGTAAAATGCTCAATTGCTTTGTGTACTCCAAACCCTGCTGCACCTCCTAAAAAGACTGTCTTTGCTACATTTCCCCAATTTATTTTGTTAGGTTCTGCTACTTGCCCACCACTAAGTCCATTCATTCCAGTTTTTACACATTGACATTGAGGTATGACTTCTTGGTTTTGGCTTTGTCTATTTACATTCAAATCTACTCCAGATACTTGTGCAATTATTTGTTGTGCTTCGCTACTTAGTCCTCCTACTTTATTACGAAGCATATAGACCAGTATTTTTGAGAAAGAATAAATTAAATTACCTCTACTTCCCTGTGCTGTCATAATCGACAATTTTACGTAGCGTTCAAACATTTGATAAGATGTGCTTTTCCAAATTGCTGGATATGAACGAACTATTTGAGCAAATTGTGGTTTCCAATACATTCTGAAAAAATCAGCATCAACTTCTCCAGACTTTGCATACTCAAAACCCTCATCTAAACCCTCATCATAGGCTTCTTTAAAGAGATTTCTACGTGTATTGTTACCAATTACTTTTTTAAAAGTAGAAGGTAAAAAACCTTGATTGATACCTGTATGAATGACAATATTTAAAAAGTTATTATTGCGTTGTGTGGCTGCTCTGCTTATTCCTAGTGCCATAAAATTATTGATTGTAGTGTGAATAAATAACTGTACTTGCAGCTAATAAACTAGCTCCATAAGTCAGTCTTCGGTGGAGGGTTCTGCGTTGCATTCGTTCGTCAATCAGTCCATAAGTAAATTTATTACCATAAACAGATGCATGATATTCTGATAAATCTATTAGCTCATTGAAGTTGTTAGCATTATCTAAAACTTGACAACCTGCGCTGTATTTATCTATTTTAAGTGTAGTTCCGTAAGCACTTGCTCTATGAATATTAATTCCAAAAAGTCCTTCATATACTTTTCCATTCATAAAATCTAGTTTTGCATTTCTATTGTAGTCCCTACGAATTTTAACAGGACGGACTTGAACTAATGCACGATATTGTCCTCTATGATGACCAAGTGCATAGGCATCTACATACTGTCCTGCCATAAGCATAGCTGTTCCTTTTTCCATCATAGGATTCTCTAACCAGTATGTTCCTGTATCGGTGGTACAAGTCCATTTTAGAGTAATCCACTTATTACGATTATCTTTAAAAAAGCAAACAAAAGTGTCATCAAATTTATTTGCTTTTACACTATTGGAGCGAAAACCAACAAGGTTTAATTGATACGGACGTTCGTAAACTATCCAGTTTGCTTTTTTAAGATAATTAGCGAGTTGCATAAAATTAGAGCTTTACTAAATCGTTCGTATTTGCGATAACAAGAGCATTGTCTTTAGTTTTTACAAGAGTTTTTCCGTTTTTAGTTTGTAGAGCTGTACCTAAAACTAAATTTTTACCTACTACAATATTTCCTTTATTTTCGTCTGCTATTGTGGTAGGTCTTATCGTGCGAACTAAATACTGCACTCCAGATAAACCAGAATCATTTAAAATTTCACGGATAGCAGTTACATTGTGCGTTTTGAAAGACACTTTTCCCCCATCGGTTGTATAGGCAAAATCTTTCTTTAGACCTTTTGGACTGTACTGTCGATAGGCTACATCTATCTGCTTTATTTGAGATGATGTTTTGTCTTTTAGTTTCTCTAAAATGAGTGCGTAATCTGTCGTAAAACTTCTAAGCTCCTTTGAAATAAATGATGCAATAGCAGCAAAATCGGATGAGGTAGATACCTTAATAGTAGAACCTCCACGACTAAGTGAGTTTAATTGAGCAGTCGTAATAGGGGATTTTAAACCTGCTTTTGCTACGGCTGTACTTGTCATTTTACCCCAAACACCATCGGCACTAGAAACCATTGCTCCAGAACGACTACGTTGCATAGCTGCAAGGTATCCAGATTGGATAAGTGCGCTTTGTAGTTTTTTAATTTCTGTCTTCGAACTTCTTGAAGTGATACCACCACTAGAATAAGAAGAACCTCCTCCAGATGACTTAATAGGAGAACCTTTATAAGGTGGTATTTGACCACCAGTAGTAGCTTTATCTTTTCCTAATAGCTTAGATATTTTACCAGTTTCTTTGTCATAAACATAACCTCCTACACCTAGTGCAATCACACTACCTGTAATCATTAATCCATGTTCTATTTTCATAATTTTTTCTAGTTTGGAATGTCTTGAATTAAACGAGCAACTATTTTATAATCATCACTACCTACTTTTTTCAAATCTTCCATGAGTGTTTTACTTGTCATTCTTTGGTAAGATTTATTTACCTTATCAAAGAAACTACGGCTTGTCATAAGACGTAAAAGACGATAAACTTCTTCTTCATCCACATTCCAGTCGTACCAGTCTGTTGTTAAGGCATTTTCAAATTGGATAGCATAAAATTCGGGTTGCTCTGCATCGGTGGCGTTGGAGTAGTTCGTATTTTTTTGTGAAGTACGAACATAGTTTTTTACCAAAATAGCCGAAGCAAGAGGAACACCTATTGCAAAAGCAAAACCCATCGCTTTTGGTAAAATTTCGGCTGTTTTGACGGCTAATAGTGGATTCATTTAATCATCAGATTTAAGGAGTGGGAGAGGAATTTTCATTTTTTTGTAATTCTTTGAAAAGCCTAAATTCTATTTTAACTTCCCTTACTTCTTCCAATATTTGTTGATAAACTGCTTCACGTTGTAGCTCTTTTTCCTCGTTTTTATCTGCAAGTTCTTTTGCTGATTGTTCGGCTTTATCTTTTGCTTCTTTTAAATCTGTAACATCTCGCTTCATATCTCTGAAGGAGAGAAATTGCCGAAACATAAATCCCATCATAGCAAAGAGTCCAGAAGTTTGTCCAAAATCTAAGAGTGCGCCTAGAGTTACAGTTTTTATTTGTAGTATTTCTAGTATCATTTTCAAAAAGTAGTAAGAGTAAGTAAATGAGTAGTATCATTCGGATTGCGCTATTTGGGTTATTTTAAAGCAAATTTTTTGATGAGCTTGAATTGCTTACTTTCCTTGATGATATGGTCAGCAACTTTAAGAAGTCCTTCATTACCTCCTTCATCTTTTTTGTTAAATTTTTTGAGGATTTGATGAAAGGCACTCATGACTTTTTGTGCTTCTTGATCATCTTTTGCAGTAAAAGTAGCATCAAATTGATTGAAATTATAAGTCGGCATTTTGAGTAGGGATTAGGTTTTCTAATTTATTTAAAAGGGATTTGTCTTGTGCTGCATGGTGCAGAAATTCAAAGACAGTTTCAAGTTCTTCTAGTTCAAAATTAGCTTTCAAATCATTGAGAAGAGAAAGTAATTTTTCATCAGAAGGATTTGTGTTTTGAGGACTGAATTTTACTTCAGACGGTTCAGTTTCGTTAGTTGCTTGTTGATTAGGACTTTTTGTTTCCTCTAATGCTCCTAATGCTCCCAACATAGGATAAGTTTTAGATAGCTTTGAGTTGGCTAATGTGGTAGCTACAGCAGGAGCAAAAGTTTCTATTATACCAGAAAGACTGTTTTGTTTATCTTTTATATCTTGTATTTGCTGCTTTGCATCCTCTTCTATCTCTCTAATTTGCTCTTTTGTTTCTTGCTTTATACGCTTGTTTTCGGCTTCTAAGGCTGTTTTTTCTTTTGTTAAGTCTTCAATTAACCTATCTTTTTCCCACTGAGCTTTTAATTTATTTGCATCTACTTTTGGTTTTGTATCGTAGGCATTTAGAGCTTCTATTTGTGGAGTTCCATTAAGTCCATTTTGTGGCATTATCAAAACAGTACGGTCATAATTACGGCTAGTTCCTTTGTAAATTCGTATCGTTACAAACTTTGTGTGAGGAGAAATAAAATCTACTAAGTCATAGTAATTTTGTGTGTCGTAAGTTCGGCTAATTACCGTACTTCCATCGATTTCAACATCGTATTCTCTATTACTTTGTTGAATAATTTTGAGTAGAATATCTACTTCTCTATCAGAATAAGGTTTATTTATTGTCGTGCTACTTGCCATAATTAAAATTCGTTATGAGGGAGTGGGAGTTTCTTTTTTCTTGTCTTTGGATAAATCCAAAACTTGCCAAAATTGAAGGCTTTGTCTTGAGTATAAAATATTTTCTATTTCTATTGCGCCAGAATGTTCTAAAACTGTTTCATTCGTTTCTTTTCCAAATCGTCCAAAAAAACCTTTGTCAGACTGAAGTATAATTCCAAAATCTGTATTACTATCATCTATTACCCAAAATTCGCCATAATGAGTATTCATTTCTAGTTCTTCTTCAGCTTCAAGATTTAGCCGTTTTATTCGAACAGCATACTCTGTTAGTTTGAGTTCTTTTATGCGAAATTTGATATAATCTGGAATCATTCGTATCTCAAAATTAGTGTTACCTTATATTTAGGGTCTGGACAAAATTTATCTATTGAACCAAAACCATTGCTAAACCCACTTGAAAAGGCATCTTGGCAGTAATATTTTTTGTTGAGCAAATCGGTAGCAATTACTTCTATCATATCGCCAGCATTTACTGGTAGATAGATATTTTCTAGTTCTTCTTTCTTTCGTATTGTTCCACTTGGTAGAGGAACATTTATACGTAGGAACGCAGACATTTCTGTATTTAAACAGACTGAAAGTGTTGCAATAGCCTTTAAATCAACTTTATAGTAGTCATTTGTTTCGTTACAAATTGCAGATACACCTGTTATTCTTGTGGCATCTGTTGGAATACGAAAAGAATCTTTAACTACTTTATTTAAGTCCATTTGTAATTTATGGACAAGGTATTTAGACTTCATAACGTACTATAATTGTAACAGAATAAGGCACAAGTGCAGGAGAAGATGGTGCAGGTTGGTCTTGAAAACGAATCTTCAAGTTAAATGCAGTCAATACTTCATCTAATTCGTGCATTCGTTCACTTGCAGGTACTTCTCTACCAAACTGTAAAAAACGAGCAGGAAATTCTTCTGGGAATAATTCTCTATTTGATAATTCAATTCTACACGAACCTCGTGTTGCAAGTAGTGTTTCATCTGGAGAATCCAAACGGATACCTGTTACTTTTTTAGCTTCAGAAGGTAGTTCAAATTTTTTATCTATAATAGTAGTGCTGTTTATAGTAAAAGTGTACTGCTTATAGGATATTTTTACTGGTGGTGTGGCAATGTTCATGTTCAGAAAGGCTAGTTTTTTGAAATAAAAATCAAAGCGAGTTAATAAAAAAAGGCACGACACACACAAACTTGTGGTGCGCACCTTTTAACCCATCGCTCCGAATTTTCGTCTTTAATATTTTTTCCTACTATCTAGGAATTGCTCGTGTTCCAATGAGCATTGCACAAACATAAGTGTTTGCAGGAATGCTTGTCATTGTTGGCATAGTTAGTTCTACTTCAATCTCGCCTTCATCCTTAATCAAACGAGGATTTTCAAGTTGATGGTAAGATACTTGTGTATTTACTTCATTCAAGAATGAGTAACAAGGTAACTCTGATACAATTTCTTTTTTGTGTGCTTTTGCTGTAACAACTGCAAGCGCATCGCCTTTGATACCTTTCCACTCTCCAAAGACAGCTTGTTTGATTTCGTCTGTTGTAGGTGTAGCACCAGAAGCAGCAACTTCTGCACGAAGTAGTACAATAGCTGTGACAACCATTGCTTCGCCTTTTGGCAAACGAGAACCATCAAGATTGGTAATACCAAAATCTTTTTGGTCAGCAGAGTTGAAAAACTTCACTACTTTTTCAAGTTTTTTTACAGAGTAGATACCTTCATCTACGAGACGAGCATCATTACTCTTTATTTTTGCAGCTAGACTTTTGTCAAATTCTCTTGTTTCCATGTGCTGCATAAATGCAATACGAGAAGAGCCTGTATCAGCATATTCTTTTGCACTACGTGCTGCAATACGCATAGGATTTTTACCTCTACGTCCTTCTTTTCGTGCTTTCATAGCTGCACGTCCTTCTAATCCCATTAATTCGTCCATACGTTTAGTTTGATTACGTTGCTTCTTGGATGGAAGCAACAAGTGATAAATAAAATAAGTAAGTGTAATAGTATTTTTTGGTGTACGACTACTGATTAATAATCAAAATCGTCGTCATCATCGTCATAAATTCCGTCCAAATCGTCGTTATAGAAATCGTCGTCATCTATATCGTCATCATCAAATCCATCTAAATCTTCGTCATCTTCAAAATCATCATCATCAACTCCATCCAAATCGTCGTCGTCATCTTCAAAATCGTCATCATCCTCATCGTCGTCGTCAATTCCCATGATTCCTTCCAATGCACCTACACCTTCAGCAACTTCTTCTAAGAAATCGTCATCATTTCCAGATAAACCTGCCATAGATGCACCATTGATAATTCCTGCAAGACCTTCTATAACGTCCATAGCTTCTTCATCAAATGTTCCTTCTTCTAAGAGTTCTGGATTTGCCTGTACTGTATCTTGAATAGCTTGTAAATTACCTGCAAGACCTTGTAAAACTTCTTTTAGCACAATGCCATCTTCTTCGTCTTCGCCTTCTAAGTAGGCATCAAAATCGTCTAGGTTGTCGGCTAGACCTTCCATGTGCTTTTGTAATTGGCTCATGTTATGTTGGGGGAGTTGATATACATCTGAATCAGATTCAGATAGATAATGTGAATATGAATTTATTTCTGGTGTTTCGCCTAAATAGGCTGCGTGTTTGAGTTCTTTTGCATAGCCTTTAAAGCGTTCTAATGCTGCTTTTGGACTAACTAGGTCCTGAATTCCTTCTACTCCATTAAGTCCGTTTACTGACTTAGGAGTAGTTACATTTGCTGCCATACCTGCCCCTAATGAGGTTACATACTCTTGTCCAAGATATTTCCCTGCAAAAATGATAGGTACAGATACAAATAGTGAAGGACGACCTACGGCTGCTCCCAACGCTGCTCCACCGACTGCCGAAACAATATGTGCTAAGGTTTGCACACCAGAGGATTTTACATTTCCTTCGGCTTTATCAGTAAATAATTTTTGAATTTCGTTCTTTTTGCTCATAGCTGTTTATTGAAATATAAATTCTAAAAAGAGGGCGTTGGGTATTTAGTTAGAATTTGTTTTTTATTGAAAACCTGCGAAAGATGCTACTCCGTTTAGGTTTTTTTTCTTCTTTCCTGCACTACGTGGTTTATAGGGTCTATAAGAAGTTGGTGCTTTTGGACGTGTGAGAAAATAGACAGTTCCACCAATTACAAATGTTGCACCTACGGCTACTCCTGCTGCTGTTTTTGGATTTTCTTTTGCCCATTCGATACCTTTCTGAAAGATATTTACTTTTGGTTCTTCTGGCTCATTGCCAAACTCATCTAGCTCAAATTTAGTATCTGCAAAATCATCATCTACTAATCCACCTTCGTCATCTTCTACCATAGCTGCAAAGTCGTCTTTGAGCATAGGTAAGTTTTTAGTGAGTCCTTTAGCTGCTTTTTCTACTTCTTCAGATGCTTCTTGCATATCAAAATCCAAGTCAGTATCTATGTCATTTTCAATATCAGCAGTATCAAAGGCAATATCGTTTTGAGTGTTTTGAGAAGCTGAACCTCCACTTTTTTGTGTAGTAGTTGTAGTAGCATCGCCACCCCAATCGCCTTCACTATTCCAAGTTTCTCCATCATCTTCAAACCAATCTTTACTCTTGTCAGTATTTTTAACCTTAATAGTAGGGGTTGATTTTGTGGGAGAGGTATCAAAGTCATCAAAACTATCTGCTCCTGTATTGGTGTCAAAATCATCAAATCCTGTATCTATATCATTTTGAAAATCAACTTTTATAGGATTTATTTTATCCTTAGTTGTCTTGATATTTGGATTGGTTTTAATGACTGAGTTCTTTCCATTTTTCTTTGCTCTCTTGATTTCCTTGCGTTTTTTACGCTTGTTTTTCCAACGAGTTAAGAAATTAGTTTTACCATTTTTCTTTTTATCAACTCGTTTTTTAACACGAGTTGCTTTTCGTTTTTTCTTTCTCTCCTTTAGTTTCTTTCTAAATTTAGAAAAGATACCACCACGCTTCTTAGTCCCTTTTTTCTTACGTAATCGTGAAAATAGTCCACCACGTTTCTTTTTTTTGCTACCACCTTTTTTACGGAAACGACTGAATAAACCTCGTTTTTTGCCTTTTTTAGCAGATGAGTCTGGGTTTTTTCTATACTCATCATACATTTTTTTGAAAGTCCTATCTTTTAAAATAGCATTCCATGTGTTGCGAGTGGGAAGGGAAGTCGAAATACGAATAAGTTCATTTTTAAAACTA
The DNA here is from genome assembly GCA_020630575.1 of Bernardetia sp. Classification (GTDB taxonomy): domain Bacteria; phylum Bacteroidota; class Bacteroidia; order Cytophagales; family Bernardetiaceae; genus Bernardetia. Next base: position 17,641 of record JAHDBD010000046.1, read on the forward strand.
GAATCTCTTTTAGTTCTAGCTAAAAATTGCTTGAAAATGGCTTGCTTTGTTCTATCTTTCAGTATAGAACGGTTTGTTTTGTATGCAGTAACAAGTTCGTTTAACGAGTTCTTTGACAGTCGTTTTTTGGCAGTTTTGTTTGCTCGTTTGGCTGCCCTTTTCGTTTTTCTTTTACTTCTTCGTGCCTTTACTTTTTTCTTGAAGCGATTAAATAATCCACCTCGTTTTTTCTTTTTCCTCTTTTTACTTTTTCGTTTTTTGCGCTTACGTCTTTTAAATAAACCGAGTGCGCCCAAATCTTCCTCAACAGTTGTTGTTCCGTAATCGTCATTCTCGTAATCAAGACCATAATCGTCATGGTCGTCAATACCAGATAGAATAAATGTACTCATTTTGTGGTCTTGTTTATCTGTAAATTCTACTTCATAGTCGTCATCATCTACTACTGGGTCAATAATATTGTAGCCTTTTGGCTTATTGGTACGAACTACTTTTTCATATTCCTCTCCTGTTTCTTCATTAAGGAAAGTTTTGAGTTCTTTGCGATTTGGGGCATTTTCGTTGTAAACGATAATGTAAACATGTTGCCAATCTGCCGAATATTTGGTTATTCGAAAAGCAAAAGGAATTTGTAAACTATATAGAATTGCTCCTATAAGTGTGCTGTAACAATCACAATCTCCTTTTCGGTCTGCCCAAATTCTAGCAGGGGTACGAATTTCTTCAATTCCTGTTTTGTCCTTCACATACTGAATATGATGATAAACAAAATTGAAGATATTAGAACACGTTTGAGTAATTGTGTTTCCTTTTAAGACTTGTGCCAGCCGAGCAACGTCCGTGTGGGTAGCACGAACAATATTTTGCATAGATTTAACGGTATATCCTACCTCTATTAAATCTGAAAGTTTTGTGTTTTGAAAATTTGCATTCGGAATCAGATGGTCATACTGTTTGCCAGATTTAAGCTGACGCTTGTGTTGTGCTATCATATCCAAAATGGTATTCTAATACTTTAAAATTATCGCCTTTGTAAATTCTCCATTCTGGAATGCCTACAATGCGTTTGTGGGTAGCTAAATCTGTATATTCAATCTTTCTTGCCCATTCAATAACATTGAAACAAGGACAGTTTTTCAAGGCAACTTGATTGTGTCCTAAGATTTTAGCATTTGGATATTTCCATAAATACCATTCTAAGACACGTATGAGTTCCCTTTCTTGTTCGGCTGTGCGATTGTCCACAGGATTTCCTTGTGCATCAATACCACCTTCCCAACAAATATGGATGGCGTTGCGATTGCTGATAAAAATATCCTTAGCTCGGAATGCTCTTACTCCATTAGATTGTTTTCCGTGAGGAACAAGTCTTTTAACTAAACCTGTTTCTTCTACAATCACATGGTATCCTGCTACACTCCAATTCAAAATATTTAGAAAGAAATGAAGTAGCCATTGCCACGTATAATGTTGAGGACTTGCAGAGGTATGAACTACAATATATTCTACCTTTTCATCTGGTAAAGGTCTGTACTTACGTAACTTCATTTTACTTTTGTTTGGGTTTGATAATTGTAAATTCGTCTAGTTTGGAATAAGGAATTTGTTCATTTACTCGCAGCTCGGTATGAATAAATACCTTTTGTTCTCTACTGCCTTTTTTGAGTGCATTTTGGATAATAGAAAAGATTGATTTAGCGAGTGCTAATAAAATATCTTCTATTGTTCCGACACGAATCATAAACTTACTTTCTGCATTTGCTGTGATAGTATGTTGCCTATTTTCTACCGTAGTAGAAATGAGTGGTTCGTTGTTAGCCATGTCTTCTTGTGATTTGAAAACACGAACAAAAGGGTGTGAAACTTTAAGACTTGTAGAAGTTGGGTTTTGAACTCTGACCTCAACGTAAATCGTCCCTTTTGATACTGTAGGTTTAGTATGAAGAACGATTTTGTCTCCAGCTTTTTTGAGATTGCTAACCTTTACGGCTGCTATAACAAGAGCTGTCCCTGTGAGAGCTGTAATAGCTACTGTTTTATTCGTCATAGTATTCCTCCTCTCCTTCGTATTCCTCTTCTCCATAGTCATCGTACTCTGGCTCTTCTGGATACATATCTTGTTCTGTTTTTACACCAGATTTATTCATCATGTTCATGAGTGCAATCAAAACTGGTGTAGCTGCTGCAATAACAGATGCTGTTGCAACACCCAAAGCACCATTTATACCTTCCATATTTGGAGGTTGTGCTGTTTCTAGTAGCTTATTAGAATCAAAGTTTTTGTTTTCGTACTTTGTCAGAACTCTTTCTATTGCTCGTAATTTTTTATTAGCAAAATTAGGAACGAACTCTTGCTTGGAGGAAAAGCCAGAGAGTGGTACTTTTCTGTCCCTGTTGCCACGACCTTTGAGGATTGCTTTCTTTAGGTTTTTTGCTTTTCCACCGAGCTTTTTAAACTTACGTTCAAGTTTGGAATAAGTATGCTTGATTTTCTGATGTTTTGACATATCAACACCTAATCTTTGTGCCTGTGAAGGCGTTAGAAAGGCGTAACGCAACCTAGAACTCATTTTTTTGAGGTCTAATTTAGCTGCTGCCAAAACTCCATTACGCATAGCGATTGTTGCAGGGTTGAAACGTTTGATACCTCTCCATACTCGCTTGAAAATACCACCTTTTTTACGTCTTCTTGTGCGACGTTTGGCTCTACGTGCCTTGCGTTTGGTTTTTCGTGCTTTCTTTCTAGTTTTTCGTTTCGCTCTTCTAGTACGTCGCTTGCTTTTACGTCTTTTCCTTCTTCTTCCGTTCAATTCGTGTGGCTCATCGGTAGGATAATCGTCATAATATTCGTTCCTAATCATTGCTAAATTCTTTCATGTGTTCTACATTTCGGAGGGTGTGGGTAGATATGAAAGTTTTTTCTATTGAAAGAAAATGAGGTCTTTAGGCAGCAAATAAAGCTGCACCAGAGTTGTATAAAGCAACACCAGATAAGGCATAAGCAATACAATCTTCTATAAACTGCTCAACTTTCTCGTTTGCCAATTTAAAGCGAGCTTTAAACGAATCCACGACTTTTTGAATTTCGGCTTTGTACAAATCTTTGATTTGAGGAATCGTTTTGTCTTTTACAACATTGATAGAAGAGCCAAATGGAGCGAGTCCGATAGCAATTTGTATTCCTTCTGCAATATCGATTTTGCCGTCTTCTAATGCAGAACCCAAAGTAGTTGAGAAAGTAGCTAAGTTACCAAAAAATGCTTCTGTTTCGGCTGTGCCAAGACTTCCTGTATATTCGTTGTTCATAACTGTATGTATGATTAAATATTTCAAAATTGTGATTGAAAAAAAGTGAAATGAGAATTGAAAAAAATCTACTACCATTTTCTACTAGTAGATTTTTTTGATTTGTTCTATTGTTCTTTTGTAGTTTTCTAACTTATATCTGTCCGAGTTGGACTAGGTATGTTCTTATTTTGGGGAACTACATTTGTATTCCGTCTTGCCCTATCTTTTACAGATATTTCTGAATAAGACCGTTGTACAGTTTGTAGTAAATAAGAAGTAGTAAGAAAATTAGAATCTGACCTATTTATATCT
>JAHDBD010000093.1 GCA_020630575.1 Bernardetia sp.
ACTGTCCACAACACGTACATGTCAGCTTTTCGCTTTTTTTTTCATCAAAACGTTTCAGGTTGTAACGGTTGATAATCGTAATAAGTGAAGCTGCATAAGTAGGAGCTGTTGCATATCCTCCTTTATGAATTTCGCTTGCTTGTTGTTCAGGCGTTTGAGCCGTCAAAACTTTTCTGTAACGAGATAGATTGAAAAGTCTATTTCTATCTGTCAGACTAGCTACTGTATTTGGATAAGCTCGGAACGGTTGTTTTACTCTTATCCATTTTCCGTTGATATATTCAGAAGTCATCATTTCCACTTTTGAACCTCGCCACGATTTTGTGGCTTTTATTCCGAAGTGATTGTGATACGGCTCTCTAGCTAGTGAGCTGTTACCGTTTCCACTTTCAATGATGGCTTGAGCTATCAAAACAGAAGGAAATAAAGGCGTTCCTTTTGTTGCTTTTACGGCATCATTTCCGATTTTGTCAATGTATTGTGAAGTTGATAGTTTCATAAGTGCATTTGCTTTTTAGGCTTCAAATTTTTTGATATAATCAATGAGTAATTTTACTCGTTTGTGTGAAAAGTCAGAATCATGTAAGACTTTTGTAAGTGCATAAACACTCTCAATTCGGGAAAATCCTAAACTCAAATAGGCTCTCAATGCGTGCAAATCCACTTCAAATTCACTACTACTATTTAGCTCAAAATGCATGTATTCGTGCAAAAGCATAAATATTCTTTGAGGAACTGTCAGTTTTTTGAACTTGGAAGCATTGAGTTGAATACGTCCAGTTTTTCGGCTAATTCTAGCAGGTGTTGGGCTTTCTGTTTTCTTTCCATTTCTTTGATTGTAAATTTTATCTACAAACAAAATAGCGTTCTTGGATTCGTCAGATTCATAAGCCGTGTTTTCTTCTAAATAACTCGCTTCATAACTGAACTCTTTAGCAAAATTCAAAAAGGATTCTACACGTTCAGGCAAATAAACCTTTAATATTTCGATAGCTTCTTGCCCTACAAATTCAAATGGTTTTGAACTCACAATTACAATTTTCTCAGCCGAAAAAGGCAAAGGGAATTTTGTAATTCCATTGTGTCCTATTCTTCTTTTGAAGAAAACCGTTTTAGGATAATTCAATAAATAACCTCGTATGATTGTATCTTTCCGACACTTTAAAAGAAGGGTAGAAGGATAACCTACATCTATTGTTTTTGCGAAATTTGCCATATTAGAAAGCCAAAAACGGCTAGAATTAAAATGATTACTGCGATTCCTACAACTGGTTCAAGTCCTAATACTTTAGGTTTCTTTGGCTCAGGATTAGGAAAAAATTGTTGTTGTTGTGCGATGTCTTGTTGGTTGTTCTGCTTATTGCCTTGGATAGCTCCCATCAAAGGAACAGCTCCACCAACGATAGTCGTCAAAATGTTTTCCCAACGAGGATTATTTCCCCCTGCTCTTTCTTTAAGTGTAGGGTTTGTCTCTCCTGCTCCAGTCCAGCTCGTTGGTCTTCCTGTACTCGTGTTTGCTCCTCCACTTGGAATACCAATTGTATTTTTAGTTTGATTCCAGTTTCCTTGTGTACTCCAATTGTCTGAACCTGATTTTTTAGCTGCTCTTTTGGCTTTGGCTTTTTTACCTAAACCTAAAAAGGCTTCGTTTTCAAGTTCAATTTCTTCTTCAACTTGAAAGGTAATTTCCTTTCTCAAATCGTTTTGATGTAGAAGAAGATTATCAAGAGTAGGGGCAATATTTAGCTCATCAAAGTAATTTAAAACACGCTCTGAAAATTCTTCTTTGAGCTGTTCTTGCTGTTCCTTTGATAAAGCATGATAAGTCGTTGCGCCTGTCAGTATTTCGGCTGTTGTTTCGTCAAACAAAACTCGGTTTTGAGGTTCGTAAAATGTTGAAGGATTTGCTTTCATAAGTCAAATAATTGTTTTTTTCTTGGTAAATAATGAAATGATAGTTTGAGAAACAAAAGCCTATTTTTTAAAAACAACAAATAAGATAATGATAATAACAAGGATAGCTCCTCCACCAACACCTCCCCAAAGTTTCCAATTAAAAGGCTTTTTTGGTGTACCATCTGCATTTTTTTCAACTTGTTCAGGTGTCTGAGTAGCTGTAATTTGCATTTCTTCAGGTAACTGTGGCTCTTGTGGGTATTCAGGTTTTGCGATTGCTCTTTTAACTGGTAATGGTGAGCTTCTTTGTACAGGTGTGCTTCCTCTTCTTACTGGAATAGGTGCTTTTACAGGTCTGTATGGCTGTGTAACCGTACGTTTTACACTCGTTGCACTTTTTACAAGTGTAGGTCTAATTGGTCGTATGTTAGCTGGACGTATGTTAG
>JAHDBD010000047.1 GCA_020630575.1 Bernardetia sp.
TACTATTCTTTATAAGTGTTTTTGTTTTTGGTAGAATGGGTGGCGAATTTATTCCCACATTAGAAGAAGGAGATTTGGCTATGCAGCATATTATACCACCAGGAGGTTCTCTTTCTCAAAGTGTAGAAACCGCAAAAATGATTCAGAAAAAACTCTTAAAAGAGTTTCCAGAAATTACTGATGTGGTAGCCAATATTGGCTCGGCAGAAATCCCCACAGACCCAATGCCTGTAGAAATTGCCGATTATGTCTTGGTAATGAAACCAAAATCTGAATGGGCTTCGGCTGATACTCGTCAAGAAATGTTTGAAAAAATAGAAGAATCTCTTGAAGCAATTCCTGGTGTTGGCTATGAATTCTCACAGCCAATACAAATGCGGTTTAATGAATTAATGACTGGAACTAAGGCAGACATTGCCATTAAACTATACGGAGAAGACTTAAATATAATGTTTCAAAAAGCAACTGAGGCAGAGAAAATAATTAATAAAATTGATGGTGTAGGAACTGTAAATGTTGAACAAACAATAGGAATGCCTCAAATAATCATCAATTACAATTATGATAAAATGGCACAATACGGTTTGCATATAAAAGAAGTGAACCAAGTAATTCGGTCTGCCTTTGCAGGGGAAAAAGCAGGTATTATTTATGAAGGAGAAAAGCGATTTGATTTAGTCATTCGATTAGATGACCAATACAGAACAGGCATTAAGGATGTAGAAAACCTTTTTATTACACTTAGCAATGGTACTCAAGTTCCACTAAATAGTGTCGCTAATATTGATTTGGTAAATGCTCCAATGCAAGTGTCCAGAGAAAATACAAATCGTAGAATTGTTATTGGAGTAAATGTTGGGAATACAGATGTAGAAACATTAGTAGAGAAAATACAAATCCAATTAGATGCCAATTTAAAACTGCCTACTGGCTATTATTTTACGTATGGTGGTCAGTTTGAAAACCTAAAAGCAGCCAATGCAAGATTATCAGTTGCACTGCCTATCGCATTGGCTTTAATATTCATACTACTCTATTTCACTTTTGGTTCAGTATCACAAGCAGCTTTGATTTTTACAGCAATTCCATTATCTGCAATAGGTGGTATTTGGGCATTACAATTAAGAGGTTTGCCTTTTAGTATTTCAGCAGGCATTGGTTTTATAGCCTTATTTGGAGTAGCTGTTCTAAATGGAATTGTACTCATAGGGTACTTTAATCAACTTAAAAAAGAAGGTATGAAAGATATAAAAGAAAGAATACTAACAGGCACAAAAGTAAGGTTACGACCCGTATTAATGACAGCAGCTGTAGCTTCACTTGGTTTCTTGCCAATGGCATTATCTACTTCTGGAGGAGCAGAGGTGCAACGTCCTTTGGCTACAGTAGTTATTGGTGGATTGCTTACTGCAACCTTCCTTACATTGGTAATATTACCTGTATTATATTATTGGTTAGAAAAATGGAATAGTGGTAAATCAAAATCTATTTCCATATCAAAAAGTAGTGTATTAAGTATTTTGATATTTGTAGGTTTATCGTTCTCAGCACAGGCACAACAAAAACCAATAGATTTAGATAGTGCTATTACTATGGCGATAGCAAACCACCCAAATATAAAAGCAGCCAATTTAGAAGTAGATAAAAACCAATCACTTCAAAATCTAAAATACAATTTGGGTAGTACTGATATTTCTTATCAAGGAGATGGGTTAGTAGACAAGCAATTTGGTCAACAAGTAAATCAGATAGGAATTGTTCAAAATTTCCCAAGTCCAAGCATTACCAAAGCCAATAACAAACTACAAGATGAGTTGGCTATTCAGAGTACTTTATCTAATAAGCAAACTGTAAACGAATTAAAGTGGAAAGTAAAACAGCTTTACTTTGATATTCAATACAAAAAGGAATTAGAAAAACTTTATACCAACCTTTCAGAAACTTATTCAAACTATTACGATAAGGCAAAAGTTAGGGTTGAAGTTGGGCAAGCAAATGCAATTGAAGCATTGACTTTAAAAGCCAAATGGAATGAATATCAACTTTTATTAAGACAAGTTAAAATACAGCTTGATAATCTTAATACAAAGTTTCAATTAACACTCAATACCAAAGAACCAGTAACCACAAAAGAATCTCTTGCTGTTTTTAACTATAGTAATTCTTTAGATACTAATTCAAATATATTTCTGCAACAAAGTAAACAAAACATTGCTATCGAATCCGCTAAAGTAGAAATGCTTAAATCCGATTTAAAACCAAGTTTTAATATCGGTTATGCAGCTCAAAATTTTTATGAGGGCGGTTGGTTAAATGCTGTGCAAGCAGGTGTGTCTATTCCTCTTTTTAATGGTCAAACCAAAAAAAGAGTAGAAGCACAAAAAATACAGATTGATATTGCTAATTATCAGTATCAAAGTAAAGTTTTAGCTATAAATCAAGAGTTAAGTGAAGCAGAAAGCACCATTTTGCTATATAAAGAAGGTGTACAATTTTATAAGGAGCAGCTACAAACAATCAACCCTGAAATAGTTAGGATTGCACAACTCAATTATCAAGCAGGAGAATTGTCCTATCTCGAATTATTAAACACCTTACAGCTTATGGCTACCAATAACAAGAATTATTGGGAACAAATAATAGCATATAATAAGGCAGTAGTAGATTATCAATTTCTTACAAATCAATAAAAGGCATTAAAATGAAAAATAATATAAAATATATCTTAGTAATATGTGTATTCGCAGTCTCCTCAATATTTACTTCTTGTGGTGATAAGCATAAAGAAGGTGATGGGCATAATCACGGAAATACAACCGAAAATCATACTGAAGATGATGGTCACGGTCACGAAGAAAATGCAGATAATGAAGAACACCACAAAGAAGGTTTACATCTAACCAAAGAACAAATAGAAACGATAGGTTTAGAGTTTGGCGAGTTTTCGTCCATCAAGGTAAATGATTATATAAAAACTACAGGTACATTGGGCTTACCGCCAAATGCTTATGCTTCCGTTTCTGCAAAATCAGAAGGCATTATTAATGGAACTAAAAAGTTTGTAGAGGGAAATTATATAAAGAAAGGAGAACTTATTGCGTATGTAGAAAACCCTGATTTTATTGTAAAACAGCAAGAATATTTAGAATCTAAAGCACAACTGAAACTAAAGCAATTAGATTTAGCTCGTCAACAATCTTTGGTTGATGCCAATGCAGGTGTATCAAAAAACCTTCAAAACACAGAAGCAGAAGTAGCAATTTTAGAAGCTAAATCAGTTGGGCTTTCAAAACAACTTTCTTATTTAGGCATATCAGTCACTAATTTAACACCAAATACAATAAGTCATCAAGTTGCAATCACGGCACCTATGAGTGGTTATATCTCAAACATCAATATCCATAATGGTATGTATGGACAACCCACAGTTTCTTTAATGGAGATAATTTCTTCTGAGCATTTGCACTTAGAATTAGATGTCTTTGAAAAAGATATAGAAGGTTTAAAGATTGGTCAAAAAATAAGCTACACAATACCTGCATTAGGTGCTACTATCTACAATGGAGAAGTTAGTGTTATCGGGAAAGAATTCGATACCAAAACAAAAACCGTTCGTGTGCATGGGCATTTAGAAGGTGAAAAACCATTGTTTTTAAAAGACCTTTTTATCAATGCCAAAATATGGCTCACCGACAATACAACCACAGCAGTACCTGAGAAAGCAATAATCAAAGATGGAGAAAACTCATTTATCTATGTAGCCAAAAAGGAGAATGAAGCCGAAGAAACTGAATTTACAACCATAAGAGTAATTCCAGGAGCAACTGACAATGGCTTTACGGCTATAAAAATTTTAGAAGAAATCCCTGAAGGAATGCAGATCGTTACAAAAGGAGCATACTATGTCTATGCACAATCAAAAGCAGGAGAATTAGAACACGAACATTAAAACCTACATTATGTACTTATTTATATTCTTTATTATCTATTTCCTTTTAGTCTTTGTACTAAGGTCATTTTTACTCTGGAAGAAAACCAAAGTCAATCCACTTGCTTTTAATAAAGGAGATGATGCTCACGGGTACAATGGAAAAGTGTTTGGTGTTATTTCTATTATAGAATTAGTCATAGTTTTGATTTATGCCTTTATTCCAAGTTGGCATAAGTTTCTTTTGCCTTTATCATAGTACTATCTACAGTTAATATCAATACACAAATTACACTTGAAGAAGAATTTCTATTGAAGGAACTTAGAGAACAATACAAAAAATATAAGTCAAAAGTAAATAGATGGTTCACTTTAAAATAATAAAATATGGAACATAAAAAACACATACATAAATACGATAGCAACGGAAATCAAATATGTTGCTCATTAGAAGAAAAAATTGATGGACAAACACCACCACAATTACTTCAAAATGAACATAACGAAAATGATGATCGCAACCATTCTCACGACCCTTCCAAATCTAATAGCAGTTGGAAAGAGTATTATCCAGCCATAACAAGTTTCATTCTACTAATTACTGGGATTGGATTTGACTTTTTTGGTGTAGCTTTTTTTAAAGGTTGGGTAAGAGTTATTTGGTACGCAATAGCCTATATTCCAGTCGGCTTACCAGTAGTCAAAGAATCTTTTCAAGCTCTAAGGAAAGGTGAAGTATTTACCGAGTTTTTCTTGATGAGTATCGCCACAATTGGAGCATTTGCAATTGGCGAGTACCCAGAAGGCGTAGCTGTGATGCTGTTTTATGCAGTTGGTGAATTGTTTCAAGGGGCAGCAGTTCGTAGGGCTAAAAACAATATTACAGCATTACTTGATGTACGACCAAAAATTGCAAATGTTTTTAGAAATAATGTTTATAAGGAAGTAAATCCAATAGATGTTGCAATAGGTGAAACCATCCAAATTAAAGTAGGTGAAAAAATCCCATTAGATGGAACTTTATTATCAGATAAAGCAAGTTTAAATACAGCAGCTATTACAGGCGAGAGTAAGCCACAAAGTCTTTTGGTTGGTGAAAACGTATTAGCAGGTTCTATTAATATGGAGTCTGTAATAAATGTTAAAGTATCAAAACTGTTTAATGATAGTTCAGTAGCTCGTATTCTTCATTTAGTTCAAAATGCAACAGCAAAAAAAGCAAAAACTGAATTACTAATAAGAAAATTGGCGAAAGTTTATACTCCTATTGTAGTGTATTTAGCTATTGCAGTTTGTTTTCTTCCTTACTTTTTTGTACAAGATTACGTTTTTAGTGATTGGCTTTATCGAGCATTAATTTTCTTAGTAATTTCTTGTCCTTGTGCTTTAGTAATCTCTATTCCCTTAGGCTATTTTGGTGGTTTAGGTGCAGCTTCTAAGAATGGTATTTTATTCAAAGGAGCAATGTATTTAGACGAGCTAACTAAAGTGAATACTATAGTTATGGATAAGACTGGGACAGTTACAAAAGGAGTTTTTAAAATCAAAGAAATAAAGATTTTTAATTCAATTTCAGAAGATGAATTTATGTCTTTATTATTAGCTATAGAATCAAAATCTACACATCCAATAGCCAAAGCTATTTTAGAATATAAATCAAATAATCCGATTCAAGAAGCTGTAGCAATTAAAGAAATAGCAGGTAAAGGATTAACTGGTACTGTGAATGGGACAACTATTATTGTTGGAAATGATAAATTACTACATCAATTCAATATTCAAACACCAAATGAGTTAGAAACCATTGTAGAATCATTTGTTTTAGTTGCAATTGATAACGAGTTTGCTGGTTATGTAACTGTTGCAGATGAATTAAAAGAAGATGCAAAAGAAACTATATCAGCATTTAAAAAAGCAGGCATTAAGTTTATAATGATGCTTTCAGGGGATAAAGACAGTATCACCCAAAAAACAGCAAGTGAGTTAGGTATTGTTTCGGCTAAAGGAGGTTTGCTTCCTGAAGACAAATTAAATGAAGTAGAATCCATTAAGAAAGATTCCTCTAAAGTTGTTGCATTTATAGGTGATGGTATAAATGATGCACCTGTTCTAGCAGCAAGCGATATTGGTATAGCAATGGGTGCAATGGGCAGTGATGTTGCAATAGAAACAGCAGACATTATTATTCAAACAGACGAACCTTCTAAAATTATTACAGGAATAAAAATTGCAAAAGCAACACAAAAAATTATTTGGCAAAATATTATATTGGCTTTTGGTGTAAAAATTATTGTACTAATTTTAGGTACATTCGGTATGGCAAATATGTGGGAAGCTGTGTTTGCTGATGTAGGTGTAGCACTGTTAGCTATTTTGAACGCAGTTAGATTACAAAGAATGAGTTGGTAAATCAGCTTAATCTTGCATTCGAGTCTTTGCAGACGAAAACAAATAGACGACTGTAAAGACAAAATAGTTTCTAATGCTGAATTTAATAAATTGGTGGTGTTGTAAAAAGTATGATGAGCAGATTCTTCTGTAAATACTTAAAAAAAGGCATTTTATGGTATTTTTATTTCATTTATTCTATGAAAATACCATAAAATGCTCTGGTTGTAGTAGCACGAATATCTTCAAAAATGGTAAAAAATCATATAAAAATAAATAATTTTGAGCTAAATATAAAATAGCTCGTTTTTAAACTTACACACTTTATGCAACAGTATCTAGAATTTTTAGAAGAAATTAGTTTAAAAAAAAAATCTGTTTAAATTAAGTTATGATTTAGTTAAAATAAACGCAAAATAGGGTCAGAATGAGTTGAATTATGATGAATTATGATGAATTAGGTTGAAATAATCGCAGATTAAGTTAAAATAACTGTAAAATGAGTTAGTATTTGGTTAGAATAGGGTTGAAAACACTTGAAAAGAGCTTATAATGACACTTTTTGAGTGTTTTCCTAAATTTTTTATTATCCTTTTAGTTTTTCATTTATTTATGATGTAGTTAGTGTGTATTTTGTCTATTTTTATCTGTAATTTACCTGTTTTCTCTTTATCAAAATTGTTTAAAAACTAACTTCCTACAAATTAACTTTTATAGGATGTGTTGATATAAAATAGGCTATTTTCTACTGAAAAAGATAGCCATTATTTAGCGAAAAAAGAGCCTAAAAAACTCTTTTTTCTTTTCAAATCAGTATTTATATAATCAAAACAATCAATTATGGAAAATCTGAATAATCAAAAAGAGATTGTCAGCAGGATTTTAAAGTTTCTCAAAATCTTCTGAAGGAATAAAGTATAAAAAAAACAGACTAATTAATTTTAGTCTGCTTTTTTTTGTGGGAAAACTTTAATTTATTATGATAAACACATAGAATAATAAGAATATTAAATTTATAGACTAACAAACTAATAAATTTATCTTTTTTTATATAAATAAAATAAAAAAGAGGAATAGAGTACAATACTCTGTTTCTTTTTTTTCTTACCTTTTTATCACACAAAATTGATTATTTATAATTGTAAAATAAATTTTTGATTATTAAAAATATTTTATTTTTTACTTTTTTTTATGCAAAATTCGAATCGAAATGCTTTTTTTATTTACCTTTGTTAAGTTCATCAAATGACACCAGTTATTTGACAATAAAAAAACAGTACCTTCTAGTAGATACTGTTTTATTTTAAGTCTTTATAAAGAATTGAGCCTCTTTAGAAAGACAATTTCTCATCCATTAATAAAAGACCAATGGAATCAAAAACGAAAAAATGTTTCTACAAAGAAACGAAAAAAAACGGCAATTTTGCTATGGTTGAACAATTAAGTTTGTTCCCTTCAAATGATTATGAGATAATTGAGCCAAGAAAAAAAGGCGAACGCATTTCACACCGTTGTCCGAAAACTGGAAAGTTTGTAAGCCGAAAGGTTATAAAAATGTTTCCTCGTACTTATAGAAAAGAACTCTATAAACATGGTGTAAAGCGTGTCAAAATTCATGGCTCTGAATTGCCCAATGCTGCATAGTCAATTCCTTTTTGACTAATCAAAAGCCTAATCATATAACTATGGTTAGGCTTTTTTATGTTCGATACTGCTTGTGGTTCTGGAGGTTTGTAAGTTTGAAGTTACAATGAACTATACATCATTCTTTTGACTAAAAATTTTTTCTAATCTTGTATAGATAAAAAATAGACAAGAAACAGACAAAAATAGATAAGGTACAGACAAAAATAGACAAAGTACAGACAAAAATAGACAAAGTACAGATAGAATACATACTATTTACATTTCAAATAAAATACTACCTAAATGATTTTGTCTAAATATCGTTTCTATTATTAGATGCTTATGGTATTAAAAACAGTCTTTTACATCTTTGAAGAGAGCAATAAAAAGCATTGTTTGCAACCCTATTTATACATCAAATTGTTATTATGAAAAAACGTCCTATTTATTTAAAACTTGTTTTCAGAACTTAGTACAAGTATAAAATAAGTTTTCGTTTTAGATACCTTCATTTATACATTAACCTTTGTGCTTTATTTATTCCATAATAAAGGCAATGACTATTTGGGGTAGTCGTTGCCTTACAAATTCAAAAACCATGCATAGTACTGAATTTATCTTTCATTCAATTCTAATCATTGTCTATGGACACTATGTTGTCAAAATCATAGACTATCTAATATCTAAATACTTTTAGATAACTGATTAGTTCACAAAACTAGCCTTTTCTTAATTGGAAAGGCTTTTTTATTTTCCTTTATCTAAATATGTTCTGTCATCAAATTTTTTGATGGCACGTACAGTATCACTTTTATTCAAGATACTAATTTGTTTCTCTACCAATTCCCTTAGTTCACTAAAACGAGTGAATTTGTCTAATCCTTTATTTATCATTGTAGCATTCATTGATTCAATATTGGAGAGTACAATCAATTCGTTTATACTAGCAAAATCTCTCATATTCAATCCTTTTTGTGCAGCTTCAGTATTTACTTCTCTCCATTCCTTAGCAGTATAGCCAAATAAAGCAACATTCAATAAATCTGCTTCTTCTGCATATTCTAACCAATTTTTATTTTTAGGCTGTGTACTTTTTGGAATAATATGTTCTTTGATTGCGTCTGTATGGATAGCATAATTAGTTTTACTCAATAATCTTCTAATATTCCATTCAAGATTGTACTGATTTGTTTCAGCTTCTTTCAGTCTTCTGTATTCTTTTATTAGATAAACTTTGAAGGTAGGACTAACCCATGAGCCAAACTCTAAGGCTATATCTTGATGGGCATACGTTCCACCATAACGACCAGTCTTAGAAATAATGCCTATTGCATTTGTTTCTTCTATCCAACGTTTAGCAGATAAATAAAAGCGATTTGTACCAGCTTCATTTTTAATTCCCTCGAATTCGAGGGAATTAAAACTTTCGTTATGAACTGTTTCCCAAACTCCTAAATATTCAATAGTATTTTTATTTCTTAGCCAATTTTCAATGATACTGTTTCCACCTTCTATATTTTTAATCATATCAGTAAGACTGATATAATCCTCTTCATTGTGTGATACAATAGAAATAACCTTATTTTCTACTTCAATTTGTTTTTTCTGCTTTGCCAATTTTTTAATATTTAGAGTGATAGAATAGATATAAGTTCACAAAAAAAGCCTTTTCTTTTTTAATTGAAAAGGCTTTTTTATTTTAAATAAAGATTATATACTAAATAATGAAAATTAACAACCTAATTTATTTTCCCTACAAAATGCCATAGCTTCTGCATGAGTGGAAAAGTGTTTTTCAAGTTCATTTCCATCTGTATCACGATATGTAACAGTAAATCGATCAGATTGCTCATATATAATACCTGAATTTTCTTCAATATTTGCCATAATATTTTTTTGATTTAAGTGTGAAGTATCAAATCCAATATACTTTAATTTTAGTCTATTCTTTTATGCGATTAATTTAGAGTTTCTTTTTTTGATTCATTTGAGTAATACACAAAAAGCGAGAATCAAAGTCAAGCCATTGGTCAATCTCTTTACCCATACTTATAATCTCCTTATTTATATTTTTAGAGTTTATACTATTAAAATAATTTTGAGCTTCAGTAGAATTATCAAAAGTTTTAAGTATAATTCTATGACTATTATTTGGGTTTTGCATTTGTGCTAGTGTATATAACACTTCTACTTGATATGACATATTGATTAAATTTATATGATAAGTATCAAATTTATATGATACGTAGGTATATGAGTTTTGTTGTAAAACTTTATTTCACAGTCAAGTAAATGATAATCATAACCACTAACAGAATTATCATTACAGCACTTGCAATAGTGAATCCGTTATCATTTCCTTTTTCGGTTACTGGTTTTTGTTCCTTCACACTTTCGGATAGCATTTTTACACCATTATCAATTCCATTTTGAAGATTCTCAAAACGGTTTTGCATCGTCTGAATAATACTGTTTTGTTCATATTGCCTTTGTAAGAGCTTATCAATTTGGCTACTCTTATCATTCAGTTGTTTATCCTTTTCCTTGATTTGATTTTGTAAAAATTCGTTTTGAGTTTTGAGAATAGTTACCAATTCCAAATCCTTTTTACTGTCTTTTTTCTCTTCTGAATGAGAATTAGCCGAAATAGTCTGACTAACCAAATGACTATTTACAGCTTGAAAATGACTAGCCAAAAAAGAATCTAAGATGTAGAACTTTCCACCTTCTTTTTTTACGTTTTTAGTTTTTTGATTTTCCCTTGCGAACCGAGTTAGAGTTGTTTGACTTGCCTCGTACTTCTCTAAGGCTTGTTTTATAGATAAGAACATTGTTTTGGAGTAAGTCAATAATTAAGAATAATCAAAGATAAGAACAATAAAATCATCACTAATTAGATGGCTAATTATGACTAACCAAATGACTAATTGGCTAGTCATTTGGTTAATTATACCTTTTACAAATTTACACGATATTTATTAATAAAAAATTGTAAAGTGCTGTATTAATTTGTATCATTGCAGATATTTTCATAAAAACATTTTTCCTAATGAATAAAGAACAAGACGAAATTTTTAAAAAAGGCTTTACTTTCACTCAAATTACTAAAGCAGAATTTGAGCTTTTAGAAAAAAAAGCAAAATCGGAACATAGAACACTTACAAGTCTTTTGACTGTTCATATTAAAGAATTGGTCAAAAAACTAAAAGAAGAAGAACAAGAAGGAATTATATAAGCTATGGAAATTCAATCAGTAAATCATTAACAAAAAAAAACGGACTTGAAAGAGCTGTAACTCTAACAAGTCCTATCATAATCAAATCCATTCAGTACCAACTAAATTTTATTAACTATGAATTTCTTTAATATCATACGTAAAGGAACTGACAAAAAACTGTCAGACCTTAAAGATAGTGCAATATACGACATTGCAGCCGAAAAGTTAGAACCAAAAACTTATGCTAGTCAAGCAAAGCCATTGTTTCTACTCTCAAAATACTTTTCGGTTGCATACCACTTTATCAGTTACTTTATTGCATTGATAGGTATTATTCTGTTTGTTTTACAGTTAGACAGCCTCCTCCAAAGAATTATTATAATTTCACTTTCTTTCCTGTTTTTGGGTATTATAGAAATAGCCAAAGGAAACGCATCAACTACTGTTTTTAGTAGTGTCGCAAGGAAAGAGCAATCCAACAC
The DNA here is from genome assembly GCA_020630575.1 of Bernardetia sp. Taxonomy (GTDB): domain Bacteria; phylum Bacteroidota; class Bacteroidia; order Cytophagales; family Bernardetiaceae; genus Bernardetia. The sequence goes on from JAHDBD010000047.1 coordinate 11,642, forward strand.
ACTATTTTTAATCATACTACTAGTTACGACTATTTTCAGCTTCGTTACAAGTGTTTGGAGTGCAAAGGAAAGTATTTATTATGCAAGTACAAACACCAAGTTTTCCAATATAGATAGCCTTCAAAACAGCCAAATAGACAGCATAAACGCTTTATATTCTACTCAAATTGTCGGACTTGAAAACGTAATGAAAGCAAATCAAAATGTTATCAGTACCAACAAAACAAATTGGAAAATCAATATAGCCACGAATGGACTGAATGAAGCACAAGCCAAACTCACAAACGTTTTAGAACGAAAAGAAAATGCTTTACTTTCTATCCAAAGTAACAAAACAAACTCTTACCAAGCAACAGCCGAAAAAGGAAAGAACATGGCTATGTTCGCAGCCGTCCTATTTGCTTTATTTGAAGTCCTAAACCTCATTTGTTACTGGTTTGTGTTTCAATACTATCAATCTTGCTTATTAGAAAACCACTTACCAAACGAACCACAAAGAGAGCAGCCGAAAGAGAACAAAACGCATGACGTAACGAGTGCCGTTATTCCAAATCCTTTTATAACTACTTTACAGCCTACCTTTGAAAAAAAAATAATAGGTTTTCAGTTTAATAACGACAATCGTAACGATATTAGTAACGAGCCTAAAAACGAGCTTTTGCAAGGAAATAGGATATGTCAAAACTGTCAGAACGCATATACCTATAAAACACACAATCAGAAGTATTGCTCAGACGATTGTAGAATTGATTTTTGGCAGAAGAAAAATAAAAAGAAGTTGATATTTTCAAACAAGTAAAAAAATTAACTAAGATTTATGGATTATCCACAAATTAGTGCTAATCTCTTTCACAAAATACAATTATACTTAGAATTATATTTAGTATTTTTGTGAATAAACCAAAAAAAAAGTCTTATCATATTTGATAAGACTTTTTAGAAGTATTTTTTTTGATACTTGGGTTTAGATTGATTAGGCTTAATCGTAATGCTAGGAACGGGAATTTTTAGCAAAACAAGCCATTTTTGAATGTACAAGCGTTTTTTACGGTTGCTTGTACTCCATACAAAACTGTGTAAACATGGAATTTTGTAACACAAATATAGCAAAAGTCGGACAAAACTCAATAAAAGCTGAGCAAAAAGTCGTAAATATACTAACACGTTCGACTAAAGTCGTACAAAAGTCAGTTAATGAAAGTGTCTTTACTGAAAAACCAAAGTACAAAGATATTAAAAAATCTTTGAACTACAAAGTTAAAAAGGAAAGATTAAATAGAGCGTACAGAGAATATGTAGAAAGTGAATCCACAAAGGATAATTATTTTGCAGCATGGCAAAGTTTAGGGTTGTTTGCAGCTAAAACCACACAAGCAAACAAAGACCTCAACAATAGATATGGAAAGCGTGGAAAAACAAATCTATCTTTTTTCGATGTTAATGGTGTATTTCTAATCAAAGACTTTGCAAGTGATACTACTTATAATCCATACAGTTTCGCAAAGGCATTTACTTCTAATACTTCTGAATATAAAAGCGATTTTTACAAGAGAATCTACAATTTATTAGATTACAGGGAATTTGCAATTAGAGAGGAAGAACAGAGCTTTGTTTCTAGTAATAGAGAACCTAAGCATATTTCAAAACCTGTAAAAACGATTCTTTCCAGTTTAGAGAAAACAAAGACGTATTTTGAAAATCGTATTTATTCGGAGCTTGGGCTTACAGAAACCGAAGCCAAAAACTACTTCTTTCCTTACTTTGATAGTCCTTATGGAATAGGTATCAAATACACAAACTTGGAGAAAGAACCCCTCAAATATGGTTCTGAAAACAAAGATTTTAATAGAATAAGGCTTACTACGCCAAAAGACAAAAAGAAATATCACTCTCCTCGTGGTAGTGGTTATTCTCCTTATGTAACACCATTAGCATACAGTCAAGACTTATTGGAATCTGAAAAAGTTTTATATTCTACTGAAGGAGAATTTAAAGCCTTTTTTGCTGTCCAAAAACTTAAAATTGCGTGTGTTGGAATTGGAGGAATTCATTTAGGAGTTACGACAGAAAAAGAAACTGATGTATTTGGTAGAAAAAGAGTATTGAAGAATACAGCCGAGTTTTTACCACTCACAAAACAAATCATTGAAAAAGGCAAATTTGAAGCCTACGGACTTATTTTTGACAGCGATACATTTCAAAATATAAACAAAAAAGACCGTTCTAGTTCATTTTTTACTGCAATAGAAAGACAAATTATAGCAGCTAAAAAAATGGGAATCAAAAAATTTGTATTTAGTTGTATCAACCCAAATAATAAATACCAAGCAAAAGGTCTTGATGATTTAGCTATCCATTGTGAGCCGTCTGAAATAAGAAAAAAATTAGAATCTAATTCTTATCATAATGACTTGTTTTGGCATTTTAAATTTGACCTTACCCGAGACTATACAAGAAGTTTAAAAAACCTGCAAGATACGTTCAGAGCAAGTTCTCAAATTAAGCTAGAGCCTACAAAAATCCGTTTAAATGGTTATTTAGGTAGTCAATTATTAGAAAATACAGCTTTCCAAAAATCTATTTTAAAAGAAAAATATACTTCCTTAGAAGCCCCAACAGGTTTAGGCAAGTCTTATTTTGTGCAACATTATCTAACACCGTTTTTGAATAAAAAAGGTTATACGGTATTGTTTGCAGCCCCAAGAAACGCAATAGCCAAACAACAAGCAGCCGAAAAAGGAAAAATAGTATTTACTGCCGATACTGTCAGTAAAGCGATTGATAGGCTCAAAAATGAACAGAAAGATATAGTTTATACTAATTTTGACAAACTTCATGAAGCCTATAAAGTGCTTACGGAGTTGCATGGCTTAAAAGTCTTTATCGTGGTTGATGAAGCTCACTTACTACCTTTTGATAGTAGTTTTAGAGCTGATGTAATCGGTTCAGTTTTAGACACGTTAAAAGAAAATCCTACTAATCTGTTAATGACTGCAACACCGACAGAATTATCATTTCCTACTAAGAACTTTAAAGTTATTTCTACTGACAAAAAAGCCTATAACCGTCCTAATTTAGTCTTTTGTTCTGATAGCAAAATGACTACCTACGCATTAGAAGAAGGATTACAAAAAATAAAAAAAGGTCATAGAGTAATTATCCATTGTAACGATTTAGACGCTGCAAAAACACTAAAAAAATCATTTAATAGCCACGAAAAGAAAGTACATTTATTTGCATCAAATGGGTTAGATACCCAAGAGAAAGAAGTATTCGAAGATATGCAGACCAAAAGTACATTTATTTGGAATGATGATACTGATATAATCATAACTACGTCCGTACTAGAAGCTGGTATCAATATCAAAACTGATAGAGCAGTAACGAACATTTATCTGAATAAAACGCCTTTTGGATTTGATAATATTTCTTTCAGACAATTCATAGCTAGAGTACGTAATTACAATGAATTTGAAGTAGAAAATATCATTGTAACCAAAAATTACAAACACTTTTTGCCTTCTGAAAATTTAGTTTTACGCTATGATTATCAAACTAGCTTAGAATTAGCTTTTGAAAATGCTTTGCATCACAGTAACCAAATGGAAAAGTTGATTGCTAATGACACATACGAAAAAGACAGATTCAGCAGCATGTTATCTCAAAATGTCTATCTCAATGAAAGCAAAGGATATTTTGATATAAACTATCAAAATATATTTGCAGACTTTACAAGACACTCACGCAGTAAAGGAAGTCCTTTTTTTGAAAACCCTACTAAAATATTCTTCTATGATAATGAAATAGATAATAATATTAAAGCTCATACAAAAGAACTAGAATCAGAGAAAGAAAAAGCAGAAAACGAGGTAGTAAATATGTTTTATGAAGATTTTGAATGTTTATTAAAGTCTGTCAATAAAGAAACTAAAAACGTTCGTTTAGAGAATCAAACGACTATAACTAATGATAGTATTGAGCCTATACAATTAACAGCTTTGCAGCTTCAAATAGCAGAAAAATTATTGATTAGGTACTTTCAGTTACTCAAAACAAGTCCTCACAAAGGAATTAAGGACGTGCCAAAACTCAAAAATATTTTGGCTTGTAAAGAATCTTCCACAATGCGAAAAACTCAAGATTTGAGCAAAAGGAAAAATGAATACATAAGTTACTGGCTACTAGAGAGGAAGGAAAAAGGAGGAAAATTAGGAACTAAAGAGTTTTTCAGAATAGAAGAATACAGAAGAGTCATATCTGTTTTAAAACAAACAAAAGGGCAAAAACTAACAGCCCAAGAGATAACAAACAAAATAAATAAAGGAAAGCATCAAAAAAATAGGTACACAAAAAAAATAGCCTTATCAATTTGTCAAATGTTATGCGAAATTTCAGAAAATACAGTAAGGATTGACAGTAAGAAAACAGCTAAGATTTATCAGTTTGAGAGCGTTAAGATTTGGGAAAAGGAATTGGGAAATTTGACTGAGTAAAAGGTAAAAAAAGGTTACTGTATTAGATAGTTTATTATAGAACTAAAACCTAATACAGTAACCAAATAAAATCTTTAAAAAAGCCTTTACGCTATCAAAAAGCCGTTTTTATCACTACTCAAAAAAAAACTTTCAAAAATTAGAAGTTTGCAATTTTAAACCTAAAATCTACAACTATTTTCCTACTTTAATCCTTTCAAAAATGAGTAGAAATAAGACCTATTTTGTGCCTATAGGCTTTCTAACTATCTTCTTTTGTCATGTCCTGAAATAACGTTACAGGTTTTAGATACATTAAATATAATCTGATAAGAGTCATTATTTTTATGGTAAATAAAAAATTAGAACACAAACTCGAAAGCAAATCAATAAAGCCAACAGCAATGAGGCTACTTATTTTGCAATATCTTATAGAACAGACAACAACAGTTTCTTTAAGTGATATAGAAATGGCATTTGAAAGATCAGACAAAAGCACTATTTTTAGAACATTAAAAACCTTCGAGAAATCCAAACTAATACATAGCATTGAAGATGGTACAGGTCATTTAAAATATGCTCTATGCTTAGAAGGATGCAGTTGTTCTCCAATAGATTTACACTATCATTTTCATTGTAATAAATGCAAAGAAACATTTTGTCTAACAACTCTAAGCATTCCTTATATAGAACTCCCCAAGAATTTTGAGATGCAACAAGCCAATATGGTTATAAAAGGAATTTGTGCAAATTGTAAAATATAATCTTTGTAAGCAGGGTTTTCTTATAAAAAAATAAAAGGGTAAAAAAGGTTTAATTTTGTATTACCAAGTACTAAATTTATCCTTCTATGCACAAAGAAAGTAGTTTTTATGTTCAATTACAAAATTTAGTGGGCTTAGGTTTACGAGATTGCCGAGGAAAAACCCACAATTTAGCCTTTGTTTTACTTGGTTTAAGTATAGCACTTTTGCGAAAACGTGACAGAAATTTATCAAGTCTTCATCGTAGTATGGAAAATAAACATCAAGAGTTATGTGATTTTTTAGAGTTATCTGAGCCTATTGAGGTCATGTCTCGCTCTCATCTTCCAGTTTGTTTAAAAAAGTATCTCTTCCTCATTTTAAAACACTATTATTGGAAATTATGGAATAGAGTTAAGTGATGAGCAAAAGAAGTGGTTTGCAGGTGATGGTAAAGAATTGCGTGGAAGTATAGAAAAAGGTAAAAAAACGTGGAGAAGCTCTAGTCCAATTAGTAGGTCAAGAAAGTAGACAGGTTTTAGGACAATCTTATTACAATGGAGAAAAAGAAAGCGAAAAGTCTTGTATTCGTAATTTATTAACAACTAGCCAAGCTACTGGGCAAAAAATTAGTTTGGATGCACTTCATTTATCTCCATCTACCTGTGAATTGATTAATGGAGGAGGAGGTATTTTTTTAATTGGTTTAAAGAATAATCAAACTGTATTATTAGAAGATATGGTATTTTGTAGTCAAACTTCAAAAGCAATTTTGCAAAGCAAAAAATGGGAAAAGGGACATGGAAGAATTGAATATAGAAAGTATGAATTATATGATATTAGCCAAGAATATTTTGACCCACGTTGGGAAAAAGTAGATTTTTGCTCTTTAGTTAAAGTAGAAAGAACACGCACAGATACTAAAACGCAAGAAGAAAGTAAAGAAACTTCATTTTATATTTCCAATGAAAAAACACAAGAGGGAGAACAACTTTTTAGAACTGTCCGAAATCATTGGCAAGTAGAAGTAAATAATAACATCAGAGATACTACATTTCAAGAAGACCAACTCAAAACAAAAGAAAAATCTATTTCAAAAGTGTTAGCAGGGCTTAGAACACTTAGTTGACACTTTTGAATAAATTAAAACCTAAAAATATGGTAGCACAACTTGAAAAATTTCAAGATGATTTTCAATCTTTATTAAACTTTCTTAACCAAGTCAATTTTTTATAAGAAAACCCTGTATTTGCAAGTGAGTTGCACGTATATTTTAGTATTTTTGAAGATGAGAATATTAACATTCATATTATCAATATTTGTTTTTGCAATGGCAATTATGCCTTGTGAGGATAGTATGGATAGTGCTGTTTCTGAAAACGTATTACAAGCCCATTTTGAAGAACCATTACACGATCATTCTCGAAATGGCAAAGATGGGTGCACAGCTTTTTGTATATGTCAATGTTGTGGTACTTCAATTACAATACCTTCATTATATACCTTTAGTGATTTGAATAAAATAGTTTTGTATTCCTATTTATTTCATTATTCCTCTTATTCCTCTCCATATTCTTTTGATTACTTCAATAGAGTATGGCATCCACCAACCCTAAGTTAAACTATTTTTCAAGGGCTATCTACGTCTTTTTTACATTTTTCTTTTAGTTTAACTCTGAAGTTGTTTAAGAATAGTATTCTGGTTTAATTTTTCCATAAAGTAGGGTTTGCAAACCCTACTTTATGGAAAAATACACTGCCTTTGTTGGTGTTTTAGCGTAGCGACACCAACAAATACACGCACAAAACCTATTCTTAAACAACTTCTCTAATAAAATCACATTTATATGTTCGATAAGATAATCGCTTATTCGGTACAGAATAAGTTTGTTATAGGGCTATTTGTAGCTGCTTTAACAATTTGGGGTATATTTTCATTACGCCAGTTGCCTATTGATGCAGTTCCTGACATCACAAACAATCAGGTTCAAATTATTACTATTTCTCCAACACTTGCTACACAAGAGGTAGAGCAGTTTATTACAACACCAGTTGAACTTGCTCTGCAGAGTCTTCAAAAGGTAGAAGAAATAAGGTCAATCTCACGTTTTGGGCTATCTGTAATTACCGTAGTATTTGAAGAAAACTATGATATATACTTAGCAAGACAGTTAGTTACTGAACGAATTAAGGAAGCTGAAAATGCAATACCTCAAGGTTTAGGCGCACCCGAAATGTCTCCAATATCTACGGGTTTAGGAGAAATATATCAATATGTAGTAAGACCCAAAGAAGGTTTTGAAGATAAATATTCTGCAACAAAGTTAAGGACTATTCAAGATTGGATTGTAAAAAGGCAATTACTGGGTATTGAAGGTGTAGCAGAAATTAATTCAATGGGTGGTTACTTAAAACAGTATGAAGTAGCAGTTAATCCTGACTTACTGAAATCATTAGGTATAAGTATTTCAGATGTATTTGTGGCTCTTGAAAAAAGCAATGAAAATACTGGTGGTGCATATATAGAGAAAAATTCAAATGCCTATTATATCCGTTCAGAAGGGCTTGCAAAATCATTAGACGATATAGGCAATATTGTAGTTAATGAAGTTGGCAACATTCCAGTTTTAATAAAGGACATAGCAACCTTACAATATGGTAAAGCACCACGCTATGGAGCATTAGTACGTGATGGCGAAGAAGTGGTAGGTGGTAAAGTAATGATGTTTAAAGGTGCTAATTCTTCGGTAGTAACAGAATTAGTTAAAGAAAGAGTCATTCAAATTCAAAAATCATTACCAGAAGGTGTAGTGATTGAGCCTTATTTAGTGAGAGATAAATTAGTTACCACAGCAATTGGCACAGTTAAGAAAAACCTTATTGAAGGAGGCTTAATCGTTATTTTTATTTTAGTGCTTCTATTAGGAAATTGGCGTGCAGGCTTAATTGTGGCTTCAGTTATTCCTTTTGCAATGTTGTTTGCAGTATCTATGATGAACTTATTGGGTATTTCAGCTAACTTAATGAGTTTGGGAGCTATAGATTTTGGTTTAATTGTAGACGGGGCAGTTATTATTGTAGAAGCCATAGTACACAGGCTACAAGTAAAACATTCAGGTAAGTTACTTAGTCAATCTGAAATAGATACAGATGTAATTTCCTCTTCACAAAAAATCAGAAGTTCAGCAGCATTTGGAGAGATTATTATATTAATGGTTTATATCCCAATTCTTGCTTTAGTTGGTATTGAAGGTAAAATGTTTAAGCCAATGGCACAAACTGTAATGTTGGCAATTACTGGAGCTTTAATACTGTCTTTGACCTATGTGCCAATGATGGCAGCTCTTTTTCTAAATAAAAATATTTCCAATAAAAGAACAATTGCAGATAAAATCATAGACTTTTTTCAAAGTGGATACACTCCTATTTTAAACAAAGCAATGCAGTTCAAACGTCTATTTGTAGGAGGAACTATATTACTATTCTTTATAAGTGTTTTTGTTTTTGGTAGAATGGGTGGCGAATTTATTCC
>JAHDBD010000001.1 GCA_020630575.1 Bernardetia sp.
ATGCAATTTGTTAAAAACAAAATTTTGTCCGAAAGCAAATTTGCGAAAGTCATAACTAAATCAAATTCTAGATTATTATTTTCTGCTATCTTTTTAATTTTCCTTTTTGCTTTCTCTGTTTGGTTAATCTCTGTTATTTTCATGTTTTTTAGAGAGTGTTTCGTATCATTTTCTCTTTTTATTAAATGCTTCAAAAACTAGGGTTAATTGTGATGAATATAACTAAACCTTATCTTTGATAGTACTTTTTTATTAAAGGTCTTGCAATTCCAAAAATTCAACTTTATTTTTAATAATAAAATTTGCAATTCTGTCCGAAAAATCTTTCTTGTAGTCAATATGCCAAAATCTTTCTTGGATTTGGTCTATTTCATCGTCTGATATTTCTTCTTTGTTCCAAACTTGCTCTAAAAATGTTGCATCTTCTGTTAATCCTAAGTCTTTCAATCCTTTAAGCAAACCTATTTTTTCTTCTCTTAGATTGTCATCACTTTCCTGTTCATATTGTTTCAAAGATACTTCAGAGTAATCCCAAAAACCGTCGCTTTCAAATGTTGAAGAAAAAGAATAAAGATAATAGATGGATTTAATGTAGTCTGATAACTTTGAAAAAGTAGTATTTGTATTGTTTTTTTTATTTAATCGGAATATATTTTGTTCAATATAATAGTAAAAAAAATATAGATATTTTTCATCTTTGGGTCTATCAAAATCTTGTTCAGTTAGCTTCGTAAAAATCCCTAATTCTTTTCTAATATTTCTTTTTTCCCATTCTCCAACAGTAGGATCTTCAAGTTTCTTTAGTAAAAATTGTCTTTTTAATTCCTCTTTATTTGTCATCATATAATAGTGTATAAAATTTGTAGATACTATCAGTTTATGCAAAAACTGTTTTATTGGTTTTAAATATACTCTTTTTCAACCTCAAGGATTGCTTCTCCATAAATATTCACTAGTTGTTTGTTGCATTTGTCACAACACGCCTTTACTGGAAGAGGAATATTAGGCTTGAGTTGCCAAACATTCGTGCTTCCACAAGTACAATATATAGTGTAAAGTATTTCCCTTTTTTTTGTTCCAAAAGGCACAAAAGACCAAAATTCATTTTTCCTTTTCTGTAATAATTTTGTTGCTTGTTGTGTTGCAAGAGTTATATAATAGGCATCACAACCTTCACGAACCAAATTTATAGATAATCCATCTTTTTTTAAAATCTTATGGAATTTTTCCAAAAGAAAGGAAACTCCTCCTCCTCTTTCTATTTGATCATTATCTATTTTTTCATCTAACTGCTCATAAATTTCGATGCTATTTAGGTCACTATTTTTCTCTAACTTATCTAGTCGGTATTTTAGAAAAGAAGATATTTCAAATTCTTCTTCTTCTCCTGACCAATCTATCATTAAGATAATTTTTTCTTGAAGTAAATAGTCAAATAATTCTTCGTCTGAAATATTTTGCGATTCAAAATATATTTGAAGGTCAGAAAATTCAGAAGAGGAAAGTAGGTCTTTTATAATAGTTATATTTTCCATTTGGTTTGTTTAGAATTTGTACACATCTAAAGTTTTTAAATTAGTTGTACTAACTAAGCTAGAACGCACATTTAAATTACCAATTATATCCAACACCGACATATTTAATTTGCTTTTTAGTAAAAAATAATTTGTAATTTTTGACTTCTTCTCTTATGTCTTTTAAATCATTCTCAATTTTCTGTCTGTCTAAAACCCAGCTTTCTTTAGTGTTGATATTTGTCCAAATAACAGTGTTTTCTTTATGTTTTACGTCAATTCCATGTATCCAACCACTACATTTTGGAACTCCACAATTACATGAAAAAATATAATATTCTCCATCAGATTCTAAACTTTTGATAAGAATATCTATATTGATTATGTCATTCTCTCCACAAGGTTTTTTTCCATTGATTTGTATTTCCAAATCTCCTTGCATCCAAATGTTTACAGAATCTAACTGAACAGCTTCAACTATTACTTCAATATTGATACTATCTAATTTTTCGTGCATTTTTGCTTTAATAAAGATTGGATAAACATCATGATTTTAATATAAATCCTTATCTGAAAACTTGAAATTCTGTATTTTGGGTAATGGGCGAATCCATCTTTTTTCCTCTGTTCTTCTAGAAATATCATCAGTGCCTAATAACATGTCTTCTTCTGTCTTAATTCCTGTTATTAGATTAAATATAGCTTCGGTTGTAGTATCTTTTCCATCATAAGTATATCTTGAAACTATAATTAATTCAAAGTTGCCATTTCGTAATTTGAATTCATGAGCAGTTGTTCCTCCTTTCATATATCCAAGAAGTAACAAATTACCATTTTCTATCAGAAGATTTGGAATTTCTTCCCTGTCATCTCCTTTCCCTTTTTCAGGTGGATACATTGCCTCAATTATTTGAGTAGAGGAAACAACTAATTTTAGTCTTCCATTAGGTTGAGAAAGAAATATTTGAAGTCTCAATGGTACAGTTTGATCGACAGTATCCATACAAATGATAACCCTGTCTAGTATACCATCATTATTCAAATCACCTTCTTCTTCTCTTATTAGTATATCAAAATTATCTTGACTTTCACTATTTTGTGCAAGTACATTCATTTGACCTAAAATAAGAAACAATAGGGTATAGAGAAAAGTATTTTTCATAGTTTTGTTTACTTACTTGAATTTAACTGGTAAATGCACATTTTTTTAAGTCGTTATACATTTTGTATTAGACAATATAAAATCAATTTTTTCTAAATCTATTGTTTATAATTTCTTGTAGTTAATACTATTCTATTTTTTTACTGGTCTTCTGAATATCTAGAAGTTATTTTTTGCATTTAGTCATCGTAACAGCACAATTTTAAACTCTAATTACTAAAAATTCTTAGAGTTTCAATTTAATACAAAAATATAAGTGTTTAGACTTTTCCCAAAAACTCCAACAAAGCCTTTGCAGTTGCATTGGATGATAAAGGATTTTGACCTGAAATAAGTAAACCATCAACTTCTACATGCGATTCAAATGGCAGAGTTGCAATATGATAATCTGCTCCCAATTCCTTCAAACGGTCTTCTAATGTATAGGGAATATTATCTAACTTCATCACCAACTTTTCTTCAGCGTTTGAAAATCCTGTCACTCGCTTTCCTTTTAGTAAAGATGGTTTGAGTTCAGCAGCTTTTAGTAGTGCAGCAGGTCCATGACAGACAGAAGCAACAGGCTTTCCAGCTTCCAAAAACTCCAAAATCAATTTTCCACTTTCTTCATTGGATGCCAAATCAAATATAGGACCGTGTCCACCAGGTAAGAAAATAGCATCGTAATTACTAGCTGTTACTTCAGAAAGCAAAATAGTAAAGTTGAGAGCTGCTTGAGCAATTTTGTCATCTTGAAATCTTCTATTCGAACCTGTTATGTTTTTAGTCAGTTCGCTTGTTGGGTCAATCGGTGGTTTGCCTCCTTTCGGACTTGCCAACGTAACTTGATATCCTGCATCAATAAATTCGTAATACGGGTCAGTAAATTCTCCAAGCCATAAACCTGTTGTAGTGTCTGTATTGAGTAGTTCTTTGTGAGAAGTGATAACAAATAGTATTTTTTTCATGACAATTTTATTTTTAGTTTAAAGGTTTATTTATACTAACAAAATAATTTATGTATTGTTACTGTCATACTTTATTAAGCCCTTCAAAGTTATTTTGACAGTTTAAAATTTTATTTTAATAAATACATTTTATTTGTCTTAGTTACTTAAACTACTTGGTGCTTTATGAATTTAGTTGCAACTTGAAGTCGTCGGTAGGACACCGACAACGGCTAGTAAATAACTATCTATTTTTTCTTTAGTTCTTCCATTCTTTTTTTGTAATACTCATCATCATTTATTTCAAGAGCCTTCTCAATAAATTTTATAGCAGTAGTATTATCACCATTTCTTTCGTAATAATCAGCCATAGAATCATAAGTATTGGCATTTTTTGGATAATATTCAATAGCAAATTCAAAGAACATTTTGGCTCTTTTCATTTGTTCCATATCCATACTCATATAACCAGACATATTTAAAAGAAATTCAGGATAGGGTGGAACTGAATATCCAAAATACTTTTCTAGCTTCTCTGCACGATATTTTATTATTTTGGATAACTCTTCTGTTGAAGTTGTTGGCAAGTTAAATTTTTGAGTGTTTTCCATTTGATACCATTGAAAAACAGAAATTAATCCATCCATTATAGAAGGAAAAGGAATTGTACCATGTAAATCTCTAGGATAAAATTTCCATTCAAAAGCTAATCCATCTACCTTATTTTGTTTTATCATATCTGAAAACATAATATTAGACCTTCCAAACAAAGTAAAATCTGATGTATCTGTCATTACATTATCAATAGTTATTTCTGGTTTCTGCCAGTGTAATTGTCCACCTAAAGACATAAATAAAGACTTTTCTTTATAATCATTGCTTGCCAGTTTTTCTTTAGCTTTATTTAATAATTTTTGATTATCCCAATCCAAACTTGGGTCTATGGCAATATAATTAGAAAATAAATTTGGCTTATAAAGAAATGTATAAAGCGCAAATAAACCACCATAGGAATGACCAATTAATGTCCTGAAATTAGTTACAGGATATTTATTTTCTATGAATGGAATTAGTTCTGTTTCTATAAAATTACTAAAATTAGCTGCTTCTCCGTTTTCTTGATTAAATGGCATTCCATTCATCTCTTTTATTTTGGAAGTTGTCAAATCTCTCATTCTGTTATCAGCATTTGAAATGCCAATCAGAACCATTTCAGGTGTAAATCCACCACTATAAAAATTTTGCACATTATGAACAGTAGGCAAAAATACTTCTCCATCTAAAATAAAAGCAACAGGATATTTGTCATTTTTATCATATCCCTGAGGAAGTTGTACATAAAACTTCCTATATTCTTTTAGAGTTTTGGAATATAAACTATCTAAAACGCCCACTTTTGATAAAAATTGAATGTTTTTATTGCTTTGAGCATTTGTAAATTGTGGTAAGAAAAAAAACAAACTTATTACCAACACTATTTGTATTCTAGACTTCATTATTTTGTACTTAATTTCGATGGTGTTAATTTCAAATATCTCCATCAATTTATACAAAAAAAATAAGAATAGTGTGGACTGAGGTAAAATAAATTTGGCTCTTCCGACTTTTTAGCGAAACACCATTTTATCATTTCGCTAAATTGTCGGAAGAGCCATAAAATTTTTTTAAGGTTTTTATATGAAGGAAAAATAAAACAACTATAATTACTATCAAACTACTAAAAAAAATTCCTAAAGAATCATCAAAACACCCTCCAAAACCACAAGAAATTTTCACTTTTCGAAAAAGAATTCCGATTAAAAGTAAAGTTGTACCTAGTCTATTTTTGTTTTTCAAGTTTATTTGATTTAATTTTTTACGAAAAAAATAACTGATTCAAACGTCGACGCTTGAATCAGTTGATACTTATCTATACCAAAGGTGCAAGCCATTTTTTCAAGTTCTCTTTTTGTTCTTCACTTGCATCTTCCTTTACAGTCAATTTAATATTGGGATATTGATTTTCATCATATTTTGTTTTGATAGTATGAAGTTGATTATCTCTAAAGAATGAAATTTCTATCTCTGACTTTCCTTCTTTGACAGCTTTTTTCAAAATTGTATTTGGGTTGATAGCATCTAATTTATAAGAATTAATAGCTACAATCTCATCATTGACAGTCAAGAATTTGGCTACTTCACTTGTTGGAGAAAAACCAACCACAAAATATCCGTTATTTACTCCATTGGTTTGAAAGACCGTTTTTAAGCCTAATCTTCTTTCTATTTCATTGTCGTTATGGATAAACTCTTTCTCAATTCCGATATACTCAAAGGCTTCTTTCAAATAGGTATTTAAAGCATTTGGCGAATAAATACATTTCTCAAAATAATCTTTGATATGCTCGCCTGCTACTTGATCAACTACATTGTGGTAATCTTCTAACGAATATCCAATTTGTTTTTTGCCGAAATCTTCCCACATTTTTACCATTACATCATCCAATGATTTTTCATTGTTGCTAGATTTTCTGATTTTCATATCCAAGATAAAAGCAGCCATTGCCCCTTCTACATAAATTGAAGATTTTCGGTTCGGAATACCCAATTCATAACCATCAAGCCATAAATCATACGACGAGTCAGCAACAGAAAGATTAAGTCTTCCATTATTGTGAAAATGTCTTTTTAGTAAAGTTTCAAAGTCTTTAAGGTAATATTCTTGCGACCAAACACCACTTCTACACAAAACATAATCTCCATAATAAGTAGTTAATCCTTCAGCTACAAAACCAGTCTTGAAATAGGTTTCTTTAGACAAATCGTAAGGCATAAGTTCTTTCGGACGAATACGCATAATATTCCAAAAGTGGAAAAGCTCATGCGAACTAATTCCCAAAAAGTCATTGTAACGAACTGTTCCGTCCATATCATAATCTGCTCCCAATGTAATGACAGTAGAATGGCAATGTTCTACACCATGATACTTTGGATATGGCAAAATCTGAAACATGAAATGATAATCTGTACTTGGAAAATCTTTGAAAAGAGCAATTTGGTCTTGTGTAAATTTCTGAAACTCTTTTACAGCTTTTTCAAAATTAATGTTCCAATCTCCTTGAATCCAAATATGAAAATTTGCTTCCGAATTGGCGACTTTATAACTTTTATGTTGTAATGTGTCAGAAGCAATTAAAGGCGAATCTATAAGATGAAAGAAGTTTTCAGCAATCAGAAAATTCTTGTCTTTGTCTTGTGTTTTTTCAATTTTTTGTTCTAATGCACAGGCAATTTTATAGCGAGAAGGCATTTCTACATGCATTCTGTACATAGAATCTGGGCGATTTTTGACTTCTAAACAACAACAAATGAAATTCAAATAAATTTGTTTTTCGTCTACATAACAACCTCCTGCATCCATTTGATAGGCATAGTAGGTATAATGAACTTTTACTGTCTTTGCGCCATCTGTTTTTACTCTCCAATTATCTTTTGTAGCTTTTGAGAATTCTAATGGTTTGTCATTTTCATCAAAAACATTAAATTGAGCTATGTTTTTGGCAAAATTTTGAAGTGTATAACGCCCTGGTCGCCACGCAGGAAGTTGAAGAGAAAGTTCTTTTTCCATAATATCATCTACGTGATTTATGGTAAGTTCAATATTGATAAAATGATGATGCGCTTGTGTGTATGAAATTTTATAATCTAACATTTGAAAAGAATAGAGTAAATTTGAAAAAAATATAATCGTTCAAGCATGTTGCTTGGACGCTCTGTTGCAGCAAGCATATACTTGCGAAGTGATAAGCACAAGATAGAATCTTGCGCTAGTAAAATGATAATTTAATGAAAATTCTACTAATACAAACAGCTTTTATAGGCGATGTAATTTTGGCTACTTCGCTTATTGAATCTATCTATAAAAAATATCCTTCTGCAAAAATTGATTTTTTATTGCGAAAAGGAAACGAAAATTTACTTCAAGAACATCCTTTATTGAATGAAGTTTTGATTTGGGATAAAAAAAATAAATATAAAAGTCTTTTTGAACTTATAAAAAAAGTTAGAAAGTCGTCTTACGATGCCGTTTTGAATTTACAGCGTTTTGGTGCAACAGGACTTTTGACAGCCTTTTCGAATTCAAAAATAAAGGCAGGGTTCAAAAAAAATCCTTTTTCTTGGGCTTTTACGCACAAATATCAACACATAATTACGACAGACAAAAACTCGCCTCATGAAATAGAGAGAAATAGCAAAGTATTAGAGAGTATAAAAATAAATGAAATTTCGAAGCCCAAATTATATCCGTCTCAGTCTGATAAAGATAAAATAAAGGAATTTATTCAAAACGATTTTGTTTGTATTGCGCCTACTTCGGTTTGGTTTACCAAACAATTTCCTTTGCATAAATGGATTGACTTTATAGAAAAATTTCTTTTAGAAAACGAAACTATTTTACATCAAAACTTTACCATTTATTTGTTAGGTGCGCCATCAGATGCAGAAAATTGTCAGAAAATTATTGATACAATAGAAACAAAATTAAAAGAATTAAATCAAAATAATTTAAAATTCAAAGTTATAAACTTAGCAGGAAAATTATCCTTGATGCAATCGGCTGCTTTGATGGAACATGCAAAACTTGTTTTGGCAAATGATTCTGCGCCTTTGCATTTGGCTTCGTCTGTCAATGCGCCTATTTGTGCCGTTTTTTGTTCTACTGTTCCTGCTTTTGGTTTTACACCTCTTTCGGATAAATCATTTATTATCGAAACTCAAAAACAGTTAGATTGTCGCCCTTGTGGTTTGCACGGATTTAAAAACTGTCCAAAAGGAAATTTTGAGTGTGCAGAGAGCATAAAAACAGAGCAGATTTTGGAGATTGTAAATAGTATTTTGTAAAACACATATACCTTTCTGTTTAGAAATTCAACAGACAAGATGTCTGTTATACTTTTTATTAACATTTTTTAATAAAAACTTTTGAAATTAGAGGGTGATAAAAATAAGTTTTGGGTATAAAGAAGTAAAGCAACTCATCAAAAGGTATGCTTTAAAGAAATTCAAGACTGTATTATCTTTCCCCTTACTGAAAAAAGCATTGTTTGTATGAACAATGCTTTTTTGTTTTTCCTATGTTTTGAGCTGACAAGAGCAAGAACTTGCTTAGATTAGTGGAAGAGAAGCAAAAATTGCTACTAAAAAAATATCAATCAGATTAAATTACCTGTCCTATTTTTTCACCCATTTTCACATACGTTTCCAAATCATTCTTAGTATTTTGGAGTAAATCTTCATCTATTTTAAAATGAGCAGAATCAAATAATAACACAATAGTTGAACCTCCAAAAGCAAAATAACCCATTTCGTCGCCTTTTTCTACAACTGTATTGGGTTGATAAGTCGCATTGAGACTTCCAACCATTGTAGCACCAACAGGAATAATTAATATATCTCCTTTATTGTCTGTTTTTAATTCACATGTTTCTTTTTTATTCTCGCAAAAAACTTTTGTGAAATTATCACGCAAACCAATTGGAGAAACCGAATAATACGTTCCTTTTATCTCCTTTGATTTTGATGGAATTCCTTTAAATGGAAAATGGTATCTATGATAGTCTTCAGGAGCTAAACGCAAAATAACCATTGAAGCATCTTTATACTTATCTACCAATTCATTATCTTTTAAAAATTCTGTTAGCGTAAACTCTCGTCCTTTTACATAAAAACTATTGACTTCTGAAATCTTTTCAAAAGCTAAAATTCTCCCATCACCGGGTGAAACAAGACCTTCCTCAATTTTACGAGCACCTTCCTTTAGTTCTCTATAAAAAAAATCATTAAAAGATTTGAATGCGCTTACATCTTTCTTAAACTGACTCATATCTATGTTTGCAGCATCAATAAAGGATTGGATTCTACTTATAGAAGAAGAACTATCCATCATTTTGCCATACAATTCTGTTATAAATTTTTGTTTGGCTATAGGTAAAATTAATTTTTCTCCAAATGAATTATTATATAAAAAGTTTATTAATCCCTCTGCTGGAGGATGCTCAACTTTTATCTTACCAGTAGCTCTATTTATGTATTTAATCTCCATTTTATGAATTTAATTTTTGATTAGTTGCCTTCTTTATTTAAGTAGTCGAATCTTTGTTAGTTTTGATAGCCTATTTTAGTTACGCAATTTATGAATTTCCACTAAAATCATTTTTATAATTAAAAATAAAAAAAAGACTTCTAAATAAAATTCTACTCTTTTTGAGCTACTCAGAATCATAATTAAGACCAATAAAAGCTAAACCTTTTCTTGTTGAGTTCTGTTTTTAGCCTATCACAAAATATAAAGTAAATTGACAGCTTCACTTCGTAAAATAATACATATAGATATGGATGCTTTTTTTGCTTCAGTAGAGCAAAGAGACAATCCTGAACTAAAAGGAAAACCTGTTGCTGTGGGTGGAGATGGCAAACGAGGTGTAGTAGCAGCAGCAAGTTATGAAGCACGTAAGTATGGAGTTTATTCTGCCATGTCTTCTAAAATTGCATTGCAAAAATGCCCTCACTTGATTTTTGTACGTCCTCGTTTTGAAGTATATAGAGAAGTTTCGTTACAGATTAGAGAAATTTTTTCAGAATATACAGATTTGATAGAACCTCTTTCTTTAGATGAAGCGTATTTAGATGTAACACAAAACAAAAAGCAGTTTCCTTCTGCTACTTTACTCGCTCGTCAAATTAAAGAAGAAATAAAAGCCAAAACTCAATTAACAGCTTCTGCTGGAATATCCTTCAATAAATTTTTAGCCAAAATAGCTTCTGATTTTAACAAACCAAATGGATTATTTACTATTGTTCCTGCTGATTCTTCAATGTTTATAGATCAACTTCCTATCAAAAAAATTCATGGTATTGGCAAAGTAACAGCCAAAAAAATGCACCAATTAGGTATTTATACAGGAAAAGATTTGAAAAAATGGAAAAAGAACGATTTACTCAAACACTTTGGTAAAGCAGGAGGGTTTTATTTTCATATTGCTCAAGGACAAGATTACCGTCCTGTAAATCCAAATCGTATTCGAAAATCTATTGGAGCAGAACGCACTTTTTCGGAAGATTTGTTTGAAGAAAATGAAATGATAGAAGCTCTCCAAAAAATCACACAAAAATTATCGCCACTACTTTTAGATAGAAATATACGAGGTAGAACGCTTACTCTCAAAGTAAAATATGCAGATTTTAAACAGATTACTCGTAGTCAGACCAGCCTTGAAGGATTACAGACTGAAGATGATTTAGCAAAAATTTATATACCATTACTTCGAAGTATTTTTCCTTTAAAAATAGGTGTTAGATTATTAGGTTTACAAGTTTCTAATCTAAGCAGCCAGCCAAATACAGAAACAAGTAACAAAATAGGTATGCAACTGACTTTGTCTTTTTGAGTATTTTTATTGAAACTTTAATTATATAATCCCAACACATAACTGTATTTCAAATTTTGTATAGCAAATGAAAATAAAGATTGATAAATTTATTTTGGCAATAATTAGTGTAATTATAATTGCCTATTTTCTACCTCAATGGGGAAGCAAAACAAGTCCTATACCTCTTGATATAATTGGAAGTATTGGTATTGCACTGATTTTTTTCTTTTATGGATTAAAGTTAAGTCCTGAAAAACTAAAGAATGGCTTGAAAAATTGGAAACTGCATATTGTAGTGCAACTCTCCACATTTTTTGTTTTTCCACTACTTGTACTGTTATTTTATCCATTTATTAATACAGAACAAGGTCAAACATTGTGGTTATCTTTATTCTTTTTAGCAGCATTACCATCCACTGTATCATCTTCAGTAGTAATGGTTTCGATGGCGAAAGGAAATATTCCAGCAGCTATATTTAATGCAAGTATTTCAGGATTGATAGGCATTGTCATTACGCCACTTTGGATGGGATTGTTTTTAACACAAGAAAATACCGACTTTAGCTTAGGAGTTATCTATATTAAACTTTTCACAGAAATACTTATTCCAGTTGTGATGGGATTTGTGTTACAAAAATTTCTAGGAAAATATGCGATAAAATATCAAAAACAGTTAGCTACCTTCGACAAATCGATTATCCTATTGATTATATATCGAAGTTTTTCAGAGTCGTTTGAAGACAATGTATTTAGTTCGTTACAAGTAAAAGACCTTTTAATTATTGCCTTAGCTGTAATTTTGCTCTTTTATTTTATGTATTATTTGACTGGCTATCTTGCTGAAAAATTAAAGTTTAATCAGGAAGATAGTATTACAGCACAATTTTGTGGGACTAAAAAGTCATTAGTACACGGCACAATATTTTCTAAAATTTTATTTCCTGCCACTTACCCAATAGGATTAATATTATTACCACTCATGTTATTTCACGCCTTACAAATATTCATAATAAGCATAATAGCTTCAAAATTAGCAAAACGAATAGACAAATAACGTGAACTCGGCATTAAATGAAATTAAGTATAAGAACATTGTCTTTCTCCTTACTATGATTTTGAGGGATATTGTGAGAAATCAAAAATCAATTTATAAACTTTGAAGCGTTTTTTTGTTTGTATTTTTGTCTATCTATTCTATTATTTTAAAATCCTCATTGACGGCTTCATTTGAGCTTCAACGACGGTTTATTTTGCTATATTTCCATTGAGATAAAAAACAAAATTTATTCTTTTATGAGCGATTATCCACAACAACGAAAAATCATCAACGACCCAGTTCATGGTTTTATTCGAATTCCTACAAAGCTAATTCTGAAACTTACCAATCATCCTTATTTTCAGCGTTTGAGAAGAATAAAACAGTTGGGACTTACAGAATTTGTTTATCCAGGGGCATTGCATACTCGTTTTCATCATGCTTTGGGCGCAATGAATTTGATGCGAATGGCTTTGGATACATTGCGATTAAAGGAGCATAAAATTTCTCATAAAGAATACGAATCGGCTTTGATTGCTATTTTGCTGCACGATATTGGTCATGGTGCTTTTTCTCATGCGCTAGAATGTACGATTTTGAAAGATTGCCATCATGAAGAATTGTCACTTTTGCTCATGGAAAAATTAGAGGAAGAGTTTAATGGACAACTCAAAACAGCAATAGAAATTTTTAAAGGAAATTATCATCGTCCATTTTTTCATCAGCTTGTTTCTGGACAGTTAGATGTTGATAGAATGGATTATTTGCAACGAGATTGTTTTTTTACAGGCGTTTCGGAAGGAACAATCGGAGGAGAACGAATTATCAGAATGCTCAATTTGAGTGATGATAAATTAGTTGTAGAAGAAAAAGGAGTGTATAGCATCGAACATTTTTTGAATGCTCGTAGAATGATGTACTGGCAGGTTTACTTACATAAAACAACTGTTTCGACAGAACAAATGCTCATTCAAACTATCCGAAGAGCTAGGTTTTTGGTGCAAAATAATACAAAACTATTTGCTACTCCTTCACTTTCTTTTTTTTTAGAAAATGAAATTACTTTAAATCAATTTAAAAATGATAAAAGCGTTTTAGATTTCTTTGTACAATTAGATGATTATGATATTTGGGCAAGTATAAAAGTTTGGACAAAAAGTGAGGATAAAATTCTGTCTTCTCTTAGTAATATGTTAGTCAATCGTCGTCTTTTCAAAACGCATTTAACGACAGAAGAATTAGATCAGAACTTCAAGATTGAAATAAAAGAAAAGGTAAAAAAACAGTTTGGAATAGGCAATGATGAAATTTCTTTTTTAGTCTGTGAAGGAAAGATTAGTAACTCAGCTTACGCACTGGGAACAGGCGAAGAAATCTGTATTTTGAAAAAAAATGGCGAAGTGATAGACATTACAAATGCTTCCGATATTCCTTATTTACAGTCACTTACACAAGCTGTTACTAAAAATTATTTTTGTTATCCTAAGATGAAATAGAGAATTTTTATTTTGAAAAATAAAAGATTTAGAACAGATTATTGAGTTGTTGAAAAAACAATAAAACTGTTGATTGACTTGAAACGTTAGAAGAGTATAAACTTTTAAAAATAAAATTATGAATACTATAGAAGTAGAAACAAAAACGCTTTCAGAAACAAAACTAGAGTTGATGGAATGGATTGTAAAAATGGATATAAAAACCCTTAATCAATTTTTAGAAATCAAAAATCAGCTTAATGAAGACGATAAGAAAGAAAAACAAAGACATTTTCTTGAATTAGCAGGTTCATGGCAATCCGAAGAAACAGGTGAAGAGTTAGTCCAACAACTATACAAAGATAGGAGAGGTTTTGGTAGAGAAATAGAAGACCTTTAAAAGAATAAAATACAGTTTCTCAAAAAACACTCACACTCATTCCACCATCAACGGTTATATTTTGTCCTGTCAGATACGAAGATTTATCCATTGCCAAAAATGCAATTACAGAAGCCATTTCTTCTGCATCAGCTATTCTTCCCAACGGCGTTCTTAAAAGTATATTTTCTAATTTTTCTTTATTTTCAAAAACAGCTTCTGTGAGTGGTGTTTTGGTGTACCAAGGCGAAACAGTATTTACACGAATATTATCTTTTGCCCACTCAGTTGCAAAACTACGTGTTTGTTGATTAATTCCACCCTTTGACATCGCATAAGGCAAACCACTATTTACATCCTGACTTCCTGCTACTGAACCCACATTGATAACAGATGCAGTTTGAGATTTTTGGAGTAAAGAATATAAAATTCTTGAAACCTCAAAAGGAGCTATCAAATTGATTTCCAGTATTTTTCGATATTCTTCTTCGCTATATTCTAAAGCTGATTTTCTGATATTTATTCCTGCATTATTTACCAAAATATCTAGTTTTTGCCAGTTTTTTTCTATCCAATCAAATACTTTTTTTCGGTCTGTTTTGCTGGTAACATCTGCTTTTATTCCTTTTACAAACGAATTTGGAAACTCTTTTTTAAGTTCTTTTTCCAAATTTTGAATTTCATCTTCATTACGAGCCGAAAACAAAACATCTGCACCCAGTTCTAAAAACTCAATAATTGTTGCTTTTCCAATTCCTTTTGAGCCACCTGTAACAAAGGCTTTTTTGTCTTTAAGATTCCAAGAAGTTTTCATTTTTAAATAATATTCAATTATAAATGTAATTTGTATTTAACTAATAATTTATCACTAACAACTAATCGTTATTTCAAGAATCGCTCAACAATCTTAGATTCAGAGGCTTTTATCATTACATCTAATGCTTTTTCTGCACGACTAGCAAAGGAATCTATTTGTTCCATCATTTCTTTAAACTCTTCTACTTCTTTATTTTTTTGTTCTAACAGTCCATTTGTTTCTAATTCTTTTTTATCTTTTTCTGAAAGTTCTATATTCTTTACATCCTCCAACATTTTCAAAATAGGCTCTAATTCTCGTTTTCTACGCTCTCTCATTACTCGTCTTGTAATTTCCCACATATCTTTTTCAGCAGAAAAATATTCTTTTCTTTCTCCTATCTTGACTGTTTTTTCGATGAGCTGCCAGTCTATTAAGGCTCTCAAATTCATATTTGCGCTTCCTTGAGAAACTGATAAAGTATCTATAATTTCTTGTGCGCTAAGAGGCTCAGCAGAAACTAACAAGAGTGCATGAATCTGTGCCATTGTTCGGCTAATCCCCCAACTTGTTCCCAAGACACCCCAAGCTTGAATAAATTTTGCTTTTGCTTCGTCTAATTTCATTCTGTTATCAATTTATTATTTCTGTTCTTAGTGTAATTTTTACAGTCTAATTTATTATAAAAGTACAAAATTTCAACTCAAATTTCAATCTCATTTGAAAGTCTGTAAAAGTAGTAGGCTAACGAAAAAATACGTATTTTAGTTATTGCTTTGGATTTTTAGTTTTTTATTCGTAATTGAATACTTTATCTTTGCTTTTATTTCCAAATTTCTACTAATAAATCTGTTTCTTCCTAGATGAAAATTTACCGTAAGGTTTCAGAGTTTCCCGAACTTCAACATACAATCCTGACAAGTGGAACGTTTGACGGCGTACATTTAGGACATCAAAAAATTATTCAGCGTGTAGTCGACCTCAAAAAACGCACTCCAAATGCTCAAACTGTGGTTTTGACCTATCACCCTCATCCTCGTTTGGTGCTTTTTCCAGACCAAAAAGACTTAAAGTTACTGACTTCATTAGAAGAAAAAATCATTTTGTTAGAAGATTTAGGAATTGACCATTTGTGTGTAATTCCGTTTACCAAAAAGTTTGCAGAAACTTCTTCTGAAAATTTCATCAAAAGAATTATTCAAAAAAAGCTGCAAACTCGTCAGTTTGTCATTGGTTACGACCATCGTTTTGGAAAAAATAGAGAAGGAGGATTTGATTATCTAAAAGAAAATGAAGATAGATTTGGATTTAAAGTAGAAGAAATTTCAAGACAAGACATAGAAGACAATGCAATCAGTAGCACAAGAATTAGAAAAGCACTTTTTGATGGAGATATACAAACAGCAAACGAACTTTTAGGGTATGAATTTTCAATTACTGGAAAAGTAGTAAAAGGAAAGCAAATCGGAAGAACAATCGGCTATCCAACAGCAAATCTAAAGCTGACCGACAAACACAAACTTATTCCAAAACAGGGAATTTATGCCGTCCGAATTTATCATAAATATGAATATTATGGTGGAATGCTCAGTATTGGTGTTCGTCCGACGATAGGAAAAAATCTTAAACAAACCATTGAAGTAAATATTTTTGATTTTGATAAAGATATTTATGATAAAGATTTGACTTTGCAGTTTGTGAAATTTTTGAGAGAAGAAGAAAAATATAATTCTTTAGATGAGCTAAAAGCACAACTTGCTAAGGATAAAGAGGAGAGTTTGGAGGTTTTGAAGGTTTAAATATGTTGTTGGTGTAATTGTATCAAAAACGCCAACAACAATTAACAATTTATTTTTTAGCTCTTTTTTTAATTACTTTGTAATTACATATACCGTTTGTAACATATTGGATTTTGTGTTCTTTAAGGAGAATACTAATTATTCTTCTTGTAATTTCTTCATCAAAACCAAGCTGCTCTCCAATATCGATTTCGTTATGATATCGATTATTTATTTTTAAGGCGTTGTAATATTTTTGTTTATCATTCATATTATTAAGTTTTAAGTTTTTGTGCAGCAATCATTATATGAGGACTAATAGACAATAAATTAGAGTCGTTTTGAGTAAGTTCTAGTAACTCTAATAACGTCTGCCTTTTTTTGGAATTTAACATATTAGCAAAATAATTTTTATCCAACCAAATAATACCCTCAACGGCATACATATTTAAACATATAAGTTCTTGATTTTCAAATTCTTCTTTTAACTGTTTTGGTGTGTGATAATATGCCTCTGCTAAAAGCCAAGGAAAGTTATAAGGAGGGTTATGAATACCTTTTGTTATTTCCTCTTTGCACATTTCAAAAAAGGATTGTTTGTGAATTAATCCCTGTAAAAGCCCTACTAAAGTTGATGCTGTATAATTGATTGCAAATCCTAAAATAATACCATTCGGTTTTACTACTCTTTTTGCTTCTAAAATAGCTTTTTCTCGTTCTTCTTGATTTTGAAGATGGTAAAGAGGACCGTGTAATAACACTATATCAGCAAAATTAGTTGGAAAATCTAAACTTTGAGCTTTACCTAGATGAACAGAATATTTATTTTTCAATTTATTTGCTCTACTTATAGCTATTTTTACGTGCTTTCGAACAGGCTCTACCAAATGTACTATGTGTGTTTTTTGTGAAAGCCATTCAGCATATTTACCTGTTCCCCCTCCGATATCTAGTATTACAGATGACGATAAAGGAAGGTATTTAGTAATTAAAGTTTTTACTCGTTCAAATTCGAATACTCCCATTCCTTTTTCAAGTCTAGTTTCTTCAGATGCCTTTTCATAAAATAATTCTATATCTCTACTTATGAGTTGTTTGCTATTCATTTTTTTATATTTAACTTCTATTTTCGTCGAAAAATCAGACAAAACATAAAAGGAATTAATTTGTAAATTAATTTTTATAAAAATACAGACATGATTATCTAATTGCACTAATTTGTGGATTTGTAGTGCATTACTTATGTGGATTGAATAAGTATAGTTAGCCTTTTAAGACCTAGATAATATGTTAGATGTAGTTGAACAGACTGCAAAGATAGAAATTAATTTGTGATTTATTTTGCTTGCAATGTTATTTTTTTTTGAAACTAAAATCACTTCCTCAAAATGTGCAAATACTACATAGTTGCATTGGCTTTATGTTCTCTATTGTGGTCTCTGTCGTCTTTGAAACGTTGGTATTCTATATAAATAAAAAACTTTGAAAAGTTTAATAACTCAAAATCTTAAACTCCACTCTACGATTTAGTTTTTTACTTTCCTCATCTCGTTTTCTTGTGATAGGATTTGTACTTCCATATGGACGAGTTTCGATGCGTTTTTTGTCAATTTTTTTCTTAACTAAATAATCTTGAATTGCCTTTACTCGCAAGGCTGAAAGTTTCATATTCATAGTTGGAATTCCTTCAAGGTCGGTATGTCCTTCTACTTCAATAGTTATGGTAGGATTTTCTAGCATAAATAAAACTAATCGGTCAAGTTCGGGATAAGACTCTGTCAATAATTCATTTGTACCTTGTCTAAAAAAGACATTATTCAAACGAATTTTTTGTCCTACTTCAATAGGAGTAAGATACAAATCTCTTTTTATTTCTTTATATACTTCATTTCCTGTGGCATCAATGTTTTCGCTTACCGAAACAAAACCTCTTGATTTTGCCAAGAAACCATAATTTGAATTTGGAGGAAGAGCAATTTTATAATTTCCTGTTTGTGGCTCAGCTTGAGCTGTTCCTGCATTTTCTCCTGATGGCAACATCTCATAAAAAATCTCTGCGCCGATTGGTTCTTTCGTTTTGGAATTATAAACTGTTCCCGAAATAAGCAAAATTGGGTCTGGACGAACTTCTACATGAAGTTTTGCACGATAAATATCCAATTCAGAAGCAGTAGTTTTATTTGAGTGTTTTGAAGATGCAAAATAGGCATATTCTCCACTTGCATCAATGGAATAACCTGCATCCCAACCTGCTGAATTTAACACATTTCCCAAGTTTAATGGCTCACTCCAATTTGTCCAAGTGTCATCTAATCTTCTGCTTACATACATATCAAAACTTCCGTAACCACTTCTTCCATCTGAAGCAAAATAAAGTGTCTTGTTATCTGATGAAAGTGTAGGAGTAATTTCAGAAGCTGCCGAATTGAGCATAGAACCCATATTTTTTGGAACAGACCACGAATTATCTTTTTGTAAAAAGCTAACATACAAATCTCTTGAGCCAAAAGTGTCTTCTCTACGTATTGCCATAATCAAAACTTTTCGGTTTGGCGAAAGACAAATCTCTGCGTATTTATCAGTATTATAAAAATCTTTTATTTTTAAAGGCTCAGGATATGACCACGAACCATCAATCGTTTTATAAGAAATTGATGCGCCTTGTTCCATTTTTCCAGAAGGCAAATAAGCATTGGCAAGCAGAATAACGTTTCCATCAGGTGTTACCGAACAAACATAATTATGCTGATTGTTATTGACAGGTTCATTCAATCGCTGTGCTTCACTCCACACCGTATCTGAAATATGACGAGAAAACCAAACATCGTCGTTTTCTTTTCCTGCTGAAATAGAAGGTGTATTTTGTGGATGATCTTTTCTATCAAAAAAAAGTGTTTTTCCATCAGGAGAAATAATAGGCAAAATTTCACTATATGGAGAGTTTATAGTTCTTGGAAGACGTTCTGTTTCATTAAAAGGAATATCTTTTGTAATATTTATTTCTGCTTTTATAGGAATATCACTTTCAGAAATTCCAATCGCATCAATATTGTTCCAACCTCCAACATCAATTGTATTAAGTTTTATTTTTACAAATTTTACCTTGTAAGTAGTCTTTTGTTTTAGATAAATGTTGAGTAGTTGTCCTTGTATAGGAGCTGGTTCTGTTCGTTGATTTTTATAAACTAAATGTCCTCTATCTTCCAAATCATAGAGAATAATTGCTGAAATTGCACCTGCACCAAAGCTCTCGGCAATAGCAATTTGCTTTACAAAAATAGCTTTCTCAAAACCCACTTTTATCCATTCATCCTGACGAGCTTCTGGACGGGCTGGAGACCAAGCACACGGACTTTGCCAAATAGCAGGAAGAACATTAGGCTTGCCTAAAATTTGTTTTGCTGTGTGTTGAGTAGGATTATTTTCATCAAAATATTCAGAAGAAAAGTCAATTACTTTGCTTGCCCAAAGAACATGTATATTCGTTTGTGCCTTTGATAGAGAAGGCAAAAAAAAGATTCCAAAAAAAATAAAAAACAAAGAAAAGCTGACTTTTCTTGAATAAGAAAAAAAATCAGCTAAAAAAATATCTAAAAAGTAAAGTGTTGATTGCATAGCACAAATATAGGCAAAGAATAGAGATAGAGAATAGAAATAAAAAGGTTAAAAATTATTTCCTTTTTTCTATTTTGTTTAGTCCCAATCTTGAGCCACAAATTTCATTCTTTTTCCGTCTTCAGAAGAAAGAGTCAAAAAGTGACCTTCTAAGTGATAAGTTGTCATATTAGAAATATTTTTTCCAAAGCTGGCTTCTAACTCCATATTTTCTTGACATGCCATTTTGGTCATTCCTGCTTGTGAAAAAGTTATATCATTCTTATTTTCATTTTGTGCACTTGTAGAGACTGTGAAAAAAATACTATTACAACCCATAAAAGCATTTCCTTGGGCAATTCTTTTGCCATCCAAATCTGTTGTGATTTCTTTTAGTTTTGTAAGGTCTACTTTAGCTTTGGCTTTTATAAAGTCTTCTTTTGAAAAATTATTTCCATCATTTAGGTTCATATCTGTCATCATCCAAACTCTAGCTAATTTTTGGTTGTCAGTAAGATTTGATGTTTTCTTATTGCTTTTACAGCTTGAAAATAAAATAGAAGTTGAAAAAATTAGAATAACAGATAAAAAAAGTGATTTGATAAACATTGCTTGATTTAGTTTTAATGAAAAATAGTGCTATTATTCATAAACTGATTTTTTCTACAGAATGTTTTTTACAAAAAAATAATCTCTACTATTTATGAAATAATAAGGATTATTCTATATAAGATGCTTTTTATAAAAATTATCACTTAACTTTATCATTTGAGTTTTATACAAAACTCAGACTCAGAAAGAATTAATTTTGGATGTTAAATCTTTTCAAGCAGTTTATAACATATACATTTTTTGAAACTCATTATACTTGTAAATAGCTAAAAATTCAATTGAAAAGCGAGTTTTGATTTAAAAAAAATATAAATATTTTTATTTTGAAATTTGTAGTTTTTTTTTAATATTTGTCTTAGTAATGTTATTATTACGTGTAAATCGCATAATAATATTGAAAATGTATTTTATATAACAACAACTTAAATTTAATTTTATGAAATCTTTGAAAAAGAAATTTGGGAAATTTGCCATTTCTCAAAAACAGACAAAACAGATTGTAGGTGGTTTTGATAATTGTGAGGTGGTTTATTGGTGTCAAGGAACAACTTATGCTACAGAAGCACAGTGTAATTCAAGTTGTAATACCCATTGTTTTGCGCAATTAGTATTTCCTTGCTAAACTAAATAGTATTTAAATTATTCATATACTCTTTACTTACAAATAAAAGCAAGATTGTTAATAATAAAATGTAGTGATAAGAAATGAGAATATATAGAATGAAATTTTATATTATTCAAAATTCTATCACTATTTTTTTTAATGGGCTATTTAATAAATAAGCTAGAACTAGAAGAATAAAAATTAAAAAAAGTCATAAAAAAACTAATCCCTGACATTTTTAGAATAAACTAAATAAATGACAAGGATTAGCTTGTATAAGATGCTTTCATAACAAATGAACAAATTTTAATAAAAATACAATAAATAAGACTGACTTTGTTCGCTGTTTTTTTGTCCTAAATTGATTCTAACTCAAACTATCACAACTAAACACTAAAGATACATAACTACTAAGTTTAGCTAAAACTGACTGTTAGGTTAGACAGGATAAAATACAACTAGATAAATTTCATTTTATCTGACAAGTAAGCGAAAATGACGAATTATCGTGAAATAGATTTTGTAAAGGATACGAAAACAAATTTTACTTGTTTACTATATTAAATCAATGATACATTATCTGATTTCCTATGTGCTTACTTTATTAGTTGAGACCTGAATTTAGAGCAAGAGAAATACATCTCAAGTTGAAATTAACAAATAAGTTGAGCAAATTTTCGGGGCTCTAAAGGTGAAACATAAGTAAAGATACAAATGAAGTTATTACTATCAATAAATTGAGTAAATAATAACTGATTGAAATGTTTTTTGAAAATAAACGGTCTATCTTTTTTTTTAATGTATGCTAAAACAAGAATCACAAATTACTAGACTTCAAAATTAAAACTAATGTGGTCGCTTTGATACGAAAGGTTAAAAGCAAAGTATTTGGCTTTCATTACTCTCCAAAGGAAATAATTGCATACTATAATATGCTACATTATTATTTTGAACGTTTCATAAGAGTTTTGTTATCGTTTTATATGTTTTCTTATTCATATAAAATTAGAAACAGAAAATTATTTTTAAAAGATTCTTTAAAAGAATTTATGAATAATTATTTAAGCTATTCATAACTATATATACTTAGATTTTACCTAAGTCTTTTTACTACTAATTTTCTAACAAAACATCAAGTTATTCTATTTTACACGGATAAACTTTTTCTAAAAAACAAATCTGAATATTTTTTATACCATATAATTTTAATTGAAATTAAAAATACGAATAAAAATAAAGTAGATTTTCTAAAACTAAAAGATCCCGATTGAATGATTTATATTAGAAAGAACTACATAAACTGAGAGTTACAATAATTTACTTTATATGTATAGCAAAATTGTTTTGTACTATTACCTTTTCAAACAAATTTGAAGGTCTCAAAAGTAATACTACTTTAATTTAGATGAGATGAAACTTATCAACAATTTAGTAAGAGTTTCTAAAATAGATTAACGATTTTAATATATTTATTAGAAACAAACTTTAAAAGTAAATGATTTGATATTCTTTAAAAATCACCGTTTGTGTTTTTTAATTCTGTAACTTGATACAATATAGAAATTAAATTTTGATAATGCAAATTTTTATGAAATTATTTTTTAAAATTATCCATTAAGACTTTTCCTTTTTCTCTTCTTTAGCTTCTTCTTGTTTCATTTCTGCCTCTCTGATGAGCTTCTTTTTTTCAGTAACAAAATGTTCTACTTGCTTTTTCAAAACAGGAAGAGGAATATGTCCATTTTTTAATAAAATTTCATGAAACTCTTTAAGATTAAAATTTTCTTCTAAGGCATCTTCTGTATACTCTCTTAAGTTATTGAAGTATATTTTCCCTATTTTATAAATGGTAGCTTGTGCAGGGCGAACTACTATTTTATCAACTTCATCTTTCATGTCTTCTCTAGGAAGTCCTGTATTTGCTACCAAAAAATCAATCGCTTCTTCTCTAGTCCATTGCTTTAGATGAATTCCCGTATCCACTACCAAAAGCGAAGTAATAAAAAGTTCATTCTGAATTTTTCCAATCTTGACATATAAGTCATCGTAGTAATTAATAGAATTTCTATTTTGTTCGGTCAGTAAATCGGCAAAATATCCCTCCCATCCTTCATAATAGACATCAAACTGCAAAACTTTTCTAAAAGTAGGTATGTCTGTAAGTTGTTGTTCGTACCAAGATTGTATATAACGTCCTCCTGCTTTCTCATATACCCAAACTGGAATCTTATTCTGAGGAATAGTTTCAGCATTTTTTAGATTAATATACAAGGCTGGGCGTGTTTTATCGTGCCCTCCATGAAACTCCAATAAAGGCGCACTGTTTTCTAAAGGTAAAGGCACACGTACTAATTTAAGTGGTTCTTTGGGTTGATGCAAGAAAAAATTATCAAAAGCCTCAAAAGCAGAATCTGAGTAGTGCTGATAAGTGGCTAAATAATTTTTATTATTATTACCGATATTGAAATCATTAGGCAAACGATTATTTATTTTAGCTAAATTTTTTGAAATAGAGTCTTTTTGTGGGAATTTTAGGGAATCAAAAATACCTGTTAGTTCTTCTTTCAAATCACTAATTTCTCCTAATCCTCTAAAATGGTATTCTTCTGCTGACTCTTCTTGTGAAATGTGAGCATGAACCATCAGCATTGTATTATAATACATGATTGCTGTTGCGCTATCATAGCCTAATTTCCAAACTCCAGCATCATTATTTGATAATTCAATTTCTTCTTCTAAATAATTTAATAGTTTTTGATAAGCAGGAAAAACATCATCTTCTATTATTTCTTTTGCTTCTACTTGTAGTTCATGTTTTGCAAGGGGCAAAATTCGGTCTGAATACTCTACTTTACGAGAAAAATCTCTATACAATACATTATATTCTACATTTCTAGCAATAAAATCTTTTGTTTCTTCGATTACACGCTCTAATATAAAGCGAGGAGGAATTACATTTGATTCTTTTCTTGACTGTAAAAGCTGAATAAGTTGGTCAAATTTATCATCAAATTTTGATAAACGTTCTAAATAGTCTTCTGCATCTCCAAGCGTTTCAATTTGATGTACCTCCATCATAAAACGAGGTAGCTCCACTTGAATGCCTGTAATATGATTTACAGGATATTCGTACTGACGGAAAGCATTTCTATAAATTTCTAACTCTAAATACCAGTCTAATATTTCAGTAGATAATAGTTCTTCTTCGTTTTGTTGGGAACGTTTGTAAGTTCTGAGCATTTCAAAATTGCGAACGATACTTTCTTCATAACGCCTATCACGTTCCTCATCAGAAATATCTGTCAAGAGGCTATTATAATAAGTTATTCCATAATTGTCTAAAAGATGCAGACGACTCATAAGCTCTGGGTCATCTTGTCCGTATTCTATAAACATGCGCTCATAAAATAGCTCAACACTAAAAGGTTTAAACCAAATTAGGTTACATACCCAAATACTAAAAATAATAAATGAAAAAACAAACAGACGTAAAATAACTTTTCCTATTTTTAGTTGTTCTAGGTAAGAAATTGTTTTATGACTTACATGAATCCATAACCTTCGCCACGCAAATTTAGTATGAACCACATCACCTCTACTCGCCATATTGAGCGTAGTATTTCTGCTGGGAATATTATGTTGAATATCTTCTTTGATCTCGACCATACATTATGGGATTTTGAGCAAAATTCTAAACAAACTTTATTTAGTTTGTATCAAAAGTATGAATTATCTGATAAAATTATTAATAATGAAAAAATAAGTTTTGACGATTTTTTGAAAGCCTTCCAAACTACGACTAAATTTCTTTGGAAACAACATCATGAGGGCTTGGTAGACAAAGTAAAGATAAGACAACGTCGTTTTACACATATCTTTGAAGAGCTATATAAAATGAAAAAGAAAGAAGAACTATTTGATAGAAATCTATACACTAATCTTTTGGAAGAATTAGAAAACGAATATCAATATAATTGTCCTCGTCAGCCCAATCTTTTACCGTTTGCTTTAGAAATGCTTACTTATTTGCAATCTAAAGGCTATCAACTTCATATCCTTACCAATGGTTTTAAGGAAAGCCAAAAACTAAAATTACAACATTCAGGTATTTTGCATTTTTTTAAAAACATTGTTACATCAGATTGTACAGGATTTACCAAACCTAATCCTATTATTTTCAATCATGCACTCGCTATCTCTAACGCTACACCTCAAAACTCTATTATGATTGGAGATAGTTTTGACGCTGATATTTTGGGCGCACGCTCTTTAGGAATGAAAACTATTTTTTATAATCCATTAAAAAAAACACCTCAGCATTCTGTTGCTAGTTATGATATTTCGTGTTGGCGAGAAATTGAAGGTATTTTGTAAAAGGATAAGGTAAGAGTTTTTTGCATTATTGTAAAAAGTAGGATAAGTTATCTGGTTGTTGGTGTGACTTCGCTAAAACACCAACAACAGTACTGTGGACAGTTTTTAGTTGCATAATTTTGCTATTCTTAAAATGCTTTTAAAAAAAACATACTTTCGAATGAAAAAAATAAGTATTTTAATAGCTCTCCGAAATGAAGAAAGAATAATTTTATCTTGTTTAGAGAATCTAAAAAGGACTATAAACGAGTTTTATGAAGATGGAAATAATAAAAACAATTTTGAAATAGAAATTTTACTTGGAGATGATAATTCTGATGATAAAAGCGCAGAAATTATAAGTGAATTTATTAATAAAAATCAGAATACAAACTATACCTATTTCAAAATTGACAAATCTTTAAATAAACCAAATCAAAATAATCTAAAAGGGAAAGTAAATGTTATTCATCAATTAATTAATCAATCAGAAGGAGAAACGCTTATTTTGCTTGATGCTGATATTCTTGTAAACCAAAATTGGCTGCAAGAATTAATAAAAAAATACTATAAAAAAGAAAATATAAAAATGGTAATGGGAACGACAATTCCCAAGATTAATCAAGAATCATTTTTCACTAATTTTCAAACTATTGATTGGGTTTTCGGACAAGGAGTTTTAGCTATTTTCTCAAAGTTAGGTTTTCCACAAACAGCAATGGGAAATAATCTTGCATTTGATAAAAAAATCTATCAACAACTAGGAGGATATGAAAATATTGAATTTTCAGTAACTGAAGATGTAGCCCTTTTTAAGGCTTATTTTCGTTGGTATAGACAGCAGCAACAACAATTATATTTTAAAAAGCATCAATTTTTTCTTCAACTTTTCAATTCAAAATCTCTAGCTTTCACAGAAGCCGAACCCACTCTAAAAGATTGGGTTTTGCAGCGTCATCGTTGGTTTTATGGTGCATGGCAGTTTTCTAATTTTATCAAAAAAGGACTTTTAATTACTTATTTATTTCGAATTATTTTTTTGATAGGAATGATAGTAGGAATATTTTTGAGTGGGAATAGTTATTTGATTTTGGCTGTTTTTTTAGTTTTAGGAATTAGTTTTTTATTGATTATCTCATTTTTTATAAAGTTAAAACTCTTGCCTTTGGAGCTGTCTTCACTAACAACCCTGATGCAAGTTTTGATTTTTTGTTTGATAGAATCTTTTTTTTATATGTTAGTAGGAATTTATTTTTTGAAAACTAAAAAAGTAAAATGGAAAGGAAGAGAGTTTTAGAATAAAATTGGTTATAACAAATCACACAATTTAATTGTTTGCCAAAGAAAATAGCAAAAGATGCCATTTTGATAAATGAAAGTTAGGATTTTTAGTAAAAAAAACGGATTTTTAGTATTAACTTTAGTTTAGCTGTATCCTAGCTCAATTCTATCCAACTTACACATTCAACTCTTTCAATAAATTGGCTACAAATTCTACATCAAAAAGAAATAATAGAAAACCTGTAAAATCATTAGACCCTTACAGAATGACTGAAATACTCAAACAGGGTGTTTTGGAAGGACTCATTCGTTTCGATGGAACAGGAAACGACCGTTATGTTTTTTATCCTCATCAATCTATGCGCTTACGCTGGGAACCCGAAGAAGAGGTCAGAGCATGGGCATATATAAAATTGGTAACTGAAAAAAAATACTCTCCTAGTAGAATAGCTTTTGAACGCAAAGTAAAGATGGGTTCTAGCTATAGGTTTGTCGATATTGTGATTTTTTCAGATAATCAGCATCAAAACGATGAGGTAATTATAGAATGCAAACGTGCAGATGTAGGAAAAAGAGCATTTTTAGAAGCTGTTGAACAAGGCAAGTCTTATGATAATCAACTCTATGGAAAATATGTTTGGGTTACTTCTCAAAAATTAAATGCGTATTATAAAACCAAACCTGAAAAAAATGGAAGGCAATATATAGAAATCGATAATTTGCCTTCTTTTTCTACTTCTTCAAAGTTTACTGGAGCATTTAACGAAACTTTTTGGACAATAAAACACTCCTTAAAAGCATTTTATAAAAACTATATTCTTCCTCAAACCAAAAAACCTTGGCTTTCTGATTTTTTGCTTTTCACCTTTGTATTTGTTTTTATTGGCTTTATGTTAAGTTGGTTTAATGCAAAAGTGCTGACCGCACAAATTGACAATCATACTCGTTGGCTTGTAAAAGAACATATTCATTATGGTCATTTGTATTGGTTTGTGCCTATTCTGACTACTTTAGTGATAATGTGGGGATTCAAACGCAAACTTTTCCCCAAACTGACAGAAAAAAGAACAGCAAGAAATCGTAAGAAAAAAGGTAAAAGTCTACCTTTTGTCTTCCATAATAAAGTTATTTTTGCTACACTTATTGTTGTTATCCCTTCGCTTGTTTTGAGTGAATTTTTATTTGGAACAGATGAATTGTGTCGCAACTGTTGTTCTGAATACTGGTATTGTTGGTGGAGTAGAAAACATTATTATAAAGTAGAAGAGTCATGGCGACTGATGAATTATTTTGTACCTTTTGTGATTGGTGTTCCTCTTCAAGCATTTATGATGGTGATTTTGAACTGGGTTTTTGAGGCTTTTTCTAGGGTAAGATAAGGTTTCATAAATCCTCAACGACAGTTTAGACCTTGTTGACGGTTGAGTAAAAACGAATTTTTTGAATTAATTAAACTTTGAAATAATGAAAAAATTATATTTTTTATATCTGTTTATTTTTGTGATTTTCTTGTCATCTTGTGAAGACACTAATTCTGAAAAAGAAACTACTACCTTCGAACAAGAAAAAGAACTTCAAGATGTTGCTTATGGAGACGACCCACAGCAAAAATACGATATTTATTTGCCCAAAAATCGCAGCTCTACCAAAACGAAAGTAGTTATATTGGTTCATGGTGGGGCTTGGGTAGAAGGAGATAAAGCTGATATGAAGGAAGTTTACGATTATTTTAAGTTAAATTCTTCCGAATATGCTCTTGTAAATATCAATTATAGACTAGCCAATTTTACTAGAGAACCTTTTCCTATGCAAATTGAGGATATAAAAAGTATAGTTGATGATTTAAAAAATAAAAGTCAAGAATACGGAATTTTGAATCAATATGCGTTTGTGGGAGTAAGTGCAGGAGCGCATTTATCCATGTTGTACAGTTATAAGTATGATACAGAAAATCAAGTAAAGGTAGTTTGTGATGTAGTAGGACCTACTGATTTTCTACATTCTTCCTACACAAATAGCCCAAATCCAGAAACTCAACAAATTGCTTTAGCAATACAACTTTTGACAGGAAAAACAGTTGAAAATGATGCTGCTTATTTTGAAAATATTAGTCCAAAGTATGCTATTAATTCTCAATCTCCTCCTACTATTATGTTCTATGGTGGTGTAGATACATTAGTTCCTTTTCAACAAGGCGAAGTGTTAAAACAAACCCTAAGTCAGTTTGATATTACAAACGAATATTATATTTATCCTGAAGAGGGACATGGATTTAATGAAGCTAATATTTTAGATGCACTTGAAAAATCTACAGCCTTTATTCGTACTCATTTGAAATAAATATTATCTATAAAATGAACATACAAAGTCAAAAAAAAATATTATTTGTAGAAGACGATGCTACATTAGGTTTTGTAGTAAAAGACCATTTGAGTTTAGAAGGCTACCAAATTGAATGGATAAAAGATGGACAAACAGCCTTTGAAATTTTTGTAGAAAGTAATTTTGACTTATGTATTTTTGATGTTATGCTTCCAAAACTAGATGGTTTTGAGTTAGCCAAAAAAGTAAGAGAAAAAAACAAAGATGTTCCTATTCTTTTTCTAACTGCCAAATCTCTTCAAGAAGACCGTCTGCATGCGCTCCGAATTGGTGCTGATGATTACCTTACAAAGCCTTTTAGCATAGAAGAGTTAGTTTTGAAAATAGAAATATTTTTAAGGCGTTCAGTTGGGTCTCAAGCTAATTCTGCTCAAAATTTTATTTCAGAAAATACTAATATAGAATTAGGAAGTTATCTTTTTGATGTGAAAAATTTGTCTTTACTTTCTCCTTCCCAAAAAAAATATACACTTACTTCAAGAGAAAGCGAATTATTAAATCTGTTTTGTCAGAATAAAGAACAAGTTTTGAGAAGAGAATTTATTCTAAACAAACTTTGGGGCGATGATGATTATTTTTTGGGAAGGAGTTTGGATGTTTTTATTTCAAGACTTCGCAAATATTTGAAAGAAGATGATACTATCCAAATAGAGAATATTCCTCGTGTTGGCTTCAAAATAACTCAGCGTAACTGATTGATATTGTGATTGTTTGATTCTTTTTTTAGTAAATTAGTGTTTTTTATGATAAAATTACTCTAAAAATAAAATTTATGATTATTTTTAGCAAAAACATAAATTAAAACACTTAACTACTTATGAGAAACAAGAAATACTTACTTGAATTTTTAATAATTATTTTACTGACTTGCTTTTTCAATTCAAATATATATGCACAATCTAATACTTGTGCAGGAGCTCCATTGCTTGATGTCTTGCCAAATTGTGCTAACCCTTCGTATTCAATAACTTTTCCAGCATTTACTCCTAGTGGAGAAACTATAAGTTGTGGAGGATTAGATGCAACTAACACAGTGAGAGATGGTTGGTTTTCTTTTCAAGGAAATGGAAATGATGTTACAATTGAAGCAACAACTAATAGAAATTTAGTCTTAGCAGTTTATTCAGGAGCTTGTGGGGCTTTAGTAGAAGAAAATTGTACAAATGCGGGAGGAGGAAATAATCAAACAGAAACACTTACTATTCCTACCATAAATGGAGATATTTATTTTGTCCGACTCACACGTAGAGGAAATCCTGCTGCTACAAGTTCAATGGATGGAAATATTTGTCTGTCATCTCCTCCAGCCAACGACGAATGTACAGGAGCTTTTGATCTAAATGTAGGACAGTTTGAATGTACTTTTGGAGAAATAACAAATACAGGAGGTACATATAGTAATACTTTTGGTGGTGACCCTTCATGTACTGCAGCAGGTGCTCAAGATGTTTGGTACAAATTTGTAGCTCCTGCTGGAGGGCAGGTTGTTATTGATACACAAGCAGGCTCTATTACAGACGCTGTAATGGAACTTTATCACGCTCCTGATGGAACTTGTGGCTCAATTGCCTCAGTAGATTGTGATGATGATGGTGGAGCTGGAACAATGCCAAGGATATTAGAATATAATTTAACAGGAGGAGATACATATTATTTACGTGTGTGGGAGTTTGGAGGAGGAGAAGGAACATTGGACATTTGTGTTCAAAATCAATATTCAGACTGTGATGTAAGTTTGCCTTTATGTAGTAGTTCCTCATTTAATACAAATAGTTTTGGCGAAGGTAATACAGATACTAATATAGGGAATTGTTTCACAGGAAGCGATAATACAGAAAGACAATCTGTATGGGTAAATTTTGAGATACAAACTTCTGGTGATTTGCAATTTATTATTTCTCCACAAGTAGATTCGGATGATTATGATTTTATTTTATATAGAGATGAAGGTTCTTTTTGTACGAATATCAATGCAAATGGTACAGTAGTATCTTGTAACTATTCAGATGATGTAAGCCCTGGAGATACAGGAGCAAATGGAGGTAGTTCTAATTCACAAAATGCAGGAGGAACAAATATTAATGCAGATATTCCTGTATTAGCAGGAGAACGTTATTTTCTATTAATCAATAACTTTGAAAATTCTAGTTCAGGATTTGATCTTGATTTTACAGGAACAGCAGGACTAGATTGTGTTGTCTTGCCTTTAGAACTTACCGAATTTAGAGGAGAAAAAATAAAAGATCAAAATCTATTGCATTGGGCAACAGCTAGAGAATTTAATACCTCTCATTTTGAAATTGAAAGAAGTAATGATGCAATGGGTTTTATAAACATTGGAGAGCTAAAATGTGGAAATAAAAAAAATGAAAATCAAATTTATCAGTATTGGGATAAAGAACCACAAATAGGAATCAATTATTATAGACTAAAGCAAGTAGATTTGGATGGCACTTTTACCTATACCAAGACCATATCTATTGATAATCAAGGCATAATTACAAATTTTGAGATTCATAAAATATATCCAAACCCTGCTCAAAATGCAATTAATTTTGTTTTTGCAGTTCCTGCTTCTAATTCAGAATTTCAAATAGAAATTTTTGATAACAATGGAAAGTCTGTTGTTGCAACTACTGAAAATTATCAAAAAGGAATTCAGAGTTTTAATCAAAATCTATCTTCTTTTGTAAAAGGATTATATATTGTGAGAATTTCAAATCTTAAAACAGGACAAGTTTTAACAGAGAAATTCGTTAAAAAATAATTTTTTTTGAAGCTACTAGAAAGTGTAATTTGTTAAGGCATAGTGCAATACCTATTCCTAGCTCTACGTTATTTTATATCATGAGGTCACTTAATTATTAGAAAAAATATGAAAAATAGAAACTACTTATTTTATTACTTAGCAATTACTTTACTGTCTTGCTTTTGTAATTCAAATATATATGCGCAATCAGATGATTGTACATCTGCTCCTCTTTTATCTGTTAATGTAGCATGTGTTTCTGAACCAAGTACAAATGTAGGCTCTACATTTGGAAATGCAGCATCAGGAGGAAATCCGAGTTGTGCAGGTGTTGTGGGATCAGAAGATGTTTGGTATCGCTTTGTTGCATCTAATGCAAACACTACTATAGAAACACAAACAGGTTCACTTGGAGATACAGGTATTCAATTATATCGTTCTACAGATGGAACATGTAATACTTTGACTTCTATACAATGTGATGATGATGGAGGAGTTGGAACCTTATCACGTATTTCAAGAAATGATTTAATAATTGGACAAACATACTATGTCAGAATATGGAAATATAACGGAGGTACAGGTACATTTGGTATATGTGTAACCTCTCCTGCGCCTATCATTCCCCCAGCCAATGACGAATGTACAGGTGCTTTTGATTTACCTGTGGGGCAATTTGAGTGTACATTTTCATCAATCACCAATGTAAATGCTACTTATAGTGGTTTGCCAAATCCTACTTGTGGAGGAGGAACTGGCTCTCAAGATGTGTGGTATAAATTTATTGCTCCTGCTGGAGGTCAAGCTGTTATAAATACACAAGCTGGCTCTATTACAGATAGTGGAATGGAATTGTATCGTTCAACAGATGGAACTTGTGGTACACTTACTTTTGTCGCTTGTGATGATAATAGTGGAACAGGAAATATGTCTCAAATATTAGAATATGGATTAGTAGGTGGAAATACCTATTATTTGAGAGTTTGGCGAAAAAATGGAGGTGAAGGAACAATGAATATTTGTGTTCAAAACCAATATTCAGATTGTGATGTCAGTTTTCCTTTATGTAGTAGTTCTTCTTTTAATACAAATAGTTTTGGACCTGGTGCAGTAGATAGTAATATTGGAAATTGTTTTACAGGAGGGGTTGACGAAACAGAATTACAATCTATTTGGCTAAATTTTGAGATTCAAACTACTGGAACTCTAGGATTAATAATAGATTCTCAAAATCCAGGAGGAGATGACTATGATTTTAATCTTTTTCGTGCTAATACTTGTGCAGATGTAGTTGGAGGAAATAGTGTGTCTTGTAATGCTAGTTCTAGTACTGGAGCAGGAGGAACAACAGGTATAAGTACAGCAAACGGAGGAACAAATAACTCTCAACCACCTGGTCCAGGAAATCCTTTTAACAGTGATTTGAATGTAATTGCTGGAGAAAGATATTATATTGTAATTAATAACTTTAGTAATACAGGAATTGGTTTTGACATTAATTTTTCTGGTACAGCAGGCTTAGATTGTGTTGTCTTACCTTTAGAACTAACCGAATTTGGAGGAGAAAAAGTAAAAGAACAAAACTTATTGCATTGGGCAACAGCTAGAGAGTTTAATACTTCTCATTTTGAAATAGAAAGAAGTAATGATGCAATGGATTTTATCAAAATTGGAGAATTGAAATCTGGAAATAAAAAAATGGAAAATCAACTCTATCAGTATTGGGATGCTGAACCACAAACAGGAATAAACTATTATAGATTGAAACAAGTAGATTTGGATGGAACATTTACTTATACCAAAACAATAGCCATTGATAATCAAGGCGTAATTACAAGTTTTGAGATTCAAAAAATGTATCCAAATCCTGCTCAAAACTCAATTAATTTTGTTTTTGCAGTTCCTTCTTCTAATTCAGAACTTCAAATAGAAATTTTTGATAGCAATGGAAAGTCAGTTGCTACAACTACTGAAAGTTATCAAAAAGGAATTCAGAATTTTAATCAAAACCTATCTAACTTTTCAAAAGGATTATATATCTTGAGAGTTTCTAATGTGCAGACAGGAGAGGTTTTGACAAAGAAATTTATTAAAAAATAATTTCTAATACTTTAATTCATGATTACTCCTATGGAATGAGAAATAAATAAACTACACAACTTTTTAATTAAAGGTTTAGTTAGTTGTTTGTATTCATTTACCATTCACAATTAATAACTTACCATTTCTATGCAACCTTTTCATTTAGCTATTCCTGTCATTGATTTAGAAAAATGCCGTCAATTTTATAGAGATGTCTTGGGATGTTCGGAAGGACGAAGTGATACACATTGGGTAGACTTTAATTTTTTCGGTCATCAGCTTGTTATTCATCAAAAACCACAAAGTGAATTTGTAGCAGAAAAAACAGCTTCGAATCCTGTGGATGGACATGATGTGCCTGTTCCTCATTTTGGAGTGGTCTTGGAATGGGATACTTGGGAAGAACTTTCTGCAAAATTAAAATCTCAAAATATAAAGTTTGTTATTGAACCTTATTTGCGTTTTGAAGGAAAAGTAGGCGAACAAGCAACTATGTTTTTTTTAGATCCAGAAAATAATGCTTTAGAGTTTAAAGCCTTTAAAAATATAGACCAACTCTTTGCAAAGTAATAGGTGAGAATTTTAACAGTCTGTTCGAAAACAAAAAGCCATATTCTTAAAATAGAATGTGGCTTTTTGAACTAACGATAATCTTTTGATTTTCAGTGTGTTATATTTCTAGCAAGCTGAATATTCAATATGGGGTAGTTTATTTTCATTACCTACACAAATTACTAATTTTGTGTCTTGTTCTACCTTATTTTTAAAGCTACATTGACACGCCAAACGCTCATTTTCTTTTAGCTTTTCTAATTCAAAAAAGTTCTTTTCTACACTACCTTTTGGTGTAAGATTTTCACCACCTTCTTTAATAATCATTTTGCAAGTTGTGCATTTTCCTTTTCCTCCACAAGAGTGCAACCAGTCTATTTGCTCATCTAAAATGTTTTGTAACAAACTTTTTTTTGTGTCTGCCGAAAATTCTACGGCGTTCATGTTCTGAATTGTAATTTTTGGCATTGTTGGCAATATTTTGGAAATTAAGAAACTAAATTTGAAAACAGAATAAGAAAAAAATGTTTTGTATACTATTTGAAAAATAATAGCTCTAGGTAGCTTCATTATTTAGCCTATTAAAATGAAATAGAGTTCAAATTGTTTTTGTATTTTTAGATAAAATTTTAGATTTAACTCTCAAAAATTATAAAACTAAAGTTTTTAAAGAAATTATTTACAAAAAGTCTTTGAAAAATACATCAAAATAAGGTATTAATTATCATTTTTACGAACTTGCAATTTCAAGTAAAAAGTTAATATATCTAAAGCTCAAAAAATAGAATTCAATCCATCAAAAAATAATATCCAAACCCAATTACTAATAAAATTATGGCAAGTAAATTAAATAATAACGCTGTTCTTGCTTATGCTGAATCATTTGCTAAAGCCGTTTGTTCGGAGTTTTTTGCAAAACATCAGCGCATAACAGGTTCTCAACTTACAGATTTTTGTGGAATCAAACAGGTAAATTTATTTATTATAAAAATACTTTTCGAAAACTGGCAAGCTGATAATGCTAAAATCAAAAGTCCATTTTTTGATTATGAAAATCCAGAAATTAAGGCTCTCTTAGAGAAACTTATGAATATGCTTTCTAGAAATATTTCTATTGATGAGTCCACTTTTGAAAAATTAGTTACACAATCTGTTGCTGATACCATTCAATTACTTTTAGCTCCTTATGTCTTTTATGAACAAGAAGTTCAGAAATTAGCAAAAAATGGTGCTACAATCCGTATCAATGAAGAATTCAAACCTGCTTTGAAATATGTCAAGACACATAAAGTTTTGTTTGAGCAGATTGTAAAAGGACTAGAAGAAAAAAGTGATGCTGGAATGATTTCGGTCACAAAAGCAATTGATACAATTGGAAATATTGTAGATAATAACGTAGAATATGATGATCCAAAGACTGTTTTGCGTCAATTAGGAGATATTGTACCTCTCAAAATTCAAGAGTTTGTAACATTTACTGACCAAGTAAAGCAACCTAAAAAGGTAGAAGAAAAAGCTCCTGAACCTGTTATTGAAAAAAATATTCAAAAGGAAGAAG
Organism: Bernardetia sp.; assembly: GCA_020630575.1. GTDB lineage: Bacteria > Bacteroidota > Bacteroidia > Cytophagales > Bernardetiaceae > Bernardetia. The sequence continues at coordinate 36,243 of JAHDBD010000001.1, forward strand.
CTAAAAGTTTTTTTGATACTTCCTTTGAAGAAGAAACCGAAAAGAGTAATAACTTTGCTCCCTCTGAAGTAATGCATATAGAAAAGAAAATAGAAAAGTCAGTAGAGCCAGTAGAGAGAAAAATACAAGAAAGTCCAAAGGAAGATGCTCCATTGTTCAAATCCTATAAACGTGAGGAAGTAGCTGAAGAAAAAAATAGTTATGCTGCGCCCTATTTTATGAGCGAAGAAAACAAAAAGACTAGTCCAGCAACAGCTACAAATGTAATTTCTAAACAAATTGAGGACGTTAAAGCTACTACTTTTGCTGATAAATATACCACAGGTGCTGATGCTGATGCACCTACTTTTGCAGAACGTTTTGCACCTTCTGGAAAGACAATAAAGGAACTCATTACGCTTAATCAAAAATTTCTTTTTACTAAAAAATTATTTGGTAATAATCAAGATGAGTTAGAAGATGCACTTACAGGAATTGATCGTTGTGCTACACATAAAGAAGCAATTATGTTCTTGAAAAATAATTATATTATGAAATATGATTGGAATTTTCAGAGTGATGAAGTAAAAGAGTTTTGGGAATTAGTAGAACTTCGCTTCTAAACAGTATAAATATAGATTTTAGTATGTTTATATAAAAGTCATTAGCAAAATTATTTTGTTGGTGACTTTTTTTGTGGGCTTAGAAAGCATTAAAACAAAAAGATATACAAGCCGTTAGCAGAACATCAAGAATGAAATCATTATATAAAACCATTAACTAACTAAAAATATGTTTGGCTTATTTAAGAAAAAAGACCCAATTCAAGCAAAAATTGATAAATTAACAGAAATATATAAAAAAAACATAGAAGAAGCCTTCAAACTTTCTCGTTCAGACAGAAAAGCCAGTGACCTCAAGACTGCTGAAGCTGACGAAATACTAAAACAAATAGAGGAGTTGAAAAAATCTCAACAGGGATAATTAAATAATTTTTTACTCATTTTTTTATATAAGTAAAAATTAGCTACTTTGTAGATTGAAAGCACGTATAATTTGTTTTCAATTCTTCCCTTAGTTTAAGAGTAAAACAAAGTCCTCTTTTTATGATATATAAATTAGCAATTATTGGTTTGGGTTATGTAGGATTGCCTTTGGCTGTTGAGTTTGGTAAAAAATATACTACTATTGGTTTTGATATTAATAAAAAACGTATCGACGAACTCAAAAAAGGATATGATCGAACTCTTGAAGTAAATACTGAGGAATTAAAAGAGTCCAACCAACTTTCTTTTACTTCTAGTGTTGAAAAGCTCAAAGAAGCTACAATTTATATTGTAACTGTTCCCACACCTGTTGATTTGTATAAAAAGCCAGATTTAAAACCTATTCTTTCAGCTTCAAAAACAGTAGGAAAAGTTCTTAAAAAGGGTGATATTGTAGTCTATGAATCAACAGTCTATCCTGGATGTACAGAAGAAGATTGTGTGCCTATTTTAGAGAAAGAAAGTGGACTTAAGTTTAATAAAGATTTCTTTTGTGGATATTCTCCTGAGCGCATCAATCCTGGTGACAAAGAACATACAATTTCCAAAATCAAAAAAGTAGTGAGTGGAAGCACTCCAAAAATTGCTCAAGAACTCAATACACTTTACAGCTCAATTATCACAGCAGGAACACATCTTGCCTCTTCCATCAAAGTAGCCGAAGCATCAAAAGTTATAGAAAATGCACAGCGAGATTTGAATATTGCTTTTGTAAATGAACTAGCTCTTATTTTTGATAAAATGGATATTGACACACTAGAGGTTTTGGAAGCTGCAGGTACAAAATGGAACTTCTTACCTTTTAGACCTGGATTAGTGGGTGGACATTGTATAGGAGTAGATCCTTATTATTTGACTTACAAAGCTGAAAGTTTAGGGTATCATCCAGAAGTAATTTTGGCAGGCAGAAGAATCAATGATACTATGGGCGTTTTTGTAGCTTCAAAAGTGGTAAAGCTAATGATTCAGCGAAGTAGCAGTGTAAAAGGCGCACGAATTTTAGTTTTAGGAATTACTTTTAAGGAAAATTGTCCTGATATTAGGAACTCAAGAGTAATTGATGTAATCAGAGAATTTCAAGATTTTGGGGCAAATGTAGAAGTTTGCGATCCTTGGGCAGATGCAGCAGAAGTTAAACACGAATATAATCTTGACTTGATAAAAGAACCCATTAATAATTATGATGCTATCGTTTTGGCAGTTTCACACAAAGAATTTGAATCATTAGATTTTGAAAATTTAAAGCATGAAAAGACAGTGGTTTATGATATTAAAGGAAAGTTTGATAAGTCTAAAGTAACAGCTAGGCTTTAAATTTGAAAGTGATGAAAAAACATATATTTACACATTTAATAATAGGTTTGAGTGTGATAGCTATGTCTTTTCTAATCGCTATTGTTGAAAATTGGATTACTCCTGTACCTAATCTTTACGATTCAATAACTCACGAACTTATATCATCAATACCTTATTTTATATTTGGAGTGGTGCTTTATTGGACTCAATATTATAAAGAAGAGGACAAAAATAAAACCCACGAATAAGTTCGTGGGTAATAAATATAATTCAAAAACTAAATTTTCAGGTCGTAATTATTTCTTCCTAGCCTTTCTCCATTTTGCAATAATAAAAATAATTCCTGCCAAGACAATCCAAAACACCCACAGACGCATTACTCCGACTACAAACATCAAGAAATCGTCCCAACCTTCACCCATGTTTTCAAACAGACGACTAAAAAATGAACGTTCTGGTGGTTTTGAATAATTCTCTAATTTTTGAGTAAGTGTTAGATTAATTGTACTTAATGAAACTTGGTCTTTTAGGTAGCGCAAACGTCCTTCTTTTGCTTCTATTTCTTCACGAATGACACGTATTTTGTCTTCAATTTCCAAAATTTCAGAAATAGTTTTGGCGTCTTTTAAAAGCTGAGTGTAACGATTTTCGACTTCTTTTTTTGTTTTTAAACGAGCTTCAATATCTACAAATTCTTCACTTACATCTTGTGAATTCTGTGACTGGTTTTCTACAAAACCAATATTAGCAAGCTCCTTCATTAAGTTTTCAAAGTTACTTGAAGCGACACGAATTGTTATGTTTTGTGTTTTTTGATAGCTATAATCATTATAATTAGCTGCTGATGTAAATCCTTTATTTGCTTTTACTTTCTGCAAGACTATTTCTTTTGCTTTATCCAAATCCTGTACTTGAATCTGCATATTGCCAGTCTTAATGACATGTAAACCTTGTACAATAGGTTCATTAGAAGTACCTCCTTCTGTTCCGTCTTGTTGATTTACAAACGTAGCCATTGTGGCTTCTTCTGTGGCAGCATAATCAGCAGATTCTGTTTTATAAGAAGAACCTGACTGACCACAAGCACTTAAAAATGGAATAAAAAGTATCCAAACATAAAGCGAAAATTTCAAAGTAGTTTTCATAATTAAATTTTTTAAGATTTCTGATAGCTGTTTGATTGTGATTTCGTAATTTTCTATTTTTATATTAAGCAGATGCAAAAAATTAGAAGATTGCATAAATAAATTTTAAATTTTTCATCAATTTCTATTAAAATGTAGTCAAAAAAATCTATAAAATGTGAATTTGAAGTTTTATCAAGCCATTTTATAGCGTTTTTACAAGAAAAATTAAGACCTTTGTAATAAGTAGCGAATACTTTTTAAGTGTTCGAAATTAATAATCTTTCAAAAAAACGACAGTTTGGAATTGTAAATCAGCGAAGCTCAACTGTCAACTACATATATGTTCAAAACAACAGAAATAACAGCTTATACCATTCCTAGCGATAACGTAATTCATCAACGTTTGCTTTTTGCTTATTACCAAACTGTCAAACATGTAAGTGGAAGCATTTTGGAAACGGGTTGTGGTGTAGGGAAAGGTGCAGAGCTTTTCAAACCTCATTGTACGCATTATACAGCTCTTGACAAAAACCAAGAACTCATCAATCACTTACAAAAACAGCATCCAGAATTTACTTTTCTGAATCAAAATATTCCTCCGTTTGCAAATCAAGCAGATGAAAGTTTTGATACTGTTGTTACGCAACAGGTCATTGAGCATATTGAAGATGACAATTTTTATCTCAAAGAAATTCAGCGAGTTTTGAAAAAAGGAGGTAAAATGATTTTGACAACACCAAATATCAAACTTTCGCTTACTCGCAATCCGTGGCACACAAGAGAATATACAGCGCAGGAATTAGAAACCCTTTTAAAGAAATATTTTTCTAAAGTAGAGCTAAAAGGAATTACAGGAAATGAAAAAGTTTGGGAATATTACAACCAAAATAAGGCATCAGTTGCCAAATATAAAAAGCTAGATATTTTTAATTTAGAACAAAACTTGCCTAGACAAATTCTTCAAATTCCGTATGATATTTTGAATAGAATGAATCGCAAAAAGCTGCAAGAACAAGATAATACGCTAGTCGGTTCAGTTACAATGGACGATTATTTCATCTCTGATGATGCCGATAAATGCTTTGATTTCTTTGCTGTGGTGGAGAAGTAGTGTAAATTACTGGTTCAAGCGTCGACGCTTGAACCAGTAATATTACTTAAAAATCATTCCCAAAAAGACGAGAACTAATCGGACTTGTTTTAGATTTTTGTAAGTCAATATGTAAATTTATTGCCCCATAAGTAACAGTAGAAGCTCCAAAACTAATTTCATTGTCAGAAGTACGTAAAAAAGAAAGAGTACGAGCCGTCGAAACGCCTATTTCACTACTCAAAAAGATTCCGTTTTTGATTTTTAGTTCGGCAACAGAAGTAATTTTGAGTTCGGTATAATTGAGATTCAAATTTCCTTTTCCTCCTAAATTTGGCAAAACGATGTTCGTAGAAGGATTCACACCAGCCCGAAAACTTCCCAAACCTACCAAAAGACCAGCTTTAAAACTTTTGCTAAACTGATAACGCATTGCGCCCTGTGCAGGCAAAAGCAGTTCTAAAAACCATTTTTTATTGTATCTACGATTGATTCCCAAAATAGGAACAGGCAAAAAACGTTCGTATTGATACAGCAATGCTACTCCGTAAATATTGTGCTTATAAATTCCTTTTACACGAATATACGCACCAGCAGCCGTAAAAAATGGACTAGATTCATTCAGTTTCTGAACATCTTGTACAATTCCACCATTAACTGTATAAAACCAAACACCACTTCTGATATTTGCATGAACACCTGTAATTCCTGCCGAAAAATTATAAATCTTGGTATTATCTTCTACTAAATTTCCTTGTGGCAACCTCAAACCTGTATTAATTGTCAGAAAATGCTGCGTAAAAGAAGCATTGATATTTTTTAAATCTAACTTCAATTTTCCACTCAACGGAACAACTAAATTTGCATAAAAACGATTCATTCCAAATTTCAAACTATCTTCTACGTTTTGAGTGGGAACAATAGCCGTTCCGAGTGTAACATTAGGACGAAACAAAAAACCAAGACCAATATTTTGAGACTGACTTTTGAAGGAAATTAGAAATAAGAAAAAGAAAAGCAGAGAATAGGATAATTTTTTCATAAATTGAATTATATAAGACGACAAAAATAGTAGTCCCTAAGGGGTTTCAAAAACCCTTACGATCTGAAACAAATTTACGCACAAGTTTTTAGTTTATGCTATTATTTTTGGTGGTAGTTTGTTAGTTTTATCATTGTGAAATTCAAAATATAGAAATTTAAGGTGTATTAAAATGCAAAGTAGAATAATAAAAATGCTCAATATTTTTAGAATAAATTATTAAACTATGAAAGCATGGAAACTTTTTTTGTGAAAAATATAGATGCTAGTCCGTCTAATGATGCAGGGTTAGCATTTGTTTATTTTGATTTTGGAAATTTTGAATACTTTACAATTTGCTTTTCAGAAGACCAAGATAAAATTTATGTTGAAAAATCTGAACAAATTCAAAGTATTTATAGCAATAATTTGTCTTATAGATTTAGTAATGAAGGAATTGTTTTTGAATTTGATGATAAAATTGCAACTAAAATAAACACTAATAAATCAATACTCTTGAAGTTTGATGTAGAGAAGAATCAACTAGAATTGCTAAAAATCAGTTTAGAAGCCGTTTTTAAAAATAGACTTTCTTAAAAAAAACATTTAAAATTTAATTTATTGCTTATGTATTTTCCTATTGTTATATTTTTTATTATTGCAATTGTTGTGTTTTTTATACTTATAGGCTATAAAAATTCTGAAACTGCAAAAAAACAACCACTAGAAAATTCTAAAATAAATTTGCCTAGAAAAAAAATTGAGTTTTCTGCAAGAGAAGAAGAAATTTATAAGTTTTATAGAACATTGTGTAAGGCTGCCTATGATTTAATGGAAAAAGAAAAGGGCTGGACGGATGCCACTTTAGACCAATTATACAGTGTAGATATGAATTATATAGAAAGCGAAGTACAGAAAAAATATCAATTAGATGCATACACATTCAATGAAATTCTTGATGAAGGAGATGTGTTGGCTTCAAGAAAACTGAACTCTGTACAGATTGCTATACAGAATAGATTAAATGAAGTAGATTCAGCTAATAGACAAGAATTAAGTATGATGTTAAAGGTTGCGAAAGAATTTGGAGTTGGATTGTATGAAATTGAGGAGGCGTTAGATTTGTGCTATGAAGGACGAAATACAGAGTAATATTTTCGTTATAACCAGCAATTCTTTAAAGTAGTAAATTAAACCCAAAAATTTTTAGTTTATGCTATTATTTTTGGTTGTAGTTTTTTAAATTAGAAGTATATCCCACTCATTACACTCAAAATATTCAAAAATTGGCTTATAATAAAAACAATTGGAAAACGAAGGATGGATTTACTACAGAAGATGGTTGGACTATATTTCCTATCGCAGGACTTACAGTAAAATCAAATAGTACACTAGAACGTTTAGAGTTTAATGAGGATTCATCAAAAAGACTTGTTATAAGTGGTGATTTTATTCTTGAACAAGAACAAGATATATTAGAGAGTGTAGATTTGATAGACGATACATGTGAATATTACGATTCATTAATAAGAGAAAGTAAAATCAATTATGCAAAATTCAATAGAAAGTATTTGGAAATAGAATTTGATGTAAAGCCCATTTTAAAGCTAAAAGTAGATATAACCAAATTTAGATTTCCTTTTGATAACTGGGAATATCATCAGCAAAATGGTTGGATAGCATTTCCATAGTTCTATCTTATAAATTAAACCCAAAAATTTTTAGTTTATGCTATTATTTTTAGTAAATTTGTATTAAAAACGCTTCCAAAAAAATAAATAGTTGTGACGTAGATTTAAGCGTTAGAATAGTCAAAATAGTTTTATATAAATACATCTTCAAAAAAATGGATAATAAAACCAATAATTTTTCTAAAAAAGGTTCTTTCAATAAAAAAAAGCAAAATGGTTTTGCGAACGATTTATCCAATGAAATGGGTAAACTTCCACCTCAATCGATTCCTTTGGAAGAGGCTATTTTGGGTGCGCTTTTATTAGAAAGAAAGGCTTTTGAAGATGTAGTCGATATTTTGAAGGCAGATAGTTTTTATAAAGATGCCCATCAGCTTATTTATCAAGCGATGTTGGAGCTTTCGGCTAAAGGCTCTCCAATTGACCTTCTGACAGTCAGAACACAACTAGAAAAAAATGGAAATTTAGAGATTGTTGGAGGTGCTTATGCGCTAGTTCGTTTGACAACAGAAGTAAGTTCGTCTGCAAATGTAGTCTATCATGCTCACGAAATTGTAGAACGTGCTATCAAAAGAAAAATGATTGGAGTAGCCTCTACAGTTCGTCAAAATGCCTTCGAAGATACAAAAGATGCTTTTGAGCTTTTAGATGAAACTCAGAGTGAACTTTTCGAAATAACAGAAGACAATGTCAGAAAAAGAACCTCTGATATGGCTTCCGTGTACTTAAACACACTCAAGGATTTAGAAGAAAAGCGAAAAAATAAAACAGGTATTACAGGAATTCAGAGTGGGTTTACAGCTTTGGATAGAATAACAGCAGGTTGGCAGCGTTCGGATTTGATTATCTTGGCAGCTCGTCCAGGTATGGGAAAGGCACAACCTTTAGATGCAAAACTTCTCTCTCAAAACGGTTGGAAAACAATGGGAGAAGTAAAAAAAGATGATGTTTTGGCAGGAAGTGATGGCAAATTCCATAAAGTAAAAGAAGTTTTTCCACAAGGTAAAAAATCAATTTATAAGGTAACTTTTGAAGATAATACAAGTACAGAATGTTGTGAGGAGCATTTATGGATAACTTTTCAGCAGTCTGCAAATAAATTAGGAGTTCGTTCTTTAAAAGAAATCAAAAAAACGCTTCTTACAGGAGCAGGCAAACCAAATCATTATATTCCTATGGTTATGCCCATTCAATGGGAAGAAAAAAAGTTGCCTTTGAGTAGTTATTTAGTAGGTCTTTTTGTATCTAATCAAAGTCAAACGAGTCTTTTAGCTAACAAAGAAGCATTTAAGACGAGCGAAAGAATGGCAGAAACATACGAAAAACTACAAAATGCTTTTGGTGACCAAATGGTCAATTTTTCACAAGACCCTTTTATTCCTAAAGAATATTTATGGTCAAGTGTGCGACAAAGAACCGAACTTTTAGAAGGAATGTTAGCTTTTTCAGGGCGTTTGGATAATGATTCAAAAGGAAAATATAAGACAGATTCAATCAGAATTAAAGATGATTTTGTTTTTTTGATTCGCTCTTTGGGAGGAATGGTTCTTGTTGCAGAAAAGAAAAATGAAAAAGGAGAGAATTATTTTTATTTAGAGTTTGAACTTCCTGCTAATCTTTTAGATTTGGAAATAGGCGCACAAACGACTACTAATAATAGCGTCTCGCCACTCTTTAAGTACATTACCAAAATAGAATTTATTGGAAACAAAGAAGCTGCCTGTATCAAAATTGATAGTGCTGATAGTTTGTATGTAACTGATGATTTTACGCTTACACATAATACAGCTTTCGTTCTTTCAGCTTTGGCAAATGCAGCTGTAAAATATGACCATTGTGTTGCTATTTTCTCATTGGAGATGTCTGCCGAACAGCTTTTGACTCGTATGATGTCCTCAGAAGCAGAAGTAGAAAGTCAGAAATTGCGTAATGGAAGTATTGCAGACCACGAATGGGCGCAGCTTGTCCATCGAACTACTCAACTTTCAGCATCCAAGATTTTTATTGATGACACCCCAGCTATCACTATGTTAGAGCTTCGTGCAAAGGCTAGAAGGCTAAAATCTCAGCATAATTTGGATATGATTGTCATTGATTATTTGCAACTTATGTCTGGTGATTCTGGAAAAGGAGGAGGAAATCGTGAGCAAGAAATTGCAGGTATTTCAAGAGCTTTGAAGCAACTTGCAAAAGAACTAGATGTTCCTGTAATGGCACTTTCTCAGCTTTCTCGTGCCGTAGAAACTCGTGGTGGAGATAAAAAACCAATGCTTTCAGATTTGAGGGAATCGGGTTGTTTGACTGGAGATACACAAATTACAGAAGCGCATACAGGAAAGTTATTTACGATAAAAGAACTAGCAGACCGAGAAGAACAAACTCCTTTTTACTGTTTGGCTTTAGGAGATGATAAAAAAATCAGACCTTATTTGATGTCAAAAGTGTTTTATTCTGGAATAAAACAGCCCTATCAATTAATTACTCGTTCTGGAAAATCAATAAAAGCAAGTGCAAATCATCCATTTTTAAAATTAGAAGGCTGGACAGCACTAGAAAATTTGAAAGTAGGAGATAGAATTGGAGTTCCAAGGAATACTCATGTGGAAACAAAAAATACTGTACTTTCCAAAAATGAATTAATTTTGTTAGCTCATTTATTAGGAGATGGCTGTGTTTTACCTAAACAACCTTATCACTATACGAGTGCAGATAGAGAAAATATTGAGATTGTAGCTAAGGCAGCAAAAGAATTATTTAATATAGATTCACGAGAAGTAAAACAGGAAAACTGGTGGCATCTTTATTTAAAATGTCCTTACCACTTAACTCATGGAAAAAAACATCCTATTACAAGTTGGTATGAAAGTTTAGGAATAGGCAGAGTTCGTTCAAAACATAAACGTATTTCAGAAAAAGTATTTCAATCAACAAAAGAAGATATTTGTTTATTTCTTAGTCATTTATGGGCAACAGATGGAAACGTTAGTTTAGTAAAAGCCAAAAACGGACGTAAAAATTCTGCTGCTATTTATTATGCTTCTAGTAGTGAAATTCTATCTTCACAAGTGCATTCTTTACTTTTACGTTGTGGCATTCATTCCATTATCAGAAAATCAAATGAAATGTATAATGTTTGGATAGAAGGAACTCCAAATATGATTCAGTTTCTTGAAGAAATTGGTTGTTATGGAGAGAGAGGCGAAATTATTCCTTCATTATTATCCTTTTTGAAGGAAATTAATCCAAATACAAATGTAGATACAGTTCCTGTCGAAATTTGGCAAAATAATATAAAAGATAGTAAAGAAAAACTAGGCTTATCTTGGCGAAATGTAGCTGCAAAAGTAGGAATTAGTTATTCAGGTTCTAATATGTATTCAAAAGCAATTTCAAGAGAGAAATTGAATCGTGTTGCTGTTGCTTTAGAGTGTGAAGAATTGGATTTATTAAGTAATTCTGATATTTTTTGGGACGAAATAACTCAAATTATTTCTTTAGAAGAAGAACATGTTTTTGATGCAACTGTACCAGAAGTTCATAATTTTGTAGCAAATGATATAATTGTTCATAATTCTATTGAGCAAGATGCAGATATGGTAATTTTCCTTTATCGTCCTGAGTATTATGAAATTACGCAAGATGAAATGGGAAATCCTACACAAGGAACAGCCGAAGTAATTATTGCAAAAAACCGTCATGGTAGTTTGGAAACGGTTACTTTACAGTTTGTAGGAAAATACACAAAATTTCAAGATTTGGATGAGGGAAGCTTTTCAGCAGGAAATACAGGCTATGATAGTGGTTTTCCCAATGCAAACGACAATCTTTCAAATATGCCTCCAATAGACGACGGATTTACAACACTTCAAAGCAAAGGAAATAATATGAATCCAATTGCTGATGATTTGAAGAATAAAAAATCAGTAGATTTTGATGATGAACCTCCTTTTTAAAAAAAATAGCATTTAAGATTAATTTCCACTAAAAAGAGCATACTAAAAAACAAAAAACCTTCTCAATTTTATAATTAAGAAGGTTTTTTGTTGAAAAAGAAAATTCAAACTATTTTTTAAAACCATATTTATTCTTTTATCAAATAATATTTTTTGAGTTCTTCTGCTTTTTCAAGGTTTTCCAAAGCAACTTTAATTTCTTTGTCTTCTTGATTTAAAACAGGATAATATCCTTCATATTGCCAATTTAGTTTTGCTAAACTTGCTTTTATTTGATTCAAAATAAAACTTCTTGAAATTTGATATTGAGCATCATTAAAAATTACTTTTTGATTTTTGGCAAAATTTAAAAAGTCGTTTTCTAGTTTTTTATCAATAGTAAAGTTAGAAATAAATTCATTTACTTTCATCGCTTTAAATTTCTCTTTATTGAGATTATAGTAGGTACTTGTCCAGTTTCTTACCACACTTTTAGAGTAAATTGAATCTACATAAGGCGTAAAATAAGAAGTATCTCTTGATACAAAAATATCAGGCATTATTCCACCACTTCCATAAACAGTTCTTCCATGAAGCGTCTTATATTTTTTCTCTGTATTCATTTTTGAACTATCAGCTTGATATAATTCGCCATTGGTATAACGTTCCATAATCTCCAAACTATAATCTGTTGTGTCGCTATATGGCTTTTGAATGCTACGACCACTTGGTGTATAATATCTTGAAATAGTAAGACGAAGTTCTGAGCCATCACGAAGTGTAATTGGTTTCTGAACCAACCCTTTGCCAAACGAACGCCTTCCAACAATCAAAGCTCTATCATTGTCTTGTAAAGCACCAGCTACAATTTCAGAAGCAGAAGCACTTCCTTCATCTAATAAAACTATCACAGCATTTTCTTCAAAATTTCCTTTTCGATGTGCTTTTTCTTCACTATCAAAACGGTCTTTTTTTCCATCAGTATAAACAATCATTTCTGTTCCTGCCAAAAGCTCATCAACCATTCTGACAGCTTGATCCATATAACCACCTGGATTTCCACGCAAATCTAAAACTAAATCTTTCATTCCTTCACGAAGAAGCTTGTTTAGTTGTGTTTCAAATTCCTTAAAAGTATTCATGCCAAAACGAGAAACTTTTATATAACCTGTTTTTGGAGTAAGCATATAACCTACTTCTACTGTATGGGTAGGAATTGTGCCACGCTCAACAGTCAGAACAAGTTCTTTATTTTGATAAGGACGAAAAACAGTCAAGTTTACTTTTGAATTCTTCTTTCCACGTAGCAAATCAAAAACTTTTCTATTATCAATCTTTACATTGGCAACTGGCGTATCATCCACTTTTATAATTCTGTCTCCTGCTTCTATTCCTGCTCGTGAAGATGGACTATTCGGAATTGGCATAATCACTTGAATTGTATCTTCAAAAAGCACAAACTCAACACCTATTCCTTCAAAATCTCCTTCTAATTGAGAGTTCATTATTTCTACATCTTTTGCAGGAATATAACTTGTATGAGGATCCAGTTTGGATAGCATTTCCTTTATTCCGTGGTCTGTAATATCTGTTAAATTGACAGTATCTACGTAATAATCTTCAATATAAGAAAGCACTTGACGCATTTTTTTGGCTTGGTCAGATGCACTTTCTTCTGTTTGTAGACCAACTAAGGAAGTTGTAAAGGAGTTGTCTTGTCCTCCAAAAAAACGTGCGCCAAAAATTAATCCTACTCCTAAAGCAATGGCTGTAAAAATTGGTAATTTGATTTGAGCTGCTGAAATAGAAGTATCCGACTTTGTTTTTGCTTTATTTTCTTTAGGCGTACTACGTGTGTAGATAAGACGCTCATTAGAAGACTCTGAATTACTTTCTGACATAAAACTATACTATAAATTAGATAATAATTGATTCTTAAATTGATTTACTGATTTATCCTCATAAGTTAACTTCTTCTTATCAAACAAAATTAAGTAAAGTTGTTGAAAAACAATTTTATATAGAAATTTATTTTAACTATAAACACAACAACTTTACTAAGATAACTCATATTTCACTCAAGCAAATAGAATAAAAACAATTTTTGAAGGCTTTTAATAAGATTTAACGGATTTTGAATAAATAGAGCTTATCAATTCAGAAGTGGATTTTTTATATTACTTTAATAATCTGAAGAGAGAAATAGTTTAACACAATAAAACCTTTTATGATAAAAAACGTATATATGAAAGAATGTTGATATGTTTGTATAACTTAATTTGAAGTAAGTTAAGAGCATCAAATTTCTCAACTCATTTTTTCAACTCAATTATAAAACATCAAAAAACTCAATATTATGGACGTTAAACCATCATTTCAAGATATTATTCAATCAGAAACACCTGTTTTAGTAGATTTTTATGCAGACTGGTGTGGACCTTGTCAGGCAATGACACCTGTGATTACTGATTTTTCTTCTGAGATGGGAGAAAAAGTAAAAGTAATTAAGATAAATGTAGATACCAATCCTGCTGTTGCCTCTACATTTAATGTGCGTGGAATTCCTACTTTTATCGTTTTTAAGAACGGAGAAGCAGTTGCTCGTCAGTCAGGTATGATGCCTCTTGCAGGTCTTCGCTCAATGGTAGACCCTCATTTGGTAAAGTAAACAAAGCTATTTTTATAAAAAGACAAAGTTCTTTTCTATTTTTAAAATGGGAAAGGACTTTTTTAGTTCAATGATGTTACGCAGTCAAAAAAACAAAGCGTGCTGTTTTCTCCCTTTCTCTACCTGTTTTACCACGATTAAAATCGTGGGTTTCATTTTATGAAAGTAATTTGTAGAAGTTTTATTCTTGTGTAACATCAATCATTCAATCAAAATATCATAGCTATCCAAAAGTCCTTTTATTCCATAACTTGAAAACTTAGCTTTTTTGACTTTATTTTTGGCAAGGTTAATAGAATAATTAGTTGCGTTTCTAAAATCTGTTCCTTCTAAAATTGTATTTTCAAAAACTGCTCCTGCTAGTTCACAGTCTTGAAAAACTATATTTTTGAGATTACTTTCTGTAAAATCGACTTCTTTTAGTGTTGAATTTTTAAACGTAGCATCTTTGAGATTGAGTTGATAAAAGGAAGAAAAATCAAGCAAACAGTTTTCAAAATGTAAAACCAATAAAAAAGGATTGCAATCTGAAAATTGAAGACCTAAGAGTTTAGAGTTTTTGAACTTTGTTTCTTGAAAAGAGGTATTTCCTAGTTTGGTACTACTCAAATCACAGTTTTCAAAGCTACAATTAATAAATGTAGTATGTGATAAATTGCTATGAGAAAAGATACAATTCAGAAAAGTACATTCTTCATATTCTCCTTCTAGAAATTCATTTTCTGTAAAATTCTCGTTTTGATATGATTTTGATACAATATATTCTGACATAAATTTTTATTTGGTTTCAGCCTAATTTTGATAGGTGAATATATAAAAATCTGCTAATTTATTTTGATAGTGTTAAGAATAAAAAGATACAAAATTTAGTGTGAAATTTAAAAGTTTTAAGCTATAATTTGTCAGCTTAATAAGAAATTTTGAGCAAAAAAGTGAAAATAATAAAATTTTTTGAAAAAAAATGAAAAAAAATTTCCTACTGAATTTAATTTGCTTAACAATTTATTAACAATGTTATGCTCTTTGTTAATAGATTATTATTTTGTGATAAATAGATTTTGCAGAATAGAGTTTTTGTAAAAAATGCTTTTATTACTAACTGATTATCAATGAAATAGCGATTTATTCAATAATTATTATATTTTTGTGAACTAAGAGTTACTAAACGTGCCTTTGCAAATAAAATTCTATTAAAAAACGTACTTCAAAATTATATTTGGTTTGATGTCGTAAATTATATAAACCACGTTATTTAATTCTTTTAATCACTAGTTGTATAGACAACTATCATAAAGTAAGCTGTCAGACACATCAAAAGTGTCAGTACAGTTCTAACAAAAACTATCTGACACCTTAAAGGTGTACTGATAGTGATTAATTTCTGAAATTACTTTATCAAAATAATAGAAAAAATAAAACTTAATCTTTTCCAATAAAAAATACTCAACGGCTTTAGCCCTCAGCGAAGCTAAACACACACCTACTTTTTCCTCTTATATTATGGTACAAACACTCACAACTCCGACAAATGATTCTGTAATGGAAATCATGCAAAAAATGGGACACGAAAATCTCGTTTTTTGTCAAGATCAACACTCTGGTCTTCGTGCAATTATTGGTATTCACTCTACTGTTTTAGGGCCTGCCTTGGGTGGAACTAGAATGTGGAATTATGCTACTAGCAATGAAGCTGTAACTGATGCACTTCGTCTTTCTCGTGGTATGTCTTATAAAAACTCTATAGCTGGACTTAATTTAGGTGGTGGAAAAGCCGTGATTATTGGCGATGCTCGTACTCAAAAAAATGAAGCTTTGTTGCGTCGTTTTGGTAAGTTTGTAGAGAGTCTTAACGGAAAATATATTACAGCCGAAGATGTAGGAATGACTACAATTGATATGAGTTATATCGCCATGGAAACCAAACACGTAACTGGTTTAGACGAAAATCGTGGTGGTTCGGGCGACCCTTCTCCATTTACAGCTCTTGGAACGTATATGGGAATGAAAGCAGCAGCTAAAAAAATGTATGGAAGTGATAGCTTAGAAGGCAAAAAAGTTTCTATTCAAGGTGCTGGACACGTAGGCGAATATATCATCGAACATTTATCAAAAGAAGGTGCAAAAATCTATGTTACTGATGTTTATGAAGATCGTTTGATGGATATTGCAAAAAAATACAAAGTAGAAATTGTAGGACTAGAAGAAATTTATGATTTAGATGTAGATATTTATTCTCCATGTGCATTGGGAGCAACTGTAAATGATGAAACATTAAACCGTTTGAAATGTCAAATTATTGCAGGTTGTGCCAACAATCAGCTTAAAGATGAAACCATTCATGGAAATGCCTGTTTAGAGCGTGGAATTATTTATGTTCCAGACTTTTTGATTAATTCAGGTGGTGTAATCAATGTTTATTCGGAATTTGCGTCACTTCCTCGTGAGTGGGTCGTTCAGAAAACAGAGCGTTTGTATGATATGTGTTTGGAAGTAATCAATACTTCGGTTTCTGAAAACAAAAATGCTCAAGATGTAGCTATTCAGATTGCTCAAGAAAGAATTGATTCGATTGCGAATATCAAAACAAGAAGATAAGGAACAATTACGACCTGCTAAAGCAGCGAAGCTAATTACGAATTAAAAATTACGAATTTAATAATCATTTATTAGCCGATTGATTTATACATCATAAAAAAAGCGAATTGCCCTGCTGCAATTCGCTTTTTTTGTGCGTATGGTTTAAGAATGAAAGACAAATTATCTTAAAATTAATCTACTGCTATGAAAAAAATCTATCAAATCGTTTTTATAATTTCTGTGTTATTTTTTATTGGAGAACAGGAAAATTTAGTTTTTGGGCAAAGTGAAATAGTCAAAATGTTAGAGGGAAAAATAGCGACTTGTGGCTTAGTCATAAATGAATCAATTAATAAAACAGATACTACAAATCAAGTCATAGAAGATACAACTAAAGTTGTACAAATTAGATACACTTGCCGAGCAGTATCTTATCTTGTAACAGATAAACCATTATATGTAATCGACGGAATACCACAAGAAAATGATTCTACTTTCAAAAATCTTTCTCCAGAAGATATTGAAGCAATTTTTGTAATGAAAGGAGCATCAGCAGTAGCCATTTGGGGGAGTAGAGGTGGACATAGTGTAATTTTAATTACTCTCAAAAAGAAAGAAGTCAAAGAAGAGAAAGTAGAAAAGCCAGTAGAAGAAATTGTAATAAATGTTTTCCCTAATCCTACATCCAATTTTGTAAATATTGCTTTAAACCTAAAAGAAAAATCAGAAGTAGAAGTCAAAATTTATAACCTTCAAACTTTAGAAAGTTTTGAAGTTGTAAAAGAAGAGTACGAAGCAGGAAAACAAATAATCAATTATAAAACTGATTTCTTGAAAAATGGAATTTATACACTCAAAATTAGATTTGGAAATCAGATTATCGAACGCAAACTTGTTATTGAAAATTAAAAAATTACATAACACAGATTTTTATAAAAAAAGCGTATTGTATTTTGGTACAATACGCTTTTTTGTGTGTAAATTTGAAAAAAAAATGTAGCGATATGTAGCATACATTTTTAATGTGCAAAAATGCACCATACGCTTTAGCGTTTGGAAAAAGAACTAAAAAACCAGTTTATTTAAAAGTATGGCAACAGAAAAATATATTTGTGAATCTTGTGGTAGCAACGAGTTTGTAACCAAACCCAATCATTTTGATTTATTTTCAGCAGAAGATGGAAAACTTATTTTTCAAGAATCGATGTTGGTAGAAGATGACAGTGCAATCGAACTCTTTTGTTTTGAATGCGACGAAAAATTAGAATTCGATGAAGATGATTTGGAATTTTAATATTTCTTTAAAGATTGAAAAAGAGAGAGTAGAAATTAGATAAATTCTGATTCTATTCTCTTTTGAGTTTTTTCTAAATTGTAATTGAATCTTGCTTAATAATTTATATTGCGTTTTTGAACCATTGTTAGAGTTATTTTGGATTACCAAAAAACTACTGACAAAGTTATTTTTGCTAAAGCAGAATGAGAACGAGAAAAGTTATTTATTGAGAGTAGGAAGAAGTCATAAATTTAATTACTTTTTTTAACTAAAAAACAATGAAATATAACCTAGAAGAAGCCTTTGAGCAATTAGAAAAAATAAAAGAAGAGAGTAATATTGTTCTAGTTAAACTTGATGGAGCGAGAGAAAAAGATAAAATTACAGTTGTAATTAGTAGGGTAAAATCTATAGAAGGCACAATTCAATACCATGGAAATGATCTATTATTAGTAATTAATAAGGCAATTAATCGATATTATGAAATAAAATCTACATAACAGAAATTCAATTAGACTCATTTTTTTATTATACCTATCAAATGACTTCTAAAATCTAACTTCATACTTCTAACTTTGCATCCATGTACGAAATAAAAATACCCGTTTTTGAAGGAGCTTTTGATTTGTTACTTTTCTTTATTGAGAGGGACGAATTAGATATTTATGATATTCCGATTACCAAAGTAACGACTGATTTTTTGGAGTACATTCGTGCGCTAGAAAAGATGAATATCGAACTTGCTAGTGAGTTTATCGTAGTGGCTGCAACGCTCATGCAAATAAAAGCAAAAATGTTACTTCCTCGTGAGCAGGTTGATGAAGAGGGAAATATTATTGACCCAAGAAAAGAACTTATCCAGCAGCTTTTAGAATATAAGCGTTATCGTCCTGTTATTCAGCAGCTTTCTAACCTGGAAGATGATTCTTTGGCTAGAGAAACAAGAGGAAATATTATTTCAGAACTCAAGACACTTTCAAAAGTACGTCCAGAAGATGTAGATTTGGAAGATGTAGACTTGTATAAATTATTGAAAGCCTTTCAAAATGTAATGGAATTGCATGAGCTTTCACAGCCAAAACTGAGTAATATAAAACCTTATCCATATAGCGTAAATAATCAAAGAGCCTATTTGATTCAGAAGGTTTTGAATAATGAACGAGTAAATTTTTTAGAAGTCTTGAAAGAAAGTGGAAACCGTGTTTTGGTCGTTTTTAACTTTTTGGCAATCTTAGAACTTATCCAAGTAGGAGATATTAAGCTAGAAATCAGCGAAGAACCCGATTTTAATGAATTCTTTTTATGTAAAGGATAAATTTTTTGTTAAGTAAAACCAAACAAAGTATATCAAAAAAGTGCAATTTATTAGTAAGGAGTTAATCAGTAGGTAAGGCACGAGTAGTAAGTTTGCAGCATCAAAAAAAACACTAAATGCTCATTCAAAAATTTACTATTTCAATATTATCAAAATGAAAACTTCAAAATTTACTTTATTAACCCTTGCTTTTGTAGGTTTAAACCTAACAACAGCTTGTAAAGATGACGATAATGATACACCTGAGGTAATCACTACAGATGTAGAATTGGCAGCACATTCTATCACACCTTCATTTTTAAAACTCTCTCCTGAATTTTCAGGTGTAAAAGTGATGCCTTTGCTTACTTCAGAGGACAAATTAAGTGAATCTCCTAACTTCGTTTATGGTTCAATGGCTGATGGTGCTGGGTTATTGAAAAATGCTGATGGAACTTTTACACTCATCAATAACATTGAAGCAGATTATTCTATTGCAAGAATTACACTTGACAAAACATTCAAACCTATAAAAGGTGAATATATCTTGAATGCTCAAGCTACAGGTGGAACAGCACAATGTTCGGGAACTCTTATTACTCCTCAAGAACACGGCTTTGGTCCTTTATATCTTTCAGGTGGTGAGTGGGATGGTTCTTCTAAAGGAGTTTTTTCTGTTGATCCTTTCAAAAGTGCTACCTCAGCTTCGTCTTCTAATTTATTGACAGCAATGGGACAATGGTCAACAGAAAATGCTGTTCCGATTGGAAAAGACGCATATTCTGACAAAACAGTTGTTTTTATTGGTGATGACCACGCTGATGATGCAATTCCTTCTGGACAGTTGGGAATGTATGTTGGAGATAGAGGAGATTTAGAAGGTGGAAAACTTTATGGCATGAAAGTAACTTCAGCAGGTATCAATTATGAAATGGATATGGAAGAAGGAACTTCGTATGATATGGAATTTGTAGAACTCAATGAAACAAATATTGATTTACTTGATGCAGAAGCCAAACAAAAAGGTACAATGGGATTTTCAAGAGTAGAAGATATTGACTGGAGAAGAGGTTCTGCAAACAACAATAGAGAAGTTTATTTTTGTGTTACAGGTCGTAAAAAAGATGGTTTAGAAGGAAAAGGGTCTTTTTATGGACGTGTTTATAAACTAGAAATGAATCCAGAAGACCCTACGAAAGCAGGAAAAATTACTTGTGTTTTGGATGGCGACAAATTAGACGGAAAAGCGAAAGCATTTCATAGCCCAGATAACATCTTAGTTACTGAAAACTACGCTTACATTCAAGAAGATCCAAATGGTGTATCAGATGCTAGTACCCCAGATAAAGAACACTATGCACGCTTATACCAATATAATTTGAATACAGGTGTTCTTAAAAATGTGTTAGAGTGTGATCAAACCAAAGCAATATCACAAGGTTATGGCACAAATAAGTTTTGGGAAATTACAGGAATGATTGATATTTCTGATGTAGTCGGAATTGATGAAACATTTATTGTCATTACGCAAAATCACGGTTGGGAAAGAGCTGATGGAACTCCATTTACTGACCCAAATGCTGTATCAAATGTAGCTGATAGTAGAAAAGAGGGAAGTATGCTATTTATTATAAATGGTTTAGAAAGATAATTTTCAATAAAATAATAAAACAATGAAAAAAATATTTTTGCTTATTTTTTCTAGCTCAATACTTTTATCTTGTTCTTCAGATGAAGAAATGACAAGTTTAGAAAGTAGTATTAAATTGGAAAAAAGTATAGCTCAACAAGAAAAAAATCATAAGACAGACAAGATAATGGGAACAGAATGTCGTCCTGAGTATCTTTCTGAGATTAATGTGACAACAAATGGGTCAGCTAGTGTAGTACCAATTTATTGGAATGCCTTTGCAAATGGTAATGATCCTCTCAGTTATGATCCTTATAGGGAAGACTATCCTTTAGTGGTTATAGAAATTACTTATGAAAATAACCCTAATAACTTTCAAAGAGAGTTTACTTTTAATGATGGGCATCACAATATGCACATCAGTAGAGGTAATGCTGAAATTTTTATCCAATATGTAAATGAAACTGTCTACGGAAGTTATGATGGACGTTCTTGTGGTCCATATCATTATATAAATACATTCTTTATTGATGATTAATATTTCTTATTTTTAATAAAAAAACAGCCCTAAGAAACTATTGAACTACTCAATTTTTTCTTAGGGTTTTTGAAATTTATATTACTAAAATACTAACCGTCGTTGAGATCCGAACCGTCAACGAGGATTTTTTAATTACCTCAAATGAAACTCTCCATTTCTCTCCTTACTTTAGTTTCTATTTTACTAATTATCGTTTCTTGCAATAATTCACAAAAAGAAATAGAAAAAAACATTTCTAAAGAAACTAAAAATCCATTCAAAGAAATAGAAGCGATTTATTTATCGAATATAGAAAACTGTATCAATAATTTAGAAGCGACCAAAACAGCTCTCAATTTTATTGATAAAGACATAGCTTATAATAAAATTCATATCCAGAAAAGTCAAGAACATTATAGAGAAGCTAGAAATAGTTTTAAGAAAATAGAACCGATTTTGTCTTTTGTAGATGCAAATAATTACAAAACACTTATCTCTCCAAATCTTTTAAAAGTAGAAGAGGAAGATGCTACCAATATCAAAATTAATGAGCCTTTTGGTTTTCAAGTGTTGGAAGAATTATTATTTTTAGAAATCAATTCAAATGAAAACATAGAAAAAGAAATCGTCAAAAAAATTCAAAAAAACGCTGATAAAACACTTCAACGTCTTCGATTAATTGAAAGGAATACGAATCTTTCTGTTTATAAAAAATATCATTTTTTGTGGCTTTTTAGAGATGCTATTTTTAGAGTTGCTCTGACAGGAATTACAGGTTTTGATTCGCCTTCAGGAATTTCTCTTGATGACAATAAAATTGTTTATCAAGAGCTACAAAATTATTTATCTTTTTTCGAAGCTAATTTTGAGAACAAAGAAATTTATCAAGAATGGAAAAAATCATTGCAAAAAAGTAAGCAGTTTCTAACGGAAGATGACAAAACTAATTTTGAAAATTTTGATAGATATTCATTCATAAAAAATCATACAGAAGCACAAATTCAGCTTTGGAACAAGACAGTAAAAGACTGGAAAATAGATTTTCCTTTAGAACTTTCCATTCAAAACGATGCAACTTCACTTTTTTCAGATTCTACTTTTAATCTAAATTTCTTTTCTGACCAAAAATTAGGACAAATTTCGAAAGATAAAATCGTTTTGGGAAAACAGCTTTTCAATGATGTAAATCTTTCTAGCAATAAAAAAATGAGTTGTGCGACTTGTCATCAGCAAAACCGAGCATTTACAGATGGAAAGAAAATTCCTGAAGGACAAAAAAGAAATAGTCCGACGCTTATGTATGCAGCCTTGCAAAAAGGTTTTTTTTATGATAATAGAGCTGGAAGTTTGGAAGGACAAATTGTATCAGTTATCAATAATGAAACAGAGTTTCATACAAATGCAGAAATTTTATTGAAAGCTGTTAAAGAGAATTCAGAATATGTTCAGCAGTTTTCAAAACTTTATTCAGATAGTTTGACAGAACAAAATATCAGAACAGCAATGGCAGATTATATCCGTAGTCTTTCGCCTTTTTCTTCTAAATTAGACAGAAATATGAATAGAACGGAAAATTCTTTGACTCAAAACGAAATAAATGGATTCAATCTTTTTATGGGAAAAGCTGCTTGTGCGACCTGTCATTTTGCGCCTCTTTTTAATGGAACTGTTCCACCTTCATTTAGAGAATCTGAAATTGAACTTATTGGTGTTCCTTCAAAAAACGATACTATCAACGCCAAAATTGATGCTGATTTTGGAAGATATACCATTTTCAAAACGGAAGAAAGAAAGCATTTTTTCAAAACTCCAACACTTCGAAACATTTCAAAAACAGCTCCCTATATGCACAACGGAGTTTATACTACTTTAGAAGAAGTAATGGATTTTTATAATCGTGGTGGAGGTGCAGGAATTGGAATTGATTTGGAATATCAAACTTTGCCAACCGAATCATTGAATTTATCAGAACAAGAAATCAAAGATGTAATTGCTTTTTTACAAACTTTAGACGATGAGTAAACAGAGGAGTAAAAGAAGGAATATTTTTTTGTAATTTGCATCAAAATTGAATTTAACACACACAAACGCAGTTCCTTTTTATGCAAAAAATAGCTCTTATTCGTGAAGGCAAAACGCCACCAGACCGTCGTGTCGCTCTTACTCCTACTCAATGCAAAGAAGTTTTAGATAAATATATAATTACTGATAAAGATTTCGAAATATTAGTTCAGCCTAGTCCTATTCGTTGTTTTTCAGATGAAGAGTACGAAAAAGCAGGTTGTAGAGTTACAGAAGATATAAATGAAGCGAGTATTCTTTTAGGTGTAAAAGAAGTTCCCAAACCTCAACTTATTGAAGGCAAAACCTATTTGTTTTTCTCTCATACCATCAAAAAACAGCTGTATAATAGAGATTTATTAGAAAAAATTATAGAAAAAAATATTCGTCTTATAGATTATGAAGTTCTGACAAATGCAGCAGGACAAAGAGTGATTGCTTTTGGTCGTTATGCAGGAATTGTAGGAGCATATAATGGAATCCTAACGTATGGAAAGCGTTTTGATTTGTTTGATTTGAAGCCTGCCAATGCCTGTTTTGATATGGACGAAATGTGGAGTGAGTTTGAAAAAGTAAAACTTCCAACTATCAAAATTGCTGTTACTGGAGGTGGAAGAGTTGCAAAAGGCTCGGTAGAAGTTTTGGAGGGAATGAAAATAAAAGAAGTCAGTCCAGAAGATTATTTGAATAAAAAATTTGATGAAGCTGTTTTTACAAGACTTCGTTCAAAAGACTATCATTTCAAAAAAGGAAAGTCTAAAGAAAATAAAGATTTTGACTTGAAAGATTTTTATAATAATGCCACAGACTACAATAGTCATTTTTCAGACTTTACTCAAAAGACGGATTTACTAATTGCTGCTGCTTATTGGAATCCAAAATCGCCTGTTTTGTTTACTAAAGAAGAAATGAAGCAAAATAATTTTAAAATCAAAGTAATAGCAGATATTACTTGTGATATTGAGGGTTCTATTCCTTCTACAAGCCGTCCTTCTACAATTGCAGAGCCATTTTATGATTATAATGTAGAAACAGAAAGTGAAGAAAAACCATTTTCTGATGAAAAAAATATAACAGTTATGGCAGTTGATAACTTGCCTTGTGAACTTCCTAGAGATGCTTCAAGAGATTTTGGTAGAGAGCTGATAGACCAAGTTTTGCCGTATTTATTATTTGAAGATAATCCTTCTTATTTGAAAGAGCATAATTTTACAGATGGAAACCGAATTGCTAGAGCAAATCTTACTAAAGACAAAGATTTGACAGCAGAATTTGAGTATTTGAGAGATTATTTGGAAGGAAAATAAAATACAAACCCTAAGAATCTTTGAAGACTCTTAGGGTTTAAAATAAAATACAAATGAAAGTTTACACACTATTTTATGTACTATTGAGTATCTTAATTTTCGGATGTTCATTAGAAAATTCAACTGAAAAAATTACTCAAAAAAGCATTTACAAAAACTATATCAATCCAAATTATTTAAAATGCTTGGAAAACGAATTGCCTTGTGAGTGTTATACAGATATCACTTCAATAACAATAGATAGCAATTATGTAAGTATTTTTGGAGGTGGAATAGAGCCGTCAGGGTATCCTTATGAAGTTAGAAATGACACCCTATTTACTATACAGAATAATGAATATATAGGGGAGAATAATGAAACAATCATGGTAGAAAATGAATTCATAGATTACATTATTTTGAAAAGTGATTCAATATTATTTTATAATGATGATAAAGAAATTTTACTGACTACTCTTGAAGGAAATAGATATGATTCTTTAGATGTCTATTATTTTCAACATATATTAAATACAGACTTTTTAGTCAAAAAAATTAATGATAAGGAATTTGTAGATAATTTAAGTATTAATAAGAATACTTCATTTAGTTGTAATGCTATGAAGGGTGTAAATCTACTATGGAACAAACCTCCTCAAAAAACATGGGTACTAGAAAAAGAAAACGACAGTTTGGTTGTTTATCAAGATTTGACTAGTCCACATTTGTCACATCCTGTGATAGTAAAGAAAGAGTTCTATAAAAAATATAAGTGGTAATGTTATGAAGTTCACGACACATATCCTCACTATTAATACATAATCTTTCATTCATTTTAAAGAAAAAACTAGATTACATTTTGAATCAAAAATCAATTATTGGAAGCAATATAAAAATTGCAAAAGAAAATTTAGAAAAAGGAAATTTAGTTGCTATTCCTACTGAAACAGTTTATGGTTTGGCAGCCAATGCTTTTGATATAAAGGCTGTTGCCAAAATTTTTGAAGCCAAAAATCGTCCTACTTTTGACCCTCTAATTGTCCATACAGACAGTATTGATAAAATTAAAAGCTGGACAACCGATTTTCCAAGCTGGGCAGAAGAACTAGGAAAACATTTTTGGGCAGGTGCTTTGACGCTTCTTTTACCTAGAAAAGCAATTATTCCAGATCTTGTAACGAGTGGACTCCCACACGTTGCTGTTCGTATTCCAAACCATGAGCTTACTTTAGAACTTCTCAAAAGTCTTGATTTTCCACTAGCTGCACCAAGTGCAAATCCGTTTGGATATATTAGTCCTACAACTGCAAATCATGTTTTTGAGCAATTAGACGAAAAAGTAAACTATATTTTAGATGGAGGAAGCTGTAAAATAGGTGTAGAATCTACTATTGTAGGAGAAGAAAATGGAAAATTGACAGTTTTTAGAAAAGGAGGAATAGCAATAGAAGAACTAGAGAAAGTAGTGGGAAAACTGATTGTGAAAGAACATTCAAACTCAAATCCTCATTCTATTCAAGACAAAAATGAAAAAGAAGAACTCACAAAAGTAGCTTCTTCTGGAATGCTTTTGAGTCATTATGCACCAAAAATAAAAATGCGTTTGGGAAATATTGAGAAAATGTTGAAAGAATATGAAACAAGTAAAGAACTAGCTATGAATGAAGTAGGAATTTTGTCATTTACTAAAAAATACAATCAAATTCCTACCGAAAATCAATTCACTTTATCAGAAGAAGGAAGTTTTTCAGAAGCAGCTCAACATCTTTTTTCTTATATGAGAGAATTAGACAAACTCAATATCAAAATTATATTAGCAGAACTTCTACCTGAAAAAGAATTAGGAAGAGCAATCAATGACCGTTTGAGGAGAGCAGCCTATTAGGAAACAGGAGTTAGGATGCTAGAACGAGGAAATAAAAATATAGATAAATAGTAATTGATATTATTACATTATTACCTTGATTTGATTCATCCTACACAATCATTTACAATATATTTGATAGGCTTTTACAAAAAATGACTTCTTGAAGAAGAGCGTTCTGTTTCTATATTTTCTTGTAAAATTATTTCTAAACTATCCAAATTCAGGGCTAAAAGCTGCCCCAAACCTGCTTTTCTGCGTGTTTTATATACACAGCCATTATCGATACAAATAGAAGGACAGCCATAATCAATCTCTTCTTGAATAAACTGTAAATACTCTGGAACATGTCCGTGAATAATTCTTTTTTCTCCTACTATACTTGTATCAACTTCAAAATGACGCAACCAAAGCATTTTTTCAACTTCAGAAAAAGGGTCTGGAGCTTCAAAATCAAAACCTGCATGAACTAAATAATAGTCTTCTAATTCAAAATAATAACATAAACTTTCTAAGAAAGGTAAATATTCAGGTAAAATACGGCGATTTTCATCTACCAATCCCCTGCCACGATGCAAAACAGGTACTAAACGAATAGATTTATCGCCTCCTGCTCGTTGGTGCGCTCTAATGAGAAGTTCTTCATGGTTTCCTCGCAAGCAGAAAACAGAATACGTTTTTTGAAGTTCTATAATATAATCTAAAACACCTTTGCTATCAGGTCCTTTATTGATATAATCTCCCAACAAAAAAAGTTGGTCATCGGTAGAAAGATTTATTTTCTTGATGAGAGCTTTAAATGTTTGAACGCAACCGTGTATGTCCGAAATGGCATAACGAGTACCTTTGGAAGAATCAATTTTTGGAATAGAGCGAGTAGAAGGTGTATTTGAAGTATTCATTTTTCAAAAATAATATAATTCTTTCAGAATAACAGTAATAAATTTTTCATTTATGATTTTATAATCAAAGTTGTGTGAAGAATTTAGATATAATTTTGCTAGAGTAAGTAATGCTATTTTAATGCAACACAAAATTTTGTATTTGCAATTGACTGCCTTATCTTTATATTTACCTTCTGAAAAGTGCAATTATAAATCAGAAATTATATTTAACATAAAATTCCCTTCTAATAAATTAATTGGAGACTTATAAAACCCTCCTTTAAAAATACAGTTATTTCGATATTACTTCGATAAAATAAATATAAACCAATGAATAAGGATTTTTTCTATTTTTTTAAAAATATAAAACCTATTAAATCAAATTTTTTTATGTCTGCTAAATTGATTTATAGCGTTTTTTTCTATTTTTTATTTTTATCTTTTCTTACTCAAAATGCCTACGCTACTCACGTAAGAGCAGGAGATTTGACAGCCGAACGTATTTCTGATATTAGTCTTAATTATCGAATTACAGCTATCATTTATACTGATGATGGAGGAGTACAGCCAGATGCAGAAATTGAATTTAATTTTGGAACTGGCGAAACCCGTATGGTAACTCGCCTTTCAGGAGTTAGTATTGGAAATGCAACTACTCGTAATACATATACCACTACTTATACTTTTCCTGGAGCTGGAGAATATAATGTGGGTGTGGCTATTCGAAACAGAAATGATAATATAGTCAATATTCCAAATTCTGTTAATACAGCTTTTCATATCCAATCTACATTTTTGATAAATCCTTTTTTGGGTCTGAATCGCTCACCTGTTTTACTTGTTCCACCAATTGATTTTGCTCGTGTTGGTGAAAAGTTTATTCATAATCCAGGTGCGTATGATGCTGATGGAGATAGTTTGGCTTATATTTTTGTTACTCCTAAACGTGCTGTAAATACTCCTGTTGAAGGTTTCAGACTTTTAGATGACCCTGCTTTTGGAGGCGAAAGTGAAGATGGAGGAATAGCTACAGCAACTCTTGATCCAATTACAGGAGATTTAATTTGGAATACTCCTGGGCGAACAGGACAATTTAATGTTGCTTTTATTGTTCAAGAATGGCGAGAAGGTGTTTTGATTGGACAAGTAAACCGTGATATGCAAATTATTGTAAGAGATAATCCAAATAAGCGTCCGATTTTAGAAATTCCTAGAGATACATGTGTTACGGCAGGAGCTTTTTTGAGAGATACTATTACAGGAAAAGATCCTGATAATGATTTTGTAAAACTTTTTGGATATAGTGCATTATTTAGAGAAGCAAATGTATTACAATCTGTACCACCAAGAAATTATGCTGATTTTAATATTTTGAATATTCAGCCTCCAAATGGAGAAGAAAAAGCTATTTTTGATTGGCAAACAGTATGTGAAGATGTGCGTTTGCAACCCTATGCCGTTACCTTTAAAGCAGAAGATCAGCCTAGTCCGAGTAGTAATAAACTAGTAGATTTAAAAACATGGCAAATCCGAGTCGTGGGACCAAAACCTGATACATTGATTGCAGAAGTGAATACAGTTGATAATAGTATTTCATTGAATTGGTTTTCTTATCAGTGTCCCAATGCAAGCGAAATGACAATTTGGCGAAGAACAGGTTCGTTTGATTTTAATCCTGATACATGCGAAACAGGGTTACCAGCTTATACAGGTTATACACAAATTGGAACAAATGAAATAGGAGACAGATTCTTTTTAGATGATAATAATGGAGAAGGATTAGAACGAGGAAAAACCTATTGTTACCGTATTTTTGCAAAATTCCCAAATCCAGCGGGAGGAGAAAGTTATGTTTCTGATGAAGTCTGTGTAATCATTCCAACCAATGCACCTTATATTACAAAAGTAAGTGTAGAAGAAACAGATACACAAAATGGAGAAACGAAAGTAGAATGGACAAAACCTTTAGACCTTATAGAAACGGAATTTCCAAGACCTTATACCTACGAGCTTTTCCGTG
Organism: Bernardetia sp.; assembly: GCA_020630575.1. GTDB lineage: Bacteria > Bacteroidota > Bacteroidia > Cytophagales > Bernardetiaceae > Bernardetia. The sequence goes on from JAHDBD010000001.1 coordinate 65,505, forward strand.
CAGATGGTTTTACAGGAACGCAAAACTATACACAGTTAGGAGATCGTTTTGCTGAGGATGATACAACCTTTGTAGATACAAATCTGAATACAGAAGAAAAAGTTTATAATTATAGAGTTTATTTTTATTCAAATAATAATTTGGTAGATTCTTCGGCTGTAGCGAGTTCAGTTCGCTTGAATGCAACACCTAGAGTAAATGCAGCGACTTTAAATTGGAGTGCAGAAGTGCCTTGGAACAACACAGATTCACGTTTTCCACAACATTATATTTATCGTCAAACAGATGCTGATGGAACTGATTTTGTTCTCTTGGATAGCATAAATGTCTTTAATGGTTCGTTTTCTTATACTGATACAGGATTAGAAGACAAAACAGAGTACTGTTATTTTGTTACTACGCAAGGAAGTTACAACAAAGAAGGATTACCAGAACCACTTCTGAATAAATCTCAAAAGATATGTATTATTCCACTAGATGAAACACCTCCTTGTTCGCCTACAACGTTATTTTTGGATTCTTTGATTTGTGAAACAATTAATTTCAAAGACCCAATTTATTGTAGTGATTCTCTTTTTAGAAATAATTTGAGATGGCAAAATGATTATTCGCCTGATTGCGATTTGGAAATAAGTAGTTATAATTTATATTTTAAAGCTCAAATTAATGATTCGTTGCAGTTTTTAGTTAATACTACTGACACGACTTTCACGCATGAACAAGTTCGTTCTGTGGCAGGTTGTTATGTCGTTACGGCTCTTGATGCGTCTGGAAATGAGAGTACATTTAGCAATCAAGTTTGTAATGATAACTGTCCGAATTATGCGCTACCAAATGTATTTACACCAAATGGCGACGGAATAAACGACACTTTTAGAGCCTTAGATTGTCCTGCTTTTGTCAAAAATGTAGAAACCAAAATTTATAGCCGTTGGGAACAGCTTGTTTTTGAAACTTCTAGTGAAGAAGATAATAATGTCTTTATTGATTGGAATGGAGAAAACAACAACGGAACAGCAATGCCTTCTGGAATGTATTTTTATCAAATCAAAGTTACTTTCAATCGCTTGAATCCAACTGATGAAGTTTTGATTTTGAAAGGCTGGGTCTCTTTGCTTAGGGAGTAAGAAGGTACAATTACGAATTACGAATTAAAAATTACGAACTGTTCGCTTTTGTGTGAACTGTTCGTTTTTTTATAAATAAGTTTGTATTTATACTGAAAAATCAAATTTATATACACCTTCTGTAATTAAAGACACTTTAATATCAGTTTTACCATAACTTTCTAAATGATGTTTGCGAACAGGCTGACCTGAAGGAACATTAAGTGTATATCTGATATATTCTCCTAATTGAGCTTTATATGGAAATGAACTTATTTGTTTAGGATAAACGAGGTCATTAATGGTTTGACTTCCTTCAAATAATCCTTCCATTGTAATTCCGTCATCCCATATTATTTCAATAGAATCATTATGTCTTTGTATTCTACCTCTACTATCACTTGTCAAAGGATTTATTTGTTTAGGTGGAAATAAATTAGGATAATCTCTAATATGTGAAGTTCTGATTGCAACATATGCATCATTAAGGGTAGTATGGTTATTAGGGTTTTGTCCCCAGTTTAGACCTGCTGCATTCTGTACTTCTCCATTTCTGCCCAATAATGTCATAATAAGAATATTGTATTTTCGATAACTCTATCTAAGTCTTTTTCTAAACAAGATTGAGATTTTTTATGTTAAACTTTTACATCATTATTATTTTAAGATTTTAATTTAAACGAACAATGGTACAAATTGGAAGAGCAGTAGAAGGTATTACAATAAACGGCAAAGAATGGTTATTAGATTCAGAAGGAAATATCATGACATTTTTTAGTATAAAAGAAGCCAAGATTTTTCTTATAAAAAATGGATTTGAAGAGTTTAATGAAGATGAACTAGAAAATTACTTTGTGTTTGAAGAATTAGAATTTAAGGTTTAAAAATATTATCACGATGATAACTGATAAATTCTTGTTTGGGATAGAATTTTTCAGGTAGATTTAGTTGTTTATTTTCAAATGATTTGAATAATACTTCATATGAGTTTTTATCTGCTATACTAGAGAGTTTTGAAGAAAATTTAATTCTAAAATCCTCACTTATAGTCATTAAACCTCTGTCAAATGCTTTATCATATAAAGGAGATAAACATATTCCATTAGAAGGATTTAATCTTTCTTTTTTATCAACAGACCACGGAATAATATGACTGGCAATAAGTAATTCTGGAATATTAATATTTGATACTGCACATTTATTTGTATAAATTGATAGAATAACTTTTCTGAAAAAAGATTGATTAATTCTTACTTTGACTTTACGAAAAGCCTCCCTTCCAATTTTATCTTCTAATAATTCTGAGGGAGTAATTAGTAATGACTCTCCTAAAATGTTTTTTCCTAGTTTCTCTGCTAATAAAGATTCACTTTCATAAATCAAATTGTCCCAATTATTTGTAAACTCATCATACACCTGTTTGTCAAGTTTACTCCCATTCTTCATACCTTTTACCCCTCTATTTTGATGATAGGGGTCTAGACTAGCAAAATTGACTAATTTAAAAGCAACAGAACTTGGGGTTCTATTAATAATTTTAGACAAATTTATTACCTCTAAAGTTTTTTGATTGTATTTGCCAAAGGGAATTTTACAATAAAGATTGAATGCCAAAAGTAATTCATCTCTCGTCCAGTTTCTTCTCATTTCAGAATTTATATGAGCTAAAATTTTTATTCCAAATTAGGTAAAATAACTGACAAAATACATAAAAATGTTTTAATTAATAGAATTATCTAAAAGTAGAGTGTTAGAATTGTGGTGATTGTGTTTAAATGTTTTTAATGCTATTTCTGTATTATCGACACCTAACAAAATATGGAAACCTGCTTGTTGAAATCCATACGAAAAACCACCACAACCTGAAAATAAATTGATAGCTGTTAATTTTTTATTCATTGAAAGGCTATTTTTGTGAGCAAAATATAAATTAATTTGCAAAATTACAAAATCTTTACCCAAGAAAAAAACCACTCAATATTTTTTTATCAAGTGGTCTGACAATTTTGAATTATATATTTAAACCACCTTAGGCTTATAAACCTCTGTAGGAAACAAATTTTTCTCTATTCGTTCGTTTCCAATTTGTTGGAAGGAAGAAACTATCCAACCTCCACCAATGACATCATCGCCATCATAAAAAACGGCAGATTGTCCAGGGGCAATGGCATCAACAGGCTCATGAAAAAGAACAGTAAGTTCTTGACCGTCTTCGCTTTGTGTGATGGTTGCTGGTGCGCCTGCGTGGTGTACACGAACCTTTGTAGTGGTCAGTAAATCGCCTTCAATATTTGCATATTTTTGAAGGTTTAATTTTTTGACAATCATTCCATCTCTATACAAATCATCTTTGAAACCTAAAATAACCTCGTTGGTATCTTTTTTAATTTCTACTACATAAGCAGGTTCGCCGAGTGCAATTCCTAATCCTTTGCGTTGTCCGACAGTATAAAATGGATAACCTTCATGTTGTCCGACTACTTCTCCAGTTGTCATGACAAAATTTCCTTGTCCGACTGTTTCCTCCAAATTAGGAACTCTTCTTTTTAAGAAACTACGGTAATCATTATCTGGAATAAAACAGATTTCATACGATTCTGATTTTTTGACAAGCTCATCAAAACCTCTATCCAATGCCATTTGACGAATTTGTGCTTTGGTAAGATTGCCCAAAGGAAGCATTGTTCTACTCAAACTTTCTTGCGAAACGCCCCACAAAACATACGATTGGTCTTTTTTGGTATCGACACCTTTCGAAACTACAAAACGTCCGTTTTCTTCTCTAATATTAGCATAATGACCAGTCGCAATATACTGACAACCCAAATTATCGGCACGTCTTAAAAGTGCGTCCCATTTGATATGCGTATTGCAAAGTACACATGGGTTTGGCGTTCTGCCTTCCATATATTCCTCTGTAAAATAATCGATGACGTAATCGCCAAATTCGGAACGAATGTCCAAAATATAATGAGGGAATCCCAAATCAACCGAAATAGAACGTGCATCATTGATAGAATCTAAGCTACAACAGCCTGTTTCTTTTTTCATATTGCCACCCGAAGCAGCATAATCCCACGTTTTCATCGTCATTCCGATGACTTCATAACCTTGTTCGTGCAACAAAACGGCTGCCAACGAACTATCAATTCCACCACTCATGGCGACCAAAACCCTTCCTTTAGAATTAGGGTTTTCTGGATTTTTTGTAGTTATATTCATAGTATTGTTTTTTGAAACGGATTCAAAGTCCGTTAAAAACTTAATTTAATTACGAATTGTCAATTATGAATTACAAAATTCTATAGCTTGACTAGCTTCGCTGTTTTATTTATTACTGGTTTCTCTTTAGAGAAGTTTGTATTTTGCCAATTATTTTACAGATTTCTTCTGCATCTTGAATCAGGCTTTTACTCATTTCTTCTGAAAGATAGTCAGTTGCTTCTAAGAGTTTACCCAATAAAGTGTCTCTCTAGCTTCCTTGTATGCAATGGATAATTTAAAACCAAAATCTGTTCTAGAATATCCACCTATAGCTTCTTCTATGTTTGCACCTATTGAAGTTCCACTACGTAATAATTGCTTTGACAAAACATATTCTTGTTTAGAAATTAAAAACTTGTAAGCATTCACTATTCGGATAGCAAAATCAAAGCTCTTTTTCTGAATAATGTTGTCTTTTTTCATATCAATTACGAATTACGAGAGTAAAATAATGAATACTCAATCAGTTTTTGTTTTTATATATAAATACACTAGGTTTATTTTTGCATTTCAATTCGTAATTTGTAATTGAAAATTCGTAATTTAACTTATTGAATTTCTAACTTTCTGCGTATATTCACGCATAGCAGAACGAGCATCAACGCCCTCTTTTTCCATTTTTTCTTTTACCCAAACGGCTGCAATTACGTGTGTAAATTGTTCGCCTTCATCTTCCCCTTTTACTTCAAAGGCTGGCGTTTCGCCTTCTTCCATTGCAGCTTCAGCTTTTTTGAGTTCTTCTAATGAGTGATTTTCGACTAATTGTTTTATAACTGGTAATTTCATAATATTAGTTCAATAATTTTATTTGATAGTAAAAGTAGCTGTTAATCCAACAGAGAAATTTCTAGGTAATTTATGAACTCCAAAAATAGCTCTTGAATGAATGCCTTTATCTTCTAATATTTCTAAAAATAAATCAGAAGCTCCATTTACAACTTTCGGAGAATCATCCCATGTTTGATTGGATTGAAAGTAAGCATCTATATGATTTAGACCTATAATATTTTCAAAACCTATTTTGGAATTGATTTGAGCTAAAACATTTAAAGCACATAATTTCATTGCTTCATATCCTTCTTGTGTGGAAATTTCATCTCCTAATCTACCTTGAAACTTATACTCTCCATCTAAGATTGGAAATTGAATAGCAATGTAGGCAATGTTTGCCCTTACATTTACAGATACATAAGTTCCCCCAGGAGTTGAAACAGAAGGAAGAGTTGCATTAGCTTTTTCTAAATTTTTTGTAATATTCATAATTATACAAATTATTACAATTTCTCTAAAAGCTCAATTATATTTTCTTCTTTGCTTGTAGAAAGACCTTCTACCAATTCTCCATTTTTGAAAATAGCAAAATAAGGAAGGCTCTGAACTCCTGCTAAACCTCTAGCTTCTGGATTGTGTTCTGCATCAGTATCCAAAAAAGTAATTCCTTCAAAACGCTCATCGTTAGAAAGACGTTTGTACTTAGGTTTAATAAGTCTGCACGAACCACACCAACCTGCATAATATTTTACAATTACTTTTTCGTTTTGGTTCAAATTTTCTTTTACGTTTGAGTCGTCTATGTCTATAACTGCCATAATAATAAAGTTAGATTTTAGATTTCAGAAGTTAGAAGTAAAACCAAATAAAATCTGAAGTGAGAATAATATTTTGCAAATTTACGAACAAAAAACGAAATAGTTTTTTGTCCATTCTAAATATCTTTTGTGAAATGGTTATGTTTTGGAATATTTGGGTGGGATAAATTTTGATTATTAAGGTTTATTCTTGATAGACTACTTCACCATTTTCAACCATGTACTCTCTCCACTTTCCATCTTTCCACTCTACTCCTTTTGTGTTTTTTTCAAGAAATGGAAATTTATAAAAAATAACTCTCAAATAATTCTCTTCTTTTTCATAATAAACCATTTTTACAAACTCTGTCAAATAAAGCTTAGAGGAAATATTATCAACACCTTCTACTTCTGAAATTATTTTGTTGAGTTCTTTTTCTTTGCAACTAAAGCAAGATGCATTTCTATTAAAAGGGTGAAGCCAAAGGGAGTCATAACCAACATTATATCTACCTGTATATTTGTTTAACTCCTCACTTTGTATAAATCTAGTATGTTTGAACTCACGAACAATAGTTAGAATTTCATTCAATTCCTTTTTTCTATCTGCACCTTTCTTAATACAAGAAGACAAGAGCAATAAACTAGAGATAAAAATCAATGAAAATGTAAAAGCATTTTTTTGTATCATTTTCTACTAATTTGGTTTAAAATTATATGCAAATTTACACAATAAAGATTACTACGTAATTTCAATGATAGGAAGAAGTAGATTCTAATAAAAAAACAATCCGTGTTCTTGTATTCATTCATCATTTACATACAATTAATAATTCATTATTTCTATGATTGAGCTTCCATAACTTATCATACTTTTTACAACACCACCAAATTATGTATTTAGTTTCAAATCTAATATGTTTGCTTTTATTTTTTCCATATCTTTCAGTTCAAAGCTAACCCTCTTATTTCCAATTAGAAAGCAATAAGTAGAATTGATTTTCTAAAAAAAACTAAATTCTTCTCAAGGAATCCAAAAATCATCCTAACTACAAAAATATTTCTTATAAAAAAAGGATTTTTCAAATTATTTTCCTACCTTTGTTGATTGTTACTCCAAATCCAAACCTGCATCGCCCATGTCGTTCCAAAAGAACAGAAAGTTAAAAAACGATTTCAAGCGAATTACTATCAGCTTGGCATCTCCAGAATCTATTCTTAATAGTTCGTTCGGAGAAGTTACTCAACCAGAAACGATTAATTATCGTACCTACAAACCCGAAATGGGAGGTCTTTTCTGTGAGCGTATCTTCGGACCTGTTAAAGATTGGGAGTGTCATTGTGGAAAGTACAAGCGAATTCGCTATAAAGGAATTATCTGCGACCGTTGTGGCGTAGAAGTAACGGAAAAGAAAGTCCGTCGTGAGCGCATGGGACACATTCAACTTGTTGTTCCTGTGGCGCATATCTGGTATTTCCGTTCATTGCCTAATAAAATAGGTTACTTGCTCGGTCTACCAACTAAAAAATTAGATCAAATTATTTACTATGAGCGTTATGCTGTAGTACAACCTGGTCCATTAGAAGATGAAGGATTACAACGTTTAGACTTCTTGACTGAAGACGAATATTTGGACATTATGGACAAATTACCTCGTGAAAATCAGCAAAAAGATGATAGCGATCCAACAAAATTCATCGCAAGAATGGGAGCAGAAGCAATTGTTATGCTTCTTGACCCAATCCGTTTAGATTTAGATCAACTTTCGTATGATTTGCGTGCTGCTGCAATGAACGAAACTTCACAACAACGTAAGGCTGAAGCCTTGAAGCGTTTGCGTGTAGTGGAAGCATTCCGTGATGCCAAGTCTAGAAATGTTCCGAATGAGCCATCTTGGATGGTTATCAAAATGGTACCTGTTATTCCACCTGAATTGCGTCCTTTAGTTCCACTTGATGGTGGACGTTTCGCAACTTCGGATTTGAATGACTTGTATCGTCGTGTTATTATTCGTAACAATCGTCTGAAAAGATTGATAGATATAAAAGCTCCTGAAGTAATTTTACGTAATGAAAAACGTATGCTTCAAGAAGCTGTTGATTCTCTTTTCGATAACTCTCGTAAAGTAAACGCTGTTCGTGGTGATGGAAACCGTGCATTAAAATCACTTTCAGATATGCTCAAAGGTAAACAAGGACGTTTCCGTCAAAACCTTTTGGGTAAGCGTGTTGATTACTCGGGTCGTTCGGTAATCGTGGTAGGTCCAGAACTCAAACTTCATGAGTGTGGTCTTCCTAAAAATATGGCTGCCGAGCTATTTAAGCCGTTTGTAATTCGCAAACTTATTGAGCGTGGTATTGTAAAGACAGTAAAATCAGCTAAGAAAATTGTTGATAGAAAAGACCCAGTTATTTGGGATATTTTGGAAAATGTATTGAAAGGACATCCAGTTCTCCTCAACCGTGCTCCTACATTGCACCGTTTGGGTATTCAAGCATTCCAACCAAAACTTATTGAAGGAAAAGCAATTCAGTTGCACCCGTTAGTTTGTACAGCATTTAACGCCGATTTTGACGGTGACCAAATGGCTGTTCACGTTCCTTTGGGACAAGAAGCTGTTTTGGAAGCCTCTCTACTAATGCTTGCTTCTCATAATATTCTTTCTCCTGCAAGTGGTAGTCCGATTACTGTACCTTCACAGGATATGGTTTTGGGTCTATATTTCTTGACAAAAGGAAGAAGAAGTATTCCAGAATTGAAAATTGAAGGAGAAGGCATGCGCTTTTACTCAGAAGAGGAAGTTGTAATGGCTCTCAATCATAAAGCTATATCTAAACATGCCTATATTTTCGTTCGTACAAAAGTATTGAATGAGGATACAGGAGAGTTAGAATATAAAACTATCGAAACAGTAGCAGGACGTGTTTTATTTAACAAATGTGTTCCTGAAGAATCTGGCTATATTGATGAATTATTAAGTAAGAAAACACTTCAAAAAGTAATCTCTAAAATTGTTAAGCAAGTCGGTATGGCTCGTACTGCCGAATTCTTAGATGAGATTAAATTCTTAGGTTTTGATCAAGCTTACCGAGGTGGTCTTTCTATTGGTATCAATAATATTCCAGTTCCAGAAAATAAAGAGCGTTTAGTAGCAGAAGCTAAAGATGAAGTAGCAGCAATTACGCAAAACTACTACATGGGTCTGATTACTGATAACGAACGTTACAATCAAGTAATTGATATCTGGACAAAAGTAAACCGTAGAATTACAGATGAATTGATGTTGCAGTTAGAAACTGACGAACAAGGATTCAACTCTATCTACATGATGATGCACTCAGGCGCACGTGGTTCTCGTGAGCAAATCCGTCAGTTAGGTGGTATGCGTGGTCTGATGGCGAAACCTCAAAAGAACTTACAAGGTTCGGTAGGGGAAATCATTGAAAACCCTATTCTTTCTAACTTTAAAGAAGGACTAGACGTTTTGGAATACTTTATCTCTACTCACGGTGCTCGTAAAGGTCTTGCAGATACAGCCCTTAAGACTGCCGATGCTGGTTACCTTACTCGTCGTTTGGTAGATGTTGCTCAAGATATTATTGTAAACGAAACTGATTGTGGAACTTTACGTGGATTGACAGTAACAGCTCTCAAAGAACAAGAAGAGATTATCGAATCAATTTCTGACCGTATTTTGGGTAGAATATCATTGCATGATGTTTTCCATCCTGAAAATGAAGAACAAATTCTTATTGAATCTGGCGAACTTATAGATGAAGTTTCTGCTAAGCGTGCTGAAGAAGCAGGTGTAGAAGCTGTAGAAATACGCTCTGTACTTACTTGTGAAACTCGCATTGGTGTTTGTGCTAAGTGTTACGGACGAAATCTTGCTTCTGGAAAATTAGTACAGCAGGGAGAATCAGTTGGTGTAATTGCTGCACAATCTATTGGAGAACCTGGTACACAGCTTACTCTTCGTACTTTCCACGTAGGTGGTACTGCTTCTAACATTGCAGCAGAACCAGTTATTAAGGCGAAAAAAGAAGGTAAAGTTGTTTTAGAAGAAATAAAAACAATAGATACACTTGATGAAGATGGCAAGAAAGCAAAAGTAGTTATGTCACGTACTGGTGAACTTCGTATCATCGATGTTGATAATCCTTCTAAAACTTTAGCTTCTATCAATGTTCCTTACGGTTCATTCTTGACTGTAAAAGATGGACAATTAGTCAAAAAAGACGATGCTTTATATAGCTTTGATCCTTTTAATGCTGTTATCCTTTCTCAACAAGATGGAACAGTTCAATTTGAAGGTATTGAAGAAGGTATTACTTATAAAGAAGAGTCAGATGAGCAAACTGGTTACCGTCAGAAAGTAATTATTGAAAGTAGAGACAAAACACGAAATCCAACTCTTACTGTTGTAAATGCAAAAGGAGAAGGAGCAAGTAGTAACGTTCCTGCTGGTGCTTATCTTTCTATTGAAGAAGGTCAGCAAGTTAGAGCTGGTCAGATTTTGGTAAAAATTCCTCGTTCAGTTTCTAAGAGTAGAGATATTACAGGTGGTCTTCCACGTGTAACCGAACTTTTTGAAGCACGTAATCCTTCTAACCCAGCAGTAGTATCAGAAATTGATGGTATTGTAAGTTATGGTGGAATCAAGCGTGGTAACAGAGAGATTTTTGTAGAATCTAAAAAAGATGGTATTATCAAAAAATACATGGTTCAGCTTTCTAAGCACATTCTTGTGCAGGAAAATGACTTTGTAAAAGCAGGTATGCCACTTTCAGATGGTGCAATCACTCCAGCAGATATTTTGGCTATTAAAGGACCTACGGCTGTTCAGGAGTATTTGACTAATGAAATCCAAGATGTATATCGCTTACAAGGTGTAAAAATCAATGATAAGCATATTGAGGTAATCGTTCGTCAAATGATGCAAAAAGTAGAGATTATCGATCCAGGTGATACGTATTTCTTACCGAACCAAATTGTAGATAAATTTGAAGTTCGTGCAGAAAATGATTCATTTATGGACAAGAAAATCGTTACTGATGTAGGAGAATCTACCAAACTTAAAGTAGGAATGATTCTGACAGCTCGTGAACTTAGAGATGAAAATTCTAGTCTGCGCCGTAGAGATATGAAAGTTGCTAAAGTGCGTGAAGCACAGCCAGCAGTTTCTAAACCTACATTACGTGGTATTACACAGGCATCTTTGGGTACGAAGAGTTTCATGTCAGCAGCCTCTTTCCAAGAGACTACGAAAGTATTGAGTGAAGCCTCTATACGTGGTAAATCTGATGATTTGATGGGCTTGAAAGAAAATGTAATTGTAGGACACCTTATTCCTGCAGGTACAGGTTTGCGTAAATATGAAGATCTTATTGTTTATGATGAGAACACATATAACAAACTTGAAAATTCATTAGCTGATGAGAATGTACAGTCTACTCGTACTGAAGCACAAATAAACCGTATGCGTTTAGAAGCCTTAGAAAAAGATGAAGAAACTACTGAAACAGTAGGATAATTCTGAATTTATATAAAACAAAAAGCCTTTCAAAATTTATTTTTTGAAAGGCTTTTTTCATACGTGTATTTTATTTTTATCTGTTTTTAGAGAACTAAAAGATATTAAAAATCTTCATCTAAAGAAAACTTAGGAGAATCATCATTTGAGTTCATGACGCCTGCTTTTTGATATTCTGCAACACGTTTTTCAAAGAAATTTGTCTTTCCTTGCAAACTAATCATTTCCATAAAAGGAAATGGGTTATGGCTGCCATATTGTTTTTCACAATTTAGTTCGCCTAATAATCTATCTGCTACAAATTCAATATACTGATTCATCAAATCAGCATTCATTCCGATTAAACTTACAGGAATGGCATCTGTTACAAACTCTTGTTCAATTTTTACAGCATCTGTAATAATTTCGATGATACGTTCTTTTGGAAGTTTATTTTCAATGTAATTATTGTAAAGCAGACACGCAAAATCACAGTGCAAACCTTCATCACGAGAAATAAGCTCATTCGAAAAACTCAAGCCAGGCATTAAGCCACGCTTTTTGAGCCAAAAAATAGAGCAGAAAGAACCACTAAAAAAGATACCCTCAACAGCAGCAAAAGCAACCAAACGCTCAGCAAAATTATCACTTTCAATCCATTTCAATGCCCAGTCTCCTTTTTTAGCAACACAGTCTAAGTTTTCTAGTGCATTGAATAAATAATCTTTTTCTTTTGTGCCTTTTATATAGGTATCAATAAGAAGTGAATAGGTTTCTGCATGGATATTTTCCATCATTACTTGGAAGCCATAAAAACAACGAGCTTCTGGAAGCTGTACTTCCTTCATAAAATTAACTACTAAGTTTTCATTTACAATTCCGTCAGAAGCTGCAAAAAATGCAAGGACATGTTTTACAAAATGACGTTCGTTGTCGCTCATATTTTCCCAATCTTTCATGTCATTGGAAAGATCTATTTCTTCAGCAGTCCAGAAACTTGCCTCAGCTTGTTTGTACATTTGCCAAATATCGTCGTGTTTGATAGGAAAGAGGACAAAACGATTTGGATTTTCTGCAAGTAAAGGTTCGTGTAAAAGTTCTTTAGATGGTGTATTTGACATAGAAAATGATTTTGATATTTATATAAAAGGGCGCAAAAAACAGCCCTGTATTTGTTTAAAAAACGTTTATCAGATTTTAATTAGACTTTTTGGTCTTTAAAAAGTAAATGAATAGTGTAACAACAAACTGTGAAACGAAAAGGGTTGCAAAAGTACGACATTATTTTTCTTTCCCTTACTTATATTCGTTTTTTTTGTTGATTTTAGTTTTGGCATGGATAGATAGCTATTTAATAAACGAGAAATCTCTCCACATTATTCCCTCTACATTCTCACAATCTCATATTATTTTTCAATAGTTTGTGTATTTTTACAAAGGTCGATATTTTGATTTTATTTGAAGAATTTTTTTGAAATTAATCTCAAATTAATTTTTTTGTTCTTTTACAACCACCAAAATTTACACTACATAAAACCATTTTGGAAACAAAAAGTTGAATTTTAAAAACTAATCCATTCTATCTACTCTATGAAGTCTATTTTATATGTTTTTCTGATTCTTTTTCTCTCAACTTTCTTTTTTTCTTGTAATCCTGATAAAGAAAAACGAGTTTCTCCGACTGAACCAAAAAATTCTACTACTCAAAATTCAGTTTTATTTTTTAAAAATATGCGAAGTTTGGATTATAACAAAAAAGATGAACCCAAACTAAAGCGGGAAATTTATGTACACGAAGATGCTAATAAAGATACTTTAGCTCCTGTTTTGAATATGACGATTGTTTATTTGTGGGATAAAGACAAAGCCTATATCATCACAGACCCAAATAAATATATTGAAGATTATTTTGATAAAAATAAAAATGACACATTCAAAATTAGATGGAAAAACCCCAAAACAAAGGCACAAGGTACACTTTTTTATATTGCAGGACACGTCGATACGCAATACGAATTTGCAACACGTATTTACAACAGTCTTTTAGACAAACATGAGTTTTATATGTTACCTGATGAAATACCAATTTTGAATACTGAAAAAGAACGAGAAACTTTCCGTATTACGATGATGGATTATTATCGATTAGTGGGGGTTTTTAGGTAGGTTATTTTTTTTTGAAAATTAGTTGTGTTAGAAAAATATAATCATTCATAAAATCATACACTACTAAAAATAATTTTTCTCTACCAAAAACGAACTAAATAAATATTTATAGGACTTTTTTATATTTAATTATACTTTTTTATTAAAAAAGTTTTTTTTAAGTGCTTTTATGTAACAAGGTGTCAAAATATCAAAAATGTTAATTTGGAAGGGAATGATTCTTTAGCGTACATTTGCATCAAGAAATCTAGCTAGTTATTCTTTTTGTGCTTTTTATAAACAAAACCCTTTTTTTTAAAATAAAAAAATGAAGCTTAAACTTAGTTTTTGTAATTCAATTCAATTCAATTCAATAGTAAATCACTGAAAACTCTTGCGTTTTTATCATTGGTTTGTATTTTAAGTGCGTGTGATAATGTAACTGACAAGTTAGAAGAAATACAAGTTGATAATCAAGAGTTATCACTACAAAAATTTGAATCCGATAATAAATTTGATCAAGAAAACGAAAATAATTTTAAAGATATTCGCAGTGTGGGAAGCATTATTTCTCCTTTAATGGAAAGTAAAGATTATTCTTTCCTTTATGAAATTCTTGCAGCTATTAAGTCTAAATATTATTTAGATGAAATGGTGTTTTTAGGAGATTTATTAGATAACCATTCTGAGTTATATGCTTATGAACCTTTTATAAAAGAGAACAAATATGATGGTCAGTTTAAGAAATTTTTTGAGGAAACTTCGGGTAATTTGAAATTATCTGAAAAAATAAATGGAGATGTTACCTTTTATCTTCCTTATTCTGAAGATCATTTGGATAAAGATATAAAATCAACATTAGATCAAACAGGTGTAACTATTGTTTTAGTTCAAGTAGAAGCAGCCGATGTAGCTTCTGGACTTCGCTATTATGATGGAAAAGTAGAAAAAGTAAGAGTAGACGAAGATTATGTAATAAATAATTTGACTCTAATCATTGGAATGAATGAAGCTAGAGATAAAGCTATGACTTATAAATCAGCAATATCTACTATTAAAAACTCTACTAATTATGTAGAGCGAACAGAAGCTGTAATGCAAGTTTCCACTAGCCAAGCTATATTGACGGTTCAACTAGATCCTCTAATTGGTACTATTAATTCTGGTGGTTCAGAAATTTATATGGGACGTATAAACGGATATTTGAAATATGAAGGAAGTCAAATAAATAGTGTAGAAGGAGATATACGACCTATTAAGTTTACAAGAAAAGAAATTAAAGATAAGAAAGTTAAAGATGTCTTTGGTTATTGGGATTATGATTGGAATGAAGCAAATTTAGAGCAAGTTTATGCTGTTTGGGAGGACGATAAAAAAGCAACTAAAACAATTTCAGGAGCTTTAAAAACTACTATTAAAAAACTAACAGGAATAGAAATAGAAGCTAATATAGGTTATAGTGTTGTAGTAGAAACGAAAGATCCTATTGTTAGACAGTTAAAGCTTACTCGTAGAGCTTTTTTAGAAACTAATATACCAAAATCAACTTCTCCTTGTAGTGCATACCCTAATTTCAAAGATAAAAGATTTTTGCCTACAACAGGCTTAAATTATTGGACACCTTTTGATTGTGGTGGTAGTTCTTGGTGGGTCTATACTTTACCTTATACTAAATAATTTCATATAAAATAATTTTATAAGCTACTTTATTTTTTAGTAGAGTAGTTTATATATTTAAAATTTAATAAATAATTATTAATATGAACAAAAAAATTTTTTTGTTATTTTTTAATATTTTTGTTTTTGTTTCTTGTCTTAGTTATTCTCAAAATAAATGGAGTGCAGATATAGGAATTGGAGGAGTTAAGGCATTGGATTTTGTAAAACAAGTGCCTGAACAAACTTATGGATATGTTCCTTATAATCCATTAGGTTATCAAGTTGGAGCAGGAGTTTCACTCACAAAGGATGAAAAACATCGTTTTCGTTTTTCATATAGTCGTAGAAAACACATTTATTATTTAGAAGATGATATTTTTTTAAGTCAGAATGCAGCAATAATTATTGATGAATATAAAATGCCTTTTCAATGGACTACCAGACTTTATGAATTAAGTTATGAACGTAATTTGTTGAATAAAGGAAGACATGAGTTTTGGTTAGGTTCAGGAATTCTATTAGAAAGATTAGTAGATCAATATTATACTTTTGATGCTGCAAATGGAATTTTGATATTAGAACAAAGAACTTTAAAACGAAATAAACTCAATGAATTAGGCTCATTTGCTCGTCTATCTTATCAATATGAACTATACGAACATGTGTCAATAGGTTTACGTAGTCAAGTATATTTTATTATTACTGCTCCTGCTATTAGCCATGTAGCAATTACTCCTACTTTGGCTATTAATTTTTAATTAAAGTATTTATATCATAAAACCGTTTACCAAAACTTCAAAAAAGTTAGGTAAACGGTTTTTTAGTACATAATAATTAAAAATCAAAAAACTTTATTCTTCCTCCTCTCCAGCCAAAACATTGGTAAGTAAATCTATGCCTTCTATTTTTATTTCTCTATCTTTTATATTTTGAGGTTGTGAAGAGTTTTTTAGCTTTTCATTTTTTTCATTTTGTTCTCTGCGTTTTCTTCTTCGTTCTGCAATTCGTTTCAAAAGACTAGCTGTAATATTTAAGAAATTAGCTTCTGTAATTATTCCAACTAGATTTTTATTTGCCACAACTGGCAAACAACCCACTTTGTGTTTTCGCATCAAATCCATGGCTTCATGAATATTGGCTTCTGGCGAAACAGTATGTACATTAGTTATCATCAAATCTTTGACTGTTGTTATATTATTTTTTATATCTCTTTGTTGAGAGTTGAAATGACGCAGCAAAAGACGAGAAGAAACCAAACCACCCAAAACACCATCACGACATTCAACAGGTAAATAACGAATGCGTTGCCAGTCCATAATATCGGCTGCAAATTCGGGAACATCATCTTCTGTAACTGTAAAAAGGTCTGTATCCATAAACTCTTCTACTAACAAATCAGAAGGTTGCCAATCTGAAATATCTTCAATGGTTGCTAATTTCCATGTATGAATGGGTTGATTACTTTTTTGTTTGGCTGCAATGGCTACCGTAATAGCTGTCATTACTTCCTCTTTTGTGGTCTGTTTTATCAGTTTAGAATAGGATTGTAACATCCAACTAGAGCCTGTTTGTTCGGATTTTACACGAGCCTCAACTATTCCGATGTATTTATCAATGTCTGTTTGATCGACATTTGCTTTTTGTAGTCCTTTTCTTGCCATCGGAATTATCTCGTTCAAGAGTAAATTCTTAACACTCATTTTTTTGCCATTTACCCACTTTACATCTACTCGTAATCCATGACGAGCCACATTCATAAAATTTGCACGAGCATCATCAAAATCCATTATTTCAGTTACATCTTTATAGGTATCCTCAAAAGCATTCATAGTGCCAATCCAAAGAGCTGCATTTGCGACTTCATCTACCACAGTTGGACCTGCTGGCAGAATACGGTTTTCAATTCTCAAATGAGGTTTTCCATTCGGACTTACACCATAACAAGGACGATTCCAACGATATACCGTCGAATTATGAACATTCAAGGCACGCAACTTTGGTGTTTTTCCTTCTTGAACCATCTTTAAAGCGTCTTCATCAATATCAGTTGTAAGTAAAACTCTAAAACGCATAATGTCTTCACGGTACAAATCTAAAATTGAACCTTTGAGCCATTTATTGCCAAACATCACACGAGGACTGCGTTCACGCAAATGTTCTGATGAAATACGAGTATCGACCGACTGACGAAAAAGTGCAATTCTGGTTTCACTCCAAAGACGTTTATTAAAAAGCATTGGAGAGTTGCAAGCTGCTGCCAAAATAGGCGCAGAAATAGCCATAGCGACATTATATTTCGATACAAACTCTTCAGGCTTTATCTGCAAATGAACTTGAAAACTGGTGTTACAAGCCTCTACTAACGCTGTATCGTGTAAAGTATTTAGTTCATCAATTCCTTCAATTTTTAATTCGTAAGTTTCCTTTCCTCGCAATTTTTTGAGAGAATTCATGAGGGCATAATACCTATCTAATGGAGTAATATTGTCAGTAGTGAGGTCAAATTTTCGTATTGTTGGTAATATTCCTGTCAAGATATAATCAATATCCTGTTTTTTAGTAACTTTTTCTAAAGCCTTTAGTAAACTGATTGTTTCGGCTTCCAATTTTGAAAAACAATTACCCTTGAAAGGTTGAGGTTCTAGGTTACATTCTACATTAAAACGAGCCAATTCGGTTGTAAAACTATCATGATTTAGTTCTTCCAAAACTTCTAAACAAGTGGCAGAGGGTTTTCCGTGGTCATCTACCAGACAAATTTCTTGTTCTGCTCCAATGTGCATTTGTTCGTTATCGAAGCAGTCTTTTTTGAGCATCAAATCAAGAGCTTGAATATCTTTGAGTAAGTATCGTGTAAATTCATTGAGGTCAAGCTGATTATCTGCTATTCGTACATTCAAATCTCCCATAAAAATATATATAAGTGTTTGTGAAAAAGTGATTTTTAAGTTATATGTTTTGGTAAATTAATCTAAAATACAAATTTTAATTTAATGATTTAATTATTTGTAAAATTTTTACAAGAGTAGACAATGCTTTTCAAAGTATCATTTAAATAAACAAATTTGATTTCGTATTTTTGTAAGACTAAATATAGTACCCAATTTCTAAAATATAGCCTCTCATCTTCAAAATAAAAAATACATGAAAATACTTTGCATCGGCAGAAATTATGCAGACCATATCGCCGAACTCAAAAACGAACGCCCAACAGAACCAGTCATTTTCTTAAAACCAGATACAGCTATTCTTAAAAATAATGATGCGTTTTATCATCCCGATTTTAGCAACGATATTCATCACGAAGTAGAATTACTTTTGAGAATTTGTAAAGAGGGAAAACACATTGAAGAAAAATTTGCAGCTTCTTATTATGACAAAATTGGCTTAGGAATAGACTTTACAGCAAGAGATTTGCAATCCAAAGCTAAAGAAAAAGGACTTCCTTGGGATATTGCAAAAGGCTTTAATGGTTCTGCACCTGTTTCAGAATGGCTAGAACTTTCAGATATTAGAGATATAAATTCAATTGATTTTCATTTGGACGTAAATGGAGAAACACGCCAAAAGGGAAATAATGAGTTAATGATTTGGAACTTTGATGAAATAATAGCGTATATTTCTAAGTTCTTTACTCTCAAAATTGGCGATATTATTTTTACAGGAACACCAGCAGGAGTAGGTAAAATAAATATTGGTGATAAATTGGAAGGTTTTATAAGAGAGAAAAAAATGTTAAATTTCGAAATTAAATAATCTCATTTAGTAGTAAGTTATAATATAAGTGGTGAGTGATAAATTAACTTCAGAATTACCTTTACAGAAAAATACATTTGAATCTATGAAGGAACAGAAATCAATTAAACCATTTATAAATCAATTAGATTCGTAATTTTTAATTAGCTTCACTGCTTTAGCAGGTCGTAATTATTTCTAAGCTCTAAAAAGTATGAAAAAAAACACTTCAATTTTTAAAATAATAGTTACAAATTGTAGCTTTCTATTCATACTTTTTATTTTTGGTTTTGCTAAGGCTCAACCAGAAGTTTATACCAAAGCCGTTGAAATGGCTCAAAAGGGAAATCCTCAAGATGGATTAAATCTTCTCAAAACAGAGTTAAATGCTGATTCTAAGAATACGGAGTTGCTTTATTATACAGGACTTTATTTGGAACAACTCAAAAATATTCCTAAAGCTGTTGAACTTTATAAAGAAGCTGTCAAAATAGATAAAACTAATTTTGAAGCAAATTATAGACTGGGATTTTTGTATGAAAAAGTAGATTCTATTTCACAAGCTTTTTCTTATTATGAAATGGCTCTCTCTCATGTTCCTGCTTCCAAAGAACAAGAAAAAAATACAATTTTGGGCAGGATTATTATTCTTTCTGATGAAGCTGAAAAATTCGATGAAGAAACTATAAAGTATGCCGATGAGTATTTTGAATCTGAAAATACAGATAATATTCCTCCTCCTGTTGCACTTTCATTAGCAAATATTCTCTATCAAAATTCAGAATATGAAGATGCTCAAGAACTTACAAAATCTATTTTAGAAAAGACTAATTCGAATGGTTATCCTATTCAAAAAGCTGCTTTTATTTATACTAGCTGTGCTTTTCGTTTACAGGATTTTGATGGAATGACGACCTATTATGCTAGAATAAAAGATGAAAAACTCAAAACTGAATTAGAAAATACAGCTCCTCAATATTATTATAATTTGGGTTATGCTTATTTTTTTATGTATGACTTTGATAGAAGTATGCGCTATCTTAGAACCGCTCTCACAATAAAGCCTGATTATTCTTCTGCACAGATTTTTTTGAATAAAGTAGAAGACCAAAACACAGATAAATCAGATGCAATTTATCATATCAAGAAAAAGATAGAATTGTCTAAAGAACTTTCTCATGATGCAGCTTATTATTATGACCTCACTCGTCTATTTGTGTATGAAAAACGCTATAACGAAGCTATAAAAGTAGCTGATTCATCTTTGCGTTTAGAACCTAATAGACATGAAGTTTATTTTTTAGAATCAATAGCTAACTATAAAACTAATAGAGAAAAAGAAGGAATAGTAATTATACAAACAGCACTCAAAAACTTCCCAAAACTAGATAATGAAACACGTTCTAAATATTATTTTCTTTTAGGATTACTTTATAAAAGAACCCAAAATTATGGAGAAGCAAGGAAAGCCTTCGAACAATCCAAAAGGGGAATTTTCGAAGACGCATCTCATTGGGAAATCAAATCAATTACCAGTAAGTAATTACGAATTACGACCTGCCAAAGCAGCGACGCTAATTACGAATTTTTCTCACTAAAAAAACAGTATCATTTATACTAAAAATCAGAGAAATGTAGTTTCACACTGATAACTGAATTATTTATCCATTGCTACTCTAAAACCAATCAAGTTACTGCCAAAACCTTGAGGATTGTAATAACGATTTGCTGTACGTAGATTTCCTTTATTTCCAAACCAACTTCCTCCTCTGATGCAACGATTCAGACCTTGAGGAACTCCTTTAGGATTTTTTTCACGTCCTTGGCGATAGCGTCCATAATGGTCAGAACACCATTCCCAAACGTTTCCAGACATATCATATGTTCCTAGTTCGTTAGGTCTTTTTAATCCAACAGGTTGTACCATTTCTACAGAGTTTCCTTCGTACCACCCAACCACTTCTGCGTAATTTGCGCCTGCATAGGTATAATGTTGAGTTTTTAATCCTCCTCGTGCTGCATATTCCCATTCTGATTCTGTTGGTAATCTTTTGCCTGCCCATTCTGCATACTGACTAGCATCATCCCAGGTTACGCCTACTACTGGGTGTGTATCATTCCATCCCCACATTGGTTCTTTTGGCATATCTCTTCCTGTGGCATCACAAAATTCTCTATATTGTTTTACTGTTACCTCATATCTTCCAATATAAAAATCATCTAAATCAACTTCATGAATAGGCATTTCATTTTCAAAAACTGTACTTCCCATATTAAAAATACTACCTTTTACAAAGACCATTCCTGCTGTATCTTCCTTCGTTTTGAGCAGGTGAGAAGGTAATAAAAAAGTGTAATTGTTCGAATATACTTTTGTGGTTTCTAAAGTAGTATATTCATTATCCAAAGAAGCAGGAAAAAAACCACTTCCCAAAATCAGAATTGCTAATCCTAAAGCAGAAAGCAAAACTGAAAAAATATGAGTAGCTGTAAAACGAGTTTTCATAAAATTCTATATATAAAGTAAATGAGGTGATTTTTGGTATAAGGATGAATTTTGAATCAATTTTAATCCAATCTTTAAATCTACAAAATTATCAAAAAATATAAGGAAAAAATCTTGCCAATGTGATTTATCTTTGTTTTAGGTCAAATATTGACAGTATTTAATAAAGTATAAAACCAGCTTTGCAACGTTTCTTATAAAACTCATCGTAAAGGTTTTTTTAAGATTTGTTTACACTTTCTCACTAACCCAATTTATTATGATGAAGTACTATTTACGCAACATTATTTTTTTTGCCTGTCTTTACTTTTGTGCTTTAACTTCTGTCTTTTCTCAACAATCAAATGATTTGGGCGATTTATCGATTCTAAAAATCAAAAATGATAGTGCGTTTATTTATTTAGAAAACGTTTCTATTCAAGTAGAAATTATAGGAAATAGAGCTACAACAGTAACAAAACTTACTTTTTACAATCCAAATGATAGAATTTTGGAAGGAGAATTAAATTTTCCACTTGCCGATAATCAGCGTGTTTTTAGATTTGCAATGGATTTGAATGGAAAACTTAGAGAAGGCGTAGTAGTAGAAAAAGAATTAGGAAGACGAGCTTTTGAGGGAGTTGTCAGACAAGAAATTGACCCAGCTTTGTTAGAAATGACAGTTGGAAATAATTATAAAGCGAGGGTATATCCTATTCCTGCAAAAGGACGAAAAATAATTTTGATAGGATATGAAGAAGAACTACAAGACAGCAAAGCACCTTTGTATCAAATGAATTTGAAATATGGAAAAGTAAAAGGGTTTGACTTGAAAGTAGAAGTCATTAATCAAAAAGAAAAACCAACAATTAGGCAAAATGAACTTTCTAATTTTTCTTTTAAAGAATGGAAAAATGCATTTATTGTGGAAGCAAAGGAAAAAGATTTTAAGGCAACAGGAGTTTTTAGTTTTGAGATTCCAACACAAATAAATGAGCAAGTTTTTAGAGAGAAAAATAGTGATTCAAATGCCAAAAACGATTATTTTTATATCAATCTAATTCCGAATGTCATTCAAAAAGAAAAAGCCTTGCCTTCTTCTATCGCTGTTTTGTGGGACGTTTCGACTTCTAGTAAAGAACGAAATACAGAAAAAGAAATAGCTCTTCTTAAAAAATATTTAGAAACAATTAGCTCAAAAAAATCAGATAATTATTTGAAAGTAAAACTAATTTTATTCAATAATAGAGTAGTTAGTCAGAATGATTTTTTGATAAATCAATCTAATTTTGAAATAGAAATTACAAAAATTGTCAATCAAGTAGAAAACGTAGTTTATGATGGAGGAACAGATTTAAAAGCCATTGATTTTCCTAAATTAGACCAAGAAGAAATACTTCTTTTTTCAGATGGAATTTCAAATTTATCTTATTCAAAGAATTCTTTTCCTCTCAAAAAAGATAATCTACAAACTATTTATACTATCGTCTCTAGTGGTACGAATGATGCTCCTTTTCTAAATTCTTTAGCTCAAAAAACAGGAGGAAATTATATCAATCTCACTTACGAAACAGAAAAAGAAGCCTTAGAAGCTCTTTTATCTCAAAATTATCAATTTTTAGGAGCAAAATATAAAAACAAAACGATACAAGAAGTATATCCAATCACGCCTCAAACATTACAAAAAGGAAAAACATTTTCTTTAGCTGGACAAATAAACTCTAACAAAGATGCAGAAATAGAAATACACTTTGGAATAGGAAAACAGGTTTTAGAAACTAAAAAGATAACAATTCCCAAAAATTATAATTCAGAATCTATTAGGCGCATTTGGGCAAATAAAAAAATTGATGAGTTGGCATTAGATGCTACTCAAAACAAAACTAAAATTATTGAAGTAGCTAAAAATTATAGTTTGATTACACCTTATACTTCGCTTATCATTTTGGATAGAATAGATGATTATGTCAGATATGAAATTTCTCCTCCTGCCGAATTGAAAGAACAATATGATAAATTAGTAGCTCAAAAAATAGAGAAAATAGCTAGTACAGAAAGTCAACTTATAAGATATGCCATAATTGATTATGAATATAAAATAGAACAATGGATAGAAAATGAAAAGGATACAGTAGCTGAAAAACGTAGAACAACAAATAGAACGGTTACAGGAGCTACTATTCGAACCATAATTGAAGACGAAGAAGATGAAAATGAGGAACAGGAAGAAGATGATGACCAAGACTATGGAAGAGGTCGCCCTTATTATTCTAGTGAAGATATTGACAATCAAATTGCAGAAACTAGTAATAATGGTGGTTATAGTTTTGCAACTAGAAATGATGAACGTTTAATTACTGTAACAGGAACTATTGTAGATGAATATAATGAGTCTTTGCCAGGAGCTACTATTCAACTAAAAGGAACAGAAACTGGAGTAACAACAGATATGGATGGTAAATATTCTATTTTATGTAATGAACATGATATACTTGTTTTTAGATTTGTAGGTTTTGATGTTAGGGAGGCTCATGTTGATAATCATACTACTATAGATGTAATCATGACAGAAAGAAGGACTTTGGACGAAGTAGTGGTTTCTTATGTGCCTGAAGTGAAAAAAGAAAGTTTGAGCTATGATGACTATATTATTTCTGCCATTCAAGGAAAAGCAGTAGGTCTGCAAACCACTTCTTCACAAGTAATAATTAGAGGTAATTCTTCTATTACAATGAATGTAGAGCCTTTATATATAATAAATGGAGTTATTTCAGAAAAAAAGGAATACGCTAAGATTAATGCAGATGAAATACTATCTATACATATATTAAAAGATGAACATGCAAAGGCTCATTATGGCGATAAAGGTACAAATGGTGTAGTCTTGATTATTACAAAAGAGGCTTCTCAAAATGGTTATATATTGCCTGATTCTATTCAAAAAGAATTAGAAATACAGAAAAAACAACCTAAGTTAGTTGTGAAAAAATGGAGTTCAAAGGAGCGTTATATGGATTCTATCAAAAATACACCAAAAGAAAACCGTTTTCAAACCTATCTTTCGCTCAAAAAAAATTACTCTTCTACACCTTCTTTTTTTCTAAGTGTGGGAACATTTTTTATTCAAAATGGAGAACAAGAACTAGGTTTGCAAATTCTGTCTAATATTGTAGAATTGGAATTGGAAAATTATGAGCTTTTGAAAATGTTAGGGTATAAATATAGTGAACTAGACAAAATGGAAAATGCTATTTTTCTTTTTGAAAAGGTCAAAGAACTACGACCTGATGAACCTCATTCGACAAGAGATTTGGCATTGGTACATCAAAAAAATGGTAATTATCAAAAAGCATTGGATTTATTCTATGAAATTTTGGTAATGGATTTTGATTCTTTTTATGATTTTAAATCTATTGTTCTTACAGAGTTTAATAGCTTGATTGCCTTACATAGAAAAGAATTAGACTTGTCCAAGATTCATAAAACTATAAAAGATGAATTAGACAAAGAGGAAAAGCAGAATTTATTCAAAAATCTGCCTGTTGATATACGAGTCGTTTTGGATTGGAATACACTAGAAACGGATATTGATTTGTGGGTAATCGAACCAAGTGGAGAAAGATGTTATTATGGAAATGATTTGACTCAAAATGGAGGCATACTTTTCGAAGACTTGACAGATGGATATGGAGCAGAAGAATATCTTTTGAAAAAAGCGATAGAAGGAGAATATATAATTAAAGTAGATTTTTATGATGACAGAGTTCAGAAAATAGCAGGTGCGACTACATTAAAAGTAACCGTTTATTTTAATTATGGCTCTAAAAATCAAACTCAAAAAGAAATAGTTTTTCAATTAGAAGCAGGTAAAGAAGGGGAAGAGCTTGAAATTGGTAGATTTGAGTGGAAGAAGTAGTTTCTAATTTTTAAAAACTTTTAGGGTTTAAATTAAGGAGTAGTTTTTAGTACCTTTGTAGATTAAAACTAATTCTGATAAAATCTAATTGTCAAGACACTTTCAAGTGTCAGACAATTCAAATTTTCGCTCTTTTATTCCTTTTCAAAACATGACTAACAAACAACTCGCTCAAGCCTTCAAACTTACAGGTTCTTTACTAGAACTTCACGATGAAAATTCTTTTAAAGTTCGTTCTTATACAGGAACGGCTACTCGTTTGGAAAATCTAAATGAAGTCGCTGCCGAATTATCTCAAAAAGAACTTATTGCTTTAGGTTTTAGTCAGAATATGAGTGAAAAAATACTTTCTCTTTTAGAAAATGGAAGTTTTAAAGAGTTAGACGAACTGACAGCACAAACACCAGCAGGAGTTTTCGAAATGCTCAATATAAAAGGAATGGGAGCAAAAAAAGTTCGTGTTATTTGGACAGAATTAGAAATCGAAACAGTAAAAGATTTATATGAGGCTACTCAAGATGGTTCGTTAGAAAAAACAAAAGGGTTTGGAAAAAAGACAGCCGAAAATATTGCTAATCAGATAGAATTTTTAGAAAAACAAGAAGGAAAACAGCGCATCAATATTGCTTTTCAATATTCAGATTATATTCTTCAAAACTTAGAAAATCAAGATTTTATTGAAAAAATAAGTGCAGCAGGGCAAGTGGCAAGACACGAACCTGTTATTGATACAATTTCTTTTGTAAGTACTTTAAAAGAAGTAAATACAAGCAAAGAGTTATTTCAATTTTTGAATAACTTAGATGGAATTAGTCAAGATAAAAAACAGAGTTCGCCATTTCTTTGGAAAGGAGCTTTTGATGAAATTGATTTGAAACTAGAAATTCATATTACAGAAAAAGAACAGTTTCATGGAAAACTATTGAGAGAATCGTCTTCACTTTCGCATCTATATTATTCTTCAAATAACCCGAATCATTTGGAAAGTTCTTTACTTTCGGCTTCGTATCAAAAGGCAAATTCAGAAGAAGAAGTTTATCAAAAAATAGGTTCAAAATCTATTCCTTATCCTTTGCGTAATGGTTTACATGAATGGAAATGGATAAAAGAAAATACACAAAATGACATTTTAGAATTAGAAGACTTGAAGGGAACAATTCATAATCACTCAACATACAGCGACGGACAAAACAGCATTGAACAAATGGCTCTCGCTGCCAAAGAATTAGGACATTCGTATTTAGTCATTTCTGACCATTCTCAATCTGCTTTTTATGCAAATGGTCTGAACAAAGAAAGAGTAGAACAACAATGGAAAGAAATAGAAGAGTTAAATAAAAAACTAGCTCCTTTCCGTATCTTCAAAGGAATAGAATCTGATATTTTGAATGATGGAAGTTTGGATTATGACGAAAATACACTCAAAGGTTTTGAAGTTGTGATTGCTTCTGTGCATTCAGTTTTGGGAATGAGCGAAGAAAAAGCAACTGAAAGATTATTAAAAGCTATTCAAAATCCTTATACAAAAATACTAGGACATCCAACAGGAAGGCTACTTTTGAGAAGAGAAGGCTATCCAATAGACCACGAAAAAATCATTGATGCTTGTGCAGAATATAATGTAGCCATAGAAATAAATGCAAATCCTCATCGCTTAGATTTAGACTGGAAATGGATTGATTATGCGATGCAAAAAAATGTGTGGCTCTGTATTAGTCCTGATGCACATTCGACGGAAGGCTTAAAAGACACACAATGGGGCGTAAGAGTAGCACAAAAGGGAGGACTTTTGAAGAAAAAAACATTGAATACTCTTTCTGCTGAGGAATTTGAGAGCTGGACGAAAAGTTAATATTAATTCAAGTTAAAGAATTAAAATGACTAAATTTGTAATACAATTTATAAAATAATATTCGTTTATAAAGATAAAATACTTCGTAGGTCAAAGGCTTACCTTTGACAAAAGATATAAAAACACGTCAGAATTAACCTATGAAAAACCTAATTTTTTGGAGAAAATGGTCTTTAGCAGAGCGTATATTGTGTACGCTTTCTATTTTTGCGCTTTTTGTTGGCTTGGGAGCTTATTTGTATGCCTTTATTTTGGGAGAAAAAGCTGTCTTCGAATGGACTTCCAATGGCGAACTTACTACTGTTCCTCTTCAAATTGATAGCTTTCAGCATATCTTTTTTCCATTTATTGCAGAAGTAGATGGTTATTTGCTTAACAAGACTTTTTCAACTTCCTTCTTGCAACTAAACTATTCGGCTGCTAATCTTTTTGCTTTTAGTGTTGCCTTTGCATGGGTTTTAATTTTGACTGCTTCGACCTATTTGCGTGTGCATTGGTACGGAATTGTGCTTTTTGTTTTTGCCATTTTCCTGAGTTATTGTTCTATTGATGGATTAGCTGGTATTCAAGGACTTATGGATTTTAGAAATGAAAAGACTTGGTTTATTGTCGTTCTTTTGAGCTTTGGAGTGGTTACTTTCTTGTTTCAATTTTTTGCGAAAGGTTCTTTGCTTGTTCGCTTTTTAGTTATTTCTGCTTTGGCTATCGGAATGGGTTTTTTAGTAGATTCTCAACTCAACACACTCAGTAATCCAGTGTTTTTTCTAGCAAACTATGGTATTGTAGTTCCTATTATTTTGACATTTTTGTTTATTATTTTTAATGGACACGAAATTCCTAGAGCTTTATATTGGCTAGTTTCTCGTGGTGCAGATGGCTCAAATAGTACCTTGACCCATTTTGCTATCGTCAGTGGAATATTTTTTCTACACATGGTTTATTCTTATCTTTTCAGTATTCATGGTATTACTTGGGAAATTATTTATATTCCTCCTTTTGTGATTTTTGTCATTATGACTGTGTTAGGCATTTGGGGATCTGTAGGAAGAGAAGCACATTATAAAAAGTTTTTTGATGCTCGTCCTGTAGGCTTGCTTTTGTATATCGGCTGGGCTTTGATTGCTTGTTCGACAATTATGTATGCCATTTCTACTAATAATGACCCTTTAATTGATATTTTTTCAGATATAATTATTTATTCAAATATCGGTTTTGCGCTCGCTTTCTTCATTTATATATTTATTAATTTTAGTGAGCTTTTAGAAAAAAGTCTTCAAGCCTATCCTCTTTTATGGCAACCTCGTAAAGTAGATTGGAGTTATACAGCTTTGGTGGCTGGAATTGTAATAACAATTCTGTTTTATCGTCATAATTTTATTCATTACAATCAAGCACAAGCAGGTTATTTGAATGGAATTGGAGATGTTTTCTTGTCAGAAGCAGATGCTTTAAATAAAAAGGGAGTAGATGAAAATGCAATAGGAAATGGAATTACAAGCAATCTGACATTACAAGAAATTGAAGAGAGAGATAAAAAAGTAGAAGATACCTATCAACTGGCGAAAATAAATTATAAATCTGCTCTTCAGAAAATTTATACAAATCATAAAGGATATTGGGGAATGGCAGGAATTGCATTGCGTCAATATCACTGGCAAGAAGCCTTTTCTTTTTTAAGAATTGCATCCGAACGTACAGCATCACCTTATACATATACAGCAGTTTCGGATTTAATGCTCAGAACAAATAATGCAGACCAATCTTACTACACACTTCTGAATGGTTCGGCTGAGTTTCCAGAAAATCCACAATTAAAAAATAATTTGATTTTTAGCTCTATTGAACGTTTTGGTTTACAAAATAATGATTCTTTGGCTAGAGAATTAGAGAAAGTCAAAAAATACGCTGATTCTGAGCAAGCAAAAGCTACTTTGGAAACAAACTGGTGGACATTAAATGCACTAACAGATAATTATACTGCCTTAGATTCTTTAGAATTACGTATCAAAACGCAAGACAATACAGGCGCACTTTCAAACAAAATTTTATATCAAAAACGCTTCTTTGATTTAGATAAAAAAGAAACTAATTTAAACTCAAATACAGATATTAATTTTAATGAAAAGCTAGTTCAAGATTCAGTTTGGACGACGGAAGATTTACTCTATGTTTATCACTATGGACTGCTCAATCAGCGAGTAGCAGACGAGCAAGCCAATCAAAAAGTAGATAGCACAATTGTAGAACTTATCAAAAATAGAGAGCAAGTTTTGGCAAATCAAGAGCATGTTCCTTTTATGCTTTTGGTAAAGGCTGTCAATCAATATAAATTAGGTGATGTTTATAATGCTTTTATTACACTAAAATATTTAGATACAGCTTATGGAAATTCGTCTTCACAGTACAAACATTTATTAGGACTTTGGTTTTTAGAACATAAACAATACGATGAAGCAAGTTTGTATTTTAATAAAGCCTATTTGATGAATAGAGGATTGAATAACTTGTATGAAGCCATTGCACTTTCTGAAAAAGTACGTTATCAAGAAGACAAAGCAGAAGCTCTTCAAATGTGGAGAGGTTGGGATACGACAGCAACACATCCTTTTCAAGCAACAGCAAACGAAATGTATTTGACTCTACAAGCTGACGCTAACCAAAAAATAAATTTTGATTCTTTAGATGAAGATGCAAAAAGACGTTATTTCCATTACCAAATTCCATATTTGATAGGAGAAGAAGGTACAAAAGAATTTGCTGAAAAGCTCCAAACCATGACAAATCAAAACTTGAAACTAGAAGTAGTTTTGGATAAAATAGAATTTGATTTAAAACGAGGAGATTTGCAAAGTGCATTAGTTTGGCGAAATTCAGCTACACAACTTAGCGCAGAAGAATTAGAATTCAGAACGCTTGAACGTTTCCAACTTATCGATTTAGAATTACTTTGGAAGGATAATAAATTGCTTTCTTCTGTTTCTATTTTGGATAATCTAAAACCTACTCGTGCGTATCAAAAAGCTAAAAAACAATTCTATACAGCTCTTTTTGCTGAGCAATTAGGAGATACTGCTCGTTCTAGAAAGGCAATGGAAAAAGCTATTGCAGGGCTTCCTTTTGATTTTGAAGTTTTGGAAGAAGCAATTGTATATTATAAACGAAATAACC
Organism: Bernardetia sp.; assembly: GCA_020630575.1. Lineage (GTDB taxonomy): Bacteria > Bacteroidota > Bacteroidia > Cytophagales > Bernardetiaceae > Bernardetia. The sequence continues at coordinate 95,916 of JAHDBD010000001.1, forward strand.
TGAAAGACAAAGCCTATAAAGTTGCTTTTCAAGTTGTAGAAACCTTTCCTTATTCGGCTAAAGCAAATGAAATTTATGCCTTGGAGGCATTAGATGCAGGATTAGATAATTATGCCGAACGCTCAAAAGAATTTTTGAGATTAAATATGCCAAAATACTATGAAGAGTTTTCTCCAAAATATGATACACTCAAGAAGCAAAAAGAACGAGAGGTAGAAGAATGGATGAATGGAGGAAATATTAATTAAAGATATTTTCCCTAAACTACGACTTTAGTCCTCGTTTACGATTGCATTTCCCTAACCGTCGTTTAGGCTTTTAGCCGTAAACGAGGATTTATTCTACCTAAAATAAAAAACTATGGCATATAAAATTCCTTTAGAGTCTGGCGAAATGTACCACATCTATAATCGTGGTATTGATGGTTGTAATTTGTTTTATGAGCAAAGAAACTATGCCTTTTTCTTGGAAAGATATGCTAAATATGCTTCTCCTGTGATGGATACATTAGCGTATTGTTTGTTGGGAAATCATTTTCATATTTTAGTACGCATCAAATCAGAAGAGCAGCGTACACAGCTTAGAGGAAGACCCTCTCTGAAGGGAAAATATATTACATTAAGTCCTAGTAGGCAGTTGGCACATTGTTTTAATAGCTACGCCCAAGCGATTAATAAAGCCTACAAGCGAACAAGCTCACTTTTTGAAGAAGATTTTGAACGCAAAAAATTAACTTCCGACGCTTACTTGACTACGCTGATAGATTATATCCATAAAAATCCAGTCAAACAAGGCTTTACAGATGATTTTACAGATTATCCTCATTCATCTTATCAAAGTCATTTGTCAGAAAAAAAGACAAAATTAGATAGAGAATACGTTTTGGAATGGTTTGGAGGTAGAAATGAACTACAAAAATTTCATAATCAAGAACAAGATTATGATAAAGTCAAAGACTTAATTATTGAATTTGATTAAATTTAACCGTCGTTTAGGCTTCTAGCCGTAAACAAGGATTTTTTATTCCCTAAACGACGGCTTTAGTCCTCGTTTACGGTTGTTGTATTAAAACAAAACCCTATGAAATATTTATACCTGTGCATACTCTCATTTTTTATTCTATCAAATCTCTCATCGTGTTCGCCTGCACAAGAAGCATCTGCAAATACAGAGAATAGTGATAAAATAAAGGATTCATTAAAGGTAATTGCCAACTTTGAACATATAAAAGACTTTACAGAAAAGCCAGATACAAATAAAATTACGTTTGCTTTTACTGGAGACTTAATGTGTCATGGCTCACAATACAAAGCTGTTTTTCAAGGAAATGATACTTATGATTTTATTCCTGTTTTTGAAGGTGTAAAACCATTTTTATCGGCTGCTGATGTAATGGTCGGAAACTTAGAAACTGTTTTGGCAGGAGAAGGAAAGAATTATAAATCTTATCCTCAATTCAATACGCCAAACGCTTATGCTGATGCGCTCAAAGATGCAGGTTTTGACATTATCGTAACGGTAAATAACCATACTTACGACCAAGGAAAAGATGGTGTTTTGCGTACTTTAGACGAACTAGACAAACGAAATTTTACAGGAGTTTTGGGTTCGTATCGCACACAGGAAGCACAAGATGAAATAAAGGTCTTTGAAAAAAATGATATTAAATACAGTATTTTAGCTTATACACAATTTTCGAATATCACGCTTCGTGAATCTGAAAGTCATCTTTTTCAGCTTATTGATACTGTAAAAGTAGGACAAGATATTCAGAAAGCAAGAAAGCAAGGAGCTGAAATTGTTTTGATTCATTACCATTGGGGAGCCGAATATTTGCCAGAGCCAAATTCATATCAAAAGATGATTACTGAAAAAACGATTGAACTTGGTGCAGATGTCATCATTGGAGGACATCCACATGTTTTACAGCCGTTGAAAAAGTATAAAGCTCAAGGCAATGCGACTTTAGATAGTGGAATTGTAGCCTATTCGATGGGAAACTTCTATTCTGGACAAAGAAAGCGTTTTCGTCATAATGGCGCAATTGTTTGGTTAGAAATGGAAAAAGTAACTGAAAAAAATGAAAAGAAAGACCCAAAAAATAATAATCAAAAAACATCAAAAATTGTCTTGAAAAACATTGCTCATTTGCCTACTTGGGTCTATTTTGGAAGAGTTCGTGATGCTTCAAAGAATGAATATCGTATTTATCCAGCTCAAAATGATTCTGTTCCTTTTTCGCCTTTTTTGTCTTTAGATACTCTTGATTTTATTTCAAAAAGTGGTAGAGCTTATCTCAATCAAAGTAGAAAAGATAGTGATAATGCACTGCGAATGTATAATGTAGATAGTAAGCATTTATTTTTAGATAAAAATGGAAAAGCGATTTTGAAATAGGTATATCAAATTGCTTTTTGCCTTTGTAAATAGTTATACATCTGTAAAATAATAGGGCAAATCTACTGACAGTGTAGAATTGCCCTATACCTAAAAACTTTTATTTCTATTTCTATAAAATATAGATTTACTATTAATTTTGCTGCTTTTTAGGGTTTAAATAACTTTGAAAATAATAATTATTTATACTGATTATTATAATGTGCACGCTTTTGTTTAGCAGCTTTCGGTTTAACATAACACGCCGAACGTTGACAAGAAGTACCTATACCAGCAAAAGCTAAGAAAGTGAAAGCAATAAAAGCACGAAAAAAAATAGAACGCATAAGTAAGATAAGGTTGAATAAAATAAAATAAAAGTGATTCTGAGTATATGAAAAAAGCTTTAACAATGAACAAATGTTTTTTAATATACTCTATTCAGAAGGAAAAGGTTGTGTTAAATCAACAGTAAATGTTGTATTTTATGACAAAACAAAGAAAATCATTTTTATTATACAACTCTTTTATAGTCTTTATTATTGTGGATTAAATAAAGTATTGTATTTTTGAAAAAAAAATATTTTTATTAACTTTTTATTCTATGTCTTTATCCTTCACTATTGCTGCTCCTTCTTTGGGTTTGCGTCCAGAATTACAACGAAAAATCAATCAAAAAACAAAACCTATTGGCTCTTTAGGAAGGTTAGAAGGTATTGCTCTTCAAATAGGACTTATACAACAAACACTTTCTCCTACTCTTATCAATCCTCACATTGTTGTTTTTGCTGCTGACCATGGAATTGCAGAAAGTGGTGTTAGCCAATATCCACAGGAGGTAACACACCAAATGGTGAAAAACTTTTTAAAAGGAGGAGCAGCAATTAATATTTTTTGTAAGCAAAGTAATATTCAACTCCTTGTTGTAGATACAGGAGTAAAAAAAGAATTCGATGAGCAACAAGAGAATTTTTTACAACTAAAAATAGCACTTGGCACAAATAATTTTTTAGACAAACCTGCTATGAGTGAAAAAGAATGTTGGAAATGTATAGAACAAGGAAGTAAAATTGTAGAAAATATTTCTAAAAAAGGTACAAATATTATTGGTTTTGGAGAAATGGGAATTGGAAATACTTCTTCTGCGTCTCTTATTTTGCATCATCTCACAGGAATAAAACTTGCTGAATGTGTAGGAAGTGGAACAGGATTAAATGAAAGAGGAATAGATAAAAAACTTACTCTTTTGAAACAAGCTGATCGCAAATATCCAAAAAACATGAAACCCTTCGAAGTTTTAGCTACTTTTGGAGGTTTTGAAATTGCTCATATGGTAGGAGCAATGCTAGAAGCAGCGCAAAAAGGAATGGTGATTTTAGTAGATGGTTTTATCGCAACAGCTGCTGCTATGATAGCACATGCATTTTATCCACAAAGTAAAGAGTATATGATTTTTTCTCATCAATCTGGCGAATATGGACATGCTCACATGTTAGAGCATTTGAGAGTAATGCCACTTCTTTTATTGGGAATGCGTTTGGGAGAGGGAACAGGGTGTGCTATTGCCTATCCTCTTTTGGAATCTGCTATTGCTTTTCTAAATAGTATGGCTTCGTTTGAAACAGCTAATGTTTCAGAATCATTAAAATAAGTAAATTTTAGATAGAACTTAAAATGAGTTAATTAATAAAAAATCTATTAAAAACCATATTTTGCTTCTAAATATCAAAACATTTGGTATAATAATAGAGTAATCTATGAGTGAATTATTTTTTCAATTTATTTATTCTCATTATTAAATCCAATTATGAAATCTTCTCAATTTTTCAAAACAGCTTTATTTGCTGTTTTATTTATGTCTATTTTTGCCTTTTCTACAACAGCATTTGCTCAACATACACTCACAGTGGAAGTTTCTAATATAAAAAGCGATAAAGGAACAATAATGATAGCTCTTTTTAAGGGAGAAGCTGGTTTTCCAAAAGATGATTCGAAGGCTGTCAAAAAAATGAAAGTAACTATAAAAGATAAAAAAGCAACAATTACTTTTACAGATTTAGAAGCAGGAGATTATGCTTTTGCATTATTTCACGACGAAAACGGAAATAATGAAATGGATAGCAATATGTTTGGAATTCCAAAAGAAGGCTATGGATTTTCTACTAATTTCAAGCCTAAGGTAAGCGCACCTGACTTTGATGAAGCTGACTTTAAAATAGAAGCAGATACAGTTCAAAAAGTCAAAATTATCAACTAATTTTGTGGCAAAATCATTGATTATGTTTTTCATGTTTTGGCGAAACAAACTGACACTACCGTGATATTTAATTTATCTTTTAATAATAGACTTAGAAATCTATGATACTTTTAATTAACAAATGATTCCTGTTACAATTTCTGATAAAGCATTTTCTCATATTCAAACTATTTTAGCAACCAAAAGCATTCCTAAAGAATACGGATTGCGCTTGATTGTACAGGGTGGTAATGGATGTAGTGGAGTCAATTTCCGTCTAGGTTTTGATAAAAAAAAGGAAGAAGATGAATCGTATTTTTTAGAAAATCCTTTGAGTTCTTTAAGTAATGACAAAGAAAGATTAGAAGTTATCTATCAAAAAAAAGATATGTTATTTCTAATAGGATTAGAAATTGATTTTGAGGAGCGAAGCAGCGAACAAGGTTTTGTTTTTCAACCAAAATCTTCAGAATAAAAAAACTTTCTTATTTTAAAAGGCAAAAATGACCAATAAATTAAATATGAATTTATTGGTCATTTTTTATGTGGTTGGTGCTAGAGAGCTTTTAAGCTCCCACACTTTTAAACCATTCTTGAAAATGCTCTCCTATAATTGGAACAGGCTTGCGTTCACCATTTATAGCTCCCATAAGTCCCATTACCCAAAAAATAACTAAAGGTATTATTCCAAGTATAGAAATTAGCCATCCAAGTAATGGAATAATATTTACTACTGATAGAGCAATACCTGCTACTCCTATACCAAGCATTTGGCGAATATGAAAATTAACATATTCAGATTTTTGCTCTTGATTCTGAACAAAAGCTATAACCCATCCTATTATAGTAATATAGGCAATAATTCCATTTGATTTTTCTTTATCTGAAATAGAAAGACTTCTTTGAGTAGCCGTTTCCATTTCGGAAAAGTTTTTTGATTGTCTTGATTCTTGAGATTCCATAATAATTGAGTAGTTTAATTTTTAAATTAGCAAAAATGAAATTTGGTTTTCACTTTAATACACAAAAAAAACAACTCAAAAAGCTCACACAAACAATGAAAAATTTAAATTTAAGATAAATCTATAAAAAATAATTTTATATCTATTCGGCAGCTTTATCTTCCGAATAAGAAATCAAATCTTGTGGTTTTTGTAGAATATGAACATTTTTAGAAGTCTTATAATCTTGTCCCATTACTTGAAAGCCAGAAACTAAAATATCAGCATCTGGAAAACGTTCGCCAATCTCAAATAAATATTCTTCTACTGCATTTGCACTTGGTGAAGACGTAATAATGGTTATTAAGGTAGCAGGTTTGTGAGTTGCATATACTTCTTGTAAGTCCTTCAAAGGAAGATTTTGACCTAAATAAATCACTTGATTTCCTCTTACTTTCAATAAATAATAAGAAAATAAGAGAGAAATTTCGTGCAATTCTCCACTAGGTAAGAATAGAATATATTTTTTTCCTGTTCCAGATGACTTATCTCTATACTGCCCATCTATTGCAACAATTATTTTCTGACGAATAAGTCCTGTAATAAAATGTTCTTGAGCTGGATTAATTGCATTGGTAGTCCAAAGCATTCCTATTCTGCTCAAAAAAGGATAAATAATATTGAGCATTGTCTTTTCAAAACCAAACTGCAAAATACTCGTCGACATGATTCTCTCAAACTGTTCTTCATTGATATCAATTGTAGCAGCTGTTAATGCGCTAATCTGAGATTGATAATCCGAAGTTCTTGAAAGAGTTTCCCTTACTTTTACATATACTTCGTTTTGGGACATTTTGGCAATCTTCGAAATACGAACCCCATTATTATTGAGTAATGCTACATTGAGCATATATTTCAAATCTTCTGAGTCATAGTAACGAATGTTTGTATCTGTTCGTTTGGGCGTTACGATTTCATAACGCTGTTCCCACATTCGGATAGTATGTGCTCTAATGCCTGTTAGGTTTTCTAAATCTCGTATGGAATAAGTATTGGTATCTCGCACGATAAATAAATTTAAGAGTAAGTAGAGTAGATTATTAATATATTATTAGTATTATATCTTTTCTTTCAAAGTTAATAAAAACTATTTTCGTCTTCCTGAGTAGTAAATAATTTATACAATAACGCAAAAATATAAAATTTGTTTAATATGATTGTGAAAATATTCAACAAAAATTAATCTATGTTTACCCCTCTTAAACAAAAGAACTATTTTGATCTAAATAAATAATTATAATTTTCTAACTCGTTTTACCCAAATGAAAGATAGCATCTCCTTGATTTACAACAGCTTGATGATTAATTGCTACTACATGACAACGTTGTTTGCAAATAATATCGTGATGAAGTTCGCCAAAAGGATCTGTAAGACTTCCAATAATTTGTCCTTCCTCTATCATCGAACCATTTCTAACAAAAGACCTAAAAAGACCTGAAAACTTAGCTCGCATCCAAGAAGTACGTTCCAAAATAACAGGTTCTGTAACTCGGTCTGCACCACGCATTTTGAGTATATCTTCTTTGTCTATCATATCCAAATGATACATCAAACGAACAGCACCACGCATTCCTTCTTTTACAGGTGCACGATTTAGGCGTTGTGACTCTCCTCCTTCATATACCAAAATAGGTTTTCCCATTTGTTGAGCAAGATTACGAAGCGACTTATCTCTTAGTTTGGCATTAATAATAAAATGAGGTGCAAAAGCACGAGCATATTCTTCATTTTTTCCTTCAGCAAGCAAACAACGAAGCTGAGAGAAATTATTTATTCTGCCTCCTCCTGTATGAAAATCTAAGCCTAAATCTATGTGAGGTAAAATTTCGGTAGTAAACGCATTAGCCACACGACTAGCCAGTGAACCTTCTTTGCTCCCAGGGAAACTTCGGTTAATATCTTTTCCATCGGGAACTTCTCTAGAAAAATTCAAAAAGCCATAAATATTTAAAAGAGGAATGGCAATGACAGTTCCACGTTTAGGAATGAGTAATTCTTTAGAAATTAATTGTCTTATTATCTCTACTCCATTTACTTCATCGCCATGCATACCTGCAATTAACAACAATGTTTTACCAGGTTTTTTGGAACGATATACAAAAACAGGTGTATCAATAGAAGTACGTGAAGGAAGTTTGGCAATATTGAGATTGATTTGTTTGTGTTCACCTACAGCTACTGAAACTCCATCAATGACAATGTCTTTATGATAATTTGGAAATTCGCTTTTCATGGTTTTTGTTTTGAGTGATAAAAAATGTGTTTTAAAATTAGTTTATACAACACATATTTATTCCAAAATATAATTTCCTTTGTATTTCTCAAATTCTTTTTTCAAAAATTCTTTTACTTCTTCTGGTGATTTTTCTAATAAATGGTCTATTTCTGAGTTATGTGCAAACTTTACTTTTCGGTCAGTTTGATTCAAATATCCTTTCTTGTACAATTCTTCTATCGAAGCAGGATTTTCATTTAACTTTACAGCTTGGTTGAGTTCTTTTGGAACTAAAAAAGCATTGTTATAATGAATATTAACGACTTGATAATCATATTTTTCACAAATATCTTCTAACATTGCCACGCTATATCCAAAAAAATTATCGCCTTTCCAAAACGTATCTGGGTGATAGGTTACTGTAAAACGAGTAGGATAAGGAATACGCTCATTAATTTCAGTACAAATTACTCTAGGACGATATTCTGAAAGAATACTATCTAAAATAAAATAATCATAACTATCAATATCCAAATTTAGGAACAAAAAATCTTTTGGAGCTTCGGCTACTTTCAAGAGTGAAAGAACTGTATCAGGCAAAGCTTTGGTGCGTAAAAGCTGAACATTTGGATAAATTTTGTACAAATTAGATAAAAAAGCAAATTTTTCACTATCGTACTCAACAGCTACTCCTTCGTATCCATCCCTAAAAAAAACGAAAGTATTAGACATCGTAATTCCGTCGGAAGCTGCAATATCTACTATAAAATTATTATCTGATTCTGTATTTTTACTAATTTTATCAAAGTAAGAAGCCAGTATTTTGTCTTCTCCAAAATTAGCATAACTTTCTGTGCTATGTTGTGTAGGAACATATTTTTTTCGTGCTTCGTAGCCGAAGGTATCTAATACACCACGTAAAATATTTTTTATCATTTTTTTGAGTTAAATGTTATTGGTGAGGACACCAACAACGGCGCAACACCAAAAACAGCGAGAGAAATTTTCTTTGAAAAATAAAAGTCAAAATTTACAAAAAAAAGGCAATCTATTTTTAAATTGCCTTTTTTATCTAATAGAATAACAAATTCTATGCTATATAATTTTAGTTTAAACTGAAGCAAATTTTGCTTTACGTTCTAAAACAGCTTTTGCTTTTTTGATAATATCAGTTGAAGTAAGTCCATATTTTATCATCAACTCTTCTGGTGTTCCACTTTCTCCGAAGCTATCATTTACACCTACAAATTCCATTGGAACAGGATTATTCATCACTAAAGTTTGTGCAATACTACTTCCCAAGCCACCCATAATTTGATGCTCTTCAGCAGAAACAGCACATTTTGTCTTAGAGACAGACTTCAAAATTGCATCTCTATCTAATGGCTTAATTGTATGAATATTGATGATTTCAGCAGAAATTCCTTCTTTTAATAATTCTTCGTGAGCCAAAAGAGCTTCCCAGACCAAGTGTCCAGTTGCAAAAATAGTAACGTCTGTTCCTTCTTGTAAAGTGATTGCTTTTCCAATTTCAAACTTTACATCAGTAGGCATAAAAACAGGAACTTTCGGACGACCAAAACGCAAATAAACAGAACCTTGATGTTCTGCAATTGCTAAAGTAGCTGCTTTTGTTTGGTTATAGTCACAAGGATTGATAACAGTCATGTGAGGAAGCATTTGCATCATTCCAATATCTTCCAAAATTTGGTGTGTTGCACCATCTTCTCCAAGTGTGATACCTGCATGAGAAGCACAAATTTTGACATTTTTACCAGAATAAGCAATCGACTGACGAATTTGGTCATATACTCTACCTGTTGAAAAATTGGCAAAAGTTCCTGTAAAAGGAATCCAGCCACCAATAGTAAGACCTGCTGCAATACCCATCATATTGGCTTCTGCAATACCAACTTGATAGAAACGCTCTGGAAATTGCTTTTGAAAATCGCCCATTTTGAGTGAACCAATAAGGTCAGCACAAAGTGCAACTACTTTAGGATTTGTTTTACCTAGTTCTGTAAGTCCGTCGCCAAAACCTGAGCGAGTATCGTTTTTCGTGTCGAAAGTATATTTTTTCATGTTCTTAAAACAATGATATAAATGATAGAAATAAGAAGAAGAATCTATTTATAACACAAAGATAAACGGTTTTGAAGTAAAATGCTAATACTTGGGAATTAGGAAATGGATATTGGCAAATAGGAAATATACGTATTTTTCATTCCTCAATTTCTAAATTCCATTTCCTAATTCCTATTCTAGCCATTTCTCTACTTGTAGTTGTCCTGCCACTCTGTATTTGGATTTTCTGATTGTATTCGAACTAAAAGCCATTTGATTCCGAACGCCTTTAAGAATTCCATTTGAAGAGTGAATAAAATGAGTAGAACTTCCATCAATGAACAAAAAACCTGTATGAGTATCTAATCCTAAAATATAAATTCCGTCGCCCATTTCTTCTACTTCTTCCATAAAATCTTCAAAACCTGCATTGACTTTTAGTTTTATAAATTTCTTATCAACTGTTTTTCTGATAAGTGTTTCAGAAGCTGCTTGAGCCATTGTTATTCTTTCAATCGGATAGCCTAAGTCTCTCAAAATGGTAGTTACAAAATATCCACAAGCTATTTTTCCTTTCCCTGGTATTTGTGTCGTTCCCGAATAGCTCCATTTTGTTCCATACCAATACTTACAAACCTGCTCAAAACTATTTTCAAATATTTTTTGTGCTTTTTCTACAACTTTCTCTTTTTCTGAATCTGTTTTGGCTTCTTGATATTCTTTTTTGAGAGAATCTTGTTTTACTTTTATTTCAGAAAGCAGAATTTTGTAATCAGAATGAGAATAATACCAACGATACAAAGGAGTTTGATATTTATAAGGAGAAAGATAAAAACCAATTCCCGCCAAAATAATAACGACAATGGAAAGTTTAAGTAAGAGTCTGAATAAGAAGCGTTTTAGACGTTTTAACATTGAATTTTGAGTTAAATGAAATGTAAGAAAAGCAAGTTACAAAATAAATTATAAGAAAATAATATCAAAATGATGCAACCATTTGTACTACTCTTTGGGTCTTGATTAAAATACAACTTAACCCATTTTATTCGTATGAATTATTTTAAATCAATCCAAAAGTATTTCTTAATACTAATTTTTTCAGTCCTTACATTTCAATCTAGTTTTTCACAAACTATAAATCCTCCATTTCAACAAGTACCTGCTGTTCCTCCTAGTGGAAGTAGTGGAAGTGTTTTATTTAATATAAATGCTACTGGAGATTGGGTCGTTAAGACTGGATTTACTTCTACTAGAGGAAGTGGAAATAGTATTTATGAATATAACTATTACTCTAATAACTCAGCAGATGAACGTACTTATGATATAGAATTATATGATCAAACTACAACAGAAGGAAGTGTATCATCTGTAACCATAACACCTAATATATTTACATTACCTCCTCAAACCACACTAAGTGAAGCAAGTTTGTATATTCCTAATACTTTTGGAGACCCTATAGTTCAATCTTCTATTGGGTTTTATCTTCAACAAGTAAGTGGAAATGATTACGAAATAATTGTAAATATAAATGAGGCAGGTCTAGGATATACAGATACTCAATATCCTATTCGCCTAGTAGGAGGAGGAGAGGGAGCTACTATTAATGCTACTAATAATTATCTTGGTGGTTCTAATGCTGCTGTGTTTAGTGCTGATGCTAGTGGAGAGCTTATATGGAATACAGGTTCTTTTGTAAAAACACTTACTGCTTCAAGTGGGGAGGTTACGTTTCTATCAGGTTCTGGATATTTCGCCCCACCAAATATAGAGCTAATAGGTTGGCCAAGTTCTTTGCCTACTCCAGTATTTGAAACTCAAGTTATGGATGGAAGTGTTACTTCAGTTACTATTCTACCAATAGGAGGATTTACACCAAATACAGAATATACTTGCACAGTTAATATCGTTCCTTCTTTTACTGTGGATGTACAAGCAGTTGTCAATATAAATAATCCTTCTACGAATCTCACTCCTGTTAGTAGTGCTGTTGTTTCTCAGCTAGGAAATGCTGACTATTATTCTGTAAGTGGAAAAGTATTTAGAGATTGGAATGGTAACCAAGTACAAGATAGTGGGGAAGAAGGTATTGGAGGTGTTAATATATTGAATAGTAATAGTTTTCCTAATTCTTGGGTTTTTACAGATTCGGAAGGAAACTATAGACTAAATTTTCTTCGTACTTTTGGTAATACAGTTACATTTTCTCCTCAAATAACAGAAGCTACACCGATAAATAGAACAGTAACTTTATCAAATGCCAATCCATCCGTAACAGGACAAGATTTTGCTATTGGAGCTACTGGAGGAAGAGTAGGTGGAATTATTGTTTCTCAAGATGGAGAGCGAATACTGCCAAATCAAGATTATAATTATCAGATTTTGTTAGATAATCCGACTAATTCTAGTCAAACTATTTCAGCAAGTTTTACTCCTGATAGTAGATTTGAAATAGTGAGTAGTAGTGTAGATTTTGATGGAAATATTCCTGCTACATTTTCGGTTGATGTTCCTTCTTATTCTAGTCAAACGATAGATGTTGTTTTGAAAGCGAGTGAATCTGAATCTCTCACAAATGGAGATTATATACGTCATTATCTTGAAATAAATAATCCAACAGGAAGATACAATGAACAAGCACAAATCACGCAGCAAATAGATGAAAATGCAGTTTCTCAAAGTATAAATTTGTCGCTTTTATCAACTCCTTCGCTTACTCAAGAAGAAATTTCGTCAGACAAAACATTTACTTACCATATCTATAAAGGAAATAATGCGCCTGCTGAAACTGCTTATACTGAAATGGTTATTTACCTGAATGAAGATGCAGATATGAGTAAACTTGACATTTTAGAAAGTAGTTTAGAGTTTTCGAATGTAGAAGTAAGTAGTAGCAAAACAATTCGTTTGAAATTAAACCAAAACCCAAGTGAGACAGCTCCTTTGTCATTCTTATTTAATCTAATTAGCGAACAAACTGACCTGCGTGTCTATGCTTTGCTAAATTATTATAATGGTTTTGGAAATCTTATTTCGTCTGATATATCTTCTATTATCACTACAGAAGTAGATGCTAATCCAGCACCTCAACAACTCATCGGAATCTTTAAAGCTGCTGAAGGAAATGCTCTTAGTTGGGTGGCAAATGATGGTTTTTCCAACTTTGTCATTTCAAGAAAAAGTGAAAATGAAACCGAGTTTAAGGAAGTGGGACAAATAGGAGGTGCAGAAAGAAACTGGTTAGACACACAGGTAAGTCCAACAACCACTTATACCTATAGAGTTTTGGGTAAAAAAGATGCAACTAGTTCTAATTTCTCAAATGAGGTAACCATAAAAACAGATGAGACCATTACAGCAATAGATGAAAAGCAAAGCAGTAGAATAACGCTTTATCCTAATCCAAGTCAAAACAGTATTCATTTTAGAGGAACAGAATCACTTTCTATTTCTCATATTGAAGTTGTGGATTTGTTAGGAAACAAAATTATTAAAGCTAAAAATTCATCAAATTTGGATATTAGTAACTTGAAAAGTGGAATGTATATAGTGCGTTTTGTATCTGAAAAAGGCGTATTTACAAAGACATTTTGTAAGATGTAAGTATTACATTTTTTTTATAAAAAAACAGAGCTTTCAAAAACTAATTAGTTTGTGAAAGCTCTGTTTTTTTGTGTAGTTAGATTTTGAAACTAAGCATTAAAACGCTCTTCAATTTTTTCCCAGTTGATTATTTTATAAAAATTCTCAATGTATTCGGCACGTTTGTTTTGATATTTGAGATAATAAGCATGTTCCCAAACGTCAAGAGCTAAAAGTGGTGTTCCTGTTTCCTCTGCAAGATTTTTCATTAATGGATTATCTTGATTTGGCGTAGAGGTAATGAAAAGTTTACCATCGTTTGCCTTACAAAGCCACGCCCAACCTGAGCCAAATACTCCTTTTGCTTCTTCTGAAAACTCCTTTTGAAAGGCTTCATACGAACCAAAATCTTTTTCTAAAGCTATTTTCAAATTTCCTGTAACAACCTGATTTTTTGGAGATAAAGATTCCCAAAAAAGACTGTGATTGTAATGTCCACCTCCATTATTTCGAACGGCTGTGTCATTTTCGCCTACGCTTTCCAAAATTTCTAATAAATTCTGATTGGCAAAGTTTGTTCCTTCAATAGCCTTGTTTAATTTATTGACATAACCTTGATGGTGTTTTCCATGGTGGATTTCCATGGTTTGCTTGTCTATATTTGGAGCTAGTGCAGCAAAATCATACGGCAAGGCTGGTAATTCGAAGGGTGATTTTAGTGTAAAGAGTCCATTTTCAGTTGCTACTGCTGTCGAATCTGTTTCAGTAGTATCTGTCTTTTTAGAAGAATCACAAGCTGAAAGAGGATTAAACATGATTCCGATAGTGGCAAGACCTGCCGTTTTGAGAAAAGTACGCTTGTTCATTAACATAAAAATTCTTTTTAGAGTTAGAGTGCAGTTGTAATTTATACTTTAATAATTAAATTACTGCCAAAATAGTTTTGAAAAATTTATTTTAACAAGGTATCATTTTTTATTGACTATTTTTTCAAAATGAATAACTACAACCTAACTGATTTTTTTTGAATTTAAACGTCTAGCAGTTGCAAACGAACTAATTGATTATATGTTCCTTCTTGATTTACCAAACTCTCATGTGTTCCTTGTTCACTAATTTGTCCATTTTCAATGACATAGATTGTATCTACTTTTCTAATTGTAGCCAAACGGTGAGCAATAATAATCGTCGTTCTATCTTTCATGAGTGTATCTAATGCTTCCTGTACAAGTTGTTCAGATTCAGCATCTAACGAACTTGTTGCTTCATCTAAAATCAATATTTTTGGATTGCGTAAAATGGCTCTTGCAATAGCAATTCTTTGACGCTGTCCACCCGAAAGTTTGACACCTCGTTCTCCTACAAGTGTTTCTAATCCTTCTGGAAAGGTTTCTATAAACTTAAATGCGTTAGCTTGTTTGGCTGCCGAAATAATTTCTTCTTCTGTTGCAGTTGGTTTTCCGTAGGCTATATTTTCTCTGATTGTTCCTCCAAAAAGTAAAATTTCTTGGGGTACAATTCCAATAGCAGAACGATAAAAACTCAAATCATACTCTAAATTATTTTTCCCATCTACTTCTATTGTTCCTGTTTGTGGATCATAAAAACGCTCTAAAAGCTGAATAATAGTAGATTTTCCTGCGCCACTATGTCCGACTAAAGCAATTTTTTCTCCTGCTTTTATATCCAAACTAAGTCCTTTCAAAACTTCTACATCAGTACGTGTAGGATAAGAAAAACGAACATCTTTAAAAGAAATATTTCCTTGAATTGGATTTTGATTTGTGCTAGATTTCTCTGTAGCATACGTTAATTCCGACTCTGATTCTTCTCCTAAAATCTCCAAAACTCGTTCTGATGCTCCGATAGCTTTCTGTATTTGTCCATAAATATTTCCTAGTCCTCCAATAGAACCAGCAATAAACATAGAATAAATAATAAAAGAGATTAAGTCTCCAGAAGTCAAATCACCTGCTGCTAGAAGTGTTGCACCATACCAAAAAACAGCCGTAATACTTCCAAAAATAGCAAAGACAATAAAAGAGACAAAACCACCACGATAGGTAGCTGCTTTTAGTGCTGTTTGAATGACACTATTTTGAGTAGTTGAATAACGATTTGATTCAAAAATTTCGTTTGTAAATGCTTTTACAGTTGCAATAGCTTGAATAGTTTCTTCAACAATTATATTTGAAGTGGCAAGCTGATCTTGTGTTTTCTTAGAAAGTTTACGGATGAACTTACCAAAAATAATTGCTCCAATAATCAAAACTGGCATTACACCAAGCATAAAAAAAGTGAGTTTTGGAGTTTTGACAAATAAAATTCCTAAGCCAACAATAAGCGTAATTATCTGACGGAAAAACTCGGCTAATGTAACCGAAAAAGTGTCTTGCAAAAGAGCCACATCTGCTGTAATTCGACTCATAAGCTCTCCAGAACGATGCTTGTCATAAAAACTCATTGGCAAAGTCAAGTATTTTTGATACAACGCTTTGCGAATATCAGCCATTGAATATTCACTTACTTGTGCAAACAAATACACTCTCAAAAATGAAAAAATGACTTGAATTACAATCACCACTACTAAAGCAAGCGTAATCTGATTGATACTATCTAACAAGAAACTTTCGTCTCCTGTAGCTACATCAATAAGATTTCCTGTAAGCTCTGGAAAGGCTAAAAGAACAACACTAGATAAGAAAAGACAAATCATTCCACTAAAGAAATATCCTTTGTAAGGCATCATATATTTATAAATGCCTAACAAATATTGAAAACTCTCTTTGTTGAGTTTTCGCTTTTTGTGTTCATCTTCTTTATTGATTTCTGTAGAATCTTTTATAGATTTATCTGAAATAGATTCTGTCTTCTGAGACTGTCCATTTCTGTTTATATTTTCTTGTCCGTTCGTATTTTTCATAGTATGTTTTAAAACGATAGTACGTCTAATTTTCGAAACGCAAAGATACGCTTTTTGTTAGATAAGTGCTAACTCAAGATAGGGTGATCAAAACTTTGTTAGTCGTTTTGATACTCTTATAAATAACTTTGAAAATAATTTAGTATAGTCAAATAAATACATAGTTTTATATTTTATAAATATACCCTGATGTTTTATTGTATTCTGAGAGTTTTTTTTTATCTTTCCTACATTAGAACGAAATCAATACAGAAAAACAATCTTTTTAGCAGGTACTAAAAATCATGTTGCATTCCTTTCAACTTTTTATCAAAAATAGTTTATCGTCATTTCTTTTTGTGATTTTCTTTCTTTTCCTATTTGTTTTTCAAAATACGGCTTCAAACCTCTATGCACAGCAAATTGCATTAGATTGGCGTTTTGACAAACTTACTTCTCAGGAGGGATTATCTCAAAATACGGTTACGGCAATGCTTCAAGATAACTTAGGTTTTATTTGGATAGGAACTCAAAACGGACTAAATCGATACGATGCTAGTAATTTTAAAACTTATAAAGTAGAACAAAATAGAAATTCAATTCCTGATAATCATATTACTTTTTTATTACAAACCGAAGATAATTTTATTTGGATAGGAACTCAAAGTGGAGGACTTTGTAGACTCAATACTATTACAGAACAATTTGAAGTTTTTGCTTATGAGCCACAAAATCCACTTAGTTTGAGTGCAGGAGCAGTTACTTGTATTTTAAGAGATTCTAAAAACAGAACTTGGATAGGTACTTCTATTGGTGGTTTAAATCTTTTTAATCCACAAACCAAAACATTTGACCATTATAGAAATGATGAGCGTAATCAAAATTCTTTGGCTCAAAATCATGTTACTGATATTATAGAGGATAACCAAAAACGCCTTTGGATAGCAACTGCTGAAGGTGGTTTAGATCGTTTTGAAGAAAATGAAAATAAATTTATTCATTTTAGACCAAGTATTTATGGAAGTAGTTCGAGTGCCCCAAGTAGTGAACAAATAATAGGGTTAGAAATTATTGAAAGTGATGATTCGAAAAGAAATAAATTATGGATTGCTACTCGTGATGGAGGGATTAATATTTTAGACTTAGATACTGAAATTTTTACCGTTTTGGAAGCTGATGAACAAAAGACAGTAGATAAAACAGGAAAGCCAACCACTAAAAATATTTTTTCTGGGAAAATAGTGACCACTTTTGAGAATTTTGGAGATGAGATTTTTATAGGTACACAAGAAGATGGCGTTTTGATTATCAACTCTTCAACAAATCAAATAAAAACCCTTCAATCTAATCCTTCTCTACGTTATTCGCTTAGTAATAATCATATCACATGTGTTTTTAAAGATAATCAGGGTAGCATTTGGATAGGAACACTTGCCGAAGGAATCAATAAATTTAATCCTATCAAAAATAAATTTGCTCATTTTAGAGAAGAAGCTGACAAATCTAAAAGTCTTCCAGATAGTCGAATAACAAGTATTTTTAAGACAACTACTGATAATCTTTGGATAGGGACAGCTAGTGGAGGGGTTACCATCTTGACTCCTAAAAATGAAAAAGAACGAATTTTTAATACCTACCAACATAGAGAAAAAGATGAAACTACGATTGCTAGTGATAAAGTATCAGTAGTTTATCAAGACAAACAAAATCAAATTTGGGTAGGAACAGCAGAAGGTTTGGAAATTTTTAATGAAAAAACACAGACCTTTGAACAGATTTTAATTTATAATGAAAAACTAAATAATCCCAACAAATTATCCATAAAAGCAATTTATCAAGATGCAAAAAATAACTATTGGATAGGTTTATATCAACAAGGACTATTAAAACTTTTACCTTCTGGAGAAACACAACTTTTCAAAACTGAAATATATAATGACTTTAGCTTAAGCAATAATTATGTCCGTGTAATTTTTGAAGACAGAATAGGTAATCTTTGGATAGGAACAGAAGACGGACTAAATCTATACGACAATAGTCCAAATAGTGAAAAATTTGTGCGTTATATGCACCAAATCGAAAATCCAAACAGTATTAGTAACGATGAAATTTTGTCTATTACAGAAGATGATGATGGTAATATTTGGATAGGAACAGCAAATGGACTTAATAAATTTGATGTCAAAAAAGGTGTTTTTACAGTTTTTACTGAAAAAGATGGTTTGCCAAATAATATCATTCATGCAGTAGTTTGTGATTTGCAAAACCGTATTTGGGTAAGTACAAGCCAAGGAGTAGCAGAACTTGACCCTTATTCTAAAACAATTCGTTCGTATGATATTTCAGATGGTTTGCAGAGTAATGAGTTTATTTCAGGTTCAGTTTATCAAGAAAGAATTGTTGACAAAGCTACAGGAGAGGAAAAGCAAGGATTTATTTATTTTGGTGGGATAAATGGATTTAATCGTTTTAATCCTGATAGTTTGAGTTATAATACAAGCGTTCCCAAACTGGTTTTTACTCAGTTTTCGCTTTTTAATAAAGTGGTTTCTCCTTCTAACAAAAATTCGTATTTAGAAAAGACAATTCCTTATACTAAAGAAATTACGTTGCCTTATGATGCGAATGTCTTTTCAATTGATTTTTCAGTTTTAGATTTTATTGCTCCTCATAAAACCAAATACTCTTATTATTTAGAGGGGTTTGATAAAGAATGGCATTCTACCAATCGAAATTTTGTTACTTATACCAATCTTGCTTCAGGAAGTTATACTCTGAAAGTAAAAGGTTCGAATAGTGATGGGATTTGGAACGATATAGGAATTGAAATGAATATTATTGTAACTCCTCCTTTTTGGCGAACATGGTGGTTTACTACTATTAGTGTTTTTCTTTTTTTAGTTATTACAATAGGAGGATATAAAATTAGAACCTATCAAATTCAAGAACAAAAACGTCGTTTGGAGTATCAAGTAGAAGAAAGAACCAATGAACTGGCAGAAAAAACATGGGAACTAGAAAGCCAAACGAAACAATTAGAAAGTCAAAACTCATTATTAGAGACTCAATCAAAAGAAATTCAGGTAGCTTATGATAATGTAAATATTTTGAGTGAGGTAGGACAAAAAATTACGTCTACTTTGGATATGAGGCAAATGATAGAAACAGTTTATCAAAATGTAAGTGGACTTATGCCTGTTGATAGATTCGGAATTGGTGTTTTTAATGATGAATTTCAGCGTTTAGAATTTCCATTTTTTGTAGAAGGTGAAACCTATTTTCCATTTCACACCAAATCATTGAATGATAAAAAACGCCTTTCTGTAATTTGTTATGAAAAGCAAAAAGAAATTGTTATCCAAGATTTTCAGAAAGAGAATAAAAATTATGCTACCGAATATGCTAATGATGGAATAGAAATGGAGCTGGGCAAAACGCCAAAATCAGCAGCTTATTTTCCTCTTAGTGTAGAACAGCATGCTATCGGAATTCTGACAGTTCAGAGTTTTCAAAAAAATGCTTATTCTAACCAGCATCTTACTATTTTGCGTTCGTTGGCAGCTTATACATCTATTGCTTTGGATAATGCACGAGCTTACAAAACCATCGAAACTAACAACAGAAATATTACAGATTCGATTCGTTATGCACTTACTATTCAGCAGGCAATGCTTCCAGAAAAAGAACTTATGGATTCGCTTTTTGATGCTCATTTTGTGATTTTTAAGCCACTTTCTATGGTTTCAGGAGATTTTTATTGGGTTACAAAAGTAGAAACAGAAGTGGAGGGAAGCATTCAAACACGAATCTATGCAGCTATTATAGACTGTACAGGACATGGCGTTCCAGGAGGATTTATGTCTGTTATTGGAAAAACTCTTTTAGATGAAATTGTACAGACACAACAAGTAAAAGAACCCTCTAAAATTTTGGAATTATTAGATAAAAATACTCGTGCTGTTTTGAAACAAGACCAAACTTCAAATGATGATGGAATGGACATTGGTCTTCTTTGTTTAGAAGAAGATAAAGAAGAAGAAAAATTTAAAATTACTTTTTCAGGAGCAAAGCGACCTTTGTATTTTATTGAAAAAACAGATTCATTATCTAAATTAAAAATTATCAAGGGTAATCGTCGTTCGATTGGAGGACGTACTAGAAACAATCCTGTTCCATTTATTGATAATGAAATTATTTTGAAAAAAGGTGCATTAATTTATCTTACAACTGATGGTTTTTCAGACCAACCCAATCCAGAACGTAAAAAAATTGGTTCACTTAATCTGCGTAAAATAATAGAAAATAATTCTTTAAAAGTGATGACTAAGCAAAGAACAGAACTATTAAATGTTTTAAGAGAGCATCAACAAGAAAGCGCACAAGTAGATGACATTAGTTTAATAGGAATTAGAATATAATTTTATGAAAATATCAACAATATCAAGCGAAAGTGTTTTACATAAAAAAGCAACCTCAAAGAAGTTGCTGTTTATTTTCATGAAGAGATAATTAATTACAGTAACATTCTAATGTAGAAGTCTGTAATTCAATGTTTTATTTTTTCTGATTGAATTAGTCAATATAATATGTTTCGTAGCTTGTCTTGTCTTGACCAACAACTTGCAAAAAGTAAGTTCCTTGAGTTAAATCTTTAAGGTCAAATGTACGAGCTTTGCTTTCCTCATTGATAGTTTCTTCGTACAAAATATTACCTTCTAAATCTGTAAGAGTTAATTTTACTGTTCCTTTGTTATTCTCTACAGATGCAAAAACTT
Organism: Bernardetia sp.; assembly: GCA_020630575.1. GTDB lineage: Bacteria > Bacteroidota > Bacteroidia > Cytophagales > Bernardetiaceae > Bernardetia. The sequence goes on from JAHDBD010000001.1 coordinate 117,068, forward strand.
TATTATTGGTTGCTTTTGGAGAAAATGTAGCTATAAAATCATTTTTTAAAGCATTTTTCAAAACAACAGTTCTTTTTTCATTGTATGTTTCACCTTCTACAATTACTGTATAAGTTCCTTCACCAATAGCATTCATATCGTAGATACGTTGAATTTGAGCTTTTTTACCAAGAGCTTCTGAATATACAAGTTCTAAATTTGTATTATAAATCTTGATATTGAGTTTTTCTTGTTTTTCATTATCAAATTTCAAAATAAATTTGTTGCTATTTGGTAATGCCTCTACAGTTGCAATTATATTGTCTTCATCAGCAAAAGCAGAAGTAAATGAGGTAAAAGAAAGTGTAACAGCAAAAACGATGGCGAAAATTGAATTTAATGATTTCATAGTAATGATGTTTTTAGAGAATTTGAAATAAATAAGTTTGAATAATATATTTTTTCGTTAGTGAGACTTCTTTTTTATTTGTTCTGTCTGTATTTTTTTTCGTTTGATGTTACAAAGCTAACGCCTTATTTTGATACAAGTTGCAATTCAAAAATACGTTTTTGTTAACAAAGTATTTAACTAAAAAATGTGCAACCCCAAATTATAATGAATATATTTGCTTTATTTTAAAATAAAATTTTTTTTATGATGGTTTTTGGTGTATTAAATTCTGTTGTTTTGATATTTTAAGTTAACTTCTAAACCTCACAAAAAACAGATTCATAATAAATCACAACATAGAAAATAAGATGCAACCCCTTATTTTTTGTGAAACAATATTCTGTTTAATTTATTTTTTCAAAATATTATTTTGCTTAGTGTCTTTTCTCTGTTCTTAACAATTTGTTAATATAGAATGTGTTAAAAATAATTAAAATAAAAAATTAAAATAAATTTACGTGATTTTATACTTTCCTTTGGAATTTTTACTGTGTTCGACAAAAAAAGCAACTTCTAAAAAGTTGCTTTTACTATGTCGTTGGTGAGACATCAACGACCATAAATGAGTATTTTATTTTTTTCATTAGAAATAACTTTGTATTTTTCTAGGTAAATTTTAAATATCACAAAAATAATGAAGGTATTGTAAGGGTATATACGAAATTATGATATTCTGAAAGAGTGCTATATTTTCTATACATTATGACTATACCTCTTCACAACAAAAACAATGATTATAAGAATAGCAACTCAGGAAGACATTACTGCTGTAGAAAAACTACGAACTACTGCTTATCAAAATGCAACTGGTTCAATAATATCTGATACTTCATTTTTGCATTGGAATGAAAGTGATGAACAATCCATTACTCTAATATTAGAAAATGAGGAAAAGCAAATTATTTCTACTTTGCAAGGAAAAATTCTGACTACAAAAGCAGAATTAGAAAAGTTCTTTGATATATCCTTGAACACTTCTTTTTCCTTTCCTATTTTCCCTACTTTTACTATAGGCAAAGCCTCTACTTTTTTAGAGTATAGAGGCTTAGGATATACAGCCATCATGAGAATATTATTTTTAAAAGCCTGTTTGAATTCTGAAATTCAATCCATTAGCTCTACCATGCAAGCAGATGCTTCAAGAATTCCTTTATTAAAACAAATGGGTTATTTTATTGAGGAAGCTGATGTTAGTCATCGAAAAAATAGTCATTTTAATAATACAAGTGCAGTTCTTTTTAATCTTTTGCACAAACAAAATTTTGTAGAAGCTATAGCTGTTGCCAAGGATAAAATTATAACACCAATTTCTGCCATTGAAATACCAGACGAATTACTACTGACAATGAAAAGGAAAATTAGTTATTTTTGTGTCAAAAAAAATGAAAATTCTACAAGTAGTATATTATAAGAATATAGACTTTTTTCATAGTGTTCCACTTTAAAAGATATTTATAAAATCAAACCTTCCTCATTCCAATTAAAAAAGAGGAAGGTTTTTTTGTGTATTTGATGATTATTTTCTGAATTTAGATGAAGTAAATAATACTGCTTTTATTGATAGCTTTGCCAAAATAAAAATAGATATTATAATTGAGATGTTAACCACAATTTAAAAATGAACAAAAAATTAAAAAATACCCTTATTGCAATCGGAGTTCCGACACTTTATGCAATAATTTTGAGACTGGCTTTTGGAGTTAAAAGTTGGAATGAGTTATTCTCTGTTATGTCTTTTACATTTCTTTTTTTTCTTCCAACAATAGTTGGAGCACTGACTGTTTATCTTTCTGACAAAAATAAAGTTGAAAAATTATGGTATCGCATTTTTATACCTTGGATACCGATTATTTTATTTCTTATAATTACACTTACATTAGCCATAGAAGGTTGGGCATGCTGGTTAATGATTCTTCCTGTATTTCTAATTGCAGCATCAGTTGGAGGACTAATTGGAGGTCATTTGAAATTAAAAAGAAGAAATGACAAGTTAAACATTTCATTGCTCATACTTATTCCTTTTCTAATTTCGCCAGCCGAACAATTAATTGAAAAAATTCCTGGAACTTATAAAGCATATACCTATATAGATATTAATTCAAGTGCAGAAAAAATTTGGGAAAATATAACTAGAGTAAAAGAAATAGAACAAGAAGAAGATACAGGATATTTAACAGAGTTTTTAGGATTTCCAAGACCATTAAAAGCTGAATTGAATTATAATGGAGTTGGGGCTTATAGAGAAGCAGTTTTTACAAATGGGCTTATATTTAGAGAAACTGTAACCGAATATGAGGAAAATAAAAAAATGGTATTTTCAATTAAAGCGAATACTTACGAAATTCCATCTACAACTCTTGACGAGCATATTTTAATTGGAGGAGAATATTTTGATGTGTTAGATGGAACATACGAACTTGAAAAGTTAGATGAAGGCAAATACCGTCTACATTTATACAGTAAATTCAAAATGAATACAACTTTTAATTTTTATGCTGGCTGGTGGGGAAAAATAATAATGAAAGATATTCAAAATAATATTCTGAAAGTGGAAAAGAAACGAGCAGAAGAATAAATGTATTTAAGTGGCACACTTTAAAAGATATTTATAAAATCAAATCTTCCTCATTCCAATTAAAAAAGAGGAAGATTTTTTTGTGTATTTGATGATTATCCTTTACTAACAGCAAAACCAACTACTAAAACATCATCAATTTAAGGTTCATTTCCTTTCCATTTTTCCATTACTTGCTCTAAAGTAGAACATTGAGTTTCTAGATTTTGAGATGTTCTTTCTGTGTTATTTATATTTACTAATAGTTTTTTGAAGTTTTTAGACATGAATTTTTTACTTGCTTGTTCTTTTCCTTCTTCATTGTTTCCTCCAAATTGGTCGCTATATCCATCAGACGATAAATAAACATTCATCTGTTGTCTTTCTAGGATTAATATTTAATATAAAAATTAAGTCAGCATCTTTTATTTCTCGTTGGGTATAAGGCATCTTGTCGCCCAGTAATTGCACTTGAATAATATTTTGTGCGCTATCTACTTCGTATAACCAAACAGAATCTAATAAAGGATATTGTATTTCTAACCAACGATTTTGAGTGTTATTAGTAGCATTTTTCAAGTTGGAATCTACACCAATACGTAGAAGAAGTATAACCGAAATTTGGTTTGGCTTCCTTAGAGTTTTCAAAATCTAAGCCTTTTATGGCTTGTTGGATAGATAAAAAACCTGTTTTGTCTTCTGCAATTTGAGAAGAACTAGAAATAATTACTTTTTCTTGTTGGGTTGAGAGCCAAATTTTCTCAAATGATTTATCTTGAAAAGAGTTAGAATTATTTTTTTGAGCCTTCACAAAAAAAACAGGAATACATATAAGAAAAAATACTATACAGAGTTGTACATAAATTTTATAATAATTGTATTCTCTATTTCTCATATCAATTTTTATTATAAATAGAAGGCTTTTCTATTCGAATAAATAGAAAGTAAAAAAGTATATAGTGTAAGGCTTAACAAACTCTAAATTAGGCTTTATTTTTGTGTTTTCAAGTAAAATAAAAGCAAAAACTCTTTATAAATCAATTCATTACAAATTGAGGTCTAGTACACTTTTTTTAGCTAAATAATATATAATTTTTAAACTCATTTTTTGAATATCACGAAACTATGATAAATCGATTACTTTTTTTATCTTTTTTTACTTTTGTGACCTTTTCTTCTCTTAGAGCGCAAAATTCGCTTTATTCTGGAAATTATATTTGGAATTGGGCAACAGTTAATACTGCTGCATTAGGAACTGAAAATGCCTTAGATATAAAGATGAACTATCGCAAACAATGGTCTGGAATTCAAGGTGCTCCAAATAGCTTTTCGTTTTTGGCGCAGACACCACTTTTTCAAAACAAAACAGAAGTTTTATCAGCAGCTTATCACGCTACAGGATTAGAAGCCTATCACAATGAAGCAGGACTGTGGAGTGAAACAGGTATTTATGCTCGTTATGCGTATCATCTGACACTTTCACAACGTGATGAATGGGATGCAAATTCTAGACTTCGAATGTCTTTTGGAGCTAGTTTTGGACTCAAAACTATTGGCTTTGATGCTTCAAAGGCGACTTTATACAATCCAAATGATAATGCTATTCAGAACAATCAACAGAGTACAGTTCCAGATGCAAATGTAGGCATTTGGCTACAAAATGACCGTTTTTTTGGTGGATTTGGTGTCTATCAATTATTTGAAAATAATATAAATATAGGGAGTTCTGATACAGAAGCTAATAATTTGGAACGCTATTATAATGTTTCAACAGGAGCAAATATAAATCTAAGTGAAAATTTAATATTATCGCCCTCAGTAGTAATGAATGTAAATAAAACGACAGATATGAATTGGGATTTGAACACCAAACTTTCTTATACTGATTTGATTTGGACAGCCGTAAACTACCGTCATAAAAGAGCTATTCAGACTTTTTTGGGAACTCGCATTACTTCTTGGTTAGATATTGCTTATTCGTATGAGTTTTCAAGTTTTATAAAAAGTAACGAGAATAATTTTAATTCATTAGGAACAACAAATGAAGTTCTTGTAGGAATTCGAATTTTTAATAAAAGTGCAGATTCTGATACAAAAAGAAATTCCATTTTTTAAAATCTAAATCTAGAATATAATACAAGTCTGAGAAACTGTTCTATTTACTTGTAAGCAAATAAATGTACTTCAAATATTTTTAGTGAAATTTAGTTTATTCTTATTTTTTTTACTCTCATCGTTCGTATATTGTCAATCTAAATAAAATCATTCAATCAATATCCAAGCAGGAAACTATATTGTAATAGACGGTGGTTTTTTGCAGCCAGTTTAGCAAGAGATAGAAAAGAAAAGGTTTTTAAAATTTATCAAGAGTAGAATAGAATAAAGTCAGAAGTCAGATTTCAGAAGTTAGAATTTTCAATGTAGGTTAAAGTCTTGCCTTTAACAATCATATATTTCAAAAAAATAATATGCCAAAAACATTTTTAAAAAATACTACGCTCATTCAGTACAATGAAACTGATTATAAAACAGGTAATTATGAAAAAATAGAACATGTAATTACATCTGAAAAAGATGGTCTTATACGTTGGATAAATACGTATGGAATGGAGTATGAAGACCAATTAAGACAAGTAATTATTCAAAATAAGTTAGATGATTTTTTATTGAAGTTAATAAAAGATGATGAGCAATCCAATAAAGTGATTGAGTTAGAAGACTTACTTTTTGTTTCAATCAGAGTATTAAAAACAGAAAATGATTCTTTAGATTCAGAACAAATGTTTTTTATTGTTTCTTCTGATTTTGTGTGGAGTATTCAAGAGCAAAAAGGAGATTATTTTGGTTGGATTAGAGAGCGAATTAGAGATAATAAAGGATTGATAAGAAAAAAGAAATCTGATTATTTGCTTTTTCTTTTAATAGAATCAATTATTGATAATTATTATGAAACAAATCAGAATTATATTGAAATGTATTCTGAAATGCTAGACACAACCAAAGTAAAACCAACACCAGAGTTTACCAATCAAATCGAGAAACAAAGACGCAACCTTTTAAAATTTAAAAAATCAGCAAACAGTTTGCGAACTACACTTTTACGTTTAGAAAAAGTCAAAAATAAAAATATAAAAAGTAGTTATTTTTCAGAACTAAAAGAACAAACCAACGACTTGATTACAGATATTGACTTTGACCTCCAAACACTTGAAAGCAGTCTAAATCTTGTTTTTAGTATTCAAGGACATCGTTTGAATGAAGTAATGAAAACACTTACTATCTTCTCTGTTATCTTTATTCCTCTGACATTTTTAGCAGGAATTTATGGAATGAATTTTAAAAATATTCCCGAACTTGAAACACAGAATGGTTATTATGTTTTATTGGGTGTAATGTCTGTTATTACAGTCGGAATTATAATTTATTTTAAACAAAAAAAATGGTTTTGATTTATCAATAAATAAACAACAAAATGAAACGAGTTACAGGAATTGGAGGAATATTTTTTAAGTGTCAAAATCCTAAAGCCATGAAAGCATGGTACAAGAAACATCTAGGGTTTGATACAAATGACTATGGAACGAGCTTTGAATGGCATCAAGCCGAAGATGCTACCGAAAAAGGCTCTACACAATGGTGTCCTTTTGATGAAAAAACAACCTATTTTGAACCTTCTAAAAAAGACTTTATGATTAATTATAGAGTGGAAGATTTAGAAAAGCTAGTCGAAGCTTTGAAAGAGGAAGGAGTTACTATTCTTGATGAAATAGAAAGTTTTGATTGTGGAAAATTTGTTCATATTCTGGATATAGAAGGCAACAAAATTGAACTTTGGCAACCTTAATATTTTTTTTAGAATAAAATTGTAGAAGAAAGAATAGATTTATAGAATTTTATTTTGTTTTTTGAAAAAAGGTTTGCTACTTTAATAAATTGTAAATGAATTAGTATTTTGCATTCGTTTATCACTAATCACTAATAATTTATCACTCAATAAATGTCGCATTTAGAACAGTTACAAAACACCATTTCGGAACTTCAAACTCAAAGTACAACTCTAAATTCTTTGACAGAAGTCTATGCAAAAGCCGAAAAAACAGAGGAAAATTACAGACAAAATTTAGAGCTTTTCGAAAAACTGCGACTACAACTAGAAAGCTATGAAAATCTGCTAGACCAAAAAATAATCTCTATTTCTAAGCAAAATACAGATTCGGTTTCGGCACTGCAAGCAACCAATCAAAAAATAGAACAAGCTGAAAGTCAAATCAAGCAAACTAGAGACGAATTAGATGAGCAAACAGCATCTATAGAAGCGCATTTGAAAGAAGTAAAATCTCAAAATAAAGCATTTTACGAACAAACACAGGATTTGCTTGTCCAAAAAACAGATAATTTAAACGCCAATCACGAAAAATTTTATTTAGAAACAACAGAAAGAATACAAAATCGTTTGACTGCACTCACGCAGAAAAACGAAGATTTTTATTCGCTTACTTCGCATACATTATCCACACAGTTGGAAAAACTGGAAAATCAAGCTACTGGGTTTTATGAGCGAGCTACAAAGAGAATCAAAATGAATCTTTCTGATTTTGCCTCACATACAAAAGAACGTGATGAAGAATTAGAAAAAATGTTGGTGCTAAAAATTGATACAATCCAACAAGAAAATCAAGCTCTGCATATTCAAGCAAACACACTTTTTGAAAAACTGGAAAAAACATATACCCAGTTTAAGACTGTTTTGGATAAAATGAGTGAATTCCAAATGCAGTTTGATACAATAGGAACAAACTTGGAAAATCAAGAACGAGAAATCTATAATCAATCTGAATTTTTAAAAGAAGCCCAAAAAAGTGTACAAGAAAACCAAAAAAAACAGTTTGATACTTTTGCCGATTATCAGAAAAAGGCATTGAAGTTTATTTATGACAACCAAAGCAAAGAATTTAAAGAAATAAAGGAGAATTTGGAAAATAAATTTGATTTGCAAAGCAAAAGCTATAATCAAAACCAAATAAAGTTAGAAGAAGAAATTTCTTTGCAACAGAAAAATCAATTAGTATCATTACAAAAGGCTCAAAATGAAGCAATTATTCCAATCAGAGAACAAATTTCAGAAGAGCTAACGCTACAAAAATCAAAGCTGGATAAATTAGAAAAAATTAGTACGTTTCAAATCATTACCTTTGTCGGAGTGCTAATCAATTTGGCTTTACTCATCTATTTGCTAATAAAATAAGGTTTTTAATAACTGGTTCAAGTATCGATAACTGGTTTAAGCGTCGACGCTTGAACTAGTTATTTCAATAAAAATGAATTACATCGGCTCAAAACTTCGTCTTTCAGATTGGATAATACAAACTATTACTGAAAAATATAATAAATCAAATCCTTCAAAACCTCTTTCTCAAACCATTTTTGCAGAACTTTTTGCAGGAACAGGAATCATTAGTAGAAAACTAAAACCATTTGTAAATCAAATTATTGCAAATGATTTAGAACCATATAGTTATGTTTTACTCAAAAATTATATAGAAAATACAAAAGCTATTCCGAATGAAAGAATTGTTTTTTTGATAGAAGAATTGAATAATTTATCTATAAAAGAACAAAAAGATGGTTTTATTTATAAAAACTATTGTCAAGGAAGTGGAAGCCAACGACTTTATTTTAGCGATGACAACGGAAAAAAAATTGATGTAATTAGACAGAAATTAGAAGAATGGAAATTAAATAATTTTGTTTCTCAAAGTGAATATTTCTTTCTTTTGACTTCTTTGTTAGAAAGTGCTGATAAAATAGCAAATACAGCTTCTGTGTATGGCGCATTTTTAAAACAACTCAAAAAATCAGCTCAAAAAAATCTAGTTCTTTCTCCTGCTCATTTTCCAAAACCTCAAAATGGGCATAACCAAGAAAATCAAGTTTTCAAAGAAGATGCAAATATGCTAATACAGAAAATCAAAGGTGATATTCTTTATTTAGACCCACCCTATAATGCTCGTCAGTATGGTGCAAACTACCATCTTTTGAATACGATTGCGCTTTATGATACTTTTGAACCCAAAGGAAAAACAGGTTTGAGAGAATATGAGCGTTCGAAATATTGCAAAAAAAATGAAGTAGAAACTGCTTTTGAAGACTTAATTAAAAATGCAGATTTTGAGTTTATATTTCTAAGCTATAACAATGAAGGCTTGATGAACCTAGAAACCATAAAAAGAATAATGAGTAAATACGGCTCATACTCGTTAGAAAAAACAGAATATCAACGTTTCAAGGCTGATAAAGATATAAATAGAGAACACAAAGCCAATGCAACTATGGAGTATTTGCATATTTTGAGAAAATAATACTTCTATCTTTTATTTTTTCTACTTACCCTTTTTACAATTTTCTGTTTGGCTTTATCACTAAAAACAACCTTAACCCAATAAGTTATTATGATATCATATCCTCCAGTATCAATTTTTTGTTGTTCATTTAAGTAAAAAACACGAGTTGCAATTTTGTGTTCTCCTTCATCAAATCCTTTTATACTGTTAAAGTAATCAGATTTTGTTGTTATGTCTTTGCCTGATGAACCAGTTACAAAAATCACTTTTTTGCCAGTAAAATCAAATGCTTGATCAGAAAAATAACTATTGAGAAATTCAGATTCTACTTGTGAGAGTTCTGGGTTATCATCATTTCCACACTCATCTAAGTTTTGTCCGAAAGCAGTCAAAGAAATTAGAAGCAAAAGTAATGTTAGACAGTTTTTCATGTTTTTATATTTATTGAGTAGTGTCTTGTATAAAATAACATTGAATTGTTTTTGTTCTTGCAAATTTTTATTCCAATCTATCTTGATATTTTTCAAGTGTATTCCAAACATCCCAAAATGCTTTATGTGCTTCATCACTCTCACTTCCTGTGTTCTTAATTAATATTCGTCCAATTTTTTTTTCTGGGTCAAAAAACATTAAAGTAAAAACACCTGGATCTTCTCCACTATGACCAATGACATTTCGTGTAATAAGTTTTTCAATAAATATTCCCACATTATCATCATCTCCTTCTTCAAAATGCTTTTTTTCTAATTGCGATTTAAATAGCTCTGAGTAACTATCTTTATTAAGTAAAGTTCCATTACCAGAATATCCTTTTATGAGTTCGGTTAATAATTTAGATAAATCATTACTTGAAGTTATGAGATGTCCATCTGGATAAGTGAGTCCGATATAATGAGGAATTTCTGTTTTATCAATGTAGAGTTTAGAAAATTTATCCGAATCAATCTCATCAAAAAACCATCCTGTCGAATTCATTTCTAAAGGTGTAAAAATATGTTTTTTAGTAAATTCATTAAAAGGAGTATTAGCAGCAGATTCTATAACTAAAGCACATAAAGCAGCTCCTATATTACTATACTCATAAAATTCTCCAGGTTTTCTGTTTGCAAAAGTTTCTTTTTTAAACCACTCTGAATCCTTGTTCAACATTTTTTCAAGAAACTCCGACAATGGAAGGTAGCTATCTGGAGTATTAAAAAAATCTGTAAACTCTTTATTTTTGGCTTGCTCATCATTTAGTTTATCTTTTAATACATAAACTTTTTCCCGGTAGAAATCCGAATCAACAATAGATGATGTATGTGTAGCTAACTGTCTAATTGTAATTTCTTCATTAGGAAAATAAGGATTTAAAACTTCAAAAGGTAAGTGTTTATTGATTGCATCATCCAGTTCTAATAATCCCATTTCTTTGGCTTTGAGAAGTGCAACTGCAATAGAAATTTTTGAAATAGAGGCAATATTTTGAATCGTATTTTCAGTATATTCTTTTTTATCTTTAATATCAGCATATCCGAAACCATTCTGATAAAGTGTTTCATTCTTATTTACTACAGCTACAGAAAATCCATTTATATATCCTCTTTTATAAATTTCACTTAACTCATTTGTCAGTGAATCTACTGTAAGTGTATTCTTTTCTGTTGAGTCTTTTTTTGAATTTGTTTTTTGATTACAAGAAGCAATCATAATTCCGATAAATAATAGAAAGATTGTGTTTTTCATGTTTCTTCAATGTATGTGATTAATTCTTGTGCTTTAGAATTAAAATTTCTTTGTTGTATAGACACAATAATTTAAAGATAGTTGCTTATTTTGTAAATAAAAATTTATTTTCTATTTAAAGCCATCCTATAATACTTGTCAGTACAGAACAAGTTATCATTTTTGAACCCAAAGGAAAAACAGCTTTGAGAGAATATGAGCGTACGAAATATTGCCAAAAAAACGAAGTAGAAACTGCTTTTGAAGAGTTAATAAAAAATACAGATTTTGAGTTTATATTTTTAAGCTACAACAATGAAGGTTTGATCAACTTAGAAACTATTAAAAAATAATGAATAAATACGGTTCATACTCGTTAGAAAAAACAGAATACCAACATTTCAATGCCGATAAAGACATCAACAGAGAACACAAAGCAAATGCAACAATGGAATATTTGCATATTTTGAAAAGGTAAAAGGTCTTTTTAATAACTAAACCAAAGAAGCTGAGAGAAAATATTTAATAGTATTCAAAATGTAATACTACCGATTTAGTTGATTCTAATAAAAAAACAATCCGTACTTTTGTATTTGCATTCATTCATCATTTACAATTCATAATTCATCATTTCCATGATTGAGCTTTCTGTCATTATTCCTATCTACAATGAATCTCTGAATATTCATTTGCTTCATGAAAGACTTACTAAAGTAGTTTCTAATTTGGCAAAGACGTATGAACTTATTTTTATAAATGATGGAAGTAAAGATGATTCGTTAGAACTCGTAAAAAAACTTTCTCTTGAAGATGATAATGTAAAATTCATTGATTTGAGCCGAAATTTTGGTCATCAGATTGCTGTTTCGGCTGGTCTAGATTATTGCAAAGGACAAACCGTTGTCATTATTGATGCTGATTTGCAAGACCCACCCGAACTTATAGAACCGATGTGGGAAAAGCTCAAAGAAGGCTATCAAGTGGTTTATGCCAAGCGAAGAGCAAGAGCTGGGGAAGGATATATGAAAAAACTGACTGCCAAAACGTTTTATCGTTTGCTTTCCAAAATTACTTCTTTTCCTATTCCTGTCGATACAGGTGATTTCAGGATTATGGATAGAAGAGTAGTAGATGGACTTTGCCAAATGAAAGAAAATCATAAGTTTTTGCGTGGACAAATCGCTTGGATTGGCTTTAATCAAACTTATGTAGAATATGATAGAGCTGAACGGAATGCAGGAGTTACAGGATATTCATATAAAAAAATGATAAATCTGGCTCTAAATGGAATTACTGCTTTTTCGAATGTGCCTATAAAATTCGTAACTGTTTCAGGCTTTGTGGTGTCTGCAATTGCATTTTTGATGATAATTTATTCGTTTATTGCCAAATATTTTGTAGTTGATGGTTATGTGAGTGGTTGGTCTTCTATTATGGTCAGTATTATGTTTTTGGGAGGTGTTCAGCTTATTAGTTTAGGAATTATTGGCGAATATATCAGTCGCATAAATACAGATGTCAAACAGCGTCCTCTTTACTTTGTGGCTGAAACGAATGCAGAAATTGAAAATAAGCAAACAGACCAATAAGATTTTAGCAATTTAATTTCTAAATCATTGCTTAATCTGTAATGAAATGCTTATTTTTGACAAAATTGTCTAATTCTGTCTGTGTTTATTTTTAGTGTTGTTTATAGAGTTTGTAAAATGGAAGAACCAATCAATTATATTTTGTATGGAGAAGTTTTGGCTACATTACTTGTGGTAGTGGTAGTTCTGCTTTTTTTTCGTAAAAAAATCATGCTTTTTTTGATGATTAATTTTTCGGATAAAGCAGTCAAAACAACCGTTTTAGAAGTTTTGGAAGGAGATACGATTGTGGTAGAAGTTCCCGAAAAAGGTACACAACAAAATCAAAATCAAAGTTCAAAGACTCTTTCTGTAAATGCTGAAAATGAAACTACTTGGACAGTTCGTCTGATTGGTGTGGATACACCTGAAAGTCGTGCTTCTCTCTACATTGATGAAGCTCCTTTTGGCAAGGAAGCATTGGCTTACACAGAAGAAAGACTGACCAAAAATAAAAATATAATTTTACTTTTTGACGAGCAATTATTTGATAAATTTGACAAGCATTTGGCATATATTTACTTTCCTTCAGGTGAGTGTCTCAATGCTACACTTTTGAAACAAGGCTATGGCTGGATTAGAAATCATGCTTTCACTATCAAATTTGCAAAAGAGTTTGAAAAACTACAAGAAAAAGCAAGAGCCAAACAAAAAGGAATTTGGAATATGTATGTAACCAAAGGAATTTTGAGAGAAGAATATAAAGAGTCAGAACATTATCAAGAGTATAAAAAAAGAATAGAAGAAAATCAATAACCAGTAATTAGTTACTAGTTAGTATACTAATAAAAAATAAAAATCCTGTTGAGTTTAAAAATGCAGGTTTGTAAAATACTAAAATACAGTCTTTTTTTAATTGAACAGGGTTTTAGTCCTGTTTTTACTAATCACAAATCACTTCAAAATCATTTTATTTTAAAATGGAAATTATTAAGCGTTATTTTCCCAATCTTACTGAAAAACAAATCGAACAATTTTCGGCTCTTCAAAACTTATATGCAGAATGGAATGAAAAAATAAATGTTATTTCAAGAAAAGATGTAGAAAATCTTTATGAAAGACATATTTTACATTCGATGAGTATTGGAAAAATAGTCGAATTTGAACCTACTGATAATATCATTGACATCGGAACAGGTGGTGGTTTTCCAGGTATTCCGTTGGCTATTTTGTTTCCAGAAACGCATTTTCATTTGGTGGATTCTATTGGAAAAAAAATAAGAGTAGTAACAGAAGTTGCAAAAGAAATTGGTTTAGATAATGTAGTTGCCGAACAAATGAGAGTAGAAAAGGCAAAGAAAAATAATTATGATTTTGCTGTTACTCGTGCTGTTGCTCAAACATCAAAACTCTATCATTGGATAAAACCAGCTCTTCGAAAAAACAAACCTTCCTTAATTGAAGAAGGAGAATTCAAACATGGTATTTTGGCTTTAAAAGGAGGAGATTTGAAAGAAGAACTTGCTAACTTTAAACACTTTGTACGCTTGTATAATCTAAGTGACTTGTTTGAAGAAGAGTTTTTTGAGACTAAGAAAATTCTTTATATTCCTATTTAAGACATAATTTTATGACAAACGCCCAAAGAAAATTTCTACGCTCTCTTCAACAAAAAAAAGAAAGAAAAGCTACAAATTCATTTTTGATAGAAGGTGCAAAAATTGTAACCGAAACACTTCAAGCTACACATTCGCCCTACAAAATAAAACAACTTTTTGCTACACAAGATTTTTTAACTGATTTAGAAAATCAGAATTTTTTGAATAACAAAGTAAAAGAACAGTTTGAAATTATTTTATCTACTTCAAATCAACTTAGTGAAGCAGGTTCTTTAAAGTCAAATAATGCTGCGATTGCTGTTTTAGAATTTCCAACTTTAGAAGTGCCCAAAAAACTAGAAAATCTATCTTTGCTTTTAGAAAACATCAATGACCCAGGAAATTTGGGAACAATTATCCGAATTGCTGATTGGTATGGAATAGAACATATTTTCTGTTCGCTTCAAACAGTTGATTTGTATAATTCAAAAACACTTTCGGCTACAATGGGTTCTTTTCTGCGTGTGAGAGTGCATTATGGAAATGAATTTGAGTTTTTAAAACTAGCAGAAGGAAATACCTTTGGAGCATTTTTGGACGGAAAAAATGTACATCAAACCAAATTTCCACAAAAAGGAATTTTAGTTATCGGAAGTGAATCGCACGGAATATCAGAACAACTGGGAAAAGAAATTACGAATAAAGTTACTATTCCTAGTTTTGCTTCAGGTAATGGAAATGATACAGAAAGTGCAGAATCTTTAAATGCTGCCATTGCTACAGCTATCATTTGTGATAATTGGCGAAGAAATTAGAAATTAAAATAAAAAATCGTTGTTAAGGACACCGACAATGGCGAAGTTATGATACTCTTTTTTGCCGTTGTCTCATTGATGACTCTCAATATCATCTTCTTAAACCAAACTAAAAAATAATTGTGAAAGCTATTCTATATAATTCTGAAAATCCAAGTGAACCTTTACAGGTAGGCGAAACTCAAAAACCAACTCCATCAGAAAATGAGATTTTGGTAAAAGTAAAAGCAACAGCTTTAAATAGAGCAGACCTTTTACAACGAGCAGGAGAATATCCACCACCAAAAGGAGCATCAAAAATTTTAGGATTAGAAATCGCAGGAGAAATTGTAGAAATTGGTAAAAATGTAACTAATCATAAAATAGGTGATGAAGTTTTCGGACTTATTGGAGGAGGAGGCTATGCACAGTATACAACAATAGATACACAGATGGCAATCTCAAAACCAAAAAACTTTTCGTTTGAAGAAGCTGCTGCAATTCCAGAAGTATTTTTGACAGCTTTTCAGACTATTTTTTGGACACTTTTAGGAAAAGATAATAATACAGATAACTTAAATCAAAAAGCAATTTTGATTCATGCAGGTGCTAGTGGTGTTGGTTCGGCTGCTATTCAGATTTGTAAAGTTTTGGGAATGAAAATTTTTGTTACGGCTTCAAAGTCAAAACATGAATTTTGCCGAAATTTGGGTGCAGATGTAGTCATAGATTACAAAAATGAAGATTTTGCAAAAGTAATTTCAGAACAAACTGATGATAAAGGAGTAAATTATATCATCGATTTTATTGGTCAAGGCTATTGGAAACAAAATATCGACTGTATTGCTATTGATGGAAAAATGGCGATTTTGGCAGCTATGAGTGGTGCAAAATTAGAAGAGGCAAATCTTTCAAAAATCTTGATAAAAAGAATTCAGATTACAGGTTCGACATTGCGTGCTCGTTCTTTGGAGTATCAAAGAGAACTAACAAAACAGTTTTTACAATTTGCTTTGCCATTATTTCAAAAAGAAAACTTAAAGCCTGTTATTGATTCTATTTTTGATTGGTCATTGGCAGAACAAGCACACAAACACATGGAAGCCAATCAGAATAAAGGAAAGATTATTTTATCAGTGTCAGAATAAATTTGTATTTTTAGAAAAAAAGGGAAAAGATAATTCAATTACTATTTATTTATTTTAATTTTAGATGCTTCTTTTATGAAAAAAGTACCCTTTTTTATGTCCTTTACTTTTATACTTGTTTTAGTATTATTTTCTAATTACAGTCACGCTCAAGACAATACAGAAATAAAACAAACTAATTTAAATCAGATTTATTCTGATTTTAACCTTTCAGTAGGAATTTATCAAGACGGATTTTCGGGAGCTTTTGCTTATTCTCGTCTTTATCCTGTGGCTTTCAAAAAACGTTTTTATATTGGTTATGGTGTTCGTTTTACTTCTTATTTTGGTAAAAATGGAGATTATGTAACTGCTCCTGCTGATGTTTCGGAGGGTAATTTTTTCAAACCTCAAAATGAAGAAAAGTTAGACACTTTGTTTATGCCAACTGCACAAGTAAATTCTCTTAATGCTGCAATTTTTTTGATGTATAAATTTACCCCAAAGTTTAGCGTAGGTTTTAATATTGATGCGATTGGTTTTAGTTTTGCTAAAGACCAAACAAGTACATTTTATTCGTATAGCGAAAATATTCCTGCCACAACTTCAAACGCTTCTGTTACCAATTTTAATTTACTTTTGACAGGAGATTATGACATTGGAAGTCTCAATTCTGAAATTTATGCTCATTATGATGTCAGTGGTAAAATTGCACTTCGTGCAGGAGCTAGTTTTTTGTTTTCAGAGTATACAACAGATCAAAAATTTGCTTTTGATAACGACCGTTTTCGCAAGAAAAGTTTAGGTTTGATGCTTGGTGTTGCTTATAAACTGTAAAAATGTAGCATATTCTTTAGAGTGTGATTGCATTTTTGTAGCGTGGACTTTAGTCTGCGAAACGTATAGGTATAAAAAAGACAAGTAACCTATTATTTTTTGAGTTTGAAATTAATAAATTCACTTTGCTTCTTATCTATTTTTTCTCCTCTTTCTGTGGCTGCAATCCATTTTCCACTTTCCTTTATTAGTCGAACTGCTTCTTCATCACAACCTCCACCAATTCCCTTTATTACTTTTACATCTTTTACATCTCCATTTTTTGTTACTATAAAATCAACCTGTACTTGTCCTTCTATTTTTAACCGTTTTGCTTCTTCCGGATACTGTAAATTATCAGAGAAATATTTTGTAATACTTCCAATTCTTCCAGGATAACGAGGACTTGTGTAAACAATGGTAAATACAGATTCAGTATCTCTTTCTTGTGAAGTAGAATTTTGACTTGTGTTTGCTTTATTGGTTGAAGAACAAGAAGTAGAACCAACACAAGTAAAAAGCACACAAACAGTTAGAATAACTTTTATAGAAATAAATTTCATATTTGTTGATTAAATGATTAAAATTATAAGCCACAAAAATACAGATAATAAATACTTTTTTAGCTAAATTTGTGTTTTAAAACTTAAAAAAAAGATTATGAAATTAATATACAGTAGTATTGCTCTTTTGGCATTTTTTATCAGCACAGGATTTATTTTCTCTAATCATTCAAGTATTGAATTTGATATAATTATCCAATCTCAAACTGATTTATCTTTGCAAGATACTTCTAAACTAGAAGAAGTAGATATTCCTGCTCAATTTGAGGGAGGAATGGATGCTTTTTATAAATACGTGGCTGAAAACGTAAAATATCCATTTATGGCTCGTTTGAAAGAAAAACAAGGAAGAGTATTTGTCCAGTTTATAGTAGATAAAGAAGGAAAAATTACTGATGTGAAAACAGTAAAATCTCCAGATAAACATCTGAGCAAAGAAGCTGTAAGAGTAATACAAAATTCTCCAAAATGGATTCCTGCTACTCACGAAGGTAAGATTGTAAAAGTAAGAATGGTTATTCCAATCAGCTTTACATTAGATTGATAGCAAATAGAATTTTCAAGAATTGCAATTCTAAAAAAAACGTCGTACTTTTGCGCTCCATTCAGTTATCTATCAAGATGATTGCCGAGGTTGGATTTAATTAAAAGTGAATGAATAATTTATTTTTGAATCACAAAACATAAATCTAAGACTGAATGGTGTGATAAAGAATTGACCTTAGCATTTAATCAAACTCAACGTACAAAAGTACACACAATAAAATGGCAAGAGTTGCATACCTTACTCCAGCAGACAAAGAAGAAATTTTTGAAAAAAACAGTCTTTCTAAAAGTAAAACTGATACAGGTTCATCAGAATCTCAAATCGCTCTTTTTACACACCGTATCAACTACCTTACAGAACACTTGAAAGTTCACAAAAAAGACCACGCAAGTCGTTTAGGTCTTTTGAAATTGGTAGGTAAGCGTCGTAGTTTGTTAGATTATTTAATCAAAACTGACGTATTGCGTTACCGTGCTATCATCAAAGAATTAGGTATTCGTAAATAATTTCATTTATAATATTCTTTTTTATTTTCTAAACCCTAAGGGTCTTCAAGACCCTTAGGGTTTTTTGGTGTAAAAAAATAATCGAAATAATAAAAAAAACTGTATCTTCGTAACAAATAAACACAAAAAATTAAAAACGTAAATGAAACCAAATCCGATTATAAAAACGGTTTCTCTCCCCGACGGACGAGAAATAAGTGTAGAAACAGGCGTATTAGCCAAACAAGCAAGTGGTGCAGTAGTTGTCAGAATGGGAAATACAATGCTTTTAGCTACAGTAGTAGGCGCAAAAGAAGCTCGTGAAGGAACAGATTTTTTCCCTCTTTCAGTTGATTATCAAGAAAAATTTGCTGCTAATGGTCGTATTCCAGGTGGCTTTTTAAAGCGTGAAGGAAGATTATCTGACCATGAAATTTTGATTTCAAGAATTGTAGATAGAGCTGTCCGTCCACTTTTTCCTGACAATTATCACAACGAAACGCAAATCATGATTTCACTTATCTCTGCTGATGAGGAAGTTTTGCCTGATGCTTTAGCTGGTTTTGCTGCTTCGGCTGCAATTGCAGTTTCTGATTTGCCTATGCTTGAACCAATGTCAGAAGTACGAGTAATCAAATTAGGAGAAGAATATATCATCAATCCAACGCCTGCTCAAATGGAAGAAGCAAGTTTGGAATGTATTGTCGCTGCAACGTATGACAATATTATGATGGTAGAAGGAGAATCTAAAGAAGTAACAGAAGAAGATTTATTGAAAGCAATTCAAGTAGCTCATGAAACGATTAGGTTACAATGTATTTTGCAGAGAGAATTAGAACAAGCTGTTGGAAGCAGCCAAAAGCGTGAACATCTACAACCAGAAGGCGATGAAGAATTAGAAAAAATGCTTCATGAGAAGTATTACCAAGCAATTTATGATTCTGTGAAAGAAGGCGTTTCACGTAGTAAATCTGAACGTGGAGAAGCTATGAAAGCTATTAAGCAATCCTATATCGACACGCTTCCAGAAGAACATGAAATTGATATGAAAATGGTGGGTACATACTTTAAAAGCATGTACAAAAAAGCTGCTCGTAACTTTGTATTAGATGAAGGAACACGTTTGGATGGAAGAAAAACAAATGAAGTACGTCCTATTTGGTCAGAAGTTGATTATTTGCCTTCTGCTCACGGTTCTGCTGTCTTTACTCGTGGCGAAACTCAATCCCTTACAACAGTTACTCTAGGTACAAAACTAGACGAACAAATGATTGATGGAGCAATGAACTCAGGTTACAATCGTTTTATTTTACACTATAATTTCCCTGCATTTTCTACTGGTGAAGCTCGTCCGAATCGTGGACCTGGTCGTCGTGAAGTAGGACATGGAAATTTGGCTATGCGTGCATTGAAAAATATTTTGCCTTCTTATGAAGACAATCCTTATACAGTGCGTGTAGTTTCTGATATTTTAGAATCAAATGGTTCGTCTTCTATGGCTACTGTTTGTGCTGGTTCGTTGGCTCTTATGGATGCAGGTGTAAAACTTAAATCGCCTGTTTCTGGTATTGCTATGGGAATGATTTCTGATAGCGAAACAGGAAAATTTGCTATTCTTTCTGATATTTTGGGAGATGAAGACCATCTAGGAGATATGGACTTTAAACTAACAGGAACAGAAAATGGAATTACAGCTTACCAAATGGACATCAAAATTGATGGACTTTCGTATGAAGTATTGCACAAAGCCTTATTGCAAGCAAAAGAAGGTCGTATGCACATTTTGGGAGAAATGAATAAGACAATGACAGAAGCTCGTGTAGAAATGAAAGACCATGCTCCACGTATTCATCAAATTATTATTCCTCGTGAACTTATTGGTGCTGTTATCGGACCTGGAGGAAAAATTGTTCAAGAAATTCAGCGTGAAACAGGTGCAACAATTACGATTGAAGAAGTAAATAATGCAGGACGTATCTCTATTTTTGCAACTGACAAAAATAAATTAGAAGCTGCTAAAAATATCGTTGAAGAAATTGTAACGCCACCAGAAGAAGGGAAAGTATACGAAGGAACAGTTAAAAAAATTACTGAATTTGGTGCTTTTGTAGAGTTTATGAAAGGAAAAGAAGGTTTGCTTCATATTTCTGAAATTACTTGGGAGCGTTTGCCATCAATGGAAGGCGTTTTAGAGGAAGGCGAAGAAATACAAGTAAAACTAATGGAAGTAGACCAACGTTCTGGTAAATTCCGTTTATCAAGAAAAGTATTATTGCCTAAACCAGAAGGCTACGAAGAACGTCCACCTCGTGATAGAAGCAACGACAGAGGAGGAAGCCGTGGAAATGGTAGAGACAGTAGAGGAGGAGGAAGAGATTCTCGTCCACCTCGTAGAAATAACTAATTTGTAATAGTGTTCTGTTATTGAATAGACACCAACAATAAGAGGTGTTTATTCTAAAATAGAATTTCTAACTCACACTTAAATTATGACAATTTAAGTGTGAGTTTTCTTTTTCAAATAGATTTTGATAAAAAATAAAAATAGGTTACTAATCCTTACAAAAGGAAAGAATTTTTACTTGTAAAATGAAAAATATTATATTGAAAATAGAGTTATTTCAATATAATATTTCGTAAAAATTATTTTTTTAGTTGTTTAGATTACTAAATTATTAATTTACTCTTACATCTGACTATTTGCAAATTAGACTTATAGTCATTTTTTAGAACGATTTTTGCTATACATTTACCAAAACTTATTTACTAAAAAATACCTATTAACTTTCTATTTTATTGACTAAATTTGAACTTATATTGAAACAAAAGGCTTTCTAATGCGTTCTATTTTAGCATCTTAAGAAAGATTTATATACAAATCTACTAAAGATTATAGAAAAAAGTTATACATAACTATCCAGTTTTTATACACAAACGCCATAAAAACGTATTTAATATATAAAAATATTGCCCACCTTTTATCATAGGAAACCACAATAGATGAGACAACTAAAAATTAGCAAACAGATAACCAACAGAGAAAGTCAATCACTAGATAAATATCTCCAAGAGATTGGAAAAGTTGATTTACTTACACCTGATGAAGAAGTAGAATTAGCAAAACGTATTCGTGATGGCGACCAAATCGCATTAGAAAGATTGACAAAAGCCAATTTGCGTTTTGTGGTATCTGTTGCAAAACAATATCAAAATCAAGGACTTTCTTTGGGTGACCTTATCAATGAAGGAAATCTAGGTCTTATCAAAGCTGCACAACGTTTTGATGAAACTCGTGGTTTTAAGTTTATTTCCTATGCTGTTTGGTGGATTCGTCAATCAATTCTACAAGCATTGGCAGAGCAATCTCGTATCGTTCGTTTGCCTCTAAACCGTGTAGGTTCGCTTAATAAAATATCAAAGACATTTTCTGAACTAGAACAACGTTATGAACGTGAGCCTTCTCCAGAAGAATTAGCTGATGAGTTGGAAATTACGCCAGCAGAAGTAATTGATACACTCAAAATTTCAGGTCGTCATGTATCTATGGATGCTCCATTTGTACAGGGAGAAGATAATACACTTCTTGATGTTTTGGAAAATGATACAGAAGACAAACCAGATTCTGAGCTTATGAATGATTCACTTCGTCGTGAAGTTCAGAGAGCATTATCGACTCTTACTCCTCGTGAAGCTGATGTAATTACATATTATTTTGGTCTTAATGGAGAACATCCAATGACTTTAGAAGAGATTGGAGAGAAATTCAATCTTACTCGTGAGCGTGTTCGTCAGATTAAAGAAAAAGCTATTCGTCGCCTTCGTCATACAACACGTAGCAAGGCTTTGAAACCTTATTTAGGTTAATAGTTAAGCATTGACATTTATTTAAAGAAGGACTAATATAGAAACCGAAATTCAATCAAAATTGAATTTCGGTTTTTTTGTGAAGAATTTTTAGAATATTGTGTTATTTGAATTTTTAGATGTACAACTCATCAAGGTAATTAATCTTGTATCAGCTATGTATGTTGATAATTACGTTATTTTTGCTGAATTTTAATCTATTATCACAACTAGACATAAAAATAATGATAACAATTATGTTAAAATAATGAATTATTAGAATAAAACTCTTATATTTCGGAAACTAAAAATCACAAAAAAATGATACAATTTATAAGGAATATAAGAGTCGAATTTTCTGAGCTAGTAAAGAATAATACAAACTTTACACAACGAGAAGCAAATGGAATGGTCATTTTATCGGTTATTCTTTTTTTTCCTATGTTTATGATAGTTTGGGAAAGAGTACAAAGTGCAGATGAAATAGACAAAGAACTAACAGAACTACAAGCTG
The DNA here is from genome assembly GCA_020630575.1 of Bernardetia sp. Classification (GTDB taxonomy): domain Bacteria; phylum Bacteroidota; class Bacteroidia; order Cytophagales; family Bernardetiaceae; genus Bernardetia. The sequence goes on from JAHDBD010000001.1 coordinate 139,952, forward strand.
AAAAGGCAGATAGTTTATTAGCTGTTTTGGAAATGCAACAGCCTTTAGATAGAGAAACGAAGTTGGCAATGTTAGAAATTAAACTTTTCAATCCTAATAAATTATCGATTGCACAATGGCAAGCGATGGGAGTAAAGCCTTGGGTAGCTAAAAGGGTAGTAAATGCAGTTAATAAAAAATACGTTTTTTTACAAAAAAATGATTTAGCTAACTTTAATGGATTTCCAAAAGAGGAGTATGAAAGATTGAAAAACTATATAGATTTGCCTGATTCCGTAAATAGAAAAGAATATTACAAGCAAAAATATGCATCTAACAACAAGAATAAATACAATTATAAAAAATATAAGAACACGAATTATGATAAAGATAAATCAGTAAATAATTATACTTCCAATTATGAAAAAAAAGAGTATAAAAAGTATGTTCGAAAAGTCACATCAAAATTTGATATAAATACAGCCGACACATCAATATTAAAACAAATAAGAGGAATAGGAGAAAAAACATCTGTCCGAATAGAACATTTTAGAGATGCCATTGGTGGTTTTCATTCTCTGAATCAAGTGCAAGAAGTGTATGGTCTTTCACCAGAAGCCTTTGAGGAACTTCTCAAATATGCTTTTATCCACTCTTCTTTTAAAGTTAAGAAAATAAATATCAATACTGCCAATTATGAAACATTAAAAAGTCATTCGTACATAAATGGAAAAGCTGCCAGCATTTTATTAAAGTACAAAAAACAACATGGAAATTATAAAACAATAGAAGATATTAAAAATTCAAGAGCAATAGAGGAAGAAAAGCTGAATAAACTTATTCCTTATTTGGAGTTTTAATTAAATATTGAAGGTGCAAAAGTTGTTTAAGAATAGATTTTGTGTCTATCTTAAACAACTCAAACCATGATGAAGAATCTAGTTTATTTAGAAAGTATATCCTACATTAATATTCAACACATGCTTAAACTGAATAGCTCTTTTAGAAGCCTCATCTACACCTTCTTGTGGAATTAAAATATCATGGTCATAAATCAGTTGAGTAGAAAAACTAGTGGTAAGATATTTATTTATCTTAAAGACAATCAAATTTTCCCAGTTTACATCTATTTGTGTGATATGTTCGTAATTAGCAAAAAGATTTAGTGTCGAACTCAGTTTTACATTTTCCATTACATCATAGCTAAGAGAAGCATCAAAGTTAGAACCAAATTCGGAACGAATATTCTGTCCTTTTTCTACTCCAAAAGCTCCAATATTAGCTAAAGAATCATTCATTACAAAGGTAAATTTGGCAGCCAAAGGAGAGTAACGCATATTAAAAATCTTAGTTTCATAACGAATACCAGTAGCAAAAAGTAAATATCCTGGTGAAAGAAAGTTTGAAATAAGCTGTCCTTGTTTTTCTTCTCCTAAAGAGTCTCTGTCAAAAAAGTAACCAGGTGCCATCTGAGTACGAAAGCTCATGGATGTTCCACTACTCCAACCTTTACCCAAATTATAACTGTATTTAGAATCAAATTGAAAATTATCATCTGTTTTTTTGAATAAATTAAAATCACTTTTTCCTATTCTTGCCATTCCATATTGAACAGTCAAGATATTTGCCCACGTAGATTTTTCAGTTTTTCTTGTTGCATTGAAGTTCAGAATTGCACCTAAGGCAATTGAGCTTTGTCCACCTCCTGCCCAGTTACTTAGTCCAACATTTGAGAACGTTCCAGAAAATGACCCTTTTTTCTCCCAAATTTTAACTTCCTCAACTGGAACAGTAGCAATTCCATCAGTTGTTACATTTGTGGTATCTTGTGCAAAAACTGAAAAAGAAATAAAAAATAAAAAAGCAGTTACTAAAAAGTTGAATTGTTTCATACAAAAATAATAAATAAGATAATAAAAAAAGGTGTTCTATAGTTACATGTAACTATAGAACACCAATATAACTATCAAAAATAATACAGATTTTAGATTTATTATGAAATAAATTAATTTGTTCGGCTATCTGCTTGTAATTCAAGAACTAACAGGTCTAAAAAAATTAAAAGTGGTTCTAAGTTTTTAGGTTTTTCTATATACATAGTTTGCTTTTTGGTTTTTTCTCCTGTAGTAATTTCTAATGTAGTAATGGGAATATCAAAAGCACGGTTATAGCCAATTGCCTCAGTTTCTAAAAACTGACTTTCTTTAATTAATTGTTGAAGTTTTTGATATTTTTCATCAGATAATTTTATCTGAACGATTCCAATAATAGTTGTATATTGTCTGCCATTAAAAACAACCATTTGATCTTCTTTGATTGTCATATCAAAAACAGGACATTGCCCTTTACAAGCTGATTTGGCATATTTCAATTCGAAAAAACTATCTGTTTTGGCAGATTTACACGAAAAAAATAAACTGCTACAAAGAAACAGAGAAGAAAGTAAAGCGAGAAATAAGACGTAACTTTTCATTAATTATTTGTTTTGTTTTAATTGATTGGAATTCTATTAGCTACTTAGTAAAGTTTTTTTACTCTAAAAAGCTATCTGAAGTTTTTTGCAAAGGTACTGAAAAACGTTTCTCTAATACTGTATATATCCAAAAAACAAACCAAGCTATCAAAATTCCTGCTATTGCTCCAGCTACAATATCGCCCACATAATGCACTCCCAAATATACACGAGAATAAGCCACAAGTAAAGCCCAAAAAAGAGAAGCATAACGCAGAACTTTTACCCAAAGCAGTTTTGAAAATCGTTTTAAAGCCAAAAAAACAAAAAAAGCAATACTGAAAGTAGTAGAAGCATGAGAAGAAATAAAACCATATTTTCCACCTCTATAATCTCTTAAAATATAAACTAGGTTTTCTATTTCTGGACTGTGTGAAGGACGTAAACGCTCAAAAAAAGGTTTACAAAAGCCAGATGCAAATTGGTCTGCCAAAGCTATTGAGATAAGAATACCTAAAACAATTTTCCAAAAATGCTTAATGCCAAAAAGTTTGTATAAGATAAAAATTAATCCTAAATAAATAGGAATCCACGTATATTTTAAAGAAATATACCACATCAGATCATCCATAAAAGGATGATGAAGTCCATTTAAAAATAGTAAAAGTTGTTTGTCTAATTGGTCTAGTTTTTCTATCAAAGTCATTATTTTGAATGATTACTTGAAATTTCGCTATTTTTTTGATTCGTAAAAAATTACTGTTATTATCTAATTCCGACTTATAGTTATGTCTTGCTCAATTACTCACAAATTTATAAAACTCTTTGAGAATTCTTTATTTAAAGTTATTTCAGAAAGAAATAAAATATTTCTCTAAAGTCTATTACTAAAAGACTAAATTTGCATAACACAAGTAGTAACTACCAATCTTGTAAAAATTACCAACTATGAAGAATTACGTAAAATTTAAGCCTCAGTCTAAAAATTTGTTCTTTCCTACTCTCAAACAAAGAGTAGATGATTATTTTACGACAAACAATATTAGTAAAAATGCTAATACAGGTATGGTAATAAAAACGATTATTCTATTATCTGGCTACATTTTGCCTTTTGTCTATATTTTGATATACAATCCAATTTACATTGTTTCAACTATTTTATGGGCAATAATGGGATTGAGTATGGCAGGAATTGGAATGAGTGTAATGCATGATGCTAATCATGGTGCATATTCTAGTTCAGAATGGATAAATAAATTATTGGGAAATACACTTACATTGGTAGGAGGTTCGGTAGATAATTGGAAGGTACAACATAATTTATTGCATCATACTTTTACAAATGTTGTGCATCAAGATGATGATATATCAGACAAATTTGTTTTGCGATTTTCTCCACACACAAAAGTAAAGTGGTTTCATAAATATCAGTATTTTTATGCGTTCTTTTTTTATGGATTACAAACCTTATTTTGGGTACTTGTCAAAGATTTTCTGCAATTTAAACGCTATGTAATAAAAGGACAAGCAAAATGGATTACTCTAACTAAATTGATTTTATCAAAAATTGTCTATCTTTTTGTAATCTTGGTACTGCCAGTTGTATTTTTTGATATTCCAGTTTTACATGTGGTAACAGGATTTTTAGTCATGCACTTTTTTTCAGGCTTAATCTTAACAGTTATTTTTCAGTTGGCTCATACTGTTGAAGGAACTACACACCCTCTACCTAACGAAAAAAATGAAATTACAAACGATTGGGCAATTCATCAGATGAACACAACAGTAGATTTTGCACCAAAAAACAAGCTACTTTCTTGGTATATCGGTGGACTTAATTTTCAAGTAGAACATCATTTATTTACCAAAATTTGTCATATTCACTATCCAGAAATTTCAAAAATTGTACAACAAACGGCTGCCGAATTTGATATACCTTATTTGGTAAATGAAAAGTTTTCGGATGCACTCATGGCTCACGTAAATGCTTTAAAGCGATTTGGAAAAGAAGAAAGTGGGTTAGTCGTTTAGGTTATTTTCAATATAATTAAGTATCTATCTTGTCTATTTTTATAGTATCAAGAAAGAACCTTTTTTTGACTAAAATTATTATTTTTTCTTTAGCTTTTCAATTCTTTCTTTGTAATAATCATCCATGGAATCATAAGAATTAGCACTTTTAGGATAATATTCAATACAAAGTTCAAAATATTGAGATTGAGTAGGAAAAAGCACGCCTTTTCCTGTATTTGTCTTTTCCTTAAATACATAATATGTTTATTCAAAACTTACTGTTTTTTTGAGAATAAAAAACAGGTGAATAAACAGTAGGGTTTGCAAACATGTCGCTACGGAAAAATGAACATTACTAAATTAATCGTGATAACCTTTAATCAAATATAACACATATACAGAAATATATCTGAAAGACAAGTCTAGTTTGGAAAAGATTATTGCCGTATAGCTTTTAAAATTAAATAGTTTTAAGTTATGCAACATAACGTTTTTAGACTTTCTCAAATACCAATCTATAATGATCCATAATTTCTTGTTCGAAACATACTCAATTTGGGCTAATTCTAAATATAGCAACTTGATGTTGAAATTCTTTATTGGTCAGATATTTTGGAATAAGCGAAAGATAAAGTAGGTATTTTTTGAAATTAAACTTTCTAAATTTCTTTCTCCATTGCCCTATAGTTTGTATATAATCTAGTCTTCCACTACTTTGTGAGATTAATTTAAACTTAGGTTCAGTATTTCTGATTACCATTTCAGGATCATAAGGAAGCCAAGACCCTGGAAATTGTTTGACCATTAGTTCGCAGACATAAGCAGCAGAATCTTTTGGTGCATTAATATCAAAATCTTCAAAACCAACCATGTTTTTGCTAAATGTCATGGTTTGCATGTAAAATCTTCCTCCTACGGCAAGTAAATCGTAGATAGTTTTAAAGAAATTAGCATAAATTTCTTCTTGTTTTCCTGCTTGCCATTCTTCTACTGAACAAAAATGCTCTAAACCACCAATACAACTAATCGCATCAAAAGTTCCGTAATCCTCAGGTTTTATATAGCGACAATCTTGCACAATTACATTTAATCCATTTTTTTGACAGGCTGCTGCTTGTCCTTCAGAAAGTGTCAAACCTATTACGGTTGCTTCTCTCTCATTTTGTACATACGTACAGAAAGGTCCCCATCCACACGCCATATCTAGCACTATGCTGCCTTTCTTGATATTTAAGCTGTCAGCAATAAATTTGTGCTTTGCTTTTTGTGCTTCTTCAAGAGACATAGAAAAATCTCCGTCATATTTAGCACCACTATAATCACCTGTTTCGCCCATACTTAGGCGAAAAATTTCATCAATCGAAGAGTAGGTAAAATCTAAATCACTTTTTACAGCCATTTTTATATTGTTTTATTTTTTGAGTTGTCATAAAGAAATAGCACGTTGTAAAATCAACACAGGCTAATAGACCAACAAAAATAAAATAAGTAGATTTGTGATGTATGAGTTTGTTAGTGATTATAACGAAAATCCGAAATACAACACTAAACAACAATTTTGTGGCAATACTGACAAGAACGTCTAAAATTCCTTCTAAAGCAAAAAACCTTCTTCGAATAAAGATTATTCAAAGAAGGTTAGCAACAATTACGAATTACGAATTAAAAATTACGAATTTAAAAACCTGATTGTCAATTATTTACAAACTCTTGAATAGTAGTTTATTTAATTCTTACTCCTTAGTAATAAATTGTAGTTACAGATTATACTTGACTATTTTTCTATTCTTAACTTTCTTCTTCAAGAAATACTACTATTTCAGTTTCGTATTCTGATTTGAGAAAATCTTCCCTAGCTATCCAATAGTTTGAGGTTACGAGTTGATAAGTAGTGTCGTTCAATTTATCTACGTGCCACATAGATTTTGCAGCATCTCCAAATGGTTCATTTCCATTAAGTTGCTCTTCAAATAATCGTTTTATCAAATTATTATCCTTCAATCCTTCTACTAATGCTTTTAGAAGTATTTCGTTATCGATTTCAAGATTTTTATCTGTTATCGGAATTATTTCTAAATCAATAATAGTAGCTTCTGTATTCGGAAATTTGCCGTTGTATGCTTTATGAAGAAGTTGATTGATATTATAGAGATCAAAATGCAGCGCAGGTTCACGATATTCTTCAGCTATTTTATCCTTCAACATTTCGTGGGAAATAGAATCTATTTGACCTTCATTCAATTCTTCGCTTAGTTTGTAAGTCAGAACGATATTTGCAGCTTCGGCAGGTTCAAAGTCAGTAATTGCCATCAGCAGTAAATCTAAAAGTTCGGGATTGTTTTTGTCTGCATCTGGAAAATTAAACTCTTTGAGAAGATTGACATAATCTTGAGCTTTCCAATAAAAATCTAAATTGTTTACGGTTTGGACGTTTTTGATAGTTACTTTTAATTTCATTTTTTTGGATATAAGTTAAAAAAATTGGTTGTAAAACCTTTAGTAGAACATCTTTAATATATAGAAAATTTATTAAATTCCTTGTATTTCAATGATTTATGTAAATCTACAAAACTACTATCACAATAAATTACAAAATTTCAGTTACAGGGAAATACTATTTTACAAAGCACAAAAAAACCTTCTTCAAATAAAAAATATTCAAAGAAGGTTGAATAGAATCTAAATTTATTCTTTTAGCAAATAATCTTTAACTTAATGCTCTTCTATCCATTTTTCTAATCGCTCCAAACAAATTTTGTCTATATTTTCCCTAGTTGCTCCTTCCCAATACCACTGAACAACATCATAATTTAAGTCTTCTTTTGCAAAGTAAAGACAATAAAAATCATATATATTAATTTGGTTATCCAGTTCATTGTGTAAGTCTTTTAGGTCTCGTAAAGTTTTTGTCAAATCTCGTTTACCACCAACAACTTGTTTTGCTAAATAGGTTACATAATCATTCATAATTTTAGTTGAGTTTTTATAGTCAAGATTTAATTCTATAAATATTTTTTCTACTAATTGATGTAGTTCAAACTGATTATATGGCTTTTCCATTATTGCCAATTTAACTAAACTATCTGTTTCAAATCCAGCTATCATCATTTCTGTAGCCCAATCTGACCATTTTTCATTCACACCATAGTTTAGATATTTCCAAGCCAGTATTTCGTATGTAGATTCTATTACTTTCATTTTAGTTCTTTCTTATTGTGATGAAAAATCTATATTATTACTTGGACTGTTGCCTTTGAGAGGATAAACAATAACATAAAAAATAAGAAAAAGATTTCTTATAAAAGCAAAAATCCTAAATCTTGGATTAAGAGTTTAGGATTTTTGAGATGTTGACAAAATATGTATTTGCATTAATGTCTTCTACCCGAATACGTCATCGCTTCTCCTTTACCAAAGGCATAACTTACGCCAAAGGTTATGAAGCGTCCACGTTGTCTAAAATTATAAGACTCAAAAGTAGGTTGGTTTACAAAACTTTCTTGAATCCTAGATGCAAAAACATCTCTAACTCCTAAATTAGCAACAACTTTTCCCTCAATAAACTTTTTACGAAGACCTACATTCATAAAAGCAAAACCACTTTGCTTACCTTGTACGGTTTCAAAACCAGAGCGATAATCTCCAGTTAGTTCCAAATCTATATCAGCAGGCAATTTTATTTTTGAATCTAAACGAAGAGACCATCTATTACCTGTAAAATCAAAATTTTGGCTCTCAAAAACTCCTTTACGATCGAAATAAGAATAGTTGAAATTACCATTGAAAGTAAGCCATTTCATAGGACTGTATTTTCCGTTTGTTTCAAATCCTACGACAGCATTTGTTCCAATATTTTGAGGTGTTGTATAGGTAACATTATCTTCAAAACTAGAAATTCTCTCCACTACATCAGTCGTATATCTATGATAAACACTAGAACTCATTGATGCTTCTCCAATTTCGTAAATACTTGTCAGTTCATACGAATCTGTAAATTCAGGTTGAAGGTTTGGATTACCTGTACGAATATTAAAATTATTTCTAATGTTGAAAAAAGGATTCAAATCCCATAATCTTGGTCTGAATATACGCCTAGAATATCCTGCTTGAAGTGACAAGTTTTCTGATGCCTTATACGAAGTATGCAAAGAAGGAAAAAGATTAGTAAAGTTTTGTGAGTTTGATTGGTTGGTAGTCGTTAATAAAGTTTGTAGGTCTGTATTTTCAACACGTAAGCCAGCTTTAACTCCCCATATTTCATTTTCAAAAGCACCAGTAGCATAAACTCCTAATACTTTTTGATTCCATTCAAAGTTGTTTGTAAAATCTAAGTTATCTACATATTCACCATTGACAAAATCTTGTACTTCAAAATTATTACCTACATCATTAATGACATAAAGCGCACCTGTTTCTATAGTATAATTTTCTGATAATGGATTGACATAGTCTGCTTTGAAAGTATAATCTGTTTGTTGAAAAGTAGTCGCTGTAAGTTGATTGCTATCTACATTTTCGCCTTCTAAAGTTGTATCAATAAAGAGAGATGAAAGATCTTTTCCAAAAGAACTTCCCAAAGCACTTACTTGAAAAGTATGCTCTTCGTTGTTTTTGAAAGTTTTAGTCCAGTTAAATTCGTATTGCCATTTGGGATTGGTGGCTTCAGTTGTTTCGTTTCGTCTCCATTTAGAAATAAGTTGTTGTTCGCCATTTAAAAAACTAAAATTCGTTTCAGAAGGTTGATCTTCTATCTCATAAGCAAAATTTCCTGAAAGTGTAAAGACGTTGTATTTATTCAAATGATAATCTGTTCCGAGCGTAATATTAAAAAATGTTTCATTTCTAAACTCCTCACCATCACTCAAAATAGATTGTCCATTGAGTAGATTTAGACTTCTAGCCTCGTTTTGGGTAGGTATTGAGCGATAACCTGCACCAAATTGAGTAAATAAATTGAATTTTTCGGTACGACGGTTTATACTTCCTCCAATGCTATGATTGTCAGGAATACCTGTATTGGCAGAAATAGAACCATTCCACCCTTTTTTTTCTTCTTTTTTAAGGATAATATTCAAAATCCCAGATGTTCCAGAGGCTTCATATTTTGCAGAAGGATTAGTAATTACCTCAATACTTTCAATCATATCTGCTGTAATCGTACCTAGTGCATTTCCACCATCTGCCAAAATAGAAGGTTTGCCATTGATGAGAATTTGTACACCACCACTTCCACGCAGACTTACTTCTCCTTCAATATTTACATTGACAGAAGGCACATTATTCAAAACATCAAGCGCACTTCCTCCTGTTGTACTGAGGTCTTTTCCAACATTAAAAACACGTTTATCTAATTGGAAAACCATCTTAGACGTTTCTCCTTCCACTACAATTTGATTTAGCAGTTGTGTATCTGGAGCAAGTGATATAGTTCCAAGATTTGCGTTGCCCTCCAAAATGGTAAACTCCGTTAAGGTCTTGGTTTCATACCCCATAAAACTAATTTTGACATAAAAATCAGTTTTGGTAGTAGAAATAGAAAATTTTCCCTCTTCGTCTGAAGTTATACCTGTAATGAGTTCGTTGGTGTTGGGGACATAAAGAGCAACAGTAGCATAAGGAACAGGTTGAGCAGATTCTGCTTCTACTAGTTTACCAAACACTGTAGTTTTTTGTTTTTGAGCAGTAGCCAAACCACTCCAAATGAGAAATAGAAATAAACAGGTTGTTCGCAGTAAATTGTGTTTCATATTCATTTTTTGATGTTAAATTATTTCTTTTTCCCAACTTTCTATCTATAAAGGTTGTTCTAATTTTTGCTTTTTTTGTGAAGTGATTACATTTTACTCTCGGTAATTACTCTAGCCAAATATTTTTTAGTAAAACTTTTCATTGTTAGTCGTGTTTTGATTTTGTAATCCCAAGAACTTAAAGAAATCAAAGATTACTATTGACAAGGAGTTGCCTGAAATTAAAATCAACAACTCACAACATTTTTTCAACTTTATTTTTTCAACTCTAATTATATAAAAATGGCATCAGGATTTTTCGCCCTTTTCGACGATATTGCAATTCTCATGGATGATGTAGCTGTTTTGAGTAAACTAGCTACCAAAAAAACGGCAGGTATTTTAGCAGATGATTTGGCTGTTAATGCTGAAAAAGCATCTGGCTTTGTTTCGGATAGAGAAATTCCTGTTTTATGGAAAATAACAAAGGGTTCTCTTCTGAATAAAATAATTATTCTACCCATTGTCTTTCTTTTGAGTGCTTATTTTCCTGTAGCTATTACGCCAATCTTGCTATTAGGAGGAGCATATTTAGGTTATGAAGGTGCAGAGAAAATATATGAATATTTTTTCCATAAAAAGGAAACTAAAAAAGGTCTTTTAGCAGATAGCAAAATGAGTGAGGCAGAGATTGCAGCTTATGAAAAGGAAAAAATAAAATCGGCTATTATTGTAGATTTTATTTTGTCGATAGAAATTGTGATTATAGCATTAAGTAGTGTAATTGAGAGTCCACTCAACATGCAAATCATGGTAGTAACCATAGTAGCTCTTTTGGCTACTGTTTTTGTTTATGGTTTGGTTGCGCTCTTGGTAAGAATGGATGACTTAGGATATAATTTGATAGCAAAAAGCAAAACTGAACAAGGTTTTTTACATAAACTAGGAAATGCTTTAGTTAAAACTTTACCCTATATTGTTAGAGGTTTAGGAGTATTGGGTACGATTGCCATGATTTTGGTAGCAGGAGGAATATTTGTTCATAACATTGAAGCGATACATCACATTACAGAAGGTTTTCCTTTGCCTAGTATTGTGAGTGAGTTTGTTGTTGGACTGCTTGTAGGTTTTATTTGTTTAGTGGTTGTTAAGGCGATTATGAAAATTATAGGGAAGAAAAATTAGTGTAGTTTATTTCTAGAAATAAGCAAATTGCTAAAAACTCAAAAAACCTTCTTCAAATAATAATTATTCAAAGCAGGTTATATGAAAATTGTTTGTCTTTTTTTAAACGGTATTTCCTGTTTTTGGGATAAGAAAAAGGCAAACTATTTTAGAATGAAAATCTAATTTCTACTTGCAACAGAAATACAAAAACCACAGATAACACTTAATAACTTTTTCAGTCTAATTCTATTTGTACAAGAGAAATCAGAGAGGCTTATTTTGTATTTATAAAACGTTGCCTTTTATTAGTGCCAACAAAATAGATAGAATACAAACCAGTTTCTAGGTTAGAAATATCAATAGTTGTCTTATTTTTTATATTATTTTCTTGTAAAACAAGCCTTCCTAAAAAGTTATAAATTTGAATAGCTTGTGCATTGTTAGGTGTGTCTTGAATAGTTATTTGATGAATTGCAGGATTTGGAAAAATAGAAGTTTCTACTTCTGCTAAAGCTAATTGCTCTACAGAATTGTTATTAGTACGATTAGAAGCAGCTGAACCAATGAAAATTTTATTCTCAAAAAAGCCTGTGTTACTATTATTGATTGCAATATCTATTAATAAACTAGAATTAGAGCCAGTTGTTAGTCTTTTTAATACTCCATTGATAAGATATTTAATATCTGTACCGACACGCTCAATACGTATTACATCTCCTAATACATATTTACCCAAATACTTAACTCGTTGTCCATTCTCAAAAGCAGCAATATTATCACCATAAATCTCAAAGGCATACTGAATTTGATCTTTGTTTGCATTAGCATTAGAAGAAGACAAGCCAAAAACTTTACTGTTTGAACCAGTATTCTCTAAAATAGTAGTTTGTGCCCAACCATTGGAGTTGGCAGGAATTACTTCAACAGAAGCAGCACCACTATTTCCCCAGCCATAATCACCTGTACTTGTTATATTACCATTGGCATCTTCTGATACACCAACTTTGTCTGTCCAAGTAACTCTTTGTGGGTCTGTAGGAGTGCTAGAATTATTCAAACTTTTTGATAAAAGCCATTCATAAAGATTAGGGCTATGTAGAGAATTGTCTGTTTTATAAGCCCTACTCCAAGAATTATGTCCGACACCCTCATAAGTAGTAAAAATTAATTCTGCTGTAGGCTTGGGATTATTACAGTCCTTAATACCATTAAATGTTTTCAAACCTGCATCATAAATCACTGTTTTATCTTTATTTCCATGAAAATGCCATACTGGAATTTCTTTTTCCGAAATAGAACAACCTCTTTCTTCAACTTTGTTTGTAGCTGTTCTAGCTGCTATTGGAGCAATAGCTGCTAAAATGTTGTCACTGTTTCTATATCCATCAGCAGCATACTTGTAAACTCCAATTCCACCTAAGCTCAATCCTGTTAAATAAATTCTATTAGGATCTATACGATAATTATCAGAACCACTTACCACATGATTGATGACATCTTGAACTATAGAAGGACGCCAAGCATTTTCGTTGGAAAAAAGTTGAGGAGATATAACAATAAAGCACTCTTGTTGTCCATTAACAGTGAAACACATAGGATGTCCTTCTTTGATATGCTTTGGAGAACCACTTTTTTTCAAGCTGTCCAAATCTGAAGGACTTCCACTTCCTTTTTCTCCTTGTCCGTGCAAAAATATTAATACAGGATAGGTTTTAGAAGAATTAGTAGCGTAATCTGAAGGAAGGTGTTCTAAGTAACCTATATTTCCTTTGTCATTATCTGTTCGGCGAGCCGTTTGTTGTGCACTTAAATAATTTGAAAAAAAGAATAAATAAACAAACAGAAAGAAAAAAATATTTTTATACATAATTTTACAATTAAAGTGTATTAATAAATTGATATTGTAAATAATTGACTGTTAGTGATTTGTTAATTATAATGGAGGTAATGTTACAAATAAAAATTTATATATTTATATAAATTTTATTTTTTAACAATTGCATTTTTACAATAATTAATTTGGCAATAGGCTAAATATTCAAAATTTTTAGCTCTTGTTATTTAGATGTACACAAAGTTGTTGACTGCGTTCTTGTGAGGCTTCAAACAATAAAACTCTATATCAAAAAAATAAACTAAAATTTAATACCTTGTCTAAAGGATAGGATAGATTTAGTTATTCTATAGAATTCAACAATGCAGTATGCCATTAAAAAACCTTCTTCAAATAATAAATTATTCAAAGAAGGTGCTATAAAAATGCCTTACCTTTTCCTAAACGCTCTTTCCTGTTTGTAGGATGAAAAAAGGCAAACTATTTTAGAATGAAAAACTAATTCCTACTTCCAACAGAAATACAAAACCCTTAACCAGAGAGTTTACTATCTAGTTTTACTTTTTGTTCTGCCCAAAAAAGTTGTGATAAAGACTAGGAAGGACAAGAGCCAATATAAGAAGAAGGGTAAGAGCAACTCCTAAGTAAGGCACGTTTATATATTCGCTATTTGTTCCTATCATTATCAAAAACATGACAGCACTTGCATAAGAATGAAGTAGTAAACGAAAAGGATAGAGTTCCTTCTTCTTAGTTTTATTACTGCCACCTACCATTAATATATACAATACCAATACGCATACACCTCCTTCAAAAATATATTCAGTCTTACTCAATGAATATTCATCCTCATACATTTCAATAAACGGAGGCAAGTTTTCCTAGTTGAATAGCGCATATAAATAAGGAGCTAGAAAAATAACAAGAATTAAGGCTTCCTTACTAAATTCTTCCAAATCTATTTTCCCTGTTTTCATGGTTATGATAATGCTAATGGTGTCATTTTTTGAACGTGTTTGTTATTGGTGTCGCTTCGCTAAAACACCGATAACGGTGGAAGAAAATACAAAAACCACAACAAAATACCAAATACATAGAACTCACTCGGCAAAGCCTACTAGAGTCGTTTAGTTGCCTATTAATTTTCAAAAACTATTCTATCATAAATATCAATAAAAGGAATATTCAATGTTTCAGTTTCAGAAATGACTAATTCAAGTGAACCTTCCAAACCTTCAATAGTCTGTATATTCCATAATGAAGTCGGACTCTGACGAGAATAAATCTGAATTTTTGCTTCATTTTGTTTTACCAAAACATAATGACGAAGTGAGGAAAGTTGTCTGTATAAATCAAATTTATCTCCTCTATCAAACGCTTCGGTAGATTTTGACAACACTTCTATAATCACAACAGGATTTTTGAAAGCATCTTTATAATTTTCTGCCTTTTCTTTTTCTCCACAAAAAATCATCGCATCAGGATAAAGATAACTATTGCTGTTTTCTAAATACAGTTTTGTATCACTATTCATTATTTGGCATGGTTTGCCTTTGAGTTTCATATTTATCTCTGACAAAATATTTGTAGTAATCGTATTATATTCATACGTTCCTCCTGCCATTGCTTCTACATAGCCGTTGTAGTATTCATATTTTTGATGCGTTTCTTCTTCTAGTTGTATATAATCTTCTAATAAAAGTCTAGTTTGTTTTTGTTGTTGCATGGCTTTTAAGAATTAATGTTAAATACTTTCTTAAATATACGCATTAAATGGATTTGATGTTTTGAGACAACAAAAAGCCTTCTTCAAATAGTAAATTATTCAAAGAAGGCTTTTAAAAACCTCACCGACGTAATTATGTCCTAAAACCCAATTACTCACGCCTAAAAACGACTTCGGTTACTATTTTTATACAAAAATACGAAATTGATAGTATAAAAGTTGTATTATCTCAATTATCAAATCTAATTCCCACTGTCTGTTGTTGGTCATCGTAACGGCAAGTCGAAACTAAAGACCAACAACGGCATAGAGCCGTTTTACGAGCGACAACAGGTGAAATTATGGACAATCTCCTTTCAAACATTTTCCTTTTCTATTAATGTAAAACCACTTTCCGTTTTTTCTTACCTTTATTAAACTATTGATGTTGTCTACAAGTATTTTATTAAACATACTACCTATTGAGTAGTGTGTGCTTTGATAAAAACGTGTTGTTCCTTCTTCATATTTGATTGGAATAACAATAGTACCTGTTTTATCAATAAAACCATACTTTCCATCCTTTCTAACCATAGCTAGACCATCTAAAAAATAATAATATTTGTAATCATGCTGTAGAGGAATTACTGTTGAACCCATTCGATCAATAAATCCAGATTGTCCATCTTTCTCAACACTAACTAATCCTTCCTTAAACGTAGTACCAACAACATTCTCATATTGTAAATCAATAACTACAGCACCTGTTTTGTCAATAAAACCATACTTCTCTTCTTTTACACTTGCTAAGCCCTCATAAAAAGGATAAGCATCACTATATTTCAAAGGAACAACTACGATACCCTTTTTATCTACAAAACCAAATTTTCCTCCAAAACCTGAATCATTTGCTTGTCCTACTCTAGCCAATCCTTCGTTAAATTTCTGAACGTCTGTATATTTTTCAATCAATTCAAGAGCTATTACAATACTATCAGCTTGTTTAGCGTAATTTCCATTAGGATATTCATAGAGATATTTCTGATAAATATCCTTAGTATCTTCTAATTCTACATTTTGCCAGTATAATGTTTCTAGCTCATTCAAAATAGTATTAATTTCATCTCTATGGTAAGTTTTTGGATATTCGCTTAGAAAATTTTGATAGGCTTCTTTAGTATTTGTTAATTTCGCTTTTTGCCATGCATCATCTTCTTTTGGCAATAAAGCATATATTCCAAACCCAGCAACAAGAAATAATAAAATTCCTATTGCTATAAAAATAGGTTTACGGTTTGTTTCTTTTTCTCTTTGCCTTTTCTCGTTTTCATTCTTTATTAATTCTGCTTCTCTTTGCTTTCTGTCAAATTCATTTTGTTTACGTTTTAATTCCTCTTCTTTTTCCCTTTGTCTTCTGTCATTTTCATTTTGCTTATTTTTTAATTCCTCTTCTCGTCTTTTTAAATCTTCTTCTTTCTGTTGATTATAATTACTATTTGTTTGATTATTATGTTGTCTATTTAAAAATTCTTTCAAACGCATGTCATAACTACTTTTCTTGCTTGGATTGCTAAGTATTTCGTATGCTTCATTAATTGATTTAGATTTCTTTTCAAAAAATTCTCTTTGTTGTGGATTTACGTCAGGGTGAAACTTTTTTAATAATGCTTTATATGCTGCCTTTATTTCATCAAAAGAGGCATTAGTTTCTATTCCTAAAATGTCATAGTAGTTTTTCATGTGATTTTTTGAAATAAAGTTTATTTTACAAGTTTTAACAAATGAATCTTTTAACTTATTATGTTTAATAAAAATATTTTACAAATATTGGAACTCTTTTACTGTTTTATTCTGTTTGTTTTTCTGTTACAATTTCTCACTTAAATTTAATGCCGTATGTCAGATTTAGTAAATATCGAAATTACAAAAGAAACTATTTTATATTCTGCTGATTCAAATCAAAAAGAAGTACAATATGAATTAGAAGTAGGAACACTTGCCCATAAAGACATACCAACAGTTGATTATACACCCACATTTACAAATCGTTTTTATGTTACTGTAACAGAAGGTAAACATAAAGAAAAAAAAGGATGGATTGAAGACGGCAAGAATAATTATATTACTTTGAATCCGTAGAAAAATAATAAAAAACGGACAATCTTAAAAAAAGGTTGTCCGTTTTTTCATAATTCCTACATATTCCTCCTATACTGCCCCCCCACTTCAAACAAAGCTCTAGTAATCTGTCCTAACGAACAGGTTTTAGTAGCTGTCATTAAGTGTTCAAACATATTTTCGTGTTTGATGTTCGAAAGATTTAGTAAGTATTAGTAAAGAAAAAGTACGAAAAATGAAAATAACCAAACCCTAAGGGTCTTCAAGACCCTTAGGGTTTAAATAAAAACGCACTAAACTATGGCAAACAACAGACAACCTTTGCTTCCAGAAAAAACCTATCATCTATTCCATCACGCTATTGGAGAAGAAAATTTGTTTCGTTCGGCTGAAAACTATCGATATTTTTTACAGCGTTATGCAGAATATATTTTTCCAATAGCAGAAACATTTTGTTATTGTCTTTTGCCTAATCATTACCATTTTTTGATTCGTTTGCGTTCAGAAGAGGAAATATTAGATTGTTTAGACCCAAAGAAACTCAAACGTCAAAAATGGAAAGACGAAGATAAATCTATAAGTACGCTATTAGCCAACCGAGTAGGTACTTTTCAAAATGCGTATGCAAAAGCATTCAATAAACAACACTGCAGAAGAGGTGGTTTATTTGAACAAAGTTTTGGTAGAAAGGAAGTTAAAACAGACAGTTATTTTACAAATGCGATTCATTATGTTCATGCAAATGCTGTGCATCACGGTTTTGTAAAAGATATTTTAGATTGGCATTATACTTCTTACAATTCTTTTTTAGCCAATAAAAAATCAAAATTAATGAAAGAAGAGGTTTTTGATTGGTTTGGAGGAAAAGAACAATTTATAATTCATCATAAAAGAGATATTGACGAACGTTTAATTTTAGAAATGGAAGATTTTTGAAATAGTAAACCCTAAGGGTCTTCATAGTCCCTTAGGGTTTTGAAATATACAGTTTTTTGAATACAATCGATACAGAAATACAAACCCTAAGGGTCGCTGAAGACCCTTAGGGTTAAATACATTCAATTACATATTCCTCCTATATTGCCCACCAACTTCAAACAAAGCTCTAGTAATCTGTCCTAACGAACAGGTTTTAGTAGCTGTCATTAGGTGTTCAAACATATTTTCGTGTTTGATGGCTGCTTTTTGAAGGTCTTTGAGTATTTGCTGATTTTTTTGTTCGTCAAAAGAATGTAGCGATTTGAGCATATTTATTTGATACTCTTTTTCTTCTTCTGTCGAACGAATTACTTCGGCAGGAATAACGGTAGGCGAACCCTTCGAAGACAAAAATGTATTTACACCCACAATCGGATATTCGCCTGTATGTTTTTGCATTTCGTAATACATACTTTCTTCCTGTATTTGTGTGCGTTGAAACTGTCTTTCCATCGCTCCCAAAACACCACCACGCTCTGTAATTTGGTCAAAAATCTTCAAAACAGCTTCTTCTACTAAATCAGTCAGTTCTTCAATAATAAACGAACCTTGCAACGGATTTTCATTTTTTGCTAGTCCTAATTCTTTATTGATGATAAGCTGAATCGCAACAGCACGACGAACAGAATCTTCCGTTGGTGTCGTTATGGCTTCGTCGTAAGCGTTGGTATGCAGCGAGTTACAGTTGTCGTAAATGGCATACAAGGCTTGTAAAGTAGTACGAATATCATTAAAATCAATTTCTTGTGCGTGCAGTGAACGCCCCGAAGTTTGGATATGATATTTTAGTTTTTGCGCTCTATCGTTTGCTCCGTACTTGTGTTTCATCGCCTTTGCCCAAATACGACGAGCAACACGACCAATAACAGAATATTCTGGGTCAATTCCATTCGAAAAGAAAAACGAGAAATTCGGTGCAAAATCATTAATATCCATTCCTCTACTCAAATAATATTCTGCAAACGTAAAACCGTTGCTAAGAGTAAAGGCAAGTTGCGTAATCGGATTTGCGCCTGCTTCTGCAATATGATAACCCGAAATAGAAACCGAATAGAAATTTTGAACGTGATGGTCGATAAAATACTGCTGAATATCTCCCATTAATTTTAGCGAAAATTCAGTACTAAAAATACACGTATTTTGCGCTTGGTCTTCCTTCAAAATATCAGCTTGAACCGTTCCACGTACTTGTGTAAGCGTTTTGGCTTTTATTTTATCATAAATTTCTTTATCCAAAACTTCATCGCCTGTTGCTCCCAAAAGCATCAAACCTAAGCCGTTATTTCCTTCTGGCAAATCTCCATTATACGTAGGACGAATTTTGCCTTCGTATTTTTTCTTGATTTTTGCCTCAACTTCTTCCTCTAATTCATTTTCTTTGATATAAATTTCACATTGTTGGTCAATGGCTGCATTCATAAAAAAGGCACAAACCGTAGCAGCAGGGCCATTAATTGTCATTGAAACCGAAGTAGTTGGGTCAGCCAAATTAAAACCTGAATAAAGTTTTTTAGCATCATCCAAACAACACACACTTACACCCGAATTACCCACTTTTCCATAAATATCTGGGCGATAATCTGGGTCTTCTCCATACAATGTTACCGAATCAAAAGCTGTCGAAAGTCGTGCAGCAGGCATTCCTTTTGAAAGATAATGAAAACGTCTGTTTGTGCGTTCGGGACCTCCTTCTCCTGCAAACATACGAGTAGGGTCTTCGCCTGTACGTTTAAACGGAAAAACGCCAGCCGTAAAAGGAAATTCCCCTGGTACATTTTCTTGCAAATTCCATTTCAAAATATCTCCCCACGCTTTGTATTTTGGTAGCGAAATTTTAGGGATTTTAGATTGAGAAAGTGAAGTTGTATAAGTTTTTAAACTAAATTCTTTATTACGAACTTTATAGACAAAATCATCAGCCGTATAAGTAGCTACTTTTGTTTGCCAATCTTCAATTATTTTCCAGTTTGTTCCCTCTAAAGAAAGTTTTATTTGTTCGAAAGTATCTTTTAAGCCTTGAATAATAGAATCTTTCAATTCTTTTTCCATTTCCTCGTTTTCAGAAATAGAATGAATAGAAAGTTCTAAACCATATAATTTCTGTGCAATTTCGGCTTGTTCTTCTGCATTTTTATCATAACGACGATTACTTTCGCTAATTTCTGACAGATAACGAACTCTTGAAGGAGGAATGATATACTGTTTTTCAGAAGTTGCAGCTGATATTTCAAAAGTAGAATCAAATTTTGTAGGCGATGTTTCATTGATTTTGTTAATCAAAGTACGATACAACGTATTCATTCCAATATCATTAAACTGCGATGCAATCGTACCAAAAACAGGAATTTCTGAATCTGGCGTATCCCACAAATTACGATTTCTTTTGTACTGTTTTTTGACATCACGAAGCGCATCTAAAGCACCACGTTTGTCAAATTTATTGAGCGCAATTACATCAGCAAAATCAATCATATCGATTTTTTCTAACTGCGAAGCTGCACCGTATTCAGGTGTCATGACGTACAAAGAAGCATCTGAATGGTCTGTAATGGCTGTGTCAGATTGTCCAATTCCAGAAGTTTCGACGATAATCAAATCAAATTCGGCTGCACGAAGAATATCAATCGCATCTTGAACGTATTTTGAAAGGGCTAAATTTGATTGACGAGTAGCCAACGAACGCATATAAACACGCTCATTTGTGATAGAGTTCATACGAATACGGTCGCCCAAAAGTGCGCCACCAGTACGACGACGAGAAGGATCGACAGAAACAATGGCAATCGTTTTGTCTTCAAAATCCATCAAATAACGTCTTACAAGTTCATCAACTAATGAAGATTTACCTGCACCACCTGTTCCTGTAATTCCCAAAACAGGAGCTACTTTTTCAGGTATTAATTCTTTTATTTTCTTTAGAATTTCCTTATTTTTTTCTGGATAATTTTCAACGGCTGAAATAATCCTTCCCAAATTTTTAGAATTTCTTTCTTTTACTTTTTCTACTTCGCTTATTTCTACATCGTGTCCTGTTGGAAAATCAGTTTGTTCAAGCAAATCATTTATCATTCCTTGCAATCCCATCGAACGACCGTCATCTGGATGATAAATTCTTGTAATGCCATAACTGTGCAACTCTTCGATTTCAGAAGGCAAAATTACACCTCCACCACCACCAAAAAGTTTGATGTGTCCTGCACCTCTTTCTTTCAAAAGGTCGTGCATATATTTAAAAAATTCTACGTGTCCACCTTGATAAGAAGTAATGGCAATGGCTTGCGCATCTTCTTGAATGGCGCAATTTACAATTTCTTCTACCGAACGGTTGTGTCCTAAATGGATAACTTCTGCGCCCGAAGACTGAATAATTCGACGCATTATATTTATAGCTGCATCATGTCCATCAAAAAGAGCTGCTGCCGTAACGACACGCAGTTTGTTTTGGGAAACATAAGGCTCTGGAATTGGAGGGTTGGTACTCATATTATTTTTTGTGTTGTATATAGTTCTTTTCGAAAGCTAAAGCATTCAGTACAGTTTCGCACCTTAAAAGATACGCTACATTTTTTGTAACTCTTATATTACAAAAATAGTAAGAAAAAGCGAAGTTTTTTGTTTTGGGTAATTTCGAATCATTTTGTTTTACCTAGAAGTTTTAAAGTATCAGAAAATTAGAGTGAAATTTATTATCTTGAAATGAAAAACACTAAAGAAAATGAAAGAAACTGAAACCTATCCAATTTCTTTATTTGAAGAACCTATTTTGATTCCGAAGGTACATCAAGAAGCAAAAGAACTTCTATCTAAAATTGAAATTATCTTAGATAAATGCGAAACTTCACGAAAAATAAAATCCAAAGCCTATAACTTATGTTGTGAGTATTTTCAAACTAATTTTAAATTAGAATTAAATGCTACTTTTAATTTATCTTTTTTAGAAAAGAATGATGTTAAACTAGAATTTATTTTTAATGATAAAGAAGGCGAGTTTGTAAAACAGCTAAGAAAGTACAATCAAGTTTTCAAAGAGAAAGGATTTTTGGAATTCAAGACTTTATATAAAGGTGTTCTAGTTAAAAACAAACTTTATAGTAGTGAAAGAAAATTTTCAGTAGAGGATAATGTAATTATGATGCTTTATTCGCATTTTTGGAACAACAAGTATATTTTCAAAGAAGAAATAACAAAAGAAGATAAATTCAAAATCACCTATCAAATAAGAAATAAAGTATAGAAAAACACTTTTCTCAAAAAAACTCCCCAAATCTCAAAATATTTTTGCAATTTTGATTCACTTAAAAAATCAAATTGCCAATAAAAATAGCTATAAAAAATATTCTCATGAGCAAAAAAGCAACTTCAAGAACAAGTACAACAGATACCAAAAAGACAAAACAAACACCTTTGATGAAACAATACAATCAAATCAAAGGAAAACATCCAGATGCTATTTTGCTTTTTCGTGTTGGTGATTTTTACGAAACTTTTGGAGAAGATGCTGTTCGGGCTGCCAAGATTTTAGATATTACACTTACCAAACGTGCCAACGGTGCAGCTTCTGAAATTGCACTGGCTGGTTTTCCTCATCATTCTTTAGATAATTATTTGCCTAAGCTGGTTCGTGCAGGACTTCGTGTGGCTATTTGTGACCAACTAGAAGACCCAAAACTAGCAAAAGGAATTGTCAAACGAGGCGTTACCGAACTTGTTACACCAGGATTGGTTTTGGGAGATAATGTTTTGGAAAACAAGAAAAATAATTATTTGGCTTCTATTTATTTCTATAAAAATAAAAAATACGAGGCTGTTGGTGCTGCTTTTTTAGATCTATCGACAGGAGAGTTTTTGGTAGCAGAAGGAGAGTACAATTATATCGAACAACTTTTAGAGCGTTTTGCGCCTTCTGAAATTATTTATAGCAAATCGAATAAAAAAGAATTTGAAACACAGGTAGTCAGACAGGGAAGTAATTTTTCGCAGTTTGCTATCGAAGAGTGGATTTATACGCTTAATTTTGCCTACGAAAAACTGACAAAACACTTCGGAACAGCATCATTAAAAGGTTTTGGGATTGAATCTCTACACGCTGCCACCATTACAGCAGGAGCAGTTTTGTATTATTTGGAAACGACAGAACACCACGAAAAAAATCATATTATTTCTCTAAGCCGAGTCGAACAAGACAAATATGTTTGGTTAGATTCTTTCACTACTCGCAATTTGGAATTACTTGTTCCGATGCATGGAAATGGTAGTTCCTTAATTGAAATTTTGGACAAAACGGTTACACCAATGGGCGCAAGGCTTTTGAGAAAATGGGTAGCTTTTCCACTCAAAGATGCAAAACCAATTCAGAATAGACTTCGAAATGTAGCTATTTTGGTAGAAAAAGATGCTCTACAAGGCGAATTACGTTCCTATTTGAAGGAAGTAGGCGATTTAGAACGCTTGATTTCAAAAGTTGCAGTAGGTAGAATTAGTCCGAAAGAATTAGTGAAACTTCGTGATTCTTTAGAAGCAATTCCGACAATTAAAGATATTTTAGTAAAGAGCAAAACCAATGAATTAGAAGCCATTGGAGAAAAAATTCTCTTGAATAACGATATTTTAAAGAAGTTACAAGATGAGTTAGAAGACAATCCACCACTTGCCGTTCAGCAGGGAACAACTATAAAAAGAGGAGTTCATAAAGAGCTTGACGAACTGCGTGATATTTCTAGTTCGGCAAAAGATTTTTTAGAAAAAGTACGTCAGAGAGAAATTGTAGCTACTGGAATTACATCGTTAAAAATCAGTTTTAATAAAGTTTTTGGTTATTATATTGAGGTCAGTAATGCTCACAAAACTAAAGTTCCACAAGCTTGGATTCGCAAACAAACACTTGTAAATGCAGAACGTTACATTACACCAGAACTCAAAGAATGGGAAGAAAAAATCATTACAGCAGAGGAAAAAATCGCAAGTATTGAATATACCTTGTATCATAATTTGGTTTCAGAAGTTGCCAAATATGTAAAGGTTATTCAGCAAAATGCAAAGTTTTTGTCAATGTTAGATGCCCTTTGTGGACTGGCAGAAGTGGCAATGCAAAATAATTATTCCTTGCCTGAAATTACAGATGATAACATTTTAGAAATTAGAGAAGGAAAGCACCCTGTTATTGAAAAATTATTACCTCTTGGAGAGCAGTATGTTCCAAATGATGTAATTATGAATCCTGAAAGTGAACAGATTTTTATCATAACGGGTCCTAATATGGCTGGTAAATCTGCGCTTTTGCGTCAGACGGCTTTGATTGTTTTGATGGCTCAAATCGGAAGTTTTGTTCCTGCCAAAAGTGCCAAAATTGGTGTTGTAGATAAAGTTTTTACTAGAGTTGGAGCTTCGGATAATATTGCAAAAGGAGAATCTACTTTTATGGTAGAAATGTCTGAAACGGCTAGTATTTTGAATAATTTGAGTGATAGAAGTCTTGTTTTGATGGACGAAATAGGGCGTGGAACAAGTACGTATGACGGAATTTCGATTGCGTGGGCGATTGTGGAATATTTGCATACTTTACCAAACGCAAAACCAAAAACGCTTTTTGCAACGCATTATCACGAACTCAACGAACTTCAAAAAGATTTTGATAGAATAAAAAATTACAATGTTTCGGTAAAAGAAGTAGGAGGAAAAATTATTTTCCTTAGAAAACTAAAAGAAGGAGGAAGCGAACACAGTTTTGGAATAAATGTAGCCTCACTTGCAGGAATGCCTAAAAAAGTAGTTTTGAGAGCATCGGAAATGATGCATCATTTTGAAACCAATAAATTCAAAGATAAGGACAAAGAAACGCTACAATCTGCACCAAAGAACACATTTTATCAAAATACGCTTTTTGGGGAAAATCAAGGAAATGACCCAATTTTAGAAAAGCTAAAAGATGAATTATTAAGTCTTGACATCAATCGTCTTTCGCCTGTAGAAGCACTTTTGAAATTGAATGAGTTTAAAATAAGAGTGGGGAAGTAGTGATAAGTGATTAATTATTAACGATTAATGAATTTCGGCTTTTATCCTCAACGACGCTTTTAAGCTCGTTGACGGCTAAAAAAACAAACTTGTATGAGAAAATACGATAATAAACCATTGTTATTAATAATTGAGCCTAAGTTTATCTATTGGCTTTTTATCATTCTAATATTGCTATTAATCTTTTTTTTTACTTTTCTTGTTTACAAGAATTGTATAAAGGGAGATTATGGGGTTATTAATCTTCTATTAATTATTGGATTAATATTTTTTTTATATAAACTACTTTCTATTAAAAAAGTCTTATCAATAGAACTGTATGATACAGAACTCATTATGAAGCATTCATTTGGAGAGGATTTGAGTTTGAAATACAATCAAATTGATAAGGTAAATATTTATTATGATATAACATTTCATACAAGAAACCCTCATGAAACTGTTGTAGTTTGGAGAAAGAGAGGACATAATATTCAATTTAGCATAGAACGAGCTAAGATAAATTTGAAAGAGGGGGCTAATTTTCTACAATGCGTTAATTTTTTATCTACCAAAATCCCTGTAACTATTCATATACATAACGACCGTAAAAAGTATATTACAGAAGACATAATAGAAGCAAAAATAAGATGGTCAAATAAACCTTACTTATAGGTACTCTTTTTAAACAAGTAAAAAACTATGCAAACACTAGAAAAAAAATTAGCGACTACAATTTCTGCTTTAAAAGAAGAGAAACAAAAATATCTTTTAGAATTGTAAAATCAAATGTTTTGGAAGGCTTTGAATTGGATTTGGAAAATATCTTTTAAGTACAACAGACTTCCTAGTCTGTTTAAGGAGTTTTATTTTTCATAACAAAATCAATTCTATACGATTGTGTATATTTGCAGTATAGCAATTTTTTAAACTTATATTTTACCATAAAAACGACACATTTCATGTCAGCACACACATTCAAAGCTAACAATCCAGCCTTAAAATCTTTTGTAGAAGTTGCGAAAGATTCAGACTTTCCAATTCAGAACTTACCGTTTGGCATTTTTTCTACTGATAACCAAGATGCTCGTGTAGGCGTTCGTATCGGAGATTTTGTATTAGATTTAGCAGAACTTTCTGACTCAAATTTATTAAATGATTTGGATTTTGACCATAGCGTTTTTTATGAGAACGTTCTTAATCCTTTTATAGAATTAGGTCAAGAAAATTGGAGAGCTACACGAGAAAAAATCTCAGAATTATTACAAACTGGTTCTGATTTAGAGAAGCAAAAAGACAAAGTTCTCGTTCCTGTAGCAAATGTAACGATGCACATGCCTGTACAAGTAGGCGATTATACTGATTTTTATTCTAGCATCGAACACGCTACTAACTTAGGAAAACTTTTCAGACCTAATGCAGAGGCACTTATGCCAAATTGGAAACATATTCCTGTTGGTTATCACGGTCGTGCTTCTTCTATTGTTATTTCGGGTACAGAAATTCATAGACCAAAAGGACAAATAAAACCAAATGAGGATGAGCCACCTATTTTTTCGCCTTGTAGAACATTAGATTTCGAATTAGAAATGGCTTTCATTGTTGGTAAGTCTACAAAACTGGGTGAATCTGTTACGATTGACACAGCAGAAGACCACATTTTTGGAATGGTTGTCTTTAATGACTGGTCGGCTAGAGATATTCAAAAATGGGAATATGTGCCATTAGGACCTTTCTTGGGGAAAAGTTTTGCGTCGTCTATTTCGCCTTGGATAGTTACGCTTGATGCTTTAGAGCCGTTTAGAGTAGAAAGTCCAAAGCAAGACCCAGAAGTGTTGGATTATTTGAAATACACAGGAAAACATAATTTTAATATTAGTTTAGAAGTAGATTTTATTCCTGAAAATGGAGAAGCCACTACAATTAGCCATTCAAGTTTCAAATACTTGTACTGGAATATGGCTCAGCAACTTACACACCATACCGTAAATGGTTGTAATATCAATGTTGGTGATATGTGTGCTTCGGGAACAATTAGTGGAAAAGATGAAAATTCGTATGGTTCACTTATCGAAATTACACAAGGAGGTAAAAAAACACTTACGTTGAAAGGTGGAGAAGAGCGCAAATTTATTCAAGACAATGATACGATTGTAATGCGTGGTTTTTGTCAGAATGATTCTGTAAGAATTGGTTTTGGAGAAGTTAGTGGAAAAATTCTTCCTGCTAAATAAGATACATTCAGATATATTTTCTACAGCCGTTGTTGGTGTTTTAGCGAAGCGACACCAACAACCAAATAACCAACAAAAAATGCTTACAGAATCAAAAGGATTTTGTAAGCATTTTTTATGAATTCTGAGTTATAATCTAATTTCCTAAAGCTCTTCCAAAAAGTTGCCCTACAAGCTCAAAACCTTCTGCATAATTATTTCTTTTTTGCTCAAAAGATAAATTACCGTTTTCATCTTCTGTAATCAGATACGTAAAGACAAAATCACCATCTCCATTCTGCCAGCCGTCTAATTGTCCAAAACGAAGGTCATTTATTTGATAAATTTTCTTTCCATTTTCTGTTCTTGTTTTTACTGTGTAATATCCTTGTGGAACTTCTAAAAGCTGTTTTACTTTTTCATTGTCTTTTATTGGGTCTAAAAGCTGCCAATTTTTATCAAAATAATTGTAATTTACTGATTTGTTTTCATCTAAAACAGAATAATAACCACTATAATAACCATCTTCTGTTTCTACAATATTATTCCAAAGTAAAATATTCAACGGTGTAGTTTTGGTATCGTAACGCAGATAATCAATATTTTGTGATTTTAGATTTTCTTCAAAAACAGAATTTACTCGCTGCTGATTAATCACTCCCATTAATAAATAAAAAGAAGACATTCCCACGCCAAACCAAACCAAAAAAGCACGTTTCTCATTATAAGAACCACTATACGAATTTCCTTTAAAAGCAGGTAAAAACCTTGCCCAAAGAAGCAAAATTAAGAAAGGAATGGTATAGAAAAAATCAATGACAAAAACGGTTTTGGTAGCATATCCATAATCTGAAAAAGGATAGAAAATTTTTGTTCCCCAAGTAGTAAAAATATCTAACCAAGAATGCGTAATCATTCCCCAAAAAAACAAATGTGTCCACCTCCAAAAACTCATTTCTGATAGAAATTTGAGTTTGTGTTTTGTTCCCAAGGAGTTAAAAAGCCAACCCAAAAGTGGCGCAATAATAACTGCAAACAAAACAGAGTGCATCAAACTACGATGCCAATGCAATTCTTGTACAATATCCAAAAATGGATTTGCCAAGACATCTAAATCTGGAATTGTTCCTGCAACTGCGCCCCAAAGCATCGCTTGATTTCCTATTTTTCGCCCTGCGATAAGCTCGCCGACGGCTGCTCCTAATACGATTTGTGTAAGTGAATCCATAAAGTTTTCTTAAAATAATTTCTCAAATTAAGAAAAAAACGAAACAAACATATAAAAGTTTTTCACTAAGATGAATACTTTAATTTTCTACGTTTAAAGTTTAATTCAACTTACAATTATTCTATTTAGCTAACTCTTCCAAAACTACCTGTTTGAGTTTGTCTATATTCCCACCAAAACCAGTTTCACGATGTACAATTTCGCCTTTTTTATTGATAATTACAGTTGTTGGGATTGAACCTATATCATAACTTTTAGATAATTCTTTTGCATTTGGTAAGACTGAAAAACCAAACATTTCTTTCTGTTGTTGGGCAAAACGAGTTACCTCAATTGGTGTATTTGTAGTAGCAGCTAAGAAAACAATACCTTTCGTTTGTGTTTCTCTCCAAAATTCGTTAAAGAGTGGAATTTCTTTTATACAAGGAAGACAATAGTTTGCCCAAAAATTAATAACGACCACTTTTCCTTTTAACTCTGAAAGTTTTATTTCGTTAGTGTTCATATCTTTTATAGAAAAATCAGAAGCTAATTGTTTCGATTCTTTGGCTTTATTTTCTACTCTCTTTTTTAAATCTTGAGCGTAACTTTTAAAGTTTGTTTCTTGCTCTGTTTGATTAAAAAGAATCTTTATTGAATCCAAAACACTTTCTTCTTCTGTTTCTTGATAAAGATTTTCGTAGGTTTTTAAGGCTTCATTGTTTTGACTTAGCTCTTTTTGTAGAAAAACTTTTCTCTCTAGCTGAAATCTACGAAAATTAACAGAATATTTATCAGTGTTTTTATTTGCAAAATACAAAGAGCTGTCAATATGAGAAAGAGCTGATTCAAAATCTCCTTCTTCTATTTCTACATGCCCTAGCCAATAATAACCATTTGCAATAGAATAATTAATATTTTTACCAAAAAGATATTTTCTTTCTTTCTTATACAATGGCGCATCGTGCAACCATTTACCTTTTTTTGCCTCTTGTAAAAGAAAAGTTGCCCATTTTTTTGCGCTCGCATAATCTTCTTGATGAAGGTATGCCTCTATATTTGCAATTATGGAGTAGTCTAATGTAGAATCCATATATTTAAAGTTATAATTATTATTTGCTATAATATCTTCATCTTTATAATAACCCTTTAGTATCCATTTATTGTTAGAGTACTCTCCATGCATGTTTGCTCTTCCGAAAGGGGATTGAGGGTGATGTTTTCCTATTGCCTGAATAAATGACTCCATAAAAAAAACATCATCGCTGTCATTATGCAAACTATAACTATAGTTGTAAATTGAAAAAGCCTTATTTAGGAAATTAGAATTGGGGTAACTACTAAGTAGTTTGTAAAGAATTTCTTTAGATTTATCAAACTGTTTATTGTAAGCATATAAAATAGATAAGGCTGCCAAATCACTTACTTCTTTAGTATTTACCTTTTTCTGTACCTTTTTTAATGATTCTTTTACTTCTGTTTTAAATAGTGTATCACTTACTCGTCCAAAAGAGTAGCCTTCTGCTAGATAAGAAATATAATTGGCATATGCCATCAAATTAGTTGGATAATTAGTAAGTTCTTTTTGTAAGGCTTCGTTATTCATACGAGATTCGTATGCATTCTGATACGCATTTTTAGCTATTTTTCCATCTTTATTATGTACTCTTCTAATATAAGTAGTAGCACTCCTATCATCCATACTATAAAAGTAACCCATAAGCAGAGCTGCATCCTTAGGGATAGTAAATTTTGCTTTTCCATTTATAATAGGAACATATCCTTTAATGTAGCTCATGTCTTGTGTAAATACATCGACATGAAAGAATAAAGAATCTGAATCTATATCAATACTATTTTTTATAGCATAGACTGTTACCTCTTCGCTTTCATGAATTATTTGAGGAAGAATGTTATCACTTTCTTTATATTCAATTGTACGGAATGATAAAATACTGAGGCTTAAAAATAAAATTAGATTTATTAATTTCATGATTTTTATAGACTAGACTAGGATAAGATAATGGTTTGCAAAAATAAAATTTACAAACCATTTTGAAGTTTATTTTCAATAAAAATACTGAGAACTACAGAGAATTTAAAAACTAGTGCTGCAATTTGAAAATTTTATTTGTTATTATATTTTTCATTGTGATAAATTACTTATTCAATTCTTCCAAAACTACCTGTTTGAGTTTGTCTATATTTCCACTAAAACCACTTTCTTGGTATATAATTTCGCTTTTTTTATTGATAACAATAGTTGTAGGAACTAGATTTACATCATACACATCAGCTAATTCTTTTGCATTTGGAAGAATAGAAAAACTAAACATTTCTTTTTGTCTTTGTGCAAAACGTGTTACTTCAAGAGGTGTATTCTTTGTAACAGCTAAAAAAATAATATCATCTGTTTGAGTTTCCCTCCATATTTTATTGAGATATGGAATTTCCTTTGCACACGGAAGACAATAGTTTGCCCAAAAATTTAGTACGACTACTCGCCCTTTCCACTCTGAAAGTTTTATTTCATAACCAGACATATCTTTGATAGAAAAATCAGCAGCTAGCTCTTTTGTTTCTTGGTTTTTGTTTTCTACTCTTTCTTTTAGATTTTTAGCATAACTTTCAAACCCTTTTTCTTGTTCTTTTTCTTTGAAAATAACTTTTATAGAATCCAAAACTCTGTCGTCTTTTGTTTCTTGATAGAGAGTTTCGTAGGTTTTTAGGGCTTCGTTTGACTGGTTTATTTTTCTTTGTATAGAGGCTTTATAGTTAAGTGCATCAGTAATAGGATTTTTGATAAACCTATTTTGTCTATCTGTTTGATAAGATAGATATGCACTATCTAAGTAGTTAATAGCTTGATTATAATATTTTGCTGCTTCACTTACTTCTGCTAGAAGATGGTAGGCAAAACCAATTTGACTTCCTGTTTCTACAAAACCATTTCGTCCTCCTATTTTCATTGGACTATGTATCTTCCATTGTTCTGTTTTAGCTTCTTTTAAAATATTTAATGCCTCATGTTTAGCCTCTAAAATACTTTTATTATCTAGTTTTATTTTTGCTCTTATGAAATATTTACGGTATTCTAAATTAGTAGAATCTATATTTTTTAAATAGAATTGAGCATTTTTCGCTATTATTTTTGGCGAATAATATTTCATATTTATAGGCGCAAGACTATTCTTTATTCCAATAAGGGTATGAGGAATATTCTTTGCAATATATCTGTCGAAATTGTCAGAAAATATTTCTGTTTTCTCTTTGTCATCTCTTTTTAAAAAGCTATTGACACGATATGAACTGTATGCTCTATCTAAAAAACTACTGTTGGGATGTTTTTTCATCATACTTAAGAGCAAGTCTTCAGAAGCCTCATACTCTTGACTGAAAGCATACAATGAAACTAATGCATACATGTCATCAGCTTTTTCCAAATTTGCTTTTTGTTTGATTATTTTGAGGTACTCAGATATTTCTTGACGCAATACTGTATCACTTTTTTGTCCTAAAAATACTTTTTCTGATGAATGCTCTAAATACTTTACGTAAGTAACTAGATTATTTGGGTAGTTTGTAAGTTCTTTTTCCATCATTTGCTCATCCATCCACAGTTGATAAGCATTTATTACCTCTTTATTTGTAACATTATCATAAACTCTTCTTACATAATCTCTTTTTTCTCTACCTTCCATATTGTAAAACCCTCCCAACAATATAGCTGCTCCATGTGGAACAGTTATAGAAGCTTTTCCATCTTCTAACCTTACATAACCTTTACGAATACTCAAATCTTGCATATAAAATTTGATATCAAAAAATAACGTATCAGTATTTATTTTTATACTGTCATCTATAGCATAAATTGTTATAGTCTCTCCTTCATATATTTTTTCAGGTAGAATTTGATCTATTTCTCTTAATTTATCTTCTTTTTGAGAACATGAAACCAAGGTAAATAAGGTTAGAACCGTGAAGAATTTAATGACCATAATTTTATTTATTCTTAATTAAAAAGTAAGTACACAAAGTAATAAGCTCTGTGTACTTGTTTTATCAAATTATATATATGCTTAATAAGAGTATACAGGATCATCATCAGAGCATCCATCATAGCCTCCTAGCATAGTGAATGCCTCTATTGCATCTGACTGACCACTGTAAGTAGTAGTAACACCACTCCTAGTCTAACAAGTCCAAGTACCACCATTTACTTTCTTAGCTTTTTCAGAAGAAATAGCAAACTTACCAAATCTTTTTTTAAGATTTTTCATAGAACATAAAAATTTAATGAATTTAAAAATAATTTATTATCTAACCTGCCTTTCAGAAGATTTACTAAGTAAGTTTGATAGCAAAAATATCAAAAAAAAAAAGGTGTAGTTCCAAATCCAAATAACCTTATTTTCTAAAATAATTTTTAATTGGTTGATAATGAGTTGTTTATATTTTAAAGTAATTTCATTATTAGACTATATAGCTCTATACTTATTAATCAATTCCGATAAAAATAAACATGATTTATAGTTCATAATCTTATTTTTTATAAGCAATGATAGTTATTTTTCTCTATTCCAAATTTTTACATTACTTTTGTTATAAAATAAACCATATTAATATAGAAAGTACCAAATGGCTAAATTTCCTCATATCAAGCAACGTGACCAAATGGATTGTGGTCCTACGTGTTTGAAGATGATTACAAAATATTACGGAAAAAATTTCTCACTACCTTTTTTGAGAGAAAACTGTTATATAGGCAAACAAGGCGTTTCTCTTTTAGGAATTGCTACAGCAGCCGAAAATATTGGACTTCGTACACTTGCTGTTCAGATAGATATTGAAACCCTCATAGAAGAAAAACCTGTTCCTTTTATAGCACACTGGAATCAAAATCATTTTGTTGTAGTCTATAAAATCACAAATAAAAAAGTTTTTGTAGCAGATCCAGCTTCGCAGCTTTTAGAATATACACACCAAGAATTTAAGAAAGCGTGGATTCAAGCCAATGGAGCAGCAAAAGAAGGGCAATTACAAGGAGAAGAAACTGGAATTGCATTATTGATAGAAACTACACCAGACTTTGATAATCAAGATGATGTAGAAGAAAGCAAGGCTTCTTTTGGGTATTTATTAAATTATTTAAAGCCTTATAAAGCAATTATTTTTCAATTGTTTCTAGGACTTTTGGGAGCTACCCTACTTTCGCTTTTCTTGCCTTTACTTACTCAAGCCTTAGTAGATACAGGAATTCAGCAAAAAAATCTTTCCTTTGTTTATGTTGTTTTGATAGCTCAACTTTTATTTTTTCTATCCAAAAACTTTATTAATCTTATCAGAAGTTGGATTTTGTTGCAATTGTCTGTGCGCCTGAATATACAAATTGTGTCCGATTTTTTAGCTAAAATGATACGATTACCTTTACCATTTTTTGAATCTAAAAATCTAGGAGATATTTTGCAACGTATGCAAGATAATCAGCGAATTGAACAGTTTTTGAGCGGTACATTACTAGATTTTATCTTCTCTTTAGCGAGTTTATTCTCTGTTGGTATACTAGTAGTAATTTATAGTCCTGTTATATTTGCACTTTTTTTAGCAGGAAGTGCTTTATATATCACTTGGATTTTGCTTTTTTTGAAGAAAAGAAAAGTTTTAGATAATAAACGTTTTGCACTTTCTTCTTCCACTCAAAGTAACGAAGTAGAACTCGTACAAGGAATGGCAGAAATTAAGTTTAATAATTTTGAGAAAGAAAAACGATGGGAATGGGAACGCTTGCAGGTAAAAAGAGCTAAGTTATCGATGCAAAGTTTACGTCTTAGTCAGTTTCAACAGTATGGAGGTGGTTTTATCAATGAACTCAAAAATATCATTATTACTTTTTGGGCTGCTTATGAAGTAATTCAAGGAAGTATGACACTAGGAATGATGATGGCAGTACAGCAAGTTTTGGGGCAAATGGAAGTTCCTTTGCTTCAATCAGTTAATTTTGTGCAACAAGGACAAGATGCAAAATTGAGCTTGGAACGTTTGGCAGAAATTCATGAACAAAAAGATGAAGATTCAGAAGATTTTCTTATTAAAGAGCTGCCAGAAGGTGAAAACTCAAGAGATATTTATCTTAAAAATGTAACATTCCGATACGGAACGCCACATAGCCAACCAGCCATAGACGATTTGACACTTCATATTCCGACAGGAAAAACGACAGCTATTGTAGGAGAAAGTGGAAGTGGAAAAACGACACTTTTGAAACTATTATTAAAATATTATATTCCTCAAAGTGGACAAATTACCGTTGGTTCATTGCCTCTGACTGCACTCAGTAGCTCAGTTTGGCGTGCTACTATTGGTTCTGTTATGCAAGAAGGCTTTATTTTTTCGGAAAGTATAGCCAAAAATATTGCTTTAGGTGATGAGAGACCCACACAAAAACACCTTATAGAAGCCACACAGACAGCAAATATTTATGAGCATATACAAACTTTGCCTTTAGGTTTTCATACCAAAATAGGTCAGTCAGGTGAAGGGGTAAGTCAAGGACAAAAGCAACGTTTACTCATTGCTCGGGCTGTATATAAAGACCCCGATTATTTATTTTTTGATGAAGCTACTTCTGCATTAGATGCTAAAAATGAAAAGGTAATTTCAGAAAATTTACAACGCTTTGGAAAGTCTAAAACACAAATTATTATAGCGCATAGACTAAGCACTGTAAAAAATGCAGACCAAATTATATTTTTAGAAAAAGGAAAAATTAGGGAGCAAGGAACACACGAAGAATTAGTAGAGAAAAGAGGAATGTATTTTAATCTTGTTAAAAATCAGTTGGAGTTAGCAGGATAAAACAAAAAAGCACTTGATTTGAATTAATCAAGTGCTTTTTTTAAAATGTAAAACTTATTTTATTTCAACTCAATTTTTCTGCTCAAATAATTTGTTCCTTGACGAACAACAAGTGTATAAGTATCTGTTCCATTAACAGCTAAATCAATTTTGCCTTGATAATCTCCAGAAAAATCAACTAAAGATTCAAAGTAGATTACATTTCCAGCAGAGTCATAAACCTCAATATAAGTTGTTTTTTTATCAGCTTTATTATTTGACAATGAGAAATTTAGAGTAAATATTCCTTCTTTTTTTTGTGGAGTTATTTTGACAGAATTTTGAACATCTTTATCAAATAAAGTAGTTGTTTCTTTTTTCACCTTATCAGAAAGAGTTGGATTTTCTTCTATATTCAATTCAGAAAAATCACGTTCTATAGTTCTTCTTTCTTTGTAAGGACGACCGTTTTGTGTCAGAATGCGAATACGTGGCGAACCATTATTTGTATGTATATCGTCTAATTCTTCGTGAAGCTCATCCAATTCTTCATGCAGCTCATTTGCAAAATCTTCATCAATTTCTATTCTGATGTTAGCTAATTCTTCATTAGCTTCCTCTAGTCCTTGTCTTGCCTCTTCCATAGCAATTTCAATTTCTTCGTCTACTTCGTCCCAATCAATATCTTCAAGTTGTCTGAAGGCATTTTTTAGTTCAATTTTTAATGCTTGTAAATCGATTTTTATATCTTCTTTTAGTTCATTTAGCTCATCTTGTTCGATGATAATAACTCTTCTATGATTTGTTTTACTGTTTGTTTTTGAATCTATTCTAACTGATTTTTTTTGCTCTTTTTTATCTTCTTCCGAATCTTGAGCAAAACTTAAAACAGGAAACATAAAAAGAAGTGAGAATATAACAGGAGTGAGAAGTGATTTCATGAGGATAATAAGTTTAGGGTACTATTTTTATTTTTTTAGAAAGACAGTTTTTTTTCATAAAGGTTGCAGCATTATTAAAATATAGAAAAAATAAGCCCAGTTTAACGTTTATTTAGAGATTGATTTGAAATCAAACTATATACAAATAATAATTTTGTTTAACTTTTTCACTATAATTGATTCACTAATATGATTTTTAATTTAACAATAAAGATTTTTTGTTAATTTAAGGTTTGTTTTTTTGATATAATAATAGTATCTTTAATAGGTAAAATAATCAGAGCAAAACAATAAACAATATAAAATTCTTTTCACAGTTTGTACTTAGTGTCTGTTTGAGGAGTTTCTATAATTCAAATTAAAATATATTTAACAGAAATTATTTTCAAATTTACTTCTGTTAAATAAAAACACTAAAGAAAATCAAACTGTCAAAAAACGGTCACCAACGCTATGGGATATTACAATTCAAAATTATTTGCAGAACGATTAGACGAATTTCTTAGAGGAAATATTTGTCCAATTACAAGAAAACCAATGAAACCTTGTGATGTAAATTACAAATCTGGTTATAGTAGTTTTCATTATGTCTGTGAAGCTATACATCCAGAAGTGAAAATTGCTCTTTCAGGTTCGCTTATTTCTAATGAAGATAAACTTTACGACGAACTCAAAAATAATGCTTCTTTACAAAAAGAAATCATAGGAAGAATAAGACAACACAAAGGAGAAGAATTTATGATTGCTACCTACACAGTACGTGAAGTATTGGAAGGTAAAAAAGAAGATATTGGGTAATGAAAAATAAATATAAACAACAGTTCTAAAAAAAGACTACTTTGATTATTTTAATCTAAAGTAGTCTTTTTTTTAACGCTGCAAGACAATATTTTGCCTATATGCTTGATGCAATTGTTTTATCATTTCGTTCCATTTTTTATATTCTGAAATAGGTAAAATTAAATAATTACTATATACTGAGTGCTTTAAAATTATCTGTTCAGAGCTGCGAGTATATTCTACTGAAAAGCCAAAATACTCAGAATCATATTTTTGATTTTGAGGTAAATATTTGATAGCTGCTCCTCTTGGAAGTTCTAATACATAGACTTGCGTTTTTTCGAATTTATAATTGGCACTTACAGGAGTTTTTCTCAAACTATCAATTTCTGTATTCCTCCAAATTGGATTCAAATGAAGATTGATATAAAACTCACTGTATAAAGATTGTGTATGATTAGGAATTTCATATTCATAATTTATCTGCAAGGGTTTTTCTCTTTTAGTAGATAAAACTTCCGTTTTTTTGAGTTGTAGAGTAGGTTCATGAGGATTGAGTAGGCGTTTAAATGCTTCTATTTCTTGCTCTTTATCTTGAAATTGTAGATAAGGAAGAATTGTTGTTTTAGGAAAACCTTTCAAAACCATATTTCCTGTTGCACTTATTTTTGCTCCATCAATTTTTACTTTTGCACTATCATAAATACTATTTTGGGAATAAGGAGCAGAATCAACATTCAAAATTTCAAATTTTTCAGAATTGATAGCTACTAAAGCCTCTTTATTTTGTGTAAAATAAGATGGCATTCCAAATATTTCTTGATTTCCTGTTGCATCCAAGAAATAATTTTTTCCATTTATTTTTGCAACTACAATCATATGATTGTCTACTAATGGAATAGGTAGTTGAGAGTATCTATAAGGCAAGTCTCTTGAACCTAGCCACGCAAAATGTGCTTCAATACCTTCTATTCTAAGCATTGCCAAAAGTGCACTTGCCATATCCTTACAATCGCCATATTTTCGTTTACATACTTTTTCAGGTTGTGCAGGTCTGAATCCACGTTCTCCATCTTCAAATGCAATATATTGAACCTGTGTAGAAATCCAATCAAAAATACGTTGCGATTTTGCTAGTGCTGTAGTGTCATTTGCAGTTAGTTCATCAACAAAATACTCTAACTCAGGAAATTCTTTCATAGTATCAATTTCTTTTATAAAAGGATAATACCAATCGTATAGGTCTTGTATAGAAGAAGATAAAGATACTTTTTTATCATTTTCGTCCTCTCTATTTTTGATAAACAAAACTACATGAGGTTCATAATAACGAAGATTAGGTGACGATTTTTCGTCTGTATATTTGGGAGCATTTTCTAAAGTCCACGTATATATATTTCTATCTCCTTCTATTTTTTCTGTAAAATGAATTTTACTTGTATCCATTCCGAAAAACTGAAATCCAATTTCTATAGTATTGGCTACCGAAACTGATAATTCTGTTTTTTTTGAGTGAATGTAAGAGGTAAAGAAAAAGCTACCTAAGAAACGAGGTTCTAAAAGCTCTTCTGTATAAGCAAGATGTGTTTGTGTACCTGCTGTGATATTAGAAAACAAAAAAACTTTTTCCTTTACATCATTATAAAAAACATCATCTGAAACAGCATCACGAGTTTGAAAATTCACGACTTGTTTTTTCTTTATTCCGTCAGCAGTTTGGACTAAAGAATAAGCATCAACATTTTTTATTTTGTTATAATCTGAGTAGGTAATTGCCTCTTGTGCGTAGGCTTGCGAGTGAAGACGCAAATGCAACATACGTGATTCTACCTGTGAAATAATTTTAAAACTATCTTTTTTTGTATCAAAATCAATATTTACTTCTTTTTTTCTATAAACAAAAACAGCTTTTTCTTTAGGATATATTTTTCGATATTCTTCTAAAAGAGAATTTTGGCAAAATAAATCAGTAGAAAAAGGAATAAAAAGTAGAAATAAAATACTAGTCAGTATCTTTTTATCAAGATTATATTTTTTCATAAAAAGTCATTTATCAATTAATGTAGGATAGTTTTTGTAATTATTCTATTCAAATGACTAGCCATAATTTTAAAGACTCTATGAGAATATCTTATTTTTATAAAAATGAAACATAAATGTCTTATAGATTCTCTA
Organism: Bernardetia sp.; assembly: GCA_020630575.1. GTDB lineage: Bacteria > Bacteroidota > Bacteroidia > Cytophagales > Bernardetiaceae > Bernardetia. The sequence continues at coordinate 179,067 of JAHDBD010000001.1, forward strand.
TAATCTCTTTGATAAGGATATTTATTTCATTTGAATGTGTCAAAATCATAAAATGTCCTCCATTCTCAATCAGAAAATCATTTTTATTCAATCTTTTAGTAGAAAAAGGAATCACCAAATCGTTTGTGCCATGAATTCTGAAAATAGAATTCGTAATAACTCTATTACTCTTCTCTTTGTGTTGCCACTTTAAAATCATCTTTATAAAAGACTTCGCAAATTTTGGATTTGAATTTCTGATGATTTGATAAAGCTGTCTTTTTTCCTTTCTGTATTTTTTGTGAGCTATTCCAAATGCGAAACTGAGTAGTTTATTAGGTTTGTTGAGTAGAAAAGTAGGAATAAAAAAGTAGAGTTTTAATTTCCCAAAGAATCTATACAAAAATGGAATTTCTTTAGGAGTGAAAGCACTTGAAATTAAAATGACTTTCTCTGTTTGAATATGTTTGGAAAGTTCGGAAACCAACATTCCACCAAACGAAACACCTATCAGAATTACTTTTTTTGTTGTCTCTATTTGTGAAGAAAGCTGCAAAGCATACTCCTCTAAGTTATCAGTTTGTGGAGTTTCCCATTCTATAAATTTATGTCTTCTTTCTTTCAAAAATGAAAGATTATCAAATACAGAACTATCTGCACCAAGTCCAGAAAATAGGTAAATTATGCTTTCGTTTTCATTCATAATCGTAAAGTTAAACTTTTCGGTTAGATAAAATCATTACTTATTCGTTACTTTGTAAATTATATAAAAAACACAATTTTACCGTTATTAATTATGGAAGATAAAGATATATCTCAAAAAGTATATCGCTTTAGTTTATTACTTCTAGTTTTGGCAAGTAGTTATTTTTTTATTAGAACTTTATCAACACAATACGAAATTATTACTTCGCCCTATCAACAAGATTATAGAGAAATGGTTCATGTTTTGGCAGTGGAACTAATGACAGAGGGAGGCAATCCTTATCGAATAGATAATCAACCAGAATATGCACAGGCGTATGGAATCGTGCAAGACTTGCTCTATTTTCCTTTTATGAAAATTTTTGGCTCTTCTCCTCAACTTCATAGATTACTTACAGCTTTGGGAGGATTACTTAGTAGTTTGGTTATGATGACTTGGTTGCTGAATTTGAGAGTCAATATAATTGTTGCTATATCTGCTTCATTGATACTTTATTTGAATCTTCTGTTTTGGCAATTAGGAATTTCTCGTCCCGACTCTTGGGGTTTATTTTTTATGCTTTTATCTATGTATATCCCTTTTAAATACAGTTATTCTATTAAAAGTTTAGTAATAAGTACTCTTTTGGGGTTATTAGCATTTTATACTAAATCTTATTTTGTGCTTGGAAGTGTACTCATCTCTAGTTTTATGTTTTTCTTTGTTTCTAAAAAGAAAGGTGTTTTATATGGGTTTTCATTTTTGTTTGTTTTTTTTATTTCAATTTATGTAGTGGTTTACTTTTTTCCATTGTTTTTTTATCTAACAGTATTATCTTTCCTTAATTATTCACTTGATGGTTCTTGGAGTCATGCTAATTTTCAGCTTTTTCAATTTTTCCGTATTCATAGTGCTATTTTTATTGTGTTTTTGATAGGTGTATTTTACTATTTTTATTGTAAAAATAAAGATAAATTAAAGTATAGTTTTGATTGGAATTTATCTTCATTTAATCAACCTTTATTTACCATTCAAAATATTTCTTTAAGTTTAATTTTTAGAATATATTCTTTCTTTCTTATGTTTTTCTTAATTCATTATTTTTTAGGTGGAAATATTGGAGCTTATTTGAGTTATTATTTTACTCATGTTAGTCCTTTTCTTCTTCTTTTGGTAATTCCTATGATTACTTTCATTTCAAAGAAAAATAAATTGCTCGCTAGTATGGCTATTATTCTTGTTTTATTTGGAGTTTGGAATGCTAGAAAAGCATTATTCTCTCATAAACTAAATGAAGAGCAAATTGAACAATGGGAAATAGCAAAGAAATATGTCCAAAATAGTTCAAATATATTAGGTACTCCTGACATGGCTAATCTTATTAGAGAAAGAAACTTGAAAGTATATGAGCAAGGTTTATTAATGCAATTTGTACTTGCAGGAAATGTAGAAAAACCATTTTTGCAAAAAATATTTCCTCGTTATGAAGAGATACAAAAAGTAAGTGAAGAATTTGATAAGTCCATTAGAAATAAAATCCAAGGTAAAGAATTTGATTTAATAGTTATGCCCGATATACATCCGACCATTGCGTCTGATAAAAATGTAGAACTTTATTATGAGCAAATAGATTCAGTACGAATAGAGATGCCTTTTACAGGACAAAGCTGGAAAACCACTTTTTGGAAGCCAAGGAAAGAATAAGGAAATAGACAAAACCGATACTTATTTGTTACTTTGTAAATTAAAAGTAAAAAAAGAGATTTTATAGCATACTATGAGTATAGATACTAATTCAGATAATTACCAAGTTTATACGTTTCCTAATGGTATTCGTTTGGTTCATTGTAGAGTAAATCATACCAAAATAGCACATTGTGGGTTTAGTTTGGAGGTGGGAAGTAGAGATGAAAAAGCACATCAGGAAGGAATAGCTCACTTTTGGGAACACATGGCTTTCAAAGGAACTCAAAAACGAAAGGCTTTTCATATCATTAATCGTTTGGATGCTGTTGGGGGCGAACTCAATGCCTTTACAACGAAAGAAAAGATTGTTTTTTATGCTTCTGTTTTGGATGAACATTCTGAAAAAGCAATAGATATTTTATCAGATATTGCCTTTCGTTCTGTCTTTCCAGATAAAGAAATTGAGAAAGAAAGAGGGGTTATTTTGGAAGAAATGGCGATGTATAAAGATAATCCGATTGATTTGTTAGATGATGAGTTTGATGAAGTCGTTTTTGGAAATCATGCTTTAGGAAAACAAATTTTAGGAACGAGTGAAAGTGTAAAGCGTTTTAAAAGAACAGATTTTGAAGAGTTTGTAGCTCAAAATTTGGATACAAGTCGTCTTGTTTTTTCGTCCGTTAGTCGTTTGCCTTTTGAGAAAGTAAAGAAAATGGTAGAGAAATACATTGCTGATATTCCTGTTTTTACTTCGACTTTATACCGAAATTCTGCACCTTTCATAAAAGCACAACATATTATTAAGCCAAAATCTATTTCACAGGCACATTGTATGATTGGTGGAGCAGCTTATAATTTACATGATAATAAACGTATTCCTTTTGCGCTTCTCAATAATTACTTGGGAGGTCCTGCGCTCAATTCTCGTCTTAATCTGTCACTAAGAGAAAAGTATGGTTTGGTTTATTCTGTCGATTCAGGTTTCTCAGCATATAGCGATTCTGGAATGTTTGCCATTTCGTTTGCCACAGAAAAGAAGAGTTTGGATAAAAGTCTAAATTTAGTTTTGAAGCAACTCAATTTACTCAAAGAAAAAACGCTTGGAAGTGGACTTTTTCACACAGCCAAACAGCAGTTTAAAGGACAGTTGGCAATGTCTAGTGAAAGTAATTCTGGACTTATGATAGGAATGGGAAAATCATTTTTAGATTTTGGAAGAATGGTTTCGCTACAAGAATTTTTTGATAAAATAGATGCCTTGACTGTTTTTGATTTACAAGAAATTGCACAAGAAATTTTTAGAGAAGAAAATTTGCATCGTCTGATTTATATGCCTGATGGAACACAGGAAGAGGAAGAAGACTAATTAGTTCTTATTAGAAGAAAGAAAAAGCCGTCATTTTTATAAAAATAACGGCTTTTGTCTTATAAATTATTTGGAAGGCTAGAAGCTATTTTGGATAAATAATATCTATTTTTCTCTTTTAGAGTATTATTTTTTACCTTTTCTGTGTTTGCCTCCTTTACCATGTCTGCCTTTTTTCTCTGCTTTTATTTGCTGATATTTAGTAAACTGTTCGCTAGAAAGAATAGATTTTAGTTCCGTTTCAAAGGCTGTTTTTACAGCTTTACGCTCTTCTTTGTCTACTTTTTCGTCTCCTGCTGCTTCTTTGAGAGCTTGCATTTTAGTCATTTTTGTAACTAAGGCAGCTTTTACTTTAGTAGCTTGTGCATCAGTCAAAGAAAGGTCAGACTTTAATTTTTCGATATGTTTTTCTGCTCTTTTGTTTGGGTCTTTGCGTTCTGCTCGTAAAGCATCTGCTTTTTTGCGTTGTTCTGGAGTCAAGATTTTGTCCATCTCTGCTTTAAACTCTGCTCGGTTTGTTTTTGCCCTAGCTTTAGCTTCTTCTTTTTTCTTCTCATGAAGAGCTTTGATTTGTTCTACTTGAGCATCTGAAAGTCCGAGTTCTTCTTTCATTTTTTCTAGTCTTTGTTCGTGATTATGATGTCTTCCATGTCTGCCTTCACCCTCTTTTTGTGCAAATGCACTAACTGAAAAAGCAAATAACAAGGCTAAAGATAAAATTGCGATTTTTTGAATGGTTTTCATAATTGATGGAAATTGATTGTTTTTGAAATATAATTTAGTGAATAGATTTTAAACTAATTTTGAATACATTTAAAATTATTTTTTCGTTGGTATTCGTAAGGTTAGATACAAGTGAAAAGCGAAGGTTTAATCTGAATTTTTATTTATGATTTTTTTAGAAATTCTATTTTTCTTTATTTCAAATCAAAATTTTTATTGGTCGCTTTTCGTAAGGTTAGATACAAACAGATGAGAAAGGTTTAATTGAATATTATTTTAAAAGAAAAAACCTTCAAGACGTTTAAAAATCTTGAAGGTTTGGAATGATATATTCAATTTAGAAAAAAAGATAGATTATTATAATTTTTTACCTAGTTCGAATGCTTGTTTATACATTTCTATTAATGTATTGTCTATTTGGTCACCAACATTTTCATCTTCAGCACTTATGTTAGTAAATACAAGTACACCAATTTTGGTAACTGGATCAAAAGCCATTTCTGTTGTTGTGCCATCTTCGCCTCCATTGTGTCCCCAAAGCCCTAAAGATGCATCTTGCAGGAACATATGTAAACCCATAGTTTCATCAAGACTTGGAATTTGTTGTGTAAGCATAGACTCAACAGTTGAAGATTTTAGAAGCTCATAACCATTGAAAGTACCACCATTAGCAATTGCAGCCGCAAACTTAGCCATTTCTCTAGGCGTTGTACGCAGACCACCATTTGGATAGTCAGGGAAAGTATAGTTTTCAATTTTTACAGCTTCTCCGTCCTGTAATTCGTAAGGCTGAACAATAGTTCCTGTAATTCCACCTAATTTCCATGTTGTGTTAGTCATACCTAGAGGAGTGAAAATATTTTGCTGTGTATAATCAGTAAAACTCATTCCAGAAATTTCTTCTACCAAAACACCGATAAGCGCAGAGCCTGCATTTGAATAACTAAACTCTGTTCCAGGTGCTGCCTCGGCAAAATTAGCCTCTGCATCGTAACGAGAACCACCTACTTTTAAATAACTTTCCATAAATGGTTTAAGAGCAAGAGGTGTATCTCCGTTAAATGTTTTGTTTCCATACAAGTTGTCTCCGTCTATAATAGAAGAAGAATGTGTAAGCACCATACGGAATGTAATTGGAGTCGAAGAGTTAGGATTAACAACAGGAAAAGAAAGATAATCATTAATTGGATCGTCCAAATCAAATCTTTCTTCATCATACAAACGAAGCAATGCTACAGCTGTAACAGTTTTAGAAATAGAAGCAATCAAAAATAAATGATCTGCAGCTAAATCTAAATCTTGTGCCACATTTGATTTTCCATAATAGCCTTCATGCAAAATTTGATTGTCTTTGAAAATAATTGCACCAACAGCAGGAAGTTTTTGGGCATCCATTTGAGCAGCTATAAAGTCATCAAAGGCTTGTTTGTCTGAGTCGGTATCTCCACCACTATCTCCTCCACCATCTTCATCACCACCGTCTTGATCTCCTCCATCACCATCATCATCACCATCTTCATCAGCAGGAGGATCAACAACATCTACATTAGGCTCTGGATCACTATCATCTCCACAACTTGAAAGTGATATAGAAAAAGTAAGTAATAAACTCAAAAGAAATAGCACAGGAAATTTTGAAATGTTCATAATAAATAATTTTAGGTTAATTAAAATAAAGTGAGCGTTTTTTACGATGTCTTATTTCTATAAGACATCGGCAATTAGCATTATAATCTATTTTATTCAAAAAAAAGCATATAGACAAAGTATAGACAAGTCATAAAAAGTGCATTTTTTTTGACTAAAATCACTGTAAAGGACTATTTTTTATTTATTTAATCTTACTTTTTGGTTCTACCGTAATTTTTGAACCTTCAGTAAGCATAACTGAAGCAGGTTTTTGATTATCCAAAAAAGAAAATTCTTCTCCATAAATTCCACCAAAATCAGCTTTTATTTCATAGTCTAAAACATCATACTTTTGCCATTTTGGGTGAGTTACTTCGTATTCATTTGTTTTTTGGTCACCTTGTTTTGCATAACCCCAGTAATGTTCGGTTATAAATTCAGTTTTGCTTCCTTCTTCTATTTCACTTAAATTTTTAGTTGTTTTGAGATAAATAGAATTAAGTTTTTTAGTTTTATTCTTTTGCCATGTGTATTCTATTTCTCTGTTATCTTGATTTTCTACCCATTTATGACTCATTTTCATTGTTTCATAATTTTCTCCATAAATCATATTTGCTACAAAAGTAATGGCAGGCTTGGGAACAATTTCTTTTATAAAAACAACTCCTCTTTTCCATTCTTTTGTTATTGGATCTAATCTTTTTACATAAAAACGCAAATTTACTTCTTCAAAATCAGTATGAAAGGGAATAGACAATCCTACTAATTTTACATCCTTAAACATAAAACCGATTAGACTAACATAACATTTTCCTTTCCACAAATCTAGTTCTGTTCCAAATGGAAGATAAGGAAGAAGTAAAGAAGGTTCTATTTCGTAATTTACAAATGCTAATTTTCGCCATTCTGCTATTAGAAAACTCATTTTTTTAGATTAAAATAATGGGTTGGAATAAAGTAGGTGTAAAATCAAATATAGCTTATAAATCTTACAATTCAATTTCAGTTCTTAAAAAATCAAAACTAGCCTTTTTAGAGATAAAAAAGTTCAAATCAAATCTAACTTTTAGTGTATCTTTATCGTTAAGACCAAATCATTGTAGCTACAAGCATTTTCTCTGTTCTGATTCAAGTGTCGCACTTGAATTAAATAATATCTATAAAAATGAAAGAACTTTTTGCCTTAAATAAATATTTTTATCGTTACAAATGGCATCTCTTGGGAGGCATTTTTTTCGTGTTGTTATCTTGTGTTTTTGCTATTATTCCTGCTCAAATTGTTCGTCATGCTTTTGATTTGATAACCAATACAATCAGAATGAATGATCTGTTTGAAGGAACGGCTTCACAAGATCAAGTAATGATTACTTTCAGAAATGTAGTCTTGCTTTATGGTGGAATTATTTTACTAATGGCTCTTATTCGTGGTGTGTTTCTGTTTCTGCAACGCCAAACCATTATCGTTATGTCAAGGCTGATTGAATATGATTTGAAAAATGACATTTATGTTCATTATCAAAAATTACCGTTGGCTTTTTACAGAAAAAATAATACAGGCGACCTAATGAATCGTATTTCAGAAGATGTTTCACAAGTCAGAATGTATCTAGGACCTGCCATTATGTATACAATTAATATGATTGGAACGGCAGTTTTGGTAATCTCTTATATGCTTACCATTAATGTACGCCTTACACTTTTTGCTCTTTTGCCTTTGCCTATTCTTTCTATTAGTATTTATTATGTCAATAATTTGATAAATAAACGTTCTATCCTGATTCAACAAAGTTTGTCTAAGATGACAACATTTGTTCAAGAAGCTTTTTCAGGAATTCGTGTTATGAAGGCATATATTAGAGAAGACGATTTTTCAAAAGAATTTGAAGGAGAAACAAAAGATTATTTTAATAAATCGCTTAGTTTGGTTCGTGTAGATTCACTTTTTATGCCTTTGATTGTTGGATTGATTGGGTTGAGTACAATTCTGACAGTTTATGTGGGTGGAATTGAGGTAATGAGAGGAACAATTACTACAGGAAATATTGCTGAATTTGTAATTTATGTAAATCTACTCACTTGGCCAGTTGCTTCTTTAGGTTGGGTTACTAGTCTTACACAGCGTGCAGCAGCATCACAGGAGCGCATTAATGAATTTTTGAATACAAAAAGTGAAATTCTATCAACAGTAAACAAAACAACTACAATAAAAGGAGAAGTCAAGTTTGATAATGTAACTTTTGTTTATCCAGATTCTGGGATAAAAGCTTTAGATAATGTCAGTTTTGAAATTCGTGAAGGACAAACACTTGCTATTTTGGGTACGACAGGTTCAGGTAAAAGTACGATTGCCAACCTTATTTGTAGAATGTACGACGTAACAGAAGGCAAAATTTTGATAGACAAAACAGCTATTCAAGATTATGAAATAACCTATTTGCGTTCGAATGTTGGTTATGTTCCACAGGAAGTATTTTTGTTTTCTGACTCTATTCGTAATAATATTGCTTTTGGATTCAATGAAAATGATTTTGAAGAAAATCAGATTAAAGAGGCAGCAGCAGATGCAGACCTTCTAGAAAATATCGAACGCTTTCCTGAAGGATTCGAAACAATGTTAGGAGAACGAGGAATTACCCTTTCAGGAGGACAAAAACAACGTGTCAGTATTGCTAGAGCAATTATTCGTAATCCAAAAATATTGATTTTGGATGATAGCCTTTCAGCAGTAGATACAAAGACAGAGAACGCCATTCTTGGAAATATGAAGCGAATAATGAAAGATAGAACATCAATTATTATTTCACATCGTGTTTCTTCTGCCAAACTTGCCGATTATATTATTTTCTTAGATGAAGGTAAAATAACTGAACAAGGAACACATGAAGAACTTTTAAAACTTGGTGGACTTTATACACAACTTTATGAAAAGCAATTGCACGAAGAGGTTTCTTAATCAAATTGTAGTTTATAGGTGGTAAGTTGTAAGCAAATTATAGAATTAAAAACGAAATTGTATAGTTACCACCTACCACTTATAATTTACAACTGGTTTAAGCTATTTTAATCCAATCTTCAGCAGATTTTACAGTGCTAAAATATTCAACCTTAATAAGATCTTGATAGTGCATACGAGCCATAGCCGAAATTTGTGCAGCAGGATAACGTTTGAAAAAATCACGCTCTTGTATAATTGCCATAGCTCGGTAACCAGCTTCTAAAGCACGTTTTAACCAATCTTGCATTGCCCAATTTAGGTCGTCAGAAGAGATGCCTTTTGTTATTTTACGGTCATCATTTATAATTTTAGATACTTGATGTTCGCTCATCCAATCTATGGTATCGTTTAATGCTTTTCTGTAGCCTTCACTGTGCATCTCGCCACGCCATTTTATCATGACACAAGGTACTTCTGTATTTAGTTTTATTAAATACTGTGGTGTTTCGGCTAAAATCTTGAATTCAGTCATTGGGAATCTATATTTTTTGTTCTATTAAGTTTCTAGTTGATAAGTTCTGTTTTTTAAAACAAGATGCAAAATTACACAATTTTATTAAATTGTAGCTACACATTTTAGCTCAATAGCAATAGGAGTTGGAAGAGCTGTAATGCCTAAAGTTGTTCTACAAGGTTGATTGTCTTTAAAATATTCTGCATAAACTTTATTATACTTTTTAAAATCATCTTCCATATTAGTAAGAAAGACCGTAACATCAACAAGTTTATCCCAACTGCTTCCACTTGCTTCCAAAATAGCTTTTATATTTTGAAAAACGGTATGACATTGTGCTTCTATATCATAAGAAACTAGCTTTCCATTTTCATCATATACATTTCCATGTATTTCGTTGGTTTTGGCATCTCTTGCTCCTACTCCAGATAGAAATAATAAATTACCTACTTTGCGTGCATGAGGATACAAACCGACAGGTTTTGGAGCGTTATTCGTTTCAAATTTTTGATTAGACATAATTAAAATAAATTTAGAAGTTAGATTTAGCTACGCTGACTTTCAGTTCAGAAGTTAGAAATAAATATAAAAATTAAAAGAATAAAATTAAGGTAAAACTGTATTCTTATCCTCTTTGAAATCTGTGTTTAACAAAACGATTTCCACAAAAATCATTAATTTTGATTTGCTTTTCAGAAGATAGAATAATTCTTTATTCAAACCTTCGTTCCATAAAAAGATAAAAGATATAGAATACCCATCTTGTTTTCAAAGCTAAAAAAAATAAAATTAATTATAAGCGACAAATCAAATTATGAAAAAAATAAAACTTACCATTTCTTTACTTTTTCTATTTACTTCTTTGCTCTTCTCTGCTTGTTCTATTCAAAAAGAAACACTACCTGATATTTCGAATTTGAAAGTCAATGTAGAAATAGAAAGAGTAGATAGAAAGATATTTGATGGGCAAAGTAAAGATTCAATTTTGGCTTATCTAAAAGAAAACCCAGATTTATTATTGAAAGGTTTTCGTGTCAATGACATACGTATTTTGGAAGAGTTAGTAAAGCGAGCAAATGATCCTTATATTGATACTGTACAAAATCAAGTAGATGAACTTTATGACTTTGATGAGCTAAGAGAGCAACTAAATGATGTTTTTAGTTATACAAAATTCTATTATCCTGATTTTTATGTTCCTAAAGTGTATACAATTGTTGCAGGATATGAAATGGATGTTGTGCCAAGTGATAGTATGTTTTTGGTTGGCTTAGATTATTTTTTGGGGGAGCAGTCGTATTATCGTCCTCCAATTGAAGCTGTTCCAAATTACCTTTGGGAGCGTTATCACCCAGAAGCTATTCAAACGCATATTGCAAGAGAACTTTCAGGTAGATATAATCTCAGTAATCCTTCAGATAATAGTTTAGTCAATGAGATGATTTGGTGGGGAAAAACCTATTATTTCATTGAAAAAGTAGTTCCAAAAGCTGCCGATTCATTAGTAATTGGCTATTCACATCAAGAAATTGAGGATTGTGAAACGTATCAAACTGATGTTTGGGGGCATTTTGTAAAGCAAGAATTATTTTACAATACTTCACAAATAGAAAAACGAAAATATTTAGAAGCTCGTCCTCATACTTTCGAAATTGGCCAAGAATGCCCTGGGCGAATTGCTCAATGGTTGGGTTGGCAAATAGTAAGAGCTTATATGGAGCAAAATCCTGAGGTTACCTTACCTGAGCTTATGAAAATGAAAAATCATAAAGAGATTTTTGAGCAATCAAAATATCGTCCGAAACAGAAAGAGTAATATTTCATTCCCTAATTTTCCTTAAAAACAAAAACCAACATGCAACGCTTGTAAGTTATTTGTAGTCTAAAAGACAAATTAACTAAAAATAAAATTCCAATAGAATTTTAAAGAACTCTGTTCACATCTTTAACAAACTAACTCAATGCGTTATTTTTCAACTCTACTACTGTTTTCTTTGTATTTTCTTTTTTCATTTGATTCAAATGCAGCTCGTGTTTTTGGAAAAGCAACTTCCTCAGATGGCGAATCAATGCCATTTTTGACAGTTTATGAAGAAGGAACAACCTACGGAACAACGACAAATCAAGAAGGAAGTTATTTTTTAGAATTAGAAGAAGGAACACATCAAATAGTTTTTCGTTATGTTGGTTTTCAATCTCAAACGCATACAGTTGTTATAAAAAATGGAAAAAATGTTGAGTTAAATGTAGTAATGCAGACTTCTACACAAGGCTTAAAAGAAGTTGTGGTTACACCCAATGGAGAAGACCCTGCTTATGCTGTAATTCGTGCAGCACAGAAAAAAAGAGAGTTTTACAGAACTCAAAATAAAGCCTTTTCGTGTGATGTCTATATAAAAAATGTTCAGAAACTAGATGAATTTAAAGTTCCCAAACTTTTAGAAAATGATGATATAGAAGAGTTTCGCAAGGAATGGGAAAAAAACAAAATTGTTTATTTTTCTGAATCTGTTTCAAAGTATTATTTTCTTGCTCCAAACAAACGAAAAGAAGTAGTTATTTCTTCAAAAGTAAGTGGCGATAGAGGAGGTTTTTCGTGGAATAGTGCACTTTATTTGAGTTTTGATATTTATGAAAATACGATTGACGCACCTATTGGCGACCGTCCTTTTGTTTCGCCGATTGCAGCAGGTGCGATGCTTTATTATGAATACCAACATGAAGGCGAGTTTATGGACAAAGGTGTAAATGTTCACAAAATTCGTGTTTTTCCTCGCTCAAAAGGGCAACCTTTATTTGGTGGAGTAATTTATATTCAAGATAGTACGTGGCGAGTTCATAGCACAGATTTAGAGGTTTCAAAAGATGTTGGATTAGAGTTTATTGATAAACTTAGTATCAAGCAAACATTTGTTCCTGTATCAAAAAATAATGCTGATGATATTTGGCTTTGTAGTACGCAGGCTTTTTCTTTTAAATATTCTATTGCAATGATGGGAGCAAAAGTAGTTGGACACGGAGATTATGCAGGAAGTTTTTCAAATTATGATGTAACTCCAAACTTTACAAAAGCACAATTACAAGCCGATACAAAAGGGAAAACATTGCCCAGTCTTGCATTATCCAAAAGAGATAAAAAGAAAATAATTGAACCTAAAAAAGAAAAGTTAGAGAATCAAACAGAACAAAAAAATCAAACAGAAGTAGAAGATAAAACTGAAACGACAACAGAAAATTTAGCTCAAAACATAGAAAAAGATTCTCTTTCCAGTCTGAAAAATGACTTAGAAACAATGGCTTTGGAACGTAAATTTTTCAATAAAGAAGTTTCTATTGTTTCAGATAGTTCTAATCTGAAAAGTGCAGAATATTGGGAAAAGATGCGTCCTGTACCTCTGACAGAAGAAGAGTCTGGGCATTATGTGAGAAGTGATAGTGTAGAAAAAGCACAAAATGACCCTGTTTATTTGGATTCTATGGATAGAAAAGCAAATAAATTTAAGGCTCTTGATTTGCTTACAGGCTATACTTACCGAAACCGAAAGCGAGAATTGACTTTTAATTTTGTACCGATTACTCAAAATATTCAAGCCAATACAGTTGAAGGCTATGTTTTGAATGCTGGTGTGAATCTAAGGAAATTTAGAGAACGAAATTTTAGCACGACACAAGTAGGTTTAGATGGTCGTTATGGTTTTAACAGTAATAAGTTTTACGCAAAAGTAAATTTTCTTCATCGTTTTAATCAGACTAATAGTGCTTATGTTTATTTGCAAGGAGGAAGTTTTGTAGAACAGTTTGATACAGATGCTATTTCGCCTTTTGTAAATGGAATTTACACACTTTTTAGAGAAGAAAATTATCAAAAATTATTTGAAAAGCGTTTTGTTCAAGCCAGTACGGGCGCACGTATTTTTGATGGTGCATTTCTTCGTTTGCAGGGAGCTTTTGAACAGCGTATTCCTCTTCAAAACTCAAATCCAACACTAAAACCTTATTTTAATAGAGATGAAGTAGAATTTACACCTAATCTGCCAACAGATTTTAATGGAAATGATGTGTTTTTTGAAAAACACAATGCTTTTATTTTTAAGGCACAACTTCGTTATCGCATTGGAGAAAAGTATATTTTGCGCCCAAAACAAAGAATTACGATAGAGAGTAATTACCCAACTTTTACACTTACATACTCACAAGGAATTCCAACTATTTTTGATAGTAAAACTGATTTTGGTCAGCTTAATTTAAATATAAAAGATGATGTTAGTTTGGGTGTTGTGGGTTCGTTGAATTATGAAGCACAAGCAGGAACATTTTTATGGAATAATTATACTTCTTTTGCTGATAATTTTCATTTCCAAACTTCTCCGATTTTACTTTCTCAGTCTCGTTTGCGTCAATTTCTATTATTACCATATTACCAATATAGTACAACAGATAATTTTGCCGAATTTCATGCAGAACATCATTTTAATGGGTATATTATGAACCGAATTCCACTAATGAAAAAATTAAAATGGCAACTAGTAGCAGGAGCGCATTATCTTTATACACCAAATACGCCCAATTATACAGAAGTTAGTGTAGGTTTTGAGCGTATATTCAAAGTGCTGAGAGTGGATGCCGTTTGGGCTGTCAATCCAAGTTTGCAGAACGAAATCGAAACTGGATTAGGTAAAAACTTTGGTCTTCGTTTGAGATTTGGGTTTTAGATTGCCGTTGTCGGTGTCTCACCGACAACTTTCAACTAAAAAGCATTTTCAAAAAGTTCTTCTAAAGCTCCAGAAGACTCACAATTGATGCCTTTTCGTTTACAAAAATCAGTTATTTTGACGTGGTGCATAGGAGACATAATTGCTTTTTTGACATTACAAAAATCTGATTTGTTGATAACTCTTCTGTAAGCATATTTGGCAAAAACAACTTGGTCATCAGGCATTTGAATAATATCTAAAATATCAATGAGTTGATAAACTGTAATGCAATGTTCTGCAATCATTCTTTTTGCAATTTTTACTTTGTCATCTGCCATGTGTCCTTCCGAAATTGCAGTAATTACGTGTTCGAAATCTTCATCACCAATAGAGCTTTCTGAACAAGTAGATTGAGTTTCCAATTTAGTTTCTTCTTCTGTTCTATCTTTACGACTTTCTGTTTTTGATTGTTTCCTTTTAGTAATTTGTATTTTTGTATCTCTTTTTTGAGCTTGTGATTGTTCATACAAAAGGTCAAAATCTTTGTGTTCATCTTCATTTATCATTCCTTTTATTTTATGAAAAAGATGCTTTTCAGAAGTTCTTCCGTAGGCAAAACGAGTAAACTCCATTCTATCATACTCATCCAAATAAGACAAAATAGAAGTAATTTGATAAACAGTTAAACATTTTTCTAGAGTTAATTCTTTTGCTGTTTCAAGTTTGTTTTCATCAAAGAAATTATCATCTATTAATTCTAATATTTTTTCAAGGTCAATATTACTAATTGGATTTTTACAGCCAGTTTCAAACAAACTTTCTCCATCTAAAGTCAAATCTAAGCCAAGTTCTAGTCGTAGAGTTTCCTTATTTTCTTTTTCCAATTCTTGCTCATAAGAACTAGAACCACAACTAAAAAGTATTGTACAAACTAAAAGAACAAATAGAATATTTATGTATTTCATTGAATAAAATGTAAAGTAGTTAAGGAATAATTTATAACTGATGTTACGTAGTCAAAAAACGAAACCCATAACTTTAGTTATGGGAAAGGAGACATGTTGTTTTCTACTATTCTGTGCCTATTTTTCCACGATTAAAATCGTGGGTTTCGTTTCTTTATGCAAGAATTTTTATCATTGCGTAATATCAGTTCATAAGTAAAAATTTAAGATTTATTATATTGTACGTACTTTGTTAATGAATGGTTTGAGTTTGATTGCTTATTTTTTAGCTTTCTTTATTAAATTGATGCAACAAAAAAAGCTAACCTAATGTAAAATTAGCTTAGCTTTTAAAAGGTTTTTTCAGGAATAAATTATCCTTGCATTACATTATTTCTCTCAAATAAATATTGAATAATTCCTTCTCTTAGACCAACTTTAGGAACTATAATTTCTTTTATATTAGCTGCTTTCATTACCTTCAAATAAATTTCGGTTGCTGGAATAATAACATCAGCTCTATCATCATTCAGACCAAAATCTCTAATTCGTTCTTGATAATTTCTTTTCTTGAGTTCCTTATACAAACGCTCTATTTCTTTGATAGTCAGCGATTTGCCACTCTTTGAGTTTTTAGAAAGGTCATAGAGCTTGTTGATATTTCCTCCTGTTCCAACTGCATTTACATTGGTAGAAAGAGGTTTTATTGCTTTCTGAATCCACTCTTTCAGTACTTTGTTTTCATTTTCAAGATATTCTTTGGTAGCCGTTTTTTTATCTGTTGTAATCGAACGTACTGAACCCATATCAAAAGAATGTGCATCTATTTTTTCGAAGTTATGATAAATATTTACTTCTGTACTTCCTCCTCCTACATCAATATGTACGAAGTTATCTGTAGAAACATAGCTCAAAATGGATTTATTAATCAGTTCGGCTTCCATATCTCCACTAATAATATTTATTGGAATTCCTACTTCTTCTTTGACTCGTTCAACCAGTTGCTGTCCATTTTTGGCTTCTCTCATGGCAGAGGTGGCACATGCCATATAATCATTGACTTCAAAAACATCCATTACATTTTTGAAAACGTGCATTACTTCTAGAAATTTTGCTTCATTTTTAGGACTAATCTCGTGAGAAAGGCTAAAAACATCCGTTCCTAAGCGAAGAGGAAAACGAATTTGTTCGATTCTTTTAAAACTAGGAAATCCATCTTTTTCAGAAAAACGAACTCTACTAATATGCAAACGAAGTGCATTTGAGCCAATATCTATGGCTGCCAAACGCAAATCTTGTGGGGAGGTATCAATCATAGTTCAAAGAAAATAGATTTTAAGGGTTTTTGCTAATTATTTTTTGAAGATTAGTAATTATTTTGACTTTTCTGACTCTTATATAACTCATTTATTTATTCTTTCGAAAGAGAAATAGCATCACTTTCTCTTTTGAGAATAATAGGAATTGGTTCAGGTTTATACATCTTAATTTCTTGAATATTGGCAGGAAGACCAAATTTGTTTTCAAGAAGAAAGTTTTTGACAGTTCGCATAATTTCCGTTTTGGTTTCTAAAGCTGAAACTTTATAATCTAAAGTATTTACCCAAAACATCACTTTCAAATTGACTGTACTTGCTGCAAATTCGTCTATCAAAACAAGCGTTTTTTCATTCTTCAATACTTCTGGATTTGAATTTACTATTTCTGTAATTCCTCTAATTGCTTCTTTTATATCATCATCATAATCAATTCCTATCAAAAAATCTAAACGCAAAAAACCATCTTGAGTATGATTATAAACCTCATTTGTGATTACCAAAATATTGGGAATATAAACATCACGTCCGTCAAAGGTCTTCATCTGTGTAGTTCTGAAATTAAGAGAAACTATTTTCCCCATATTTCCTTCAACAGTTACGGTATCGCCCAAATTAAAAGGACGGTCAAAAACTAAAATAACTCCTGCTAAAAAATTTTCTCCAATTTCTTTGAAAGCAAAACCCAAAATTACGGCACCAGCTCCTGCACCTGCTAAAAGTCCTCCAGCAATCCCTGTAAGTCCCATTGTATGTAAACCTAGAATAATTCCTGCTAAAATAAGTAAGAATTTTACCAGTTTTACAACATAATCAACAACCAATTTATTCTCTGCTTTTTGCATCATTCTTTTACGGAAAAGTTTCGTAACTCCGATAGCAATGAGAATAAAAACAGTTGTCACAATAATAGAAAGGGCAATTCTTGGAACACTTTCAACGAGTATATGCCAATAAGAAGTTAGTTTTTCTTGTATTTCTTGAGCTGCATCCATGTAGTAGGGTAGTAAAAGTATAAGATTAAAAAATAGAATTTCTTTAGAAATAAAAAAACTAAACAGCTCTTTTAAGTATATTGTTTGACTAAATATTTTCTGTGAGTAGATTTTTGAAGATATAAACAAAAAGATGTATTTTTGGAAAGAGATTAGTTAAATCTTCTTTATTTAGAACTTCCACTCAAAATTTACTCTTATGAAAACGACTTGTTCAATATCTATTCAAATTTTTATTTTTTCAAACCTATTGTTTTGTGTAGGTCTTTTTTCCTGTCAGTCAAATACCAACTCTAACACAAATATGACAGAAGTAAATGCAACTGAAAATCAAGAAATCAGAGTTGCAGATGAAAAAAAGGAGACAGAAATTACCTTTATGATTTCAAATGTAGAAGATGATATTAATGGAAATGAAAGCACAATTACAGCAGTTATAAATGGAAAAAATATAGAAGTTACTAGAGCAACAAATTGTAATGCAGTAGAAAAAGAAGAGTATGAATCTATGAAAGTTCCGACTGAGGCAATTTGGGCATGTAAATGTTGGTGGGCAGGTGCAGGCGAAAATTTTTATGCTATTAAAAAAGATGACAAAGTAGATTTTTATGGAAAAGAAGTGTATGAAGAAATGCAAGAAGAATATGATAAATGGGAACTTATCAAAACGTTAGAATAAATTTATAACAAATGGGCATCAAATAATAATGGAAATTTATCTTATTCGTCATACCACACCAAAAATAGAAAAAGGAGTTTGTTATGGTTTTTCAGATTTAGAAGTTGCTGACTCTTATGCAGAAGAATTGAATAGTTTATCAGAAAAATTAATGCAGAAACTTCAAAAACAGTATTTGAAAAATAAAGAGCAATCAAAGAAAGAAGAAATAGTAATTCATACAAGTCCACTACAACGCTGTTCTGTTTTAGCTAAAGACTTAAAAGATAATATTCAGAATTATTTTGACTCCAAAGTAAAAAAGAATGATAGTTTAAAAGAAATGAATTTTGGAGATTGGGAACTCAAAAAATGGAACGAAATAAATGAAAATCAATTAAAAATCTGGACAGATAATTTTGTAACAGAGTTTGTTCCCAATGGAGAAAGTTTTGAGGTTTTGAATGAGCGTGTAGTTGATTTTTGGCAAAAAAATATAAAGCCTCAAAAAGGAAAGACTGCTTTTATTGTCTGTCATGCAGGAGTTATTCGCTCTATTTTATGTCATGCTTTACAAATTCCTCTTCAAAATGCTTTTTCTGTTTCTATCGATTATGGAAGTATTAGTAAATTGAAGGTTTTCGAAACACATATACAAGTAGATTTTATGAATGGGTAGTTTTTATTTTAATTGAATAGTTTTTTTAAAAAAAGAAGGTTCTCTGAAAAAACTTTTTCCTCCTACGCAACCTTTTCAAAACATTCGGCATCTAATTAAGCAAGAAACAAAAACAACTTAATCTGACGTATTTTTTAGAAATTTATAAATACGTATTCAACCTTTTTTATGAAATAATTTTATGTTCGGATTTCTTCGCAATAAAGAACGCTCTACTCAAGATTTATCAGAAAGCGAACTGATAGAAGCCTGTAAAAACGGCAGTAGTAAAGCTCAAAAACAACTTTATGAACAGCATTCTGGCAAAATGTTCGGTGTCGCTTTGCGTTATGTAGGCAATCATCATGAAGCCGAAGATGTGCTAGTGTCTGCTTTTATGAAAGTGTTCGAACATTTAGATAGCTTTAAAGGCGAAGGAAGTTTTGAAGGTTGGATTAGAAGAATTGTCAGTAATGAAGCTCTAGGACTTATCCGAAAACGCAAAAAAGTGTTTATGGAAGAAATAGAAAATGCAGATTATAAAGGAAAAAATAATCCAGCTTCTACAACTTTAGAAACCAATGATTTGCTCACTTTAGTAAAACAATTGCCTGACGGATACCGAACCGTTTTTAATATGTATGCCATTGAAGGATTTTCACATAAAGAAATTGCTGAAGAATTGGGTATTTCTGAAAATACGTCAAAATCTCAACTTAGCAGAGCAAGGGCATTACTCAAAAAATGGTTGGAACAAATAGATAATAACACAACTCAAAATAATCAATCTGTTCAAAGTTTTGTGCTTTAAATTGCTCAAACGGATAACAGAAATAAAAATACAACAATAAAAAATTAGTCTTTTACATAAGGTTTTCAAAATACCTTTTAACTAATATAAGTCCTATGGACAATCAAAAAAATAATTTTTCTGGAAATGATTCTGATTTAGATTTTCTTTTTAGAGAAGCTCTACAAAATCATGCTGTTCCTACCGAAGACCATATTTGGAGAAGAGTTCAGCACGGGTTAGCAGATAAAAAAGAAGAAACTTTAACTCCCATTACAAAAACAATTACAAAACGCTCTTACCTTCCTATTTGGTCAGCTGTGAGTGGTGTAGCTGCATCACTTTTGATTTGGGCTGTCTTTTTTACCCCTTCTGATTCAAATAATATAAATACAAATAGTATTGCAGATTCTTATAAAGTAGAAATTGTAACAGATTTTGACAAAAAAGAAGATATAGCGTCTGTTAATTCCTCATTAAAAGAGTTAGAAAAAAATAATGAGAAAGTTAAATATACAGAAGCAACCTCTTCAAATGTAGTCGCATCTAATAAGCAACAAATACCCCCAACAATTAATAAAATAAATACTGTTTCTAAAACTCAAAAGATAAAAGGAATTATTCCTCAAAATCATATTGAAAAAGCAGTAGCTAGTCTTGAAAAAGACCAAACTAAAATCAAGAATCACAACTCACAGGATAAAATGAATACTAAATCATTCACAAATCCAAGTACACACATTTCAGAGAATGTTTGGGCAAGTGATTTTGTAGTTCATAATTCAAATTCATCTCTTAAAAAAGAAAAGCAAAATTCAGATATTCATAGGTTAAATGTTGATAATCAGACTGTTGCTATTACTATTAAGGTAGGGAAGAACGAAAATATGATGAATGCTACAAGTCAAGCAACAGGATTTGATACAAATCAGAATCCTTCACAGTTTGATAAAGCAAAAACGGTATTGAAAGAAGTTTGGAATTTGAAATCTGGCAAAAAAGTTAATTTACAAAATATACTTCCGAATAATGAAAATGAAAAAGCAACTCAAAAAACAACTACTAATCAATCCGATCAGAACAATGAAACTCAAGCAGATTAATTCGTTTAGTTCTACTTTAAAGAGAACCTCTCTATGGGTTTTATTAGTTGGAATCTTTACACTATCTAGTGTTTCATTCTCTTCTGCTCAATCTCAAGCTGACACTGTACTTATTGATTTTGGTGATAGTAGTAAGGTAACTGTCTATATTCAGAATCCAAAAGATGCAAAAGAAATTCGTAATCTTGACTGGAATCTGATTATGGAAAGAACAGCCAATTATCTTGAAGAAGCACATCAAAATAATGGTAAAATTGAAACAACAAGTGAAGAAGAAACTGAAATTGAAGTGGATTCTCAAGATAAAGAAGATTCTTTTGAAGTAGAAGAAAAGACCAAAACACGAACTATCATTATTGGTTCAAGAGGAATTCGTATAGAAAGAGATGATGATGACAAAAATGACAAAAATACTTTTTGGACAAGAACTCGTCATCAAATTCCAATTGATTTTGGATTGAATAACTACTTTCAAAATGGAAATTTTGGAGAAACACCAACAGGAAAACCATACGAATTACGCTCTTGGGGTTCTCGCTACTTTGCTTTCGGAACAATGTTCAAAACTCAAATTGGTGGAAAGAAAAGTCCTCTTTTAGTACAATATGGCTTAGAAGCATCTTGGAACAATTTTATGTTTTCAGGAGATAATTATGCCTTAGAAACAAGAAATGGAGTGGAGTTTCCTGAATATGAAAGTTCTTTGGATAAGTCAAAACTAACTGCTGCTTATGTTAATATTCCTCTTATGATTCATTTGGATTTTGCAGAAAATAATAAGAGAGGTTTAAAATTAGCATTTGGTGGTTATGCAGGATATAGAGTGGGAAGTTATACCAAAATTGTTTATCACGAAAGTGGTGACCGTCAGAAAGATAAAGAGCACTCTAACTTTCGTTTAAACGATTGGAGATATGGTGTAAGAGCTGAAATTGGAATTGGAGAAGATAAATTTGATAGTGGACTTCGTCTTTTCTTTAATTATGACATCAATACGCTTTTTACAGAAAACTCTGATTTACCAAAACTAAATGCTTTTAGCTTTGGAGTAAGACTTTAAAAAACCATTTTATGAAGTTAAAATTAAAAACAAAGTAGATTTTAGAATTGTATTTTTAAAATTTCGTATTTCTCTCTAACGTCTAAAATCTAAATTTATTAAAAACCAGCTATAAATTAAATAATCGAACAAATATCTCTTCCAATTAATTAAAAATAAGCAATTACAATAATCTTGTAGTTGCTTATTTTTTTGTTTCTTACTTTACTTTGATGCTAGTTTCTTAAATTTGTACTCTTTACTGACGTAGTTAAAAAACGAAACTCATAAATTTAGTTATGGGAAATAAAACATGCTGTTTTACCACAATTAAAACTGTGGGTTTCGTTTATACAAGTAATTTACAGAAATTTGTAGTTGTTCATATATGCAAATCATTTATTCAATTACAATGAAATCAAATTACCTTTTCCTTTTTTTATTAGTGTTAATTATTTTCAACTCTTGTAAGACGAGTTTGCCATCTAATTCTAGCACTTCATTTTTTTCAAAAGAAGAACTAAAATTGATTTATGAGCAAGATTCTAGTCAAGCGATGCGTGTTTGGAAAATTACCAATAAAGAGGATTCTATATTTTTGAGAAAGAATTGTCAAGAAGTAAAATTTAATCCCACAGATACAACAATTCATTATTTTGTACACCGACTTTTCAAAACTGTTCGTCATCCTAGTTCTATGGGTGTGGGAATTGCTGCACCACAAGTAGGCATAAATAAACGCATTATTTGGGTCAAACGTTTTGATAAAGAGGAAGAAGAAATACCTTTTGAAGTCTATATCAATCCAAAAATCATCAAATATGGTGAAGAAGTAAAAGAAACAATGGAAGGCTGTCTTTCTATTCCAGACCGTAGAGAAAAAGTAATTCGTCCAGACAAAATAACAATTGAATACCAGACTTTAGATGGAAAGTTACATCAAGAAATTGTTGATGGTTTTACTTCTGTTATCTTTCAACATGAAATAGACCACCTTGATGGAATATTGTATTTAGACCATTTGAAGAATGAGTGAGTTCGATTACTAAAATTAATATGCTTTACTTTAGAACATAATCTTGAATCCTAATGATTTTCTTTATATGATTGAAGAAGATTTTAAAGAAAGAAATTAAAAACTACAATAAACTAGTCAATGAATGAGAATCCACTCAAAAAATATCATTTACACAAAGACAATTATTCTAAATTGCAACTTGATATTAATGCCTCCAAACTATATTGTGAAAAAAATATACAACATTGCTTTAAGCCACATGTACACACTTTTTTTCAAGTGATTTGGTTTAAAAATAAAGGAAAGCATTTTGTGGATTATGTGGAATATTTACATCCTAAAAATTCTATTTTTTTCATTTCGGAAGGACAAGTACATTATTTTTGTAAAGATTCTGAAAATGATGGTTATCTATTTCATTTTAATGATTTTTTTCTAAATAGAGAAGAAAAAGACTCTTTTAATCTAATTCAATATAAAATTTTCAATGAGTCAGGACAACCATTCATAATTCTTTCAGAAGATAAGATACATGATTTTGAATATCTGACAAAGAAGTTAATTAATGAAATAGAAACTAAAAAGCGAGGTTATAAAGAGCAAATTTATCATTACTTTCAAGTATTTTTACTAAATCTTGAAAGACTGAAATGGTCACAGTCAGACCAAGAGATAGATTTGAATGACTTAAAAATAGATTATAATTTTGAGCTAGTAATGCGCTTCAAAAAAATGGTTATAGAGTCTAAAAATGAGTTTAAAACAGTTTCCTATTTTAGTGAGTCATTAGGAATTAGTGATAAAACACTGACAAATATTTCAAAAAAATATCTTCATGAAACCCCTGCTAATTTTATCCATAAAAGAAAGGTACTAGAAGCCAAACGTTTACTTTCAAATACAAATTTGAGTATAAAAGAAATTGGGTATCAATTAGGGTTTGAAGAAGCTACTTACTTTACTAAATATTTTAAGAAGCACTCTTCTCTTACTCCAAAAGAATTTCAAAAGCAATTTCTGTAATTTATCATTCCTTTTCCCTAATTTACCATTTTCTCTGCACTGAAAGCCTCAACTTTGTGTCATATTATTAACCATTAAATCAATTCAAATATGACAAAGCAAGCAATTATAGTAGGTGGAACAACAGGAATGGGTAGAAGTACAGCAGAACTATTGTTAAAAGATGGAAACGAAGTTATCATTATTGGCAGACCTGACAAACAACTAGACCAAACCATCAAAGAATTATCAAAATTAGGAAGTGTAAAAGGTGTAGAGTTAGATTTATCAGACTTTGAAAAAGTAAATGATTTTTCAAAAACTATTTCTAGCCTGTATCCAAACTTAAAATACTTAGTTAATGCAGCAGGTTATTTTAGTCCAAAGCCATTTTTAGAGCATCAAGAAGAAGATTATGAGATTTATCATAATTTTAATAAAGCCTTTTTCTTTATTACTCAATCAGTAGCTCAAGTAATGGCAAAAAATGGAGAAGGCTCTATCGTAAATATTGGTTCTATGTGGGCAAGACAAGCAATTAAAGCTACTCCTTCTTCAGCTTACTCAATGGCAAAAGCAGGTTTGCATAGTTTCACACAACACTTGGCAATGGAATTAGCTGATTATAATATACGAGTAAATGCTGTTTCACCTGCTGTTGTAGTGACACCTATTTATGGTGCATTTATGGAAAAAGATAAAATTGAAGAAAATTTGCAAGGTTTTAATGGATTCCACCCTATTGGAAGAGTTGGCAGACCAGAGGAAGTTGCTCAAACCATTTATTTTTTACTTACAGATAAAAGTTCTTGGGTTACAGGAGCTATTTGGGATATTGATGGTGGAGTTATGGCAGGAAGAAATTAACAATTTTTAAAGTTTTATGTTCAATTAAAAAACTTTATCAGTAGTTTTTATCAAAGTAAATTCTGACAATAGTTAAAGTAAAATTTAAACTATTGATAAACTTTAAACAGATTCAATGATTTTTTGAATTGAAAAACTAGTTTTTCCAAAAGAAATAAACTAAAAAAGAAAAATTTCTAACTTGACTTGTAACCTTGAAATGAGTGTTTTTATAATTTGAATATAAGAATATCCTTTGTTGTTGGTGTCCTTATCAACGATATTTTCAATAATTCTATTTCTAAGATTATTATTTTATCAAAATAAAAGGTATTTTTGTCTATATCATTTTTTACACTCACAAAAAATCAATATACAGACTATGAGCGTACTTGTAAATAAAGATTCTAGAATTATTGTTCAAGGTTTTACTGGAAAAGAAGGTTCTTTTCATGCTGAACAAATGATCGAATACGGAACAAATGTAGTAGGTGGAGTTACACCTGGAAAAGGTGGAACTACTCACTTAGGTTTGCCTGTTTTCAATACAGTTCTTGATGCAGTAGAAGGTGCAAAAGCTGATACTTCAATTATTTTTGTTCCACCTGCATTCGCTGCTGATGCTATCATGGAAGCTGCTGATGCTGGAATCAAAGTAATTATTGCTATTACAGAAGGAATTCCTGTTCAGGATATGGTAAAAGCAAAGGCGTATGTAATGGACAAACAAGATTGTCGTTTGGTAGGTCCTAACTGCCCAGGAGTAATTACACCAGAAGAAGCTAAAGTAGGTATTATGCCTGGTTTTGTATTCAAAAAAGGTAAAATTGGAATCGTTTCTAAATCAGGTACATTGACTTACGAAGCTGCTGACCAAGTAGTAAAAGCAGGTTTAGGTATTTCTACTGCAATCGGAATCGGTGGTGATCCAATCATCGGAACAACTACAAAAGAAGCTGTAGAACTTTTAATGAATGACGATGAGACAGAAGCAATTATCATGATTGGTGAAATTGGAGGAAACTTAGAAGCAAATGCTGCTCGTTGGATTAAAGAAACAGGAAACAAAAAACCAGTTGTTGGTTTTATTGCTGGACAAACAGCTCCAAAAGGAAAACGTATGGGACACGCAGGTGCAATCATTGGAGGTGCAGATGACACAGCCGAAGCAAAAATGCGTATTATGCGTGAATGTGGAATCCATGTAGTAGATTCTCCTGCAAATATTGGACTTACAATGAAACAAGTTTTGGAAACAGCGAATGCTTAGTTTCTAAAAATTTATTTTATCAAAAAAATGGATTCAAACTTTAATGCTTGAATCCATTTTTTTTATTTTATACGCAATTTTGATGTAATTTTGCATTTTATAGATTTTATCAAAAAATATTCTTATATGTGTACGCTTACTTTTGTTCCTTTAGAAAACAATAATTTCCTTCTCACTTCTAGCCGAGACGAGCAAAAAACTCGTAAAAATTCAGAATTGCCTTCTTTTACAAAGTTAAATAATAAACAAATTCTTCGTCCTGTTGATGGAGATGCAGGAGGCTCTTGGATTGGAGTAAACGAAAAAGGTCGTACACTTTGCCTTCTGAATGGTGCTTTTCAGAAACATGTCAGAAATACGCCTTACAGAAAAAGTAGAGGAATTATTTTGATGGAACTTTTGGCTATGGATTCTGAAAGTGGGATTGAAAATTATAATTTTGATAAAATAGAATCCTTTACATTGATTTGGATAGAGAAAAAAAGTAATGCTGTTTCGCTCACAGAATATCGCTGGGTAGAAGAAGAAAATAAACTATACAAAAAGAATGTAGATACAAAATATGCCTATATTTGGTCTTCATCAACGCTTTATACTTCTGAAATAGCAGAAAAACGAGAAGAATGGTTTGAAGAGTGGACAGAGTTTTATTTGAAAAAAGGACAAAAAATAGATGCAATTTCTCAAATTTTATGGCATTTTCATGTAAAAGGGGGAGAAAAACAAAATGCAACTCCCAGAGAACAAATTTTGATGCAAGACCCACAGGGAGGAACGGTCAGTTTGACACAAGTTATTTCTTATTTTAACTCAAAATCTACAAAAGATAAGCTCACAATGAAGCATTATAATCTAAATACACTAAAAAGTAGTTTTGATGAAATGTTAGTAAAATAGAATATCTGATTCTATGAAAATTAAATTTGAATAGATGATTTAATTTTAGCTTATTTTATAAATTTAATGAGAAATAATTTATACCAAAAATATTTTTTTCTAGTTATATACATTCAAACACAATCCTGCAACTATTTAGAGAACCTCAACATAGCAAAATGAAATTAACTATTCCTTTCCTATTTGTCATTATTTTATCAATAAGTTTGTTTTGTTCTTCTTGCCAAAGTGAAGAAGATAGTTTTATTCCAAAACCTTTTGGTTATTTCAGAATTGAGCTTCCCGAACAGAGTTATGTAAAATTAGAAGGCGATTTTCCGTATTCTTTTGAGCATTCTAAATATGCTAAAGTAGTAAAAAATACAAGCCAAAACGCTGAAGAATATTGGATTACTCTAAAATACGAACCGACAAGTGTAGCCGAAATTCATATTACGTATAAAGAGATAAAAAACGAACCCAAACTTTTTATGGAATATGTAAATGATGCTCACAAGATTACTTTTAATGAAATAAATACGGCTCGTTCGTCTGCCATTGACCAAGTGATTGATTCGAAAAATGGTAACGGAATTGTCTTTACTATTTCAGAAGGCGAAGTTCCGACAGTTTTTAATTATTGGGTTTCTGATAGTTCTACACATTTTTTGAGAGCAGCGATGTATGTTCCGACTTCTAGTCAAAATGATTCGCTTGCACCCATTTTGAAATATACAAAAGACGATATGATGCACATGTTGGAGACTTTTGAGTGGAAAAAGTAAGAAATTTAATCTATACAAATTATTATCTGATAAATTTAAAAACGTAAAATGTTAGACTTTTATTTAATAGAAGATTCTCACAAGATGCCTAAAAATCCACAAAATTTAAATTTTGCAGGAGGTTTGGATTTTAACATTTTTGAAAGATTACAGAGAAAAGGTGTTATTCCTAATCATTATGATTATTACTCAGATTTTCGGTGGGATTCGAATACAATAGACCAAATAATAGAAAAAGTCAAAGACAATACTGATCAAGATCAACAAATACTATTTGAGATTATTATGAAAGCTCATTTACAAGAGTCTGATTTAATAGCTTATTGTGATTAGTTAGAAATACATCAAAATACTATAACAATTCCAAACCACAAAAGGTATTCAACTGATAACTGTTTACTGAAAGACTGATAACTGAAAAAAATGAAGAACATGATTTCCTTCGAAAAATTAGAACTTACCTTTAGCCGTTTTATAGATTTTGGAAAAGTATTGGATAAGCCAACACGCAAATTTTTGGTATTTTATCTCTATTCGATTTTGAAAGGAGAGAATAAAGGTAGTGATATAGGAATAGACAAGGAAGAATTTCAATCTTCTTATTTTTCATATCTCAAAAAGACTTTGGATAGAATTTTTAAAAATCAAACTATCATCAAACTTGCTAAAGAAAACGAATCTTTGACAACTCAAATAATAAATGATACGATAAAATGGATAAAAGATACCGATAAAAAAATAAATGCAAAAAATCCGTTTCAAGAAGAACAAGATAAATTTGATGCATGGGCGCACAAACCTACACATTTGTATTTGACCGATTGGGATAATCTTATCAATTATATTTCTATTCGTTATGATAGAGAAGAGTTGGATACAAATTTCTATACTCAAAAATTTAAAGATCTCATTCCTCAAAGCAAAGAATTTGTTTTATCAAAAGAATATGACCCACAAGCAGAGAAAAAGATTCCTTTAGATATTTTGATTGCTGACCTTTTGGCTCAATGGGACGCTTTACTTACTGCAAAATGGCTAGAATTTCAAGCGCAATATTTAGAAGAAGCAAGTGAAGATTTTTCTCAAAAACTCTATCAAAAAGCTGATGATTTGGAAAAATTAGGCAAACTGATTTCTCCTTTTGCAATGGAAGTAGGGCGTTATTGGGATTTGTCTCAAGCTCTTTGGAAAAAAACAGGGTTTGAAGCACTAGAAAAATATTCAGCTATTCTTGAAAATGAAACGGCAATTCAAGAACTAGTTGATTTACTAGGAAAAATGCGTGAAGCGCAAATAGAAACCGAAGAAGAAGAATATAAAGAAGTTGTCGTTTATCAATCTAAAGTAAAAGACCCACATTTGCGTTCTGAAATAAACGGAACACGAATGAGTAATGATTTGAATACCGTTTTGCCTTCTGAAATTGCTTTTTTAGGAAATCCAGAAACAGAATGGATGTTTTTGAAAAAATATGCCGATAGTCAATTATTATCTTTTCAGTATGAGGGAACAAAGACTATTTTCAATTCGGAAGAAGAAACTTTTTCACACCAATATCAAAAAAAGAAGGAAAAAGGAGCATTTATAGTTTGTATTGATACAAGTGGCTCAATGCAAGGAACGCCTTCACAGATTGCCAAAACGCTCTGTTTTGCTATTATGAAAATGGCTGCAAAGGAAAGTAGAAAGGCTTATTTAATTTCGTTTTCGGTAGGAATAAAGAAAATTCGCTTAGATGATATTGCCGAATCGTTGGACAGAATCGTAGATTTTCTTTCTATGTCTTTTGATGGTGGAACAGATGCAACTCCTGCTCTTTCTGAAACTTTGACGCTTTTAAAGGAAAACGATTTTAAAGATGCTGATGTTTTGATGGTTTCTGATTTTGTAATGTATTCACTTAGAGAAGATTTTATTAAACGAATGGAAACTGAACGCCAAAAAGATACTCGTTTTCATAGTTTAGCGATTGCTCAAAATGCAAATGCTGAAATTTTAGAAGTTTTTGACCACAACTGGGTCTATAATCCAAAAGAAGAGAATGTAATTCAACGCATTTGGAAAGATTTACAGACGTTGGAAGATTAAAAATGCTAATTTATTTTTATATTCGTTTATGAGAAAATATTATTATTTGATTGTCGTGGTTCTTTTTGTGAGTGTATATTTTATTGCGTCTCACTTCGAAATAACCGAAGAAAAGCGTCTTGCTGAACATAGAGTTGGAATAGAAAACCTTAATCCATTAGAGCAACAAATTGTTGGAAGATGGTGGTCTTCTATTTCTGGTTTTGGAAGCAACCGAATATATAGAAACTACATGCTCTTCTCGGCAGACAAAACATATTGGAGAAGAAAAAGCGAACTTAAAAAAATGTATGCTGGAAAATATGGCTTTTGGCAAATAAATTCAGAAGATTCTACTCTGACAATAAAGTACGATAGTAAAAAGCTGAAAGATAGAAACTTTAAAATACACGCCATAGACTCTAACTCTATTAGAATAGAAGAAATGATAGAAAGCAAATACGACCATACAGCTAGATGGACAAGAATAGAGTAGTTTTACAAAAAAATCTCTCTAGGATATTTTACATCTACCAAAAAAAGTCCTTCTGAAGGAACAGAAACACCTGCTGACTTTCTATTTTTATCTAAAATAATTTTTTCAAAATCATTAATTTTTATTTTTCCTTCTCCCACCAAAAAAAGCGAACCCACAACAGCACGAACCATTCCTCTCAAAAAACGATTTGCTGAAATGGTAAAACGCCAATAATCTGATTGCCCATTATTATTTTCGCCTTCTTTTGTCCAAATAGCTTTACTAATATCGCACTCAAAGTTATTTACTTGTGTCTTTACTTTACTGAATGATTCAAAATTAGTGTGTTTTAATAAATATTCGGCTGCTTGATTCATTTTATCAAAACTGGTATCGTTTAATCCTTTTCTGTGAAAATGAGCATGATTTATCAAAAACGGACTTTTTTCAAGAATTACATGATAATGATAGGTTCTCAAAAAAGCATCAAAACGAGCGTGTGCCGTCTCAGTAACTGGAAGAACTTTCAAAATAGCGATTTGAGGAGGTAAAAAACTATTCATTCTATACTTCAAATCACCTACATTAATTTCATTCTCCGTATCAAAATGAGCAAATTGTTTTTTGCAATGAACACCTGTATCTGTTCTTCCACTTCCGACAATAGGAGTTGGTGTTCTCAAAATTTTTGATAGACCGTCTTCAACAATAGCCTGAATGGTTTTTGGCGTGTTGTTTTGTGATTGCCAACCATGATAATTCGTGCCTTCGTAAGCCACTTCTAAAAAATAACGCATAATAATAAGCAAAAACAGGGTTAAAACCCTGTTCAAGTGATAATTAGGATTTGAAATATACTGAAATATATTTTACATTTATTTTGCTAAATTCTCTAAAATATTTCCTTTTAAGATAGGAACATTTTTAAATTTATCAATTTCTAAACAAAAATCCATGTCATTTTCTACTCCATGTTCTTTAAGTCGCTTATAATGAGAAGAGTGTTTCAGTATTTTGGATAAATTATTTTTGACAGAACTATAAGAATGAGTAGAAAAAAGAATTTCGTCTCCTTCCCACCAAAAATCACCTTTCAGTTTTAGAGCCAATGCACCTGCAAAAAGAGAATCTTCGGCATTGAAACGACCTTTCCAACCTGCACACACAATTACGACATCTTTATTTTGAGATTTAAGATAAGAAGTAACAGCTTTCAAATTCAAAAAAGCTGCAATGACTACCTGCTCGGCTGTATTTTTTACGGCTTCAATAGCTTGTGTTCCGTTTGTGGTTGTCATGACGATTTTTTTAAACTCTTGTTCCATGTGTTCGAAAGGAGAGTTTCCAATATCAAAACCTTCTACTTTTTCTCCATTTCTTTCTCCTGCTGTTACGTAACCTTCTGATTTATAACTTAGCGCATCCTCAACACTTGCCACGGGAACAACATGAGTTACACCACTTGCCAAACCTGCCACCATACATGAAGTTGCTCTAAAAATATCTACTATAACAGCAATTTTTCCTGTCAAATCTATAAAAGAAACTGCATCAGGAGTAAGGCAGATTTCTAAAGTTGGTTTTTGATTATTCATTGATTGAAATACTTTTGTCTTTGCGAACTGATTGATAAATGATTTTTATTATGAAAGGCAGGATAATACAATACAGTTATTTTTATTAAAAAAGAAATACATAAATATGCTTTCATTTTTAATTAGAAATTAACTGATTATTGGTAACGACTTACTGATAACTGTTTAACGAAGTCTTTCAATAACCATTTCAAGTGTTTCTGCAAAAGTATCAATTTCTTCTTTAGTATTATAAAGCGCAAAAGAAGCACGAGCTGTTCCCTCTAAATTTAATCTTTTCATAAGAGGTTGAGTACAATGGTGACCTGTTCGGATAGCAATCCCGTTTGCATCAAGCATCAAACCCATATCGTAATGATGAACACCATCGACAACAAAAGAAATTACACTTGCTTTTTCTTTGGCAGTTCCGATAATATGCAGACCATTTATAGAAGACAATTTTTGAGTTCCATATTCTAAAAGCATTTGTTCGTGAGCAATAATATCACTTTTGGTAAGGTTATTTACAAACTCAAAAGCTAAACGCAACGCAACTGTATCAGCAATATTTGGCGTTCCTGCTTCAAATTTATAAGGCAAAACATTATACGTAGAAACATCAAAAGAAACATCTTTTATCATTTCTCCACCTCCCATATAAGGTGGCATTGCGTCTAAAAGTTCTCTTTTTCCATATAAAAGACCTATTCCTGTTGGTGCATAGACTTTATGACCTGAAAGCGCATAAAAATCTACATCCAAATCTTGTACATCAATTTCTAAATGTGGACTTGCCTGTGCGCCATCAATGACTACTTTTGCACCTACTTCATGCCCCTTTTGGATAATTTCTTTGACTGGATTTACTGTTCCTAGCGCATTTGAAACATGAACAACGGCTACAATTTTAGTTTTTTCAGAAAGTAAATTCTGATAGGCTTCCATATCCAATTCGCCATTATCAAAAACAGGAATCACTTTTATTTTTGCGCCTGTTTGAGAAGCTACAATTTGCCAAGGAACAATATTAGAATGATGTTCTAAGCTAGAAATAATAATCTCATCACCTTCTTTCAAAAATGTTCTTCCATACGATTGAGCAACCAAATTGATACTTTCAGTTGTTCCACGAGTAAAAATGACCTGCTCTTCAGAAGGAGAGTTTATAAATTGTTGTGCTGATTTTCTTGTTTGCTCAAAGGCTTCTGTGGCACGCTCAGCAAGTGTATGTGCGCCTCTATGAACATTCGAATTTATCTTTAAATAATAATTTGAAAGCGCATCAATTACTGACTTTGGCTTTTGTGTTGTGGCTGCATTGTCAAAATAAATCAATGGTTTGCCTTGTATATCTTGGTTGAGAATTGGGAATTCTTCTCTAACTTTATTTATGTCGAATTTTGTTGCAGTAAGCATAATAGTCTGGTTTTCTATGTAAAACAGACATCTTGTCTGTTGAGTTTCATTTTCTGCACAGATTAGAAGTCTGTGATACCGTAATACAAATATAGCCAATTTAGATTGATTTTAAACAAGCTAGTCTAATATTGAACTAAGAAAGTGAATAAGGGTTTTGTTTTATTTCAAATGAAATAAAAGACGAACAGCAATAGGAGTAAATTCTGAAATATTACCATATCGATTTGGCACTGAATTAAACTCCAATAGTTTAAGTTCGTAACCTAATCTTTTGTCTTTTGGATTCAGACGAAAGCCAAACAAACCATTAATGGCAAAATTGGTATTATCAAAATAATAATTTGACTTTTTTTCTGTCAATGTACCATCATTTGAATAATCTGGATAACCACCAATTCCAACATATCCACTCATATAATTTAGTGTAATTCCTGTTCCTAAAAATAATGAAAAGGATTTTATTCGAATTATATCAAAATTAATATTCGTTTTTAGATTATAGGATGAATAATGAGCATCTGGAAAATGAGCATGGGTACTTCTATAACTTCCAAAACTCAGACTAGGAACAAACCGAAATCTATTATTAGTAGAATTTGAAAAAATATTTCTTTGATAACCTACGCCAAAACTAATTCCTGTACCAAAACTAATTACATCCGTTTCTGCAACTGTAAATCCAACAGAAGAAAATAAAGTGTGTGTAGAAAATTCATTTTGAGCAAAAGCAAAATTTGCAGAAAACAAAAAGAAGAGAAATACTAGAGTTTTTTTCATTTTGATTCATTTAAAAATTAATCTTTATCCTCAAAAACAGGAATTGCAGGATCTTTCGAATTCGGATTGTTCATCGCTGTATCAATCTCCAAAACTTCTGTATTTGATTGTTTTAGTAGCTTTGTTTGTTCATATTGTAAACTATCTTTCAAAAAAGCATCATTTACTTTTTCTTCTTTGCTCATTCCACAGGATGATAAAAATAAAATGGAGGCAATAAATAGAGAAAAAATAAGATAAGAATATCTGTGTGTGTTGTAGATGTGTTTCATAATGTAAAGTTATTGGTATTTTTATAATTTTTAATTTGTAATTCAATACAAGTATAGTATATTTCGCTTATTTTTGCTAGACTAAATAATTTATTAAAACTATATTAATAAATTTGTTTCTTTCTCAAAACCAGACAGCTACCTTAGAAACCTACGCTAATTTTGCCTAATTTTTTTTCAACTTATTCTGACAAATTTCAAAGTCTATTTCTTCGTTATTCCAAAAAATTAAATGGAAACATTATTCGTTTTTTGATTTGGAAAAGTGAATATCTATCTGATAAAAACTTTTTGCTGGTTGTCAGTATTCTTATAGGAGTCTTAGCTGGTATGGCAGCCATGTTTTTACGTACAACTGTGCTATGGGTAGAACATTATTTGGCTTCTTCAAGTCAGTTTTCTGAAAGTTATAATTATGGTTTGCTTATTTATCCTACTATTGGATTACTTATAACAGCTTTTCTATCAAATGTAGTTTTTAAGACAGATTTTGGACACGGTTTTACTGATATTCTTTATTCTATTTCAAAGAAAGATGGAAAAATAGATTTCAGTAATATTTATTCTCGTATGTTAGGAGCAATTTTCACGGTAGGTTTTGGTGGTTCGGCTGGTTTGGAAGCTCCTATTGTTATGTCAGGTGGTGCTATTGGCTCAAATGTTTCTACAGCAATGCTTTTTGCCAAGAAAAAACGAATTTTATTAATTGCTTGTGGTGTTGCAGGTACGATTGCAGCTATTTTTGATGCACCTATTGGAGGAGTTATTTTCGCTGCCGAAGTAATTTTATTTGATGTTAGTATTGCCAATATTGTTCCTATCTTACTGGCTTCTGTGGCTGCAAAACTTACAGCTTTGGTTTTGGGTGGAGATGATGCTCTTTTTACATTTCGACTAAAAGATGCTTTTCAAACCATTGATGTTCCATATTGTATTGTTTTGGGAATTCTGTGTGGGTTTTTGTCGCTTTATTTTATGGAAGTAGTCAAAAGAATAAACAAATTAGCTAATAAAATACCTAATCCTTATTTAAAAGCTCTTATTGGAGGTTTATTTTTGTCTACCTTGATTGTTGTTTTTCCTCCTGTTTATGGAGAAGGAACAATGCTCTTGAAATCACTTTTGAGTGGAAGTGAAATAGTCATTTTTGCTAACAGCATTATCTTTAAAGAATTGCCACCTCAAGCTCTATTTTTAGGATATGTTTTAGTTATGTTGTTGTTTAAATGTGTAGCTTCTGCTATCACAATTGCAGCAGGAGGAAGTGGAGGAACGTTTGCCCCTTCTTTATTTTTGGGTGGCGTTTTGGGTTTTACTTTTGCAAGAGTAATTAATATTTTAGGTTGGGAAACTCTATCAGAAAGTAATTTTATTCTTTTTGGAATGTGTGCTGCTATTTGTGGTGTTCAATATGCACCTTTAGCAGCTATATTTTTGATTGCAGAACTTACTGGTGGCTACGAATTATTTGTGCCTTTGATGCTTATATCTGCTATTACTTATATTACAGTTACCTATTTTGAACCTCACTCCCCTTATATTCGTGAGTTGGTTGCTCAAGGAGATATTATCAAAGGTGACCAAGATAAAAAAGTGCTTAGTAAGCTCAAAATCAATAAATTAATAGAGAAAGATTTCAAAACTCTTCCTGAAAAAGGAACACTGAAAGACCTTGTAAATGTAATCAAACTTAGCCATCGTAATTTATTTCCTGTTTTAAATGAAGAAAAAGAGTTTGTCGGAATGATAATGCTCAATGATGTTAGAAAACTGATGTTTGAAGCTGAAAAATATGAAATTATTGCTTTACGTGATTTGATGCAACGTCCTTCCGAAATTGTAGAATATGGAGAAACAATGGATACTGTTATGAAAAAATTTGAAAGTAGTCAGGCGTGGAATCTACCTGTTATCAAAAATGGAAAGTATTTAGGTTTTGTATCCAAGTCAAATATTTTTAATAAGTATAGAGAAGGCATGCAAGAAGAAAATGAAGAGGTTTGGTAGTTTTATCTATTTAATTTTGTATTTGAGAAAGTGAAATTTTAAAAAAACCTTGCCTCTTGTTGTGAGTTGTAATAAGTAATTCTAACTTTGAAAAAAAATATTTTCCACTCTAAATTATCTACTGTTTGAACTTTACACTTACCCAAGAATACCTAGATCAATTTTCAGAGGCTGCACAAACTCAAAATGCAGATTTTATAATATCTCAAACTAATATTCTTCATTCGGCTGATATCTCAACTATCTTAGACGAACTAGAGACAGACGAATGTCATTATATTTTGAGTCTGCTTCCTGAACAAGTGCGTGCTGATATTATTAGTGATTTAGATACAGATATTCGTTCAGATTTTTTGCAAACTTATGAGCCTTCAGAAGTAGCAGAAATTTTGGATTATGCCGACTCTGATGATGCAGCAGATATTTTGAATGAACTTCCTATCAAAATGAGAGAGGAAGTCATTGCTTATGTGGAAGAGCCTCAAGATGTAATGGATTTATTGCATTATGATGAAGACTGTGCAGGTGGTTTGATGGCAAAAGAATTGGTTACAGCCAATATAAATTGGACAGTGGTGCAGTGTGTAGAAGAAATACGAAGACAATCTGAGAATGTAGAAAAAATTTATTCTATTTATGTAATTGATGATAATAATGTTCTTTTAGGAAGAGTAGGAATAAAAAAATTAGTTTTGAATCGTAGCAATACTAAAGTGGCTGATATTTATGAGCCTGACATTATTTCAGTTTATTCTTATCAAGATGAAGAGGAAGTAGCGAATATTATGCAAAAGTATGATTTAGAAGCTATTCCTGTAATTAATGTCAATAAGCAGCTTTTGGGCAGAATTACGATTGATGATATTTTAGATGTAATAACCGAACAAGCCGAACAAGATATTCAGGCAATGGCAGGTATTTCAGAAGATGTAGAAGAAGATGACAGTGTATGGGTACTTTCTCGTGCTAGACTGCCTTGGCTTTTGATTGGAATGGTAGGAGGAATGTTGGGAGCAAATTTTATAGGTCTTTTTGAAGAACAGTTAAGAATTGTTCCTGCTATGGCATTTTTTATTCCTCTAATTACTGCAACAGGTGGAAACGTAGGTATTCAGTCTTCTACTTTAGTAGTACAAGCTCTTGCAGATACAGGTGGTTTGCAAGAAAGTTTGTGGAGAAGAATTTTAAAATCCTTTTTGGTTGCTCTTATTAATGGCTTTGTAATTGGTGTTTTTGTTTTGGGAGCAAATGTTCTTCTTACAAAAGGTGATATTGTTCTTTCTTTGGTAGTGTCTTTTGCTCTTTTTTGTGTAGTTATTATTGCTTCTATTATGGGAACTATAACACCACTTATTTTGAATAAATTTAAAGTAAATCCTGCTGTGGCTTCAGGTCCCTTTATCACAACAGCCAATGACCTTTTAGGATTGGCTATTTATTTTTCAATAGCCAAATTACTTTATTCAATGGCTATATGATTGAAAGATGAAATAAAAAAGGTCAATTCATAAATTTATGAATTGACCTTTTTCTATTTTCTAAGAGTAAATTCTATCTAAAAGGATAAAATTACTTTACTACTTTGATATCAAGTTTAATTTCACCTGTTTCACCAGGGTCAACACTTACTACATAAGCTAAACCATCTTTTCCATCAGCAGTTTGGAAAGCAAATACTTTACCTGCTGTAAGTTGATTTACACGAGAAGCAGAACCTTCACTTTGGTTTCCATTTGCCACCTCAGGTTGAGTACCAGCAGTATAGGCATCAATTAGCTTTTGACCTTCACTAATTCCAATAGCATTAAAGTCAGCTTGAGAAAGGCTTGTGTTTTTGAAACGAGTATTGCTTCTTGTACTCCAAGAGCCATCATTAGTAGCAAAAACTTGTTCTACAGAAGCATCCCTCAATGAGCCAATAACAGCACCTTGTCCAGCAGTAGCGCCACCTTGAAGGTAAGCCATATCTACTTTAGCAGCATTTGCTTTTGCTTCTGCAACAGTATAAACAGCACCTATCTTAGTCTCTAAAAAACTACCAACAGTGTTGCTTTGTGCTCCTAAGAGAATAGCCTCAAAAGATGCAGTAGCAATTGGGTTTTCATTAACTATTACTGTTACTTCTTTTGTAGAAGAAAGACCTGAATCATCTGTAGCTTGAATTTTGAAAGTAACTTGACTGCCAGCATTTGTAGCCATACCTAGGAATACATACTCACCAGAATAAAGCTTTTCATCTGTAAAAGTAGTAATAGGATCACCAGCTGTAGTTCCATCTGCCTTAATTACACGCACTTCTTGAAGATTAGCATCAGACGAAACTGTATATGCGAATGTAAAACTTTCTCCGACATCAACAGTAGCTGTTTCAGGAGTTACAGTAATAGAAGGTGCTGCAGTTGGATCGTCAGTGCTATCACCACAAGAAGAAAGAGTGCCTACTGCTAAAAGCAAAAGAACTAAATACGAGAAATAAGAAAAAAATGATTTTTTCATTTTTGAGAAAATTTTGTTTGAAATTGAATAAAAAAATAGTGAAATAAAAAATTGTTTGGTATAAATTTGATAATTCTGATTTGATAAAAAAAATATAAATTAAATATCAAAGCATAGGTTAATCAAAAGTATTGCCAAGTTTACCGAAATATTACAAAAATTTGTCGAAAGTGTCATATAGATTAATCTACTTCTACAACTTTCATTTTTTCAGTATAAACCAAAAAACGTCTGACTTTGCGTTTGCCCATTTGATAGAGAGCAGTTGCATAACCATTGATTTGTTGTTGGTGTTTTGGGTCTATCTGTCCTGTTTTATAATCGATAAGAATGGCAGTATCGCCTTTTATCATCATACGGTCAGGACGTAAGACTCTACGATTTCCCTTTTGAATAATTTCTTGTTCGTTTAAGATTTGATACGCATTCGGATTGTTTGCGTTCTCTTTTTGAGAAATATCAATATCAGGACGAAAAAATTCTGCAATCTGTTGCAGCATCATGACATTTTTCATTTTGGTTTCTAAGCTGTTTCGCTCATCTTCTGCAATAAGCCCTTCACTAATAAGGCTTTGAACTGCTTTTGAAGTATCATTAATTGTAAAAATTTTTTCAAAAGCATAGTGCATTAAAAGACCATCTTTCCTAGAATCATAAAAATCTTCTACCGTTAAGTAGCTTTCATCATAGCGCAGATTATTTTTTCTGACTCTGATTTTATTTCTAGCTTCTGTACTGACGAGTTCTTTTATAGTGAGCGTTTCCTTATGATTAACTTTTGTTTTGTGCTTTTTGTTTGAGTTATCTTCAAAAAGTAAATATTCTTGAGCATTGATTTTCTTAACACCTGCTTCTCTTAGCAGAAATAATCCTAATAAATCAGCAATATCTTTGACCTTATCAATTCCAAAATTATCTTCTTTTGTAGTATCATTTACTTTTGTTTTGACTGGCTTCTTATCTTCCAATTTGGAAACCTCTTTTGTCAAAATGAACAACTTTTCGGTAGGACGTGTCAGACCAACATACAAATTATTAATTGCATCAATAAAATTCAGTGACCATTCTTTTTTATAATCTTCTGAAAAAATTCCATCTTTCATAGTTTCACGCATCGACAAAATCATTGTTGAAAGCTCAGGAGCAATTGGATTGTCGTCCCATTCTACCCAAAGCTGACTAGAACCTCTCGGTTTTACACTCCAATCTGCAAAAGGCATAATCACGACAGGAAATTCCAAGCCTTTACTTTTATGAATTGTCATTACACGCAAAGCTGCACCACCTTCTGGTGAAGAAATCGAAATTCTTCCTTTTTTGCGTTCCCAATGTTCCAAAAAGTCTAATAGATTATCATTCTTATTTCTACTAAATTCAAACAAAACATCAAGCAATTTTTGAATATAAAGTTGCTCGGTATGGTGGCGATAGAGTTCTAGTTCTCTAATGAGTTCTTCTGCAATTTCATAAAGTGAAAGATGACGCAGAACAGGCATTGAAAGCGTTTTTTTGAACTGTTCTTTTATGATTTTGGTAAAATTCTCTTCATCTTCATTATTTACTTCATTTGCCAAATCAAAAGGAGGATTTTCAGATTGATATTTCTGTTCCAAATGATTTTCTAAAAATTCAATAATTTCTAGTTTTCGTGGTGCGTCGTCGGGTTGTTGTAACAAAAACATAAAATTAATAATCGTTTGAACAACCTTTGAAGAAACCAAAAGCAAGGAATCGCCCGAAATAACAGGGATTTTTTGTTCGATAAATTTTTCAGCCAAATATGCCCCCATTCCGTTCGTTCTGACCAAAATGGTAATATCTTCTAACTTATAATCTTGTTTTAAAAGATTTTTCACTAAATCCAAACAATACTCAAAAGTACGTTCTTGATAAATTTTTTGAGAGTCTTTACTGCTTTTTTCTACAAAACGAACAGATACATGCCCACCTTCTTTAAATACAGTTTCTTGAATCACCTCAGCATAATGAGAAGACAAATCTGGACAAACAGAATCAAAACGCTTTCTAATAAAATGAAATAATTTATTATTAAAATCTACAATATTGGGATCGCTACGACGATTTGTACCTAAAATTTGCTGATTGGCGTGTTCTTGAAAAATATCGGTATGTTCGGCAAGCATAGAATCTGGGTCTGCACTTGGGACATTTGGCAAGTTTACCAAAAGGTCGGCATCTCCACTTCGCCAGCGATAAATCGCTTGTTTTGCATCACCAACTACCATACTACGCATTCCGTTTGCCAAACTATTGGAAACCAAAGGAATCAAATTATGCCATTGCATCTTTGAAGTATCTTGAAATTCATCTATCAGAATATGCTTGAATTTTTCACCAATCCTTTCGAAAATATAGGGTACAGGTTCGTTTTCAACTATTTTATTAATTTTTTCATTGAATTCACTCAAATAAACATGATTTTTCTTTTCCTTAAAATATTCAATTTGACTTGCTATTTCCTCCAAAAACATCATCTGAAAAATAAAACGTCGCATCATTCGGCTATATGCATATTTTTCTTGATATTCATTTTTTAAGGTTTCAATTTTTAAAATCATTTCCTTTATAATAGGAGAAAGTTCTTTAATTGCTTCCAAACTTGAGCCTTTTGTAGCTTTTGCAGCCCATTTATTGAGTTTCAACCCATCATTAGCGATATAAGAATTAAGAGGTTTTTGTTTGTCCCATTCTTCTTTTATTTTGTCTTCATTGGTAGCATACGTCAGAACATGATTATAAATTCCTCGTGTAGAATAATGAAAATCTTTAGCCACAAGTCCATTTTCTTCGAAAGCATTAAATAAAATCCTTCCAAAATCTCCTGCTTGTGGAATAACTTCATTTTCTACCTTTTCAATATAGGTTAGATAATCTGCTTTTACCATCTTTAGCTGTGTTTGGGTAAGAGCCTTAATTTTTTCTACCGAATGTTTTTTAGCTTCCTCAAAAATAATTTTCCCAAAATCTAAAAGTCCTCTATCTACGTTCCAACTTTTTTCATCTTGTGTTTCTTTCAAGACAAATTCTTTCATTACTTCGCTCAAATGATGGTCGCCACGTTCTCCAATTTTGTAATACATTCGACTGACAGCTTCTTCTAGTGCTTCTTCGATATCTAATTGAATCTCAAAATTAGGAGGCAAATCCAAATCTTTAGTAAAAGCTTGAACAATTCGTTTGGAAAAAGAATCGATTGTGCTTACTGCAAAATCGGAATAATGATGCAAAATAGTTTGATGCAATGCCTTCGAACGCTTTACAATTTCTTCTTTTGTAATATCTATTTGTGGATATTCAACACTAAGTTCCTTCAAAATATCATGAAACATCGAATCTTCTTCTGCTGTTTCCAAGACCGAAAAAGCATCAAGTTTTGATACAATACGCTGCTTCATTTCCTTTGCTGCATCATTGGTAAAAGTTACTGCCAAAATATGACGGTAATAATGCACATCAAACTCACCCAAAAGTTCAGGATTTGGACTCGCTAAAGCAATTTTGATATATTCTTTGGTAAGCGTATAAGTTTTGCCAGAACCTGCTGATGAACGATAAATGGAAAAAAGCATCTTATTTGAATTGTGAATGATGAATTATGAATGGTGAATTAAAATTACGTTATTTTTTAGCATTTTGCTAATGGAATGACCTGTTTGTTATTTGAAGTTATTTAAGAATAAAAAATCCGTCTTCTATGTACCACAGAAGACGGATTTTTATATATTATATTTTTTTTTAGCCAATCTAAAATAATTTAGTCTAAAGAGTCCTCGTCTATATCTAGAAAATCAATTTCCACTTTATCTTCGTTCGATTTTATTTCTACCTTTTTTTCTGACTCTACTCCCAAAGCACTTACTATTACTGTTATTTTACCTAAAGGAACATTAAAATATTTCGATTTTGGTTGTGTGTACATTCGGCTATATCCATTTTCTCCCATAATTTTGACAGCCATATATTCTGATGAGGGAAGATTTTCTAGGATTACCACAGCTCCTTTAGCTAAATCATAGTTTATAGTAATATCGTTGTTACTCTCATTAATTTCATAAATTTTTTCAAAGTCTTCAGACTCCTTAGACGAAATTGTAACTTTAAAGAATCCATATTCTGACTTAAATTTTACGTTTTTTGACTTTCTAGTTTTGTATCTTGCTCCATTTATACTCAAATCAGCATCACTGGGCAGATTTACAAAAGTTACTTTTCCTTTACCACTAGACTTAGCATAAGTCGCATTAGCATAAAGTAAAGAAATAACCTTTTTCTCAATATTTAGTTCAGTTGCAAGGAAGAGCTGCTCCTTCAAATCAGATAGCTTGTACCAAGTATTACCAGAATAGTTTTTTGAAGAAGTAAAACGTGAGTTTTTATCTCTAGGATTCCATGTATTAAATAAAATGTGGTCTTCCTCATCATTATATGTTCCATTAGAATTTGCATCTACCAAAATATAGTTTGTTCTTTTTTTATCTGCTCCTTTCCAATATCCAGCATTTTGCCAAAAATATTGTGTATTTCCAAACTTTTCCAATTTATATAAAACAAGAAAAAAGGTAGGAGAAATTCTTTTTTTATACACTGTATAAGCAGGAGATTCGTAATAGGTAACTACAGTAGAACGCCAATTCCAGTTAGGTACTTGACGAGTGCGATGTTCCGTTTGTGAATATGTTTCTGTTCTATCTAGTTCCAGATTTCGGAATGCCATTTACAAATGTAGTTGTAGGTATTGTACGGGTTTTGGGAACTTGTACAGTGTAGGTTTCTGTTCGCCATTCACAAACCCATCTTTGTTCTGTTTTGCTTAGTTGTTTGAGTGCGCTAGGATTATGGCAATATTTGTCTTCTACTGCTTCAGGAGAAAGTGTCCAAGTTTCTTGATTTTGAGTCGTTAATACCATTTCTTTGCTTTTTATGTTTAATGAGTATGTATTTCCTCCTACTTCAAAAGATGCATTTCCTGATTCTGAAAAGGAAATAAGATTACTTTGTAAAGGAGGATTTATCCATTTGTACTCATCAAAAATATTGTCATTAAAATTAACAGTTATATCTTGAGAAAGTGAAGATTCTCGTCCTTCTCCAGACCACCTCTTGATTTTTTGGGCGAATGAGTAATTTATATTTACTACTAAAAGTATAAATAGAGTTATTCTAAAAGATTTTTTCACTATTGGGTATATTTAAGATTTAGAATGCAAAAATAACTTTTTTTTAATTCTTTTAAAACTATTAACTCATTATAGTACATTTATATTTCCTGTGTTTTTGTTGGTTGAAGCTGTTGTTAGTGTTTAGCTTCGGCTTGCCGTTACAGTTACCAACAACAAATGTACATATCGTGGTAAATTCAAT
Source organism: Bernardetia sp. (assembly GCA_020630575.1). Classification (GTDB taxonomy): domain Bacteria; phylum Bacteroidota; class Bacteroidia; order Cytophagales; family Bernardetiaceae; genus Bernardetia. Next base: position 223,053 of record JAHDBD010000001.1, read on the forward strand.
ACCCATATAAATTACATTATTTTTTAGCATTTTGCTAATGAAATAAACTAAAAAATACTATTTTTGTAACTATTGTCAAAGTCTGATTACAGACTATTGACAAAGTTTTTATAAAAAAAATCCTCACTCCTTTTTTTGATTTACAGATTGTTTTTTAGTAAATTGTCTTAAAGAAATATACGATAATTTTAAATTTAATTTCATGACTATAAAAGAACAATTAATCATAGATATACTAAAACTTCAAAATCCTCAACTCATTGAGAATTTATACTTAGCACTTAGAGAAATGATGAATCAACCTATTGATAAATCTTCTACGCAACCTGTAGAAGATCAAGAAGAGGATGAAGATTTATCTGTTTGGGATGATATTATTGAAGATACCTATAAAGAAAGAAGACAATCTGCTAAATTATTTTTAGCAACACAAAAGCAATTAATATGAAAAACTTTTTCAGTGATTTACTCATATATGGTATATATTATTTTGTATTTGTTTTATTTCTTCTCATTGTACTAACTACAATAATATCTATTGTAGTAATAAAAAAATATGACTGGAAATACTTTAATCAAAAATTTAAAGAAGCAATAAAAGAACATAAAGAATTTTTTGATGAACCTCCAATTGATATGAATGAACAAAGAAAAAAATGGAAGGAGAATAGTAAGAAGCAAGTCTAAGATAATTTTCTCACTCCATATTCTCCTGCAAAATAAGCTCTAAACTATCCAAATTTAAGCTGCAAAGATTTCCAAGCTGTTTGTAATCCAAAACTTTGTGAGGTTTTATATATACACTACCATTGTCTAAGGGAATGACAGGGGCATTGTTAGCTATACTTTTCTGAATATCTGTAAGATTGGTTGGCGTATGACCGTGAATTATTTTTTTACCTTCTAAAAGTTCTGTATCAGCTTGAAAACGACGAATTTCTAGCATGGCTTTATAGTTTTCGAAAGGTCTTTCGTTGCGAAAATCAAAACCTGCGTGTACTAAATGATAATCTTCTAATTCATAATAGTAAGGTAGCGATTTGAAAAAAGCCAAATAATGTGGTTTTATTTTCATCTCTTCATTTACTATGCCTTTGCATTTATTGATTTTTAGAAAAAGGCGAAACATACGTTCATTATATTCTTGACTAGCTTCTAAAAGATTAAGTTCGTGATTGCCCATTAGTGGAAAGACTTGATAGCCATCTTCTTTCAGATATAAAATGTAATCAATTACTCCTGCGCTGTCAATTCCTTTGTCGATATAATCTCCCAAAAGAAATAAATGATCATCTTTTGTAAGTTGTATTTTATTTTCTACCAAAGCCTTAAAAGTCTTACTACAACCGTGAATATCACTAATTACAAACCTTCTGCCTTTTGGTTTTGCTAGTATTTTGATGTGTTTTTGGTGCATAATATTCCCTAGTTTATTTAATATATATCAACGACAATTTTTTAAAAAATAATAATCAATCGAATCTTTATTTTGAATGATGGTATAAAATCCGTCAATATATTTTAGGCTTTTTGCTTTTCGCTCAGGCTGCTGAAAAGGTAAGTTTTGCCAAACCTGTTTTACTTCTTTTTCCTTTTCTTTGAATTTTTCTAAAACTAATACTAACTCTGCATCACTTTGGCAATATCCTCTATAAACACGTTCTGTAACTGATTCTGTTCCCAAATTGGGGTCTGTTCCTGCGTAAGGGGCATCTATTATTCCAGCAAAATCAAAGTCAAAAGGAATGGCTGCATAATCTTGATTAGGCATTTCTAAAATACTAAGATTGTGTTTGTTGCTGATAGACCAATCTGCATTTCCGACCATAAACTGAAAAACAGCTAATTGTGTTGTCAAGAAACTATTGCTTTCTAAATATTGAATAGTATCGGTTTGTTCTACTAATTTCACACCCAAACGTTTGGCTGAATAGTCTGTTCCTTCTACAAAAAAAGCAATTTTTGTGCTTGTGGGTTGTTTATTTTCTGTGTCTTGGTAGGTAATTTTACACAATCTTGTAATAACACTTTTATCTGTAAAAAGTGAATAGGTTTTGTAAATGTTATATTCTTCCAAACCAATTTGTTCGTAAGTCGCTGAATCTTTTTGGCAATGTGAAACCAAACGTATTTTATCATATTTTTCAAAAGGTGTTCCGATTCGACTAAGAGAATCAAAAGCTAAAAATAAAGGAGGAAAATTACAGTTTTCAGGATTTCTTCTAAAATTACCCCTTGTTTTTACCTCAATTTGCATACTTTTTTCGTTCCATATCAAACTTCCTTTGTGCCATTTTCTGTCTTCTCCTATATCAGTCAATAATTTATTGAGGTTGATTTTTAGAGTAAGATTCATTACAGAATCCTCTTCAAATATTCCTTTAGTGGGTGGTGTAGTTATTTCTGTATTTTTTGAAATACAAGAAGATAAAGATACTATAATACAGAACAGAATTTTGATTTTGGTAATTTTATTTCTCATCTTTACTAACTGTTAAACAAATTTAATTTTTAAAAATATGAAAAAATTCAGTACCCTTTCCTCTGTTCTACTTAGTATTTTGGTTTTATTTATTTTCTCTTTAGTTGGTTGTAAATCAGCAGAAGAAGTAAGTAAAGAAAAACTTGACGAACGCACAACAGCATTTTTTACAGCTCTTGAAAAACAAGACTTTGAAACAGCTAAAACCTATGTAACTCCTGAAACTCAAAAAGTTTTAGATGTTGTGATAAAAGACACTCAAAAATACCAGGAACTAAACACAGAAAAGAAAGAAGTAAAGGTAGAAATTATTGACCGTACTGTTTTGGAAACTTCAGCAGATTATAAAATCAAAATTTTTGTAGGAGAAGATGTTCGTGAAGAAACCATTCATTATGTTTATCAAAACAATGTTTGGTATGCAGAAATTCCACAAGAGCAAATTACTATTATTCGTTATGTAACTTTTTATAATTCGTATGATGCTATTTTGATTCTATTTAATAAGAAACACAATGTTCATATTATAGATGTAAAATATACACATAAGAAAACGCACAAAAAATCTCATAAGAAGAGCCATAAAAAGTCTAAGAAAAAACATAAACACTAAAAAAATCACACGTTTTAGATTTCAACAAAAAATCCTAAATAGATTCTTTTCTATTTAGGATTTTTTTGTTAATTAAAGAAAGATAAAAAATTACTTATCTCCTCTTTTACCTTTTACAGCTTTGGTAGCTGCTTTTGAAGTTGGTTTCTGTGTTTTTGCTGATGGCTTATCAGTTTTTTTAGCAACTGTTTTCTTTGCTTTTGTTTCTTTGTCGTCTTTTTTAGCTGTTTTTTTCTTAGGTTTTTGTTCTGTTGCAGTAGTTTCAGCTTCTACCATTGCATCCACTTTTTTAGTTGCCTTTTTAGTTTTTGCTTTAGGGTCTTCAGCACTTTCTTCCGATTTTGTTTCAGTTGTTAGCGTTTCTTCTTCTTCCACCTCTTCTTCTTCTTTTTGAGCAGGGTCTATTAGTTCAGGAGCATATTCAGCCAAGATACCATACCACATTACTAATTTTTTGATGTCAGAAGTATAAACACGATCTTTGTCCCATTCTGGTAAAATATCATTCAAAAGTCCTTTTAGCGCATCATTGTCTGATGTTTTGATGTCCATTTTGAGTGCATATTTCTCATACATTTTATGAAATACATCTTGCAAAGGAACAGAACCTTCTTCAGTAGTTGTATAAATAGAAATTTCTTTTAGAATAGAAATACGATGGCTTGCATCTGCCATAATTTTGGAGCGACCTCCTCCGATAGCTTCAATAATTACTCCGTTGCGAGTAGGTTTAAGAATTTGATACAGTCCTGGTTTGCCCGAAATAACGGCTACTTCTTTAAGTTTCATATATACTATGTAGAGTTTTGTTGATTAGTGTTATAAGGATTTATGCTTCGATTTTTGTACAAAAATTAGCTTATTCAGATAAACGTTTTTTATGAAATAAAATTTTATTCGAAGGCTAAAGCCTATACATATATTTTAAATTACAATAAATGCAAGAGCGCAAAAATAGTAAAAATAAAATAGAATTTTGATTTACATTTAATTAAGCTGTTGATTTACTTTTTAGGTCGCCCTGTTTTTCCTTTAAAAGGTGCTGCTTTTGGATTGGTTTTATTTTTAGAAGAGTTTGAGCTTTTAGAAGTAGATTTGAAATCTTTTTTAGGCGTATCTTTTCCAAAATCCTTTTTTCCTGCTTTTGCTACTGCTTTTGAGTTTCTTCCTGTACTCTTTACAGGTCTTTTTCCTGTGTTTTTAGGTTTGTCACTATTATTTGAATCAGAAAAAGGGACAGTATATTTTGAGTTTGTCTTTCTAGGAGAAGCATATTTTGAAGGCTTTACTGGTTTTGGAGTAGTTGAGTCAAATGTTTTTTTCTCAAAATCATTCAATTCATTTGTTTCCTCTTCTTTTTTATACGGTTTATGTTGATTGTATTTTTTTCTTTGTACAACAGGTTTTTGTGGCTGAGGAAGCTCTTCTTTTGTAACTTTGATAGGCTGAATTTGAGAAAACTTTTCTTCTAATGCCTTATTATACTTTTCTATATAAACCAAAATATCTTCTGTTCCTTCATTTTTAACTGATGAAGTAATAAAATTAGGAGGTAATGCTTCCCAACGAGATTTCAAAACTGTTTCATAACGCTCTAAAGAAGCGACCAATTTACTATTATTGAGTTTGTCAGCTTTTGTAAAAACAATAGCAAAAGGAATTTGATGTTCTCCTAACCATTCAAAAAACTCTAAATCAATAGCTTGTGGCTCGTGCCTGATGTCCACCAAAACAAACGTTACTACTAAATTTTTACGTTCAGAAAGATACTCTGTAATCAAGCCTTCAAAATCTCTTCGTTGTGATTTACTCACTTTTGCCCAACCATAACCTGGTAAATCGACTAAATACCAATTTTCGTTTATTAGAAAATGATTTATTAATTGAGTCTTACCTGGTGTAGAAGAAGTTTTTGCAAGACTATTTCGGTTTGTCATTGCATTGATAAGAGAAGATTTACCCACATTCGAACGCCCAATGAAAGCATATTCGGGCATGTGAGGTGAAGGACAAGTCTTTACAGACGGATTGCTTTCTAAAAATTTGGCAGTATTGACTTGCATAGCTTGAAAACGATTACGAATTAAAAATTACGAATTACGAATTTCATATTAATTATGAATATTTAGAATTTAAAGTAATTTCGTTTACTAAAATTCTCTTACTTATTCAATTAATAAAATAGGCAAAATCGTGTAAAAACAGATAAAAAATAAATACAAAGGTCGCTAATTTTCTAGTCATTGTCAAAATAAGAAAAGTAAGAAAACAAAAAAACCATCTTTCAAAGAAAAATGGCTTTTTGATACGCTACTTTAAATTATAGACTAATTCATTTCCTATTTCAAAAACGAACAAGTTTTTTTTAAAATCTTGTACTGTAAAACAAGGTATTTATTTATTTTTTTCCTAAAAAAGCATATAGACAAAGTATAGACAGTCAGAAAAAAGGAATTATTTTCAATTAAAAATATAACAATTAGAGTTTTTTATATAAAAAAAGCTACAAAACGATTACTCATTTTGTAGCTCTTGTACGGCAGCTAAATAAGGTTTAGCTTGGACGATTCTCTAATTGGGGAATTAAAACTCCTTCGATAGAAATGTCATTACAGTCTCCTAAACAATGCACAACAGATTTCATATGTATAAATTTGAGTAATCATAATAATTAGTATGATAAACTATATCTACTTGTTTTCAAAGTGAAGGGCTAGTAGAAAATTCCCTTTTCATTTTGTCTAGCTAGGACGGTTTTCTAATTGAGGAATTAATATATCTTCTATATTAATTCCTTCACTAACATTAATAGGAAGTCTATTTTTCATAAAAAATTTTTAATTAATCATAGTTTTGGGTATGATAAACCTCGCCTACGTATTTTCTGATGTGAAGGGTTGGCAGGAGATACCCTTGTAAAAAGATTTCAGTTATTTTAAAATATGTTTCTTTTGGGCTTTTTGTAATAATTCTTCTAAATGTTTACTGCCTTTTATCAAGGAATATAAACATTGGTCTTCATATTTAGTACCATCAAATATTCTATCTATTAAATGTCCTTCTTTTTGAAAGCCAAACTTTTCTAAAATACCCACAGTAGCTATATTAGATGGAGATGTTTTCGCAGTTATAGAATGTAAATTAATGTTTTCGAATCCAAAGCGAATAACAGATAAAAATGTTTCTTGTCCAATATGTGTACGCCAGTATTTTGGATGAAGTTCGCCACTTATTTCTGCTCTGTGGTTTTGAATATCTATGGCATTGTAGCTACATATTCCTAAAAATTCGTCAGTTTCTTTTACAGCACCTACCCACGTAATTCCCCATTTTTTTTCAAAAAACATTTTTCTATGTGCTATGAATTTCAAAATATCTTCCTCTGTTTCTACTTTTCTATGAGAGAGAAACTCATTTACTTTAGTGTCTGACTGAAGTTCAAGAAGTTTTGGTATATCAGTTTCTTTTATTTCTCTTAAAATAAGTCTTTCAGTTTCAATGTTTGGAAAACTATCAAATACTTTTTGATTTATCATGTTTCTAATTTAAGCAAAAAATGAGATAAACGTTTGTAAAAAACGCAATATAAAAAAAAATAATTTTGCACATAACATTCTATTCAATTTTTATTTTCAGACTAAAAAACTAAATTATAGCTTACATATTAAATAACTAAATTTTATTTTTCAATCCTAAGTTTAGAGATTTTCGAAACAGGTCCTGGGCATTGTTGTTCATGACATTGCAGACAGCTTTTCACAAATAAGTTAAAACCTTCTACTTGCACGCTATGTTCTTTATTTTCAGAAGCATTTTGATATACGTTTTTCAATTTTTGAAGCATTATCTTTGCCATAGCATCAAAGGCTGTACTTTTTGTGTGTTCGTCTGTAGGTTCTGCTCCCAAAATATTTTCAAAACGAGGTAAATAATCGGGCAAATCTTTTGTATTTTTATTGATAATAGCTGTTTTAAGTGTATCAGCATATTCCCACATATCACGCATCAGAACAGCTAGTTCGCTACTAGGGTTAGGCGAACGAGGGTCATTAATTAGTTTTTTACTATCCTCAGTTTTGATTGCTACTTGGTCTTTATCTATCTCTTTTTTATTTGTTTCTGACAAATTACAAGAGCAAAAACAGCAAATTAGTAGCACAAATAGTATCTTATTCATAGAACTTAAACAATTTTAAAAATAACTTTGTGATTGACAATTAAATCGCTAAAAATAATTACCATTAAAAAATGAACATTCAAACTATAAATATAGCTATTCAAGAAGGAAATTTCGAAAAAGCTGTCGAAGTTTCTACCAATTTATTGAATGACTTTACTGAAAATCCTCAAAAAGAGGAATTAAAATTTATTTCAGAAGGTGAAGTTTTATTTCGTCGTGGCTATGCTTATTTCAAATTACAAGAATTTAAGAAGGCATTAGAAGATTACAATTTATCTATCCAAAAAGCTGAAAACCCAAATGCGTATAGTGAACGAGGAGTGCTTTACTTTACAGTTGGAAAACTTGCAGAAGCCTTAGTAAATATGAACATTGCCCTAGATTTAGAACCTGATAATCCATATCGTTACTCTAGCCGTGCCTATATTCGTGCAGCAGCAGGAATGACTGTTTTGGCAATGCAAGATTACAGAAAAGCAGTAGAACTAGACCCAGAGGATGCGATTGCTCACAATAATTTAGGACTTTTAGAAGAAAAAGTAGGTTATCAATTAAAAGCAAATAAGCATTTTGAGAAAGCTGATAAATTAAGAGAAGAACAAAGCAAGGAAGATAAAATGCTAACCAAGAAAATGGATTCGGAAATTAGCCAAAGTGAAGAAAATCAGGCTAGAGATAAAAGTAAAAAAGAAGTAGAAATAAGAAATGAAACTGTATTAGGTCAAGATTCTAAAGATGAAATAAATCAAAATCCTACAACTTATCAAGGAGCATTTAAAAAAATATTTTCTTCAAAAGAAGCGTTTACTAATGCTCTCAAAAAGGCTAGAGATGTTTATTTTAAAAAGTAAGATAGTAAAAAAGGCTGTTTTTTGATTTAAAAGTAGCCTTTTTGTTTTTTTTGTAGGTAGATAGATACAGATTTTATATATTTGGAGAATGGTCTATAATCTAGGTTACTTAAAATTAAGTAAGATGATGTTATTTAAGTAAATAACTAGATTTGAAGAAATGATAAAAGTTGAAACTAAGAATTTGTCCATTCTACATTAGGTATGTTATCCAAATTAATAAATATTCAAATAAAGGTCTCTTTTTATACTCGTTTTATTATTCGTTCTTTCTTTGTAATCGGTTTGTTGTTTTGCTCTTCCAATGCAATTATGGCACAAACAAAAATTATTATGGGAACGACTAGTGATACAAAAGGTAATTCTGTCGAAGGTGTTACTGTCATTATGCCCAACATTGGTAAAGGAGTCAGTAATAGCAATGGTGGATTTACAATAGAGTATCCAGCTTCAAAAGGATATCCAAAAAAAGTAAATATAGAGAAAGAAGGATATTCTTTGGTAGATTATGATATGGGACGAAATGGTCTTTCTATTACATTAAGAAAATTAGATAAGACTTTGAAAGGACAAGTTTTTGCGCAAAAAAATACTCCTTTGGCTGGTGCAGAAATAATTTGGAAGGGTGTAAACTATGAAAAAGTAACAAAGGCTGATGCTGTTGGTAATTTTTATATGGAAATTCCGAATGGAAAAACGGTAACTTCTTCTTCAGAATTTATAATTAATGGAAAAAAGATAAATGGTAGATTTTTCTCTTATAACAACAAATTGAATGAAGTGAATATAGTGCTTTCAGGAGATTTATCTAATCCTGTTTTGAAAGCTGAGAAACCAAAAAAAGAAGAGATTAAAGAAAAGGTAGAAGAAGATACCACAACTGTAAAAGAGCGAGTCAATTTAGAAAAGGTAGTAAATGATCTTGAAATGCAGAAAAGTTTGCTTGCAGAACAAAGTTACAAAATACGTAGAGCTATGGAAGAAATAGCTGAAGAACTCAATAGCAGTAACATTACGGCACAAGAAAAAAGTAGATTAAGAAGAGAGCTTGATGCACTATCAAAACAACTTATAGAAAATGAAGTTGCCTTTGAAGCAGCACAGGCTGAAACACGGAAACTAATGGATAAAATTAGAGGACTTTTGTATGAAAAAGATTCTATTACAACAGCCTTTACAGAAAAAATAGAAGAAGTAGAGGCAGAAAAGGAATTGGCTCGTCTTCAAATGATTATTGCAGGTATTGTCGCTTTACTTCTCTTAGTAGTTGCTGGTGGTGCTTATTTTGTTTCTCGTAAAATTAATAAGCAAAACGAAGATTTGGAAAAATCAAATCATGACCTCAATCAAACAAAAGGTGAATTAGAAACCAAAATTGAACAAATTGAAACACTTAATAAAGAAGTCACTACAAAAAACCAAAAGATTACTGATTCAATTCGTTATGCCCAAACTATCCAAGAAGCTATTCTACCTGCTGCAATAGAGTTCGAAAAAGCTTTTGCAGATTACTTTGTGCTATACTCACCTAAAGATATGGTTTCAGGAGATTTTTACTGGATGACAAATCAATATACATTAGATGGACAAAAAACAGTGTTAGCAACTGTTGATTGTACAGGTCATGGAGTTCCAGGGGCATTTATGTCAATGATTGGAAATACACTTTTGAATGAAATTGTAAATCAAGAAAAGATATTTGATACTGCCCAAATTTTGACACGTTTGCACGAAGGTGTCAAAAAATCATTACAGCAGAGCAATATGTCAAATGATGACGGAATGGATGTGTGTATTTGTACCATTCATTTCAATGCTGACGAAACAGCTCATGTACAGTTTACAGGTGCAAAACGCCCTCTTTATTATTTTCAAAATTCATTTTTACAGAGCTTGAAAGGAGACGTAAAATCTATTGGTGGAAGAGATAGAAAAGAAAAACCTTTTACAACACAAGATTTGTATTTGATGAAAGGAGATTGTTTGTATCTCATGACAGATGGTTTTAGTGATCAACAAAATTCCGATAACAAAAAGTTTGGAACAACACGCCTTTTAGAGTTGCTAGAAAAAAATGCTAGTTTGGCACTTCCTGTTCAAAAGCAAGAACTAGATGATGAACTCCAAACGCACAGTTGGGGAGTAGAACAGCGTGATGATATTACAATTGTGGGTGTGAAGATATAATATTGATACAGAACATCTTCATAAAAATCTTGTCAATAGTTTTTGCTAATCTAAAATAACTCTGATTTGTATACAGTCTATTGCACTATTTTCAAAAGTTTTGCAATGTTTTGTTCTATAGCCGTTGTAGGTGTCCCCACCGACGACCATCAAAAAACATACAGCCTATTAACTTCTCTGTTTTAGATGCTTAAATGACTTCATTACCTTAAATTTGTATTAGGCTAGTGACAGTTTTCTAAATCTATTTTCTTACTTCTTCTTCTTTTTTCTGTTCTTATTTACTCTAATTAGCCAACGAGGTAAAACTAACGCTCCTATAAATAGATACGGGTAATAATAGAAAAGTCTCCACAAAATACCTACTGCTGCACAAAACTCTTTTTGCAAATATTCTGCATAAAACAGACAAAAAACAGCTTCTGCCGTTCCACTGCTTCCAGGGGTTGGAGAAAGAAGCATGACAATCCACATCGCTATCTGACGAGCAAATACGAAAAGATGATCCACAGCATCAAGAGGAGTAAAAGCAGATATCAAGCAATTGAGCATCAAATAACGAGCTATCCATATAAAAAAGGTTAGAAAAATAGCTTTTATCCATAATGATATTCCACTTCCACGTAATGCCTTGGCAGCAATTATCATTTCATTTCCTGTATTTATTGCCCCTTCTTGAAATCTTTTGAGAAATTTGATAGATGTAATTTTTATCAAAAGCCATTTAAAACCTTTTGGATTTATGATAAGACCGTACGCAAAAAACATCGCATAAAGTACTGTCAAGCCATAACTCACGTAAAAAGCTCCTTTTAAACCTTGTTGTTGTACAAATTCGTTGAATATATCTGCTGAAATAGCAGGGAAAACCATAAAATCAAACGAGTTAGCAACAAAAATAGCTAAAGGAGAAAAAACAATAAAAAAGAAATTATCTAATAAGGCAGTCATCATGACGTATGCCATCGATTTTCCAAAGGATAACCCTTCCCGATTCAGAATAAAAATAGCAACAGCCGTTCCACCCACAACAGAAGGAGTAACAGCAGATGCAAATTCCCATAATAAAATAATATACATACTAGATTTCCAAGAAAGCTCTTCATCACTAATCATTCTAATACGATATATGTAACCTGCATCTCTAGCCAACAGCATAATTAAGGCAGCTAAAAACCAAAGCCAGTTTGATTTGCCTAAAGCATCTAAAAAAATAGGAATATCAACTTTTTCTAAGAAAAAATAAACTGCAACACCTAATCCAATCAAAACGGGAATATAAATTTTATTTGTGTTGAGTGTCTTAAAAACTTCTTTTTCATCAGGAGCTTTAGCAGTTACGTTCTTAGAATTTAATTTAGGGTTAGGATTGGAAGTAGAAGACATTGGTATTTATTTCTATTTTTAGTAACATTTTATAAAAAAAAATCTTTCTCACAAAACAAAAAATGGCTTGTTCTAAAAAGCAGTATTGAAAAGAAACTCAAAAAACACACAAAGATAACACAAAAAAATGCCTACCTAATAAAGATATTGGACTAATTTTATGTAAATTTCCATTTTGAGAAAAGATTATAATTTTTTCATCCTCAAAATGTATAATCTTCTCATAATTTGAGTAGTTTGTCTGTAAACTAAAACAGACCATTAGAGTTCTGTTTTTAAATAAAAAAAAGTAAATTAAAATAAATCACACAATCCAACCATAAAATAACATAACGCAATGAGTTATTATCAGAAAATGGGTCAGATTCCACCCAAACGACATACCCAATTCCGACAAGAAGATGGTAGTTTGTATCACGAACAACTTGTCAGCTCTCGTGGATTTGATGGTATTTACACAATACTTTATCATATAAATCCACCCACAAAAATAAAAAAAATGCTTGAGCCTATTCCTGTAAAAACGGAATTGCTTACAGATTATCCTCTGCAACCTATGCACCTCAAAACTTCTCTTTCTGAAAGAACAGGTGGAGATTTTTTAGATGCTCGTATCCCTTTGCTTGCCAACAATGACTGTGTGTTGTCAATTTGCAACCCAAGTAAAAATACAATGGATTATTTTTATAAAAATGGCGAAAAGGATGAAGTAATTTACATGCACGACGGAAATGGATATTTATATTGTCCACAAGGAAAATTGAGAGTGAAAAAAGGTGATTATGTAGTCATTCCAAGAACTACAGTTTATAAAATGGAATTTGACGAAAATGAAGTAGATGAAAATGGAAATAAAGTAGAAGTCAGAATGATGATTACTGAATCTCGTGCGCCTATCGAAACAGTTAATCGTTATCGTAATCGAATGGGGCAACTTTTAGAGCATTCGCCTTATTGTGAACGTGACATTCATGGTCCTCAAGAATTAGTTACAGAAAAAGAGCCAAAAGAAACGCTCATCAAAACAAAAAAAGGAAATTTTTTACACCAACATGTTTATGATTTCTCTCCTTTAGATGTTGTCGGTTGGGATGGTTGTTTGTATCCTTATACACTTTCAATTTATGATTTTGAGCCAATTACTGGACGTATTCATCAGCCACCACCTGTTCATCAGACCTTTCAATCAGAGGGTGGGTTTGTGATTTGCTCATTTGTACCTCGTCTTTTTGATTATCATCCAGATTCTATTCCTGCACCTTACAACCACTCAAATATTGATTCTGATGAAGTTCTTTTTTATGCAGAAGGAGATTTTATGAGTAGAAAAGGAATTGACAGAGGCTCTTTTACCATTCACCCTGGGGGAATTGTTCACGGTCCTCATCCTGGAACGTATGAGGCAAGTATAGGTAAAAAAGCAACACACGAATATGCCGTAATGGTTGATACTTTCCGTCCTCTATATCTAACAAAACAAGCATTAGATTATGTAGATACCAATTATGCGTATAGTTGGTTAGAATAAAAATAGTTGTTTTTCTACCCTTTAAAACTAATAAATGTCAATTCGAAATGTGGTAATCATTCGAATTGACATTTTTATATATAACCTTAACTACTTATTTATCTTTTCTTATTAGGATTTTTGTAACGAGAAATAAATTCTAGTCCTTTAAAGAAACTAAACATCATGGCAAGACCAATAATAAAGAAAAGTAGATAAATTAGCATAGAAATAGGAAAATAATATTTTTTATAAAGAATTTTATCTTATCTATTTTAAGTATGCCAAAATTGAGTCCAAATCTTTATTTTTCTTTTGTTTGTTGTTAATTTACTGTTTTTTAGTGATTTATGGCTTTGTTTTTTTAGCTAAAATATTTTTTATTATCAAAATGAAAAATATTTTTGTCAAAAAAGTAGACTGACTACGAATCATACTCAGAAAGGTTTCAAAAAACAAAAAAAAGGTGTTAAATATTTCATTTTTCATACAAAATCACTCAACATTCCAATTTCTTTTGGCATAATTCCTCTTTCTGTTTTCTGCAAGGTGCAACATTGATTAACTGGGTCGTGTTCGAAAAATAAAATATAATCATTTTCGACAGCTTCATTCAATAGTTCTTCTTTTTCAGAAAGTGTTTTTAAAGGTCTCATATCATACGCCATAATATAAGGCAGGCGTACATGATGTACTGATGGAATAAGGTCTGCACAGAAAATAATTGTTCTATCTTTATATTTTATTTGAGGTAACATTTGCTTTTCGGTATGTCCATCAACAAAACGCAAATCAAAAGGCAAAGAATCTGTTTTTTGATTGCTAGAAAGAAGTTTTAATTGTCCACTTTCTTTTATAGGAAGTATATTTTCTTTTAAAAATGAAGCCTTTTCTCTTGGATTGGGTTCGATAGCCCAGTTCCAATGTTCTGTATTTGACCAATATGTTGCATTATCAAAAACAGGAATAAGTTTGTTCTTGTCTCTTTTTATTGCGCCTCCACAATGGTCAAAATGTAAATGAGTAAGAAAAACGTCTGTAATATCAGAAGTCGAAAAACCTTTTTGTTCCAACGATTTTTCTAAAGAGTCATCGCCATGCAAATGAAAGTGACTGACAAACTTTTCATCTTGTTTATTCCCTATTCCTGTATCAATAAGAATAAGTTTATTTCCATCTTCTATCAAAAGACAACGCATTGCCCAAGTACACATATTGTTTTCATCAGCAGGATTGAGTTTTTGCCACATTACTTTCGGAACAACACCAAACATTGCACCACCATCTAATTTGAAAAGTCCTGTATCTATTGTATGTAAAGTCATTTTTTTTGAGGTTTTGGGGTCGTTGGTAGAAACACCAACAACAGCAAGAGATATTAGTTGTAAGATAAATAAAAAAATCCTATACTAGCATAAGGACTAAAATAGGAATTTTGTTTTTGTAAAAAAAGGACTGAATATTATTCTCTGATTTTTGTGTATTCTTTAGATTCTTCAATCAACTTATCATATTTTTCGATAATAGTTTCTAGTGTTTTTATGGCTGGTTTTTCATTGAGTTGATAGTTTTTTATCATTGATTCAGTAATAAATAATTTCATTAGTATCAGTTGGTCACTAAGTAAAATATCCTTTCTCTGAATTTCTTTCATTTTTGGCTCGTAATCAGCCATTTTATTTTTATAATTCTGTTCGATATCCTTGAAAACTTCAAGCGTAGATTGTCTAAGTACCGAATCTTGAATTTGATTGATATGATTATTGGCACTCTCCCAGTAGGTTTGATTTGTCTTTGAAAATTTTGAATAGGCAGCCAAACTATCATTTTTGATTCGATAGATTTGATTTATCTGTTCGTTGAGTTGTTTTAATTTTTCATTTTTTTTCTACAGCTTCGTTATATAATTCTACCACTATATCAGAACCACTCCTTTTAGAAATAGAAGTAAATTTATAATCTTCTCTGTTTTCAAGAACTTGTGGTGTTTGAGTCAAAACTTCATTAGGATTGGTTTGATTCTTATTTTTGGTTGTTTTATTACAACTAAATAAAGTTATAATTGATAATATAAAAAATAGTTTTTTCATAATAATTTTTATTGAATATAATAATTGAGTTAGTGTTATAAAATTACCTTTTATACCCACAAACATACAAAAAAATCCATTTCTATTTTTCGTAGAAATGGATTTTTGTTTTTAAGAAACAACTAAAAAATTAAACCTCATTTACAGCACGCTCAATCAAACGACTAGCAACCGTTTGAGTTCCTGTATGCTCAAAATAATTTGTCGAAGCATCTAAGAAAGCAGCTACATAATCTAGTTTTGTATCAGCTAAAGAAATATATTCTGAAAGGCTTGCAATTACTTTTTCTGAATTGATATTATTCTCAGATTGAAAATTACTAATCCATCCTTTTGTGTGTCCAAATGCTTTTTTTACAAATTCTAGTTTGTCGGTAGCACCACTTCCTGGTATATATTGTGCCATTTTTTGGAAAACACTACTATTTTCTACTTTATCTACACTTACCGATTGAAGTTTGTTCATTACAATTTCGGCAAAATCAGGACCTAGAGGAAGCACACCATCAAAGGCTACAATTCCTGCCATACGCATTTTGCTTTCTCCTGCATAATTGCCTAATGCACCCACAAAATCACCAAAACTATCTCCAGGGATTCCATTTATTTTTGTAAAAGCTAGAAGTTCAGCCGTAATTTTGATAGCCAAATCAATACTCTGAATTGTATCAGCTTTTGGAGTAAGGTCTTTCATGAAAGAAAGCATACTAAAACTATCAGCCAATTTATCAGCCATTGCAGCAGCACCAAGAGCTGTATCGGCTGTATCTACCATTTTAAAAATTTTGATAGCCGTTTGATACCCTTGCGAATCATCATTGTAAAGCTCTATTGCTTTTTCTTTTACTTCTCCTAAAAATTCCTCATCCGTTTCGCCTGTAACATCACGCATCAAGGCATCAAAATCAGTCGGATTATTCCATTCTCCTGGAACTACAAAATCTAACGCTTTCAGCGCATAAATAGTAACCCCAGATTCAGGTAGGTTATTTACAGCATCTACAATAGAAACTGGTTTGTCGTCAGAACCAAAAAACATATAGTTGTATATTTAAGTAATTGAAAAGGTTTTTTAAGAAAAAATGAGTTTCTCAAACTGTCAAGATACTTTTAGAGTATTTAGACAGATAATTGAGTTGAAAAATTATTTTAAGTTGGCAAGTCCAGCAAGATCAAATTTTTCGAACCAAGATTTGCGAGTTTTATCATCAAAGCTATCTTCTTTCGAACGAATACTGATTTGATAACGGTCAGCAACCAAAATAGTAGTTCCTTTAGAACCTTTTGTAAGCGCAGGGTAAGATGCAATGTACATCGTTGCGTCTGCATATTTTGCTTTTGTATCCATATTAGTACTCAAATCACTAATTGCAAGAGTAGCTACTTCTATTCCATCTTTTTCTAAACTAGCTTGTACAAATCCATCTTTTTCTTGATTATAGATAACTTTGTATGCTCCTTCTTCTTGTGGGAAAAATTTATTGAGCGCACCTCCTTCAACTTCTTCTTTAGGCATTTCTTCGGTAGCCGTCGAACCATTATCTATTGTAGTTGTTGTTTCTGTGTTAGTTTGTTTCTTTCCTCCACAACTAAAGAGGAAAGCCGAACTTAGTAATAGGGCAAATAACGAAATACGAAATTTTTGCATGTGCATAATATAAGGTGAAATTTAGTGATAAAATGAACTTCAAAACATAGAAAATCTTTGAATATAAGAAATAGAAATTGGTATCTTATTCTATCTTAAATTCTCTAATTATTCTATTATTTACCTCAATGTACAAATTATCATTCAGAATTAGAATAATTTTTGTTGATTTTTGATTTAAATAATCGGAAAAAGTTAAAATTTCAAACTCTATTCATTCTGCTTTAAAGTTGGATTTTCAGACTGTAAGCTAATAAAATGCAACAAAAAACCCTTCTTACTACAAGAGTAAAAAGGGCAAAAAGTAATTAGTTGTGAAAAAGTAGGAGTCAAAAAAATAGCTTTTAGTTATTTACTACTTTCCCTAAAAATGGCTACAAAATTAATTGTTGAGCTTTTTAGAAAGAAGTAAAAACTGCTTTTAACAGGTTCTTTGCTAATTCTCCAAAACAATTTTTTCAGAATTGTATTTGTTTTCCTTATGATGTCCCAAACATAGTCATTATTTTTTAATTTACACTATTTATGACAAAAAAATAGTAGAAAAATGCAGTAAAATTTAATTATTAACCCAATATAACATGTCAATTAAACTTTTATTACAACGAGGAGATATTACCAAAATAGCTGTTGATGCTATTGTAAATGCTGCAAATACATCACTTTTGGGTGGTGGTGGCGTTGATGGTGCAATTCATAGGACAGGAGGAAAAGAGATTTTAGAAGAATGTATTAAAATACGTAACAAGCAAGGAGGTTGTAAAACTGGAGAAGCTGTTTATACGACAGCAGGGAATTTATCAGCTAAGTATGTTATTCATACGGTAGGTTCTGTTTGGCAAGATGGAGAACACGGAGAAAGAGAGCTTTTAGCTAATTGCTACAAAAACTCATTACAAATTGCTAAAGAGTTGCAAATCAAATCTATTTCATTTCCTAATATAAGTACAGGAGTTTATAAGTTTCCAAAAGAAGAAGCTGCCGAGATTGCTTTAAATGCTTTAAATGAATTTGTAAGTCAAAGTGATAGTTCTACCTTAGAAGAAATTATCTTTGTTTGTTTTGACGAAGAGAATTACAAAATTTATGAGCGTTTGATGAGATTATCTAATTTATAATTAAAAGAAAAAAGAGGTTATCTTAAAACTAGGATAACCTCTTTCAATACTATTTTACTACCAAAACACAATCTTTAATATTGAAGAATAAGAATTATTCTTATAGTATTAAAGATGCTTTGCTCTTTAATATTTTTAGTGATTTTTACCACAGCCCATTGCGTTGTTCGTATCTATCATCTGCCATTGATGCTGTATTTCTTCCACCGTTGTTGCCACCAAAATGTAAATTTAACTTTGTAAATTTCATAATCTATAATTGTGTATTAGGGGAGAGTGATAAAGTTAATTAAATTTATAGTATGTTAGAATACTATTTGGGTAAATAAAAAGCTAAATTCTATTTTTAGCTGTATTATTGATTAATTGTAACTTTTCCTTTAAAAGATACGATTTATTATATATTATGAGTCTTTTTGACAAGTATGACAAGTAGTTAGGTTAATTAATTATTAGACAAATTAACTTACTTAACTTTACTTTTCCAAATTTTTAACCATAAATTCATAAATAATTTACAGTGTGAGTTTTTTTTAAAATTGATGCTTTTTTAAACTTTGTACGTTGTTTATCAAATTTTTATTGATAAAAGATTCAATTTTGAATTTTTGATAATAAAATCGCTTTTCATTAGTAAAATTGTAATTAATGTGATTAATTATTTTCTTTAGCTTTTTTATAACTATTGATAATTGAGGTGTTAAGTTCAAAAAAATGATTTTTTCTCTAAGTTTGAGATAGACTTTCTAGGACAAAAAAAATGGAAATTATATTCAAGAGCTTCGAATTATAATTAATGCTCTAATAATTTCGTATTTTTGTAAAATCAAACAAAAAATAAGAATAAACTGAAAGAATAATTTACTGCTATGAATACGCCTACAATAAAAGTATCGCTTCAAGAAATAGAAAATAAAAAAACAGATATCCGAAAACTAACTTTAGCCGAAATTTCGGAAGAACTACAAAAATTAGGAGAACCAAAATTTAGAGCAAAACAGATTTGGCAATGGCTTTGGGAAAAATCAGTTACTTCATTTGAGCAAATGACAAATCTGTCTCAAAAACTTAGAGAAACGTTGCAAGAAAATTTTGCTATTAATGCACTTACCATTTCAGAAGAGCAAAAAAGCAATGACGGAACTGTAAAATCTTCTTTTCGATTGTATGATGGCAAAATAGTAGAAGGCGTTTTGATTCCTGTTAAAGATAGAATGACAGCCTGTATTTCGTCGCAAGTGGGTTGTTCGCTTTCTTGTAAGTTTTGTGCAACAGGTTATATGGGTAAGAAACGAAATATTGAAGCTGCCGAAATTTATGATCAAGTAGTTGCTATTTCAAAGCAAGCAGAAGAGAATTTTAATCAACCTCTTTCGAATATTGTCTATATGGGAATGGGCGAACCATTGATGAACTATAAAAATGTTTTGCAATCTATTGACAGACTGACTTCTCCAGATGGACTAAATATGTCACCAAAAAGAATTACTGTTTCAACAGCAGGAATTGCAAAGTTTATCAAAATGCTTGCCGATGATAACGTCAAATTTAATCTTGCTTTGTCTTTACATGCTGCAAATGATGAAAAGCGAAACGAAATTATGGATATTAATGAGAGTAATTCGTTGGAAGTTTTGGCAGAAGCCTTGAAGTATTTTTATGATAAGACAGGAAATAGAATTACATACGAGTATATTTTGTTTGATAATTTTAATGATTCTTTGAAAGATGCCGATGAGTTGTATCGTTTTTGTAAGCACGTTCCTTGTAGAGTAAATATCATCGAATATAATCCAATAGAAGAAGCTGAATATAAGAAACCAACTGAAGAAAGAATAGAAAAATTTGCAGGTTATTTGATTAAAAGAGGTGTACGTACAACTGTCAGAAGAAGTAGAGGAAAAGATATTGATGCAGCTTGTGGGCAACTTGCCAATAAAAAGGGTTAATTCGTAAAAACTAAATAGCACTTTTCCAAAGAATGAGTTTTATCTCATTGTTTGGAAAAGTAATACCATCGTAAAATAAATTATTCTGTATTTCTTTGCTTGTAAACCCTGTTCAATTTATAATTCTGCCACTGTCGGTGTCCCCACCAACGATAGTAAAACACAAACAAATTTATGTCACACTGTATTTATAATGAAATTATTTTTTGTTCCGTTCTTCTCTAATTACTACAATTTCATTGACAGCGTTGATAGCATCAAAACGAATCTGAACAAGTCTGCGTTCTCCAGTTTTGACCTTTTCAGAATTTGAGTTTTCACACTTTTCAGAAGCATCAATATAATACGTATAAAATTTTTGATTACGACTATATAGCTCTGCAAAATCAGGCTTGCCTAAAATTTTTCGTAAATCTATTTCGTCTAATCCTTCTAGTTTAGGTTTGATTTTTTCTAAATCTTCCAACATTCCTGTACGCACACTTTCACAACCATTTCTATCCATTTTCCAAGCTTTCATGTCAAATTCATTTTCGGTTATAGCATTTGGATCAGAACAAGATGAAACTAAAAGACTTAAACACACAAAAAAACTAAAAACTAAAAAAACACTATTAAAAAATTTCATTCTATTTTTTACAATTAATTTGATTGAATACTATTTCGACAAATATACTATGCTATATTCATAAGTCTATCTTCTACTACCTAAAAGTCTTTTGTGATAATAGATTGTTTGATAAAATTAAAAATAGGAAGAAAGGATTTTCACTATCAATTTTTTGTTATAATCTCTTCAAAATCAAATGTTTCTAAACTTGTCTTTATACTCACATCTCCATATTCTTCTATTAAAAAATGCTCAACAAAATAATTTCCTTTAAAATAAATTGTTGAAAGAGATTGATTTGATAAATAATGGATTTTCAACGTTTTGGCATCTATCAAAATGCTTTTTGATTCGATAGGAATATAATAAAATCTACTTTCTTTATCTTCTAAAGTCCATTTATCAAGTTCAAAATTTAGATAATTCCAACCTTGAGGAAAAATAATTTTATCAAGATTTACATTTTCATAAAATATAGAAACTTTCCAAAGCATTCTACCATTATTTATTTCTTCACAATCTAAAAATTGGATTTTTAGCTTTTTATCTGCTGAAATTTTTGAAGGAATAGCTTTGTACATATTGAAGTTTAAATAAATTTCACTATCTTTTTTCTTAACTTTAAGTTATCTTTCGACTAAAATTCTATATTTTTTCTGTAAAAAAGAAATTCCTTATTGTAAATATAATAGTTGTTGTTGGTATCCTCACCAATGACACCATAATCAAATAAATATGAAAATAGTAAAAAAAATATCCATTGCCATAATTGTCCTATTAGTTTTGCTAGTAGGAGCGATTTTTCTTATTCCTGTGCTTTTTAAAGACCAACTCAAAGCAAAAGTAGAGAAAGTTGCTAGTGAGCAGGTGTTGGCAGATGTAAAATTTGGAGATTTTGATATTTCTATCTTGCGTCATTTTCCAAAACTGACCGTGCAATTAGAAAATATTAGTGTAATTAATCGTGCGCCTTTTGAAGGAGATACTCTTTTGGCTGCTAATAATTTTGAGCTTGCACTTAATTTTATGTCAGTCTTTAAAGATAAAGTCGAAATCCATAGTATTTATGCAGACAAACCTCTTGTAAATGTTCGTGTTTTGAAAGATGGACGAGCAAGCTACGATATTTATGAAAGCACAGCAACCGAAGAAACCACAACAGTAGATACAGCAGCTTTCGAAATTGGATTAGAAAAATGGAATATTAGTGATGGAAGAATCCGTTATCAAGATGATACCTTGAAAATGATTGCTATTATTGAAGGCTTAAATCACACAGGAAGTGGAAACATTACGACTGATAAGTATGATGTGAGTACAAATACGACAATCAATGATTTGTATATCAATTTTGAAAATGTGGCTTATATTGCTCATAGACCTGTTTCTGCTGATGCAACGCTTGAAATGGATATGAAAAACATGAAGTTTACTTTCAAAGAAAATGAATTTAAAGTAAATGATTTGCCTTTGAAAATGGATGGATGGTTAAGTATGCCTGAAAATACGGCTTCTATTCTGATGGATTTGAATTTTTCTACTCCTGAGACAAACTTTAAAAGTTTGCTTTCTCTGATTCCTCCTGTATTTTTGAAAGATTATGAAGGTTTGGAAGCAAAAGGAGAGTTTGTTTTTAAAGGAATGACAAAAGGAGAATTTAATTCAGAGAAAGAATTATACCCAGAGTTTGATATTTCACTTTTGATAAAAGATGGGTATTTCAAATACCCAGAACTTCCAACGGCAGTAGAAAATGTAAATGTTGATATGCAGGTTGTAAATACTACAGCAAATCTGAATAATACAGTTATTGATATAAAAACATTTGGAATGAATTTGGGCAAAAACCCAATTAATGGAAAAGTTAGAATTCAAGGATTAGAAAAATATGATATTGATGCAAACATAAATGCAACTGTAAACCTTGCTGAGCTGGCAGAGATTTATCCAATGGACAGCTTAGAAATAAAAGGTTTGTATAATCTAAAATTACTTGCAAAAGGAGTTTATGATGAAGCTCAAAACCGTATTCCTACCATTGATGCAGATATGACATTGAAAAATGGATATGTCAAATCACTTGCTTATCCGATTCCGATTGAAAATCTTGAAGTAGAAGCACACGCCAAAAACACAACTGGACAAATGGAAAATATGCGTGTCGATTTAGAAAAAATCACAATGCAAGTAGAAGGGAAACCTTTTTCAGTTAGTGGACATACAGAAGGAGTTGAAAACCTTGTATATGATTTGATGATAAAAGGTGAATTAGATTTGGCTACAATTACTAAAATTGTCCCTTTAGAAGATATGACTGTTACAGGTCTAGTAAAAGCCGATATAGAAACAAAAGGCTCAACGGCTGCTTTAGATGCTGAAAAATATGATCAACTTCCGACAAGTGGAGATTTGTCTGTACAGAATTTGGTATTTACAAGTGTAGATTTGCCACAAGGAATGAAAATCACAAATGCAAAAGTGAGTTTTACACCTCAACAAATGATTTTGGATTCTTTTCAAGGATTTTTAGGAAAAAGTGATATTGCTCTTACAGGTGGACTTTCAAATTATATTGCTTATGCGCTTGCTATGGCAGGTTTTCAAGAAGGAAAGCCTGTAATTCGTGGAAATATGAATCTTACTTCAAATCAATTTAATGTTGATGAATGGATGACAGAAACAGACGACCCAACAACTGTTGAAGATGAAACAGGTGTAGTAGAAGTACCAAAAGATATTGATTTTACATTCAATGCAACAATTGAAAAAGTCTTGTATGATAATATGACTCTTAATAATATGCGTGGTTTGGTGCGTGTAAAAGATGGTGAAGTCAGAATGGATAACCTTACTTTTGATGCTGTTGGAGGAAAATTCAGAACTAGTGGACTTTATAGTAGCAAAGATTTGGCTCGTCCTATTTTCTCTTTTGATTTGGATATTATTGAGGCAAATATTGGAGAAGCATTCAAAACTTTTTCTACAGCAAAAGCCTTTGC
This sequence comes from Bernardetia sp., assembly GCA_020630575.1. GTDB lineage: Bacteria > Bacteroidota > Bacteroidia > Cytophagales > Bernardetiaceae > Bernardetia. Next base: position 246,673 of record JAHDBD010000001.1, read on the forward strand.
TCCTTTAGCAGAAAGTTTGGATGGAAAATTCTCTCTTAATAACTTCAATATCACAGGACTTTTAAAATCGGATATGATGCCAGATATGGCAACACTTTCAGGAGGTGGAATGATGAAAATTGTTGATGCAATGATGAAAGATAATCCTTCTATCAATAAATTAGCTGCTGTTGCAAATATGCCAAAACTCAAAAATACTCGTTTGAAAGATTTGGTGATGCAAACCAAAATTGAAGATGGAAAAATGAAAATTCAACCTTTCGATTTAAACTTTGCAGGTTATAAATCTACTATTGGAGGAACAACAGCATTAGATGGAGGACTTGATTTTCATTTAAAGGTAGATGTTCCAAAAGAAGAAGCTCTTTCGTTAGTAAGTGGATTGGTAAATATCAAACCAGAAGATATTGAAAACTCTACTATTCCTTTGTTTTTCAATATTGGAGGAACATACAATAGCCCAAGTGTAGCCATGGATAATTCGGCTATTAAATCTCAAATCAAATCTAAGGTAACTCAAACACTCAAAGAAGAAGCTACCAAAACAGGAAAAGAGTTATTAAATGATTTCTTTGGAAATAAAAATGATTCGAAGACTGATTCTACTAAATCTACAAAAGCTGATTCTACCAAGACAACAAATCCAATAGAAAAAGCAAAAGAAGATCTAAAAAACAAACTAAAAGGTTTGGGAGGTTTTGGCAAAAAGAAGTAACTTTTAGTGATTAACATTTAATTATTGTTTATGAAAAAATCCATTATTTATTCTTTGAGTAAATAATGGATTTTTGTTTTCTAAAAAATATCTGTACTATTCAATTTCAATTGGTAGTGTTATTTAATATCTATTTTGTTTTGTATCAACATCTAGATTTAACGAAAACAAGCCAACATTATAAGGCAACAAATCATCATTTATATCTCTGATAAGATTTTTGAGCATATCTTTGTTAGCTCTTATTTCAAAATAACCTTTTTCTGATTCTGGATCTGATTCGTAAAACTCTATCATCTTCTGTGTTTCCAAAATTAAATGTAGAGTTCTGAATATCGCTTTTTCATTTGTTCTATTGTCCATCTATTTTTATTTAAATTCTAAATACTATTGAATTTCAACTGGTAACTGATTACTACTTACTGATAACTGTAAAAACTACCAATTCAAATCATAATTAATTTTGAAAATAAACTCTCTTGAAAGATTTGGTAAAGGTGCGTGTGCGCCATCATAAGGCTGCATAAAAGGAGGCGATTGATTGAATAAATCTTGAATGCCTATAGAAATATTAATTCCATTTCTCAAAAAATCTTTATACATAAACGAAATATTGAAAAGTGTATTTGAATCAAATTTTTTCAAAAGTAGTTCTCCATCTTGAGTTTCAGAATTATACGCATAACGACTACTCAGCCAAACTAAAGAAGTATTGAGTTTTAGACTTTTGTAAATAGAATGATTTGCCCAAATAGAAAGTTTTTGAGGTGCAAGTCCTAAAAGTTGATTTTTATCTTCACTTACAGCAGAGGTATTCACTACTGTTTTTCCTGCAGCTGTATAATAGGAGTAAGCTACTTCTACAAAACCTTTTTTTCCTTTATAACGAAGTTCTAATTCTGCCCCTCGTGTTCCTGTTTCTTTTTCATTGTTATACCCTTCTATTGTATTACTTTCTACAAAATAAATAATTGGGTCTTTGGTAGTAATATCATAAAAATTAAGTGTTGTTGAAAAATTAGGGGAGAAAATATATCCAATTTCAGATTCTAGAACTGTAGTACGCTCAGGTTTTATGCTTTGATTGATACTCAAATTAATATTTTGTACACTTGGCGCACGAAAAGCATTGCTATATAAGAGTTTTAAATGCAGTTTTTCCCATGACTTAGTAAGTCCAAAACGAGGAACAAAAGTAGAAGGATAAAAGCTATGATTATCATATCTAGCACCTGCTGTGATATTTACTAGTTTTGTTTTCCATAAAATCTGACTAAAAAAAGCAACATTATTAAATTCAATATAATTTTTTTCATTAAAAAAAATAACATCATCATACGCTGCATCATACCAAAATTCACTTCCTAAAGTAAAAATTAGATTTGGGCTAGGACGATAATTTCCTATTACATTAGAACGAAAACGCTGAGTATACTCCCTTGAAAATACACCTGAATAAACAGTATCTCTACTCAGAAAAGCCCAAGGACGAGAAAATGTGTAGGAAATACGAGGAGTAATAGTCAGTTTTTCATTTACTTTAATTATATACTTTGCATCTATAATTCCTGTTTGAAATATACGTTGAAATCTATTGGGAGCTTCATAAGCAAATCCTATTTTTGTATTATTTCTGTAATCATCCCAGATACCTCTTATTTCTAATTTTTTATAGTTGATTCCTACTTGAGCAGTAAAAGTTTCGATGAGAGAGTTTTGGCTCATATCAACTTTATTACCTAAGCCATCTATAAAAAACTGATTACTTCTCAGTGCATTTCCTTTAAAAATACTTCCCCATGCTTTCCAATCAATAGAAGAACGTCCTAAAGAAGCTGTGAGATTTTGACGAAGTGGGCTATTTCTATCATTATTATTTTTTACTTTTCCTAATGTATTACTAATCTGCAAACCATTCAAGTTTTCACTTCCTCTTGTAACAATATTGATAACACCATATTCTGCAAAACCTCCATAAATAGCCGAACCAGCACCACGAATGACTTCAATACGTTCAATTAGAGAAGGTGGGAAATGATTGCCTAATTGTGTAGTTCCATACATAAGTTCATTCATTTCTAATCCATCAATCATTAATAAAATTTTGCCTTCATGCGCCCAGTTGCCACGCAACCCTATTCCTACAACACCATTTACATCAACACCAAAATCAAAACCTTGAATATGACGCAAAATATCCGATAAATCTCTTGCATTCATTGCCTCAATATCAGCACGAGTAATCACACTTACCACACTAGGCGCATCCCGTAAGCGAAGTGTAGTTTGAGTAGCAAGTGTAATCAAATTATCTGTAGAATCCTGTTCTAATTCTTCTAAGGCAAATTTATAACGTTCATAATTGAGTGAATCTGAAGTTTGTTGAGCAAAAAGGGAGTTTTGAGTTAAACAAAATAAAAATGCAAAAAATAATTTATTTATAAATTTAGTGTTCATGAGCAACTTCTGTAAATTTGATAGTCGTTCAATTTAAAGATTTTTTTGTTTTATACAACAAAAAAGGAACTTAATAAATTAAATTCCTTTTTGGTTTAGATTAAAAGTCGATATAACTGAAATTAACTGATGACTTTCTAGTTTCTATCAAAACTAATTCTCATTCCTTTTTCGCTCTCATCAAATTCTCCATTTTGATATGCCAAATGTCCTGAAACAATTGTATGTGTAATCTGAGAATCAAACGTATTTCCTTCAAAAGGCGACCAATTACATTTATATTCTAAGTTTTCTTTTGTTACAACAGTTGATTTTTCTAAGTCAAAAAGAACTAAATCAGCAAAATAACCTTCTCTTACAAAACCTCTCTCTTTTATCTGAAAACAAATTGCAGGCGCATGAGCCATTTTTTCAGCTATTTTTTCTAGAGAGATTTTATTTTGCTTATACGCTTCCAAAAGCATCAAAAGAGAATGCTGAACCAAAGGAACTCCAGAAGGAGCATTCCAATAATTGCCTTGTTTTTCTTCCCATGTGTGGGGTGCGTGGTCGGTTGCAATGATATCCAAACGGTCATCTAAAAGTCCTTTCCAAAGTGCATCTTTATTTTGAGCTTCTTTTACAGCAGGATTACATTTGATTTGAGAACCTAACTTTGCATAATCTACAGCATCAAACCAAAGATGATGAACACAAACTTCTGCTGTAATTCGCTTTTCTGCTAAAGGAATTTTATTAGTAAATAAATCTAATTCTTTTGCTGTTGAGATATGCAAAATATGCAAACGAGTATTGTATTTTTTGGCAAGTTCTACTGCCAAACTAGACGACTTATAACAGGCTTCTACACTTCTAATTTCTGGGTGCAAACGCATTGGAACATCATCGCCATATTCTGCCTTTGCTAGTCTCTCATTTTCTTTTACAGTTGCTTCGTCTTCGCAATGCGTAGCAATAAGCATATCAGTTTGACTAAAAATAGTTTCCAAAACCTGTCTATCATCGACGAGCATATCGCCAGTAGAAGAACCCATAAATATTTTCAAACCACACACATTATTCTTATCTGTCTTCAAAACTTCTTCCAAATTTTCATTCGAAACACCCATAAAAAACGAATAATTAGCAATCGAATCTTTTGCACCAATTTCATATTTGTCTGCTAAAAGTTTTTGAGTGAGAGCTTGAGGTTTTGTATTTGGCATCTCCATAAAAGTAGTTGTTCCACCTGCAACAGCTGCTTTTGCTTCTGTATAAATTTGTGCTTTTTGTGTAAGTCCTGGTTCTCTGAAATGCACTTGGTCATCAATTACGCCTGCCATTGCATACTGTCCTTTTGCATCAATAACTGTATCAGCTTTTAGATTAGATAAATCATTTTCGATACGGCTAAATCTTCCATTTTCTATAAAAATATCTTTTTCTTCGATTTTTCCTTCGTTGATGAGTTTTGCGTTTAGGATTAAAATGGATTTTTTCATGAGATTTTTGAGTTGGTTATAGGTTACTCAACTATTTTTTTTAACCTCATTGATAGCTTCATTTGAGCCTCAATGACAGTTAGTTAGTTCTACTTTTAAACCGTCAGCGACGCTGAAGCCGTCGTTGAGGTGCAAAAATAGAAATAGCAGGGTATAGTAGATTATTTGTAGCCTAAAATTATGGAATAAAAAATATTCTTACAAAACGATATGGTTACTATTTGGTTTGAAAATACCTTCAAAACCCACTAAAAACCACCCAAAAAGCTGATAAACTTCATTTTTTAAGCCCTTTTTTAAGAGTAATTTTGTAGAGTAAAATCAAAATATATCTCTACCAATTATGGCAACTTTACTAGAAAATCCGATACAAGAAAATACACAGGCAAATAAAAAAATAAAAAAGTCTGAAAAAACGCCTTGTTATCATTGTGGCGATGATTGTCCTTCAAATCCGATTGAATTTGATGAACATGAGTTTTGCTGTACAGGCTGCCAAACGGTTTATGATATTCTGATAAAAAATGGATTAGATAATTATTACAATCTTGAAAAAACAGGAATTTCGCCTATTTTAGAAAATCCAGAACAGTTTGCTTATTTGGATAATGAGGAATTAATGCGCCAACTTGTCGATTTTACAGACGGAAATTTTACACGCATTACCTTCAAATTACCTCAAATTCATTGCGCTTCTTGTGTTTGGCTTTTGGAAAAACTACCTAATTTATTTGAAGGTGTGCAAGATTCAAAGGTCAATTATTTGCGTAGAGAAGCCAATGTTAGCTTTTATAGTCAAACAATTTCGCTGCGTAGTTTGGTAGAAAATCTGACAAAATTAGGTTATTTGCCAGACCTAAAACTAGAGTCAAAAAACAAGAAAAAAACAGATAATTTGCCTCCTAATTTCCTGCTTCGTTTGGGAGTTGCAGGTTTTTGTTTTGGTAACTTGATGTTGCTTAGTTTTCCCGAATATTTGGGTTTACCGATTGCAGAAGATGATTTTCCTCGTTTTTTTGGGTATCTTAATATTTTATTATCACTTCCAGTTTTGCTTTTTAGTGGTGCTAATTACTTCAAAGATGCTTTTTATGCCCTCAAACACAAAACTCTCAATTTTGATATTCCGATTGCGCTCGGAATAACGGCTCTTTTTGGTAGAAGTATTTTCGAAATTATAAGTCAAACAGGTGCAGGATATTTAGATTCTTTGGCTGCCTTAATTTTCCTTCTTTTGGTCGGACAATGGTTTCAACGTCGTACTTTTGATAGCATTTCTTTTGAAAGGGATTATCAATCTTATTTTCCTTTGGCTGCTCTTTTGGAAGTTAATAATGATCTAGAAAATGATACGAATAATAAAACTACAAAATCAATTTCATTGTCTGATTTAAAAATTAATGATATTGTAATTGTAAAAAATGGACAACTTATTCCTGCTGATGGCGAGCTTTTGGAAGGAAAAGCTCAAATTGATTATAGTTTTGTAAGTGGCGAATCTGAGCCTGTGGCGTGTAAAACTGGCGAGCGTTTGTATGCAGGAGGAAGGCAGTGGGGCGAACCGTTGCGTATAAAATTACTCAAAACAGTTTCTCAAAGTTATTTGATGCAGCTTTGGAACAGTGATACTTTTGATAAAGACAACTCAAAACTTCTAAAAAATTTAACGCAGTGTTGGGGCAGAAACTTTACGATTTTTGTTTTGTTGGTTGCTTTTGGAAGTGCTTCGTATTGGTTGTATGCTGAAGGTTGGCAGGTTGCTATTAATGTTTTTACTTCAGTTTTGATTGTGGCTTGTCCGTGTGCTTTGGCTCTAAATGCTCCTTTTGCTTTTGGAAATGCTAGACAGATTTTGGCGAAAAATTTGTTTTTCTTGAAAAATACAGATTCTATTGAAATGTTGGCTTCTCAAAAAGCGCATCTTATTTTTGATAAAACAGGAACTCTTACGACCTCAACTCCGAGTGCAATTTGGAAAAGTATTCAGAAAAATAAAGAATTAACTATCGAAGACAAACAGGCTTTAGCTGCTTTGGCTTCTTATTCTTTGCACCCAATTAGTAAGGCAATTTATGCAGCCATTTCTGAGTTTGGAGAAGGAATTATTTATGATTTTGAAGAAAAAATAGGAGCAGGAACACAAGCCAAAATTCAGAATGGAAAAAATATAGGTAACTGGAAAATTGGAAATGCTGATTTTGTAGGAATGAAAAATCATGTAAACGATTACAATGAAAAATCAATGGTCTTTGCAAGTAAAAATGATGAGGTAAAAGGATACTTTGAACTTTCAAATCCATTGCGAGAAAATAGTTTGAATCTCTTGCAAGACTTCAAAAAACAGAATTTCAATCTTTCTTTACTTTCAGGAGATACAGAGCGTGAAAAAATGCGTTTTGTGGATATTTTTGGAGAAAAAAATATCCATTTCAATCAAAAACCAATAGACAAATTAGAATTTTTGAAGAGTTTAAAAGCCAAAAATCAACAAGAATCTCAATCTATTTTTATGATTGGTGATGGTTTGAATGATGCAGGAGCATTAAAACAGTCTGATTTTGGAATTGCCATTAGTGAAAATCAAGAGCAGTTTTCCCCTGCTTGTGATGCCATTTTGAGAGCAGAGTCGTTGCCAAAACTTGCGAAATTTATGCGTTATGCTCGTCAAACAATTTGGGTAGTGCGTTTTGGTCTTTTGATTTCACTTTGTTATAATTTGGTCGGACTTAGTTTTGCTGTAAGTGGAACACTTTCGCCTATTGTGGCAGCTATTTTGATGCCTTTGTCTTCGATTACGGTAGTAGGAATGGGCGTGTTTTTGACTTGGTTTTTGGGTAGAAAATTGTGATTTTTGCAGATTATTTAATCATTAATTTGATTTTTTATTAGTTATCTTTGCAAAAATTTAATAAATTGCTAATCAAATTAGCTAGTCAATTTTCAAAAAGTTATTTTTCAATATGTATTACCGTCGCAAATTACTTCTATCTATTTTAGATAGTTTTGAGGGAGAATTATCAAACACTTATTTTCAAAAAGTTTTATTTCTTGTAACACGTTTACAAAAAAACAAAGCATTTGACTTTGTGCCTTATAAGTATGGCTGTTATTCTTTTCAAGCAAACCAAGACCTAAATACACTTACTAAATATGGATTAGTAGAAAAAGAAACAAAAAATAAACAATCTACTTGGAAATTGGTGGAAACAGATTCTCTTTTGTATAATTTGAATAAAGAAGACAAGCAATTTATTTTAGATGTAAAAAAACAAATAGAATTTTTATCGCTAAGAGAATTAGTAACATATACTTATATCAAATATCCTTTTTTTGCTACAAAAAGTCGTATTGCTGAAAGGTTATTATCACCAGAAGAGTTTGAAAAAGTCAATGAACAAAAGAGAAATCATACTTCTCAAAAACTTTTTACTATTGGTTATGAAGGAATTAGTTTAGAAAATTATCTAAATAAATTAATTATAAATGATGTAAAACTACTTTGTGATGTTAGAAAAAATCCATTAAGTATGAAGTATGGTTTTTCAAAAAAACGTCTTAAAAGTGCTTGTGAAGCTGTAGGAATCGAATATTTACATATTCCTCAATTAGGAATTGTATCATCTAAAAGACAAGAATTAAATACTCAAAAAGATTATGATATTTTGTTTAAGGAATATGAAAAAACTACTTTAAAAGAAAATGAAGAATATTTATTTTCAATAAATGATTACATAAATAAATATTCACGAATTGCGCTTACTTGTTTTGAAAAAGAGGTTTGTATGTGTCATAGAGGAGTTGTGCTGAAAAATATCATAAATCAAGAAAACTGGGATATTCCTCATCAAAATCTATAAATATGGCTATTGAAAGAGTATTAATAACAGTAAAAACATATCCTACTATTTCTGTAAAATACGACGAATTAGTGTGTACAGCAGGTTTCAGAAAAGATGGAACATGGATACGTATTTATCCTATTCAGTTTAGAAAAAAATTATACGAGCAACAATACAAAAAGTATGAATGGATAGAAATTGATTTAGATAAAAATACAAGTGATCCACGACCAGAAAGTTATAGACCTCATTCTGAAGACACAGAAATTATAAAATTAGGAGAAATTCCAACTGATGGAAATACTTGGGAAGAGCGTAGAAAAATAGTATTGCAAAATGTCTATACAGATTTAACTCTTTTAATTTCAGAGGCAAAAGACAAAAATATCTCTACTTCTTTAGCTGTTTTTAAACCAAAAAAGGTTCATAAATTTCTTTGTGAACCAGTAGAGAGAGAATGGGATTCTAATAAACTAGAATCATTAAAACAAATGAATTTATTTAGTAAAATCAAAGATAATAATTTCCAAGTAGTCAAAAAATTGCCTTACAAATTTTCTTATCAGTGGGAAGATAAAAATGGAAAAATTACCAAAATGATGATTGAAGACTGGGAAATAGGGCAACTATATTGGAACTGTTTACGAAGACATGATGGGGACGAAATGAAAGCCTGTAAAGACGTTGAAAAAAAGTATTTTGATTTATTTGCCAAGAAAAAAGATATTTATTTGTTTTTGGGAACAACTAAAATTCATCATTATAGAGCCCCTAATCCTTTTGTTATAATTGGTGTTTTTCCTCCTAACCCAATTGTACAAGGTAGTTTGTTTTGATAAAAAGCTAAATTATTGTTTCAATATAAAATTAAAAAAATAATGCTCTTCGACAAACTAACCACAAATTCACTAAAAATAGATAAATGTTTTGTAGTTTTGTCTTTAAACTTTACTACAAAAATAAGATAGAATTAAAGGAAGCGTTTTTTGATGAATACGGAGAATAAAAATACTGAACTCCCTAAGTTTTTTGCAGTTGATAACTTAACAGAGTCTTTGCAAAACGAATTTGATAAAAATAAAATTCGTCAGCAGGTTGCTTATCGTACTTTAGGTGCTTTTGCTTCTGAGTTTCATAGTCTTCCTGATGAGAATTTACTCAAAACGGCTATTCTGTCGCATCAAATTGTATTTCCTTTATTAGAAAATTTATTTTTTACGGAAGATTCTACTAGTTCAGACCCTAATTTTTTTATAAAATCAGATGTTGTTTTTCAAAAATTAGATGCTTTTTCTGTTTTCTTTAAGAATGGTTTTTTAGAGCAATGGAAAAAATATTGTTTGTCATTAAAAGAAGTTTCAGTTAATTTTTCTAAAGCCGAAAAAGAACAAATTATTGTCTATTGGCAACGCAAATTTGAGGTGGGTGTTGCTCCTTTAGAGTTTTCAAATTTTATTCAACAATCTATCGCCAATCTTGAAGCTCCTTCACTCTATCAAGGCACTTTTTTTCAAGATATTCAGCCTTCTGTTGGTCAGTCTTATACGTGTACACTTTCTATTTGGTCGTATTATTTATGGAAAACAAGTCTAAATAATGGAGGTAAAAATGGAAGTAATTATAATACACCTCCTGTTTTTTGGGCAAATGCAGCTTATTTTGTAGATGTTCCAAAACAAACTTTACTTTTTGGTTCTCAAGAAAGTGAAGCTCAAGATTTTTACCGTTCGATTGATTCTAATTATCATATCATTGTCGGAAATTCTTTCAAAACTAGTCAACAAAATCAGTTAATTTGTTCTGAAAAAACCAAAGATAAAACTAAAAATAATGAAGAGGTAAGTTTTGCAGCCATTGACAACCGTGTTATGGCAGCTTATACACCTATTTATGAAAAAAATGCCTTTTCTCCTGTGCCTTTGCGTTTTGTTCGTTGGGCAACTGACAGACTTACTGACAAAGGTGTTATTGCTGTTTGGCTTCCATCAGTTGTCTTGCATGCGCCTACTTATGAGGGTTTTAGAAGGCGAGTACAGGCAGAATTTGATAGTATTTATGTGATGGATTTGGAATACAAAAATGTAGAAAAAGAAAACCCTAGCAATATTGTAGAAGAAAAAACAGAGTTATCAAAAGACAGTACAAAAGACTTTAGTGCAAAAGAAAATGAATCGGCTTTGCTTTTTTTGGTTCGGAAGAATAAAAATAATTATTCAAATGGTTTTCGTTTGGCACATTTGCGTTCTCAATGTCCTGTGTTTTATTGGAAATCTACTAAGCCTTACAAATCTTTAAAAAACTTTGGAGAAGCTCTTTCTCGCACACAATTTCAAAATTTATCGTTCAAAAAAGTAAGTCAGGCTGTAAATTATTGGATTGCACTTCCAGAAGATGACTTTTTGGGGTTTATGCCTCTTTCTCATAAAGTTACACAAACGGCACAGTTTGCAGATGAAGAAACAGCTCTTTTCAAATGGGCATCTCCTGCACTTCTGACAGCTAGAGATGAGTGGATGTACGATTTTGATAAAACTAATTTAGAAAAAAAAGCAAGTTATTTTAGTGAGAATTATGAAGAAGAGCGTCAAAAGTGGCATAATTCTGACCAAAGCGAACTCTTGCAAAATTTCTTAGGCGTGAAAAGCACAACCAATCTGACAGATAAAACTAAGATAAAATGGAATGCCGAACTGATGCAACGTCTAAAAAGAAATGAAAGCACCAATTATGATTCATTTAAAATTCGTGAGGCTTCTTATCGTCCTTTTGTAAAGCAGTTTGTTTATGTAGATGAGGTAATTACGCATCGTCCGTATCAACAATTTCGTTTTTTTCCACTTCAAAAAGAACAAACACCAAACCCAACTATTTGTGTGACAGTTCATAAGCAAGTTCCTTTAGTGGTTCATGCAACCAATTTTATTCCTGATAATGGTTATGGTGCAAGAGCGACACATACATTTGCAAAATACTTTTTTGATGAAGAAACAAAAGAGTTTAAAGAAAATATTACTGATTGGGCATTAGAGCAGTTTCGTCATCATTATTCTTCCAAACCTGTAAAGTTTAAAGCAAAGAATTTTAAGGAGTTGAAAAAGAGTTTGCAGTCTATGAAAGACAATCAAGAAGAGGCAAGAACACTAACCAAAGACACTATTTTTGCTTATATCTATGCCGTCTTGCACTCACCAGAATACCGTAAAAAGTATCAGAAAATACTTCATACCGAACTGCCACGAATTCCGATGTATGAAGATTTTTGGAAGTGGGCAACGTGGGGAGAAAAGTTATTAAATCTGCATCTCAATTATGAAGATGTTACAATTTATCCTTTAGAGCGAGAAGAAAAAGAAGATAATGAGGAAGAACAAACAGAGAGTAAATCTAAGAAAAAAGCTATCTTGAAAGCTGACAGAGTTCGCAGCTTAGTTTGGATTGATGAAACTACCTATCTGAAAAACATTCCAGAAGAAGCGTGGCATTATCGTTTGGGTGTTCGTTCTGCTTTAGAATGGGTTTTGGAACACCACAGCGAACGAAAATTAAGAGATAAAACTGTAAAAAAAGCCGTTGAAGAAGGTATTTTTACTACGTATTCTTTTGATAATCAAAAAGAACAACTCATTGAGCTTTTGAGAAAAGTATGTAGAGTGAGTGTCGAAACGGTGGAGATTTTGAGAGAGATGGAGGAGTAAAATACCAATTTCATAGAAATTACAAAAAAACCGAAATTCAATAGATTTGAATTTCGGTTTTTTTGTGAAAAATGATAAAGAAATTATAAGTAAAAATTCAATCCAATAATAAGACAGGTGAAGTTAGATTTAAAATATAATTTTTTCTTTTTGATATTAATCGTATAATTTATTTGGTGTTTTTTTGATTAAGTATGCTTTAAATATAAAATGCACTTGTTTAGCAAAATTTATTTATTATAAATATTTATGTGTTATAAAATAAATGCAAATTTTAAACTAAAAAAATATTTGATTGCTTGTGTAACATATAATAATAAGTTTATTTTGCACCTTCATTTTTTACAAATCATATTTATACACACTTACAATTTTACATATTTGTTACTCCCATAACTGTGCTTATTTAATCTAGCAAGAATGAAACACTTACTATTGACTTTTATTTTATGTGTATCCTTACAAAATATTATTTTAGCACAAAAACCAAAGTTAAACTCAATCGGTTTGGATTATGGTGGATATGCTGTTTTAGTTCCAGAAAGTGCTTCAATAGAAAATAGAAAAAATCCATATATGAACTCTTCTAGTAGTATAGTTGGTTTGTTTTATGAACGATTTTTGGAAGAAAAACCATTTAGTTTCAAAGCAGGAATTTATCTTAATAAACAATTCGAATCTGTTATTTCTTACCATTTTCCTGTAGAAGCTAGTGGGCGATTGATAGGTAAGGAATTAGATAATCCTTTCTTTTTAGGATATACAGCAGGACTTAGCTATAATTCCATTAGTGAAATAGTAACAGGATTTGCTCTTATTCCTGAAGGAGTTTCTTATGATATTTCCATTATAAAAAATTCTTACATAGTACCACACCTTGGTCTAAATACAGGAATTAATTTGAAAAAAATCAGATTGACAGGTTCTTTTTTATATCATCCTTTTGTACCAAAATTTGTGGAATATGAAACAAAATATCAAAAAGATGGACAAGAAATAATAGAGTATAGTAATAATAAATCTACAGGACTTTCCCTCAGAATAGGATTAGGATATAGATTTTAAATAGTTTTTTACTATAATCAACACATAGAAAAGCCAAAATTCAAGCTATTGAGTTTTGGCTTTTCTATGTAAAATATATTTCAAAGTTTTATAAAACTCATTCAATTGTCTTTCTATAATTTGAGTATCAAATAAGGTTGTTTTTTTTTGTAAATTTGTATTCTTAATTTTAACTAGCAAATTTGAAATCGTTGGTATAATTACTGACAAAATTCGTTATTGCTTGTGTATTCATGAGCAACATCATATAAAACAACAAAATGAAACAATCTGAAATCCGTTTTAGTATAGAATTAGATGATAAAGACCTTCCTGAAAAGATATTTTGGAAAGCAAGTGATTCTGGACAACAACTTGAAGAAGCAAAAGCTATTGCTTTAGCTATTTGGGATAGTCATGAAAAAAACTGTCTTCGCCTAGACCTGTGGACAAAAGACATGCCTGTCGAAGAAATGAAAGGTTTTAGCATTAATATTTTGGGTGGAATGGCAGACACACTTCTGCGAGCTACCAATGACGAGTATATGGCACAAGAAATTCATCAACTTTGTGAAAAATTAGCTCTTTACTTGAAAGAAAGCCAACAAAATACGTAAACGTAATAAACTCCAATGCCGTTGTTGGTGTTGTAGCACAACCGACACCAACAACTAAATTAATTTTATGATTTCAGTACGAAAAAATCCAAATGATGTTCCTGCTATTTTACAATCTCCAGAAACTGAAAAAGTTATTCAGACGGTTTTGGAGATAGGAAAGTTTGTGGGGTATCCTCGTCTGGATATTTTGATGCATGAAGATGTTTTGGGCAAACTTCTTGAAATTCATTATAACAAATGTGCCTTTTGTGAAGTAGGAATTTCTATTGAAGAATCAACTGCTTTTCTGACTCATTATCGTCCACCAGAACTGTATTATTGGTTAATTTATGAATGGACAAACCTTTTACCCGTTTGTGAAGAATGTAAACTCTATGAAGATAGTCAGTTTCCAATAATGAATAAGCACAAACGAGTAAAAACTCCACCAGAAGATAGAACTTTTTGGCGTGCCAGTTCAGATATTCATTTGGCAGAAGATCCTCTTATTATCAATCCCGAATTAGATGTTCCTGAAAAATATATTGCCATTGATAGAGAAGGAAATTTACAGCCTATAAAAAGAAATTTGCGTGCAGCTTCTACTATTACAGCCTATAAAATAAATATGGGTTCGTCAGCAGTAGCTCGTCATCGAATTATACGTGAAATTACTCAAAAACTCTATCAAGCTGCTACTGACCTTTTAGAAAAAACAGTTCGTTATCCAGCACCACTTTCATTATTACGAGAGCATTTTGAGCCTGTTTTGACAGAACTAAATGCAATGGCTGCACAACGAACACCCCATGCTATGTTGGGTAAAAATATGCTTTTCAATTTTGAATATTTTTTTATTGAAGAGTGTGAAGATTTTGAAGTGATGCGTGTTTTGGAGCAAGTTCAAGTTCATTTTATAGAGACAATTACACCTTTCTTGAATATTGATTTTCCAGAAGAGCAGCGAGCAAGTGAAGACAATACACTTATTTTGGAGTCTATGTTTATCAAAAATATACGCTGTTTTGACAAACTATCAATTGATTTACCTCATATTCATACAAAAGAGAATATTACACTTATTGTAGGTACAAATGGAACAGGAAAATCGACAATTTTGCAACTTATTGCATTAGGTCTTTCCAATATTCCTAAACCTCCAATTAATTATGGCTGGGAAAATGTTGTTCATGGCAATAAGGATGCAGGACATTTAGTATTGCGTCTACAAGGGTTTGGAGAAGAAGTAAATATTAAGTTTAAGATTGATAAAAATGGAGTGATGAATACAGGAAGTCATCGTCGTTATTTTGAAATAATACGTGAAAACTTACTGATTCTAGGATACAGTACAGGAAAGAGAGGAATGAAAAATTACGATTTTCAACACCGTACTTTTGCGCCTATTGCTTCTTTATTTGGTGAAAATGGCTTTTTAAAAAGTGAAGACGACCATAGTACCTATTTTTACATAGAAAATAATATTGAAGCCATTCGAAAAATAGTTAATCGTTTGCTTTCTCCTCCTCAAAATATTGCAGAGAGTGACCAAGATGAAAAGTTAGAGCAAGGACTTTTAGGATTGAATAAAGATGGAGATTTTATTTTTCAAACTTCTGCTGGAGAAGCTCTCATTTCGGCTATGTCAGATGGTTTTCAGACTGTCTTTAGTTGGATTTTGGATTTGTGTGTACGAGCCATCCAACATCCTTTTGATTTACAACATCCAGAAAGTATACAAGCAATTGTTTTGATTGATGAAATTGATGTACATTTAAGTCCTAATTTGCAGCGCACACTTATTCCTCGGCTTTCAGAGGTTTTTCCAAATACGCAGTTTTTGGTAGGCACACAAAGTCCATTTATGATTCAATCAATGTCTGCTAATAATGTTATTTCTTTAGAATGGGAAGATGAGCGAATTATTGCTCACCCTCTTTTGATGGAAGGAATGCCTTGGGCTTGGACAATCAGCGAAATTTTGGCTCGTCTTTTAGGAAGTGTAACCGAAATTTCGCCTATTATGGATGATTATTTGACTGAATTATCACAAGCTATTGGGAAAAATGATAAGCTCTATGCAGAGCAATTGTATCTAAAAGTAAAAAATGCACTCCCCAAACTAAGTCCATATCATGAGTATTTAGAAATAATAGCGAAAGACTATTTTGAATAATTATTAATGTTGAATTACGAATGAATAATTACTTTTTGTTCTCTTCATTTTAATTCGCTTAACATTTATAATTATATTTAATTTAATAAAGAAATTCTTTTTGATTGAGTAAATAGCTTTCATTTACCCATAAAATAGCACGGTGTTCGTCGTCAAATTTGCGAATCCATTTGAATCCTTTTTCTTTAAGTTGTTTCTTGTTTTTTGAAAAAAATGCAGTTATTTTCCCTTTTTGGTCTTCTGTGGCAATAAAAATCATTTAATTAGTGTTTTAGAAAAATTGAAGCACAAATGAGTAAGTAGTTATATCTTTTATAAAGGCAGACATAAATTCTTACTTCTTGTCAGTTAAATTACTGACACAGTCAATATACGAAATTTTATTTGTTTTTACAAGTTATAACCAAATTAAATTTTTATTAATGTATAATTAACGTTTTTTGATTTTTATTAATCAATTATTTCTGACTAATTTTATATTTAAAATATTATTATTTATACTCACTATAAAAATCATTCCCCTAGTTTTTATGAAAATTCAAAAAATTCTCTTTCTCATTTTTTTCCTTCCTGCTATTAGTATTTCTCATTTTGGTTGTAGCCAAACAGATTATAAAGCGACTCAAAATCTAAATAATACAAATGATTCTTTAGCTCTTATTAATGACTTGACCGATTCCTTAAAGCTAAAACTGAAAGATAGTCTGCTTTCCTCTGTAGCTGATAATTCAAAAAAACAAACTCTTCAAATTATTGGAGTGGGAGATATGATGTTTGGAACAAATTTTCCTTCTGCTGCCCATTTACCACCCAATCAAGGTAAAAAATTGATTTCAGAAGTAGACTCAATCCTAAAAAGTGCAGATATTACTTTTGGGAATTTAGAAGGTGTTGTTTTAGATAAAGGAGGACAAGTAAAACACTGTTCAAATCCTGCTGTTTGTTATGCTTTTCGTATGCCTGAAAAATTAGTTGAAGATGTATTGAAACAAGGTGGGTTTGATGTAGTCAGTATTGCAAATAATCATGTAGGAGATTTTGGAAATGAAGGACGAGAAAATGGTAAAAAATTCTTAGAAAGTATTGATGTAGAATATGCAGGTCTTACTTCGTGTCCTTATACAATGTTCGAAAAAGAAGGAATAAAATATGGTTTTGCAGCATTTGCTCCTAATTCTGGAACAATGGATATTAGAGATATAAAAGCAGCTGAAGCAATTGTAAAAAAATTAAATGATTCTTGTGATGTTGTTATTGTTTCTTTTCATGGGGGAGCAGAAGGTAGAAGTAAACAGCATATAACACGCAAAACAGAAACTTTTTATGGCGAGAATAGAGGAAATGTGTATGCTTTCTCACACACTATGATTGATGCAGGAGCAGATATTATTTTCGGACACGGTCCTCACGTTACTCGTGCTATGGAAGTGTATAAAGATAGATTTATAGCTTATAGTTTGGGGAATTTTTGTACGTATGACCGTTTTAGTTTGCGTGGAGAAAGTGGACTTGCACCAATTGTGAATTTGAAAGTTGATAACGAAGGGAAATTTATTTCTGGTCAGATTACACCAATTATTCAACTTGGGCGTGGTGGAGTTACTCTTGACAAACAGAAAAAAGTAATTCCAATCATTCAAAATCTCAATAAAACAGATATTCCAGAAGGAATCATTGAAATAACTGATGAGGGAGAAATTTTAATAAAAAAGAAATAATTAAAAAACGGTATTTGAATTCAAAAATCAAATACCGTTTTTACTTTTTAATTATAATTGTCTTTTACATATACCTTCTTTCTTTAAATCTTTCCATTCAAAATAGACCAGCCACCACCATTATAAACATTGGTATAACCTTTTGATTGTAATAAACTTTTTGCACTTCCACTGCGCATTCCAGATGCACAACAGGTAATAATTACTTGATTTTTGTCTTTAAAATGTCCAAGTTGATTTGCTAAAGTATCTAAAGGAATATTTTTAGAATTTTGAATATGTCCTGCTGCGTATTCACCTTTCGAACGAACATCGATAATAATTGCACCTTCATTTAAAAGAGCTTTGTAATCTGTTGGAGTTGATGAACCAAATAAATTTTTAATTGCGTCTAACATAATTGTATATAATTGTAGAGTGTGTAAAACTAAATTGCATATAACAAAATTAGAGCATTCTCTTTACTAATTTGGTAACAGAAGTTACAGAAGCTAAAAACAATTAAATTTATTTTTTTCTGTTTTTCCAAGATTGCCAACGGTTCAAAATAGGCTTTACTGTTGAGTTAAAAGGAAAAGAACGCAATCTAAAGGCTTTTGAAAGACTGCTTTTTTTTGTAGAATTTAGGTAAGAAGACAAAACAGAATTATGAAATTCTTTTTTAGAAATAGGAAGGTCAATATTTTTAGATAAAAGCTCTGCCCAATATTCTCCTAAAAGGTCATTAAAAACGAGTTTGTTATAAATTTCTATTTCTTGATTTTTAGAATGAAGTAGTTCTAACCAATGCTGTACTTTTTCAAAAAAAGAACTATTATTTTGCTCAAAATCCATATTTCCTATTTTTTTATGAATGATTAATTCATCTTGATTGGCATAAATTCCTAATTCTTCTAATTGACTTTTATAGATTTTCAATATATTTCTACTTGCTGTTTCTTTTTGGGTTTGACTAATATTATTTTCGTGAATTCTGTATTTTACTAGAGATTCAGCCAAATTTGTAACCCTAGTTTTTTGTGAAATACGTATCCAAAGGTCGTAATCCTCTGTTGGTGGATAGTTTTCTCTATATTTTAAATCTGCAAATTCTTTTCTCATCATGATAGAAGACTGTGCAAATTGATTAAAAAAAAGCAGTTTTGCAGGAATTCTTTCTGGGCGATGTTCTAGTTGCCAAGCTCCTTTGATTGTATTTTCCTCGTCAATAAGTGTAATCCAAGAACCTACCAAACCAAATTCATTATTTTTATCTAAAAAGTCCACTTGTTTTGCTAATCGTGTTGGTTCTGCATAATCATCACAATCCAAAATGGCAATATACTTTCCTTTTGCTTCATCAAAAAGACGATTACGAGTATAAAAAATTCCTTTATTTCCATCATTTTCTAAAAAATGAATACGAGTATCTTGATACGATTTTACGATTTCTGCACTTTTATCGGTTGAGCCATCATTTATAATGACTAATTCAAAATCAGTATAAGTTTGATTTAAAATGCTTTCAATAGCCATTTTGAGAAATTTTTCTCCATTAAAAACAGGCATTACGACGCTTATCATATTCAATTACTAATTAAAAGTTACGAACTAAAATACTATTACTTTCTTTGCTTTTTACAAAAATAGCTTAAACTTTATTCTATCTCAAACATTATTTATGAATAGAATTTCTATTCACATACAGAATTAAAATAAATCATTATTATGAAGACCATATATGCCAACCACAAATCAGTTCCTCAAAGGAAACAACTAACAGAAACACTAATTGAAACACTTACTGAGTCAGAAGAGCAACTAGATGCTTCTTTAGAGCGTGAGTTAGTTCTTTTTAAAGATGAAAAAAATGAGCTAGACTATATTATTAAAACGATTATTCAAGTTTGTAAACTCTCTTCTGGAGATGCTTTTGACGTAGTCACAGAGGCAAATACAAAAGGACACTCAACTATTACAACAGGTACATTCAATGAACTCAAACCACTTCGAAAAGCTGTTTGTGATAAAAATATTTGGGTAGAGATTTTATAATTCATCTATATACACACACTAAAACAGCTTTCAAAGCTGCTCTATTTTATGTATTTTTGTAAGCTATTTTGCTATGAGAGTATCAAAAAAAGTCTTTTAAAATATAACTAAAGCTATAGAGATTACGTTTTTTGCAGTCAAAATATTCTATTGTTTTTAAATGATGACTGTTTACTGAAAAACTGATAACTGAACTATGAATTATCCCTCCAAATTAGTAGAAGATGCTGTAAACGAAATTTCTCGTTTGCCAGGTATTGGTAAAAAATCAGCTTTGCGTTTGGCTCTGCACTTGCTTAGACAAGAAATGCAAGACGTAGAAGAACTCACTAAATCATTAATTGCTCTTCGTGAAAAAACAGTGTATTGCAAAAAATGTCATACTATTTCAGATACAGATATTTGTAGTATTTGTAAAAGTCCGAAGCGAGATGAAACACTGATTTGTGTAGTAGAAGAAGTTCCTGATTTGCTGGCTATTGAAAATACGGCTCAATATAATGGATTGTACCACGTTTTAGGAGGAGTTATTTCGCCTATTGAGGGAATTAGTCCGTCAGATTTGAATATTGATTCTTTACTAGAACGCACACAAAATGGCGTGAAAGAGGTTATTTTAGCTCTTAATGCTACAATGGAAGGGGATACAACGGCTTTTTATCTCACCAAAAAACTAAGAAAACAAGGGGTGAAAGTCAGTGGAATTGCTCGTGGTGTTCCTATTGGAAGTGAACTTGAATATACCGATGAAATTACATTGGGAAGAAGTATTGCCAAACGAATTATGTTTGATTAATTATAGAGTAACCACTTCAAAGCCATTTTCTGGAACACGAATTTCTTCTATTTTGCCACTTCCTCGTGTTATTTCTGTCCAATTTTCTACATCAAAAGAAAAAATAACTAAACTACAAGGACTTAGAAATCCATAATCTTTTTCTGAAAGTAAATAAATTAGGGCAGAAACAGCAGGGTTGTGATTGACCAAAAACAAATTATTGATATAGTTATCATCAATTTGATTGATAAAACGTAGCAAATCTACTTCTGAACATTGATATAAATCTTCTTCTATTTGTATTTGAGAAGGAGCATAGTGCATTCCATTGGCAATAAGACGAGCCGTAGTTTGCGCTCTAACAGCAACACTACTAACAATCTTATCTACTTCAAAATTTTCTTCACGTAAAAGTTGCCCCAAACGCATAGCATCTTGAATACCATGTTCGGTCAGTTTTCGTTTTAAATCTGGGTTTGAAAGACTGTACCCTTCCGTTTGTGCATGACGGAGTAAAAATAGTTTTTTCATAACAAAATAAGTAGGTTAGGATAATATTTGATAATAATTTTACTTGAGCTAATTACACAATAAAAAGATAATATTGTAAAAATCCAAGATACAAATAATTGTTTATTTAGTCAAATATTTTAAGACATTGATTCTATTTTAGTCATCAAAACCTTCTTTTCTGATACGCAAACGTGGACGTTTTGGAGGAATACTTTTTTCAACTTTATTGAAAGTAATATTTTTCTTTTCTTCTGTGCTTGTAGTATTATTTTCTCGCTCATTTTCTGAATAAGAACCTATTTTTTTTGTGACAGTAGTCGTATTAGCCTCTTCTATCAATTCCTCTGTCGTTTTAGGTGATGCTTTCATTTTAGCTTTTAATTGTGCTAGAGCATCTTGTGGAGTAGGTAATTCAGGCAATGCTGCTGCATTTTTCCCCAATACTTGATCTACTTCTTTATCTACATCGCTATCATTAACAGCAATATCTTCATAGGATTGAGCTAATGCTTCCTGCTCTTCTACTTTCATTTTCATATCGTCTAACATATCACTCATACTGTTTTTGCTAAGTGAAGACATGCGTTCGTTAAGACGACGGCTTGTTTCAGAAAGGCGTGAACGAACTTTAAGGGTTTTTAGTTCGCCTTCCCACGTATTTATCTGGGTACGGATTTTTTGAATATCAATCTCTAGCTTACGAATCATGTTTTCATAAGCACGTAAGTTTTGTTCGTTTGCAGAAGAAACTCTCAAAATTTGGTCTTTTTGCCCAAGTGCTTTCAGCGCATACCGATCAGCTTCATCCATAGTAATATCGCCTTGTTCTGCTTTGCCTATAAATTGCATCGCTCTCTGTTCGTATTGGTCTGCTGCTCGGTGTGCTTGCTGGACATCTCTTTTTGTACGGATAGCCAATGCTTTCATTTCAGCAAGACTTTTCATGCTTTCAGCAAGGTCTTGTTTCAAATCCTTTATAGATTGTTCTGTGAGCGCAACAGGATCTTCTACTTTATCAAGTTTGGCGTGTGCTTTAGCTTTTCCGACATTAAAAAGACGTTTAAAAAATATCCACATATAAAATAACAAATAATAATAATTTAGAATAGGGAAAATGACCTTAGAAGAATTACAAATTAAAAATTATGAATTGAAAGGTGATGTAGGTCAATCATGATTTTAACTAATAGTAACTTATTTAATTTTGATATTCTACTTCATTCTAATCCATAAAAAAGGTCTTATCCTTTTGCAAACGTTATAAAAGTAGCAATAGTTTTTGATTAATTTTTAATCCTTACAATCTTTACAGAATAAATTTTTGAAGGGCTTTAACTTATCAATTTATTTTCTAGTTTAAATAATCGTTTTATTTCTCATATTTCTTTTTAAAATAAGAATAGGCTTCATTTACTTTTTGAGATTGCTCAACAGCCCAACGTTGTTTTTTTGGATCTGCTTGATGACGGTCTGGATGATATGCTTTCATCAACTTTTTATAAGCTGTCTTGACTTGCTCATAAGAAGCTCCTTCCGAAAGACCCAAAGTATGATAATAAATTCTTTCTTTTGGATTGGCTTTAGGGGCAGTAAACTCATATTCTGTATCAAATTCACTAGAATAAGAAGTAGAGTCATTATTTCCTAAAGAACCAAATTCTTTTTCATATTCATCTTCAATAGCTTTCATATAATCATCATCTGAAAGCCCATTTTTCTCTAAGAAATCATTGGTAGTAGAGCGAATAATATTTTTTAATCTGTCGAAGAGCATAGTTTTTTATTTTAAAATGATGTTGTTGGTAGACACACCAACAACGGCAGAAGTAGTTTAATTATAAATAAGCAATAAATTGATATAATTTCAATAATAACGAAAGAAATGCTACAAACGTTTTCAGAATCTTATTTGAAGGTTAGTTGAGAGAAGCGCATAAAAATTTCATTTTCAATTAAAAATAATCAAAATTATTGTATTTGTTAGAATTTTTTGAAATAAAACTACTTACTAGGAAAATACAAGCCATTTTAGCTTCGCTGACTTACAGTTCCCTACAAATCTAAACTAATGATTTTATTCTACTGATTGTTTCCATTGGGTCAGGAGAAGAAAATACAAAATTACCTGCCACTAATACATCTGCCCCTGTATCGACAAGTTTTTTTGCATTCCCAGCATTTACACCTCCATCGATTTCGATAAGAGCTTTTGAACCTGTTTTTAAGATTAATTCTTTTAACTGACTTACTTTTTTATAAGTTTGTTCGATAAATTTTTGACCTCCAAAACCTGGGTTTACAGACATCAAACAAACTAAATCTGTTTCTTCAATTACATTTTCTAATTGAGAAATAGAAGTATGAGGGTTTACTGCAATTCCTGCTTTACATCCTAAATTACGAATTTGTTGAAGGTTTCTATGTAAATGTTGACAGGCTTCAATATGAACAGAAATTGTATTTGCACCTGCACGAGCAAAATTATCTACATATTTTTCAGGATTGACAATCATTAAATGAACATCTAAATGTTTTTTTGCGTGTTTTGCAATCGCTTCACAAACAGGAATACCAAACGAAATATTTGGCACAAAAACACCGTCCATGATATCGATATGAATCCAGTCAGCTTGACTTTTATTGAGCATTTCAACCTCGTTTTGGAGGTTTGCAAAATCAGAAGCGAGAATAGAAGGAGCGAGAAGCATAAATAAAGTTAGATTTTAGAAGTATGAAATTAGAAGTAATACAAATTTAGAAATTAAACTTCTAAAATCTAATTTCTAAATTTATTTAGCATAATGTACAGCTCGTTTTTCACGAATAACTGTAACTTTTACCTGCCCTGGGTACTGCATTTCAGTTTGGATCTGTTGTGAAATTTTGAATGCAATTTCATCGGCTTTATCGTCCATTACATTTTCAGCATCAACAATAACACGCAATTCTCGTCCTGCTTGAATAGCATAACACTTATTTACGCCATCATACGAAGTAGCTAGGCTTTCCAAATCTTGCAAACGTTTAATATATGATTCCATTGTTTCACGTCTTGCCCCTGGTCTTGAACCCGAAATAGCATCACAGGCTTGAATAACAGGTGAAAGCATCGAAGTCATTTCTATTTCGTCGTGATGCGCTCCAATTGCATTACAAACTTCTGCGTGTTCTCCATAACGTTGAGCAAGCTCCATTCCCAAAATAGCATGGGGTTTGTCTGGATCTTCAGTACAAACTTTTCCAATATCATGTAAAAGACCTGCACGTTTGGCAAGTTTTACGTTTAAGCCCATTTCAGTTGCCATAGTGGCACAAAGACGAGTAACTTCTTTGGAGTGTTGTAATAAATTTTGTCCGTAAGAAGAACGAAAACGCATCTTTCCAACTAATTTTATTAGTTCTAAATGTAAGCCATGTATTCCTAATTCTATGACGGCTCTTTCTCCTAATTCTATAATTTGTTCTTCTAATTGTTCTGTCGTTTTGGCAACAACTTCCTCAATTCTTGCTGGGTGAACTCTTCCATCGGCTACCAAACGGTGCAAAGAAAGGCGAGCTATTTCTCTACGAACTGGGTCAAAACCTGAAATAGTAATTGCTTCTGGTGTATCATCAACAATAATTTCTACTCCTGTTGCAGCTTCTAAAGCTCTAATATTTCGTCCTTCTCTACCAATAATTTTTCCTTTTATGTCATCACTTTCTAAATGGAAAATTGATACACAGTTTTCGATAGCATGTTCAGTTGCTGTTCTTTGGATAGTAGAAAGAACAATTCTTTTTGCATCTTTAGTGGCTGTAAGTTCTGCATCGCTCATTATTTGACGAATTTTGGCAGTAGCTAAGGTGTGTGCTTCTTTTTCTAAGGATTCAATAAGCTGACTTTTGGCTTCTTCGGCAGAAAGTCCTGACACTTTTTCTAATAAAACAATTTGTTCCTTTTCTAAACGATTGGCTTCTTCAAACTTGGTTTCGACGGCTTCCATTTTTTTATACAAATCATCTTTTCGCTGTTGGTGCTTATTGATTTCTTTGCCTAAAAGTTCTTGTTCCTTATTTAGAGAAACTTCTTTTTCTTTTAATTTTAATTCGATTTGTTGGAAACGCTGCTCTTGTTTTTTGAGTTTGGCTTCTTGAGAAGCTACATTTTTTTGTCGTTTATTAGACTCTCTTTGATGTTCTGCTTGAAGTTTCAAAAAGTGATCTTTTGCAGATAATTCTTTTTCTTTTAAAAGATTTGCAGCATCTGCTTTTGCAGTTTGCAAGATTGATTTGGCTTCGTTTTCTGCTTTTTCTTTTAGGCTTGTCAAAACTTTAATGAGCAAAAAACGCCCTATCAAAATTCCTACAACCAAAGCTACAATAGCCGTAATTGTGATTTCAAGATACATTATATATATTTTCTTTAGATTGAATGAATGATTAAAATGATTTTTTAAGTAAATAAAAAAACATATTCATTTCTCTAAAAAAGAATAAATAATCAATACTACTAATACAAAAACAAAAGTCTATAAAAAGTTTATAGATAAAGTCACATACGCAAAATGGTTCGAAACCCGTAGGGTTTTGAGAGACTAAAATGCTCAAAATTAGTTTTTATTTTTATGTATAGTAAAAACTTTAAATTAATTTTATGTATAAATTTCTGTAAATCAATTAATTATATTAAAATTCAGAATCGCTTTATTTTGCTATATATAGAAAATCATTTTTATTTTTTTGAAATAATTTGTTAAAATTAATCGTAAAAAATGATTTTGTTGAGTCGTAATGGTCAAGATTATTTCTCTTTTATTAGAGAAAAGTAAATCTAAATTGAAGATATTCTAAATTTTTATTTAAAATGCCCAAACAATTTGATTATACAATCTACAAATTTAGCTTAGATAAAACGATTATGAAAGTAGTTTTTTGGGTTTTTTGATAATTTTTTAAAATAATTATTTTACCAGACGTATTCCTGTGTATTGCCAACGTTTGTCAGCATGGAAAAAATTACGATACGAATATCTTGAATGATTTGGAGCAGTTGCTTCTGAACTTCCACGCAAAACAAGCTGATTTATCATAAATTTTCCATTGTATTCGCCTAATGCTCCTTCATCCTTTTCAAAATTTGGATAGGGTTGGTAGGCAGAACGTGTCCATTCCCAACGTTTGCCCCACTCAAAAAACTCATTTGCAATTTCCCACTCATGTTCTGTTGGAAGTCGCATATTTCTAAACTGTGCGTAGGCTTCAGCTTCATAAAAACTGATATGACATAAAGGCGCATCTAAATCTAGTTGTTGCAATCCATTTTCTGACTGATTAAAATCATAATACAACCACTCATTATTATTATCTGTATCTTCTTTAAACCAATATAAAGGCGAGTTTAATTTGTTCTGATTGACAAAGTCCCAACCTTCTGCAAGCCAAAAATTAAAGTTTTGATACCCTCCTGCATCTATAAATTCTAAATATTCTCTATTGGTTACTAGATTTCTAGAAATTTCAAATTGTTCTACAAAGACACGATGAACACCTTTTTCATTATCAAAATAAAATTCTGTTTCTAAATTATTATCAGTTTCATTTTTCGATTGGAAACCAATTTTATAAATTCCCTCTTTTATTTTAATAAAATCTTCTATTTTATTTTCTGTTTGTTTTGCTTCAAAAATCGTAAAATCTTCAATTGGCATTTTTACAGCAGGAAAAAGTGGATTATTTCCCAAAACATATTTTATATCAGTAACCAATAATTCTTGATGCTGCTCTTCGTGATTAAGACCAATGAAAAGACGTTTCTTTATTTCTAATTCGGTTTTATCATCAAAAATAGTTTTCTCATTATCTTTCTTATTGTTTTTAATGAGTTGTTCAAAAAATAGTGAAATTGAAGCGTCTACATACTTTCTATATTCATAGATTTGCTTTGTTGTCGGACGAGTAAGGTTTCCTCTATCGGTTCTCAATACTCTTTTGCCAACTGTTTCATAATAGCTATTGAACAAATAGTTATAATCTTCGTGAAAGACCTTATAATCTTTGAGATAAGGAACAAGCAAAAAAGTTTCGAAAAACCACGTTGTATGTGCCAAATGCCATTTTGTAGGACTTACATCTGCCATTGGCTGAACTACAAAATCTTCTGGCTCTAAATCTTGACAAAGTGAAAGTGTTCTTTGACGAGTTTTATTGAATTTTGAATGTAGGTTTTTATAAAACATGAAAATATCGTTGGTAGAGACACCAACAACGGCAGAAGGAATAGCAGGATTTTCTTTTGTAGTTTGCATAATTGAATGTTTTTTCTGAATATTTTTTAGGTATTTTGCTTTTAAAAAATACTACCAACTTTGGGAGAGTTTTGTTTAAAAAAACAAGATGAAAATTTTCTATAAAGCAAAAAGGCATTACATTCTAAAGAAAATAGAATATAATGCCTTTGCTAACTAATCATTAAAAAGTTAATAACTAATCACTATTTGTCTTTCTTACGCTCCAAAACTTCGTCAATTAAGCCGTATTCTTTTGCTTCTGGTGCAATCATCCAATAATCACGGTCAGCATCTCTTTCAACTGTTTCGTAATCTTTTCCACTTGCATCAGCCAAAATTTGAGTTAGTTCTTTCTTAACAATCAAAATTTGTTTTGCTGTAATCTCAATATCAGATGCTTGTCCCTGAATTCCTCCCAATGGCTGGTGAATCATTACACGAGCATGAGGAAGAGCTGTACGCTTTCCTTTTTGTCCAGCCGTCAATAACACAGCTCCCATAGAAGCAGCCAAACCAGTACAAAGTGTAGCTACATCAGGACGAATATATTGCATTGTGTCATAAATACCCAAACCTGCATAAACAGAACCTCCAGGGCTATTTAAGTACATCAAAACGTCTTTTTCGTGATCAGCAGACTCTAAAAACAAAAGTTGAGCTGTTACAATATTTGCAACTTGGTCATCAATAGGCACTCCCAAAAAGATAATTCTGTCCATCATCAAACGAGAGAAAACATCCATTTGAGCAACATTTAACTGACGCTCTTCGATGATATAAGGAGTAAAGTTTGTGATACTTTGTTTGGCATAACCCTCTAAAGTAGTTGTAGGAATACCCTGTGCTTTGTGAGCGTGCTGATAAAAGTCTGTATTATGAAATTTCTTGTAATCAAACATATAAAAATGGTTTTGTATATTAAGTAAATAATTTCTTGATTTGTCTTGTTGTTTATGCTTATTTTTACTAAAATAAAGCCGTTGTTTCACTAACTGACAAATAGACAGTTATAAGAAAAAAAAGTTAATTTTGTTTGATTTTTTTACTAAATCTACAATTTTATTTGGATATTAAACACTTTTACAAGCGATAAGTTTATTACAAAAAGCAGTGTTTTTGTTTTTCTTTTGTTAAAATTTTAAAATGAATCTTCCTCCATTTCCTTTCTTTAAAACTTATTTTCCTTCGCTAAATTTAGTGCAGTTTTCAGCTACACTGGTGCAGCTTTGGGATAATTATCATGTTATTTGGGCAAAAATTGAGGTAAACAAAAATTTAGAAAAAGAGAGTTTAAAAATTACGTCTATTCAACAAAAATCAATTTTAATAGCTGATTATAAGCAGCTTAATAAAGAAGAAATACAATTTTTAGAAGATATTCATAATTTGTCAATAGAGTTTTATCAAAAAATAAATCTACTTTTAGAACAAGTTAAAAAAGATTTTATAAAACAAAAAAAAGAAATTGAAAATCAGTTTCGAAAAGGTTTTTCTACTCAGCAAAAAGAAGATTTAAAGCCTATTATTCAGCTCTTGGAAGAAGGTGGACATTCAATTTATTTGCTTTCTGAATGGATTACAATTTTTGAGTTTTGGAAAACCATTTATGCAAAAAGTAATTTAAAAAAATCATTCTTTCAAAGACAGGAAATTTTAAAATCAATAAATAATTTTCTAACTAGCTTTTATAACAATTCTCATAAACTAGAAATTCCTGCTTCTTATCTTGAAATAGAGCGTTTTGTAAATGATTTTTCTCAAAAAAATAAGATAAAGGAAAGCGAAGTTTTGTTGTATGGAATTTTTAATGGAATACGAAATGAATTTTTGAATCATAATCTTGAAAGTCAGAAGGCAAAACTAGATTTTATTCCAATTATTCAACAAAAAATAAATCAAATTAAGCCTAAAAGGATTTTGCTCAATGATAATGAAATTTTAAAGTCATTGGAGTTTAATAGTGAAGAGTTTAAAAAGAAAACACTATTTGGAGCTTTTGAAAGTTTTTTCGATTTGCTTTTGGCTTTTTCTACTCAAAATGAAACTTCACAATTTGGATTTGAAGCAAAGAAACCAATTTCACAAGTGGGGATTTTTGGTCTTTCGAAAAATTCAGAACTTATAAATAGAATAGAAATAATTGATTATGAGTTAATTATCTTGAATGCTGATACTCAAAATTTTCATTCTATAAAAGAAATTTCACTTTTCCAATCTCTAACTAAAAAAGAAAAACAGCTTTTTGCTTCCATTCAAAATGCCTTTAAATCGCTTTCAGAAAATGGAATTTTATTTGTTTGTTTGAATGAAAATCAGAATGATTTCATAGCGAAAAAATCGCTTTCTTCTCTTCGTCGTTTGTTGCAAGAGTGGTTTGAAAGAATTGAAATTTATGAAACTAGAACTAAAAATGAAACTACTTTAGGACTATTCTTTTATAAGAAAACAGAGCTAGAAAAAGGAGTTTATTATTCCTTAGATAAAGACAAAATTCATTTTACGACTAATTTTCTGCTTGGTAGCTGGAAACCGAAACCAATTTTGTCAGAGTATCAAAAACTTATTCCTGTCATTGCTTCAAAAGAAAACAAAAATTCTCTTTTTAAGATATATTTTAGAGCTATTCCAACACAGAAAATGGAAGATTTTGTTCAGTTAAATACTAAGTTGAAATCTAAAAAAGAAAATAATCTGAAAATCAAAGTAAAAGAGTTTGTTCAAAATTACAATCAGCAAATTATAAAATCAGAAGAACAAGAAAAGAGTAAATTAGAAAAAAAGAAAACCGTCTTGGTTTCCAAACTGGCAACAAATACACTTTTTGAAAAAGATACTATAAAAGTGATTGAAGAAAAGATTGAGAAAAAAGTTGAAGGAAAAATAAATCACAAAACAGAAAGTAAGCTATTAGAATTTGATGAGAAGAATTTAGTCGAAACTCAAATTTCTGTTTTTGAGGAAGGCTTTTGGTATTATGAAAAAAGTGTTTTTGAAAACTTTTATGATTTAGATAAAATTTTTCCAAATCGAAAGCAAGGTGAAAATATTCTTATTTTTTGGACAAATACTTCAACTGGAGGTGAAGTTTGGGCAACTGATAAGCCAATTCCACCTAGTTTTTTGAATGATATTTTAACAAATGCGTATATTTTTCCTTTTTATATTTATGAAAAAACTGAAAATGGAATCAAGAAAAAAATCAATTTTTCAAAAAATACACTTCATAAATTTAGAAGAGGCTATGCAGCAGCTTTTGAAAAACGAATTGAAAAAGTAGAAGAAGCTATTCAAACTTTATTTGACTTATCCGAATTTGAATTTTTGCAAGTCAATCAGGAATTAGCCTTTGAATTACGAGCTTTGTTTAATATAATAGATAAAGATGAAAGCAAAATGACAAAAGAGTTGAAAAAAAATTTGCATCATCCAGAAACAAATACGTACATACAATTTGAGCAAATCAAACGAGTTTTTACAAACACAAAACGAACTTTTGAAAGATTAGAAAATAAAGCAGCACGAAATAAAGAAAGTTTCGAAACGCTAAGAAATTATTTCCAAGAATCAGAAAAAGCCATTGATTTTATAGAAAGTTATTGGGAAAAACTAGAAGCAGAAGAAGCCAATAATTTTGTAGTTCCTACGGAAGAAAATATCACTAATAAACTTATTCTAGGTTATATTTTTGCCGTTTGGCAGCGTGATATTTTTAAATCTAAATACAAAGAAGAACTAAAAAATGAAGCTCCACGCATTCCGATTTATAAAGATTTTCATCATTTTGCCAATCAAGGAGAGTTTCTTTTACAAAAATACCTAACTCCAACTAGTAACAAAATTGAGTTTGAGATTGTAGAGGTTTTTGAAGAAAAAATAAGTAAAACTAAGCAATTTTCTAAAACTTGGTTTGTGAAAGAAAATACCATTTGGTACGACAAAACTACTTTTTTACAGTCTGAAACAGACTTAGATTTTGATAAAATCAAGAGTTTTCAAATAAATCAAAAATCATTTTTAGAATTTGCTTTAAAATATTTGAGAAAAAACAAAGTAGATTTGAATGAAGGAAAACAGATTTTAGAAAACGTAATTGAGTTTGTAAGTGGATTTTAAATATTGAAGTTGGTTGTTTGTAGGTCGTCGGTGAGACATCGAAAACAGCAGGGAGTAAATAGCGATTTATATTCATAATTCACAATTCATCATTTCTCTTAATATCGATTCAAATAATTTCGAATATCCATTCCCCAGTTGAGTTTCTCACGAAGTGTTTTGAGGAAACTATCACCATCCAAACGAATCATTTTGCAAGTATAATTGCATTTTCGGACTGCCATTTGGATTGTATTATCTACTTTTCTTGAACGAGAATCTAAAGAAACCAAGAAGTTTTTGCTGCGTCCTTCTATCTCAAAAGCAATTACACTTTCTGTTGGAACAATCAGAGGACGTACATTCAAATTATGAGGACTAACAGGAGCAATTACAAAATTATTGGATTGAGGAACAACCACAGGACCTCCAACACTCAAAGAATATCCTGTCGAACCAGTAGGTGTAGCGACAATCAAACCATCTGCCCAATAAGAATTCAGATATTCGCCATCAATATAGGTATGAACCACAATCATAGATGAAGAATCTCGCTTCATAATTGCAAATTCGTTGAGAGCAATATTTACACCTTTAAATAAATCTCGGTCAGCTTCTAATTCTAATAAAATACGTTCATCTAGTGTATAATGTCCTGCCATTAGGCTTTCTAATGCACTATGAATTTGCTCTTTTGAAGTTGTTGCCAAAAATCCTAAACGTCCTGTATTTATTCCTAAAATAGGAACGTTTTGATGTTGTACGATAGTGGCAGCTTCCAAAAAAGTACCATCACCACCCACACTTAGCATTAAATCTACACCAGAAAGGTGATGAGGAGCTGAAAAAGTACCGACAATATTAGGACGGAAATTAATAGAATGAAGCAGCCTATCAAAATCTTTTGAAATGACAATCTCTACTCCATAGTTTTCTAATTCTGTAAAAATTTGTTTTACAAAAAAAAGTTTACTCTCTGCAATGTCTTTACTGTGTATGGCTACTCTCTTCAAAATAAAAAGTCAAAATAAAAAGTACAAAATAAAAAAGAATTGTTGAGTATTTTTGATAACACTCTCAAAAAACCATTAAAGTACCAAATTACTATAAAAAAATGGTTAATCATTAACTACAAAAATAGAAGGAGGTAAAAAATCTATTTTTCTCAAAATTAATTTGGCTTTTTAATCTTATCTTCTAGTTTAAGTCCTTTCAAAACCTCAATATTTATTCCGTCAGAAAGTCCTAAAGTTAGATAACGTTTCTCAAAAACATTATCACTTGTTTGGACTTCTACATAAAGTGCATCAGATTTTGGATTTGAAGATTTGCCTTCTGTTTTAGTAGAATCTTGTTTTACCTCTTTTTTATCAGACTTTTTGCCATTCGCTTTATTTTTGCTTTCTTCTTTTTCTTTGTTTTTGTCAGCCGACTGTAACCATGCTTCTTCAATAACCAAAACATTATCTTTTCTTTCTAAAACAATATCAGCATTGGCACTATATCCTGCACGCACAAATTGATTTTCTTTGAGTTGAACATCTGCTTTAATAGGAAACTTGATTGCGCCCTCTTCTTCTATTCCTTTTGGGGCAATAAAATCTAGTTTTGCATCAAATTTCTCATTGTCTATCGCTCCAATTGTCAAGACCAAATCCATTCCTTTTTTTAATTTTCCTACTTCAGCTTCATCTACTTTTCCTTCAAAAATCATATCCGTTAAATCTGCAATTGTTGCAATTGTTGTTCCTTCATTAAAAGTATTACTTTCAATTACATTTGCGCCTTCTTTTACAGGAACATCTAAAATAATTCCACTTGTGGTTGCTTTTACGAGTGTTGTAGTGCTAGAAGAACGGCTAGAAGTTCCTTCTCTGACAATAATCAAACTTTCAGAAGCTGCGCTTACTTGATTTTTTGCCAAATCATAATCATCTTTTGCACTCATGTATTCACGTTCTGCAATTACGCCATCATCAAAAAGCTGTTTTTGTCTTTTCATTTCACGCTCACGCATATCCAAAGTAAGCCGAGCTTGTTCCAAATTGTTCTGAACATTGGTAAGATTAGTCATATTTGGAATTACTTTTATTTTAGCAATTACATCACCTACTTTTACTTCTTGCCCTGCTTCAAAAAATAATTTGTCTATAATTCCAGAAACGGCAGGTTTTACAGCTACTTCTTTAAGTGGTACAATTGCGCCTGTAGCCACTGTTTTTTTGATAATCGAATCCATCTTTGGAGAAACCAATTCTACATCTTCTTGTACATCTTCTTCTTGATTGATAAAATAATAAACAACAAAAACACCCATAGCTATCAATACAAGAGCAAACAAAGCAATAGAGATTTTTTTCATAATGGCAATAAATAAATTGGAAAAATAATATAGACTTTCTGAATATCTAAAAAAAATAATAGGATTTTGAAGTGGCTAATTTACACAAAACTTAGACTTATACAAGAACAATAAACTAATAAAAGGCGTTAAAAATGAAATGTTGTTTTTTAACTAAAAAATAAATATATGGTAAAGCAGAAATACTTTTTATGGAAGTAGGAATAAATAGTAAGAATATAAGATATTCTTTTTGTTGGCACTATTTTGGCAAATCTTTGTATTAAGAGTAGAATAGTTAGGTTACTTCTCTCTTTCTACTCAAAAAAACAATTATTACATTAGAATTTATAAATAGTATCTTTGTAACTCTTACACAAAAAAAGAACTTAAAATAATTATACAAACTATTCTATCAAAAAACTCTACAAAACATTTACAATTATGAAATCATTATTTTTTCTTTGGATAACTTTTGGATTGGTTTGGGGAGTTTTTTCAGCTTCTCCAACTTTTGCACAAACAGAAGATGAAGTCATAAATACAGCCAAAACGGCTATTGGTGCAGGCTCAACTAAAGAATTAGTAAAACTTTGCCATGAGGCTATCGAAATAGGACTTGGCGACCAAAAAGCTACATACAGTCAGTCTCAAGCTGAATTTGTATTGAAAGATTTCTTTACAAAAAATCCAGCCAAACAATTTGAATATATTCATAAAGGAGCTTCAAAAGAAGGACTAAAATATGTAATAGGAAAATATACAGCGACAAATGGAAATACATTCAGAGTTTATATTTTGGTTAAATCAACAGCTAATGGTTACAGAATTGATACATTAGACTTTAGCAGAGAATAAAAAATAAATCTTGTCAGAAAGCCCCCTCTCATTTAGATTTTAGACTAAAAAAGCCTTTTTCAAACGAAAAAGGCTTTTTTTATGATGCGTTTTTAAAGGTTCTCTGACAATTTTTGCATTCTGTCGTTGGTGTGACACCAACAACAAGAGGTTATAGCCGTTGTCAGTCTTCCCACCGACGACAATCAGAATTTATAAAAAACTCCTAGATGCAGATTTATTTGATAAAAACGCATTTGCCAAATTGTATTTTTATCTCCAACTGAATTAGGCAAATATTTCAATGAGCTTTCTCCAAAAATCCCCCAATGATTAGTTAGTTGATAATGACTTTGATGGAAACCTGCAAAGAATGGAATTATCTGTTTTGCACTTGGAAATTGAGCTGTATTTTCATAAATCTCATAATTGGTAGTTTCATTTGTAAGTAACAAAAGTCCTGTTTTTACTCCTATTTGATGTTTCCATTTTTTAGATTGGAATAAAGAATAAGACATTCCCAAATCTACTTTAAAATAAGTGCTTTCATAATTTATAGTTTGTGTTTGTAGGCTATCTCTATTTCCATAAATAGGCTGTATAGATACATGATTTGTAGAAATTTTGGTGGCTATATAGTTAGTTGGTGGAGAATAATAATTTCCTCCAAATTGATGCTTCACTGTATTTTTCCATTTCAAAATACCTATATCAGTATGTAAATTCCATTTTTGAGATAATTTTCTTTCTGCCATAAAACCAAATGTAAGACTCTGACGCTCACTGAGAGTTTGTTTTTCATTAAGCATTTTTACATAATGTTTGTCATTTGGATTTGCTGTAAAATGTTTGTACGTCATTCCGAAGCCTGTATAAGATGCAATTTTCCATTTTGAAACCATACTTGATTCTTTGTTTAAACTATCTTTTTTATTATCATTTGATACAATTTTGATAGAGTCTATTTGCATTTCAAAAAATGGATCTGCATTTATTTTGATTTCTCCAAGAGACTTTTTTTCTAATACAAATATCATTTTTTTGTCCTCTTGAGTAACGGCAGTCATTTCTGATTGTGTTTCTTGCAAATTTTCTTGGCTTAGGTTCACTACCTCGTTATTTTCATCATCATTATTTAAGTCAGTTGTCAAAACAATATTGCTGCTGATGTTTTCTTGTGTAATTGCTTTTTGAGAAAAGTGAGAAGATTTTGTAATAACTTTAGATGAAGTAGTTTGATTTGATAATGATTTTTTTGTATTAGATATAGAATTATTAATCTGATTTTCTGATAAATTAGACTTTGTGTTTTTATTTATATCAGACTGAATGGTTGAGTTTTCTGTGGGAAAATTAGTATCTGATTTTTCTATATCAGAAGTTTTGTTTGGTTCTTTTTCTGCTCTTTGGTTTGTAGTATTGAAAGCAAAGTCGGAAGAATATATATCATTTTCAGATGAAATAAAATAAAATCCAATGCAAAGACTTGAAATTAAAATCAAACTTAAAGCTAAAAACCAGTAGAGAAATTTTGGTTTTGAAGGTTTATCTAATTGCTCCGAAATTTTGTCCCAGCCATCAAGAGGAGGTAGAGATTCCCATTCATTGAGCTTGGAAAAGCTGTTTTTCCATTCAGAATCATTTTGAGAGTTGTGTATATTGTTTTCCATAAAACAAAAATGTTTTTAGCGTATATATTGAGTGATTTTATAGTTAGTTGCCAACATTTTTCGTAATGTTTGTTTGGCTTTTGTAAGCTGTGAACGTGAAGTGCTTTCTGATATGCCTAATAATTTGGCAATATCTTCATGTTTGTATCCTTCTATGATATACAAATTGAATACTATTTGATAGCCTTGAGGTAATTCTCTAATTAAACTGATAAGTTCTTCAGCAGAAAGCATATCAAGCGCAGTATCTTGTGTGTCAGACTCGTAGATAAGTGCTTCATCAGAGAGATGTCCAAAGTGCTTTTTTTGCTTATGATAAATATCAATGGCTTTATGTACAGCTACTTGTCTTATCCAACCTCCAAGAGCTTCAAATTTTTTGACTTGATTGATTTTCTTAAAAACAATTAGAAAAACTTCTTGCAGCATGTCTTCAGCTTCTTCCCTGCTTTTAGCATAACGCATACAAGTTGTCATTACCTTTCCTGCATAAAGCCTATATAGAGCTTCTTGAGCAGGACGAGAACCTTTCAAACAACCTGAAAATATTTCTTTCTCTGACATAGATATTGAATAGTATTTGCTATATAATGGTAAGCTAGAACATCAAACCATTACAAACGACAATAACAGCACTACAAAGTAATGCTGTTTTGATTGAGATAATATTTTATTTACTGCCTAATAATGATTTCGGCTGTCTGTTCTTGGTCAGTTATTCGATTTCTAAATGTATAGTAAAACCTTAATTCAGGAGTTTGTTGTAAAGGAGGTGTAGGTACAAAAAATACAGGGTTATAATTACCTTCAAAAATTTGTACTCCTCCTACAATCCCATTCCAATCTACTGTCAAATCCCACTCAGAAGGATTACATAAATAATCATTTTCTATATAAGGAACATAAACATATAACTCCCCTTCTATAAACTCATTATTAAGACTGTCTTCTACCCAATAAGTGTTGTAAAGAGGTTGTATTGTAGTGCTGTCAGTATTTATAGAGTCATTAATGTATGTTGCATTAACGGCATCTTGAGCTATAAAATTTGGTAAATCTTCTAAACTATAAATGTCATCAGCAAGAAATATACAAGTTGTATCTCCTTCTCCAGTAGAATCTATGTCTGCTAATACCTCAAAAGTAATAGTACTTGTGAACACACGGTTATCATCTGTATAAACAGTATACAAACACTCTTGAAAACCTGTAAAGTTGGTAGGAGGTGTATAGGTTAAGTATCTATTGCTAGAGTAAAATACAAAATCTACTGTTTGATTTGGATTGCGTAAATCTTGGTTATCTACTTCAATAGATGTGATTTGTATAGTACTGCTATCTCCTCCCAAGCTATCATACATGCACTCAAAGTCATTATTTAAAAAATAAGCATCGATAGATGTATTTTCTGTTGTTACATAATAATCTGATTTAGTTTCACAGCCAGTAGAGTCTGGATTATATTCAATTTTGAGAATTCCGTCTTGTCCATTGATTTGGTAGCCAAATTGGTCACTTCTAGGGTTATTTCTCTCATTAGCTTTGTATAATACAATGCCTTCTTTTATGATTGAGACACTACCAAAACTAGGAGGAGTTGTAAGTTTTAAGTCACTTAGTTTGGATATACCAAGAACACGAGGTAAATCTATTGTATAAGAAGATAAGTCTGAACCAGTATAGATTTTTTTCTCTTTATCAATTTCTTGAGGTTTGTCTTCTGGTAAGATGTCATCTTTAGAAGTATCACAAGAACTGATAAGTGTTATACTTAAAAATAATAAAGCTACTAAAGAGAGCTTTGAATGAATTTTTCTGAATGTTTGCATAATTTAAAAAATTAAAAGGTTTGATATTCTATCTATAAAGAGTGAACTTTCTATAATTATGCTGCTTAATGCTCCATTATTTTTTAAGTTATTTTTCAATATACAATCCTTATAATGATTTAAGGTGTTGATTTTTAAT
The DNA here is from genome assembly GCA_020630575.1 of Bernardetia sp. Lineage (GTDB taxonomy): Bacteria > Bacteroidota > Bacteroidia > Cytophagales > Bernardetiaceae > Bernardetia. The sequence goes on from JAHDBD010000001.1 coordinate 284,899, forward strand.
AAGTTAGGTTGTTTTTTGAAGATGTGTTTTTTTACGTAAAATAAAATTAAAGTTATTTTTTATAGTAATTTTGAAACAGAATATAGACCTTTGTAAGAAGTATATCACAAAATAATTAGCAGAAAATGGCAAAGAAAAAATCTAAGGCAAAAATAATTTCTAATAAAGAAACTCAACCTGTTTCAAATCTAAATTCAAAAAAAACAACTCAAAACAGACAAACAGAAGCTATAATAGACGATAGTAATGTTCTTTTTTCTCCTATTTCTACAAAACTAGCTCTTATTCTAACGCTTGTTGCAGCGTGTCTGTATTTTGCCTTTTCGTTTGTTTCAGAAGGATTTTATCAGCAAGATGAAGCTGTTCATTATGTTTCTATGAAGCGTTTTTGGTTTAATCCAAACCGAATTCTTAGCAACTGGGAAAAACCTGGGTTTAAACTCGTTTATGCCTTGCCTTCACTTTTGGGTGTTCATTTTGTTACTTTTTTTAATTGTCTTTTGGCTGCTTTTTCTGGGTTCTTTGCCTTCAAATTAGCTCAAAAAATTAATGTCAAGATTCCTGCTTTGGCTCTTATTTTCTTGCTTACTCAACCATTTTGGATTGGTCTTTCTTTTCGTAATTACTCTGAACTGTTGGCTGCCTTTATTTTGATTTTGGCTGTTTATCTCAATGAAGATAAAAAATATGCGTTTGCTGCTTTGGCTGCTTCTTATATCGTCTTTATCCGACAAGAATTTTATCCCTTTTTGGCTCTTTATTTTTTCTTTTTGCTTTACAAAAAACAATGGCTTCCTGCTCTTCTGACAGGAGTTTTTCCTCTCATACATAATTTTTGGGGTTTTACTATTACAGGAGATTTTCTATATCTGCTCAATCAAGTTTTGAAAACCAGTAGTGAAATAGGTGACCAATATCCAAGACAGGGTTTTGAACATTACTTCTTGATGTCTGCAACTGTTTATGGTGGAATTGTGATTACGTTGATAGTTGCTTATTTTACTTTAAAAGCATTTCAAAAGAAAATACCACATATTACAGTAGCCATTTTACCAACACTTTACTTTTTAATGTATTGTGTTTTTAATATTCAATCTGTTCCAATTGGTCCTGCAACGGCTGGAAATTTGCGTTATTTGATTATTGTAGCACCTCTTTTTAGTGTTTTGGCTGCCTTGGCTGTGGAAGAATACAGAAATACGAAAGATGCATGGAAAGTGATTTATTCGCTTATTCCGATGGCTCTTTTGGTAGGAATTTATATGACTTATCCTGATAATCAGATTATGCTTTTGGATGCTGATTATGCTGCACGAATGGCACAAGCAGGAAGAGAGTTCCAAGTAGAACGCTATTTCGCACCTTTAATCGCTGTAGTGGGAGCGATTATCATTCTAATTATTGGACTTTCATTTTCTCAAGTAAGAATTGCTTTTGCTGTTTTTGCAATTTTTATGGCACTCATTACCCTCAAACCAAAACCACTTTCTGAAGAAGATTCGAATGTAAAAAGTATGGCAAAATGGTATGAGAATTTTACTGAACAATATGGACAAACACCTATTTTGGTCAATCATCAGCTTTTCTATTATTACTTAGATGAAATACCTGAAAGTTTTGATATTACGCCAAAATCAATAGACTCTACGACGGTTGCAGAGCTTCCAAAAAATGGTCTTATCTTTTGGGATTCTCATTATTCATATCGTCCAGAGCAAAATAAAGCCATGCTTAATTATAAATTCTTCTTAGAAAACCCTCAAAAGTTTGATAAAATACAAGAATTTTGGGCAAATGATAGAAGCTTTGTAGGATTTGTTTTTCGTAAGAAGTAGTTTGATATAGTAATTTATAAATAATCAGTATTATGAAGTATTCGTGCATCATATTGACTATTTTTTTGTTGTCTTGTTCTACTACAGTTCAAAAAAATGAGTGGAAGGAAAAGAAGGTTTTTTTATCTGATTCTGTGTTTTTAGATGATGACTTTCAAAAAAATGAGTTTGCAAAATATGAAGGACTTTGGTCATGTGTGCGTGAGGAAAGAAATAGTGATGGAGAAGTTGTATTCCCCAAATATTGTGATTTACTTCTCTCTGATAGAAAAGCGTGGAGATTAGATTATCCGTGTAGCTGGACAATGCAAAATTATTTTGAAGATGTTTATCTTAAAAATGATTCAATATTCTTCAGTACAAAAGACAGATTATACATTGAGAGAAAAAAGATACAGATTAAAAATGATACTCTTGTGATTTTTGGTGCTGAAAATTATGATGAATCAAAATACTATGTTAGAAAAGCCTATGATTCATTAACGTTGTCTAACTTGAAATTAAAAGGTTTTAATGAAAAATGTATTTTAGGCAAGTGGGAATTAAAAATTATAGGAGATGGAGCTTCTCAAACTTGGGTTATTTCTGATGGGTTTCTTGATCATGTGCCAAGGAATATCAATTTTAGCTTAAAAGAGTTTACTATGAAAGATGGTTATCTTCTCAATACTAAGAATCAACAAACAAGATTTAAAATTCTTCAATTTGACCGTTCATATTCTAATTACTATGGAGAAGAGACGTTCTTAACAGTAAAGGAACTTCAAGAAATAGATGGAGTTGAATATCACTACGATTATGATAAAATAAAGTAGGTAGTTGTTGTCTTCACTTGTCATTTCTTTGCAAAAATATAAGATTAATCGTCTAATAATTCATTTATAGCTTCAATATATTTTTGAGGAATTAGAATAGGACACATAATATGTTCTCCTGTATAAATCAAAGATTGATTTGGAGCTGTACAGTTTTGTTTGACTTGTTGATAGTGCTTAAATGGAACGACTTTGTCTTCTTTAGAATGGATAAATAATACTTTAATTTTTTCTAAAGATTTTATATCTTCCTTTGAATTATATGGAATTTTGAGTGTTTTTTTGATAAAATTGTGTCTTTCTTTGGTAACATAAGAAAGTGCAATATCTGTTATTGAGCTGATGCCACTATCTAGTATAAGCCCTGAGATTTTAGACTCATTTTCTTTAGCGATATAAGTTGCAATCTGACTTCCTATTGACACTCCACAGATAATAATTTTTTGTGATTTAAGGCTTTTTTGTTTTAAAGCAAAGTCAAAAAATACTTTTCCATCCGAAAGTATATTTAGATGTGTAGGTGTTCCTGTTGATTTGCCGTATCCTCTAAAATCCACCATAAATACTTGAAAACCACTTTCTAAAAGTGGTTCTACGTATTTTATATAATTGGAAACATTGCCACCGTTTCCATGAAAATAGAGTAGGGTTGCTTTAACTTTTTCCTGTTTTGGATACAACAAATAAGAGGTAATGGTATCTTGTTCTACTTGATGAAAGAATTTATCATGCTTTATAGAATCAAAATCTATCCAATCTTTGTTTGGAAAATAAAATTTTTCATCCATCTGAGCATAAATAGATGCACTCAAAAAGAGGAAGACAATAAGAAAAGTGCAAGTTTTAAAGCAATTCATTTAAAAACAATTTTATTCCCAATCACATCACATCAACAATTTTAGCATATACATCGTCCCATAAAAAAGCTTTTATTTCTCCTGTGTGTAGTCTCAAAATAAGTAAGTTGTATTTGTCTGTATGGTCGCCAATTCCTAAACGGTAACCTGTTGCTCGTGTATTAGGAGGAAAACCAAATTTTTGGCAGTTTGGAAGAACTGTTCCAAGTGCAACAGAGTTAAAATCAGGCATTCTAGAGCTATAAAAAATATTTTCTTTTAGTGTATTTATTAAATCTGGATTATTGAATTTCAATGTTTCTTTATCATACATATCTTCTGGATCAGTATTCAATAAATTTTTTATAGCTGAATCAGAACGTCGTTTTCGTTCTTCTTTCGCATTAATTTCTGCAAAAGCCATAGCTATACGCATTTTATTCATGAGTTCATTTTCTCCTTTCAAGTCTTCTTCCGTTGCACCATAAGCTGACCTCCAACGGATATTCAGACGTAAATGAGCACGAATATCTTTGATGGCTAAAAAACGTTGTTCTAATTCATTAGGTTCAAAATTACTAACATTTGCAGCAGTTACAGCATAAGGTGCGTATTCAGATTCAAGTTGTGCTAAACTTTTAGTAGGGCGAATGAGCTTACGAGTAGAGTCTGTTGGCGAAATGGTAGAGTCTGCAATTACAATTGCTTCATTCAAATCTTGTACATCTATTATTGAATCTTGCTCATAATTATCTTCTGTAATTACAATTTCTAAATTAGTAGAATCATTTTGAGCAAAAGCAAAATTAATGACGAAAAGAAATGTAAAGAAGAATAAAAAAGTTGTTTTGAGAATAAAAGTTTTCATTTTGGTTGAAATAGTAAGTAGTATCTAAAACAACCTTACTAGGTCTTTTAGAAATTGGATAGGTGTTTATTAAAAAAAATACGTCTAATTTTGAACAGATATTCTAAAAATAATAGTATTTTGACTTTTTAGTAATAGGAGTTAATTAAGATAGTCATTTGAATAAATTACAATCGTAATTGGCTTCACTGCTTTGGTAGTTCATAATTTTTCCTAATTCAACAGCCGAAAATATAAACTAGCAGTTTATATGAATATAACTATTATTTATCAGATTTTTTACCTAATACAAAATTAGTTTTATACATTTAACAATGTAAATACAAATTTAGTGTTTTTATCTATATCTAAATTTGTAATAGATTTGTTAAGACAAATTTAATGCAAACTAAGTTACTAGAAAAAATAAATGACATTATCAAAAACTTCTAAAATCACTTTATCGTTCTATAACTCTTATCACACTCAAACATTGCACTCTAAAATCTAAATTCAATATAAAATTACTTTATCTTAATTAAAAAAAGAAATTGTATTTTTGCAATCTTATTTTACCTTTTCTCTCTACTATCTTATGAATACTGTTTTTTACTTTGTTTTTTCTGAAAAAAGAAATTTATTCCCCAAGGTTTTCTTACTTAGAACTTTCTTGCTTTTTAGTTTATTATTAATTGGTTTTTCTGCTTTTTCTCAAAAAACGGTTGTTACAGGAAAAGTTACTGATGCCGAAACAGGTGATGGAGTCCCTTTTGCAAATGTTTATTTTGATGGAACAACCATAGGAACAACCACAGATTTTGATGGATTTTATAAAATAGAAACCGATAAAGCTACTGATTCGCTTGTGGTTTCGTATGTAAGTTATCAAACTAGAAAAAAAGCAGTTAAAAAAGGAGCTACTCAAAATATTGATTATCAGCTTGCTTCTTCTGAAGAAACTCTAAAAGCAATTGTGGTTACTTCTGGGAAACGAGAAAATCCTGCTTGGGAATATTTAAGAGGTTTGTTAGACCATAAATCTGAAAATGACAAACGTCGTCTTTCTGCTTATGAATATGATGCTTATTCGAAAGTAGAACTTGATGTAGATAATATTTCTGATAAATTCAAAGAAAAAAAGCTGGTTAAACAAATTATTGGAGTAGTTGATAGTGTCGAAAATTTAGCAGGAGAAGATGGAAAGCCAATTTTGCCACTATTTATTTCAGAAACTATTTCTAAATATTATTATAGAGATAGTCCAATTAAAAGAAAAGAAGAAATAGAAAAAACACGTATTAAAGGTGTTGGTGTAGATGATGGAAGTATTGTCTCACAACTTGTAGGTTCTTCTTTTCAAGATTATAATTTTTATGAAAGTTGGATTCAGATTGCAGGAAAAGATTTTGTTTCTCCCATTTCTGAAAGTTGGAGGTTGTTTTATGATTATGAATTACAAGAACGCACCGAAATTGATGATATTTGGTGTTATCGTATTGATTTTCAACCCAAACGAAAAGAAGATTTAGCCTTTACAGGTACAATGTGGATAACAGATGACTCTACTTTTGCTTTAAAGCGCATTGATGTAACTGTTCCAAAAGCAGCAAACCTCAACTTTATTGAAAAAATAAAAATTCAACAAGATTTAAAGCGAATTGAAGAAGACAAAGAAACAGCTTGGCTTCCTGTCAAAACACGTATTTTAGTTGATGTAGGTCAGATAAATGACCAATGGGCTGGAATGCTTTTAAAGTCGTATAGTTCAGCAGAAAATATTGTAATCAATAAACCTAGAGACATCAAGTTTTATAAAGATGCTATTGTTGTAGATGAAGAAGTCAATAATTCTACAGATGATTTTTGGCAAAAAAACAGACACGATTCGCTTACAGCAAGTGAACAGACAGTTTATGCAATGATTGATACGATTAGTAATTTACCGATGGTAAAAAGTTATATCGAAATTGCTGATTTACTTATCAATGGATACAAAGATATTGGCAAAGTAGACATTGGAACGCTTCTGACTTTCTATTCAAATAATAATATTGAAGGACATCGTTTATTTTTTAATGTACGAACAAATGCAGATTTTAGTAAAAAGTTTCAATTTTCTACAGGTATTGGATATGGTTTTGGCGATGAAAAATGGAAATATAGAGGCAAAGTAAGATATATTGCTAATCGAACTCCTTGGACAGTCATTAGTGTATCTCATCAATATGACCTACAACAAGTTGCCTTATTTAATGAAGATTTTCGTTCTAGTGATAACTATCTATTTTTGGCTTTTAGCCGTTGGGGAACTTTAGATAGAAATCGTCCTTTTTATCACAGACAAAGCAGTATTGATATTCAGACAGATATTGTAAAAGGTATTACCTCAAAAATTACTTATCGAAATCAAGATTATGACCCTTTATTTAACTTTGAGTTTTTTGACCCAGAAAATCCAGAAATTCGACGTAGAAATTTTACAGTTTCTGAAGTAATGGCTGAAGTCAGAATTGGTTTCAAAGAGCGTTATATCAATGGTGAAATGGCTAGAGTTGTGATTAATAGCAATTATCCTGTTTTTAAATTTCGTTATATTAGAGGTTTAGGAGACTTTTTAGGAGGAGATTTGGAATACCATAAGTTTTCTACTCGTTTAGAACACTCATTTCGTTTGGGTATTTTTGGACGTACAGACTATTTTATTAGTGCTGGTTTTACGCCTTCTACACTTCCTTATCCACTTTTAGAGTCGCATTTGGGCAATGAAACACCTTTTTATAATCAACTTTCATTCAATTTGATGAACTACTTTGAGTTTGTAAGTGATAAATATGCTTCAATCAATGTTATCCACGATTTTAATGGGTTTTTATTGAATAGAATTCCATTGATGAGAAGACTCAAATGGAGAACTTTTGTAGAAGGAAATATGTTAGTTGGAAATGTAAGTCAGAAAAATATTGATTTGATACCTGATACAGATTCAAATGGAGTTCCTGTTCCTAAGTTTGGAAGTTTGGGAGCGACACCTTACGCAGAGGTAAGTTATGGAGTGAGTAATATTTTTAGGTTTGTGAGAGTACAAGCCGTTCATCGTCTCACTTATTTAGATAAAGATGATGTCAGTAAATGGGGAATTCGTGTTTCTGCCCAATTTAGATTATAAAACAAAAAAGCAGCTTGATAATAATTAAGCTGCTTTTTTATTAGCCTGAAATTTATTTTTTAATTCTAGTTATCTAAACATGCTTTTTCCTATAATATTTCTAGGATAAAAATGAGTTAAATACTCTTGTGTTTCATTGATTAATGCCTTGATATAATCTGCATCTATTTGCTCTGCATCTTGACTACGAACTTGCTTAGTTTCTTTAAATTTGTTCAAAAATTCTGTTGTATAATCTAAATCCAGCATATCACAAATATCTGTAACGGTTCGTTCTGGAGTTTCTCTAAAATCTTCATATCTAAAAAACAACCAATCTGGATAATTGAGTTGATAATATAATATAGTTTCTGCAAAAACAAGCCAAATTCTTACTGCTTTTTCCCATTCTTGAAGAGATTCAAATCTATTTTCTTGTTTTTCTAAAGCTATACGTTCTAAAATATTTGGTGCGTAGGTAGCAATTTTTGGAGAAAATAATATATCAATATCTGTATTTTTCTTGTTTTCTATCCAATTATATACAAAACTTAAAGGATGCTGAATCAAAATTACTACATCAGTTCGATAGTGTTTGTATAACCATTCTGCTAAAAAAAAACCATGTTTATCATAAATAAGTGGACGAACTTCTTTTTTAGTTTCTTTACTGATTTGATATTTATCTACAAAACGATGATAAAGTTGTTTAAAACTACTACTAAATGCTCCTTTTGGGTTTTCTTGCTCTATTTTAGGACTTATAAATTCAGTCATAAAAGATGCATAGGAATTGTCATTTTTAGGGTCTATATAAGGATATTCACTTTCAAAAGAAAAAACACTTCTTGTTTCACTTTTAGGAGAAAAAAAATAAGGAAGATAACGCATAGAAGGAAAAGTAGACAAAATAGTGTCTATCCATTCTTGTTGTGAACAAAAAGCTCCTGTAAATAGAATAGGTTTTTGCGTTTGCATTAATTTAGGGGCAGATTTTGACAGAAAGTTTATAGTTAAGATTGTTCTGATAAATTAGTAATAAAACTATTACTATACAAAGAATTCTAAATTTAATAAAAAATAATCATTTTATTTTTTGAATTTTTACTTTTCTATTGAAAAAATCCACTGAAATTGACTTGATGAATCTAATTTTTTTAATAGATTCATTTTTAAGGCTTATAAATTTGTGATACTTTTGTAGGGTTAATTATAATTAATAATTAGCCCTTGATTTTATATGATTTTAGTTTCACAAATGAGGTATGCTTGTAAGAGAGATTATTTAAATTTAGTCAGAAATTCAATACATACCAAATTAAAATAGAAGGTTGTAACAAAATTTATAAAGAATCTAATCATTCATAATTTATCATTTATAATTGTTTTTATGAGTCTGAGTGTCAATCATTTATTAGGAATAAAAGACCTTACCCAAGCTGATATTTTGCATATTTTTGAAATGGCAGAGCAGTTTAAGGAAGTCATTAATCGTCCTATCAAAAAAGTACCTTCCTTACGTGATATTACGATTGCTAATGTTTTTTTTGAAAATTCTACTCGTACTCGTATTTCTTTCGAACTAGCTCAAAAACGTCTTTCTGCTGATGTTGTTAATTTTTCAGCAAGTAATAGTTCTGTTTCTAAAGGAGAAACGCTTCTTGATACAGTTAATAATATTTTGGCAATGAAAGTAGATATGATTGTGATGCGCCATTCTAGTGCAGGTGCGCCTCACTTTTTGTCCAAACATATCAAGGCTGCCATCGTAAATGCAGGAGATGGAACACACGAACATCCAACACAAGCACTTTTAGATACTTTTTCGATTAGAGAAAAACTAGGTGAAGTAGCAGGAAAAAAAGTAGCTATTATCGGAGATATTTCGCATTCAAGAGTAGCTCTTTCGAATATTTTTGCACTTCAAAAATTGGGTGCAGAAGTGATGCTTTGTGGGATGCCTACACTTATTCCAAAATTTATAAATCAATTAGGTGTAAAAGTGAGTTATAATCTCAGAGAAACCTTAGAATGGTGTGATGTTGCAAATGTTTTGCGTATTCAGCTAGAAAGACAGGATGTCAAAAATATTCCTTCTCTGCGTGAATATTCGCTTTATTACGGCATAAATAAGGAATTATTGGATTCTCTCAATAAAGAAATTGTTATTATGCACCCAGGCCCTATCAATAGAGGTGTAGAAATTGATAGCGATGTAGCTGATTCTGAGCATTCTATTATTCTCAACCAAGTGGAAAATGGTGTGGCTATCAGAATGGCTGTTTTGTATCTTTTAGCAGAGAAAATCAAACCGAAAAACTAATTGCGAATTACGAATTAAAAATTATGAGTGTTGAGAATTAATTGCAACAAAAAAGTAAGCAATTGAAAAAGCATTGTACATTTTTATTTGTAAATTGTAATTAATTTGCCGTAATTTTTAATCTTTAATTCGTAATTTCATTATGCTCGCATTCATCACAGGCGCAACTTCAGGAATTGGACTTGCCACAGCACATATTTTTGCAGATAATAATATTGACCTTATTCTTTGTGGAAGAAGAACTGAAAGGCTTCAAGAACTAGAAAAAGAATTATCTCAAAAAGTAAAAGTAAAGACACTTGCTTTTGATGTCAGTAATAGAGAAGAAGTAAAAAAAGCAGTTGATTCTCTAGGAAAAGATTTTCAAAAGATTGATATTCTTATCAATAATGCAGGAAATGCACACGGACTTTCTCCTATTCAGGAAGGAAATTTAGATGATTGGGATGCAATGATTGACCTAAACATAAAAGGACTTTTGTATGTAACAAGAGCAATTTTACCAAAATTATTAAATGAAACAAGGTCAGAAAAAAACAAAGGACAGATTATAAATATCGGTTCGATTGCTGGGATTGATTCGTACGCAAATGGAAATGTGTATTGTGCCACCAAATCAGCCGTTGCGATGCTTAGCGAAAGCATGAGAATTGATTTACTAAAAGAAAATATCAAAGTAAGTGAAGTAAAACCAGGATTAGTAGAAACAGAATTTTCGAAGGTTCGTTTTAAAAACGATGAAGAAAGAGCTGAAAAAGTGTATCAAAACTATACGCCACTCACAGCACAAGATATAGCAGAACTAATTTATTTTGTAGTCAGTAGACCTGCTCACGTCAATATTGCTGATGTCTTGATTTTGCCCACAGACCAAGCTAAATCTGCTATGGTAAACAAAAAATAATTTTTCAAATCCTTATCAATAGTTAGTTATTGATAAGGATTTTTTTATAAAAGTTTGAGCAAACTTAGAAACTAGACATACCTCAAATCAACTGAAAATTTTTCTGGAAACTTACCTATTTTATCTTTGTAAAAATCCATTATTTTTTTCAAATCAGCTTCCATATCATCAGTTGGCAAGACTAATTTTGTAACTCCTGCTTCTCTTTTTTTGTAATCCAAGTAACCAAGTGCAATTGGTACATTGGCTAATTTAGCAGCATGATAAAAGCCCATTTTCCATTCTGTTACTTTATTGCGTGTCGCTTCAGGTGTAAAAACAACAGCTAGTTTTTTATTTTCTGTAAAAAGATTTGCCATTGCTTGTACCATTGATGGACGCTCTTCTCCTACTTTTTTTGGAGTTCTGTCTATTCCTATTGCTCCCATTTTCAATAACATATTGCCAAAAGGAGGTTTTATCCATTCTTTTTTGATAGTAAAACGCCAGTTTATATTTGCAATATCAAACCATGCAATTGTATAAATAGCATCCCAGTTGGTGGTATGTGGAGCTGCAATAATTACGCAACGTTCTAATACTTCTTTTGTCACTTCTTCACTATGAACAATTTTCCAACCACGAAAACGAAATAAAAAACGAAAGATAGCAAGTACCATTTTTTGAGTTATTAGTGTTTAATTATTAGTTATTAACAAAAGTAATTCTGCTATTTCCAAAGTTACTTATTTTGAGAATAGTATTCTTACAAAAATAGTTAATGATCTTTTCTAGTTGTTGTTTTTATCGCTATCTAATCTTGAGAGTTGCTAAAGCAATAATTACAAGTAAAATTCCTATAATCCAAAAACGAGTAACAATTTTTACTTCGTGCAATCCTTTTTTCTGATAATGATGATGAAGAGGCGACATCAAGAAAATACGTCTGCCCTCTCCAAATTTCTTTTTTGTATATTTAAAATAGGCTACTTGCATCATTACAGATAAATTTTCTATCAAAAATACACCACAGAGAATCGGAATCATAAGTTCTTTTCGAAGCGTAATTGCCAAAACAGCAATAATTCCACCTAAAGAAAGACTTCCAGTATCTCCCATAAAAACTTGTGCAGGAAAAGAGTTATACCACAAAAATCCAATACACGCCCCCATAAAAGCAGTACAAAAAATAACAACTTCACCTGTGTTAGGTAAATACATAATGTTGAGATAATCTGCAAAGATTAAATTTCCTGAAACATACGCAAAAACACTCAAAGCAGTGGCAATAATGGCTGTTGTTCCTGCTGCTAGTCCATCTAAGCCATCTGTTAGATTTGCACCATTCGAAACGGCTGTAATAATAAAAGTAACTACAAGAATATAAAAAATTATTACGCCATATTCTCCTAGAAAGTCGGGAACAAGTGTTCTGTAATCCAATTCATTGTTTTTAATAAATGGAATAGTCGTTTTCAGAGACTTTATATCTTCATAACTAGAGTTTACATAACTAGTATAATCATCAGCAGCATTTATACCTGTACTGAATTCTCTCATCAAAACATCAGGGTGGTAATACATAGCTATACCAATCAAAATTCCTATTCCTACTTGTCCTAAAATCTTAAACTTTCCTGAAAGTCCTGCTTTATTTTTACGGATTACTTTTATATAATCATCTACAAAACCAATTATCCCAAGCCAAATAGTAGAAATAATGAGAAGTAAAATATAAATATTATGAAGTTGAGCCAAAAGGAGTGTAGGAATAAGTGTGGCAGCCAAAATAATTACTCCTCCCATAGTAGGCGTTCCTGCTTTCAGATTTTCACCCTTGAGACCTAAATCTCTGACAGTTTCTCCAATTTGCTGTTTCTGGAGAAAGAGAATTATTTTTTTGCCAAAAACAACACTAATCAAAAGTGATAAAAAAGCTGCCAACATAGCACGAAAACTAATATACTGAAAAAGACCTGCTCCAGAGAGTTCGAACTGTTCACGCAAAAAACGAAATAGATAGTATAACATGAGAAATCACAAAAAATGAGTTGAGAAGGGAAATTTTTGAAGTTGTATCTTACTTTTTTCTTTATTTTAAAATGAAAAAACAAAGCTACAAAAAAAAGCATTCTACCTCTATAAAGTAAAATGCTTATTGATACAATTGAGAGAATATATTTTATCTAAATAAATGTTTTGGCTTACTGAAAGAAAAATAATAAGCGAAAAACAGTCCAAGAACATAAAATGCAATATCTACATATTCAAAACGGTCTTTTAAGAAGCCCCATAAATGAGAAATATCAAAAGTAGTAAAGGTTTCTATATAAGAAAGCTGAAAACTTTGTACGATAGGTTCGACTGCTGCTAATACATTGCCTATAAAGAATCCTAAAATGGTAACTAAAATAGCCATGATTCCAAAAATAGGACGATGCCCCCTACCTCCAATTCTCATTCCTAGTGCTGCCAAAAGACCAACTAAAATTGCCATAAAAGCATAGTGATGTTGTTCGATATATTCGTCTATAAGCATAGTTGTTTTGCCCCACGTGTAGGCTGCTCCTAATGCTCCAACTAATGAGAGTATAATTCCTAAAAATAAATTAGATTTGGATTTCATATCTGATAGGGAAGATTTTTTTGATAAAGTAGATGACTCATCAAGATAATCAGATGCTGTATCCAAATCTTCTGAGACATGTAATTGTGTGTGGGTTTGATTAAATTGCTCGTCTGCGCTAATCCATTCGTAATTTACTTCTAATTCTTCTAAAGGCAAAATAGCCGATTTATCAAAGGCAATCGGACTTTCATTTGGCAAGTCTGAAATAGAATCAACTTTATTGTTTGTAATAGATGAATTATCTATGTTCAAATTTTCGGTATTCAAATCATGATGAGTTGAATTAGATTCTAGCTCTAATTCTAGTTCTTGCTGTATTTTTTCTATATTTTTTTCTTCGTTAGTTGGAGTAGTATAATTCATATGCGTAAAATCTTGATATCAAATGAGAATAGAATAAGAATAGTAGGTTTATAGAATTGTAGCCTACTTCCAAATTAGAGTATAGAATAAATCTAAAATTAGCACATTATCTAGCAGAGATAAGCTACTATCAAACTTTCAAGAACTATACCTTTTTGATTATAATGCTTACACTCATTAAGTAGCCTAAAAACTCAAACAACGAATTAAATAATCAATCAAATAAGAGAGTATAGCCAGATAGTTTATTAGATAAAACTAGTTGTTTTACTCATAACAAGCTATAAAAGAGCGTTGAAAGCCTAATTTGTGTTTTTATAAAGATAGAAAGAAGCAACCTATATTTGCAAAAAATCATACATAACAACTAAAGAGCAATCGACGAACAAATTACTCTACTCGGTAAAGATTGATTTTTTTTAGATGAAAAAAGAGTTTCAAAACTAGATTTTTTAAAAGATTTGCTATTTCTAAGCTCATAATAGCTAAAAAGTGGAGATACAAAAAAAGCAACTCCATTTTTAAAGTTGCTTTTTACATATAATTACTTGAAAAATATCTAGTCTCTAAGCATATAAACTACAAAGACAATAAACATTACGATTACAGAAACAATAGCTACCATTTTGAGAGCATTGGCACTACTTTCTTCTTGAGGTTGAGAAACAGTTATTTGCTGAACAGGAACATTATTGTTCATTGGATGAAGTTCTTTCAAAATACGTAATTCAGCTTTTGCATCACTCAAATCCATTCTTGACTGATTGAGTTCTGTTCTAGTTTGATTCAAATCAGTAAGCAATTTATTGACTTGACTTTGAAGGTCTTTCTCGTGGTTATAAGCAATGTTTACTTTTTCATTTAGCCCACGTAATTCTTCTTGAAGATTTTTTATCGCTTGTTGGTCTTGACGAGTTTGTTCTTGTGATTTTTGAAGATTTTCTTGTGTGGTTTCTAAAAGACCATTTTGTTCTTTGTTGCGTTCTGTCATTTGTGCAAGTTCTCTTCCACGCTCGTCAATGATTTGGTGCAAACGCATTTTATCATTTTTCAAATCACTAAGTTGTGTTTGAAGTGTTCCGATACTTCCTTCTTTAGCATCTATTTGTGCGCCCTTTGAGTCTATTTGAGCTTGTTTTTGGATTAACTCTTCCTTTACTTTTGCAGCATTTTTATTTACTTCGTCTAATTCTTTTTGCAAATCTGCAATTGTCTTTAGATGTTCTTCATTTGTTTTGCGAATATCTTCTAATAAAAATGTATTTTCTACATCTTTTTTATCAGAACCTTGAGTTGTATTAAAAATAAAAGCCACCAAAGCAGCAATTGCAATCACGCCAATAGCATATTTTAAAATACTGACAGGTTGATTGATAGATGTTTTGATATATCCGAAAGGTGTATTTGATTTTGACATAACTCTATTTTCTTCAGTTTTTTGAAAATTATCAACTCATAAACAATAAAATGATGACTCTCATTTAGTTTGCTCAAAGTTAGCTAAATATACATTATTTTTTGCAAATACAGTTTAATTTTAGCAAAAAAATATTTCAATACCTTTTACTTCTTTAAGTAATCATCTGTAATTAGGGATTGACAATTAGTTTTTTTACAATCTTTTACCTACTACCTTGCATAACATAGTAACCTTTTTTCAACTCTCTCGTATAAGAAGACATACGGACATTGTTAGTGTTTCAAATTCTTTCAATTCCTACTAAAACAATTTAAAATTTAAACCAATAAAATGTGATTACATTAGAAAACGCTGAAGTACAGATGCGAAAAGGAATCTTAGAACTCTGTGTCTTGAATGTAATTGCTAATGGAGAAGTATATGCTTCAGATTTACTTCGTCATTTGAAAGATGCACAGTTATTAGTGGTTGAAGGAACACTTTATCCACTTCTAAATCGTCTAAATAAATCAGGTTTGGTTACTTATGCTTGGCAAGAATCCACAGGAGGACCACCACGAAAATACTACCGATTGACTGATAATGGACACGAATTTCTCAAAGAACTAACTCTTTCTTGGCATCAACTTGTTTTTTCTGCCACTACTATTTTAGAAAATACTAATCAGAACAGACAAGAACAAAGACAAGCAGGGTAAAACCAATTTAAAAGTTAAAATTAAGATTTTAGAAGTAATACAACTATAACAACCTCTAAAATATAATTTTTACTCAAAACTGTAATTTTTCGCCATTACCTATTACTAACTAACTATTAATCAACCATATTCAAAAATTTAGAATCTCAAAAATAATTATTAGTTCTAAATTTTGAAATCTAAATTCTAACTTTATTCCATCATGCCTCCACTACACAACCACTCGTCTATCAACAATACTTTAGAAGTTCATATTGCTTCTATTTCATTCCATGTCGAACAAACAGCTTATCCTGCTTTGAAAGCCTATTTAATGGATTTGAAACGTTGTTTTCCAGAAGATTCGCTTACTATAGAAGACATAGAAACACGTATGGCAGAAGTGCTTTTAGAGCGTTTGAGTATTGATAAAGGAACAATCGACAAAAATGATGTTGAATTAATGGTTTTGCAAGTAGGAACAGCAAAAGAAATTGCTCTTGCAGAAGGAATTGATTTAGATTTGGGATATTTTGAAAGAAAAGACCAATGGCAAACACTCAAAAAAGCTGAACCTAAACGTGAATTGCGTAATGTAGGTAAGAAATTTACGCTTCAAAAAAGAGACAAAAAAGTAGCTGGTGTTGCTTCTGGAATTGCAGCCTATTACAATATTGACCCTGCTTTTGTACGTTTGGGATTTGTAGCTAGTGTTTTTGCTGGAGGCTTCGGAATTCCTTTGTATGCAGCTTCTTGGCTTGCGATGCCTAAAGATCCAAAAGAAGGAATGCTAGAAGAAAAACAATCAACTTCTTTAGTCGGCAGAACAAAACGTTTTATGCGTAGTATGGTGGACAAAAAAGTAGCTGGTGTTGCTTCTGGAATTGCAAAATATTTTGGTATAGACGAAACTATTGTACGTTTACTTTTTGTAGCAACTTTATTTTTAGATGGTTTCGGACTTTTAGCTTACTTGGCTCTTTGGATTGCCATGCCAGTAGCAAAAAGCCTTCAAGAACAAATTGATTTAGAAGAAAAACCATCGTTTTTGGAAGAAGAAAGTTTCAAAACAAGAATGGCAAATGTAGAATCTCGTTTTGAAGATACAGTAAGTTCAACAGCTTCTAAAGTCAAAAATTCTAAATTCTTTAAAAAACACTTTTAATGAAATTGCGAAATACTTATTCAGCGAAGCTGATTATAAATGGTTAATTGTGAATGAAATTGCGTAGCCATTTACTTGAAAATAAATACAATTCCTCAAGATGAAATCCTCATTTTGAGGATTTTTTTTGTCTAATTGAGAAACAACTAAAAAAACAATTTTTTCAACTATTTTTTTAGTTGTTAAATTATTTTGCTTAGATTTGTGGAATTATTCAACTCAAAAATGCTTTTCACAAAATAAATATATGTATTCTTTTCAATCAAAGTTATCTTTTCTTCTTTCCATTTTGTTTTTATTCATTTTTTCTACTTCTGTTTTGGGACAACGCAAACCTGAACGAATTATAGAAAAAGAAGAAGTAGAAAAATTCAAAACTACATTAGATTCTGCTCTTTGTCTTTACACGACAGATTCAGTTTATAGAAAACCTATTTTAGAAATTGGAAATAATCCTTTTTTAGATTCTTTGATTGAATATAATTTGCAAGAATTTGCTTTTTACTTGAATAATTATTGGTATGAGTTAGATAAAAAATTAGGCAAAAATACAGCTCTTTCGTTGGAAAATACTGCGCCACAAGAGGGAGGAATATGGAATGATTTTGAAGAATACGGTTTTTATAGGAAATCTAGTTTTTGTAATTGTGGCAGAGAACACGAATGGCATTGGGGGTGGAAGGGAGAACGAAGAAAAGAAAAATCAACTAAAGAAATACACCATATCCATGAGAGATTTTGGTGGCAATTACGACATTATAATGAAAAGAATTTCCGTAATAGAATGATTCAAGGAAAATCTTTATTTAGAAAAGGAGTACTCAAAAGAAGTAGACGCAGATATAGTTATGAACGAAATATTTCAGAATATAACTATACAAGACATAACTTAGATTATCTAGCTAATGGATTTGAGAAAAAAGAGATTTTGGAGGGAAATATTGGCTATCTAAAATGCTCTCTTTTGCCTTCTGCTAATTATGTAGATGAGCGTTTTTTGAAAGATTTAATCAAAGAATTTTTATTTACAGATGCTCTTATTTTAGATTTTAGAGGAACAACTACTTACAAATCAGAAAGTAAATTCTTTACAAAAGATAAAACAATCAATGAAATGAGTGTTCCAATTTGGTTTGTAGAACGCTTTTTAAGACCAGATACAATTTATAATTTGGGAAGTGCAAAGGTGTTGAATACAAGAGAATTTTTGAAAGATAATGGAAAGTCACACAAGAAAAAAATTGAAAATCCTGTTATAAACCTTACTACTAAGATTGAAAAAATAAAGCCTTATTTTAAGAGAGATAATCATTTTGGTTATTATTCAGGTTATCCTTTAGAGGTAGATAAAAATTATGAAAAGTATTACACACTTCGTTATTATGAAAGACCAATCTATATTCTAACAGACCAAAACACATCTGATGCAGCCGAATGGATTGTACAAGTTTTGCAAAAACACAGAAATGCAATCGTAATAGGCGAACCCACAAAAGGGCAATCAACAATCACACGGAGAGTAGGAACAAGTGCGTATAGTTGGCTCAATATTCCAGATATTGAGATTAAAACAACAGAAAAAAGTGAGGTGAAACCAGATGTTTTTGTTTCTTCTTACGACACCACAAGCACAGACAAGGCTTTTGATATTGCCTATAAAATGGCTTATGAAGAAAGTGTTTTGAAGAGTAGTTTTAGTTATATCAAAAAATATGGGCAGCGTTTTAAGCAGTTTGAAGAGATTACTAAACCGATTCCAAATCCGTATAATTTACCAAAAAATGCAAAAGATTTTCTAGGAAATTATGGTTTAGGAAAAGAAATTATCTTTAAAGATGGCAAATTATGGCTCAAAAACTACCAGCATATTTCGCCTCTTTATATGACTGCCCCAAATACATTTTTGGTAAAAGATGGATTACAAAAAGAATTTAAAAATGGGTATAGTAATCCTTATTCGACAGTTGCAAAACCTATTTATGTATTTTTTAGAAAAAGTCAAGACGATTTTCAAGCAAATGAGATTTCTATTGATTCAACTTTAGAAATAAAACAGGATTCTATTATGAATATGTTTGTTCGTTATGGCGATTTTACGAGTGCAAAATTTACACAGTTTGAAAGTTATGGTTTTGATAGATTTAAGAAAGAAAAACAAATCATTGACACTACTCAACTAACAAAACCTAGTGCATCTTATCCATTTTCAAAGATGAGTTTGAGTGAAAAGCAGACTCTCTTCGAAGGTTTTACAATGCAAAGAAATCTTTTTGAAGCCTTTCCAAATTTTAATTTTAAGCTCATTTCAGAAAATGAAATAGCGAAAGAAAATTTAGAAAATAAACTGACTATTTTTGTTTTTTGGTCGCCTTCTTCTACAAAATCCATTGAAGCGATTCCAAAACTAAACGAAATGATAGAAATCTATTCAGAAAACAATATTACTTTTTATGGTTTTACAGAAAACAAGAAAAAAGAAGTAGAAGAGTTTTTGATAGGAACTCCTTTTTACGCTGATATTATTCCAAGTAGTGATTCTATTTTTGAAGATTTATATATTCCAACGACAAACCAGCCTGTTATTTTGATTTTGAGCAAAGAAGGAAAGTTTATTTTTGGAGAAGAATTAAATGGAATTGATAATGAAAAAACATTTGAGAAAATGGAATATACTCTTTCTAATCAGATTTTGAAATAATGTAGTGAGTAAATTGTATCGTATGCTTTAGCTTACGTAAAAAATATTCTGCTTTTGAATTTTATTCCCATCTTTTCCAACTTTGCTCATAATATTGAATCAAAATTTGGTTGTCTAGGCGATTTACTTTTATAGAATCGCCTTCTCCATTTTCTTCAATATCTATTCCTAGAAACATATCTTTATCGAAAACAAAAAGTTTAGGCAAAACTTCGGGAGCTAGGTATTTTAAATCTAGCTTTCGTTTTTTCATTTTTTGAGTAAGTGATGTATAAATTTTGTCTAACTGATTTTGAGAAGGCAATCCAATAGTTGTACTGTCATTCTGATTGAGTTTTGGATTATTTATTCCCATACTAAATCCCCACATTCCGAAAGCAGGAACATAAACATTTACAGGCAAAGCAGAAGGAAAGGCTTCTTGCATTGTTTTTTGAATACACCAAAATGGTTTTGGCGCAAAATAAGGCGACGTAGATTGAGTAATCAGAACACCATCTCTTGACAAAATTTTCTTAGCCAAACGATAAAATTCTACTGAATAGAGTTTGCCCAAAGAAGCCTCATGAGGGTCTGGCAAATCGACAATAATTAAAGAATACTGTTTTTCAGACTCTTCTACAAACTTAAAGGCATCTACATTATGAATCTTCACTTTCGGATTTGAGAGTGAGTTTTGATTTACTTCTCTAAAAATTCGGTTGTGCTTTGCTAAATTTGTAATTGCTTTATCTAAATCTACCAAATCAATGCTTTCAATTTCATCATATTTTAGAAGCTCACGAACAGCCAAACCGTCGCCACCTCCCAAAATCAAAACATTTTCTAAATGTCCTGTCATAAGCGCAGGAACATGTACAAGTGTTTCGTGATAACGGTATTCATCTAAGGTAGAAAACTGTAAATTTCCATTAATGAAAAGTTGTGTATTTTTCTTGTATTTAGTTACTACAATGCGCTGATAAGGTGTTTGGTCAGAATAAATAATTTCATCTTGATACATCATTTGCTCAAAAAAATCACTTATTTGAAACGAATAAATAAAACCAATTAATAGAACAGCCATTGAAATTGCTGAAAAAGCAAGTTTTGCAGCAGCTTGTTTTAGCTCTGCTCTAAAAACCCAAGCATTAAAAATGGCAATTAAAAGATTTATTATTCCAATAAAAAAAGCTGTTCGCATTAGTCCCAAATAAGGCAAAAGTAAAATTGGAAAAGCAACAGAAGCTACCAAAGAACCCAAATAATCAAAGGCCAAAACATTAGAAATAGTATCTTTTAAGTTATCGTGTTGCTTTAAGAGACGTGTAACTATTGGAATTTCTAAACCTACAAAAGCTCCCAAAAAAACAATAATAATAAGTGCAACAGCATAATAATTATCTAAAACGGTATAACTAAAATATAAAATTAGTGTAGAACATCCTCCAACAAGACCAAGGATAGTTTCGATAACTACAAACCAATCTAACAGGTTTCGATAAACATATCTACTCAAAAATGAGCCTAAACCCATAGCAGAAAGAAAAAGACCAATTGTAATCGAAAAGTGAAGAATACTACTTCCTAAAAAGTAAGTTGAAATACTACTTATTAGAAGTTCATACAAAATACCACAAACAGCAATTATGAAAATTGAAGAAAGTAAAATCGGAACTTGTGCAGAGCGTTTTTTATCCTTGTCAGAGCTATTTGGATTATGAGAAGCTGGAGGCGTAAAAGAAGTAGTTTTTTCCACTAGAAGTATAGGCTTGATGTATTTTGTTAATTGGAGATGTAAAAATACGATTTATTATTGTGTAGCAACTCAGATTTATCAAAAAATAAATAGTTAATTGAAATAATTACTTCAAAATCTTCTTTAATTGTGAAAAAATTCGTATTATTCTAGTCACAAACTCATTACCTGTTTTATTTTTCCTAATTAATTCCTCATTCTCTCCTCTTTTTAAAATGAGATATTTATTTGTTGTAATTTTATTTTCTTGCTTTTTTCACTTTTCTTCTTTTGCTCAAAGTCAAGAAGTACAAGATATTGGTAATCCTTTCCTGAGTTTATTTTCTCCCAAAGTCTATAAAGGACATCCCCAAATTTGGGCAATAGAACAAGATAATAATGGTGTAATGTACTTTGGGGGTGTGTCTGTATATATGTATGATGGCATTTCGTGGAACACTATTTCTATTCCTAAATCTATTGCTATTCGTGCATTAGGAAAAGATGCTAAGGGAAGAATTTATGTAGGAACTAAAAATAATTTTGGATATTTAGCACCTAGTGATTCAACAGCAGAACTAGAATTTGTCAGTTTAGCTGATAATTTAGTCGATTCTTTACAAGAATTTAGCGAAGTATTGGGAATTCATGCAGATGATAAGCAAGTATATTTTCATACCGTTAAAGGTATTTTTAGATATTCTATTGAAAAAAATTATTCCTCAGCTAAAGAAATTTCAAAAACACTAAGCATTATTGCCATCCCAAATACAGCACTACGAGGAACACTTCATAAAGGAAACTATTATTTTCATAGTGTAGAAAAAGGACTTGGTTTTTTTGATAAAGAAACAACTACCTTTAAAACCTTTGCCAATACAGATACATTAGCAAAACCTAGTATTATAGCGATTTTATCTTATTCAGATACTGAATTACTTGTTGTTACTCAAATAGGACAGTTATGGAAATTTGACTTAAAAACTGAAAAAATATCTTATTTTCCTACTCAAATAGATTCTATTATTCAAGGTAACCCTCCTGCTATTTTGTATCATGCCATTACACTCAAAAATGGAAATATTCTTATTTCTACCATTTTTAAAGGAGCTTTTTTGATAGACAGACAAGGAAAGTTAATCAAAAAAATAGACAAATCTATTGGACTTCCCACCCAGACTATTCCTTATGCTTTTGAAGACCAAAATGAAAATATTTGGCTTGCTTTAGATGCAGGAATAGCAAAATTAGAATTAAAAACTCCCTTTCGATTTTTTGAAGAAGAAAAAGCAGGGTTTGAAGGTGTTGTTTTGTCTATTAAAAAATTTAATGGTATTCTGTATATAGGAACTACAAAAGGGCTTTTTTATAAAAATGAAGCTAATATTTTTGTCAAAATTGAAGGATTAAATGGTTTTTGTTGGGATATAAAAACGCTAGAAATAAATGGGGAAAAACATCTTTATGCGATTACACAAGATAATTTGCTTCATGTAACACCACAAAAAGCCCTACCTATTATTGAATCTAATTCAGCCAATGTTTTTGAGCAATTAAGTCCAAATAAAGCTATTTTAGCAGGCAGAGGAGGATTTACAGTAATGCAATTTGAAGAACCCACAAAAACACAGCTTATTCAAAAAGGAGTTATAGAAGGAGCGCAAGTGCGAACAATTGCGATTTTAGAAAATGAAGTGTGGTTGGGGGCAATTCAAGAAGGACTCTATAAAGTTTCTTATACTTCAGATTCTTTGAATACTACTGATATTTTTCATGTAGATAGCATTCCAACAGTTGATAAAAGTAGCGAGTTAAGTGCTTGGGTTTATAATAATGACCTATTAGTGGGGAGTACAAAAGGATTTTATACCTTTAATTCAGAAAAAAACACCTTTGAGCTACATTCTTCTTTAAAAAATACTTCAAAAAAATATTCTGTTTTTCGTTTTACCCATACTCCCAATGACGAATTTTATTTGGTAGGTATAAGTTTGAATAACAAAGTAAATTTGTTAGGAGCAGAGGAAAATGGAAAAAGACGACTCATTCAAACACCCTTTTTGAGATTGCCTGCCATGTCTACACAATCTCTTTATTATGATGATGAGAATACACTTTGGATAGGTGGAAGCGAAGGCTTATATCGATACTATCCTCAAAAAGCAGAAAGTTATGAGTATAACAAAATTTCTAAACCAATTATCAGAAAAGTATTTTTAGGAGAAGATTCTTTATTTTTTGCTGGAAATTATACAAATTCAGAAGGATTGTTTTTAGAAGCACAACCTAAAGAAGCACAACCAACTTTTATTTATGACAATAATTCATTGACCTTTCATTTTGCTGCACCTATTTTTCAAGAAGGTGTTGAGTATAGTTACAAGCTAGAAGGTTATGATAAAGAGTTTTCGAATTGGACAAGTGAATCTAAAAAATCGTATACTAATTTGTATGAAGGAAATTATACATTCAAAGTAAAAACAAAAAATATTTATAATGTAGAAAGTGAAATAACTACGTATTCTTTCAACATTCTTCCTCCTTGGTTCAGAACGTGGTGGGCATATTTGATTTATGTTTTTGTGGGAGCTTTAGCTGTTTGGGGATTAGTTTGGATAAATACTCAACGACTCAAAAAAGCAAATCAAAAATTAGAAGATACTGTAAAAGAACGCACAGCCGAACTTATGGAAAGTAATGAAGAAATTGTTCAACAAAACTTTCAACTCAATCAACAAAAAGAAGAAATAGAAGCACAAAATGAAAATCAAAAAGAATTAAATATAAGTCTAAGTATCCAAAAAGAAGAGATAGAAAAGGCACATAAAAATGTGCAATTATTAGCTGAAATAGGACAAGAAATAACAGCTATTCTAAATTTTGAAGAGCTTATTAAATCTGTTTATCACAATGTAAATGCACTTATGCCAGCCGATGGTTTTGGTATTGGAATTTTTGATGACTCTCAACATAGAATTGGTTTTCAAGGGTTTATAGAAAAAGGAGAAAAATTACCTTATCATTTTGATTCTCTAAAAGAAAATACATTAGCTATTAGGTGTTTCAAAAAATTGGAAGAGATAATTATTAATGATTTGGAAACGGAAGGAGAAAAATATGATTTTCAACTTGTAGAAGAACAACAAGGCGAAATTCCTTTGTCATTAGTTTATCTCCCTCTTCAATTAGAAAACAAACCATTAGGTGTAATTACAGTACAATCTTTTAAGAAAAATTCATACTCAGAACGTGAACTGACTTTCTTACGTTCATTGGCTTCTTATGTTTCGATTGCTTTAGATAACTCTTCTGCTTATCAAATTATTAATGAAAAAAATCAAAAAATTACTGATTCAATACGATATGCCCAAACTATCCAGCAAGCTATTTTGCCAAGTGAGAAAAAAATAGAAAAACCATTTCGCCTTTCAAATGAGGATTATCAAATTATTTTCAGACCAAAAGATATTGTAAGTGGAGATTTTTATTGGACAAGCCAAACTACAGATTATTTCTTTGTGGCTGCCGTTGATTGTACAGGACATGGCGTACCAGGTGCATTTATGTCTATGATAGGAAATACACTTTTGACAGAAATTGTAGAAATACAAAAAATCTATGAGCCTTCCCTTATTTTAGACAAATTCAATGAGCAATTTGTAGAAGCATTGCGTCAGGATGAAAATGCAAATAGTGATGGAATGGATGTTTGTTTGTGTAGAGTAAATTTTGATAATCAAAAGACAGAAATTGTGTTTGCAGGTGCAAAACGTCCTTTATTTTATATTGAAAATGGTGAAAATAAAATACAACGTTTGCAAGGAACACGAAAATCAGTAGGAGGAAAACAACGCAACCAAAATAATTTTGAACAGCATATTTTATTACTAAATAAAAAATCAAGAATTTATCTAAGTACAGATGGATTAGTTGACCAAAATAATACACAAGGAGAGAAGATAGGCACTTCAAAACTTATCTATTTGATAGAACAATCATCCCACTTGTCTATTAAAGAACAAATAAAAGAGTTAGAAAATGAATTAGTAAAACATCAACAAAATGCAGAACAGCGTGATGATATTACCTTTATAGGAATAGAAGTGTAAAATTTTCTCTTAATTTGGCGCAGTTGTACCTAAATTAGTAAAAGCTGTTTAATCAATACAAATAAACTTTTTCATTGAAAGTTGAATTAATTGTCAAAGTTAAAATTATTGTTTATAGCTCAATAACGAAGGGTGATAATTTTGGTAGGTTTGACCTATAAGAAATTATCAAATCTCCAGCTTTTTATAGCTTTTCTGTTTGTTTCTGCAAATGCCTATCTTAAAATTTTAAGCTCTTAGAATATGGAGTTTAGCCAAAAGTATATCATCATTAGGGTAAGAAGACATGATTCCTCTACTCCTTTTTATTACTTAGGTATATTCTGAGTAATGAGTTAGTGTTCTCAATTTATAAATAAAAACTTGCCTTGTTATCCCTTGATTTTTTATTTTTAGGGCGCATATTTCTAATGAATAAATTGCTTTGTAATATTTATAGGTTTAAAATATACTTTTTGTTTCTTTTGTTCAAAGAAATCATGTTTTACTTGTACTTTTAAATAGAGATTATAAGGTAAAAATAGTAGTGCTTCATAATTATTTACTCAATAAAAACTGTTTGTACCAATCCATATTATTGTGAATAGTTTCAAAAAATGATTTGACTTCTCAAAGGTTTATAAAGCTACTTGTTTCTAAAGTAGTGATTATTCTCTCTATTTACACTTTATTATGTCTTTTTGCTCAACTTAGATATAGTTGATAACAAAAAATGGAGCTTCATAATATCTTACTTTATTAATCTGCTTTTCAAAATTACTTTATTTAAGTTTGTAATAAAATAAATTACTTGATAAGTATGTTTATGCTTTTTTAAAAAAGTTGCCAAAAAGAATAAATATGAACTAATATGAAGATGTATAGTGGAATAATTTTGATTTTATTACATTTTGTTTTTGATTCAAAAATTTGTAAATAAGCTATTTGTTTAACTATCTTTGTGATAACTTCTAAAAACTATTAAATAATATACCTATATAAGATATAAGTATTCAAATTATTTCCACTACTAAATTGGTCATAGTTAAAGCTTTGTGTTTTAATATGGTTTAATTTAGTATTTATCAATTACTATTTTATTTACTAATCTTTATTCGTATTTGTGAAACGTTTACAATTTTAAAATGTAGTGCACTACTATTTTTTATAGAAATAGTACAGAATAGCTATACTTAAACTCTTGTTTAGAGGTAAATAGAACTATACTGACACCCTCAAATAGAATCAATCTAATAAAGCGAAAGTCCTTTAGTTTCTATTGTAGATAGAGATAACCCACTGGATATAACCTTTGTAATAATTTTTAACGACTAGATCTTTTAATATCAATCTTATAATGAAAAAAATATTAGCTTGTAGCATACTACTACTTTTGGCTTTCATTACTCAAACCCATGCCCAAGAGTTGGGCTGGAAACTTCTCAAGGAAGCAGAAGGTATCCGTGTAGAGTATCAAGTACGTGACTACACACCCACTAACTCTCAGTATTATATACTTCGTGTAAAAAATACTAACTCTCATGATGTAGCTATTAACTGGGATTATCGTCTCAATTATAGCAATGGACAAGAGGTTTACAACCCAAAGAGTGGAGAACATCATGTAGGGCTTACACTCAAAGCAGGACAGAGCATTGAGGGAAATCTTCCAAGGACAGAGGAAGAAAATTTTCTTACACTTCATTATCGCTTCACAGGACAGCGTGGTAAAATTGTTCCTACTGTTTTAACAGACATTAAGCTTGAACTACTTAAAATTTTCACTCTCTAAAAATACTTTTGCAAATATGTACTCTACAAATAAGCTGCTTATATTTCTTACTAGCTTTATTCTACTTTTGTGTAATATTGCTGTACAAGAAACACACGCACAATGTCAAGCACAAATCACTTCCATAACCCCTACAGGTACAGCTTGTCCCAATGAACCTCTGACGTTCATAGGTACAGGACAAGGCGTGGCGACTGCTTTTGACTTTAACGGATCTACTTTCCCTACAGGCTGGGTAGCTTCTGCTTTTACACTTGGTCAGCCTTGCTTTAATCCAGCTCCTGACGGTACAAACTACTTTTGGTCTGCTGCAGGTGAATCTAATATTCCTCGTTTTGTACAGACTAATGCCATAGATGCAACTACAGGTGGAAATCTTATCTTTGAGATGGACTTTGGGAAAGATGATCCTCAACCAGGCTGTGAAGAAGTAGATGCTAATGAAGGTGTTTTTCTACAATATTCTATTGATGGAGGAACTAACTGGGTAGATATTCAATATTTTGACCCTATAGACCCTTCTGGTGGAGCAATAGGCTACGAATGGATACTGCAGAATATTCCCATTCCCTCTGCTGCACAAACGGTTTCTACAATGTTTCGTTGGATACAACCGAATCACTCAGGAACAGGTTATGATAACTGGGGATTGGATAATATTTCGGTTAATCAAATAGTTCCTGTTATTGCCCATTCGTGGGATTTTGGTGATGGAAGTCCTTTAGATACAAGTGGAGGAACAGTTTCACATGCTTACACTGCAACTGGTATCTATACAGTAACTTATACAGCCACAGTAGTAGGTGGGTGTACTAATTCTGTGACAACAACAGTTACTGTTGCAAACCCTATTACGGCAATTGCTGATGTAACTGTACCTACTACGTCAGGTTGTACAGCAAGTCTTGGTAGTGTTAGTTTAGGTACACCCACACCTACATCTGCTTGTACCATTGTTGGCTCAACGAGTGATGCTCCAGACCCACTTCCTATAGGACCAACAGTAGTTACTTGGACTTCAACCTTTTCAAATGGTTATACTACAACTACTACACATACTGTAACTGTTGTAGATCTTGAACCTCCAGTGGTTACAGTTCCATTAGATATTTCAGTAAATGCTGATGCAGGAGAGTGTACATTTACAAATGTCCTTTCTTCTATTCCAAATGGAACAGCAACTGATAATTGTGGAATTGCTTCTTATTTATATACTCTGAGTGGAGCAACAACAGGTACTACGACTACTTTACTAGATGAAGTATTTAATGTAGGTGTTACGACAGTTACTTTGACTGTAACAGATGCTAGTGGAAATTTCGCTAGTAATACATTTACAATTACTGTAACTGAAACTGAACCTCCAGCTATCACAGTACCTACTGATATTACTGTCAATACTGATGCTGGTATTTGTGGAGCTGTAGTGAGTTATACTACTTCGGTTAGTGATAATTGTAGTAGTTTTTCTTCTGGTTCTAGTTCGTTATCTACTATATTTGCAGCTGGAAATGGATCAAATGGGAATATGTTTGATGTAGTAACTAATACTAATTCGGTTACAATAAACTCATTTGAGCAAAATATTCAGAGTGTAGGTTCTGTCACTATGAGAGTTTATTATAAAGTAGGAACTTATGTCGGAAGTACAACAAATACTGCTGTTTGGACTCTTTTAGGAACTGCTACTGTAGTATCTACTTTTAATGGAGATATAGTAAGTGTACCTATTGGAGGATTAACTATTCCTGCTAACTCTACTTATGGTTTGTATGTTACTACTACTAGTTCAACTGTAAACTACACAAATGGAACGAATTCATATAGTGACACAAATATTACTATTAATACAGGGGTTGGTAAAACCTATCCATTTGGAGATACATATACTCCTCGTACTTGGAATGGAACTATTAATTACTCAGTTGGTGGCAGTCTCATTCTTAACCAAACAGCAGGTTTAGCTTCTGGCTCAACTTTCCCTGTAGGTACAACAACAAATACATTTACAGCTACTGACGCAGCAGGAAATACAGCAACTGAATCATTTACAGTTACAGTAACTGATAATCAGATTCCAGTTTTGACAGCACAAACAGATTTTGCTAGAAATGTAAATACAACAAATTGTACATTTATAAATCCAATCACAGCAGAAAATATCCCAAATGGTATAGCTTCTGATAACTGTTCTATAGCTTCTTATTCATATGTTTTGACAGGTGCAACAACTGGAATAGTCACAACTCTAGTAAATCAAGTATTCAATCTTGGAACTACGACAGTTACTTGGACAGCAACCGATATATATGGAAATATTTCTACAAGCGATGAATTTATAGTTACAATAAGCGATAATCAACTTCCAGCTCTGACAGCACAAGCAGATTTTACAAGAAATACAGATATTGGAACTTGTAGTTTTGTTAATATAGACATTCCAGATGGAGTAGCTTCTGACAACTGTTCTATCGCTTCTTATCAGTATGTTCTGACAGGCGCAACAACAGGAACAGTTACCACTTTAGTAAATCAAATATTTAATGTTGGAGTTACGACGGTTACTTGGACAGCAACTGATGCAAGTGGAAATATTTCTGTAAGTGATGAGTTTACAGTTACAGTAAGGGAGACGCAAATTCCAACACTAACAGCTCAAGCAGATTTTATAAGAAATGTTGATGCGGCAGTTTGTACTTTTACTAATACTGATATTCCAAACGGAGTAGCAACAGATGACTGTACAATCGCTTCTTATTCGTATGTCTTTACAGGTGCAACAACAGGAACAGTAACTACACTTACAAATCAAGTATTTAATGTTGGAGTTACGACGGTTACTTGGACAGCAACCGATGTAAGTGGAAATATTTCTGTAAACGATGTATTTACAATTACAGTAAATGATGCACAAAATCCACTGCTAACAGCTCAAGCAGACTTTACAAGAAATACAGATAATGGAACTTGTAGTTTTGTTAATATAGACATTCCAAATGGAGTAGCTTCTGACAACTGTGCTGTCGCTTCTTATCAGTATGTTTTGGCAGGTGCAACCACAGGAACAGTCACTACTTTAGTAAATCAAGTATTTAATGTTGGAACTACAACAATTACTTGGACAGCAACAGACATAAATGGAAATGTTTCTTTAAGTGATGAATTTACAGTTATTGTTTTGGATAATCAATTACCAATCGTTACTTGTCCTGCTGATATTGTAGTTTCAAATACAGGTAGTTGTAGTAGTATTGTAACTTACAGCCTTCCAACAGCAACAGATAATTGTGGTATTGCTTCTATCGTTCAAACAGCAGGATTGCCATCTGGTAGCTCATTTCCTGCCAATACAACAACAAATACATTTCAAATAACAGATGTAAATGGAAATAGTACAACTTGTTCATTTGATGTTACTGTAAATCAAGTTTATGACTTGATTTATTCTGGAACTATCTTCAGAGAAGATTCTTATGCTACTAATTCTGGTAGAATAGAGAATGTCATCACTATTGAAAGTTATTCTTGCGATATTTTTGCTGGTTTGGTTGGAGAAGATTACGTAACCACAGGAAAAGTAAATGTTTCTAATGTACCTAATGGTCTTACAGCATCAATAATAAAAATATCAGATACAGAACTTCGCTTTTCATTGCAAGGAGCTGCAAACCCAAATACACGAGCAGAGAGCATAAACGATTTATCTGTTGCTTTTAATGACAATGCTTTTAATGGAGTTGTAGCAACTGATGTGAATAATTCCGTCCGTACAGATCTACAAGTAATTTTTGAAAATCATTTACCAATAAATTTAAGATCAACTGGTCTTTCTACCTCACAGATAAGATTATATTGGAATGAAGATACAGGCTACGAAGCTTTTCGTTTGTATAGAGGAATTACTAGAATTGCTGATTTGCCAGGTAACGCAACTTATTACATAGATGAAAATCTAGATGCTGATACCTTTTATCAATACCATATATTTGGGCTTGTAAATGGAACAGAAATGGAAATTTCTAGAACAAATAATTGGACATATCCTCTTGCTCCAACATTCATATCTTTAAGTAACATTTGTGAAAGTGGACAAGCACAGCTTACATTGACTAGTAGTGCATTTTTCTATAATGTATATGCAGATTCTATAAGCCAAACAGCACTTATGATGAGTGATGGAAATGATGCTTTTCTACTTCCTTTTATCAGCCAAACCACTACTTTTTATGTAAGTGTAATTGGTCAAGATCCTCTTATTTTAAAAGAAAGCACTAGAATACCTGTAAGAGTAGAGCCAGAAATAGGATTTGATGCTAGTATTGAAGGAGAAAGTATTCAGTTGAGTTGTGAAAATTCAATAGAATTAATTGCTCGGGAAGTACAAGGAGCTACTTATACTTGGTTTTTGAATGGAAGAAGCCTAGGTCGTACTGGAAGAAACATAATAGTTGAGAATTCGGGGAATTACCAAGTTAAGATTCAAAGAAGCAGCTGTGCATTTACTTCAGAAAAGGTAGTAGTCAAACTTAATCAAACTCCAATAGCTCAAATAGAACAGCCAAATGGTGTGAAATTTTGTAATGAAGGAGTTTTAAGTGCAAGTAATATCAGTTCGGAATCTAACTATCAATGGCTATTAAACGATATAGTAGTTGGAGAAGGTACGAATGTTTCAGTTTCGCAATCTGGTATTTATACGCTTAAGGTAACTAAAAATGACTGTCAAGTGTCAGCACAAGTGGAAGTAGTAATTTCGTCATCTCCACAATTACCTATATTGACAGCTACTGAAAATGCTATTTGTCCAAATACTGAAACTACAATTTCTGTACAAAACGTTGAAAATGGTGTTGTTTATCAGTGGTTCAGAAATGGTAGAAATATAGGACAGATAGGAAACTCTCTCACTACTTCAATACAAGGTGATTATCAAGTTTATTCTCAAAATAATGTTTGTTCTATTGTCTCAGAAAAGCTAAAAGTTATTCGTTTTGGTGTACTGCCAATATATTTAAGAGTAAGTCAAGACAAAAAATCTCTTTTCTTAGAAGATGCAAATGGCTCTCAATCTAATATTGCGAGTGTAGAATGGTATTTAAATGGAGAATTAGATGCGTCTTTAGGTACAAACTCAGAAGTTATTCCATCAGAAAATGGTCATTATTCTGCAAAAATAACTAATCAAAATGGTTGTATTACAGAAACTAGAATCGCTTACTTTGCTTTACCAGTAGTTACAGGAGAAGAAACAGAAGAAAGTAGTCTTTTTAAGATTTATCCAAATCCAAGTACAGGACTATTTAATATTCATTTTGGAACTGTTCTTTTGGAAGATATACAAATTACTGTTTTTGATGGAATTGGAAGAATTATTTATTCAACTACTTTCCAAAAAGGAAGTCAAGACTTCAACCTCAATCTTAAAAATAATTCAAGTGGAATGTATATGATTCATTTCAATCAGAATAAATCAACGTACACAAAACAAATTATTATTAACTAATAATCAAATGTATTAAAATAGTAAAAAACCATTCTTCGTTGAGGAATGGTTTTTTTATGAAATTGGGTTTGTAAATCTTATATTTTTTATCCTAATTTTTTATTTTTTCAAAAAAGAAATTCAATTCATCATCAAAAATATCAAACGGAATTTGGTGAGCTAAATCATTGCGAAGGTGAATAGATAAAGGTTCGTCTTCATTCATATCATTCATCAAAATAGGCAAAGTGTCAAAAGGATTTATTATATCGTCGTGTCTTCCCAAAATTACACGTAAGTATTCTTTACGAAGATTTTTTATTTTATTTATGGTAATGGGCAAAGCAGGCAATTCTTGAATAGTGCTTCTGTAAGGCAGGGCAGGATTGAATGCCAAACACGGAATTTGCCAAAACCAAGATAGATAATAAGCCGTTAAACCTCCCATACTGCTACCAATGACAAGCTCTATTTTTTCATCTGTTTTTTGATTCTGATAACGCTCTAATAAAGTCTGAATCATATAAGGATCTTGACGATAATCTATCGAAGGAGCAATAAGGTTATTTGTATATTTTTCTAAAATAACTCGCTTTTCATCAGACAAAAAGCTGTCTAAACCGTGTAAATAAAGTGTCTTCATTTTTATGTAAAGTTATGAGTAAGATAATTCACTAGAAATAAAAAATACGATTTTATAGCAAAAAATGGTAAAGATTTTTATAAAGGTAAGTCAATATCGAATTAATTACGTTATTTTTAGTAAATTTAGTTTTCAAATTAAAAAAGAGAATGAAATACGAAATAAAATAAAATTTTAGAAAAAAAGATAGTTTTAGTAGACTTCTACATAAAAATCAAGTCAGAAAATCAAAAGAAATAGATTCATGGAAAAAAGAACTTTTACAAATATTCTTATCACTTTAGGTGTTTTGGCACTAATTCCGATTGGTTTTTGGCTTTTTGCTTATCTGCAAAATCAACATGTAGATTGGAGTGAAACTTACATAACAAAAAGCAAAGAACCCTATAATAATTATATGGTTTTTAATTTGTTGAAGAATTATAAGACAGAAAAAGAATTTCTTGTTGTAGATGACCTATTGACTGAAAAACTTGCAGAAGAAGAAATCAAAAATGCAAAAGAACCAATATCTTATGTTTTTTTAGGTGATTTTCCTTACTTATTAGATGAGGAGATAGATTCTTTACTGAATTTTGTAGAGGGTGGAAATACTGCTTTTTTTGCTGCTAATACCTTTCCTGATACTTTATTTACACTATTAGAATTAGACAATCAAGTATATCAATATGTATATGATTCATTGGTTGCTACAAACTTTACAAACTCAGCTCTTTTAGAAGAAAAAGACTTTGTATTTAATCACTCAAAAAGAAATGAATCAGTAGCTCATTCGTGGAATTATTTCAATGATTATCTTTTAGAGAAAAAGAAAACAAATAAAGCATTAGGCTTTCTTCATAAAAAGACTAAAATGAATAAGGCAGATACTTATCGAAATAAAAACAACGATAATTACCAAAACGAAGAGTATGAAGAGTATAATGAAAATTATGAGGATGAAAATTATAATGACCAATATACAGACTCAGATATAGAAGAGAGTGAAGAAAATTATATGACAGACGAATTTAGTAATCATACTAATTTCATTCGTGTCAAATATGGAAAAGGATATTTCTATTTTCATAAAAACCCAGTTCTTTTTACCAACTATTATCTTATTCAGGAAAATGGAAAAAAATATGCTGAAAGAGCTTTATCTTACCTTTCAGAAGGGGATATTTTGTGGGACGAACGTTCACATTATTACAAACAAATAAAAGGCGAATATAAGAAGCAAGGTAGAAGTCCTAGCCCATTAAGTTATATCCTTTCACAACCTTCATTGGCTTGGGGATATTATACTTTATTAATTAGTGCGCTTTTATTTGTTATTTTTAGAGGAAAAAGAATGCAACGTATTATTCCAATTTTAAGAAAAGAACAAAATACATCATTAGAGTTTACAAAAACAGTAGGGCAGCTTTATTATTTACAAAAAGATCATAAACGACTTTCACAACTCAAAATCCGTCTTTTCTTTGATTTTATTCGTACCAAATATCATATGAACACACAACATATAGACGAAGATTTTAGAAAAAAACTCTCTGAGCGTTCAGATATAAATAGAGAACTGATAGATTTGCTTTTGGCTGATATTCAGAAAGTAAACGGACAGCACGAGGTATCTGAATGGCTTTTACGAAAAATACATACTCAAATTCAAGAATTTTATACACATTGTAAATAAAAATTAATTACCAACTGAAATTCAGAGTAGTCAATTCTTAGTTTAAAAAATCTAACTTCTAACTTTATTTATGCAAGATTATTCAGATAATATGTCAGATAATTCATCCGAGAATCAATATCAAAATGATTTTCAGTCAGGAGAGATAAATCAGAATGAAAATTCGCATCAAGAATCTACTTTTACATCTTCTTCCAATGCTCAACTAGATTTTATTTATCAATCTGTTTCAAGAGTAAAATCTGAAATTCATAAAATAATCATTGGTCAAGATGAAATGATAGATTTGCTTTTAGTAAGTTTGTTTGCTGACGGACATGTACTTTTAGAAGGTGTTCCAGGGGTTGCCAAAACAATTACAGCCAAATTATTAGCTCGTACCTTGTCAATTGATTTTTCAAGAATTCAGTTTACGCCTGATATGATGCCAACTGATATTTTGGGTACAACTATCTATAGTCTTCAAGAGGCAGAGTTTAATTTTACACCAGGTCCTATTTTTTCTCAAATCGTTTTGATTGATGAGATAAATCGTGCGCCAGCCAAAACTCAAGCAGCACTTTTTGAGGTAATGGAAGAACGCCAAGTAACAATTGATGGAACAACACACAAAATGAAACTTCCATTTTTTGTAATTGCTACTCAAAACCCTATCGAACAAGAGGGAACATATCGTCTGCCTGAGGCCCAATTAGACCGTTTCTTGTTTCGTATTAGCTTAGATTATCCAACACTTAGCGAAGAAAAACAAATTCTTTATCGTTTTAAAAATCAACTTCAAAATGATATTTCGATTGTAAATCCTGTTTTGAAAGGTGAAGATATTTTGGCGTGTCGTAAGATTGTAGAAGAAGTTCATATTAAAGACGAACTCTTAGATTATATTGCCGAAATTACCTACCAAACTAGAAATCATGGTTCGCTTTATTTGGGAGCTTCGCCTCGTGCCTCACTTGCTATTATGCGTGCTTCAAAGGCGATGGCAGTTTTGCGTGGTCGTATGTTTGTAACACCAGAAGATATTCAAGAAGTAGCTTATCCAGTTTTGGGACATCGTATTATGATAACACCAGAGCGAGAAATGGAAGGACTGACAGGCGAAGATTTGGTAAAAGAAATGATACAGAAATTAGATGTGCCTAGATAATTAAAAATAACAAAACGCCATTTTTATTTTAGAATTTGGCGTTTTTTTATGCACTTTTTTGTATAAAAAAACCATTCCTCAATGAAGAACGGCTTTTTCTATATGTTACTTTAATCCATTGATTTTTTTTTATTCGATAATAAGTTGTTTTGATTGAGTTGAGTTATTTTTATTGAAATGAATCATATACATTCCACTAGGCATTTTCTGAAGATTTATTTTGAAATCTTGATTGCCTTTTTCAAAAGTGGTGGTATATATTTTTCTACCGATTCCATCAAGAATAGTAATTTCAATGTCTTCTAAGAGAACAGTTTCGAAGTGAATAGTAAATATTCCTGTACTTGGATTAGGATAGATTTTGAACACATCAGTCTTTGAATTTTCTTCTCCTGTGATAATATCTTGAGTAGAAAAATACGCTGTTCTAGTCTGAATTATACAGCCATTTTGATTTATTATTTTGGCAGAATAATATCCTTTTTCTGTTGGAGTAATTTTAAATTCTGTTCCTAAATTAGCTTTCAATTCGCCATTAAAATACCATTCTACATTTGCAATTTCAGCTTGAGAAGTATTTACATCTTCTAAGAAAAGAGATTTTTTATCTTCACTGAGTCTCAAATAAATAGGAGGATTTGTAAAGTAATTGATTTCTATCTCATTCGAAACTACATTACACGCATTATTCTCATTAGAGATTGCTTCTACTTGATATTTTCCTTGTAGAGAAGTAGAAATTGAATTTCCTGTTTGAGTCAATAGTTTTCCACTTCTAAACCATTGATAATTTACTCCATTCTCTACATTTTGAATAGAAATTGTAGTTTCAAAGTTGGGGCAAATTGTGTTTTGATCGGTTTCTAAAACAGGAGTTTGAGGAATATCTTTCACCACAACCTCAATACTTGTGCTTGCTTGACAATTATTTTCGGTAGTCACTTGAAGTGTATAAATTCCAGACTGAGTAACTTCTTGACTTTGATTATTTCCAATGACCACATTATTTAAAAGCCATTTATAAACCAAATTCTGTCCTGTTTCCACGGCATTAATAGTTCCATTTTGACAGAATTTTATGTCATTTTGCTGTTGGATTTTTGCAACTGGATTTTGATTTAATCTGACTCTTACTTTTTCAGATATAAAACTACAAGCTCCCTTTGAAATTCGGACTTGATAATCGCCAAAATGGTTTGCTATAATTGTTTGGTCAGTTAATCCCAAATTATTTCCATTCAAATACCATGTATAAGTTGCATTTTCTACTTCTTGAGCTGTTAGTTCAATCGTATTTTCACAGCTTATTTGTCTATTTTCTCCAAGTATTTTGGCTTCAAAAATTGGCTGAACTTCTACATTTATAGCTGTTCTTGCACTTTCTTTTCCTCCAATTCCGATAACAGAAACATAGAACGTGGTATTTTGAGAAACAGAAGGTAATTCAAAGTCTGTGTTGTCACTTTCTAGAAGTAAATCTCCATTTGTCTCTTGGTTATAAAGTCTGAATATAGCTCCTGAACCTCTCACTTTTAGAGTTGCATTTCCTTTTCCACAGATAGTAGAAACTGAAACCAAAATAGGGTTTTCTGGGAACGTCCATTCATTATCAGCAGAAGGGTCAGTTTCTATGTTTTGACTTACAATCCCTACTAATTTGTAACTGTAATAGGTATCTGCATTCAGATTTTGGTCTTCAAAACTTGTTGTTGTAGTCGAAAACTCTCTTATAAAACGTTCATTTCTATACAATCTATAAGCTCTATGGATAGCATTTGTTTCCCATGTCAGATTTATTTGAGAAGTAGAAACTGAATTTGCACGAAGATTCAAAGGAATGAAATCTAAGAAACGAATCGCTAAATCTGTTTTGGTAGAAGTGATTACATTTGCAGCAGTAACACCCACAAAAGCAGCATCATTGAAAATTACTGTTAAGTTTTCAATTTCATCAGCAACTGCATTATTTATAGCCGAACCATTGAGTTTGAAAGCTAATTCTGTATCAGAAATTTTAATAATTGAAGCTGTCAGACCAACAGGAATATTTGAAACATTTACTTTTCCAGTGGTTACAAAATCTTCTCCGTTTGTTCCTGTAAAAATATCACAGGCATAACTTTTTATAGAAATTGTATTTCCCAAAACGCCTGAAGTGGTTGGATAAATTTCAGAAAAACTTGCTGATGAATATAGAAGTTCATAACGCTGATTGACTGTAACATCAAAGGAACAAGTGGCTGTATTTCCACTATTATCAGTTACAATAAATGTATTTGTAGTTGTTCCGACAGGATATAAATCTCCAGAAGCAATTCCTGCTGTCTGATTGAGTGAAGCAATTCCACAGTTATCTGAAACAGTTGGCAAGGCAAAATTTACGATTGCACCACAAATATTGGGGTCATTATTGACAATTATGTCTGTAGTACAAGTAATGACTGGGTTTTGTGTATCAGAAACAGTAACAGTAAAATCATCACTTAATGATACATTTCCATTTACATCTGTTGCAGTCCAAGTAACTGTTGTAGTTCCTACGTTGAAAACTTGATTTACAAGCGTTGTAAATGTTCCAGTTGTTGCTCCTGTCAGAACGTAAGAATAGGAAGCCACAGAACAATTATCAGTAGCACTTCCGTTTGGAATATCTGTATTAATAAAACTACAATTTCCTGTATCAGCATTTCTTGCAAAGTCTGTTTGTGCTGTTAGAAGTGGTAATTGATTATCAAAAATAGTAACAGTAAAATCATCACTTAATGATAGATTTCCATTTACATCTGTTGCAGTCCAAGTAATTGTTGTAGTTCCTACATTGAAAACTTGATTTACAAGAGTTGTAACTGTTCCAGTTGTTGCGCCAGTCAGAACATACGAGTAATAAGCTACAGTACAATTATCAGTAGCACTTCCGTTTGGAATATCTGTATTAATAAAACTACAATTTCCTGTATCAGCATTTCTTGTAAAGTCTGCTTGTGCTGTTAGAAGTGGTAATTGATTATCTAAAACAGTAACAGTAAAATCATCACTTAATGAAGTATTTCCACTTCCATCATTTGCAGTCCAAGTAACAGTTGTAGTTCCTACGTTGAAAACTTGATTTGTTAAATCTGCAACTGTTCCAGTTGTTGCGCCAATCAGAACATACGAGTAAGAAGCTACAGTACAATTATCAGTAGCACTTCCGTTTGGAATATCTGTATTAATAAAACTACAATTTCCTGTATCAGCATTTCTTGTATAATCTGTTTTAGCTGTCAGTGTTGGTAATTGATTATCTAAAACAATAACAGTAAAATCATCACTTAATGAAGTATTTCCACTTCCATCAGTTGCAGTCCAAGTAATAGTTGTAACACCAAGATTGAAAATTTGATTTACAAGAGTTGAAACTGTTCCAGTTGTTGCACCAGTCAGAACATACGAATAGGAAGCAACTGAACAGTTATCATTTGCTGTTCCATTCGGAATATCTGTATTAGTAAAATTACAAACTCCTATATCTGCATTTCTTGTATAATCTGCTTGTGCTGTTAGTGTTGGTAATTGTGTATCAGCAACTGTAACTGTAAAATCATCACTTGCAGAAATATTTCCACTTACATCTGTTGCTGTCCAAGTAACTGTCGTTATTCCGACATTAAAAACTTGATTTACCAAAGTAGCAACTGTTCCTGTTGTTGCACCAGTCAAAACATACAAATAGGAAGCAACAGAACAATTATCTGTTGCAACTCCATTTGGAATATCTGTATTTGTAAAACTACAATTTCCTGTATCAGCATTTCTTGTATAATCTGTTTTTGCTGTGAGGGTTGGTAATTGAGTGTCAGAAACGGTAACCGTAAAATCATCAGAATTGGAAATATTTCCATTTGTATCAGTTGCTGTCCAAGTAACCGTCGTAATTCCTACATTAAATGCTTGATTTACAAGAGTTGTAACTGTTCCAGTTGTTGCTCCTGTCAAAACATACGAATAAGAAGCAACGGAACAATTATCTGCTGCTATTCCATTTGGAATATTTGTATTTGTGAAAGTACAATTTCCTGTATCAGCATTTCTTGTATAATTTGGTTTTGCTGTAAGTGTTGGTAATTGATTATCCGAAACAGTAACAGTAAAATCATCACTTAATGAAACATTACCATTTGTATCTGTTGCTGTCCAAGTAACTGTTGTAACTCCAAGGTTGAAAACTTGATTTACAAGTGTAGTAACTGTTCCAGTTGTTGCTCCTGTCAGAACATACGAATAAGAAGCAACGGAACAATTATCAGTTGCTACACCATTTGGAATATCTGTGTTTGTGAAATTACAATTTCCTGTATCAGCATTTCTTGTATAATCTGTTTTTGCTGTAAGTGTTGGTAATTGATTATCAGAAACTGTAACTGTAAAATCATCACTTAATGAAATATTTCCACTTCCATCAGTTGCTGTCCAAGTAACTGTTGTAGTTCCTACGTTGAAAGCTTGATTTGCTAAAGTAGTAACTGTTCCAGTTGTTGCACCAGTCAGAACATACGAATAGGAAGCAACAGTACAATTATCTGTTGCAGTTCCATTTGGAATATCTGTATTAATAAAACTACAATTTCCTGTATCAGCATTTCTTGTATAATCTGTTTTTGCTGTGAGGGTTGGTAATTGAGTGTCAGAAACGGTAACCGTAAAATCATCAGAATTGGAAATATTTCCATTTGTATCAGTTGCTGTCCAAGTAACCGTCGTAATTCCTACATTAAATGCTTGATTTACAAGAGTTGTAACTGTTCCAGTTGTTGCTCCTGTCAAAACATACGAATAAGAAGCAACGGAACAATTATCTGCTGCTATTCCATTTGGAATATTTGTATTTGTGAAAGTACAATTTCCTGTATCAGCATTTCTTGTATAATTTGGTTTTGCTGTAAGTGTTGGCTTTTGTGTATCTTCATTTACTGTAACTGTAAATGATTTTGTAGCTATATTTCCTGCTACATCAGTAGCCCTAAAAGTATTGGTAGTAACACCAATAGGAAAGCCACTCCCAGAAGGTAAACCTGCTATTTGTGTTACATTACTAAAAGGTGCTAATACATAATTTATATTTCCTCTAAAATAATAAGGACCACCACCTATGTTTGCTCCTTGGAAAGCTCCTGTTACGGCGTGATGATTGGCAGTAGTAAAATTAGCATCTCCAATATTTACTGCATTATTAGTAACTGGAACCATAGCACTCACACCAGCATAACCTCTTAGCCAAATAGAATATGTTTCTCCTTCTAAGAGTCCTAATGCTCCAAAATCTACATTTTTAAGTGAAGTAGAGCCATTAAATGGAATGGTTGCAGTTCCTGCTAATGTCCAAGCAGAAGCATTAGTTTCAAAGCCTACTCTTGAACCTCTTTTATAAAATACATCTACATTAAATGAAGTGGCTACTCCATCTGTATAAAGATATACATCAAAAGAAGTAATGACTATTGAGTTGGTTGGGGTTATGTCGAATGTAATACCTCCACCTTGTGCAAAAGCTCCCCCCAATAGTCCCCCAGTAGTAGTGGCTTGCAAAATAGTATCATCAAACTCATCACCAGCTCCAATGTTGTAGTTTAAGACTCTAGTTTGTCCACTTTGTACACAATCAAAAGAGGCATTTTGAGGCATTGCAAAAACAGGAGGTGTGGTATCTTGTGCTTTTATTTGACAGGAAATTCCAAGTAGTATAAAAAGTAAAATACTGTTTTTAAGTAGAAGTAGTAGCTTTTTCATGAGGTAAAAGTTTTTTTTAGTAAATTTTACTTCAAAAATACCTATTCTCTATATGTAAAAATTAACAAAGTACTTCAGTGGTTGAAATTTGGTATTGAGTGGTTGGTTTTAAGAGTTAAGCGTTTTTAAGTCTTTTTTAGTTTCTATCTATTTGAGCATGTTTAATCTACTAAGTAAGTTTTCTTTGTATCTGCGACTAATATCATAATGATTTTTACCTATGGTAAGTACATTGTCTTGCAAATCAATATTATCTATAAAATAAGCATTAACAATGGTGTTTCTGTGTATTTGTACAAAATCTGTAATAGGTAAACGCTCTTCAATTTCTTTGAGAGGCATTTTGACTGTAAATGTTTTTTCTTTTGTTGTAATCTGACAGGTTTTATCTATTATTTCAACCACCAAAATATCTTTAATAGCTACTTTTTGAAGTTGATTTGCTTCTGTTCTGATAAAAAAATGGTCACGAATCAGAATTTCACTTTTCCATTGCTTTCCATCTTCAATGTGATTGGGCTTTAAGTAACGAGAAATAGCTAATTCGATAGTTCGTTGCAACAAGTCAGCATCAATAGGTTTTGTGATATATGCATAAGGATTTGCTTCTTTGGCAGAGTCAAAAATAGCTTTATCTTCATACGAAGTAATAAAAATAATAGGTACAGAAAACTCTGAATTAGAAATTTTTTTGGCAACCTCAATTCCATTCATCGAACCATTGATATGAATATCCATCAGAGCCAAATCAGGTTTCATACTCACAAAAAAACGAAGCATTTCTTCTGAATTATCTGTTATTCCGACCAATTCATAACCCAAATCATCTTCTATAATCCGTTTAATAGTGTTGGCAAAAATAGGCTCATCTTCTACTGCAATAATTCTCATACATTTTTTTGTTTGATTGTTTGACAATTTTTGCAGATTTTTTCGAATTTTGAATATTGGTGGTCGTAGGTGGAGACACTGAAAACGGCTATAACCTGCTGTTGTTGGTGTCCCACCAACGACATAGTGCAAAAATTGTCAGATAACCTTTTGTTTTTTAGTAAATATAAAAATTACAAGTTAAGGGGCAAGTAAAATAATTCTAAAAGGTAGTTTTTTTTAATTAAACGGTCATTTTTGATAAATGAATGGTTTTTACTCCGTCGGAGAAATGGTTGGAATACCAAGAGTAAAAGTAGTTCCTTCATTTTTTTTGCTTTTTATATCAATAGTAATACCGTTCATTTTGGCAAACTCATAACACAAAACCAGTCCTAAACCTGTACTTTTTTCTCCTCGTAATCCTTTTCTAGTATGAGCCAAATTAA
Source organism: Bernardetia sp. (assembly GCA_020630575.1). Classification (GTDB taxonomy): domain Bacteria; phylum Bacteroidota; class Bacteroidia; order Cytophagales; family Bernardetiaceae; genus Bernardetia. The sequence continues at coordinate 328,164 of JAHDBD010000001.1, forward strand.
GCTCAAATATTTCTTTTTGGGCATCATTACTCATTCCAATTCCTGTATCTGTTAGTTTCAAGATAATTTCATTTTGATTTTCTTCTTGATATGCCAAAATGCTGATTTTACCTTCTTTGGGTGTAAATTTTAAAGCATTAGATATAAGATTTCTGATAATGGTCTGAAACGAATTTTTATCTACATAGATAAATAAATCTGTATTGATTTGTACATCAATTTCTATGTGCAGACTTTGAGCAAGATTGTGATAAATATTGACTGTTTTTTTTGTAATGTCTTGTAAATCAATAATTTGTGGGCTGTGTTTTATTTGATGTTGTTGAGTTAAAGCCCAATTCAATAAATTATTAAGTAATGTATTCAGATTTTGAACTGAATTATCAATGTATTCTCCTAATTGGTGCAACCCTTCAGAATTATTCTTTTTTAAAAAATAATCTATTTGTTTGGAAATATCTTGAAAAGCTATTAAAGGACTCCGTAAATCGTGGGCAATAATAGCAAAAAGCTGATTTTGAGTGAAGTTTGCCTTTTCTAAAGCTTTATTTTGCTTCTCAAAAAGAATATTTTTGTTGGCTAATGCTTGAGTAGCTTTTTGGATTTGTTCTTCTAAAAGTTTTTTGCCTAATCCGATTTGATATAATCTCCATTTATACATAAGATAAACCAACACTAAAAATAAGATAAGTAAACTAAATAAAAACCAAGGTTGAAGATAAAAAGGTGCAACAAGAATTAGTTTTAGAGTAATTCCTTTATTATTCCAGATGCCGTGATTATTGGCAGCTTTTATTCGAAGAGTATATTTTCCGTGTGCAAGTCCTGTAAGAGTCAGTTTACCTTCATTTCCCAGACTTACCCAATCGTCTTGAAGTTCATCTATTTTGTAGGCATATTGGTTTTTTTCTGGACGATAATAATTGAGAGTTACAAAATCAAAACTCAAAATTTGAGCTTCTTCAATTGGTAATTCTAATTTTTTTATTTGATGTAATGGTTTATCAAATTTAATTATAGAATCTTGCTTGGTGATTTTAGTAAAATATAAAGGAGCTACAAAATTATTTCGTTTCATTTGATTAGGAAAAAAAGCATTGAGTCCATTTATTCCACCAAAAAAAAGTTCTCCTTCTTTACTTTTGAAATAGGCTTTCGTATTAAATTCATTATTTTGTAATCCATCTGACTCATCATAATTTTCAAATATTTCTGTTTCTTTATTAAATTTTGAAATGCCATAATTTGTACTTAGCCAAAGATTATTTTGCTCATCTTCCAAAACAGCATAAATAACTTCATTAGGCAATCCATCACTAATAGTATATTTTTTGAAAATTTTAGTAAGAGTATCAAAACGATAAAATCCATCTTTAGTGCCTAACCAAATCATTCCTTTTTTATCTTGATGAATAGATAAAACATAGCAAGTTTTATTTTTAGATTTTGAGTTTGGATTATAAAAAATGGGTTTGTTGGGTGTATTTCTAAGTAAAGCAATACCATTATTTTGAGAGCCTACCCAAATTTCATTTTGTTTTGTATAATACAAACATGTTACATTTCCATATTTTATATAAGACAGAGTTTGTTTTGTAATGGGATTGTATTTTTGAAGTTTATTTCCTTCTGCAAACCAAACTGTAGAGTCATTGAGTGGTAAAAGAGCTGTACAATTTTCTTTAGTGTTGTACTCAATGGAATTTTGAAATGGTGTTAGAGTGATTTTTATAATTCCTTGGTTGGTTGCAAACCATAGTGGAGGTGGAAAAGTAGATTGTGCATAGATTTGTTGTTTCAATAAATTTGGATATGAGTTATAAGCCCACGTTTTTTTGATTGAATCTCCCAAGAAAATATCTATTTCATTTTCTTCATTATATGTTCCAATCCACATATTTTTAGTAGTGGGTTCTTGAAAAATAGTGCGTACACTTTCTCCTAATTTATATTCTCTCAAACTAAAAAGGGTATACAAAGGAACAACTGCAATACCAGCCCCATAGGTACAAACCCATAAATTATCTGTTCTGTCTTTGTAGATAAATACAATGGAATATTTGCTTGTGTTGAGAGGAGAATTTGTAAAATCAATATAGTTTGAGATTTTTTTTTCATTTTTATCAATTATCAAAATACCTTGGGAGTTGTAACTATACAAATTATCATTTCCTTGAATTTCAGAAGAAAAGGGAAGTCCTAGTTTGCTAGAAGGATTAAAAAAATTAGGCAAAATATTTATTTTAAATACGGTTGTGTCATAGGCTTGATATAAGTGACTATAATTTTTAGTATCTAAATTATATGAAACCCATAACTCATTTTTTTTATCAAAATAGTCGCTATAAAAGGGGAATAATGCTACATCTTTCCACTCTTGATTTGTCTTTTTTTTGTATAAAATTTTTGTTAATGTGATATTTTTATCAATTAATTCCTCAGTAATAAGTAGATATTTTTCGTCTTCTTGGTTTTTATTTTTTAAAATACGTTCATAAACACCTGTTATTTTTTTTTTGGAAAAACTTGGGAATCCATCTGAATAATTTTGCCACTTTTGATGATTTACTTTCTTGAAAAATAATTGCTCGTCAGCGATACTCCATATTGTTTTTTCAGAATCAATCAAAATAGATAGAATATTTTTCTGATTAAAAAAATCAATCGTAGAAATTTTTTGAGTGTATAAATCTAACTTACTAAGTCCTGCCGTTGTACCCAGCAAAAGAAAACGTTCATTTAACTGAACAATAGCTTGAATTTCATTCGAACCCAAAAAAATGCTATCCTCTTCGTTGTTACGAAAAGTTAGAAAGTTTTTACCATCATATCTACACAATCCATCATTTGTTCCCAACCACATAAAACCCTCTTTATCTTGCAGGGCGCAATTTACAAAGGCATTTGCTAGACCATCTTTTGTTTGGATGTGTTGGTAATTAATTACAAAATCCTGTGCAAAAATGTTCGACGATATAGAGTAAGTAAATAATAAAAGTAATATTTTTAGCCAGCTATTCATTAAGAGAAGTAAGTAGTTAAGAAACATGGCAAAAATAGCGTTTTTTTATGTAGTGTGGTATTTATTAAACTATTTTATGCAGTGGCAAAATTGTTAGAATACGGGAGATGATAAATAGTGTTGTAGATGTATAGTTAAAAAGTGAATTGTCTGAAACCTTTAAGGTGTACTAATAATTGAAAGATACCTTCTTTGTAAATTTACTTACTAAAAACACAGTCTTGAAAAAGTAAAATAGAATTTAACAAAATTTTTTATACAATTTATTGTATATTCACTCGTTCACTTTCCATAAATCATCTGAAAATTTATCAACTTAATTCTATCAAAATATGCGTTTTCTACTACTGATTATTTTTTTATTTGCTTTTTCTATTCCCTCCTTTTCTCAAAATAATAATTCAGAAACTACTCGTTTGCCTGTTCGGAAAGATGGAAAGTGGGGAGTAATTGACCAAAATTCAAAAACGATTGTTCCCATTGAGTACGATTTTGTAGAAGTAGCAGAGTTTAATTATTTACTTCTTAAAAAAGATAATGGAACAGAAAGTAAATGTATTGCAGCCGACCAAAATGGAAAACCTCTGTTATCTTTTACAGAAAATGCTACTGAGATAAAAGTCATCGATTCTTTATTAATTGCTTACAAAAACAAAGAAAATAAATATGTTTTTTTGAGTAAAAATGGTGAAAAAACAGCAACTAATTTTGATAGAATCCATAAAATGAGAAATTCTTATGCTTTAGGGTACAAGAACAAAACAAAGAAATATGATTTAATAAATCCGAATGCAAAAGTGCTAATTGAAAGTATTGATACAGCTTATTTTTTAAATAGTCCAACTATCAAAGTTCAGAGTAATGTCATTCTTGCCAAAAAAGGAAAAGAGGAGTATTTGCCCAATCTAACAAATGAAACTCTAGCTCAAAAATCGCTTTACAACATTACACTACTGCCAAATGGTTATACCAGTTTTGGTGCTGGTCGTCCGTTGGGAGTGGCAGATGAAAATGGACAGGTAGTTATTGAGCCAAAATATGCGTCTATTGTTGCGCTTTCAATGGATTATTTGGCATTAAAATCTCCGACAGCAGAATGGTCTTTGTACGATTTAAAGGCTAAGAAAGAAATTACAGAAGCCGAATATTCATTTTTTGAAGTGGTAGAAATTGACAATACAGATAAAAATAAGAAAACAGAAATACGAATTACAGCCTGTAAAAATGGAGCTTGTGGAGTAATGGATAAAGACGCAAAGTTTATTTTACAGCCCCTCTATTCTCAAATTTATAACCTTCAAAATGTTCTTTTTGTAGGAAAGAACGAACTTAATAAATGGACAATTTTAGATACAAATGGCAAGAAAATTCTTAGTCAAAATTTTGATTTAGTGTATGATTTTACAGAATATTCTCCTTTCACAAAAGTAACTACACCACAAGGCGACGGAATTATTGATAAAAGTGGAAAACTAATCTTAAATCCGATTTATACAGGGATTGATATTTTTAGTCCTAAAAAAAATGAAACTATTGTTTTTGCTTATCAAAATGAAAAAATAACAGTTCTTGAATTTGATAAATCAAACAATAAAAAGAAAGAAACCATTTTTCCTTCTTTTCAAACTTTGGCTTCCAATTATTCAAAATTAGATAAACCAGAAGTTTTTACGGCACAACTAGCTAACCGACTTTCAACAGAATATCGTTGGTTTCAGAATCCAAATACTAAAAAATGGCATTTATTAAATAAACAAAGAGAACCTGCTTTCAAAGAAGGTTTTGATGTAATTTCAGTAGAACCAATTGCAGGTTTTACTTTGGGTAGAAATAATGTAAATGGAAGCCTTTCGGCTGCTGCGCTCATTGACCACAAAAATGGCAAACTCATTAGCCAAAACAAACTTTTTTATGCTGAGTTAGAAGATTTCAGAACAGCAGATGTAGCACGAGCGTATGCAGATAGCACAAAAGAAAATGCCATTCTGACAAAAGCAGGTCTATTGGTTACACAAATTGCAGGAGCTACAATCGATTCAATGACCTATTTTTCTGAAAATCGATTACCAATAAAAGCAGGTGGAAAATATGGACTGATGGACGAAAAAGGACAGGTAATTTTGCCTCCAACCTATTCAATGATTATGCCTTTCGAAAATGGAGTGGCAAAGGTTCAATTAGGGCAAAGTTTTGGAATAATTGATAACACAGGAAAAGTCATTTTACCAATAGAATATGAATACATTGGTAGTTTTGAAAACAATATGGCTTTAGTTGTAAAAGGTAAAAAAGTAGGTGTAACCACTAATAAAGGCAAAATAATTATAGAACCTCAGTATGAAAGATTAAGTATAGAAAACGGAGTTATCAGAGCTAGAAAAGAGGGGAAATGGGGAATTATAGATACACAAAACAAACCTATTTTACCTTTTGAATATCAATATATCAGTACGTTTTCTGAAAATGTAGCCATTATTAGAAAAAATAATTTGTGGGGATTTTTATCGAATCAAAACAATATTCCCAAAATCATTTTAGAACCTTCTATCAAAGCTGATTTTATTAGTGAAGTCAGAAATGGAATGGCAAAAGTGAGTTCGGAACGCTACATTGAAGAAGATGGCTATGGAACTAAAAATGCTTTTTATAAAAAAAATGGAATCATCAAAACTAATGGAGATTGGGTTTTAGAACTCAACTATAGTTTTATTGAAGATGATATTTTTGAGGCAGGGCAAGAACTTGTTTTAATAGAAGAGAATAATAAAGTAGGTTATGCTGATAAAACAGGGAAAATAATCGTTGAGCCTTTATATGATGCAATTGAAAGCAATTTTTCGGAAATTTATTTTGCTAAAAAAGGAATTTCTGAAGTCAAAAATCAAAACAGAATTGGCTATATCAATCACGAAGGAAAACAAATCTTGCCTTTAGAATTTTCAAAAATCAATGATTTTTATGGAATTTATGATGTAAAAGATGCCGTAACAGTTGCTCAAAAACAAAATAAAAAGTATGGCACAATAGACAGACACAATAATACAATCATTCCTTTTGAATACGATTTTATAGGAATGGACGATAGAAACGATACACTTTCTTTTGTCAAACAAAATAACAACTGGGGCGTAATCAATCCTTTTGGCAAAACAGTTATTCCGATTCGTTATTCGTCGGTAAAATATTTACAGAAGCCAAATACCAAACAGGCTTTGATTGAAGTATTTTTGGATTCTGCTGTTGTTTCTTATTTAGATGAAAAAGGAAATTTTCTTGAAGAAAATCCAAACCAAAATTTAATTATTGTAGGACAAGGAGGGAAATTTGGAATCAAAACAGATGCAAATTCAGAAACATTTTTAGTAAATCCTTCTTATGATTTTATAGAAGAGTTTGGAAAAGTAGGCAAAAATTCTTGGGCAAAAGTAGGAATTAAAGACCCAAAAAATCCGAAGCAACTACTTTATGGAATCATTGATAATCAAGGAAACGTTGTTTTAAAACCTGAATATTTAGAAATCGGAATTTTGTCAGAAGGAAAAATAGCTGTTCAGCAAAACAACAAATCAAGAGACAAACAGCTTTTTGGTTATTTGGATGAAAACGGTAAAAAAGTAATTGATTTTGCGTATTACAAAGCATTTCCATTTTCAGATAATATGGCAAAAGTAGATTTGTCAAGAGCTGGTACAAAATGGTCGTACATCAATGAAAAAGGCGAAGTTGTCATTAAATCAGCTTACACTTCTGGAAGTAATTTTGGTGAAGGAATGGCAATTGGAGAAAATTTTTTGATCGACAAAACAGGAAAAAGAATTAAGAGACTGTCTTATCAAAATGTAAATCCAATAGGCAATTTTGAAAATGGAGTAATTGGACTAGAAACTGAAAGAGGCTTTATTCATATTAAAAAAGATGGAACAGCTCTTTATCCCTCGTATTTTGATAGTTTGACACAATTTAGAAACGGAATTGCTTTTGTCAAAACAGGTGAAAAATATGTTTTACTAAGACGCTCTACTGAAAGTCCTGATACTGTTCGTCTGAATTTTTCGGCAACAGCAATGCGAAATTATCAACTCAAATTCAAAAAAAATAGGAAAATCAAGACTAAATATGGAGAAACAATTGTCGATTTGGGTTTTGAGAAAGTGGATGATGGCTACTGGTTGATGATTAATGAAAGTGGAAATTTTGTTTCACCTACACGTTATGAAGCCGTTTCTGTTTTGCCAACTTCTACACTTTTGATTACAAGTGGTGTTTATGGTTATGCAAATTTAGATGGAAAATGGATTTTGAAACCTTCTTTTGATGCTCGCCAATACGTACAAGGTTATGTTATTCGCTTAGAAAGAGCAGGAAAAATTACGTATCTTGGTTTAGATGGAAATATTATTTGGAAAGAGTAATATTTTGATTTACAAAGTAAAAGTGTTTTAAAAATTAGGGTTTTTCATAGATAGATACAAGATAGAATTTTGCGCCAGTAAAAGTCATTTCTTTGTAATGAAGGAATGGCTTTTTTATTATGATACTGATTTTACCACTCAGACAATGCAAAACAAGTCTAGACCCAAACATGTAAAACCTTTGATATAGATTTGTATTCTATACTTGTTCCTAATCCTCTTGATTCTCCATCTAGGTGTGCAGGAATAGCAGTATCAAAAGTGATTTTTATTGTATCAGCTTTATAGGTTTCTACATACTGATTTTGGGGAAGAGTTCTTTTAAATAATTGCCAAACTAGTTTTGGTATTTGTAGTTTTGAAAAGGGTTTGAGGATACAAATATCTAACTTTCCATCTTGTATATCTGCTTGTGGTGCGATATAAGCATTATTTCCATATTGAGTTGCATTTGCAAAGGCTACCAAAAATGCTTCTCTTTTTAGTTGCTGTCCATCAAACTCAAGTGTATAAGTGAGAGGTTTGTAAGAAAATAATTCTTTGATTGTAAAATAAGCATATCCACCCAAACCACGGAAAGTACGGGCAGCAAAAGAAGCACTCACATGAGCATCAAAGCCTATTCCAGACGTACAAAAAAAATGATTTCCATTGGCTGTAGCTGCATCAATCAACATTTTTTTAGGTTCTAATAATCTTTTTATTGCCTCTTCTGTTCCAAGAGGAATGCCAAGATGACGTGCCAAACCATTGCCCGACCCTTGTGGAATAATGGCTAAAGCTGTCTTCGTTTTGATAAGAGCTTGTGCAACTTCATTAATTGTTCCATCGCCACCAACAGCCACCACAACATCATACTTTTGTTCGATGGCTTGTTGAGTAAGCTGAGTAGCATGTCCTGCAAAAGTAGTATAAACAATATCGTAATGAATTCCTGAAAGTTTCAGCGTTTCATGGATAAGAGTAACTATATGTTCTTTTCTTTCTGTTCCTGAAACAGGATTAATTACAAAAACAATCTTGGTTGCTTTTTCTTCTAGTGCCTTTAAAGTATTCTGAACTTTTGGCGTTTGTTCTGATTGCATGGCTGTTTATTCTTTATACCTTAAAATTTTTAGTGTATTTATACAATCACACTCTAAAGAGTGTGCTATATTTATAATTTTTCTAAATATACAATTACTGCCTTTCTAATATCTGATTTAGGACTTTCTATATCATCTGAAGAAATCACATTTTCAATTGCTGGATTCGTTTCAGCATTCATAAACTCCATATTACTTTCCCTTCCTGTCAGGTTATAATCATTTGTAACAAGTGTATATTGTTTTTCTTTTTCTATTGTTTTTCCGTTTAATAGCCAACCTTTTTGAGTATCAAATTTCAATTTTTCTTGATATTGTAGGTATCCTCCACTGCCTTTATTTTTTATTCCAGCATCTAAGAATTGTATCAAAATTTCTCCAGAAGTATTAAACTGATATATTTTGCCACCAAAAGGCAGCATTCTCAAAATATCATATTCTGTAACAATTCCCATAAGTTGATCATCTAAACGAATTGAACCACTCCCTAAAACAGCTAACTCTGCTTCTGGAAAAACATCTGCCATTGCATCAACAATTAGAGTTCCTGCATTTGTTTGTGTTGTTCTTATGAGTGATTCTCTTGCTTCTAATGGTTCTTTTAACTTATAAATTTCTCGGTCTGGATTGAATCCTTGTGCTTCAAAAGCAGAGTCAGCAATATTTTCCCATTTTTCGATAGCTACTCTAGTAATAGGTTCATAACCAATAGAATTATCTATTGATTTAAGTTCTGAATCTATTTGTACCTTCTTTGTTTTTTTGTTGTAAGTTAGTCTATGAATATAGGCTGTTCTTGCATTTGCATCAGCTTTTGCCATAATTGTTTGTCCATAGGTAAACTTCATATTTTCATGGTCGTGTCCTCCCATCAAAAGTTTAAGCTCAGGAACAATGCCTGCTAGTTTTTCATCTTCACTTTCCAAAAGATGAGTCAGTGCAACTGTAAAATCTGTTTTTGATTCTATTTCTTGCTGCACATTTTTTGCAGTTTCATACTCATCTGTATATCTGACAAATTCAGGTTGATTATATTTTGTAGTAATTCCCAAAATACCAACTTTTATACTTTCTCCTGCCGAATTTTGTGGTTCTATGGTTAGATAAATAGGAAGTTTTTTTCCATCTCTGGTAAAGGGTTGAATTTTTTTATTAGCATAATAAAATGTATTTGAAGCAATCCATTCAAAATCAGATTCATTAATTCTTTCCAAAACCTCATTTTCTTTTAAGTCAAACTCATGATTTCCAAAGGTTACAAAATCTACTTTTGCAGCATTCATAACATCGACCATTTGTGCTCCAGAGATACGTTTTCCATCTATTTTTAATGTTCCTAACACAGAAGGATTGAGAAAATCACCAGATAAAACAAGATATGTATTCGGATTTTCTTCTAATAATTCTTTTTTGAGTTGTGCTACTCGTGCTAAGTTTCCATATTTTCCACCACTCACTCCTCCAATTTCATAAACATCATTTATATGAAGAAAAGTTAGTTTGACTATTTCTTCTGAGTCTGAAGGATTAGGCTGAGAAGAACGGCAATTTGTAAAAGCAAGGAGAAGAATGACAAACCAAAAAGCAGAAGAAAAAAAATGTTTCATTGTATTAATTATATTTTTGATTGCTAAGCAAAAAGAGAAAGCGAACAAGTTTTTGTTCGCTTCCTATATTTTTTTGATGCTATAAATTTATGAAAAAAATAGTTGTGATTTGTTTTGATGTAATAAATCAACTTACCTTAAAGCCAATTACGAGTACATCATCTATTTGTTGATACTCTCCTCCTAACCACGACTGAAACTCTAGTTTTAAAATCTGTTCTTGTTCTGCAAAAGGTTGATTACAGATTTCGACTAAAAATTCTCTAAATCGTTTTTTCATATACTTTCGTCCTCTGTCGCCTCCAAATTGATCTTGAAAACCATCAGAAAACATATAAAATATAGTGGGAGCTGTTATATCAACAGTCTGTTTGTGAAAAAAGCGTTCTATATCCAAACGCTCTCCACCAATTGGCATTTTATCTCCTTTAAGCTGAATGACTTGTTCATTTTGTATATAGACGACTTCATTTTTTGCACCTGCAAAATGCACTTGTTTGTTTTCTTTATCAATAACACAAAGAGTCATGTCCATTCCATCTCTGTTATCAGTAGCACGTTGGTTAAGTGCATTTACAACTCCAGAATGTAAATCATGAAGGATTTGGTCTGCTTCATGTATATTTCTAGCATTGACAGTTTCATTCAAAACATCATTTCCAATCAATGACATAAATGCTCCTGGAACGCCATGTCCTGTACAATCACAAGCTGCAATCACACATTTTTGTTCGGACACTTGACTAAACCAATAAAAATCACCACTTACAATATCTCTAGGTTGAAAAAAGATAAATGATTCGGGCAATGCCTTTTTTACTTTAGCCAAATCAGGTAACATTGCTGTCTGAATTCTTTTGGCATAATTGATACTAGAAGTAATATCTTGATTTTTTTTCTCAATAATTTCTTTTTGATTTTCTAATTCTACTAAAGAAGCTCCTAAAGCAAGATTTTTTTCTTCAATACTCATCTTGACTAAAGTAAGTTGTTCATTTGTAGTCTGAAGTTCTTCCGAATTTTGTCTCAGTTCTTCTTCTGATGCTTGAAGTTCTTCGTGTTTTTGTGTGATTTCTTGTTTTTGATTTTCTAAAAGTTTGTTTTGAGCTTCAATTTTTTTGTTTTTCTTTTTATTTTGAATAAAGGCGATTAAAGCAAAAGCAAAAAGAATAATGGCAGCCACAGCAATTAAATAAGCAATATATTTAGACGATTTTTGTTTTGATGCTTCTAAGCGTTCCTTTTCTGTCTCCAGTTCTTGAAGTTTGTTTTGTTGTTCAAGAATTTCTTTTTCTTTTTTCTGTTGTTCGGCTTCAAGAGCTTGTTCTCTTAGTTTTGCATTATTTTTTTGTCTTTCTATCTCTAATAGTTGAATATCTTCTTTTCTTTTGGCTGCATCAAGCTCACTTTTGGCAAGTAAAAGAGCTTGTTGAGTTTGTTGATTTTTTAAAATTGCATTTTTTGTTTCACTTTGGCGAAGTTCGTTTTCACTTTTCAAAAGCTCATTTTCTTTTGCTTGTTTTTCAGCTTCACTTTTTACTTTTTCCAATCTCAAACGTTCTTGTTCTCTCTCATTTTCATATTGCACAAGCTGACTTTCTTGTCTTTCAGCTTCTGTACGTTGCTTTTGTAGCTCTTCTTTTTGTTTGGCAGCTTCTTTTTCTAACTTATTTTTTATATCTGTATATTTCTTAAATGCTTCTTGAGATTGTCTAAAATCGCCTTCGTATTCCCATATTTTAGATAAAAGCAAATATGAATCTGCCAAAGCCTGTTGTTGGTTATTTTTTTCAGCAATCGCAATTGCTTTACCTACATATACTCTAGCTTCTTGCGCATGTGCTGCTAGATATTCATTTGCCCCTAAATAATTATATGAATCTGCAATAGCTGCAATATTATTTTTTTCTTGATTTATTTTTAAAGCCTCTTGATATTGTTCTTGTGCAGCAGAATATTTTTTTAGAGCTGTATAAGTTACCCCCAAATTATTGAGTACAATTTCGTCTTTTCTATCAATTTTATTTAAAGCCTCAAGTGCTTTTTCAAAATAAGAAACAGCTTCTTTTTCTTGTCCTAATTGTCTGTATAAATAACCAATACTATTTGCTGCAAAAGCGACCTGCTCTAAGTTATTGTTTTTCTCTACTTCTAAATTATACTTTTCAATGGAGTATTTTAGGGAATTTTCAGGATTATTAATTCTGCTTACAATTGCCAGCTTTCCTAGCGAAAAAGAAATCAGTCCTTTGTCTCCTGTCTTTTTATCTTCTTCTAGTAATTTTACGTAGTTTTTTTCAGATTCTTCATACTCTCCATTTAAAAACTGATTATGAGCTATTTTTCTGTTTAATTCTATTATTTCTTTTTGATTTTGGTTGGCTTTATAAAGCTGTTTTGCTTTCTCAAAATTTTCTATTGCTTTATCATAAGAAAGCCAGTTTTGATACAAAAGTCCTATTTCTGTAAAAATTTCAGCTTTACCTAAAACAGCTTTTTCTTTTTCCTTTTCGACTCTATCAAATTGTGTATTTGCCTGAACAGCATAATTAAGAGCTGTAGAATAATCATCTTGATAACGGTATGCCCGAGAAATAACGGTAAGAAGTTGCCCACGTTGAAGTGCATTATTACTGTCTTCTAGTGCAGCTTTTGCATGTCTAATAGCCTGCTCATAATTCCCTTTTTCTAATTGATAAAAAGGAGAATTCTCATCTACTTGTGCAATAACTGACAAAGAAATAAAGACAAAAATAAAAACATTTATAAAAAACAAAGACAAGCAATTATTTATAGGGGAATAAATAACATTACTTTTTGTTTTTATATAATAAAATGCTACTCTCATTTGAGTTTTATAAGAATGTAAGGGGGAAGTTTGGATTCAATTTTAATTGATTTCTGATTATTTCTAATAAGGGATTTAATCAATGTATCAATTTGATGATTTTTTTATTAAAATGCAAGAATTAATTAGGCTTCTTTTAGTAAAATATATTTAGGAAATAATTATTTAGTTTGTATAATGTACATCAAGTCTAATAATCTGTGAATAAAGTTAAAAACAGCTAATTTTAAGTGATTTTTTTATAAAATCTACACAAAATCAACGACACTTTTTAAGAATAGATTTTATAAGTGGGTTTATTGGTGTCGCTATGCTAAAACACCAAGTAAAAGCTATGTTACTTTTCTATATATTCTTGATGAGGATATCAACAAAGTCGTACAGTTAATTTTATCTGAAAGTGTCTGATAGGAATAAAATAATCCAAAACACAAGACAATTTATTGAACAGTGTATTTACTGCCCTGTTTTACATTGTATTTATAAATATAGAACTTTTTTGTTTAAATTTGTTTAGATTGTCAAACCATTTTTTAACCTCAAAACTATACAGATAATGAATAGAGTAAAAGTAGAATTACCAGATCAGTTTTTATTTAAGACAGAAATTCCTGTTCGAATTACAGACCTAAATTATGGTGGTCACATCGGAAATGATGCTATGCTTAGTCTTGTACACGAAGCTAGAGTTCAATTTTTTATGAGTGAAGGCTTTAAAAGTGAGCTTGATATTATGGGTTTAGGGGTCATTATGGCAGATGTAGCCATGCAGTTTAAGGGTGAAGGGTTTTATGGAAATATTTTTGAAGTTTATGTAACTGTGTCAGGACTTTCTTCTTCAGGTTTTGATTTATATTATAAGTTTATTGACCAAGAATCAAGAAGAGAAATTTTGAAAGTAAAGACAGGAATGGTTCTTTTTGATTATAAAAACAGAAAAATTGCAGCTTTGCCTGAAGAACTCAAAAAGCGTTGGCAACTACCACACCCAGAAAGTCGTTTAATTAGCAATGAGTAATTTTGTAGCTATTAATAGTAAATTATGAATTGTTAATGAATTTCAATTCCTTGTAAATTTTGTAAAAGAAAACAAACTCATTATTCAGTATGAAAATTTTATCTTCTTTTAGTTTTCAATTCTTTTCTTATTCTAAAATAGGAATATTGAGTTTGTTTTGTCTTGCTTGTAGCTCAGAAAACAAAACAAATAAAAATGAAGAAGCAGAAATGTCTGATTTTTCGCCTGCTCTGCATTTTGAAAAATTAGAGAAACAAAATAGAGAAGCTGCTGATAGTTTAGAGGCTTTATACGATATACACTACCGAGCTTTAGAAGGAGATTCTACTATGAAAAGAAAAGGAAACTTGCTTCGTCAGCGTACCGAAACTGTTCTGCAACACATAGACCAAACTTATGACGACCTCAATCATTTTTTAGATAATATTCCTGCTGATAAAACGTATAAAGAGGCGACAACTTTATTTTTTATAGGAAAAGATAAAAAAGGGAGGGGATATAAATTAGAAAAAAAATTGACAGAATATGTAACTGAAATGAATAAAATTGATAACAAATGGAATTTTAACTCTCCTTTTGTTTCTCAAAATGATGTAGAACTATTACATCACCAAAATGAAGACTTAGTAGAAGCACACTTTCAAAAAACCTTTCCAGAGGCAGCCTTTGCTTTTCTTAGCGCACTAAAAAAAGAAGTTATTTTGATAGAATTACAAGCAATTGATGAATTAGCTAAACGAAATAGATAGTTTTTCACTAGTATCAGACCTCATTTTTCAATATCTTTTCACAATCTGTTTCTTGATTGAGATTTCCTTTTACAAAACATTTTCTACAACGAGCTTCGTACTCTGTTTTTTCACCCAATAAAATCTTTTGTTTAGACGGAGTAAGACGGAAAGAATACGCAGCCACTTTTCCACAACACATACAAATAGCGTGAACTTTGGTCACATATTCAGCCATAGATAAAAGCTGAGGCATAATTCCGAAAGGTTTGCCTGAAAAATCCATATCCAAACCAGCTATTACAATTCGTTTTCCTTGATTAGCTAAGATTTGACACACATTTACCAATTCTTTATCAAAAAATTGTGCTTCATCTATTCCGATAACTTGACATTTTTTCTTTTCTAAAATAGTCAGAATATCTGTAGCCTTTTTAACGGCTATCGAATCAATTTCATTTTGATTGTGAGAAACAACTTTTTGGTCATCATAACGAGTATCAATTGCAGGTTTGAAAATCTGAACTGACTGACGTGCAATTTTGGCACGAGTAAGGCGACGGATAAGTTCTTCTGTCTTTCCAGAAAACATAGAGCCACAGACGACTTCTATCCAACCTCCCTCAACAGGGTGGTCTAAATGATGTATGGTAGGTTCAATGTGCATTTTTTCAGTTATCAGTTACCAGTAAACAGCTATCAAAAATACATATTATCAATATAGAAAATTTGTATTCCTGTATATTCTGAAATCTCGTAATTTTTAATTCGTAATTTTTAATTGAAGTTATATTCTTCCGTTTCCTTCTAAAGTAGTAATTCCTTTTCCAATTAACAAGACTTGATTATCTTTTAATAATTCCAAATGAATTTCTCCACCTCTTTTTGAGGCTTGGTACGCAAAGAAAGAAGTTTTATTTAATTTAGATTGCCAGTATTTTGCAAAAAGTCCGTGTGAAACTGCTGAGAGTGCATCTTCATCTATTCCAATCCAAGGACAAAACAAACGAGAAATAAAATCATATTTGGAATCTCCTTTTGTAGTAACTCCTACTTTTTTGATAGGAATTTCATACTTATTTTTCACTAATTTTTCAAAATTTGGTTGTAGATTTTCCAATTCAGTTTTATTTTCAAACTCTAAAATTAAGGTTTGTTTGATAGGAAAATAAATACAAGAATTGATTTTTTGATTTTCAATTCCTAAATACTTTAACAAATCAGCATCAGGTATCTTTTCCTCAAATTTCTCTTCCACTGGAAATTGCATTTTGATATAATTTTCTTTGCCTTCAAAATTCTCTTTTTTGATAAGCAAATCGCCACTTCTTGTACGAAAACTTACTTCTGTGTGAATACTTTGTATTTCTTCAAAAATTACGTGTGCTGCTGCAAGGGTTGCGTGTCCACAAAGATTTGTTTCTTCATTTATCATAAACCAACGAACCTCAAAAAGTGTCGCTGTTTTCCAGTTCTTGCCTTCTTTTGTAGTTGTTTTTTCAGACGAATCATCAAATAAAGGACGCAAAAAAGTAGTTTCGGGCAGATACATTTCTCTAGCAATGTTTAAATACTGCTCATCTGTTAAGGCTTCATCACATAAAAAGACAGCAGCAGGATTACCACTAAAAGATTTTGGCGCAAAAGCATCAACTTGATAAAAAGGAATTTTTTGAGGAGAAACAGAATTCATAACAAAGACTAAAGATAAGTAAATCACACACAATTAAAGCACTACAAACGATGCTCTAAGCAAAGTGTTTTCATAACACGAAGATAGATTTTGAAAGTGGGTACAAAAAAACGATTATTTTATGAGAATTCCGAACTAAAAATCAAAGAAGCTAATTTAAAGCATAAAAAAAACACTTTTACAATTTTGTAAAAGTGTTTTTAACAGTAAGATAATTGTATCATAAATTAATGTTTTACTACAAATTTCTTAGTTATTAGGCTTTTATTATTTACTGAAATCGTATAAAAATAAATACCTGCCTTTAGGCTATCCACAGGAATCTGAAGACGGTTATCATATTTATTCAAAATATGCTCTCCAACTACACTTCCTAAAAGATTAAAAACTGTAATTTTTCCTTCTGACATTCTATCAGTAAGACGATAATCAAACTGAATATAATGTGTTGCTGGATTAGGATAGGCTTCTGAAATTTCAATTCTATCAGCTTCATGCGTAGTAGAAGCAATAGTTTGAAGATTTTGAGCGTACGAAAACGAAACAGTCATAAAAAATACTAGAGCTACCAAAATAGATTTTGCAAACCTTACAAAAGATAATTTAGTAGATGAGTTAGACTGTTGAGGTGGTTTTTTAGAAAAAGATAAAAACGGATTTGATTTCATAAAAATAATTAGTTAGAGTTTTGCCATTCGGAATTTTAGGGTGTTTTTATAAAAGGGTAAAAATACAGAGTATTGAATAGTTTTCTATTCTGATTGAATTTGTATTTAATTATTAGAACTGAATTTATATAATTTAGGTTACATAATTTTCATAAAGAATAGTGTTTTTTGAGCATTTTGATAGAACTTCCTAATAAATTAGAATAAATCAATATCTCATCAACACTTTATCTATTTCTGATAATTAATTATATCTGTCTAGCTAATTTACAAAATAATTTCATTAATTCTTACTAGCTGCTACAAAAGTCTTAATTATTATTGTAAGAAAAAAGTAATTATTTCTTAAAACTGTACAATTTTATGTAAAAGCTAAATAGATTTTTATTTTTTTTTTATTTTCTGTAGATTTTCTCTCCTGCTAATACCTCAATATCCAAATGACTTCCTTTTGGTGGAATCGGACAATCATACTTTTTATCATAGATACAATACGGATTATAAGCACGATTAAAGTCTAAAATAGCTCTAAGTCCATTTATTTCGGGTTCGATATAACGCCCAACTTCGTATGTAGTTTTACCACTTGTTTGGTCTGTAAACAAAACAGAAAAGCCATCGCCATCTTCAATGGCTTTATAAATATTCAAAGATAGAGGTTTTCCTTTTAGTTTAAAATCAGCCTTGGCATACATTTTAAATCTTCGGTCTTTACCCTGTGAAGTCTTGAGTTTTACCTCTTTTACATCTTGCGTCAAGGTCAGCATAGCAACAGCATAGTAAGAAGAATCTATCGGATAATAATCCAATCCTTCAAAAGTCTTTCTGTCATCATACGGAATAGGCGAACCAGCACCTTCCTTAAATTGCTTGTCTTTTTTGTTTCTTTCTGTCTGAACTTCTACCTCATATTTTGGAGCGCAAGAAGCTAGAATTAAAATAGAAAGAATAAATAGTGTGATTGATTTTTTCATTTTTTTTGTTGAATCGTATATGAGAGTCAAAAAATTATCTTTTGAAGTTTCTAGCACGAAAACCGAGTAAATTTGTGCTATCTATTGCATCTTCTAAAGTTATGTCGATTTGAGTACCATCTTCATAATCATAGTAAAAACCAACAGATACTTTTCCTTGTTCTATTAGACTTTTTTGCATCATTCTTTTACTCAATACTCTATTTTGAGTAAGGTCATACGCTTGAGTAGAACCCTCTAACATTTCTATAAGTTGTTCTTTTGTAGCTAATACTTTAAGTGATGGCGACGCTCTTTCCCAAATGGCATCATAATCAGAATTAATTATCCATTTTATAAAAGTCTCTGCATCCCTTTCTGCTATTTCTAAAAAGTAGGCATTTGATTTATATAATTCTTCTTGCTCTTTAAAAAAAACAGTAAAATAATCAGTAAGTTCTTTCGAATGAGAAATAGCTGCACCACTAAAAATAAACTCTACTTTTACTTTTTGTCCTCTAGCCTCTGCGTTAAAGTTTATTCCTTTTATTACCATAGAGTCAGCAGCAAATAGTTTTAATTTTTCTCTTAATACTTCTCCATGTGGAAAGTATAACATATCTCTAACAAATTCTTGGTTTTCCTCCAAAGTAGGAAATACATCTACTTCCCCTAAAATAAATCGTGATTCTGTTTGAAAATTACAAGAGGAAAGACTGATTATAAAAAATAAAAGAAATGAGAGTTTGTATATAAATTTCATTTTGTGAAATGATTTTGTTGAATCAAAAATTAAAAAGCATTCTGAACTTCTTGATAAGAAATAAGCAAAATAGCAAAAATAGCGAGTGCCAAACCTAATTTATTGATAAGCGATAATTTTTCTTTAAAGAAGAAATAAGAAGCAATGGCAGCAATAAGTATTACAGAAATATTAAAGACAGGAAAAACAAGTGCGCCATCGCCTTTAAAGCCACTCAATACTTTTAATAATAAAAAGATAGAGAAAAAGTTAGGAATTCCTAGACAAATTCCACCGATAATACTTCTCTTTGTCATGGTTACTTTGTTTTTCAAAAACAGAATTGTAAAAACAGTAATTCCTGTAAGTCCTGCAATTCCGAAAAGTAAAATACTAAAAATGCCTTGTTGATTTGGCAAAACTATCTGTACATCTTCTCTAACCGTATAATTGAAAGTTGTGTCTATTGTTCCACTTACCAAAAAAACCAAAATAGGAAGTACAATCGCCAAATATTTTTTCTTGTCGTCTTTATATTCTGTTGGGTCAGCCATTTTTGAAGGTTTATAAGAAACTAAACCCACAGCCGTAATCGCTAAAAAAAGACCTAAATAATTGACAAAATCATATTCCTTTCCACCCGATTTCCAAATAAAAAGATTAACCAAAACAGGAATCACAAACGAAATACGAGCCGAAAGAGAAGCTACAGCAACCCCTGAAAGTTGTGTAGTAAGTCCCATCAAATAAAAAGAACCGATAAAAAATGCTCCCATTCCCATAGCAATATATAAAGCTGTTGAAAACTCTGGACTTGCTAAAGTTTCAAAAACTGGAGGACTATCTATCCAACCCATTGAAATAAATAAACTCCCTGTCAAGACACAGACCACATAATTGATAACAATGGCAGGAAAAGTGGGTACATTGTAGCTTGAAAAAGCACGGAAATTGATGAAAATAGCCACATTAGCTAGAATCCAAAGAATAAATAAAATTATCATTTTTTCAGTTATCAGTTATTTTGAATGCAAAACCCTAAGAGTCTTCGAAGACCCTTAGGGTTTAAAATGCTGTTAGTTTTAAGAGCGCAAAGTTACCAATCTATTTCGTCTTTTCCATGTTCTTTTAGATAATTATTCGCTTGGCTAAAGTGCTTATTTCCAAAAAAACCAGTATGCACAGAATAAGGCGAAGGGTGAGCCGATTCTAAAACTAGATGTTTTTCTCGGTCTATAATTTCGCCTCTTTTTTGGGCATCTTTTCCCCAAAGCAAAAAGACTAGATTTTCTTTTTCATCCGAAACAAGTTTCAAAACTGCTGAAGTAAATTCTTCCCAGCCTTTTTTTCGATGTGATGCAGGTTTTGAAGCCTGTACTGTCAAGACTGCATTGAGCATCAAAACGCCTTGAGATGCCCAACGTTCAAGGTTTCCACTTTTAGGAATTTCTTTTCCCAAATCATCTTTTATTTCTTGAAAAATATTTTTGAGTGACGGAGGAACACGAACACCATCACTAACTGAAAAACTAAGTCCATTGGCTTGCCCTGCACCGTGATAAGGATCTTGTCCTAAAATAACGACTTTTGTATCCTCAAAGCTACATTTTTCGAAGGCATTAAAGATAAGTTTTCCAGGGGGATATACTTTTTCTTGTTGTACTTCTTCTCTCAAAAAAAAAGCTAGTTTTTCGAAATAAGGTTTTGAAAATTCTTCTTCCAAATGTGATTTCCAAGAGTCTGCGATTTTTACGTCCATAAAATTGTAATTGGTAATTTGGTATTAAATAATTGACAATGAAAAAATACTTTTATTGATTTCTATACATAAAATAAAAAGTTAAAAAGTAAATTTTTTCTTTGTGATGCAACTATTTATAATCTAAAATTTGTATTAATTAAAAAAAATTATCATTTTAGTAGTAAATCATTTCCTTTACCAAATGTTTCATAAAATGTTGGGAGAACTCTTTAGTGCAATTACAGAAGGTATTTTAGTGCGTGTTCGTACTGAATTTCATAAAAAACATTCTCAAAATGGGAATTTTGTTTTTACTTATTATATCACAATTACAAATACTGGCAATCACACTGTGCAGCTTATGCGTCGTCATTGGCATATTTATGACTCAAAAGGAACATACCAAGAAGTAGAAGGCGAAGGAGTAATCGGACAACAACCTATTTTGAAATCTGGACAATCACACAAATATGTTTCAGGTTGTCATCTCAAAAGTGACATGGGAAAAATGTCTGGAACTTATCTAATGAAAAGAATAGAGGATAATACACTTTTTGAAGTTAAAATCCCTGATTTTTCTTTGATTGATCCTGTGAGGTTTAATTAAATGGTAAGTGGTAAAAAATAATATGAAAACAATTTTATTCAAAATTCTGATTATTTTTATTTTGTTTAGTTTTTCTTTTGAAGAGAAAAAACAGGCTTTTATAAAAGATAATAACATAAATACAATAGAAGGTTTCTTAATATATAGAATGCAGAAAAAGGATGCCGAATTTAAAAAGCATAATGAAAAGTTGAAAGCTGAAGGAAAAAGCTATTCAATTATGATAGATTATGAGTTAGAAACTTTTTTTATACCTATGGACAGCCTAATATCTCAATCACTAGGAAATCTATTGATAAACAATAATAAACAATGTGGTAATGAAATATATCAAACTGATATAAACCGAAACAAGGGAGATATTAGTTATTATTGTGATAAAAATTTCAAATTTAAAAGTAATATTCCAGTATACTGTAGTAGTTCTTTAGAAGAGTTGAAAGGAGATTCTGAATATTTATATAGAATAAAATACTTAAAAGGTAACTTTAAATATTGTCAAATAGAAAACACAAAGATGCATCGTCGTTTTATGAATATAAGATGTTTACCTAATTCAAAACTAGAAAATCTTAATTGTTATTTTCTAATTGCTATTGATAGTATGAATTGCGATACAGATATTAATGGATTTGAGCTTTGGGAATAAATCTTATAAATGATGAATAATAAGTTTTGGTATAAAATTTTTCTTGAAAGAAACCCTATTTCAGTTTAACAAAAAAACCTTCCTAATAATAAAATTAAGAAGGTTTTGTTTTTTTGTGGAGAGTATCAGACATGAAAGATACCCTCCAAGTAACGACAAAGGCATTTTTTTAGCTTATAGTAACCAATTAAGTAACTAAAAATTATAAAAAACACCTCTTAGGCAAGTAGGAAACTACCTTTAAAAATTTAAACTAAATAAGTTCAATTTTTCATTTTTCGGTAGTGTCGTTTTGTTATTACTACTTGCCTTAGCCTTTCCCAAACTCATACTTGTTACTTTTTGAAATGCTTCCATTTGATTCTTATAGGCTTCTTTTTGAAATTCAATAAATTCACTCTTGACTTTAGAAACTTCATCTTTTGCTTTAGAGATTTCATCTTGTAGTTTATTTACTTTCTCTTGTACTTCAAGATATTTTCTACTCCACATACTACTCTCTTTGTTGTCTTCAATGTCTAAATTTTTAGACACTTGTATATTTTCGGCAATTTCTCCCAAAAAATATGACAAAGGAACGTTGAATAATTCACAAGATTTTGTGATTACTTCTGAATCTAAACTATTCTTTTTATAGAAGTTATAAAGATTGTTTACGCTACAACCTAAATATTCAGCTATATAAGCATTTGATTTATCAGAACTTTGGACAAGTTTTTTTAATTTTTTTCCTAGCATAACTAATTGATTTTCAATAATTTGAAAAATAATTTATTATAATCAAAATTTATTTCCCAAATATATTTTGATTAATTGAAAAATATTTTGATATTTGTGAATGCAATATTGATATATATACAAATATATAGAATTATATCGTAATTTTTGTAATGAAGGTTTCAATATTGCTAAATTTCACTCACACTATTAAACCATTTAATAATATGGAAACTGGAGAAATAAGAAAAGAAACACCCTCAAAACCTATTTCTAAAGGCTGTTATACAACATTACCTGAAGATGAAAAAGAGGCTTTATATGGTCGGTTTGATAATAAAGGCATCGGCTTAAAATGGGTTTTACAAGGTTTATATTTACTATCTGATACAGAGTTTAAAAATGTATGTGATAAGTTAGAACACGCACACACAAGAAATAATGAGCGACTTAAAGCAGCTTCTTAAAGAAGAAAAAAACAGGTATGATGCAGCTAGAAAACGTTTACAAAAGTATAGAGAAATGGAATATGTAAACGGTATTCAAACGGAACTCGCTTTAATTGAGGTACACAAAAAGACTATTAAATCACTCAAAAACCAAATTAAAAACGCTTAGAAATATGGAATACTTAAATTATTTTTTGCATTGCTTAGATTCTATATTAGAAATTTTTAATACAAAAAAAAATATTCTTTCTCTTATTTTAATGCTTATTTCTTCTCTCGTTACTTTGCTTTTATTTGAAGTGAATAACAGAAAACTGAAAAGAGAAATAAGGGATTTAAAAAGAGAAAATGAGCAGTTAGCTAGTCAAGTTTTTGGTTATGAACTAAGAGAAACCCGTTTTTAGTATGAAAACAACCTTTATAATTTCTCTTTGCTTAGTAGCTATTTTAGTCAATATATCATCATTTGGATATGGCTATTATTTAGGAAGTTACGAGAAAAAACCACTCACACCAAAAGCAATTTTATTGCTCATTATTAATCTAATTATCAACAAAAAAGATGGAACTACTAAATCAAAAGGCAATAGAGCATCTTCTAAAAAAAATACTTCAAAAAGGACTAGAAGAAGCAAAGGCGAGGTACACAGGGGACGAATGGCAGCAGGTAAGAAAGCGTTTTTGGGTTTCTTTAGACGATAATAAAGAACAAACGCTCACTTTTGGATTTGTTACAGGAAGTAAAAAACACACTCAAATACAAGGGTATAGTATTGCAGAACTGAACGCAAAAATCAGCAAAGCAAATAAACCTATCAATTACGACCCTATTTGTGAAGTATGTGGAAAAGACGAGTATTATTGTCAAGTTTGGAATGAACGAGGAATACCAAATTGTATAGCTACAAAAGAGAACCAAAATAAACCTACTAACAATGAACAACACACAGATTAAAGTCATTGATAAGCGTTTTGATTTGGGTCATGTAGTTCAAAAAAAGTATTACATTTCTCATCAGGATACTATCAACAAAATAGTAACAGAATCTATCCGTTTCAATGCCACCAAAACACGCAAAAAAGAGAAATTACGGCTCAATGCTTTCAATACAGCAAAAGAAATTTACCGTAGTTTCATAAACTCGTACAATGATGGAGATTGTACATTTATAGTGGTTGATGATACAGGAAACGTGTATTTTGAAACCTCAAAATGGTTATTAAAACATCATTACACAGCCGTTTGTGATAGCGAAGTTACGGCAGCTAACCATTTAGAACGAATCCATCAAACAGCCAAGGACGGCTGCAAAGTCTTTTTACCAAATTGGTTAGTACCACCAAAAAAAGTACGATTTGATGCCAATATACGGCTCAAAATAAATACAGATATGTTTGTCTTCAAAACAAGAAGAGAACGTTTCAAAAGCTAAAATTTTCAATCACAAATCCAAAAAATCAAAAATTCTCTTTTTTAGAGCTGCTTTTTCTTTGCCTTTATTAAACAGCCTTTTTATGTTTTTTTCGACAATTTATAGCTAATTATTTAAGGCAATAGTTTAAAGCTACTTACGTAGTAAGTACCTTAACCATTTAAAGCTGATTTTTAAAGCATTTAAAGCAGTATTTATAGCTATAAAGGCAAAAAAAAGATTTTTTTGATTTTTTCTTTAAAAAAAAAGAAAAATGAACCAAATCAATTTAAACGCTACTGACAGCCCTCAATTTCGCATTGTCTTACTATTTTGGGGAGAATCTGATTTTATTGACACAGAAACTGGAGAATTAAAAAGTTCTCAAAAAGGCTATCGTATGTCCCCAAAGTGGGGCAAAACTTTGGTAGATATATTCCCATATTTTACAAAAGTCTTAGCAGGACAAACCCAAGAAAATTGGAAAAATAGAATCCCACGCAAATTAATGATTTATGAAGGTGAAACAGAAATTTTCAGACTTCCACAAGGAACTGGAGCAATTACAGACCGAAAAGGAAACGTACAACAACGATTAAAAAGCCTCAAAGAGTGGCGAGAATGTATTGAATTGTATGAGCGAACAAATGGTCGTCAATTCAGGACTTCGTTTAACCAAGAGCCTAAAAACGTACAAAAATCAGTACAAGTGTACAACTCTAAACCTCATGTAGCCTTTCAATCAAATATTGATGTTGAAGAACGTGAAAAAGACCAAGAAAGACTGCAAAAAATTAAGGTTTGGGAGGAAATCAAAACTCAATTTGATAAGGAAAATCTTAGTGTTGATGCAAATGATGAGAAACATATCAAAAGAGAACTTTTACTCCGAAATAT
Source organism: Bernardetia sp. (assembly GCA_020630575.1). Classification (GTDB taxonomy): domain Bacteria; phylum Bacteroidota; class Bacteroidia; order Cytophagales; family Bernardetiaceae; genus Bernardetia. Next base: position 353,412 of record JAHDBD010000001.1, read on the forward strand.
TCAACATTTAGATTCATTTTTTGATGATGCCATGATTTATTTACGAAAAGCTCATGAGCGTTACCAAGTTGCAATCCGTGAAGCTGAACAAATTATAAAACAAAAAAATATTGAAGCTGCAACGGTTTCGAAAGATAGATACCAAGAGTTTAAATCTCCAGTAGGTTTCCGTTCCACTCCAAAAGTAACGACAAATTCAAATCCTTCTTTGGATAACAAAAAAGCGCAAGCCGTACAGGAGCTATGCAATTTATACAAAGAAAAAAAAGGCAAAGAACCTGCATACGGACGTGTTTCTATTTGGCAAAATGTTATGCTTAAATCTCGTTCAGAGGTTCAAATTGAAAAAAATATTTTTGATATAAAACATACGCATAACCTTTTTTAAAAAATGAAAAAATATAATTCAGTTACCAAAAAATGGAAAATTGAAATTCCAATTTTGGGAATTATGGAACTACTCAACGAGCTAAATCTTGAACTCACACCTTCATTAAACCCGAATTTGGCAAATGAAAAAAATCTAAGTGAGTATCATAAAGAAGCTGCATTGATTGAACTGAGAAAGAAAGTAATTAAAGCAATTACAACCCAAAAAAACTATTTGATTTTATTCAGATACGAAGCCATCACACTTTCAGAATTTGAAACCGATGCAAAATATTATCTCAATCAAATTACTTAATTATGAGAACTCTCAAAGATAAAATTATAGAAGCTGCAACTGACTATTTCTATGAAAAAATGACAGCTTTTTCAGAGCGTAAAAACAGAGAATATCAGTTGCATTTTTATACAAAATGGCTAAAAGTCAAGCAAAGGAAAACCTTTGAAAAATCAAAAAAAAACAAATCATCTTTTACATTTCAAACTAAACTATTCTAAATGGCTACTCCAAGAAAAAAAATAACTCCAAAGAAAACGCATCAACAAACTGGAAACAGTAAAATTATTGAATCTGTGATACTGGTTACTGTAATTTATATGTGTTTTGCAGTCTATGAAGCTGTTATAAATCCGTTTCTATGGGCGTTTGATGTTCGTAATTCGGCTGGAACTTGCCTTTTGATAGGCTTTTCTTTTCTTCTTTTTTTTAAATGGAAATAAATTAAAAATCTAAAATCTACAATCATGGCAAATCAAGATAAAAACCCAAATCCTACACCACAGGAGCAGCCGAAAAAAACAGCAGTCACACCAAGTGAAGCTCACGACTTAGACAAATATACAGACACACTGGAAGAAACAGAACAATACGGTTATTATTCCGAAGCTGAGAAGTTATTAAAACCAATTCCTTACGCAAAAAAGAACCGTAAAAAATATGTTTTTGCTACTGGTTACGCAGCTTTCTATCACTTCATTTCATTCATTTTAGGAGTAGCAACAATTTTTTTAATTACCAAACTTCTGATTGATGAGGATAATCCTATCACGTTTCTTTTTTCAGCTCTTATCTACATTATTCTAGTAGCTATTTTGGGAGGTTTGGAATTATTCAAATCAAATGCTAGTACAGATGTTTTCAAAGCAATAGCCAAAGAAGAAACACCGACCACAGGAGCAAAATTTGGAATGTTTGGAACATTCGTTTTATCTGTGATTATTTCAGCTATTGGAGGAGGTTTTTTGAGTATAGAATTAAACGATAAAACGGATTCTATTCAGAATACTAGCCAAATTGAAACGGATTCTTTGAAAAACTTGTACAGCTCACAAATTGCAGCTTACGACAGCTCTATGAACTCAGCTCAAAAAACGCTAATCCGATATAAAACAGGTTGGAGAGCAAATACAGCTAGAGCCGATTTAGAGAAAGCAACAGCAGCCAAAAATGAAATTTTGGATAAGCTGGACGGAAAACTGACGACTTCTCAAAAAATTTCTGATGCTAAAATTTTGCTTGCAGATAAAGAAAATTTTGATTTATCCTTGTTAGTCGGTTTTATTGTTTTCTTTCTTGAATGCTTCTGTATTTTGGCTTATAGATACAAATTTATCTATTTAAGGAATTGCGAAAGAGAAGGCGTTAATTTCGGAATACTTCAAAAGAAAAACGCTTTAGACGATAGAAAGAACAATGATTTTGATATGAATGATATAACCGAATCAATCAAAGATTTATTCAAAAATTTATCTTCTTCTATTCAGAATCAAGCAACTCAAACCTTTTCAGAACCGAATAAAGCCTATTCAAGACAAAGTGCAGGTTTTCATACTTACAGTTCTGAATATAAAACCGAATCAAAACGGAATCCGATAGGTTTTGATTACACTCAACGTAAAGACAATGACCGTTCTAACGTTCACCGTAATAACGATGACCGTAATACGGTGACCGTGGGTAGTGAAAAACAGCGAAAACGAAAGTGTAAATACTGCAATACTGAATTTGAGTACAAACACTGGAATAAAACCTATTGCAATGACGAATGTAGAGGGTTGATGTGGGAGCAAAAAACAGGGCAAAAACTTAAATTCAATACTAAATCTAAATAAACAATTCAATAAAAAACGCTTAGGATTGTACAATCCTAAGCGTTTTTTTATTAATCCAATCCTTTAACAATAGCTATTTCCTCCTCAGTAAGTCCATAGAGTTCGAACACTAAACTATCTATTTGGTCATCTATACTTTGTATTTCTTTATGAAGAACTAATAAATCTTTTTTATAACCTGTAAAATATTTTTCCCACTCATCTTGCACATAAGGAGAGATAATAGACTTTGATTTTTCTTGTTTCTTACTAATCTCTTTGAGAAATTCTGCAAATCTAAGGTCATAAAACTTTTCTAATTTTTTAGGGAAAGATTTTAGTTTAAAATTATCTTGCACACGACGGAGAAAACGATTTTTTTTGTCCAAAAAATCATCATTCAGGGAAAGTATATTATTTACTAAATCTATAAAAGGTTTTTGAGCTTCTTCTGATATTTTAGGTATAGGAAGTTCTTTTAATTGATAACCTTTAATTTTAGGGAAGAGTTGTTTACCATCTGAATATTTGGATAACCAATAACATTTAATTGTATTTGAATTGAGTATAGCTAAAATATACTTTATATTAAAAGATTTATTTTTTAAATTCAGATTGTATAATGTATTAGAAGCAAGTATATCTTTTTTGCATAATCCAACTATGGGAGTTTTACCAATTTGTCTAACTACAATTCTTTCTTCACTATAAACATCATAATTTCCTCCACTTTTTATGTTATAATCTGAAAAATTGAAAAATTTTGTAGGTAAAGAATATTGATAAGGAAAGACATCTCCCCCATCTATGATAGGTTTATACTCTTTATTAATTTTTATCTCGGATATAGCTGTTTTTCTATCATAGGCTTGTATTCCAAAATAACTATCACAAATTTGTGATAAAGAAATACATTTTTCTAAATTAATTTTAAATTCTAATTTTGAATTAAAAATACACTCATTATTATTTTTCCAATTGTTCTGTGGTATCTCAGTAACTAAATTCCACTTTTTATCATTAGCAAGTATAATTTCAATTTTGTTGTTTTCTCTTTGTTCTTTCGTTAAAATTAGTGTAGAAACATCAACTCCAGCATCTACAAAAACAGTATTTTCATAAGTTATTAGCTTATTAATTGATGAGTGATCAAGTATATAAACTCTTAATGGTTTTATATATTTATTAGTTAGGTAAGTATTAGGAGTGATAAAACCTAGTTTTCCTTTGTTAATTAAAAGGTTTATTGATTTTTCAAAGAATAAGTGAAATAAATCAATTTTATAACTTGCTACTTTATATCTTTTATAATACTCTAATGTTTTCTCAGAAGTGTTAGAAGGTTGGCAAAGTACATAGGGAGGATTTCCAATGATAACATCAAAACCTCCTTTTTCAAAGACTTGTGGAAATTCTTTTTGCCAATTAAATGCTTTATTTCCTGCAATTCCGACATTTTTAATAAGGGAGTTTCCTACTTTTAAATTGTCATTCAAAGTTGTTAATTTTCGTCCTTTTTGCGCTGTTCTTATCCATAGAGAAAGTTTAGCAATTTCAACAGATTCTTCATTAATATCAACACCAAAAATGTTGTTTTTTAATATTTCATTTTCAAGATTAGAGTCATTTGCTGTTTTTCCAAGCCATTTTTTTTCTAGTTCATTTAAGTATCTATGCTCACTTATCAAAAATTCTAATGCTTCGTTTAAAAATGCTCCACTTCCACATGCAGGGTCGCAAATGGTAATTTGTAATAACCAAGTTCTATATGATTGAAGGGTGTTTTGAAGTTTTGTGATAATCTTTTTATCTTTTATAGGTTTTCCATCCTCAGTAACATAATTCTCTTCTATGATACCTAATTCTTGTTTTTTTTCTATACAAATACTTCCTATTGTATTGTCTACTATATATTTAGTAATATATTTAGGTGTATAGAAAACTCCATCTTTTTTTCTTCGTGTAGTGGTTTTTTCAAATTCTCTCTCTTCTATTTCGGCTTGAATTTCTTCAAACTCATTCATAGAATGCTCAAAGATATGCCCTAAGATGTTTACACTTACTTCACTATCAAAGTCGTATCCACTTATTTTTGCTGTATGACGAGCAAGTAATCTATCATCAATTTTTAGACTTTCTAGTAGTTCGTCAGGTGCAAAAAGACCTCCATTGTAGGGGAAAATATCATCATACTCGTCTTTTTTTCCTGTATTCAGATAGCCAAAATATGTTTTATATTTATCATAAAGAGGAATTTTAATACTATGCTTTCTTTCAAGTTCTCTCCAATCATTTATAATTCTTTCTACTGATTTAGGTGGAATCAATGATTTGTCTTCTGCAAAGAAAATAAACAAAAAACGGTCTAAGAGTTTTTGTGTTTTTTTGAAAAGTAAAAGTTTTTCGTGGTTAGGATTTAATTGTTGAATGCTTTTAAAAACATCACTTCTAAATTCTGCATAATCTTTATATAGATTCTTAGTAATAACCTCCTCATCTGAAATTGATTGACTTTTAGCACTTTCAGGAGCATTAAAACGTAATTTTTCCTCAGCTAAACAAAAGTAAAGTAACTTAAATCGTTCTCTAGTGATAGTAAAAAGATTAAACTCTTCAAATTCAACAGCATCGTGGATATAAAAACGTAGCTTCTCAAAATTAGAAGTGATGACATAGACACATTCTGATTGATTATTTTTATAATTAAATGCTTGTTGTTCTACTTTTGAAAGGTCAGTAGTATCCATTCCCTTTAATTCAATTACAGCAAGAACCTTATCTCTTCTTAATATTGCTCCATCTGTCTTCTTTGCATTCCTTACATTTTTAAGCTCAGTAGTTAAATTAAATTTTGGATTAGGATTTTTAGTATATCCAAAAACATTAACAAACAAATCTGTTAAGAATCCTTCTTGATACTGCTCTTCTTTAGAACGTCGTATATTCTCTTGAACTTCTAGGTTATGAAAATGAGCTGTGAACTTTTTCCATGCTTCTTCTACTTTATTTTCATACAGAGATGCTAAAGCTCTTTTAATTACTAGAGGGTGAAATAAACTCATTTTTTGATAATCTTATTGTTTTTTTTTCTAAAAATAGTTTATTAAATTTATATATCAAACAAAATATTACTATACATAGAAAAATCCATCTACAAGAAGAAAAAATAGTCTATATAAAAAATGACCTAATCCAACTGAACCAAACAAAACTAATCCGAAAAGTAAATTATTAAGCATACTTGTTTGTACCTTTTTATTGTAATTCTCGTAGTGGGTATTCTTATATTTCATAATAATTTTTATTTGCAATAAAACGAACATTTAATATCATAAAAAACCATATCATTCCCAAATGCTATGGTTTTTTTATGCGTTTTACTCAAATCAGATATACAAATATATAATTATATATATATGTATATCAAAATATAAAAAATACATTGAATATTTATACATTATTTGTGTTTTTAGTAAAAAAGTACGTATTTTTAGAGTGTGTATAATAGTGATAGATTCTGAAATAATACGCTATTTTGGACTTTCTACTATGTACCACTTACTTACTTTTTTATTTTATGCCAAGAGCTAAATTTTATCCTCATGAAAAAACGCTTCATGATTTACGTTTGAAACAAGATGATTTACCTGAATTAATTCAAAATGAAATTGATTTATGGAAAAAAAACAAACTCAAAACTGGTTATCACAAAGAATATGTTGAAGAAAGTGAACAAATAGCTTCACTTATTCAAGAATGGCAAGCCGAACCTTCTTTGTATGAGGAATCAGAGCAGTTTGATAGTATTGGTTCAAACGCTTCAATAACAAATGATTTTGAAATTAATGAGGAAAATGAGGATTTGGAACAAGAACAAATTGATACAGAAATTGAGGAACTTGAAAAGCAACTCAATGAAGACGATAAAGTTGAATCATTACCGAATCATTCAGATACCGAATTGTTATTAACAACTAACGAAGGTGTAAAAGTAGGGATTTTACATGACGCTCCCGAATCTGAAATACAAACAGGCTTATTCGTTCCTATTCCGAATCAATCAAATCCGTTTTACAACTCACTCAATAAAATTGAAAAGTTGTGTTACACTTTACTCAAAGAAGTAAAAGAGAACCAAATAGAACAACCTGTATTCAGTTTGGAATATTTGAAAAGTAGAGGATTGAATGATGGTTTTTGGTCTAACTTTTCAAAACTATCAGGATATGAAGGAAAGCATTTTGATATGATTCGTGTTTCCTCAACTCCTTTGTATTTCCAAATCAAACAAAAATCTTAAATCAAAAGCGAAATGTTAGAAATGCTATTACCTCAATTCGCTAAACAATTTAAGACACGTTTAATCGAATTAGAGAAGGAAAACCAAGCTACTTTTAGACTTACAATGGAAAGTATGCCGATGTTACAGCAAGACATGGAAAGTATCAAATACCGTGTTTTTCTGCGTTTTTGGCAAAAAGATGAAACTATTGAAGGTTGTGTAGAAGAAATATTAATTTCTTCTGTGATAGAACAGCAATTATCAAATCCACAAATTCAGATGTATTTGAAAATGATGCCACAAGAAATCAATATCAATAGTTTTTTAGAAGATTATTTTACAGAAAATAAGACTAAAAATAAAGCTGATAAATTCTTCTTTATGATGTCTTTAGTTGATGCAAAAAATAAAATTACTAGAAAGCCTATCAAAAAAGGACTTTTTCAAATGCTTGTTCAGACAGGCTCACAATTTAAAGTTTTACAAAAATTTGAAGTATAATGAATCAAACAACGCAAATCTTTACTCAATTAGATACTACATTATCTAGCCTTATTGGAAATTTAGGACTTATCAAAACGCTTGAAATGCTCAAAGAATTTGATAAAGGTTTGCCGTTTTTTCTTCCTCAAAACCCCCAAACAACAACCGAAAAATTACACGACTTTATTTTACATAGTCTAGCTCAACACGCTCAAATAAACAAAAATCTTTTATTAACGAGTAGCAAACACTATCATTCTGATTTGAGAAAAATTGCTTTTGTCTTGCTTTTTGAATTTGGTTTGAAAGTTCCTGAAATAGCCAAATTATACTCAAGAGATAATCGTTTTGTAGCCAAAAACATAAACGATATGATTTACTTACTTACTTCCAAACACGCCAATATAGAATTTAAAACTTTGTATGACAGACTTACAAGCCAAATCAACACCTACCGAAGCATTAGAAACGGAAACGACGGAAACTGACCCAACAGATTTTTCACCTTTTAATGCTCCTATGATTGATAGAGAATTTGATACTTCTTTTTCTTCTCCTTTTGACATTCCAGAAAGTGAAATAGAAGAAGAAGAGCTAGAAGAAGTAGAAGAATTTAAGCCACAATCAGATCCGACACCTAGCGAATTTGAGGAAGAAAAACCAAAATTCAATCCCAAATTTGCAGAGCTGACAAGCAAAACGGTTTTGAATGTTTTAGAGCGTTTCTTGCCTAAAGCAGCCTTTCACTTTGCAGAAATTGACACTTCACAACTTGATGGAATAGAAGTAGCCGAAGGAACAATCGAAACCTTAGAAGAACACAATAAGGAAAATTTCGACACGCTGCAAAGTGAAATTTCAGATAATATACAGCTCATTGCAGAACCATTTAAAGCCGTCATGGAAAAGCGAGATATGAATATTTCGCCTGAAACAATGCTCATCATGACCTTTGTTTTTATGATGGCAAATGTAGCTTTTACGACTATGAAAATGAGGAAGCAAAACGAAAGAATGATACTTAAAATTATTGCGCTAAACACTCCAAAAGAAGAGAAAAAGGAAGATGATAAAACAGCAGATTCAAACCCAAGAGATACTACTAAATCTAAAGGAAACGACAAATCAGACACCTCAAAAACTGAATAGGATTTACAAAATGGATTGTTTAGATGGATTGAGAAAAATCAAATCTAAATCTATTCGCTTAATCGTTGCAGACCCTCCATATTTTTTAGGAATGACACACAACGGACACAAAGGAGAGTTTGTTGATTTAGCTATCTGTAAACCGTTTTATTCCGAATTATTCAAAGAATTTAAGCGTGTTCTTACTGACGATGGTTCTATTTTCTTCTTTTGCGATTGGAGAGGATATGCTTTTTACTATCCTATTTTTGATTCTTTTATTGGTGCAAAAAATTTATTGATTTGGGATAAAACCTCAGCAGCAGGCAATTTTTATTCCTACAATCAGGAGCTTATTATTTTTCATTCTCATTCAAAATTCAATAAGGGAGGTTCTTGTATTTGGTCTGAAAAATCGTTTGCTAGTGGTGCAAAAAAGACAAATGGAGAGAAAGTTCATGCTACTCAAAAACCTATTGAAATCATTGAACGAATGATTTTAGATACAACAAATGAAAATGATTTTGTTCTTGACCCTTTTTGTGGGAGTGGTACTTCGGCATTTGCAGCCAAAAAGCTAAACAGGAATTTTATAGGCTTTGAACTCAATGATAAATATTTTGATGTTATTGAGGAGCGTAAAAACAAACTTTTTATTGATATATGAACAGTAGAGAACCTCATTTAATCGTTGCCACAGGAACAAAAGGAGTGGGTAAGACTTTCACAACGCTAAAGGAAATGAAAAACTATATCAAAAACCAAAAGAAAAAAGTAGTTGTTTTTGATACAAATTACCCTTATGAAACGTCTTACTCTCCTTTCAAAAGTATTGCTATTTGGGATTTACCCAAGCTCAAAAAAGCCGAAATAAGGCGAATCTTACCCATAAATAGGAACGGTTCGCCTATGAGTGTTCAAGACAAAGAAGATGCTTTAAATGAGATTTTAAATAACTTTTCTGATGGCTTACTGGTGTTAGAAGATATAAATTCTTATTTGATTGCACCAAAGTCAGTAGATGTAATTAATGCCCTTACGACAAATAGACACCGAAAAATGGATATAATGCTACACTATCAAAGTCTTTCGGCACTCTTTCCTAGAATTTGGCAAAATATGGCAGCCGTAAGATTCCATTATCAAATGGACGATGTAAACCGATACAAAAGCCGAATACCAAATTTTGAATTAATGAAATTAGCTCAATTAATTGTAAACTATGAGTATGAACAGCAAAACAATAAGCGTTTTTTTATTTATGTTAATTTTTACGATTCTCGTATTTTGGGAGCTACCAAAAAACAAATCAACAGAGCAGCTCAGGAGCTATACAGAAGGTATAAAAATCTCAGAAATGGACTTACAGAAAAAGAATTTATTTCTTCTATGCTGTCTAAGTACACAAATTAACTTTTTCTTTTCCTTACCCTCGTTTTACACAAAACGCATTTGTGTAACCGTTCCTTTTTATTATCCTAAAGTAGTGATAAAGAAGAGGAAAAAATGGGTTTGAGAGCTAGTTAAATTATATCTCTCCTAGTGTATAGGTTGAAAACCAAATCAGATTATAATTAAAAAAATCCTTTAAAACTATAAAAATGAGTTTTGAAGGATTTTTTTTGTTTGTGTTAATCAGCAAAAATACGTTTGAGTATTCCAAAATACCCTCAAAAACGTATTAAAAACCGTGTTTTTTTGCATCACTCAAAGTTTGCTATTCCTTTCTTTTTCCACGTACATTTGAACCTAACAAGTACGCAAAAAGCGAAAAATTCATACTTAATCTTTTCAGTAAAATGAATTACAATATTAATCTTTTCAGAAATGAATTATAAAGAACTAGCACTTATTTCAGTTGCCTCAATGGTAGGAGCAATCCTGACAGCTATTATAGTAGAAGCATGGGTAAAACCTACAATTCAAACTAGAATAGACAAGAAAGCAGCGAAAAAAGCAGCCACAGAAGCAGTAGCAGCTTAAAAAACAGTAGATAAAATCAGATTTATCACTTTCAATTAATTTAAAATCAACCAGTTATCAAAATATTCTTATGAAACGAACACAATTAGAACGTTACGAACAAGAAGCAGAAAATCAATTCTCCAACTACCATGGTGATGAGGATTTTGACGAATATACAGAAGGCTACGACGACGACGAAGACTACGACGACGACGAAGACTACGACGACGACGAAGACTACGACGACGAGGAGGACTTCACAGGCGTTAGCACTGTAACAGGCACAAACAAGACAGGAAAACGTCACTTAACTTTCCGTATCAAAAACGAAGAAGTTGATGGAAGCAATAATCCTATTGCAACGACTGTTACACTCTTTGGAGCTTACGGAAGTTACACAGCAAATCCAAAAATACCTATCACACTTGATGAAGGCGATTATGCAGCTTTTCTTTCGGAAATTGCAGCCAACCCTCACACGCTCGTAAATCCTAGATACCGAGTGAAACAACCAAATCAGTATGCCAACTCTTTTGAAGTAAAGAAAATTGAAGCATCAGGACAGGTCAGCTCACAACGTATTCAGCCACAGAATTACGAAGACCCACGCAACAACATTCAAAACCTTATCCTAATGGATAACTTCGGATTAGTTGCAGATGGTCGTACTTCACTTACTTTCAAAATGGAAGCAGGCGAAGAAATTTCACTTGCTTTTGAAATTGCAGCTCGTGTAAATAACTCTCTGTTATTGACAGGAGGTAGCGCAGCTCCAAAGATGAAATCTAAAAAAGGAGGTTGTGGTTGTAAAAATAAAGGTGGACGTAGTCGTGGAAATGGTGGACGTGCTAAACGTGGTGGACGTGGTGGAAACCGTCGTCGTCGTAACTACTAGAAAGGAGGCACAATGAGAAAGCCTAATAACCTTAAAAATCTCATTGCTTACACGATTCAACAAAACCCAAGAGGAGTGCAAAAACTAGGTAATTCGTATGGCGAATTACCTTACAATTATAGAGAACCTATCGGCAACTACCTCACAAAAGTTTGTTTGAATATTGTAAAAAATGAAGGTATAGAGGCTTTACTTCTTGCACACCCTGACAGAAACCTATTTAAAACAAAATTTGAAAGTGAGTTTGTCAATGCTCAAAAAGACGATAAACTCAGCCTTTCAAATTCTATTGAAAATAAAAAGAAAGCCGTATCAGAGCCGAATACCATGCACTCGTTTACTCACTTTAAACAAGTACCGATTAGCTCGTTTACTTCCTCAAACGACTTTTCGAATTTCTTCGGCGCACAGCAAAACGAAGAACAGAATAATTCCACAAAAACAGCCTTTTGGGCTATTGGTATAGTAGTTCTGATAATGCTTTCTTTTTTCTTTATGCACCTTCTAAATAAAAAATAATATGAGTGCAGGATTAATAGAAGCTGGACTTCAATCCGTAAATGGGATAACAAATCTGATAGGCTCAGGGCAACGACGTAAAGCACAACAAGCCGAACACCGTAACCAAATGGTGCAAATGATTCTAGCTAGTAGAATGCAACAAAATCAGCAGAATCCAACCCAAAACGGAAGCTCAAACCCAATAGAGAAAAGTAACACAGGTTTTCTGATTGGTGGATTAGCATTAATTATAATCGTACTTATAGGTATAATCGTATGGAAACAGCAACAAAAGGCGTAGAGGATTTTTTAGGAATTTGCTTAGGGGGAAAGCGATGTAAAGCACGTAGAAAATCTCGCCAAGAAAACAGAAAACAGAGAAGAAGTATAAAAACTGAAAAGCTAAGAGCCAAAAAAGATGCTTTAGTATTGGATAACCAAGCCAGTGCTAGTTCAAATGAATTGTTAAATCAAATTGTTAGCCCTCAACAACAAGGTTTATTTAAACAATCAGTAGCACAGCAAAAAACACTTCCTCCAGTTCCACAAAACCCTCCT
>JAHDBD010000007.1 GCA_020630575.1 Bernardetia sp.
AGTTGATATACATTCCTGTATGTTCCATACAAAACAAACTTTTCTCTAGCTCATAAAGGTCTTGAAAAGAAAAAAGATAGGTCTATATTGCCTTCAAATTGTTCTCAATTCGTTTATGATTTACTACTTCTCCTTCTTGAAGAATAGCAATATCTAAATGTTCTTTGCTCACATCGATGCCTATAAAATTTTGGTAAGTTTGCATAAATAAGTTAATTTAGAGTTACCTAATTTAAAAAGTGATTCATCGTATTCAATCGGACTTAAAACCTTATCTAATGAGTTTATTTTTAGGTCAATAAAAATACTCCGAAAACTATTTGAGTTTGAGATTGAATAAAAATAGGAAAAGGCTCTTTCGAGAGATAGATTTTAAAATCTTGCTTGGCTTCTAGGTTCTCTTCCTACTAGATGAATTCTTAAATACAAGATAAGAAATTACATCTATTTTATCTACTACAAACCTAAAGGCTCGTTTCCAAACGAGTGAGTAGCTAGGGTAAGTGGTTGTAGTTGCTGTTCTTTGTAATAGTGTATTTTTGTTGTAGAACAGCTAAATACAAATACACGGCAGGGATGCCGAATACATAATACTCACTTGCTAAGAAGCAAGCGAGGGCAATTTTTGTTTTTTTACTAAAAAATATGTCAGAATATAGAAAAACGTATGAAGGTGGATTATTTTTTATTACGCTTACTGTTGTGGGGTGGATTGATGTTTTTACTCGTAAAGAATATGCTGATATAATTGTGCAAAATTCAGAGTTTTGTCAGAAGGAAAAAGATTTAGCTATTTTTGCTTATGTAATTATGCCTAGTCATATTCATTTGATAGTTCGTCGAAATGAAGATTCATTAAGTGATTGGCTGAGGGATTTTAAAAGTTATACAGCCAAACAAATCATCAAAGAGATAGAAAATTGAGGTTTTGAAAGTCGTACAGAATGGCTCTTGCATCTATTCAGGTATCACGCAAAATTTCAAGCGCAAAACAGCAAGTATATGTTTTGGCAAAAATCAAATCATCCTACTGATTTGTTTACAGAAAAAGCAACTAAACAAAAAATAGACTACATTCATCAAAATCCAGTTGCAGCAAACTTAGTAACAGAAGAAAGCTATTATCATTATAGTAGTGCGAATCCAGTATCGTCTTTAAAAATGAATGGAGAAGAGTAATATTAGTAACTACTTAGTTTTTAGATTTTTCATAAGTAAAGTCAAAAAAAGTTCCCAACTCAAAAAAATAATCCAAAATAGTTGATAATTTTTATACTAACTGTTTGGAAGTCTGTAAATTATTTGTACCTTTGCATTCCCTAAAGGATACTATACGTGAACAAATTGTTGTCATTTAATGGCAAAATAAGTTGTTCATTTGCGTACAAGTCCTTTTTCAAAATCGCTTTTCTTTAGCTTTTCTTCATTCCACAATGAAAAAGTTGTTAGAATATACTAATAGGAAATCTTTTAATTGAGATTACTATTAAAAAAATTTTTGAGAAAGAATCCAATACGTGTGAATCTGTTTCACATAGCATCTAAAGTATTTATTATATAATACTAAAGGGATTTGAAAAGCGTAATTTAATCTCACTTCTTTTACTCATTGTAGAAAGAGCTACATTATATTAAGTTTTTTGAAAAGGCTAAGATTCCTAATCCGAATTCATCCTTTAAAAGAAAACTTTTTTTGTTGTCTGTTTTCTAAATAAGGAAAAATAAGAACAGAATAAAAACGTAATTCATAATTGATATTTTGAAAAGATTTGATTTTGTAAGATTAATTCATAATTCAATTATTCGTTTTTCTCAAAAATCATTTTCAAATTTATCTTTTTAAAGACCATTAAACGCAAAAGGAGTTATGTTACAGCCTAAGCGCACCAAGTTTCGTAAACGTCATAAAGAAGTACGTCGTACTAGAGGTATTGCTCAACGTGGTTTTTTGGTGGATTTTGGTGATTTCGGTATCAAAGCCTTGGAGCCAGCGTGGATTACTTCACGTCAAATTGAAGCAGCTCGTATTGCCGTTACTCGTGCAATGAAGCGTCAAGGTCAGGTATGGATTCGCATTTTCCCTGACAAACCAATTACCAAAAAACCTGCAGAGGTTCGTATGGGTAAGGGTAAAGGTGCTCCTGAATATTGGGTAGCTCCTGTCGTACCAGGTACAGTGCTTTTTGAAATTTCGGGTGTAGATAAAGAAACAGCTAGTGAAGCATTGCGCCTTGCAGCTCAAAAATTACCAATCAAAACTAGATTTGTAACTCGTATTGATTACGAAGCATAAACCTAAGTAACGATTAAGGTAAATCTAAAACATCTTAACCGACCCTTATTTCACAAAGTTATGACAATTAAAGAAACAAAAGAAGAAATCAGAGGACTAGATGACGCAGCCTTAGCTACTAAAATAGCTGAACAACAAACTGCTCTTCAACGCTTGAAATTTAGCCACGCTATTTCTCAAATTGAGAATCCTTCAAGTATAAGAGATGCAAAACGTATGGTAGCTCGTCTAAAAACTGAACAAACAGCAAGAAAAATTGCTAAATCTAAGTAATTAATTAGTAATTACTTCTAACAGTATTCTGACTATGGAACAACCAACAGTACAAAACACTGAACGTGCAAGCCGTAAAGAACGTATTGGAATTGTCAAAAGTAATAAAATGACATCTACAATTACTGTTTCGGTAGAACGTAAAGTGAAGCACCCATTATACGGAAAGTTTGTGAAGAAAACTTCTACATTCATGGCGCACGACGAAGGCAATACTGCTAACATCGGAGACCGTGTTCGTATTATGGAAACAAGACCATTGAGCAAACTTAAACGTTGGCGTTTGGTCGAAATCTTAGAACGTGCTAAGTAATTGTATTTAATTACAATTAAAAGCCTTTCTAGTTATGTTTTGAGATACTAGTGACCTCAAAACAAAACATTCTAAAAATAACGTTGCTTTTTTTGGTTATTCATTTATAATCAATTTTAGTAGCACATCGTTTCACTCTCTAATTATTATTGAGCGATGATTCAACAAGAAAGTCGTTTAGCAGTTGCTGACAACTCTGGAGCAAAAGAAGTTTTATGTATTCGTGTATTAGGCGGTACAAAGAAACGTTATGCTTCTGTAGGAGATACAATTGTCGTTTCTGTTAAATCTGCAATCCCTTCTGGAAATATTAAGAAAGGTGCAGTTTCGAAAGCAGTCGTAGTGCGTACCAAAAAAGAGATACGCCGCAAAGATGGTTCATATATCCGCTTCGAAGAAAATGCAGCAGTATTACTAAATGCTCAAAATGAGCCTCGTGGTACTCGTATTTTTGGCCCAGTGGCACGTGAACTAAGAGATAAAAGATTCATGAAAATTGTTTCTTTAGCTCCCGAAGTTCTTTAATATCAACTAAGTTATTAATTTGTAATTACAAATTGATAATTGAATTGTTAAAAAGTCTTCTTTAAATTATTAAGTGTTAGACACTAATGTACTAATTGTACAAATCCTTACGGATTATGAAAAAGAAAAACACTCAAAAATCTGTCAAACTTCATGTAAAGAGGGGAGACAACGTAATCGTAATTGCGGGCAACCACAAAGGCGAACAAGGAACAATTACTGAGGTAAAAGTTAGTGAGCAACGTGTTATCTTAGAAGGAATTAATATGGTTAAGAAGCATATTAAACCTTCAGCTAACAATCCAGAAGGTGGTATCATCGAAATGGAAGCTCCTATTCACATCAGCAACGTAGCGCATGTAGATGCCTCTGGCAAAGCTACTCGCATAGGTCGCAAAAAAGATGAGAACGGTAAGCTTGTTCGTTATTCTAAAAAAAGTGGTGAAATTATTAAATAGTTATGGCAACACCTCGTTTAAAAGATAAATACTTCAATGAAGTAGTTCCTGCTCTTAAAGACAAATTCGAATTCAAATCAGTCATGCGAGTGGCTCGTTTGCAAAAAATTTGTATTAATAGTGGAGTTGGAAAAGCTGTTTCAGACAAGAAACTCATCGATACTGCTGTAGAAGAAATTTCTACTATCGCTGGACAACGTGCCGTACCTACCTATTCTAAAAAGGCTATCTCGAACTTTAAACTTCGTGAAGATATGCCGATTGGTGTACGTGTAACGCTTAGAGGCGATCAGATGTATGAATTCTTAGACCGTTTAGTAACAGTTTCAATGCCTCGTGTACGTGACTTCAAAGGTATTAGCGATAAAGGCTTTGATGGTCGTGGAAACTATACATTGGGCGTGAAAGAACAAATTATATTCCCTGAGATTTCAATTGACAAAGTCAAGCAAATTACAGGAATGGATATTACCTTTGTTACTTCTGCTCAAACGGATGAAGAAGGGTTAGCTCTTTTGAAAGAATTGGGTATGCCGTTTCGCACTTAATAATTGCTGAACGCAACTACTGGATTCAATCAATTTTGAACAAATCTGACTTTATCTAAATCTATGTTTTTATCTAAATTTACTTTAATTTATTCCTAATAGAACAAAATTAAACTAGAAATTTAAAAATATCGTTTCAGAACCAAGCCTAATTGAAGTTCAAATCTAATAAAGTTCAAATCCAAATCTAAGTCAATCATACATTATGGCTAAATCATCGATGATTGCACGTGAGCGTAAACGCCAAAAATTGGTAGATAAATACGCTGCAAAACGTGTAGAACTCAAAAAACTTGCAAAGGACGGAGATGTTGAGGCGCAAATCGCTCTTGACAAACTTCCAAAAGATTCTTCTCCTGTTCGCTTGCATAATCGTTGCCGTTTGACGGGTCGCCCTCGTGGCTACATGCGCCGTTTTGGTATCTGTCGTGTCGTTTTTAGAGAAATGGCAAACGACGGAAAAATACCAGGCGTAACCAAATCAAGCTGGTAATACTTTTTACAAGAACTAGAATAATTTCGAATTCTTTAGAACCTTTACAACATTTAGGGAATAAAAAATTAAGTTCTTTTTTCATATTTCCTGAATACAAACCTTGAGGGAATGACAACGGATCCTATTGCAGACTATCTGACTAGACTCAGAAACGCAATCAAAGCTAATCATAGAATTGTGGAAGTTCCAGCTTCAAAATTGAAGAAGGAAATGACTAAAATTTTATATGATAAAGGCTATATACAAGGCTATAAATTTGTTGATGCTCCTGTAGGTGCATCTATCAAAATAGCATTAAAGTATCATCCTGCTACTCGTACTCCTGCGATTACACACCTAGAGCGTGTAAGCAAGCCAGGTCTGCGTCAGTATCGCAAAGCAAGTGAATTACCACGTGTACTCAATGGATTGGGTATTGCTGTAATTTCTACTTCGCACGGCGTTATGACTGACAAAGAAGCTCGTACAAACAGTGTAGGAGGAGAAGTGCTTTGCTACGTATATTAATATTGCACTCATTTCATATAATTCGTATAATTCATTTAGGTTTTTAATTATTTGATTTATACTCTTTGTAGCAAAACTAATTTCTGTTAATCGCTAAAATGAAAATTGTTACAGAACTATAAAAACAGTAATTAAATTATCTAATAAATCTGATAGAAAATGTCACGAATTGGTAAAAACCCAGTTACTATCCCTAGTGGAGTAACTATAGACGTTTCGGAAAACACCATCAAAGTCAAAGGTACAAGAGGCGAGCTTTCTCGTACTATTGACCCAAGAATCACTGCTAAAGTGGAAGATGATAAGTTGGTTTTCGAACGTAAAGACGAAGAAAAACAGACTCGTGCTATGCATGGCTTGTACCGTTCATTGGTACAAAATATGGTGGAAGGCGTTTCTAATGGCTACAAAACTCATTTAGAGCTTGTAGGTGTTGGATATAAAGCAGAAGCAAAAGGTCAAATCCTTGAGCTTAATTTAGGTTACTCACACGCTATCTTTTTGCAAGTGCCAAAAGAAATTACTGTAAGTGCTGAAATGCTTAAAGGTCAGAACCCAAAAGTTACCTTAGAATCTAGCGACAAAGAATTACTCGGACACATTACTGCCAAAATTCGTTCTCTTCGTAAAGTAGAGCCGTATAAAGGTAAAGGTGTACGCTTTGTAGGCGAACAGGTTCGTCGTAAGGCTGGTAAGAGCGCAGGTAAATAATCATTGACAAATTATTTACTTATTTATATAAATTGTTGGGCTCTTTTAAAATGGAGCAGGCAATTATCTTGACTAAGAATTTAATTTTGATACGATAACTTCGTGTTCCTTATTTTGAGAAATTTTATAATAAACTAGTATCATGGCAACTACCGCACGTAAGAGTCAGCGTCGAACACGTATTAGACGTAGTATTCGTAAAAAATTAGTCGGAACAGCCGAAAGACCACGTCTTTCTGTATTTCGCAGTAATAAATATATTTATACCCAGCTCATCGATGATGTAAATGGGCATACCCTTGTGAGTGCTTCTCTCAAAGATATTGACGCTGAGAAACACATCAATCAAGAATTATCGAAACAAGTAGGCGTAAAACTCGCTGAACGTGCTAAAGAAAAAGGCATCGATAAAGCAGTTTTTGATCGTGGTGGTTTCTTGTATCATGGAAATATCAAAGCAGTAGCAGAAGGCGCACGAGAAGGTGGACTTCAATTCTAAACCCTTTGCAACCTAATAAATTATGGCAGCAAACGTAAATACCGTGAAAGCGAGTGAAATAGAACTAAAAGAAAAAGTAGTTACTATCAACCGTGTAGCGAAAGTAGTAAAAGGTGGTCGTCGTTTCAGCTTTGCAGCATTAGTTGTAGTTGGCGATGGCAACGGTGTAGCAGGTTATGGACTTGGCAAAGCTAATGAAGTAACAGATGCTATTCAAAAAGGTATAGAAGATGCTAAGAAAAACTTAGTAAAAGTACCTATCATCAGACAAACTATACCTCACCCAATTATTGGGAAATTTGGTGCAGCTAAAGTAATGCTTAAGCCTGCAACACCAGGTACAGGAGTTATTGCTGGTGGTGGAGCGAGAGCCGTATTGGAAGCAATCGGTATCGAAAATGTACTTGCTAAATCTCAAGGCTCAAATAACCCAGGAAACGTAGTTCGTGCTACTTTTGATGCATTATTGCGTATGCGTGATGCAAAATCAGTTGCTGAGCAGCGTGGTGTTAATCTTACCAAAGTTTTTAATGGGTAAGTAGAATATGCAGAAAAGATAAATGGTAATTGTCAAGACACCTTAAAGGTGTCAGACAATTCAATTTTTAGAAGATTCTGTTTTATTTAATTACCAAAAACTATTTAGTAAAATGGCGAAAATTCGTATTACTCAGGTGCGTAGCTCAATCAAACGCCCAAAAAAACAACGCCTAACTTTGCATGCTTTAGGGCTTCGCAAAATGCACCAAACCGTAGAACAGGAAAATACTCCTAATATCGTCGGTATGGTAAAGGCAGTATCACATTTAGTAAAAGTAGAGGAAGCATAAGGACAAAATTCATTGTTGTTATAATTTAAAAAGTTATATACAAAATGATTGGAAAAAGTTTTTTTTTCCTACCTTTGCAACTCACTTAGCAAATTCCTTATTGAATAGGCAAACATACGTTTTGTTCCTTTATAAGGATTTTGTCTTTTAATTCATTATACTTTGCTCAAAGCGTTTAGCCTATAGAATTATAGAAATACAAAACAGAATATATACTATTTAAGTTTTGGTATTAATAGATTAGGAAACAGCGAGTTTTGAGTAAATAAAAACTAATCTAACTGATGAAACTTCACCAATTAAGACCTGCAAAAGGGGCTGTAAAGTCTAGAAAAAGAGTAGGTCGTGGACAAGGTTCTGGACGTGGTGGTACTTCTACACGTGGACACAATGGAGCACAATCTCGCTCTGGTTATAGTCAAAAACTAGGTTTTGAAGGTGGACAGATGCCACTTCAACGTCGTGTTCCTAAATTTGGATTCAAAAATCCAGGTCGTGTAGCTTACAAACCAATTAACTTGGACACTCTCCAAGAACTTGCTACAAAGAAAAATACTAATGTTATTGATGTAGAATTATTAGCTGCAAATGGTTTAGCAGGAAAAGGCGATTTAATCAAAGTATTGAATCGTGGAGAACTGACTATGGCTATTGAAGTTACTGCACACAAATTTTCAGCTTCTGCAAAAGAAAGTATTGAAAAAGCAGGTGGAAAAGTTACTACTCTATAATAAACAAGATAGAAAAGCCGATTATGATTTACCAAATGTAGTTCGTAATTGGCTTATTTTGCTTACATTTGTTTATTAGATTACGGATTAAAATACAATTTATACTAATTACTATATTTACTAGTGCTTATTTTGAATTACTTCTAAAAGCCTTATAATGTTTAGTAAAATAGAAAAAGAATTATGATGAAGTTTTTTGAAACTATAAAAAATATCTTTTCTGTAAAAGAACTCAAAGATCGTATTTTCCTTACTTTGGGATTATTAATGGTCTTTCGTTTAGGTTCTTTTATTGTTTTGCCAGGTATTGACCCTAGCAAACTTGAAAAAAGTACAGGTGTTTTAGGAATGCTTAATGGTATTCTTGGAGGAGCTTTTGAGCGTGCCTCTATTTTTGCTTTAGGTATTATGCCTTATATATCTGCATCAATTATCATTCAACTTCTGACTGTGGCTGTTCCAACATTCCAGAAAATGCAGAAAGAAGGAGAGTCGGGACGTAAAAAGCTCACTCAAATTACTCGTGCTCTTACTATACTTATTACTATCGGACAAGGTTTTGCTTATCTAAAAGGAACTGTTCCTATAGATGCAATTATTATTGATCAGACATTTTTCTTAATTTCTTCTATTGTCATTCTTACATCAGGGACTGTTTTCTGTATGTGGTTGGGAGAAAAAATTACGGATAAAGGAATTGGCAATGGTATTTCACTACTAATCATGATAGGAATTATTTCACGTTTTCCTACTGCCATAGTAGCAGAAGCTACTTTAAAAGGAATGGGAGGAATATTTATCTTTGTTTTAGAAATTTTAGCTCTTTATCTAGTAGTAATGGGAGTGGTTCTTATCGTACAAGCTGTGCGTTATGTACCTCTTCAATACGTAAAACAAGTAGCAGGTCGTTCTCAAAAACAAATGCTTACTCAGAAAAAACGTTCTGCATTACCTCTTAAAGTAAATGCAGCAGGTGTAATGCCAATTATCTTTGCTCAAGCTCTTATGTTTTTGCCACCTTTGGTAGCAGGAGCTTTTCAAGGAGAAGATACACCAAATGCTGATTATATTGCAAGCGTATTCTCTGATTTTACGTCCTTAGAATATAATATTCTTTTTGCTGTCTTGATTATTGCATTTACGTTCTTCTATACAGCAATGACTATCAATGTTCAGCAAATTTCAGATAACTTAAAAGATAGTGGTGGATTTGTACCAGGGGTTACACCAGGTGAAGAAACTAAAAATTACTTAGGTAAAATTTTGGATAGAATTACTCTTCCAGGTGCGATATTTATTGCTATTATAGCTGTTCTTCCTGCTATTGCAGCAGCAGCTACAGTAGGAGATCAATTTGCTCAATTCTATGGTGGAACTTCTCTACTTATTATGGTAGGTGTAGTTTTGGATACCCTTCAACAAATTGAGAGTTATTTATTGAATAAAGAATATGACGGACTAATGAATACAGGAAATGTAAAAGGTCGTCAAGCTCAACCAATGAATTACATATAAATCCAAACAAAAGTGTTATTTTTTTATTAATATAATACGATTTTGTGAGATTTTATAATTATAAATACAAAGCATCAAGAATCGTCTTGGTGCTTTGTTTGTTTTTATGATATAGAATTCAAATTAACCCTAACTTATTATCAATTGATTCAAGCTTTACTAAATTGAATCATCTTATTTCTTTTATTCTTATTGCTATCTATACTTGATAATTTGATAAGAAAACTCAACTGAAAAATGGGAAAACCAATATACAAGACAGCTCAAGATTTAGAAAAAATGCGTGCAAGCGCAGATTTACTAGGACGCACACATGCAGAAGTAGCCAAACGTGTTATGCCTGGTATTACTACCCTTGAACTTGATAAAATAGCCTTTGAATTTATAAAAGATAATGGAGCAGTTCCTAGCTTTTTAGGACTTTATGGATGTCCTAGTTCTTTACTTACTTCTGTAAACGACCAAGTAGTTCATGGATTGCCTAATAATCGTCCTCTAAAAAATGGGGATATTGTTTCAATTGACTGTGGTGTTTTACTCAATGGTTTTCACGCAGATAGTGCTTATACCTATGAAATTGGAGAAGTAAGCCTAGAAGTAAAAAACTTATTGAAAGCAACTAAAGAAGCTTTGTATTTAGGAATTGAACAGTTAGTCTATGGAAATAGAATAGGAGATATAAGTAATGCTATTCAAAAACACTCAGAAGGAAAAGGATATTCAGTGGTAAGAGAATTAGTTGGACATGGAGTGGGAAGAAGTCTGCACGAAGGACCTGAAGTACCAAATTTTGGAAAACCTAAAAAAGGAGATAAAATAAGGAATGGATTAGTAATAGCTATCGAACCAATGATTAATATGGGTTCAAAAGCTGTTGTACAAGCCTCTGATGGTTGGACTATCATGACTAGGGATGGAAAGCCTTCGGCACACTTTGAGCATACTGTAGCTGTGGTAGATGGAAAACCAGAAGTTTTGACAACCTTTAAATATATCGAACAAGCCATCAAGATTTTTCATAGTTAATTCTATTTAGTTACTCTCATAAAATCTAACAAATGCTTATTTCGGAGTATATAAGAAAAAATGCCCCCTTATTAATTTCTACTCAAGTAGATGAGCGAGAAAGTCAATCAACTTTACGTTTTTTGATAGAAGACTCTTTATCAATAAATAGAATTGATTTTTCTACTTACTTATTAAATCAAAAAGAAATTGATTTATTAAATCAAAGTATAGAACGATTGAAAAATAATGAGCCTTTACAGTATATTACTAGTAAGGCTCATTTTTATGGATTAGAGTTTGAAGTTAGTCCTGCTGTTTTGATTCCAAGACCTGAAACTGAAGAACTTGTTCATCAAATTCTAAAAGATTTTGCAGATAAAAAACTACAAACAGCAGAGAAAAATAAATATACCTTCTTAGAAGTGGGAACAGGAAGTGGCTGTATTAGTATTTCGCTTGCTAAAAACTTACCTCACTTACATTTTATAGCTGTTGATATTTCAAAAGATGCCTTAGATATAGCTCGTCAAAATGCGAAAAAGAATAATATAACTAATATAGAATTTATAGAATTAGATTTTCTTCAAGAAAATTTCAGTGAAGTATTTTTGAAGTATCCTCAATTAAAAAAAATAAATCATTTAGTCAGTAATCCTCCTTACATTAGAGATTCTGAAAAGAGAGAGATGAGTAGTAATGTACTTAGTTTTGAGCCACATTTGGCTCTCTTTGTAGAAGACAAAAAGCCACTTGTCTTTTATGAGGCATTAGCTAAATTTTATATATATAATGTAAATAATAAAGATGGCTTGCTTTATGTTGAAATAAATCAATATCTGGCAAATGAAACAAAAGACCTTTTTGTGAGTTTTGGTTTAGAAAACTGTAGAGTTTTTAAAGATTTACAAGAAAATTCAAGATTTATAAGAGCTTGTTATACCTAAAGAACAATTACGAATTTAATTTATTACTAATTAATTGAATGTTTGAAAATAGTAGTTTATTTAATTCTTATTTCTAAGCCCAAAATGTGTTTTAAAAGATAAAATATCATATTTTATTTGATTTAAGTTTTTTGAAATAAAACATCCATCAATTTTTTTTTAAAAAGATGATTTTTTTAGATAAAAAGCCACTATTTTTTATTAAATTATGTTTTTTTGGTTTAAATTTGCGAACAACTATCTTTGTGTTTTCATAGGAAGAAAAATTAGACGTTATATTGTACAAATTCAATTAGAATAATTATCAAGCATTCTAAGAAGATTATAATAATTAATTGCTAGTAAATAAATGAAATAATATATATAATGATATTGTTTTAAATAATTTCTTTCTAACAAACCCTATTATTTTAAACAAATTTTTCAAAGTGTCTATATACTAAAAAATTCAATAAAGATTTAATTTTATCTTGATTTTGGCTTATTTCTTTGATAAGTATCTAATTAAAAAGCGATTCTGTATTTGTTTTTACGTATTTTTGCGTTATATTTTTACAGAGTACACTAGATTTTTAAATACATATCAAGACCAAAAGTAGAAATCAAACTAACTAAAATAGTGCAATTGAAAAGGTAAATTAGAATAAAGTAAACTGAATCTTAAAATAAATTCTAGCGATTTTTAATTTTAGTTTCAACTTGTTTTTAGATTACTTTTTAATAAATTTAGTAGAATTTTAGAGTAAAAATCTATTTTATTGGAGTTTATGTTGAATTATCTCAACTTATTTCAATATAAAGTTGGTGTCTTTTATAGTATTTATTTTCTTTGTAACAACTTAACCTAATCGCTAATCTCAATCTAATACCCTGATTATGAAAAAAGGAATCCGTAACCTGAGCTTATTGCTCATGTTTCTTTTGGCTGGTACATTCGCTAAAGCACAAGATGCTAATACGACAGCCGAAAGCGACGACAAAGCAAAAGATGGTGCTACAAGCATCTACGAACAATGGCATGACCCACAACGTTTTCGTTTACCACCTGCCGTAAATCAACTTCTCACTGACGAAGTTTCTCCTGCTATCAGTCGTGATGGCAAAACACTCATTTTCCAGTCTAACCGTGGAAAAGGATGGAAAGGCTATGGTCTTTATATGACTACTCGTGACGACAATGGCAAATGGACAAAACCAACTGCATTGGAATCAATCAACTCTAAAGCTGGCGATAGCACTGTAATTGCTGGTCCATTTTTAAGCTATGATGGAATGAGCCTTTTCTTTTCTTCTAACATGGAAGATACTAAAGGAGGAATGGATTTGTATGTAGCTACTCGTGAGAGTATGGACAGCGAATTTGGCGAACCTACAAACTTAGGTGACGTAAACACAGCTGATTACCAAGGTTATCCAACTGTTTCGGCAGATGGAAATCGTCTTTATTATATGCAACGTGCTGAAGGTGCAGAAAATGATACTGATGAAGCAGGTTCTACTGAAGGAACTGAAGCTAAAAAATCTAAAAAAGAAAAAGTGTGGTGTTATACTGCAATGGTTTCTAGTCGTTCGGCTGATGATGTATGGTCTGCTGGTACAGAAGTAGTAGGTGCTATGAACGAAGATTGTAGCAAAGCATTTCGTATTATGCCTGATGGTGAAACAATGTTTTATACTTCTATGAGAGAAGGTGCTAAAATGCAAGGTCATACAAAAGGTATCCGTGCTGATGCTAAAGATTTTGATTTGTTTATGTCACGCATGGAAGGTGAATCTTGGGGTGAGCCAATGGCTGCTGATTTTGCTAATCACCTTTCTGCTGAAGGCTATGTAAGCATGGCACCAGATGATGGAGCACATACAGTTATGTATTTTGATGCTGACATGAATGCTTCTCGTGAAATTTTCTGGACATTAGTTCCTCCAGGTTTTGCTCCTCGTAGAGTAATGATGGCTCGTGGTAATGTAGAAGATTCTGTAACAGGAGAGCCTGTTTATACAATCATGAAGTTTGAAAATCAAACTCGTCCTTCTTTAGGATATGACCGTTACAATGACGAAGAAACTGGTAAATTCTCTACTGTAATTACAGAAGGAAATGTATATAAAGTAACTGTTGATCACAGTAGTTACCTACCATATACATTCACGTGGGATTTCACTAATGCTGACGAAATTACTAATCTTTACCAAAGAGTACGTTTAGTACCTAAAGGTGTTGAGGTTACTGTAACTCTTCTTGATGCTATTGATGAGCAACCTGTTGATGCAAAACTTACAGTGAAAGCTGCTGATGATACTAGTATTGGTGATGTTGAAAAAACAGGAACTGGTAAATACGAAGCTCGTCTTGAGCCAGGTCAGGTTTATACATTGACTGCTGAAGCAACAGGAAATTATATGGAAGAAGTAGATACTTTAGACCTTACTCAAGCTCAGTTTGGTGATAAAGTAAATAAAATTCTTTACTTACTTGATGCTACTAAAATTAAGTTTGATAACATCAACTTTGCAACAGCTCGTTGGGATTTGAATGCTGAAGCAACAGGTGAATTGGATAAAGTATATCAATTCTTGAAAGACTATCCTAAAATGAATATCCGTATAGAAGCACACACAGATTACCGTGGTGGTGACTCGTACAATCAACGTCTTTCTCAAAATCGTGCAAAATCTGCTTTGGATTACTTAGTTTCTAAAGGAATTCCTACTGATCGTTTAGAGTCTGAAGGATATGGTGAAGCAAGACCTACTGTTCCTAATGAAGTAGATGGAAGAGCTAATCAAGCTAACATGGCTATCAATCGTCGTGTAGAGTTCAAACTTGTTAGATAATAACACTTTGAAATTCTAAAATATACTCTAAAATTAAATCTAAAACCTAACTAGATTAAATTTTAATTAAAAGACCAATTATCTATTTTGATAATTGGTCTTTTTTTAGTTTATTTATTGATTATCAGTAAGTTATACTGTTTTGAAAACAAGTGTATTTTTTTATTTTTGTAACTAAACATCTATCTATACGTTAATACTTAGTTAGTAACCTTTATTTAGACAAGTTAGATTTTGAAATTTATGCTTTATTTTATAGAGAATGATATAAATCTTCATTATAAGTGCTTTTTTAGTTTTAAAAACTTTTATATTAATTATTTTTTGGTATGCGTATAAATTTACCACAAGTCAGAAATACTATTTTTTTATTGTTTACCACTATTATTTGTATAGTGTTTTTTCTATTGCCAATAATTAGTATTGCTCAATATCTTCCTGATAATTTTGATAGTATTAAACCCTTGGGTAATAAATTAATGATTAAAATAAAGCCAAATAGTAGTAATAAGCTACAACAAGTTAATTCTCAATTTAAAACTCAAAAGCTAGAAAGGCGATTTAAAGTTCCAATTCAAAATTCAAAAAATCCTTCTATCAAAGCAATTCAATCTAATGCTATTCGTCTGCAAGATTGGTATGAAGTAGAAATTTCGTCTTCTTCATCTCTTCAAGAAGCAATTGATTATTATCAAAATCAAGATTTTGTAGAATATGCAGAACCTATCTATCCTAATTACATTTTAGCACCACCCTATATTCCTAATGATCCTTCTATGGCAGCACAATGGCAACTAGATGTAAGTCAATTGTATGCAGCTTGGGGGTTACATAAAGGAGATAGTAATACAGTTATTGGAATTGTAGATACAGGAGTACATTATATACACCAAGATTTAAAAAATCAAATTAAAGTTAACTATGCTGAAAAATATGGACAAGCTGGAATAGATGATGACAATAATGGATTTGTAGATGATAGTTTAGGATATAGTTTTGGATTTATGTCACCTGCTTCACATGATTTTCAAGGACATGGAACAGGTGTTGCTGGTATGGCTGCTGCTACTACAGATGATGGTTTAGGTATAGCAGGAACAAGTTTTAATTGTCGTATTCTGCCTATTGCAGTCCTTTCTCCTTCCTATCAAATTGTAAATATGTATGATGGGATTTTGTATGCAGCCGAAAATGGTTGTAAAGTTATCAATGTTTCTATTGGTCGTCCTAATTTAGGTTTTCAGTGGGAACAAGATGTTATTGATTATGTAACCCTTGTTAAAGATGCTTTAATAGTAGCTGCAGCAGGAAATACAGCACAAGAATTAGATTTTTATCCTTCGTCTTATAACCATGTACTTTCAGTAGCACACTCTGACGCAGGTGATAATAAATTTTCAGGAGCAACTTTTAGTAATTATGTAGACGTAATGGCACCAGGAGCTAGAGTTCTTACTACCACTGCAAATGGTAGTTATAGTTATGCTTGGGGTTCGTCATACGCTTCTCCATTTGTAGCGGGTATTGCTGCTTTAGTACGTTCAGCATTTCCTCATTTATCAGCAGACCAAGCAGGTGAGCTTGTTCGTGTAACATCCGATAACAAATATCATCTACCTGCAAATGTACCCTATTTTGAAAAACTTGGTAAAGGCAGAGTAAATGCTTTTAGGGCTTTGAATGAACAAAGTAGTGCAAAATCTATAAGGATGAATAATACCTCTTATTTTGGTAGAAATGGACAAACGGCTTTTTCTGGAGATACAATTACATTAGAAGCTGATTTTATTAATTATTTGAATCCAATTACTGAAAATGGAAAAGTTATTATTTCTACATCTTCTCCTTATATAGAAATTTTAGATAGCGTATTTAATACAGACGTAATGGCAACCATGCAACAAAAAAATAATGCTGCTGTTCCTTTTCGTTTTGTGGTTAGTCAGAATGCACCCTTAGATTTGAATGTAAAGTTTCGTTTAGGTTTTTCAGATACCAACTATTCAGATTATCAATATTTTAGTATTCCTGTTAATGCTCCTTATCTGGCTATTCCATTTAATACTATAAATTTTACACTTACAGGAAATGGACGTGCAGGTTTTTATGATATTTATAATAGTTTGGGAAAAGGAATTACATCAAATAATTCTCAAACTTTGCAAGAAGGAGGATTAATTATAGGTAAATCTTCTACAAATGTTTCAGATAATGTTTTGACAAATATAGGAGGAGTTGTTAAAGATGATGATTTTAAAATGATTGATATTCCTAGAATAACAGAAAAAACACCATTTTTTACAAAAGCTACCTCAAAATTTGCTGATACATTAGGTACACTTATTCCTCCTGTGGGCGTGAGTGTAAAACATACTGTAAGAGGACGCACAAATACTCCTCATCATCAATATATTATTTTAGAATATGAGTTTACAAATGTAAGTGGAGCTGTAATGGACTCTATGAATGTAGGTTTGTATTATGATTGGAATTTAGGAGATTACACACGCAATTTTGCAGATTGGGATACTAACCGTCAATTTGGTTATGTATTCGGAACGGGTACTAGTGGATATGCAGGTATAAAAGCAATTAGTTCCAATAAAACCTATTTTGCATTAGATTTTCAAAATGTAGGTGGAAATAACATTAATGTAAATGATGGTTTTACTTCTACTGAGAAATATCAAAGTATTTCGACAGGAGTGGCAAGAAAACGTGCTGGATTTACTACTAGTGGAGGAGGAGATGTAGCTCATATTGTAGGAACAGTTTTAGAAAATTTTGGAATAAATGAAACTCGTAAAGTTACTTTTGTTGTAATGCTTGCTCCTACTTTAGCTGCACTTAGAAATGCACATGATGCTGCTGTTTTGGCAACTAATACATTGTCATCTATTTCACCCACTCCAGTAGTAAACAATACACTTTGTGAAAATACTTCTTATACAATTACACCACAAGGAGGAACAAATTTTAGACTTTATGATATAGCTAA
Organism: Bernardetia sp.; assembly: GCA_020630575.1. GTDB lineage: Bacteria > Bacteroidota > Bacteroidia > Cytophagales > Bernardetiaceae > Bernardetia. Next base: position 17,485 of record JAHDBD010000007.1, read on the forward strand.
TACACAAATACCTATTCAATCAGGTACTTCTTTTACACTTACCCCTGCTGATTTAGGACGTACTTTTTACGTAACCAATACCGATTCAGTTTTGGAAGGAGATTATACATTACTTCGTTTTAGTGCACGTACTGCTGTGGCTAATTTTAGTTCTCCTTCTCAGGTTAATTTGGATGAAATTAATGCTATTAATTTTACTGATGCAAGTCAGAATGCCGTTTCTTGGACGTGGGATTTTGGAAATGGATTGACCTCTAATTCACAAAATCCTTCTACTACCTACTCTAGACAAGGAGCGTATTCAGTCAGTTTAACAATAACAGATATTGCAGGTTGTACGAGTACCATAGTAAAGCAAGTACAGGCTGTCCGAAAGTCGCCTGACCCTATTGTCTTTACTAATTCACAACAATCTTGTGATAATACACCCATCGAAATACGTCCTTCTGCAACTGGAACTAATTTCAAGTTTTATGATTCTGAAAATAGACTTTTAGCAAGAGGAAGAAGTTATATTGTTCCTCCAAAATCTATTGATAGCTTGTATATCACTAATGTAGATTCTGCATTGGAAAGTAATAAAGTTTTAGTGAAAATTCAGTGGGTAAAATTAGACGCAGATTTTATAGCAAATCCTAGACAAGATACACTTCTATATGATAATGTATTGTTTCAGAGTACCTCTACAAGTGACTTTTTTATCCAAAATATAACTTGGGATTTTGGGGATGGTTCGCTTAACAAAACGGGAACAATTGTAAGTCATATGTATGCTGCACAAGGAAGTTATACTGTTAAAATGACAATTAGGAATCAGTTTGGTTGTACTAAGGTTGTAGAGAAGATATTCCATGTTGGAAAAAAATCTCTAACTCCTTCTATTGCTTCTACTATAAAGGTATGTAGAGGAAATAGCCTCACAATAAGACCAAATGGAGGGACAATATTCAACTTTTATTCTAATTTAGACTCTTTGCCTATTTCACAAGGACGAGAGATTTCATTTGCTCCAAATGCTATTCTTCCACCTATCTTATATGTTACAGGAGCTGATTCTTTGATTGAGAGTGATCCCATACAAACCTATTTGCAAGTAGTTAATATTGCACCAAGTTTTGATTTTTTAAGAGAACTTTATCTAAATGAAAATACAGATGTTAGATTTACAGATAATACTGCAACTGCTGTATCTTGGTTATGGGAGTTTGGAGATGGAACAACTTCAACAGAACGAAATCCAATACATACATATCATGCACAAGGTGATTATATGGTCAAATTAACTGTTAAAACAGCAGCAGGATGTCAAGGAACAGCTTCCAAAAGTTTGCTCGTCTTTAGACGTTCTCCTCAACCAATTGTGAATGATTTATTTGTATGTAGGTTTGATTCAACTACTATTGTACCACAAGGAGGTACTTTATTTAACTTTTATGACTTGCCTACAAGCTCTCGCCCTGTACACACAGGAAGAATATATAATGTCGGTTTCATAAGCCAACCAAAAGATATTTGGGTTACCAATTTGGACTCTGCCTTAGAAAGTGTTCCTGTAAAAGTACACATCGACTTTAGTCGCCCTTCTTCTGATTTTGAAATGAGCGTAACTGATACACTTAATCTTTTTGAAAAAGATACTTTATTTTTAAAAGATAAAAGTAATAGTTCGGTGTGGTGGTATTGGAATTTTGGAAATGGAGAAATTGCTATGACTCAAAATACCCAAACTATTTATAAACAGCAAGGAGAGTATCAAGTCATTTTGATTACTAGAGATACCTTAGGTTGTATAGATTCATTAAGTCGTAATTTAGTTGTAGTAGACAAACCTGTAATTACTGGAGGAGGTTCTAAAACTAATTATCAAGTGTTGGTGTATCCTAACCCTGCTTCTGACTATCTCAATGCGTATATAGAATTACAAACAAGTGATGAGGTAATGATTCGTATTTATAATAGTTTGGGACAAGAACTGATTACAAGCCAAAAAGAACAGATTACAAAGAAACGTTTTGTTTTTGATGTTCGAACACTTACAAAAGGTGTCTATTATGTTCAAATAGTTATGTCAGACAAAGTAGTAAATAAAAAAGTCGTATTAGAATAGATTGATTATAATTAGAACTATATAAGTAATTGAGCAGAATTATATATAACAAAACCCACGATTTTAATCGTGGGAAAAGAGAATCTGAAAGGTGGAAAATACACTCTAATCTATCCCATAACTAAAGTTATGCGTTTCATAAAAAAACTCATATTTTTAATAATATGAGTTTTTGTTTTTATGATTTTTACTAATTTACAGCTAAATTTAGAATAGCAGAATAAAAAAGAAGTTGATGTATTTTCCATGTATCCATTGCTCCTCCAAATCTTTTTTCCCAGTCTTCATCTTGATAATTCATTAATTCTTCTTTCTCTTCATCTGAAAGAGCCTTTACAGATATATCTTCATAAAACTTCATTTGAAATGGATTCCATGTTTCAGCTTCTGAGCCAAAAAATTGATTCCATTCCTGAATAGGTTTTGAGTTCCATTCTTGAATTTGCTCTTTAGAGAGTAATTCGATATTTGGTTTTTCTGGGTCAAGACTCTGAGCAGCAACAGGTGTAACAGATACACAACTCCAAAAACATAAAAAAAGACTTGTAAACAGTAGTATAAATAAATTTCTTTTCAAAATAGTAGTGGATTAGAAATGATAGGATATTCTTTTTATAAAATGGTAGAAACAAACATAACATAATCAATAGTATTGAATAACTGCTTCCTCTTAGCTTAAATTTATTTTAGACAGCATGATTGAATAAAATAAGTTCCATTTTTTATAAAAAACTAACATATTTCAAGCCAAATGCTCTGTTTATAAGTAAAATAGCAATTCTATAAAGTCAATTGATTGTAATAAAATCGATAAGAATTGCTATTTTTTAAAACTTAATTTTTAATCCATACTCTTTTTTGATTTTTAGTAGGGCTTCAGCATTACCTTTGGCATCGTCAAGTGCATTGTGTGTATGTTTAGTTTCTCGCAAATGCTTAAAGTTTTTGAAAGTATCTTTTACAATACCTTTGTAGAGACTACCTAAATTTTGTGAACTAAAACCAAAAGGATTTTCTCCTAAAAAGTGATGGAAATACCAACAGACAAACATCCAATCAAAGCCATTATTATCACTAATAAAAATTGGGCGATCTTGGCAAACCTCTTTTATCCAATCTGCAAAGTCTTGCATCACTATTTTAGGATGTTCGAAAGTGAAAGTTTCTTCTCTGCTAAAACCCGAAATCTCTAAGGATTTTGAATTATAATTTTCTGAAATAGGTTGCAAACATCGATAAAAAGTCTTTTCCAACGAATCATCTACTACTATTGCACCTAATGAAATCATGGAGTAATCTGAAGGAATTGCACCATCAGCTTCAATATCTACCATAATATAAGTCATAATTTTATCTTTTAAAAATTTATAATCTATTTTTAGTAAGTTATATTTTTTGTTGGTTTTTTAGCACCACATCACTTTTTTTTAAGTGCTTTTGAGTTGCAGAGCCACATTACATTTGTAGAGTTTTGAGGTATTGCTAATTTTAAAGTTGTAGAGCAACGTAATATAATTTATAATATTCATACAAAAAAAATATCAATATTTTGTTGCTCTGCAACTTGAATGTCAAATCAAAAAAAGTAGGGTATAGTATATTAATTCTATTCTCAAACAACTTGATAAATAATTTTAGGAATTTCAAAACAAAATGACTTACTTCAAAATTAACTGTTTATCAAAAACTTAGTTATTTTAGTTATTAATTTTTACACAAACTCTAATTTTTATGCTTGCTCTACGCCTTCTTGAAAAAGATAATTCGCACACAGATAGAATCCAACTTCAAGACATCAAAACACCTGAACCAAAAGAAAATGAAGTGCTTATTCAAATGCAAACGGCAGCTCTAAACAGGCGAGACCAATGGATAAGAGAAGGGCTTTATCCAGGTATCCGTCCTGCTACATTGGGGTCTGATGGTTGTGGAATTGTAGCCAAAGCAGGTGCAAATGCAAAAAAATGGGAATCAAAAACAGTCATTGTCAATCCAAATAACAACTGGGGAGATGATGAAAGACATCAATCAGCCGATTATCATATTTTGGGAATGCCAACAGACGGAACATTTGCCGAATTTTTGTGTGTCAATCAAGATAGATTAGTCGAAAAACCAAAATCACTTTCTTTAGAAGAAGCTGCTGCCTTGCCACTTGCAGGACTGACAGCTTTTCGTTCTGCTTTCTATCATGGAGGAATCCAAAAAGGAAGTAAAGTTTTGATTTCAGGTGCTGGTGGTGGAGTGGCTCAATTCGCTTTTCAGTTTGCAGTTGCAGCAGGAGCAAAAGTTTTTGTAACCTCTGGAGATGACGAAAAACTAGAAACCTTAGAAGAAATGGGTGCAGCAGGAACAGTAAATTATAAAGACCCAGATTGGAACAAACAATTAAAAGAAATGGCAGGAAGTTTTGATTGTGCTATTGATAGTGCAGGAGGAGAAACGTTTGCAGAAATTATCAAACTTTTAGGACGTTCAGGAAGGATTGTTTTTTATGGTGCTACGTTAGGCTTGCCTCAAAAAATTGATTTGTATAGAATGTTTTTTAATCAAATCCGAATTCAAGGCTCAACTATGGGAAGTGATAAAGAATTTGTAGAAATGGTAAACTTTGTAGAAAAACACAAAATAAAACCTATTATTGGCTCAGTTACACCTTTTTCTGATATAATTTCAGCGTTTGATACAATGAAAGACGGAGAAGGATTTGGGAAATTAGTAGTTTCGATGAAATGATTTTTTTATTGATAAAAATAGCTATCATGTTTACTTTCTAGCGCAAGGTTTCCATCTTGTGCCTACTATTTTGTAAGCATATGCTGACGAAAGAATAAGTACAAGATAGAATCTTGCACTAGAAACTTCTCATTCCAACCACAAAAAGGAGTGAGAAGTTTTTTGCCTTAAAATATCACAATAAATCTAGTTTTTCTTTAAAAAATGTAACCTAATTCAAGACACAACAACGTATTGAGGTAATTATTTGTGCCTTTAGTTTTTGTATCGTAATTTGTAAACAAATAATTAATTCAAATTGTATCACAGATTTTCTAGTCTGTACAAAAATTAAAATAAATCTTTGCCGTTGTTGGTAAGAACCAATGACATAATAATCTTTAAACTATGTCCTTTTTACAAATTCAGAATTTTATAAACAAAACCAAAAAAATAAGTGTAGCCTTGGCGATTGCTTGTACTGGTTTTGTATCTTCCAGTGCTTTGGCACAACAAGCAGAAAAACCGTTTTTGCGTTATCCAGCTATTAGTCCAGACGGTCAAACAGTTGCTTTTTCATTTCAAGGCGACATTTGGTCTGTGCCTGTTTCGGGTGGAAATGCCACTCGTCTAACTATTCATGAAGCCTACGAATTTAACCCTCATTTTAGTCCTGATGGAAAGAGAATTGCTTTTCAAGGCGACCGTTATGGAAACGATGATGTTTTTGTAATGGAAACAGTGGGTTCGATGCCAATGCGACTTACTTACCGTTCTTCTGGTGATAATTTAGCTGGTTGGACAAACGATAATTCACTTTTATTTACTTCTCGTCGTGATTTTGCACAAGCAGAATGGGCACACGAAATTCAGAAAGTTTCTGCTACTGGAGGAACACCAGAGCGTTATTTAGATGCGCTAGGTTATACCCCTTCTATGTCGCCAGATGGTCGTTTTGTGGCGTATGTAGATGGATATAATAAGCCTGAAAGAAAAAATTATCGTGGTGCTGCCAATCGTGATATCTATTTATACGATACCAAAACTAAAAAATATACACAGCTAACGACGTTTCAAGGCAATGATATGCACCCAGATTGGTCAGATAGTCGTACTTTATTTTTTGTAAGTGAAGCTGATGAAAGTTATAATTTGTATAAAATAAATTTGACAGATGAAGGAACAATAAACGGAACTACTCAGCAACTTACTACTTTCAAAGATGACGGTGTTCGTCATTTTGATGTCAGCAAAGATGGAAAAACAGTTGTGTTAGAGCAAGGAACAGGTGTTTTTAAATTAGATGTTGATTCTAAAAAAATTGAACCATTAAATGTAAATGTAACTTATGATTATCGTTTTGACCCAATTGAGAGAAAAACATATAGTAATCGTGTGCAAGAGTATTCGGTTTCTCCAAATGGAAAATTAGTAACTTTTGCAGTTCGTGGCGAATTGTTTTTAATGGAAAATGATAAAGAAAATAAACGAACAGTCAGACTCACAAACAGTGCATTTCGTGATCAAGAGGGAGATTTTTTGAATGATTCTACGGTTTTATTTATTTCTGATAGAGAAGGACAGAAAGACATTTTTATGATAAACTCTGCCGATGCAAAGAAAAATGGCTTATTCGAAACTTTAAAATACAAAACTACTCGTTTGACAGAAACTCCTGCTCACGAAGATAATCTAACTATTTCTCCTGATGGAAAGAAAATTTCTTTTACTCGCTCTAATAAACTTATCATTGCTGATGTAAATTATGATGGGAAAAACTTAAAAATAAGTAATGAAAAAACTATTTTAGAAGGGTGGAATTCAGCTAGTGGTTTACAATGGTCGCCTGATAGCAAGTGGATTGCATACAGCCAAGAAGATTTATATTTCAATGAAGAAGTATATATTGCAGCAGTAGATGGAAGCAAAAAACCTACAAATATTAGTTATCATCCTCGTATTGATAGCGAACCTTTTTGGAGTAAAGATGGAAGTAAATTAGGTTTTATTTCACAGCGTAACAATGGAGATGCTGATGTTTGGTTTGTTTGGTTGAATAAAAAAGACTGGCAAAAAACAAAAAGTGACTGGGAAGAGAAAGTAAATTATGACGACCCAGATAATCCAATGGCAAAAAAAGAAGAGAAAAAAGACGACGACAAAAAGGATAAAGACAAAGATAATGAGAAGAAAAAAGAAGTAGAACCTATCGAAATCGATTTTGATAGAATCCATGAACGTTTGGTTCAAGTAACTTCTATGAATGGGAACGAATCCGATTTAGTGATTTCTGATGATGGAGAAACATTTTATTTTGTTACAAATCGTGGTGGTTGGTCTGCTTCTACTGATGACCAAGATTTATATTCTGTAAAATGGAATGGCGATGAGCGTAAACCAATTACACAAGGAGGAACAACGCCTTATGGTGTAAGTATGTCGCCTGATGGAAAAGAATTATTTTATGTCGCTCGTGGTGGTTCGCTTTTCAAAGTTCCTATTGCAAGTGGAAAAACTGAAGGATTGCCTTTTTCTGCTCGTATGGAAATTGATTACGAAAAAGAAAGAGAAGGAATCTTTAACGAAGTTTGGAGTTTGATAAATGAACGTTTCTACGACCCTAAATTTCATGGTGAAAACTGGCAAGAACTTGGTAAAAAATACCGTAATTGGACAGAAAAAGCATCCTCTGAACGTGACTTTGAAGCTATGATGAATTTGATGTTAGGAGAGCTCAATGCAAGTCACATGGGTTACTATGCAGGAGATAGAGCCGAAACACAAAGAGAGCGTACAGGTCTTCTAGGAACTGAAATCATCATGACAAACGAAGGCGCAAAGGTAATGCGTGTCATTCCAAATAGTCCTGCTGATAAAGAATTTAGCAAAATAATGGTAGGTGATGTTATTACTTCGGTAGATGGACAAGAAGTCAAAATGACTGAAAATTTCTATAATCTTTTTGCTGATAAATCAGATATTCGCACTGTTTTGGGAGTTAAGAATACAAAAGGTAAAACTAGAGAAGTTGTTATTCGTCCAGTTTCTTCGCTAGGTGATCAACTTTATAACGAATGGGTTATGGAAAGACGTAAATTGGTAGATAAGTATTCTAATGGAAAACTCGGTTATATTCATATTGAAGGAATGAACTGGGAGAGTTTTGAGCGTTTTGAACGTGAACTAGCTGCAAGTGGAGAAGGAAAAGAAGGTTTAGTTATTGATGTTCGTTTTAATGGTGGTGGCTGGACAACTGACTATCTAATGGCAATCTTGACAACTAAACAACATGCTTATACTGTTCCTCGTGGTGCAACAGATGATTTAGAAAAAAATCAAAAGAGTTTTTCTGATTATTATCCGTATGGAGAGCGTCTGCCTTTTCCTGTTTGGACAAAACCATCTATTGCTCTTTGTAATGCAAACAGCTACTCAAATGCTGAGATTTTTTCTCATGCTTACAAGACTTTAGGTTTGGGAACTCTTGTTGGTCAGCCTACTTTTGGAGCTGTTATTTCTACTGGTGGAGCTTCTTTGGTAGATGGTTCTTTTGTTCGTTTGCCATTTAGAGGTTGGTATGTAAAAGGCTCTGGAATGAATATGGAAAATAATGGAGCGCAGCCTGATGTAGTTGTAGAAAATTCTCCAAATGCAAAAGCAAACAATGAAGACGAGCAATTACAAAAATCGGTAGAAATTTTATTGAAGCAAATTGCTGAAAAGAAAACAGGTACTGGAAAACCATAAATAATTAAGATTTCTATTTTTACTAAAAAGACTTTGTATCATTTTTTGATGCAAAGTCTTTTTTATTAAATGTGTTTAGTCCTAACCTAGCATCATCTCATAAGTTGATTATAAACCTATTTCTTCAAAAAAACACAAACATAAACCGTTTTTCTTCGTATATACAGAAATACAGAATTTTATTTTTTTGTAAAAAGACAGAATTAAGTAGAGAAAAAATGGCTAGAAACAATAAAAATTAGAAAAAAATCTATTTTAATTCTACTTTTTTGATAAAAAAATCTTATTTTAAAGGATTATTTCAAAAGACTTAACATTCAATCAAATTTAACTTATCAACTTGTATGAAAGACCACTTTCAGATTGTAAAAGATTACTTGCTAGAACTCGGCTACGACATCACAGCAGAAGATGCTGAAGAACAACTTTTTATTATTAACGATGAAGAAGAAGGCATTCGTAATTTAGTAGTCGATTGTGAAGATCCTATTCTAATTATTGAGCAGTATATTCTTGAACTAAAACACGTCGACGAGAAAACACTTACTCGTTTGCTTCAAAAAAATAGAGAAATCGTACACGGAGCTTTTTCGCTTGACGAAACAGGAAGAAAATTGCTTTTTAGGGATACACTTCAAATCGAAAATCTAGACCTAAACGAACTTGAAGGTTCTATTAATTCACTCAAATTATTGATGGCAGAATATTCAGAGCATCTTTTAGAGTTCGCAAAAGCAGATGCAAATGCAGTAAAAGAAATGTATTAATTAATAATTGATATATAATTTTTAACTTTTTAGTCAAACAAAAAGTTGTAATTTCATCTCGCTAAATTGCTATACAATTATTTAGCATCGCATAATTACCAATTTATTTATATTTTTAAGTATAAATAAAAAGAATTCAAAAAATAAACAGAACCTTAAAGCAACTATAAATATGTCTATATTCAAACGTCTTTTTAGCATGGGCAAAGCAGAAGCTCATAGCGCAATAGATAAATTAGAAGATCCAATCAAGATGACCGAACAAGGGATTCGTGATTTAAAAGGAAACCTTAACGAAAGTCTTCAAGGGTTAGCAGAGCTAAAAGCATTAGCTATCCGTGCAAAACGTGATCACCAACAGTTTCTTTCTCAGTCTAAAAATTATGAGCAGAAAGCAGTTTTGTTACTTCAAAAAGCACAAACTGGTGAATTAGACCCTTCTGAGGCTGACCGTTTGGCTTCTGAAATGCTCCGTAAGAAAGAAGAAGCACAACAGCAAGCTGACCGTACAGGAAAAGAAATGGCATCCCATGAGCAGCATGTTTCGAAAATGAATCAAAATATTCAGACGCTCAAATCAAAAGTAGGTACTTATGAGAATGAGCTTCGTACCCTGAAAGCACGTTCTAAAGTAAGTTCTGCAACAAAGAAAATTAATAAACAGATGTCGCAAATCGACTCTAGTGGTACAGTTTCTATGCTTGAACGTATGAAAGAAAAAGTAGCACAAGAAGAGGCATTAGCAGAGTCGTATGGTGAAATTGCATCACTTAATACTTCCATTGATGATGATGTAGAAAAGGCATTGGGTGCAGGCTCTTCAACTTCTTCGTCGGCTTCTCTTTTAGAATTGAAAGCTAAATTAGGATTGGCTCAAAATGCTTCTCCTAGTACGGATGCAGATGCTTCAACTCCTCCTCCAACTCCAGAAAGTTAGAATAGAATATTATCTTCTAAAATCTTTAAAAAACCTATTTATACAGAAAATAAGAAAATAAATAGGTTTTTTGTTCGATACAAAAAAACCTTCATTCTAAAGTTAGAGTGAAGGTTTTTTATATGTTTTGGTCTTTATAGATAGACCTACGCTTTTTTGTTTTTCTCAAATTCTGCTTTGATTGCCTCAACATCTACATTAAGCATTGGAGGAACAAAGTTATTGTTTTTGAGCATCTTGTCACGTGCAACAGATGCACGACGACGACGCTTCAATTTGCGTTCTAATCTAGTAACTGACATAATTTTATGGTTTAGCGTTTTCGAAAACTAAGACGCAAAGATAAGAAAAAAAACTATCAAAAAAAGCAACACTAGAATATTTTTATTATTATTCTCTAAATAAAACTCTTCACTATTTCTGATACTCAATTTTTAGAGTACTGGACATAGAACTAAATAGTCGTCGGTGGTGACATCGACAACGTTAGTAGGTATTTTTTTTATCGCTGTTGTTGGTGTTTCCATCAATAACAAAACCACTCATGTCCAGTACTCTTTTACTCCTGAGCTAACTAGAACTAACAAGTAAACTAATTTTGTTTTTAAAGATAAAAGAAATACTTTTGAGTAGTAATTTACGGCTCTTAGAAATAGACAGAATAAAGTAAACAATAAGTTTATTTGAAATTGTTTAATTTTTTTTAAAACTATTTTTATCTCTAATAGTAAGAGCTTTAAAATTAGGAGAAGAAAGATTAGAAAATAAACATCTTACTAGATAAGTGTATCAATCTTTAACCTTTTATTTATCACTATAAATTTCTGTTTTTTAGAAAAACAAGTGAAAAAAGAACTTAAAATTATTTAGAATCATTTTAAATTAGATTTTGAGAAAACTTAAAAAATCACAACAATCTGTAAATCAGTAAGTTAATGTTTTTTGTTAAAAAACAAAATTCGATAGAATTTGAAATAAACATTGATAAAAACCAATACGCATACTAATTTTGTAAACGAAAACAGCACAGTCTCATAATAGCTAAATATACTAGCCAATTTTTTGAAAGAAAGAAGGCGATTCATATCATTTATCTTCATATTATTTTGTGCTTGCCACCTATATTATTTAAAAAATATGTTATTCAAACAACTACTAATACAAAAGTCATATTCTGATAAGGCACGTTCATTCAAACGAAGCCTTAAAAGAAATGTTACAGGAAGTGCTTTTGCTTTTGTCTTGATGCTTTTGGTCTTCTCTACTGTAATGACACTTTCTACACAGTGTTATGCTCAAGATGGTGCAGATTCAACAGCACAAACAACTGACACGGCTGCCACAGATGGTGCAGATGCTACTGCTGGAGCAAGTCCTGAAGTAATTGCACAAGGAAAAGAACTTTTTGATGGAAACTGTGCTCAATGTCATGCTGTCCACAAAAAAGTGGTAGGTCCTGCATTGAATGGTGCAGAAGGTCGCTGGCCAAGTCGTGCAGCTATCATCAACTTTATTAAATATCCTGAAAAGACAATTACAGGAGGAAATGAATATGCAGCCAAACTCTATAAAGAGTATGGACAAATGATGCCAAACCATGATTTCTTCTCTGATGATCAAGTTGCTTCTATCTTAGACTATATCAAAACTGTTCCAGTACCTGTTGCTGTTGTTGATAATAAAGGAGGACAAACAGGAACTACACAAGAAGGAGGAGCAGCAAATTCAGGTCTTTTATTAGGAATTGTAATCGCTCTTATTGCTATCTTATTGGTAGTTGCTTTAGTATTAGTTGTTCTTACTTCAGTTCTTTCTAACTATTTGAAGCGTGAGAAACTAGAAGAAGATGAAAATACAGTAGTTACTCAATCTATATTTGATTTCAAAGCCTTCTTTACAAGCCCAGGTTTTATTGGTGTCGTATTATTCGTGCTAGTAGCTGTTGGAGCAAAGGAACTTTTTGCAGGACTTTGGACAATCGGTGTTCAACAAGGATATGCTCCTACTCAACCGATTAACTTCTCTCACAAACTTCACGCAGGATATTATGAAATTGATTGTAAATTCTGTCACTCAGGAGTAGAAAAAGGCAAGTCAGCTGTTATTCCTTCTGCAAATGTTTGTATGAACTGTCATGGCGAACTTCGTCGTGGTTCTCCAGAGATTCAAAAAATTTATAATGCTATTGAAAAAAATGAACCTATTCAGTGGGTTCGTGTACATAACTTACCAGACCTTTCTTACTTCAATCACTCTCAACACGTAAAAGTGGGTGGTATTGAATGTGAAACGTGTCATGGAAATATTAAAGAAATGGAAGTAGTGCAACAAGTGTCGCTACTTACTATGGGTTGGTGTGTCAACTGCCACCGTGAATGGGATGTAAATGCAAAAGGAAATGATTATTATGATAATCTTATCAAGTTGCATAATTCTACTTCTAAAGAACCACTCAAAGTTGAAGATATTGGTGGGCTTGAATGTTCTAAATGTCACTATTAATTTATCGCTCAACTACTTAAACCTACTATAATGAAATTAAGTGAACGCATATATTGGAAGGGCATCGAACAATTAAAGAACGAGCCTGAATTTATCCAAAACGCTGAAAAAGAATTTCCACAGGATCTTAAAATAAAAGATGCCTATGGTGACAATACACAAGAAGAAGATGATGACATTACTAAAAGTTCTCGTCGTGATTTCTTAAAAGTGATGGGATTCAGTGTAGCAGCAGTTTCTTTGACTGCTTGTGAAGCTCCTGTCAGAAATGCTATTCCGTATCTTACTGCACCTGAGGAAGTAGTTCCTACTATTCCAAACTATTATGCTTCTACATTTGTAGATGGTGGCGAGGCAAGTCCAGTAGTTATCAAAACTCGTGAAGGTCGTCCTATTTTTGCAGATGGAAACGCATTTTCTCCTCTTTCAAAAGGAAAAGTAAATGCTCGTATTAGTGCATCTGTTTTAGGATTGTATGACAACGAGAAAGTAAAACATCCTTTAAAAAATAATGAGAAAACAGATTGGAAAACAGTTGATGCTGAAATTTCTTCAAAAATTGGTTCTAATCTTCGTTTAGTTAGTCAGACTGTTGTAAGTCCGACAACTCAAAAACTTATAAATGAATTTTGTGCTAAAACTGGAGCAAAACATGTGTCGTATGACCCTGTTTCTGTTTCTGGTATGATGGAGGCTAACTTCCGTAGTTTTGGAAGAAAAGTAGTTCCTTCTTATAATTTTGATAAAGCAGAACTTATTGTTTCTATCAATGCTGACTTCTTAGGCTTTTGGCTTTCACAAGTAGAGCATTCAGTTCAATATGCTAAGACTCGTAAAATTTCAGATAAGAAAAAAACGATGTCTCGTCATTATCAAATTGAATCTGTTTATTCAAATACAGGAGCTTCAGCAGATTATCGTTTGCCAATTGCTCCATCACAAGAAGGTGCAATTGTAGCAGCTTTATATAAAGCACTTGGTGGAAACGCTGGTGGTTCTTTCAAATTTGAAAATGCTGTTTTAGAGAAAAATTATCAACAACTTCTCAAAGATCTTAAAGCTGCAAACGGAAAAGCTCTTGTAGTTTCTGGATCAAATGACCCAGATGTTCAACAACTTGTCAATGCAATCAATCAAAAATTAGGAAGCTACGGCAAAACGATTGATATGCAAAATCCTTCTTATCAGCGCAAAGGTGATGATAAGCAAATGACGGATTTTATAAAAGATTTACAAGGAGGTGCAAGTGTAATTTTCTACAATTGTAACCCTGTTTATGACCACCCAAGAGGAGGCGATATTGCAGCAGCTCTTCCTAAAGCTAAGTTGTCAGTTTCTACTTCAGACAGAGTTGATGCGACAGCAAATTTCTGTACATATCTTACTCCAGACCGTCACTATTTAGAATCTTGGAATGATGCAGAACCAAAAGCTGGTCATTTAAGTCTTATTCAACCTACTATCAATCCAATTTTTGATACTCGTCAGTTTCAAGATAGCTTGATGGCTTGGGCAGGAATGGAAGGTGACTATTACACCTATTTACGTAAAACATGGAAAAACAAAGGTCTTTCTATGAAAGGAATGAACTTTGAGAATTTCTGGAAAAAAGTACTTCATGATGGAGTATATACTCGCAAAATGAAGTCTTCTACTTCTGCATCTGAAACAGAAGCTACTCCTTTAGTATCAGAAACTACTGTTACAACTGATAGCCTTTCAAATGGAGTTACAATTGTAAATACAGAGTTTTCTCAAAATGATTTTGTAGTAGATCAAGAGACAGTTACAGCACAAGAAATTGTAGGTGTGCCTGTGACAGAAATGTCAAAAGAATTAGTTTATGCAGATGCTGATTGGTCTAGCATAGATGCAAATATCAAAAAGAATTATACTACTACTGTTCCTGCACAAGGAAGTGAAGTAGAGTTAGTCGTTTATCCTTCTCCTGTAATGGGAACAGGGTCAATGGCAAATAACCCTTGGATTCAAGAAACACCAGACCCAATCACGAAATTGACTTGGGGACATGCTGTTCTTGTTTCTATGCAAAAAGCTGCTGAACTTGGATTTGAAACTGTTGAAGTAAAAACTTCTCAAGCAAAAATCAAAGTTGATGGCTTAGAATATACTCTTCCTGTGATTATTCAGCCAGGTATGCCAGCTAATACGATTGCAATTTCGTTAGGTTATGGACATAAAGCTGATGATGACAAAAACAAAAATAATAACTTAGGAAAAGTTTCTGTTGAGGCAAGAGGAGAAAATGCTTACAAAATGCTTTCTATGCGTGATGGATTTATCCAATATACACGTACAAAAGGAGTAACTATTGAAGCAGCAGGCGATACTGAAAAGATTGCTCGTACTCAAACTCACCAAACTTATTTAGGTCGTGAAACGATTATTCAAGAAGCTATCTTGAAAGATTATCAAGATGTTGATAATTTGATAGCTAAAAAATACGATCCTAAAGTTACTATGGATGGTAAGAAAGTAGAACCTACTGATATTTCAATTTGGGATATTGATAGTGATGGCTACGGTTCTGATAAAGACGAAATTGCTAAATTTGATAAAAAAGAAACTGCAAAACCAGGGACAGAAGATAACTGGTTAGTTCGTCAGCGTGAGCGTGATGAGTATGCAGCAGATACTTTTGAATATAATCTCCATCACTGGGGAATGGTTATCGACTTGAACACTTGTACAGGGTGTTCGGCTTGTTTGGTAGCTTGTAGTATGGAAAACAATGTTCCTATTGTTGGAAAGACTGAGGTAGAAAATCGTCGTGAAATGCACTGGATGCGTATCGACCGTTATTATACTTCATCCACTAAATTAGCACCAGGTGAAAGTCCAGGGGCTTCTGATTATCCTAAATTGAAAGCAGTTTCTGAAAATCCAGAGGTTGTATTCCAACCAATGATGTGTCAGCATTGTAATAATGCACCTTGTGAAACAGTTTGTCCAGTTGCTGCAACTACTCACAGTTCAGAAGGTCTTAATCAAATGACATATAACCGTTGTGTAGGTACAAAATATTGTGCTAATAACTGTCCTTACAAAGTTCGTCGTTTCAACTGGTTCAAATACCACAATAACTCAGAGTTTGATTATAACATGAACAATGCTCTTGGTAAAATGGTCTTGAATCCTGATGTTACAGTTCGTTCTCGTGGTGTAATGGAAAAATGTTCACTTTGTGTACAAAGAATCCAAGAAGGTAAATTGGCTGCAAAACGTGAAAGCCGTAAGGTACGTGATGGCGAAGTAGTTACTGCTTGTGCTAGTGCATGTCCTACAAATGCAATCACTTTTGGAGATTTGAATAACCGAGACAGCGAAATTGTGAAGGTATTAGAACCTGAGTTAGACAAACGTGCTTATAATGTTCTTCACGAGATTAATACTCGTCCGAATGTTTGGTATTTGACTAAGGTTCGTAACCAAGAAGAAGCATTTGTTCCTTCTGGTGTAACTCCTCAATCAGCTGAAGATATGGTAGAGGCTGCACAGTCTTAAATCCATTACTGATAAATAAAAAATAATTAAGATTTGTAATTAATATTTTATTACAAATCTTAATTTCAAAAATATATAAAGAAAATAATTAGATAATCATCACAACATTATTACATCATCATGCAAATAATATCAGATGTACGAGAACCCTTAGTAACTGGTGGTAAGACCTATCACGATATTACAAAGGATATTGCAGGAAGAGTAGAAGATAGTCCAGCTCCATTGTGGTGGGGTGCTTTTGCTTTTGCTTTATTTCTGCTTGTAGCAGGAGGCTATTTCTTAGGAGATATGCTTTGGAACGGAATTGGTCGTTGGGGTTTGAACAAAACTGTACAATGGGCTTGGGATATTACCAACTTCGTTTGGTGGGTAGGTATTGGTCACGCAGGTACACTTATTTCTGCTGTACTTTTGCTTTTCCGTCAAAAATGGCGTACTGCCATTAACCGTGCAGCAGAAGCAATGACAATTTTTGCTGTTATTTGTGCAGCTATTTGGCCAGTTATTCACATGGGTCGTCCTTGGTTAGGAGCTTATTGGGTATTACCAATTCCAAATACATTTGGATCTCTTTGGGTAAACTTTAACTCTCCACTTCTTTGGGACGTTTTTGCCATCTCAACGTATTTCTCGGTATCATTAGTTTTCTGGTTTATGGGACTTGTGCCTGATTTTGCGACTATTCGTGACCGTGCTGTTACTCGTTTTGGTCGTATTTTTTATGGTGCACTTAGTCTTGGCTGGGTAGGTGGTGCAAAGGCTTGGGTTCATTATGAAGCTATGTCATTGATTTTGGCTGGTCTTTCTACGCCTTTGGTACTTTCGGTTCACACGATTGTAAGTATGGACTTTGCAACTTCGGTAATTCCGGGGTGGCACACAACAATTTTCCCTCCTTACTTTGTTGCAGGAGCGATTTTCTCAGGTTTTGCGATGGTACTTACTCTTATGATTATTACTCGTAAAGTCTATAAATTAGAACATTATATTACTTTAGAGCATATCGAACTAATGAACATTATCATTATGGTAACAGGTTCAATTGTAGGTATTGCTTATATAACAGAGTTATTTATGGCTTGGTATTCAGGTGTTCCTTATGAGCAATACTGTTTTATCAACCGTTCAACAGGAGATTACTGGTGGGCATATTGGTCAATGATGACATGTAACGTAATTTCTCCTCAAGTATTTTGGTTCAAGAAACTTCGTACAAGTATCGTCTTTACGTTTATTCTTTCTATCATTGTAAATATCGGAATGTGGTTTGAGCGTTTTGTAATTATTGTTACTTCGCTTCACAATGATTACCTTCCTTCTTCTTGGACATATTTTAGTCCGACACTTTGGGATGTAATGTGTTATGTATTTTCATTTGGATTGTTCTTTACTCTCTTCTTCTTATTTGCTAAGTTTTTCCCTGTGATAAACATGGCAGAAGTAAAAGCAGTATTGAAATCATCTAATCACCACGTTTACAAAAACAGAGATACCATTAAAGATCCTTTTGATGTTGTTTAATTTCTTAATCACAATTAATTAAACAAATTAGAGAATCAGATATAAACATTAAAATTATGGCACATATATCAAATACAATGGAAGTAGATAAACACTATATACTAGGCGTATATAGTGATGAAGATGACCTCAAACACGGTGTTGATCATATTCGTGAAAAAGGAATCTCTATCTACGAAGTATTTAACCCTTATCCAGTTCACGGATTGGAGAAAAACTTAGGATATGGACATTCTTGGCTTCCAAAGGCAGCCTTTATGTTTGGAGCATTAGGAACTACTTGTGCAATTACGATGCAAACAGGTATGATGGGCGCACTTTGGCCTATGATTATTGGTGGAAAGCCTTTTATCTCTATTCCTGACTTTGTTCCTGTATCTTTTGAGATGACTGTTCTTTTTTCTGCCTTCGGAATGGTAGGTTCATTCTTGGTTTCACAAGATTTGAAACCTCATAAAGTTCCTCGTATTTTTGACCGTCGTAGTACAGATGATAAACATATTGTAGCTATTGATTTGGCAAAAAACAGTCTTTCAGAAGCAGACATCAAAGCTGTTTTGCAAGAAGCAGGTGCAGAAGAAGTAAATCGTAAAGACTTTACAGAAGAAGAAAATAACCCTTCTTTCTTCAAATACTTGGGTGATTTATTTAAGCATGGGGTGCGTTCTACGAGCCGTCCTAAATAATTTTATTACCTATCTGATTATACAGATTAATTTAGTATAAAAAATAAAAGCAATGAAGCTATTTAATACATTTACATTTTCTACTTTATACGCCGTCTTGGGAGTTGCAATGATGACTCTTTTGGCAAGTTGTGGAGCAGAAGAAAATTATCCAGGAGTTGAATATGCACCTCAAATGTATCATTCTGTTCCTTACGAGCCACTTAGTCAAGTAGTGGAAAACGAAAATCATTGGTACTCTGTATTTGATGATTATTTCAATACTTCTCCAGCATCTATTTATGGATACTATACAAAAGAAGAATTGGCAGAAAATCCTGATTTAAGAAAAAAAGTTACTAACATGCTTATGCCTCCTGTGGGTACAGTAAAACGTCAGAAATACCAAACTGAAGAGTTACAAGGAACGTCTATGTTTTATGAAATGCACAGAGATAGTGTAGAACTTGCTTCGAAAACTTGGACAAGCCCTCTACCAAAAGATGACGAGCAAGTACTAGCAGATGGAAAACATCTTTTCTTGACATATTGTGCAGCCTGTCATGGTGCAGAAGGCAAAGGCGACGGTAAAGTAGGAGCTGTTTATAACGGTGTTCCAAACTATACAGCAGGTCGTTATAAGACTTTGAATGAAGGTTGGATTTTCCATGTAATTACCTATGGAAAGGGTCGTATGTGGCCTGTAAAAGTTCAGCTTAATCCAGAAGAGCGTTGGAAAGTAGTGCGTTATGTACAACAATTACAACAAGGAAAACCGTAGAAACAATTACGAATTACGAATTATCAATTACGAACTGAAAATCTGCGTAGTGTAATTACAAATATAAAGATTAGGAGTTCATTTGATTTTTGTTTTATAAGTAAGGAAATCTACTCAATTAATAGAAAATTACTTAACTGTCTTTAGAAATTATTTCGCAGACTATACATAAACTTTATCAATCGCAATGGCTGCACACAAAGATCATCATTTTGACAGAGAGGCTCTAAACGAACAGTTTGTCTTCTCAGCAAAAGCAAAACGAACTATATTTATCATCATAGGGATAGGCGTACTATTTTCCCTAGTTGGGCTATTTTTTATGGCTACTGATTCTGGGCATCACGAAGAAGCTCATGCTGCCATAGAAATGACTGGAAATGAACTTTCTTCGCTAGAAAATCCTGAAGCTGTTCATGCTGATGGAGAACATGCAGCAGAAGGAGGACATCATGCATATCATTGGACAAAAAGAGTAAAAGTAAATCTTTGGATTAATGTTATCTTCTTTGTAGGTCTTTCTGTAATTGGAGTTTTTTGGGTAGCTATCCAATATATTGCTATGGCAGGATGGTCGGCAGGTTTCAAACGTGTTCCTGAGGCATTTGCATCTTTCTTACCTGTTGGTCTAATTTTATTCCTTATCGCTTTTGGATGGGGTTACCATGAAATTTTTCACTGGACAGATGGCTCATTGTATGCCCTCAATACACCTGAATATGATTCTATCATTGTAGGAAAACAAGGATTTTTGAATATTCCTTTTTTCATTGGAGGTTCAATTGTAATTATTGGAGGTTGGTATTTATTCCACTTCTTTACTCGTAAGAACTCACTAGCAGAAGATAGAGCTACAAGTCCTACACAAATCAGAAAACATTACCGTAATATGGTAAAATTATCTGCTGCATTTGTAGTATTCTTTGGAGTTACTTCTTCAGTTGCTGCTTGGTGGTGGACACTTTCTATTGATACACACTGGTTTAGTACTATGTTTGGCTGGTATCACTTTGCAAGTTGGTGGGTAGCTGGTATTGCTGCAATCACACTTACTGTCGTGATGCTAAGAGAAGCTGGTTATTTGAAATTTATCAATGAAAACCATTTACACGATTTAGGCAAATTTGTATTTGCATTTAGTATTTTTTGGACATACATTTGGTTTAGTCAGTTTTTGCTTATTTATTATGCAAATATTCCTGAAGAGACAGCTTATTATGTAGAACGTCTTTCTAGTCCAATTTATAGAAAATATATTCTTGTTATTTTACTTGTAAACTTCATTATTCCATTCTTTGGATTGATGACACGTAATGCAAAACGTAAAATGACTATTTTAAAAGTAATCTGTATTGCTGTAATTATCGGACACTGGTTTGATTTTTACCAAATGATTACTCCAGGAACGCTTCGTGAGCATGGTTCATTTGGTTTCTTAGAAATTGGGATGCCATTTATATTTGTAGGTATCTTTGCTTATTTAGTAGGAATGTCTTTAGCTAAAGCTCCTCTAGTTGCAAAAAATCACCCACTCTTGGAAGAGGCTTACAATCACGAGACTTAGGATTTGCTTAGATAGTAAACACAAAATAAGATTCATTATAAATTGTGAATCAAAGTAAGAATTAAACTGAAATAAGGTTTTTAAATTGCTTTAAAAACCTTATTTTTGTATCATATAAAGAGAAAACAGAGTGTTATTATAAAGCTTTCAAAAATAATTGAAACTTTTGAAAACCTTTTTCTAATACAAACTGCTTACTTCTCAAAGACTTACATAAATTTATATACACTTATAGTTTGAAAAATGAAGTTGAAATTTATATCCATTACGGTATAATTAATAAAATTTAACAAAACATTTTTTCTAACAGTATATAATTACTATATAGATAAGAATTTTAATTTTAATAAAACTTTTAACTGACCTATACAAATGAACGGATTACTTATTGCTGCCGTCGGCGTTCTGTTCCTCGTCTTAATGGCTCTCATCTATCGTGTATTCATGCTGGTGCGTGTAGCGAAGGATGTCAAAGAACCAAATGCTAGAGATAGCAGAGTGGGAATGTCAAATAAAGTAAATGCAATTTTATTTATTGTATTCTTTTTCGTGCTTTTCGCTTCTATTTTCGCTTATGGATTTTCTGAAAAAGTAAAATATATTTTACCTGAATCGTCGTCTATACATGGAATACAAATTGACTTTTTATTTTGGCTAACTACAGCTGTTGTCTTCTTTGTTTTCATAGTAACACATATTTTATTATTCTTTTTCCCTTATGTGTATCGTTATCAAGAACACAAAAGAGCAACATTTATTCCTCACAATAACCAATTAGAAATTGCTTGGACTATTGTTCCTGCTATTGTCTTGACTGCTCTTGTTGTTACAGGTTGGACTGTTTGGTCTGATATTACTGACCCTGCTCCAGAAGACGCTTTAGCTATTGAAGTAATGGGAAAACAGTTTAACTGGCAAGTACGTTATGGAGGAAAAGATGGAAAAATTGGTAAATTCAATTATATGAAGACTGATGGAACAAACTCTATGGGAATGGATTTTGAAGCTGATGAGTCTAACTATGATGATTTTATGTACAACGAATTGCGTCTTCCTAAAAATAGACCTGTTCTTTTGAAAATCCGTTCTCGTGATGTATTGCATAGTGTATTTTTACCTCACTTTAGAGTAAAAATGGATGCAGTACCTGGTATGCCAACACAGTTTTGGTTTACACCAACGAAAACAGCAGAAGATGTAAAAGTAGAATTAAAAGAAAAAGGTGATCCAAACTGGGATGCTTTTGAATATACATTAGCTTGTACTGAAATCTGTGGAGGAAGCCACTTTGCTATGTTTATGAAAGTTTCTGTTTTAGAAGCTGATGAATTCCAAAAATGGTATGATTCTGAAGAAGCTTGGGCTGCTAAAAATGTAGATTATTTAAAAGAACAAGGAATCAAAAATATTCCTTCTAATCTTGCTTCTAAATAATTCTATTAGGACAACAATACTTGAATATAAAAAAACAAATTTTAATACATCTATTTTACAATAAATACCGCAAATAATTATGGCTGATACAACACATCAAGCAAGCGGACAAGATGTTCTACATTACGATGTTGATAATCATGGATTTGTCCATGAGGAACATCATGACGACCATGAGCATCACGGAAATTTTATTACTAACTATATCTTTTCTACTGACCACAAAGTAATTGCAAAACAATTCTTGTTTACAGCAATATTTTGGGCAATGATAGGAGTAGGTATGTCTGTAATTTTCCGTCTGCAACTCGGTTTTCCTGACGCAGATTTATCTTTCCTAAAACCTATTTTAGGTAAGTGGATAGATGCGAGTGGAAAATTAGATAAAGAATTTTACTTAGCTCTTGTAACCATGCACGGTACGATAATGGTTTTCTTCGTACTTACAGCAGGTCTTAGTGGAACATTTAGTAATTACTTGATTCCTTTACAAATTGGAGCTAGAGATATGGCTTCAGGGTTCATGAACATGCTTTCTTATTGGTTCTTTGCTGCTGCTGGACTAATTATGTTCTACTCTTTATTTATTGAAACAGGTCCTGCATCTGGAGGATGGGTAATTTATCCACCACTTAGTGCATTACCACAGGCTATGCCTGGTTCTGGATTAGGTATGACACTTTGGTTATCTAGTATGGCATTGTTTATCATCTCAACTCTTTTGGGTGGTATCAATTATATTTCTACAGTAATCAATATGCGTACTCGTGGTATGTCATTTAATCGTATGCCTCTTACTATTTGGGCATTCTTTATTACTGCTATTATTGGTCTTTTATCATTTCCTGTTTTGTTCTCAGCAGCATTACTTTTGATTTTTGACCGTAGTTTTGGTACAAGTTTCTTCTTATCTGATATTTATATTGGTGGAGAAGCTCTTCCAAATCAAGGTGGTAGCGCAATTTTGTTCCAACACTTATTTTGGTTCTTAGGACACCCAGAAGTATATATTGTACTTTTGCCAGCTCTTGGAATTTCATCAGAAGTAATTGCTACAAACTCAAGAAAACCAATCTTTGGTTATCATGCAATGATTTTGTCTATTATTGGTATTGCTGTTCTTTCGTTTATCGTTTGGGCGCACCACATGTTTGTAACAGGTATGGATCCTTTCTTGGGAACTATCTTTATGTTCTTGACACTAATTATTGCAGTTCCTTCAGCTGTAAAAGCGTTTAACTATATCACTACACTTTGGAAAGGTAATTTGGTATTTACGCCAGCCATGCTTTTCTCTATTGGTCTAGTTTCTCTCTTTATTGTTGGTGGACTTACAGGTATTCACTTGGCAAGTGCAGCAATTGATATTCAATTACACGATACATATTTTGTAGTCGCTCACTTTCACCTTGTAATGGGTTCTGCTTCATTCTTTGGTATGCTTGCTGGTATTTATCATTGGTTTCCAAAAATGTTTGGTCGTATGATGGATGCTAAAATGGGTTATTTCCACTTTTGGACAACATTTATTGGAGTATATGCGATATTCTTCCCAATGCACTTTATCGGTGTAGCTGGTTTCCCTCGTCGTTATTATTCTCATACTGCATTTGAGCCTTTTGGTTTGTTTACAGATTTGAATATGTTTATTAGTACGGCAGCTATCTTGACTTTCCTTGCACAATTTGTATTCGTATTCAACTTCGTTTACTCTATGTTCAAAGGGCGTCTAGCTCCTGCAAATCCTTGGAAATCAAATACATTAGAATGGACAACTCCTCGTTTTCCTGGACACGGTAACTGGGTGGGAGCAATTCCTCAAGTATTCCGTTGGCCTTATGATTACAGTAAACCAGGTGCAAAAGAAGATTTTATTCCTCAGAATGTTCCATATTCTGAAACTCCTGAATCTAACTTGCCTTTTGAAGAGAAATTAGCAAGTCTTGAAAAACAACAAAAACAGGAAGGAATTAAAATTCAGAAAACACCTGAAACACCTATTGATTCTAAAACAGATTTGGATGAAGATAATGAGAATAAGCAACTCTAATTGTCAATTTGATTTTGATCTTTCATAAATAATAAAAAAACCTATTCTTTTAAGTAAGAATAGGTTTTTTTGCTTTGATGATATTTAAGAATACTTGTAGTGGAGTTGTAAATATAAAAGTTGTTTAAAAATAGAAAAAAATACAGCTTTATTTTTAATTGTCAATTGTTGGCAGTTTAGATAGTGACACTAACAAATCACAAACAAGTGTATATAGGAATGAGTTAGAGTAACCTAAAAAATCACATTAAGTTAAGGCGAAAATGAGTATTATTCTATGTATTATTTTTGCAATAGTGACTTAGCCTGATTTGAATATTTACTACTAGAATTAGCTATTTTTTGTAAAACAGTTTTTGCTTTCTGCTTTTGATTTACTTTTAAATAAGAATTAGCTAAATACCATTCAGCATCTTGATTGTTTTTTTGATAGACAATATCAGATTTCTGCTTCAAGAATTTCTCTAGTAAAGGAATGGATTTTTTATAATTATGATTTTCATAATATGACATTCCTCCAAAATATAATGCCTGTGCATTATTTGGACTGGTAACTAAATAAGAGTCAAAAAGAAGACTTGCCTCAGTATATTTTTTGTTTTCATAGGATTGTATGGCATCAAACAATATTTCTTTTGGTGATTTCTGACTTCTTCTTAAATCATCTTTTTTATAAGTGTCAGAAAAGAAATTATAGTCATCATCAGCTAACTGATTTGTATTTGCTGCATTAGAGGAATCATAATTCATTTGTCTATTCGCACTTATAGTAGGAGAAGCAGCTATATTTTTCTCCGAATCAGTCAAACTAATCTCGTTATTTTCAGTCTCTACTTTCTCTTTCTTACGAATCCAAACATCAGAAGTAGAAAAATCTTTTTCTTTTGTTACTTCTTCTTTATCCATATTGAGAGCTAAATTATCTTCAGCTTGTGAGTTACTTTGGTTAGATTTCTTTTTTGTCTTTAACTCTTCTAAGTTCTCATATTTAAGCTTTTCTACAAGTGCACTTTCTTCTTCTTCAGAGATTGTCGTTTCTTCATTTAAAGCTAAGTCATTATTTTTAGTATTTGGATTTTCTGATTGCTCTACTTTAGTTTCCATAGCCATATTTTCCGAAGAAACATTCATATTAACTAATCTAAAAAGACCAAAAAGAACTACAAAAACTAAAGCTACTGAAGCTGCTGCGTAAAAAACTCTGTAATCTCGTTTGTAAAAACCTCTTTGCTTATTATAATTTCTAATTTCTGTATTGAGTTGATTTGTACTGGCAGCAATATTTACTTTAAAATCAGCATTAGAAAAACCTTCTACAGCTTCAGTGGCAAAATCTGAATTAAGAAGTTGTTTTTCTACTTCATGCAATTCTTCTTTAGTAAGTTTTTTATCTATATATTTTTGTA
This sequence comes from Bernardetia sp., assembly GCA_020630575.1. Taxonomy (GTDB): domain Bacteria; phylum Bacteroidota; class Bacteroidia; order Cytophagales; family Bernardetiaceae; genus Bernardetia. The sequence continues at coordinate 43,209 of JAHDBD010000007.1, forward strand.
AAGTTTGGGCATCAATATTTGAAGAGCGTTCTAAAATGCTCCTTATCTTTTTTTCTCTATTGGTATGGGTTTGGCTCATTATTTTATCATTTTAGAAACTTATACTTTCCGAAAGCTAAAGCATTCGGTATATTTTTCACTCTAAAGAGTGGGTAGATTTTTACATAAAGAACAGCCAAAAAACTAGAGTTAGAATACCCAACTGTTTTTTGATATTTCGCTTTCCGTTTTGAAGAAAACTTTTTACTTTAGAAAGTGAAAAACCTGTAATTTCTACAATTTCCTGATAACTTTTTTCTTCTAAAAAGAAAAGCTCTACACATTGTTTTTGTTCAGGATTGAGCGTATGTAATGCATCTTCAATGCTAGTGAGTCGTTCTTCTTTCTCGTGTTTTTCGCCTTTATTAGATAGATGCCAATCTGGGTCAGAATCCATACGATTGTCATCTTGATTTGTAAAATAATCTTCACTTCGTTTAAATTCTCTCTGACGTTGACGCAAATACATCAAACAATAATTTTGAGTAAGGCGATGCAACCAAGGAGGAAAGTTTTGTATCTCAAAACGTAGAAGGTCGGTCAATAACTTTTCAAAAATAAGCAAAACAGCATCTTTACTGTCTTCCTCATCTTTAAGATACTTTAGACATACACCATATACCAAGTGGGTATAACGCTCAAAAAGTTCTCCCACAAATTTATTATCTCGGGTTTCTTTATAGACTTCAATAAGTTCTAAATCCGAACGAGGACTTTTTTTAGAAAATAATTTGACAAACATTTTAGCAACAATTACGAATTACGAATTAAAAATTACGAGTATAATCTGAAAAATATTACTGTATTTAATTTTTATTGACCCTCTAAACAAAACAGATTTAAAAAGAGTGTTTTGAAAAGTAGTTTAGCTACGCTGATTTTCAGTTCATCTTATGGGTTCTTTATGAACTTAGCGTTTAATAAAAATATATAGATAATTTTGCTCAAGTACTTACTTATTGTAAAACCACTAAATAGAGTTCGAAAACTCAAAAAGAGTTGCATCTCAAAATTAATCATTATTATAACTACAAACTAATTACCAATTTATGAAAAATCTAGCAGCATCACTTTATAAACTTTCTACAAAATTACACAATTTATTTTCACCTCGTTTTTATTTTACCTTTCTTATTATTTTAAGTGGATTTATTTTTTCTTCTAAAGAAACTTTTGCCCAAGTGCAATTTAATCTGAGATTACAAACAGGTTTTCCATTAGAAGAGTTTGCTCAAAATAATGAATCTGTTGCTTTTGGTATTGGTGGAATGCTACTTGTGCCACTTACTGAAGATGAATCTGTTGTTTCATTAGGATTAGATGCAGGTTATATGATTTATGGAATGCAATCAGAAGATTATATAGATAATAATGGATTTGATTATACATTGAATACAAATAATAATATTTTTGAGAGTTTTGCGATGGTACGTTTTAAGCCTCGTTGGGTAGATTCTTTCATTTATCCGTATGCTGATGGTCTTTTAGGAGGAAGGTATATTTATACAAGAACGACCGAAGAAGAAGATGGAGAAGATATAAATTCATTTATCGAACAAGATGGATTTTCTTTTGCCTATGGAGGTGCTGGAGGAGTGTTAGTATCGCTATCAGAGGAGATAAAGCTAGATATTCGTGCTGTTTATACACAAGGAAGTAAAGCAAAATATTTAACAAAAAACTCTATCTACCCAGACCCATTATTTCCAGACGAATTTATTTATGACGTTAAAAAAACCAGAACTGATATGCTTTCTTTCCAAGTAGGAATTACATTTTTTTTAGATTAATTGTGTAAATAATTTTGATTTACAAAGTTAAAGTCTTTTCTGATATGAGATAGAAAATTAGTATTATTGTAGTCAAATAATTATAAATGGATTCAAATAATTTTGTTTGAATCCATTCTTCTATAAAAAACTCTACTAATGAAAAAAAATATACTTCTATTTCTCTCATTTTTCATTCTATTTTCTGCTGTTTCGTCTTGTGGCTCTTTAGAAAATTCAAATGATAATACTCCAATTCTTTCGGATAATTCTAAAGGCGAAACTATCAAGATTCTATCTTGGAATTTATATAATTTTGGAAAATCAAAGGATAATGAAGAGATTGCATATATTGCCAAAAAGTTAAAAGACTATGATATTGTAGCTATTCAAGAGGTTTCAACTTCATTATATGGAATTCGTGCTGTCGGAAAGTTGGCTGATGAACTAAACAGAACAGGAAGTAAATGGGAGTACAAAATAAGTGAACCTACTTCAGGAGATGGCAAAGAACGGTATGCGTATGTATGGAAAACATCTACCAAAAATGCTAAAATTTCTCTAAAAAAAGATTGGTTAGAAGAAAGTATCGAAGCTAAAGTAGATAGAGAACCTTATATGGCAAGATTTGAAATTGTATCTAAATCAAAAACTACAAATACTGTATTGATAGGCAGTTTTCATGCTGTTCCGACAAGTAAAGATCCTGAAAAAGAGGTGGTTTTCTTAGAAGAAATTCCAAATAGATACAAGACAGATAATATTTTGATTTTGGGAGACTTTAATCTTGATGGAAAGCATGAAGCATTTGATGGACTTAGAAACCGTTCTTTTGTGGCAGCTTTCAAAGGTCAAAAAACAAGTCTTCGAATGAAAGAAAAAGATGGAGATCCATTAAATGAAGAATATGATAATATTTTTGTAGAAACGAGAGCATTTAATATCAAAAAAGCTGAAGTAATTCATTTTTATAAAGATTACAGTAGCCTGAAAGATGCTCGTTATATTTCTGACCATATTCCTATTTGGGTAGAGCTGGGTTTTAAGTGATAATTTTTATTAAAAGAATCTTTTTTTCTATTAAATAAAACTTTCCTGCAAAAAGTGTTTTCATTAAAAGTGAGTAAATTTGTAGCTTACAAACTACACCTATACACAACAATTTTGAAACATAAACTTATTCCTTTTCTATTTCTTGCTTGTCTTTTTGCCTGTTGGATTCCTGTTGTTGATAGTCCTATTGCTTTGGTAGCAGGGCTTTTATTTGCTCATTTTCTAAAAAATCCTTTTCCAAATCAAACTGCAAAAGCAACAAAACAGCTTCTAAAAGTTGCTGTTGTGGGTTTGGGATTTGGTCTGAATCTTCAAATGGCAATTTCGGCAAGTCAAAACGGAATTGGTTTGGTTGTCAGTAGTATTTTTCTGACACTTGCAGGAGGGCTTTTTCTAGGAAAAATTTTGAAAGTTGAAAATAAATTAGCTCAACTTATTTCTGTCGGAACAGCTATTTGTGGAGGGAGTGCTATTGCTGCATTTTCGCCTGTAATTGATGCTGATAATTCTGATATTTCGGTGTCTTTGGGTGTCGTTTTTCTTCTGAATTCTGTTGCATTGCTTGTTTTTCCTGTTCTAGGACATTTTTTCAATCTTTCACCTCAAGATTTTGGAATGTGGGTAGCTGTTGCTATTCACGATACTAGTTCGGTTGTGGGTGCAGCAGAGAGCTTTAGTGATGAGTCGTTGAAGATTGCAACGACATTGAAACTTGTTCGTGCACTTTGGATTATTCCTTTGGTTCTGCTTTCTGTTTTGGTTTCTAAATTTTGTACAAAAAATAAAGTTGAGGAACATGATTCAGCAAAAGAAAATCTATCTGAACAGCTAACTAAAAATGATAAATCTAAAAAAATACCTCCAAAAATCACTATTCCTTATTTTATCGGACTTTTTGTAGTAGCTATTTTGATAAATACATATATTCCTTTTGTAACAGAATACTCTCCTTATTTGGTTTGGATTGCCAAAAAACTTCTTGTTACGACACTTTTCTTGATTGGTCTTAGTTTGTCTATCGAAAAAATTAAAAAAGTAGGTTGGCGCCCGTTGGCATTAGGTGTTACCTTATGGATTTTAATTTCTGTGGGTTCTTTATTAGTTATTTTATAGATGATATTTAAAATTCTTAATTTGATTTTTTTGGAAAAACAAAAAGCCATTTCTATCAAAAAATGATAAAAATGGCTTTCTAATTTATTATAGAATATCTTTATTATACATCTCCATAAATACTAGATTGTCCACCATCTACAGCAATCACCTGTCCACTCACATAACTACACTCTTCACTCAAAAGGAAACCAACTAAGGTAGCAACATCTTTTGGCTCACCTAGTTTTAAAGTCGGATTTGCTTTTGCATATTCTTTTTTAGCAGATTCTGGATCATCTGGATTAATTTTCTTAAATGCCTCTTCTACCATAGGTGTTACAATTGCACCAGGGGCAATAGCATTTGTCATAATTCCGTATTGTCCATATTCTAAGGCTGCATTTTTTGTCATACCAGATACTGCATGCTTACTAGCTACATAAGGTGTTTCATTTTTGACACCACGAATACCAGCTACTGAAGCGACATTTACAATTCTACCATACTTTTGTTTTTGCATAATAGGAATTACATAACGCATTCCATAATAAACACCCATCAAGTTTATGTCAATTACTTTTTTGAATGCATCCATGTCATATTCTGTAAGTAAAGCTGTTTCTCCTTCAATACCTGCATTATTGTAGAGTCCGTCTATGCGAGAATATTCTTTTAGAGTTTTATCTACGTAGCTTTTTACTTGATCTTCTTTCGAAACATCAGCCACTACAGTAAGTATTCTCGCATCTGAATATTTCTTTGAAAGTTCCTTTTTAGCTTCTTCTAGTTTTTCTTCGTTGTAATCAACTAGAGTAAGGTATGCGCCTTGCTCTGCAAAAAGTTCAGCAGTAGCATAGCCAAGTCCCATTGCGCCCCCTGTAATGATAATAGATTTTTCTTTTAAGCTAAACATAAGTTTGAAAAATTAAATTAAAAGTTTATAAAAAATAGAATTAGTAATAATATAATTCTAAAAGTATAACAGTATATTTTAAAACAATGTTTTTTGTATAAATTTAATTTTTAATAAAAAAATAGAAGACATCACAAAATGTGATTAATAAATCAAGTAAATCTATTTTTTAAAAATTAACTAAACTTTTAGTTGTTATTTGAGAAAAGAATTTTACCTTTGTAATTATTAATTTTTATATAAGTTTTCAATGGATTAATTTTCTTATTTTTCTTAAATAAATTGATTGTCCATCTACTATAATTTTTTCACTAATGAGATATTCATTAAAATCCTATCTAAAAGTAGGCACGCTTTCAGCCTTATTTTTGGCTACTCCTTTTGCTTATACAACAGCAAATGCACAGAGTACAACAACAGAACAGAATACTAAAATTTCTGAAATGAAAACACCCATTCCAATTGATGAAAATGTAAAAGTGGGAACACTTTCAAATGGAATGAAATACTACATTCGTAAAAATGCAATGCCTGCAAATCGTGTTGAGCTTCGTTTGGCTGTAAATGCAGGTTCTATTTTGGAAGATGAAGACCAACAAGGTTTGGCTCACTTTACCGAACACATGGCATTTAATGGAACAACAAATTTCAAGAAAAATGATTTGATTGATAATTTGGAAACAATGGGCGTTCGTTTTGGTGCTGACTTGAATGCTTATACTTCATTTGATGAAACAGTTTATATGTTGCCTATCCCAACAGATAGCGTGGGTTATGTAGACAAAGGTCTTTTAATTTTGAAAGATTGGGCAAGTGGAGTTCTATTTGAAGACGAAGAAATAGACAAAGAACGTGGCGTAGTCATCGAAGAATGGCGCAGAGGAAAAGGTGCAAGTGAGCGTATGCGTACTCAATATTTTCCAACTCTTTTGAAAGGTTCGCATTATGCAGAGCGTTTGCCAATCGGTAAAAAAGAAATTTTGGAATCTTTCAAGTATGAAACAATTCGTAATTTCTACAAAAAATGGTATCGTCCAGACCTTATGGCAATTGTAGCCGTTGGAGATATTGATGTGGCAGAAATGGAAGCCAAAATCAAGGAAACTTTTGGAAGTATTCCGAAAGTAAAAAATCCAGCAGAGCGTAAAAATTTCAAAACTCCTTTGAATAAAGAGCCTTTAGCAAAAGTAGTATCTGATAAAGAAGCAACAGCAATTCAATTACAATTGTATTACAAAATGCCTAAAAAAGCAGTTACAACTTATGCTGATTTGAATGAAAATTATACAAGTGAGCTTATTACTACAATGCTCAATGCTCGTTTTGAAGAATTACAAAAACAAGCAAGTCCTCCATTTTTATATAGTTTTGCTTTTCAAGGTGATATGATTGGACGTGATTTGGATGCTCTTCAATTGTATGCAGGACTTCGTGAAGATAACATCGAAGGTGGACTCTCTACAATCACACAAGAGTTTGAACGTATGAAAAGATTTGGTTTTACAGCTTCTGAACTAGAAAGAGCTAAAAAACAACTTTCTAAACGCTACGAAAAAGCCTATAAAGAACAAGACAAAACAGAATCTAATAGAATTGTAATGAATTATGTTTACAATTATTTAGAAAATCAGCCAATTCCAAGTGCAAAGTTTGAATATGAGTTTTTAGAAAAAAATCTTCCTTCCATTACTTTAGCAGAGGTCAATACAATGGCTAAAAGTTGGATAACTCAAGAAAACAGAGTTGCCATCTTAACAGGAATGGAGAAAGAAGGAGTAAATCTTCCAAATGATGAAAAATTAGTAAGTATTTGGAATGAAGCTGCAAACGCAGATTTAAAGGCTTATGAAGAAAAAGAAATTGCTAGTTCACTTATCGAAGAAGCAAATATTCCTAAAAAAGGAAGCATTACAAAGGAAATGACCAACGATAAAATGGGTTATACAGAATTTACCCTTTCTAATGGTGCAAAAGTAATTTTGAAGAAAACAGACTTTAAAAATGACGAAATTTTGGTTTCTGCTTATAGTTTGGGAGGACATTCTTTGTATGAAGATAAAGATTACATAGCTGTTTCTAATATTTCTTCTATCATTGCTCAATCTGGAATTGCAGAACTTTCAGGCTCAGATATGGATAAGTTTATGACTGGAAAAACGGTTCGTATTAGTCCTTATATCTCTGAATATTCTGAAGGTTTTAGAGGAAGCACTTCTCCAGAAGATTTAGAAACTGCACTTCAACTGATGCACCTTTATTTCACTAATCCTCGTCAAGATGACGATGCTATTGCTTCTTTTGTGGCTACTCAAAAAGGTTTTTATCAAAACTTAGCTTCTAATCCAAACTATTATTTCTATGACCAGTACAGCCAATTAATGGCAAATGGAAGTATTCGTAGTGGTTTTCCAAAAGTAGAAGAATTAGAAAAAACAGATTGGCAGGCAGCTTACAAAATGTATAACGAACGCTTTGCAAATGCTGCTGATTTTACATTTTTCTTTATTGGAAACTTCGATGAGGAAAAAATGAAGTCACTTTTAGAAACCTATATTGCTACTCTTCCATCAACAGATAAAACTGAAAACTTTAAAGATTTGGGTACTCGTTCGCCTAAAGGAATGGTAGAAAAAATCTATAAAAAAGGTTCAGAGCCACAGAGTAATGTCCGTCTTTCTTTTGCTGGAGAAATGACAGAATATGATGCAAAAGATGAAGTTGCTTTGAATGCTCTTGCAGGTTTATTGCGTTTCAAACTTATTGAGAAATTGCGTGAGGAAAAAGGTGGTGTTTATTCAGCAGGTGCTTATACAAGTGTTGATAAATATCCTGTTCCAAATTATAATGTAATGATTACATTTCCTTGTGCGCCTGAAAATGTTGATGATTTGATTGCAGCTTCTATCGAAGAAGTAGACAAATTACGTAATGGAGACATTGATGCTACCGATTTGGAGAAATTCAAAGAAGCTGAAAAACGCACCAATGAAGTAAACCAAACTCAAAACAAATACTGGCTTTCTACTCTACAAGGACTTTATTATTATAATGAAACTCCTGAAAGTATAGAAAAAAATAAATCTATATTGAAGGATTTGACAGTAGAAGATGTGAAAAATGCAGCTATAAAATATTTGGATACAAAAGCATATATTAAAGCTGTTTTACTTCCTGAAACTACAACAGAAGATAAAGGAGAATAAGTAAAAAATTATTGGTAGAAATACCAATAATGAAAAATTCAAATTGGTAAATCTAAAAGCACAATTATTATTTTTTATAAATGATAATTGTGCTTTTTTTTATAGCTGTAGACTTCCTAACAATTTATCTCTTGCCGTTGTCGGTGTCTCACCAACGACATATATATTTCTAATCTCAAGTTGATGTTACTTTTCAATAAAATGGTAGGATTCAAATCAATAAAAAAAACTTTTCCACCTAAAAACCGTTTTTGTTAAAAAAATAAAACAACAAAATAGCACAACTTAATTTTTTGAACTAAAATAATTAGCCAATGAAAACGCTTCTCATACTTCTTATCGCTTCAGTTTCTTCGGTGGCAGCTTATGGAATCATAAAAGTCAGTCAGTCACATAAACAAACTTATAATGCTTGGATTACTCATGTAGAGAATTATGCAGGTGAAGGGATTGATACCATTCGCCCAAATCCAGATGACGTAACTACGTATCGTTATGTGAGTAGAAGTGTAGAGTGGAAAACTTTTTTGGCTATGGCAGATACATTTCAAATTCCCTCAACCGTTCAGCGTTTCAGATATTTGACAGATGATGATGTCTTCAAAATCCGTGAGCAGTTTTGGTATATGTCAGGTGCTAACAACATTGAAGATTTGGCAATTGCTGCTTTTTTTGCTGAAATGTATTATTCTGCGCCTGTTTCAATTAGGTATTTTCAAGAAAGACTCAAAGCTGATGGCTTTACTAATCTAAAAGTCACAGGAAAACTGAACGAACAAACCATAAAAGCCATCGAATCTCAACCTAAGAAGCAAATGTGGGATTGGCTTCTCAAACAGCGTAAAAACTATATTTATAACAAAACAGCCTCTTCTGCTATGTTGATATACAGAAAAGGACTTATGAAAAGAGCCAACGATTTTCATAAGAAATTTGAATCTTTTCTAGGAGAAGATAAGCCTACCAATGAGGTTGATACGTATGAAGATACAAAAGTTCCAATAGAAGAATTATTACAATATGATTCAACTAAAACATCACAGAATGGACAAGATGAAAAATCATCTCAAACTCAGAATAATTTAGAAGATGATTCAGAAGTAAAAATAATTGTTAGTTCTGTTCCTCTTCAAACACCAAGAGATGGAGACACTACAAAACGTAAAGAAAATGTAGCTTCAGCTATAAAAGATGATGAGATAAGAACAATTAGTGATACAAAGGAAAATGGAGTCCGAATTGTAGTTACTTCCGAAAACGAAAAATAAGATTTTTTAGAAAATAGTGATGTCTAATTTTTTAGCTCAAAAAATGCTCCTTGCCATTGTTAGAGTCTTACTAATCACATAATTAAAATCCTTTTTTGATAGTTTTTATCGAAAAAGGATTTTTCTTTATTAAATTTTCCCTAATAGATTTAAAGTTTATTTTCAAACTAATAGATTTTGCGTATTTTGGAGTTAAAATGTGAAAAATTTAGAAAATAAGTTTTTTCAAATAAGAATATACATTTTTTTAAACGCATAACGAATAGTAACTTTGTCTCTTATAGAACAAACGTATTTACTATCAAAGATTTTTATCTCTATAAAAACTTCCCTTTTCAAAATCTGAATTCAACGCAATGCAAAAATACATCTACCTTTTATTCTTTCCTGTTTTTTTACTTTCGGGTATGTTTTTTACTTCTTGTAACAACACAAAAGAAGAAGCTCTTAATGAATCAAGAGAAATTATCAAGGAACAAGATACCGAAATCGAAACGATGAAACGCCGTATTGATACATTAGAGCAAACTATTCGTGCGCTTGCCAAAAACAGAGAATCTTCTAGTGAGGAAGCAAGTGAATTGAAGGGGAAAGCACAAGAGCTTCAGAAGGCAATCAAAAGCTACCAAGGAGCTTTATCTAAAAAAGAAAAAGAATTTAAAGAGTATCGTTATTTAGCTTTAGAAGACAAACGTGTTGCCGAAATTAGAGAAGAAAAACGCAAACTTCGTGAAGATAATGAGTTCATTGTTAATAAGATAAAGCAATTGAAGCAGATGAATGAAGTAAATGAAGTAATGGATGGACTGACAGATATTATCGATAAAATACCTCCTTTCAATAAATTTGATTGTTATTATAGAGATAAAAAAGATTTAGAAGCAAGTCGTAAAAAAGATAATGGGTATAGCCCAAAGTTACTTTTGGTAGAAGAAGATGGTACATATCCACAAGCTGATATTGGACAAGTAATTATTGATTTAGATTTGAATTTCTTCAAGTTAGATGGAAACCCAAATCAAGCAACACTAACACTTTGTTTGTTTGAAGAAGGAAGCCAAGCACCTGTTTATTGTCAGGATGAAGTTTTTGATACAGAATACAAACGTGTTGAATGGAAACAAGCTGCTTCTACATTCGGAGCAAAGAAATATTATTTTCAAGTGCGCCATGGCGATAGAATTTTGAGTGATAAATATAAGTTTTCAATCAAAAATTAACATTCTGTTTGCTATTTTAGTAGGTTAAAGCACAACAAAAAATCTGTATAAAATATAGATTGATAGAAAAAATACGTTATTCTATCATAAAACTACCTATCCTATAAACTGAATAATTAATTTCTTCTTCGTGATGAATAACTATATTTTGCCCTTATCAACCTTTAGAAAGGTTGTTTGTCTATTGTTTTTTTATACTTTTTTTGTACTGTCTAGCTTTGCTCAAAGCATACCAACTTGGCATTTTGATACATATAATGATAAAAACTCATCTATTCCACACAACTTTATCAATGATTTAGCTTTTGATAAAAGTGATAATTCGCTTTGGATAGCAACAGGAGGTGGATTGGTACATTGGTCTGAAAAAGATTCTACAATCTATACACCCAAAAACTCAGAATTAAAAGATTATGGTATAAAATGTATTGCTATCGGAAAAGATGGCGATAAATATATCGGAACGTATGGAGCAGGAATTTATAAAATTGATGCAGCAGGAAACTTTTCACATTTGCAAGTTCCTTCAAAATCTAACAAAAATACAGTCCTTTGTATAACAGAAGACCAACACAAAACAATTTGGGTAGGAACAGAAGAAGAAGGATTATTTCGAATTGATTCAAAATTCAAAATTCTGATTAGTGTTGAAAGAATTGCATTTACAAGAGTCTTTGAAATTGTTGTAGATAAAGAAAATACAAAATGGATAGCCACAGAACGAGGACTTTACACATTAGATGAAGAAAGTCGTCTGAAAATTTATCCTTCTTTGAAAGACCAGCCTATCAACTCCATTGCATTTTCTCCTCAAAATGAGTTATTAATTAGCTCAACTTTAGAAAGCACAGCACAGTTTTTTGTGGGAGATAAAAAACAAACTATATCTAAAGATGTACATTATCAATTCAGAACCATGCTTCCAACAAAAGAGAGCTTATGGGCAGCTTCTTTGAGTGGACTATCTCTTTTTGAAAATAACAGATGGACTGTTTTTAATCCTCAAAATTCAGCTTTCCCCTCTACAATGGTCAGTACATTAGTGCAAAACCCACAAGACAAAACAGTTTGGGCAGGAACTTTTGGGCAAGGATTAGTCAAACTCTCCCAACTCAACACACTTCCTGAAGGAGAATTTAGACTAGGAACTACATCTATAAAAAAGGGAGACATTGTTCGTTTGCATATTGGTTTTGAAAGAGCAACAGCCATTTTTAGTGATACAACAGGAATTTCTGAATTGGTAGAATTTATGAAAGAAAATCAGTCTGTGAGAATAGAACTGTCAGGTCATACCGACACAGCAGGGGATGCAACCTTAAACTATAAACTCTCACAAGAACGAGCTGACGCTGTAAAACTTTATTTGATGAGAAAAAATATAGAAGCTAACAGAATAGAAACAAAAGCCTACGGAGGAACAAAACCCATTTCAGATAATACTAGTGAATCATCAAGACAAAAAAACAGAAGAGTAGAAATGAGGATTATTGAGTAATTTTATTGTCAAAAAATAATAATCATAAAAGGCATTTTATTCTGACTTATCGAAAGGAATAAAATGCTTTTTTTATTTAGTGAAAAATTGCAAAATATTCATACCTTGTTTCCGTTCTTCTATCAAAAAAACTCTCCCAATCCGATTCCAAATGAAAGTAAATAAACTCTATTTTCTATCTGTATTATCAATAATTCTGACTTTCAAAGTTAGTTTTCTTTCTGCTCAAGATTCTAAGAATCTTCCAAAGATTTTAAAACATCCAGATTCTGTTCATATTGAAGCGATTGAGGTTTTGAATTCTGAAAGTAGAGAAACAAATCTATCGGTTACACCAGATGGAAAATATCTATTTTTTATGAGTAGTAGAGGAGGCGAAAGTTGGTCTATAAAATCTGGAGTCTATAAAAATCAAGTTCGTTATGATGGAGATATTTATTTTTCTAAAAAAGATTCAACTGGAAAATGGACAGCAACCCAAAACTTAAAAGCCATAAATAGTTCCTCAGGAGAAGACGAACCTTTTGTAAGCCAAGATGGACAACAGGTAGTTTTTCAGTCGTGGCGAAGAAACTGGATGTCAGAAGGAGGACCTTATTATAAAGCTAAATATGAAGCAAAAGCAAAGGGCAATTCGTGGACAAACATAAAAGGATTAGGGCAAGGAATAAATTCTTTTTTTAGAAGAGAGTTTTCAAAATACGGTGGCTATGCAACCGACGGAATGAGTGTTTCTTCTGATTTTAATACGTTTATTGTGGCTTCTGGGGCAAATTATAATGGCGATATGGATTTGTATTGGAGTAAAAAAGATTCGACTGGAAAATGGTCTGTTTGCACAGAAATGCCTATTTCTACACCAAAAAATGAGCGTTCGGTTTTTTTAGCTGCTGATAACAAAACGATTTATTTTGCTTCTGATGGTTATGGTGGTTTTGGTGGACTTGATATTTTTAAGGCTTTGCTTGATGAGAATGGAAATGCGATTGAAATTTTCAATATTGGTGCGCCCTTTAATACTGATAAAGATGATTATGGTTTTGTTTTGACGGCTTCTGGGGAGGCTGCTTATTTTGTGAGAGAAGGCGATATTTTTTATGCCGATTTAATCAACGCTTCGCCTGACATAAAACCTTCACCCGTTTTGCTTTTAGAAGGAAATATTGTGGGTTGTGATGGAAATCCGATTGATGCAAAAGTGAGTTTATACAATGAAAATGACAAAGAAATTAGTGTTAGTTTTACCAATGCAAGAAATAAAGGCGAGTATGTTTTGCTGGTTTCTAATCCTCCAAAAAGCAAAAAATCATACAAACAAATCATAGAAACCGAAAAAGGATTCGAACAAGAACCGTTTTTTGAAACTAAAAAGATAGAAATTCCATCAATAAAAAAATATACTAAAATTGAGTTAGGAAAAACACAGATAAACGATTGTAAAGAAGAAATAGCAAAAACCGAAAAAATTACAAAATTAGAAATCGTTTATTTTGATTTTGATTCAGACGAATTAGACCAAAACTCTATTCAAGTTTTAGAAAATCTTATTGCTGTTTTTAATCAAAATTTAGAAAAAAATAATTCTACACAAAAAATCATTCTTACAGGACATACCGATTCAAAAGGAAGTAATGAGTACAATGAAATTCTATCACAAAAAAGACTTTTATCAGTTCAAGACTTCCTAGAAAGAAAGGGAATTGAGAAATCTAAAATCGAAATTATTCCAAAAGGCGAACAAAATCCTGTAAAAACAAACGCTACAGAAAATGGACGTAGCAAAAACAGACGTGTAGAAATTTCTATTCAATAATTAAATCAAAAATAACTATGAAAATCAAAGTTTTTGTTTTGTTTTCTATTCTCTTTTTGGGAATTGGATTTGAGGGTTTTGGGCAATGTTTTGATGAAGATGAGGATTTTAATGAAACAGAATTACAAGTAGATACTGTAAAGGTTTCTTTTATTGAAAAAATACAAATTATCAAAAAGTGTGAGAATTTAGGAGTTGACGAAGAGGGAGTTTGTACATGGAATAACTATGGTTTTTATGTTAATGAAGACTCTTCCATAAGCTACCAAGCAGGTTTTTGTCCGACAAGTAAAATACTTCTTTTAGATACAAAGAATAATAAAATTATAGATATGATTATACAACCTACAACTAGAGATTTAGGCGAAGGTAAACATGCTTGTATTTGGACTTTAAATGGAAAAGGAGAATATAAGAGTAAGAAACTTTTTGAAGGTGGAAGTATCAAAAAAATTTATAGAGATAAAAATATTCTCAAAATAGACATACAATTAAGTGGCTGTTGTGATAATTATTTTATGTGTGATGAAACTTATGCTTATGAAAATGATAGTTTAATTTTGAAGAAACAAATATGTTACTTGAAAAAAGATCGATACGTAAAAGGTGCAACAGAACTAAAAGAAAATGGAATCTTTGTAACGGTTGATAGTGCATACTTGATTGGTAATAATCCTAGAGGCTACGGTGATTTTGTTGAAATGGTAGATTATACTACTGACAAAGATAGTATTATGCAGTACGACTATGATGATGAAATAATAGCTGTTGTTTCTCCAAATCAGAAAGGTAGAGTTTTAGCTACAAGATTTGTAGATGGTTTGTATTGGTACTTGATAGTTTTTCCTCCACAGTCAATTCAAAGAAGAGTTTTTGATTATATGATTGGTGAACCAGATACACAGCTTCATTTCGCAGGTTGGATAAAATCAAAAATACCTCTAAAAATCAAAACTAATTAACACTAAAAAACAACTATGAAAATCAAAGTTTTTATTCTGTTTTCTTTGCTCTTTTTGGGAATTGGATTTGATGGTTTTGGGCAATACTTGGTAAGACAATATCCTGCTTTTAGAAAGCCTATTATTACTGCTGATACAGTTGATCTTTCTGTAAAAGAAAAAGAGGTTGTGTTAATAAAATGTGAAAAAATAGGAGTAATAGCAGATAGCACATACAGAGGATTTGCTAATTATCTACATAAGATAGATAAAAAGAGTTTTCAAAAATCCCAAGTTTACAATGGTCTTGTTCAAGATTGGAAATTTATTGATTCTGACAATGACAAAAAAATAGATTTTATTGTCCTTCTCAAAGCTCATAATGCAACAGGTGGAGAAGGTTATATGTGCGCTATTTGGAAAAAAAATAAAAAAGGAAAATTTGATTTACTCAATTCTTGGGATGGAACAATCGTAGAAATAAATAAAAAAGAAGGAAGCATTAGCATAAAAGTAATTGAACATGGTTGTTGTGCAAGTTTTATTTATTGCGAAGAAGTTTACGAAGATGAAAAACAAAAACTTGAAATGAAATCTCAATTATGCTATACTGAGGCATTTGACTTAAGGGAAGAAAGAACTTCTATAGGAGTTATTCAAACACAAGACAGCGTTTCTCTGCATTTTGCAAGTGACAGTTTAGTCGTCGTTAATGATATAGAACACCCTGGAGTAGAAAATCCTTATGCGTATGAAGGAGAATACGAAACAGGAGCGTATGCTGTGATAAATAGTAATCAGAAAGCAAACGTTTTTTACTACAAAAGAGAGCAAGGTCTATATTGGTATTTTGTCGTATTTTCTAATAAATCCATAAAAAGAATGGTAGGAGGTTGGTGGAGAGATAGAAATGTAGCAGGCTGGATAAAATCAAAAACACCTCTAAAAATTGAATCTAAATAATCATCAAAAAAAGTTATTCGTATTTATCCTGCATTTAATCATAAAAATCATATAAAATCACTCGCTAATCAGTTATAGTATTTCAATCAAATAACACAAAAAACCAATCTCTGATTATTCCTCAAAGATTGGTTTAATTTCTTATAAAAAAGGATATTTTATCTTCTTAACTCCAAAATTTCTTCCAAATATTTTGAGAAGTTTCTAAGAATTTTTCAGTGGCTTTCAATTGTTCAGTACCACTTTCTGTAATATCTGATAAAAGAGGAACAGAACGAAGCATTTCACTTCCTTTTACAGTTTCATCAATTGCTTTTGCCCATTGTACCATTGTTGAAGTTTCTTCCTTTGCATCTGGAACAAGATTATTGATGTGTTTTGGAGCTACATTTTTAGTCGCTGTTTTTATTTCAACGGTAGTATCTAGCTTTTTGCTTTCTTGTTTTGCACCAGTTGTACTTTTCTGTGCTAAAATTTCAGTTTCTACAATCTGATGAGGGTTTTCATTTACAAATTCTTCTTTTGAGGGAGCTTTTTGTGTTGTAGTAGTTGAAGAAGTTTCTTGTTCTTTCAAAAAAGCATCTAAATCTGCGAGTGTGCTGTTTTTTGCCATAGTTGTAATAGGAATTAGACTAAAGTAAACGAGTTTTGGATTGTTTTCACTAAAAAAAATATTTTAGATAAATGCTTGATTGTGTGTTAGTTATATTTCTTATTTATTAAGCAAAGATACAATATTTTTCGCAATTTCTTTATATTCTGCAATAGGACTTAAAGTAGAAAACTCTGCCATCTTATTTTTTGAAACTACAAAAGGAGAAATAATAATTGAATCTAAACTAGAAAGTGCATTTTCTACTGTCGTTTGATTAGTTCTGTTATGAATTCGGCTAGGCAGAATAGCTATTTTTAATTTTTTATTAATTTCTTGTGCAGGTTTTAAGTCTTGCAAGGTCTGATAAGCTACCAATAAATCATTCTGAGAAAGACTTGTCGGAACAACTACTAAATCAGATTCTAAACATAGTTTTCTTATCGCTTCGTCAGTTGTTTTTCCTGCACTATCAACCAAAATATAATCGTATTTTTTACTCTTCTTAAATTTTTTGAGGTTTTCGATAATATGTTCATCTGTTGAGCCAACAATAGGAAAAGGAGCATCATTTTCAGCAATCTTCTTTTTGAAAAGCTCCATTTTTCTAAGTGTTGTGAGCGTATAGTTAGTATCTGTTTCTATGAGTATGACCCGTTTTTTTTGGCTGGCAAGTGTGGTGGCAAGGTGCATAATATTTGTTGTTTTGCCTGTTCCACCTTTTCGACTGATGAATGAAATTATCATAATTGTAATAAAATTAATTTTGGAAGAATAATAAAAACAAAAATAAGGATTAGTTGATAAATAATTTGTTACCTCAAAATTTTAATCTCTATTCAATCAAAATAATCTAAAAAATAAGTATATTGTTATTCCAAGATAATAAATATATGCTAATTAATATTTTAGATTTTTAATTAAAAATATGCAGACAACTTCTACTCCTTCCCCTTATTTATTGACAGATTCTATTCGAATTGAGAAAACAGACTTTGAAGAATCTCATAAACAGTTTTTGGTTCTATATGGAAAAAAACAGTTTTATTGTGGATTGCTTATTAAAGAAATTTTGGTAGAACTCAATGAAAATAAATCTCTTCTTCAAGTTCATTCCCAAATTACGAAACACCAAGCCTACAAAAAACTAACTCTTCAAGATATAGAGATGATTATTGATAAAAAAATAATTCCTCTAGGTGTTTTGAAAAATATAAATGAAATAGAAACCTCAAAAAGTGAAGAGCTTAGTTATGATGCTGATTCTATAAAAACTCAAAAAACACTTTTAAATGAATCACAGACAAATTTTATGGCTTCTATTTTTAAGTTTTTATATCAAAAATGGATAGCTGCCTTATTTGTTTTTATTGGGCTTTTTATGCATATTTTTTATCTTTCTTCTCATTCTGTTTTTGTAGAACATAGTAAAATATGGATAGACTCTTCGGCTTTAGAATATATGTCACTTTATTTCCTAATCATTTTTATATTTATTTTTCACGAAATTGGTCATGCTGCTGCTGCTTTGCATTTCGGAATTCGTGCGCCCAAAATTGGTTATGGTTTTTATTTGGTTTATCCTGTTTTTTTTACTCAAATTAGTGAGGCTTGGAAGCTTCAACCCAAAAAAAGAATGATTATTAATTTGGGAGGTGTTTATTTTCAATGGATTGCAGGAAGTCTTTTTATTTTATTAGATTATTTTAATATTGGCTCTACTCACATTTGGTCAGGAGTTGTAACGATGAACTTTATTCGATTGGTTTATTCTTTTGTTCCTTTTATGAAAGCAGATGGATACTGGATTTTTAGTGATGGCTTTGAACTAACAAATCTACGCAAAAAATCAAATCAATTTTTATCAGCTATTTTTAAATCATTTTCTATTCACAAAGCTCGTCAGATTACAAAAACTAAACTGCAATTTTATGCACTTTCTTTTTTTTCTATTGGAACAATTATCTTCTTTAGCTTTTGGTTTGTTTTTCTATCAATCATGGTTTGGAAATTTACACCAATGCTTCCAAATATTTTAGTCTCATTTTATGAAAATTGGCAATCAGCAACATTTATTTCTCAATATCTCAAAATTATTCTTCAATCTGTATTACTTACCATTACACTCTTAGGAGTAGTTGTTTTTGTAGTAAGAATGAGTAGTCTGATACGTTTTGCAATCAATTTCTTGATGGAAAAAGAAACTGAACTGAAAACTTTATAAAAACAAATTTTCAGAATTTTGAATTTTTGTTAATTTTTTTAGCATTGCTATTTTAATTAGCTTTTTTGATTTGATTTTTTTATCTTGTGATCAGTTTCTACCAGCTATATTCTTCATCACTTAATTAGTTTATCAAAAAATATTTCAATCATGACAACAGAAAAAATTGCAAACCGTTTAGTAGAGCTTTGCCGAGAGGGAAATTATGAGCAAGCTCACAAAGAACTGTATCATCAAGATGCTTTTAGCATTGAACCCGAATTATTACCCAACAATAAAGTACAAGGAATGGAAGCCATTGGGAAAAAAGGAGAAGAATGGGCAAATAATTTGGAAGAAATGCACTTTGCTGAAGTTTCTGAACCTATTGTAGCAGGAAACCATTTTTCTTGTACAATGGCTTTTGATGCCACTTTCAAAGACAGAGGAAGAGTAAAAGACGAAGAATTGGCTGTCTATAAAGTAGAAAATGGCAAAATTACAGAAGAACGTTTTTTTTATTCTATGGGATAACTAAATTTTAATTTCTAGTTCAAGCTGCAATGCTTGAACTAGATTTTATAGAAAGTAATTAGTTAAGGTTGCCAATTTTTTTTTATTGCTTTTCAAGTCTTATCTTTGAAGTATATTAGAATTTAAAAACCTTAATCCAATCAATATATTTATGGCAACTTATGATTTATTAGTAATCGGTTCAGGACCTGGTGGTTATGTAGCTGCAATTCGTGCTTCTCAACTCGGACTAAAAGTAGGCGTTATAGAAAAAGAATCACTTGGTGGAATCTGTCTAAATTGGGGCTGTATTCCTACAAAAGCACTTTTAAAGTCTGCTCAAGTATTCGAATATGTTCAACATGCCAAAGAATATGGCATTGAAGTAGGCGAATCTAAAGTAAATTTTGGCGATATGATTGGTCGTAGCCGAAATGTAGCTGGTGGAATGAGCAAAGGAATTGAGTTTTTATTCAAAAAGAATAAAATTGATAAAATAATGGGCTTCGGAAAACTAGCTGGAAAAGGCAAAGTAGAAGTAACCACTCAAGATGGAAAAAAAGAAATTTATGAAGCAAAAAGTATAATCCTTGCAACAGGTGGACGTGCAAGAGAATTACCAAATCTTCCTATTGATGGCAAAAAAATCATTGAATACCGTAAAGCCATGTCTTTAGAAAAACAACCTAAAAAAATGGTTGTGGTAGGGTCTGGAGCTATCGGAGTAGAGTTTGCTTACCTTTATAACTCTATCGGAACAGAAGTAACGATTGTAGAATTTATGGACAGAATTGTTCCTGTTGAAGATGCTGATGTTTCTAAAGAACTAGAAAGACAATACAAGAAAAAAGGAATAAAAGTAATGACTTCTTCGGAAGTAACAAAAGTAGATACTTCTGGAACAGGTTGTAAAGTAACTGTCAAAACTAAAAAAGGCGAAGAAATCATCGAATGTGATGTAGTTCTTTCAGCTGTTGGAGTTTCGACAAACTTAGAAGGAATTGGCTTAGAAAGCACAGGTGTAAAAACTGAAAAAGGGAAAGTTGTTGTTGATGACTATTACAAAACTTCAGTTGATGGCGTTTATGCCATTGGCGATATCGTACACGGACCAGCACTTGCACACGTAGCGAGCGCAGAAGGAATTATTTGTGTAGAAAAAATTGCAGGACATCATCCAGAGCCATTAAACTACGGAAATATCCCTGGATGTACGTACTGTCAGCCAGAAATTTCTTCAGTAGGAATGACAGAAGCACAAGCAAAAGAAGCAGGTTATGAAATCAAAGTAGGCAAATTCCCATTCTCTGCATCTGGAAAAGCAAGTGCAGCAGGTGCAAAAGAAGGTTTTGTAAAAGTAATCTTTGATGCAAAATATGGCGAATGGTTAGGCGCACACATGATAGGTGCAAATGTAACTGAAATGATTGCAGAAGCTGTTGTAGCAAGAAAATTAGAAACAACAGGAATGGAAATCGTAAAAGCAGTTCATCCACACCCAACTATGTCAGAAGCTGTAATGGAAGCAGCAGCAGCAGCGTATGGAGAAGTAATTCATATTTAGAAAATTGATTTTTGAGCTATTATTAAACCCTAAGGGTCTTTGAAGATTCTTAGGGTTTTTACTATTTTCTACTTAAAAAACATTCGAAATCATGATAAAGCAAATTCTCATATTATTCTTTCTTGTATCAACTTTTTTTTCTTGTACCGTTAAGCCTTATCAGAAAGAAACAGTCTATCAAGATTCGAAAATTAGTATAAATATATATCCTACTTCCGAAGAAAATAAGAGATTTATAAGGGAGTTAATTTATACAAATGATAAAAATGTTCTATTACAAAGTTTAGAAACAAGTGATACTACCATTTTAAGTAAAATAAGTTTTGATATTGTAGAAGAAGAAAACCTAGTGAAATTGCAGGTTATGTTTGTAGATGAGGCTATTGAGTATAAAGAAAAAATAAAGAACTATATTTCGTATAGAATATCACAAAAACAGCAATATGAGATGTCTAATCTATTTTTTCTTACGAAAGCTGAAGATGAAGGACACATTATTATAGACCTACTCAAGCAAAACTTAGAAGACGTTGTTTGGCAAGAACACTCTTCTCAACATTTATATTGGCGAGCTACACCTGATGAATTTAAACTCATAGCAGATAAGATACGCAATATTGTAAACCTCTCACAAGAATATGTATTATTCACAAGAGTTCCTGTAGCAAAAGTAAAAGGTATTGATAATCAACTTTTTTCTTTTCACTATCGTTTTGAAGATGGAAAAATTATAGAGATGATTATAGAAGATATAGCAGGTATTCCAAAATTAGTAGCTATTGAAGCTAGAGATGAAATAAAATAGCCATTAAATATTTTAATTCCATTTTATCAAACCCTAAGGTTCTTTGAAGATCCTTAGGGTTTTTTCATGTGTTAATATTTTTTGTGTCTTTTTCAAAAAAAAATGATTGTAGAAATAAGAAAACCATTTTTTAACTTCTTCAAACTACTGATTATGAAAACTATACATTCAAGATTCTCACAAAAACAGATTTTTGCTTTTCTATTTTGCTTTTTAGTTATTTTTTCAGCTTGTTCTAATCAAAAGACAGTCTCAGATATTAGCAGTGTAGTTGCTGATTCTACGATTATAGATGTTCCACTTACAAATATTCCACCCCCAACTTCTCCAAAAGAAATAGTAGAGATAGATGAAAATATTGAAATTAAGATAGAAGACGTTGAGATAGAAGTCGACAATATCATAACTGATGTAACAGTCATAGACGCTCCAGTAGAAGAGGAAGCAGTAGAAGAAGTTTTTATGATTGTAGAAACTCCACGAATGGAAATCAAAAAGCAAAATACAGAAAACTACCAAAAATTAACAGAAAATAAATTTATCCAACCCAAAAATCAAGCTCTTTCTACTTTTTCTATTGATGTAGATAACGCTTCTTACACAAATGCTCGTCGTTTTATTCAATCTGGACAACTTCCAAATCCTGATGCAGTTCGTATCGAAGAATTTATAAATTACTTTGATTATGATTATCCACAACCAAAAAATGACGTTCCTTTTTCTATAAATACAGAAATTTCGGTTGCACCTTGGAATACAAAACACAAATTAGTTCATATCGGAATTCAAGGAAAAGAATTGGATTACAAGAATTTATCAGCTTCTAATCTTGTCTTTTTGATTGATGCTTCGGGTTCAATGGAAGACCCAAACAAACTCCCTCTGTTGCGTTCTTCTTTGAAAATGCTTTTGAACGAAATGAATGAAAAAGACCGTATTTCGATTGTTGCTTATGCTGGTGCTACTGGTTTGGTGTTGCCTTCTACTTCGGTAAAAGAAAAAGTTAAAATATTGAATGCATTAGAAAACGTTTCAGCAGGTGGAAGTACAGCAGGAGGTGCAGGAATAACTTTAGCTTACAAAATTGCAAAAGAAAATTTTATCAAAAATGGAAATAATAGAGTGATTTTGTGTACAGATGGAGATTTTAATGTAGGTGTTAATTCGGCTGATGACCTTGTAAAACTTATTGAAACAAAACGAAATGATGATATTTTCTTGACCGTTTGTGGGTTTGGAATGGGAAATTATAAAGATTACCAAATGGAAGAGTTGAGCAATGCAGGAAATGGAAATTATTTTTATATCGACAATATTCAAGAAGC
The DNA here is from genome assembly GCA_020630575.1 of Bernardetia sp. Classification (GTDB taxonomy): domain Bacteria; phylum Bacteroidota; class Bacteroidia; order Cytophagales; family Bernardetiaceae; genus Bernardetia. The sequence continues at coordinate 65,986 of JAHDBD010000007.1, forward strand.
TAAAAAAGTATTTGTAACACAAATGAGAGCGACTTTATTTACGATTGCAAAAGATGTCAAACTTCAAATTGAATTTAATCCTACAAAAGTAGCTGCTTATCGTCTTATCGGTTATGAAAACAGAATGCTCAAAAAAGAAGATTTCAATGATGATAAAAAAGATGCTGGAGAGCTTGGCGCAGGACATACTGTAACGGCATTGTACGAAATTATTCCTGTTGGTGTAAAAAGTGAATTTTTGACTTCGGTAGATGATTTGCGTTATCAAAATAATTCTAAAATAAGTTCAAATTATACAGCAGTGGCTTCTTCTGACGAGCTTTTGAACTTAAAATTACGCTACAAAAAGCCTGATGAAACCAAAAGTAAATTAATTGTAAGTCCATTAAAAGATGAAAATATAGCTTTATCCAAAACGTCTGATAATTTTCGTTTTTCGGCTGCTGTGGCTAGTTTTGGAATGATTTTGAGAAATTCGGAATACAAATCAAATACTGATTATCAAAATGTAATAGAATTAGCCAAAAATTCAAAAGGACAAGATATAGAAGGTTATCGAAGCGAATTTTTGAAATTAGTAGAAAGCTGTATGTTGATGAGTAAATAATTTTTCTATCTTCTTATAGTCTAATTTTTTGATGTATTGTGCTACAATTTAAATTTTAAAAATAATTATTTACACTACCATGAAACAAAATAAATTCTTATCTTGAAGTAAGTAACATTGTAACTACATTACTTTACACCTTGTTTTTCATGAAAAAACATTACTTGAGATGCACTTTTGTATCAATTTTTCTATCTATTTCATTTTCTTTACTTGCTCAAAGTGATTCTTCGCTGTATCAACTAAGTATTGATGAGCTTTTACAGCCTGAAGAAAACTTACTGACAGGAAAAGTTTCTTCTGCTTCCAAAATAGAGCAGCGTGTACTTGATGCCCCCAGTATTGTAAAAGTTATTTCACAAGAAAAAATAAATAAATATGGTTGGGTTAGTCTGAATGATATTTTATACAGACAAGCTGGCTTTTCACCTTCACAAGATTATGATAGAAAAACGGTAAGTTCTAGAGGAGTGTATGAAGGTTGGAATAATAACCATTTGCTTATTTTGGTAGACGGTGTTCCTTATAATGATAATTTGTATGGAACAGCTTATACTTCTGAGGTTACTCCTTTAGTTTTTTCTAAATCAATAGAACTCATTCGGGGCCCTGTTTCGGCTTTGTATGGTGCAAATGCAATGAATGGAGCAATCGGAATAAACACCGTTTCTCCTTCTGATTTTAGACAAAATGGAATGGCTCAGATTCGCTTGGGAAGCAATAACAAACAAATTTATGATGTGGTAGTCGGTGGAGAAAGTGATGTCTTGGCTGCTGTCGTGGCTTTTAATTCTTTTTCTACACTAGGAAACGAATATTTATCCTTTGATGATTCAGAAAGAACAGATGATGCAGGTAATTTCTTGAAACAAAAAATAAATGATAAAAGAAATAGCTATTATCTTTTTGGAAAGCTAGAAGGAAGGGGGAAATTATCAGGTTTCGAATTACAATATCATCAGCACGATTGGGAGCTTGAAACAGGACATGGCTGGTTGTTTTTTATTCCAGATCAACCAGAAGCCATTAAAGAAAATCGAAAAATGCTATCTTTACGTTATACAAGTGGACATCTGAATAAAAATTTAGTACAAGAATATGTTGTACGTTATCAGCGTCATGCTGTGGATTGGAATATGCGTTATTATCCTGATGGTGCGCTTGATAATTTTTACCCACTAGGTGTCACAGAATATTTGAAAACAAGTGCAGAAGATGTTTTTGGTAGAATGCAATACAAATATTCGTTAGGAAAAGAGTCCGTTTTTCTTGCAGGCATAGAAGGAAATGTATTTTATTATGATGGAGATGACGCCCACACTTCAAATATTGATTTGAATTCAGATTTTTCTCCTTTTCAAGATAATGATCCTCAGCCAATGAATGCGTGGTTGGAGTTTATAGCCTCAAAACCTCTGATAAATCTTGCTTTATTTGCTCAATATACATCGCCTAGAATTTTGAATGGACTTCTACAAGCGACAGTTACACTTCGTTATGACAATCAATTTTTCAATTATACAGATATTTATTCATCAGAAAGAAACGAAGAATCAAAGTCTTTTGAACAGTTTAGTCCAAGAGTAGGACTGGTTTTTCATGCCATGCCTACCCTTACTGTCAAAGCTCTTGGAGGAAGGGCATTTCGCACGCCTACTCCTACCGAAATGTTTGGGGCAAATACGTATTCACTTGCTTCGAATATCAACGAACTTTCAGCAGAATCTATTACTACATTTGAGTTAGTTGGAGAATGGCAGGCTTCCAAAAAGACGATTATGCGATTGAATACCTTTTATACCAATTTTGAAGACATCATTGCTTATAGTGTTGCTAATGCTAATTTGAGTACAAATTTGTATAGCTTGACTAATTTTGGAATCGAATATGAGATTGAATCATCTATTTCTTCTGAATTTCAGATTATGGGAAATTATTCTTTTGTGCAACGACTCAACGAAACCATTAGAGATACCACAATTACAGAAAGTCCTGATAAACTGACTTGGTATCCTGCACATAGTTTGAATGTTGGTTTTTCTTATGAAAAAAATAAATTTTTAGGTTCGGCAATGGTTCATGCACAAAGTGAAGTTATGCGTAGAAGTTCAGATATTACTGAGCGAACAAAGGATTATCGCCCAGAAAATGTAGCAGCTTGGGCAACTGTAGATACAAAATTTGCCTATCGTTTTACACCTTATTTAGAACTAGGTCTTCTAATTACAAATCTTGCTGACAAAGATAACTATCTCATAAAAAATAATTCTTATCGTTTTGATTATAGAATGAATAAACGAAATTTTTTAGTTAATCTTAGATATGATTTTTGAGATAATACAAACTTTCATGAACCACAGAAAAAAAGGCTTCAGAACATGCCGAAACCTCTTTTTTATAGCCATGAAAAAATTACCAATCTCGTGGCAATCACAATGAGTTAAATAGCTATTAATATGCCAAAGTGTGAAAACTAAACGACAAACAAGAGATTAAATAAGATTAATAATCTAATTTTGTAATCTAGATAGTTTCAAATTGATTAAATTTGTCAAATCAAAACATACCTTACAAGGATTATCATTAATAAACTGTATAGTTAATCTATTCGTAATTTTTAATTTTTAATTGTCAATTCAATTATGTCTTACGCTCTTCAACCCATTTGGAATATTGCTCATATTTGCCACAGACACGGCATCGAAAACGTAATCATTTCACCAGGTTCTCGGTCTGCTCCTCTTACACTAGCTTTTGTAAGGCATAAAAATTTGAACTGCAAAGTGGTGGCTGATGAGCGTTCTGCTGCTTTTATAGCTTTAGGAATTGCACAGCAGACCAATAAACCTGTTATTTTGATTTGTACTTCGGGTTCTGCTGCCTACAATTATGCTCCAGCAATTGCAGAAGCCTATTTTCAACAAATTCCTCTACTTGTCTTGACGGCTGACCGTCCTCCAGAGTGGATAGACCAGTTTGATGGACAGACCATCAGACAAACAAATATCTACGGAAAGCACGTAAAAGAAAGCTATACATTGCCAGTTGATTTGTCACATGAAGATGCTGTTTGGCATATCGAACGCACGATTTCAGAGGCAATTAATCTTTGTCAAACCTATCCTGCTGCGCCTGTTCATATCAATGCACCTTTTCGTGAGCCGTTTTATCCACCTATTGAAGTTACGAATGAAGAAGATGATATAAATAGTTTGTATGAAAATCAGATAAAATATGATAATGATGTAAAGATTATCGAACAAATTCATAGCCGTCCAAAAATACGAACACAACATTGGGAACAGCTTTTAGAAGTGTGGAATAGAACAGAAAAAAAATTGATTGTTGGGGGGCAAATGCGTTATGATGAGCGTTTGATTTATGCGCTTAATGGTCTGGAGGTTACTGTTGTGGCAGATGTAATTTCAAATCTTCACATTGTAAAAAATAGTATTCAGCATCAAGACGTTTTTTTGATGAATAGAGAAAGTTTAGAAGAACTCAGACCAGAATTATTGATTACGTTTGGAAAGTCAGTCATCTCAAAAAATCTCAAAAAGTTTTTACGTGAATATCCTGCTATTGAACATTGGCACATTCAACCTGCTGGAATTGCTGCTGATACTTTTCAGTCGCTTACAAAAGTAGTTCCTCTTAATCCATCCTATTTTTTCAGAAAGGTTTTGGAAAAACAGACTCGTTTTGCAGAGTCGTATCGTCAATCTTTTTTTGTTGATAATTGGCGTGGAACAGATGCAGAAATTAAGAAATTAAATGCTCATTTTTTCGAAGAGCAACCTTTTTCAGAGTTTGAAGCTGTTAAGAGATTAATGGAACACTTACCACAACGTTCTAATTTTCATTTGGCAAACAGTATGAGTGTGCGTTATGCCAATTATCTTAATTTAGATAAAGATGCAAATAAAGAAATTGAAATCTTCTCTAATCGTGGTACAAGTGGAATTGATGGTTCAACAAGTACAGCCATAGGACACGCTCTTGCAGACGATGAAACATTGAATATTTTATTGACTGGTGATGTTGCTTTTTTCTACGATAGAAATGCTTTTTGGAATAATTATTTACCAAAAAATCTGATTGTAATTTTACTCAATAATCACGGAGGAGGAATTTTCAAAATGCTTCCAGATGCAGCCAAACAGCCTGAATCAGATGAGTTTTTTGTAATCAAACAGCCTTTGGATGCTCAAAGTTTGAGTAAAGAATTTGAATTAGAATATACGTTTTGTGAAGATAAAAACGGATTTCAAAATGCTTTAGAAAACCTAGAGTTAGATGTAGAAAAACGAAGCCGAATTTCTATTGTTGAAGTAAAAACATCAATAGAAACAAATACAAAAGTTTTTCAAGACTATAAAAAAGCTGTTAAGTTTTTGGAGGTGGATTAAAAAAAGTTCTTAGTAGGTTTTGGACTGATACTAATATATTTTTTTTTCTTATTGTTTCACCAAATAAAATTTGGTGCTATTGAATATTTTTTCACTAGTTCAATATTATGTAAGTACCTTATTTTATTATTTCTATTTCAAATCCACCTTTTTTAACTGAAAGAAGACTATTTTTTAATAATACTCTTTTATCTTTTTCATTAAAGTCTAGGAATTTCTGGAAGTAATTATTTTTTATATCAAAACAGATAATTTCTCTTGAAGTCTTCAAAAATAGTTTATTATCAACATATGAAATTGATTGTATGGAAGTAAACTTCTTGAGTGGAATTTGTATTTCTTCTATTGTTTGAAAATTGATATCTAGTTCACAAATTGGGAATTTTCCATATCCAAAAAAGAGAACTTTATTTATTCTTGTTTTCACGATATGATAGCAATCCCAAATTTCAAATTTTGTATTAGAATTGAATCCCCATATCATTTCACCTTTCTTATTAAAAATTGCTACTCCTTCCTTTGAAAAATTTCTTTGCTCCATTATTCCTTCATCAAAGTAAGAAACTACGATTTTTTTATCAAATAAAATAATATCTTGTACAACATCGCCTATCGCAAATGAGTTGGTCAAATCGCCTTGCTTATTATATATTTTGGCATTTTTTTTATTTTCTTCTGAACGTATTTCTGCTATAAGTACATGCTCATCATCCAACCGTCTAATAATTGGAAAGTGAAATTGAGCAGAAATTCTAGTTACCCAACTTTCTGTATGTAATTCGCCCTGCTTTGTAAGTATTGAGTAAGAATCATAAGCTAGTATTTCAAAAGCTATAATCTTACCCGAAAAATTGAATTCTACCATTTTGATTTTTTACATAGATATTTTTTTATTAAAGATAAAATTACCCCTTAATCAACTTATCTCCCAAAGAATTAGCTTTCGAATTATTAAATTGTTTCAAAAACTGTCCTAATTCTGGGAAAGGAACTTTTTTAGGCTTGTATTTTTTGGCAAGTTTTAGATAATCTGTATCTCTAGTTTGAGAATAAAGAGCCACAGCACAAAACAAACGTACTTCTTGACGCTCCAAACCTTTGAGTAATTCATTTTTTATTTCCTCATCTTTTTCTAATGAAGAAAGTGCTATAATAGCACGCATTTGGCGAACTTGTAGTGCATAATAGGTTTTGTTTTTCCATTTTTCAGATGTTTTTGGAAGAGGCAAGTAAAGTTCTTTTATAAGTGCTGTTCTACTTCTTTCATCATTTAGTTTTGATAAGTTTTTTGCAATATCCATTGATTCTGGTAGGTAATCGTATTCTAATAAACCAATCAAAACATCATGCATATTAGGCGATTTTTTTCTAACTAAAGTAGTTGTTACTTCTCGTGTTAAATTGATTTCTTTAGTTTCTCCTAAGAGTTGAACCAAAAGCCATTGACCATTATTTGTGCTTGCAAGTGAATTGATTATGTTTTTTCGTTCTCTTGCTAAGGAATAGTAATTATCAAAAGTACGCAATAGTTCAGAGTCAGAAGCATCAGCAGCCAAAACAGTAATTAATAAATTTTGAGTGATAAAATCTTTTTCAGAAATAGAGTTTGTCAAAGAATCTATTAGCATAGACCAATTTTTTTTCTGACTATAACTTTTTGTCAATAATCTATCTAAAAGTAACGCTTTTTCATTTGAAAATTCAAAACGTGCATATTTAGGAATTGAAGCATAAAAATTAGCTTTTTGAGTAATTTGTAAAGAAGGTGTAATTTTATCTGCTATTTTTTCTTGAGAGTTGTCTTCATTTTCTTCTTGTTTCTCTTTCTCAGAACTTTCTCTATTTGCTAAAATACGAGCTAATTCTTTGTATGTATCAGGGTTATGAGCATCAACTTCTAAAGAATAATTCAGCCTTTCAATCACTAAACTTTCTAAAGAATCTTGTTCTTTTTGACTAGAAGTCTTTATTTTTGCTTGGTAAATAGCAGCATTTGTGAGGTAATAACTATTTTCTGGGTAAAGCTCTGCTAGTTGTTTGTAATATAAAAATGAATTATCAAACTCTCTGTTCATTTCATAGAGGTCAACTAATCTTTCTAAAACATATTCTTCATAAGGATAAATTTCGTAGGCAGCTTGATAAGCATTAATTCCTTTCTGCCAATATTTTAGAAAGGAAGTAGAAGTATTTTCTAGAAAATCTTGTTCGTAGAGTGTTGGTTTTTCTTTTATATCTTCTTCTGAATAGGTGGTCAAATAAATAGAAGGTGCATTTTGCTCTGCTTTTTCATAAAAAACATTTCCAATGTTCATGTGAAAAACATAATCAGAGGGTTTCCCATTCAATCCTTCACTCCAAATATCAATTGCACTTTGCCATTCGCCTAAATGATAATTCATTTTTCCCAAGACAGAACGAGAATCTGAATCGTCTGGGTCGTATTCTAAATTTTGGCGTAATAGTGTTTTAGCTTTACTATGATTTCCTGCATTAAAAAGTGAGATTGCTTCATCTAAAGAATGAGGAATAGAAGCTGTTTGTGCAATTACTGAAAGATTAACTAAAAAGTAAAAGCAAAAAATAAGAAAGAATGGAATATATTTTTTCATTGTCAAACGTAGTTCAGCGTAACTAATTATTCGTCTAAATTTAAAACAAGTCCTATTAAAGGACATTTACAAGATAGAGAAATAAAAGAAAATTCTGAAATTTGGCGTTTTTACAATCTATTCGTTTCTCTAGTTGTTTGTCTAAACGAAAATAAATTGATTCTAGTTGCAATGTATCACAGACTTCTTAGTTTGTTGAAATTTTTAATACAAATCATCCAATCTCATATACAAATATTTGCTTACAGCAATGTAAGCACTAATTGTATTTATACTTACTCCTAAAACTAAAATTATGAAGCCAAGACCAAGGATAGAACCCATATAATCAAAAGCATTGAGTTCTGGAATCCATAAAGCAAAACCTTTGGCAAGAATAAGTACCAAAATATAAGCGATTATTCCACCAATTATTCCGTGAATAAAAGCACGACGAAGAAAAGGCTTTTTTATAAAAAAGGGTGTTGCTCCGACAAGTTGCATACTTCGAATCAGAAAACGCTGTGAAAAGAGAGCCAAACGAACACCACTATCAATCAAAATAATAGCAGCAACAAAGAAAACAAGTGCAAAAGCAAAGAAAATATAACTAATGGTTTGGAGATTTTTGGTAATTTCTTCGATGTATTTATCTTTAAAATCTACTTCATAAACGCCTTCTATACTTTCAATTTGTGCTTTTAACAGAGCCATTTTGTCCTTTTGATAATACGATTCTTCTACATTGATATAATAGGCATCAGGCAAACGATTTTCTCCTACCAAAAACTCTTCAAATTCTACTCCTGCTTCTTGACGCATCATTTTGGCAGCGTCTTCACTTGCCATAAAACGAATGCGAGGTTTTCCTTTTTCATCTTTTAAGACAAAATCTAATTGAGTGAGCTTTTTCTGAATACTCAAACGCTGATTTTCATTGACATCCCTACGCAAATACACTTCAACTTCAACGTTTTCTTTAGTTCTGATAGAAAATTGATAGGTATAAATCAGAATTAAACCCAAAAGTCCAGTAATAAAAAGTGCCAACGTAATATTAACCAGTACACCTATATACGGATAAGAGCCAATACGTTTTTTGGAAAAAGGACGGTTGATAGAAGGAAATTGCAATTTTTTAGTGATTAATGTTCAATGATTAGTAATTAATTTGGTTCAAATACTCCTTTTACAAAAATACTAAAAAGTAATTCATTTTTTGTCAAATTTAAAATCATAAGATGGATAATGAAGCTAGTTAATACTTTATCAATAGTTTATTTTTACTTTCAATTATTTTAATTGACCAAGTTTTTGACCAAAAAATAAAAGTTCAACTAACTTCTTAGTGTTAAGAATTAGTTAAGTAGTTTTAATTGTAAAATAATATTTCATCTAAATACTTGTAAATCCAAATAATTCCTTAATTTTGTATGGCAAATAGAAACATTACATTATTTGCACATGCCTGAAAATTCCACAACCCAAAACGGTGCAGCTACAACTAGCCACCCAAACTTACAAAGCCAGAGTTTTTCTGATGCTTTTGCTTCCAAATTCTTAATGGAAGCTCTCACTTACGATGACGTATTGCTCGTACCTGCTTATTCTGAAACTCTTCCAAGAAATACGCAAACCAAAACTAGACTTACTAAAACAATTACATTGAATGTTCCGATTGTTTCGGCTGCAATGGATACGGTTAGTGAGGCTGAAATGGCAATTGCTATTGCTCAAGAAGGAGGAATCGCTTTTATTCATAAAAATATGAGTATTGCACGTCAAGCTGAACAGGTAAGAAAAGTAAAACGTTCGGAAAGTGGAATGATTACCGACCCAGTAACTGTTTTTCCTAACCAAACACTTGCTGATGCAAATCGATTGATGAAAGAATTCAAAATTGGTGGAATCCCTGTTATTAATGAAAATAAAAAATTAGTCGGAATTCTTACTAATAGAGATTTGCGTTTTCAGAAAAACCTTTCGCTTCCTGTTTCTGATATAATGACCTCTAAAAATCTGATTACAGCAAAAGAAGGTGTTGATTTGCAACAAGCAGAAGCAATTTTAGATGCAAATAAAATCGAAAAGCTATTAATTATTGATGATGAAAATAATTTGGTAGGTCTTATTACCTACAAAGATATTCTCAAAAATAGTGATAGACCAAATGCCTGTAAAGACGAACGTGGTCGCTTGCGTGTAGGTGCTGCCGTTGGAGTTACAGGTGATACTTTAGAAAGAGTTGCTGCACTTGTAAAGTCTGCCGTTGATGTTATAACGATTGATACAGCTCACGGACACTCAAAAGGTGTTATAGAAATGCTCAAAAAGGTAAAATCTACTTATCCAAAACTTCAAGTTATTGTAGGAAATGTAGCCACAGGTGCAGGCGCAAAAGCCCTTGCAGATGCTGGTGCAGATGCAGTAAAAGTAGGTGTAGGACCTGGAAGTATCTGTACAACTAGAATTATTGCAGGAGTAGGAATGCCACAATTATCAGCCGTATTTGAAGCTGCTGAGGCTGTTAAAGGAACAGGAGTTCCGATTATTGCAGATGGAGGAGTACGTTTTTCAGGAGATTTAGTGAAAGCCATTGCAGCAGGTGCGTCTTGTATTATGATAGGTTCACTTTTGGCAGGAACAGACGAAGCTCCTGGAGAAATGATAATTTATGAAGGAAGAAAATTCAAATATTATCGTGGAATGGGTTCGATAGAAGCAATGGAAGACGGCTCAAAAGACCGTTATTTCCAAGATACAGAAGATGATATTAAAAAACTTGTTCCAGAAGGAATCACTGGAAGAGTTGCCTACAAAGGAAAAGCTGCTGAAGTAATTTATCAACTTGTTGGTGGACTTAAAGCTGGAATGGGATATTGTGGTGCAGCTTCTATTGAAGATTTGCAAAAAGCACAGTTTGTCAAAATTACCAATGCAGGAATGAGAGAAAGTCATCCACACGACGTAATGATAACTCGTGAAGCTCCAAATTATAGTAGAAATTAACTTCATAAATAACTGGTTCAAGTGTCGACACTTGAACCAGTTATTAATATTTTTTATTCTACTTTTAAATTTTCTTCAAAAATCACAGCTCCTTGTGGGTCAGAAATTTCTAAATGATACTCTTGATTAGGTTTGAGAAATAGATTTACAGAATCTTCATCTTTGATAGCTAAAATTTGAAAAGGAACAGTTTGTTTGGTAATTTTCCATTCTTCCAAATTATAAACTTTTAGACTTCCTTTATACTCTGTTTTTTCAATATTTAATTCTGTTTTTATGCTATCTGAAAAAGTGTACTTTATTTCTCTTCTATCTTGAGGAAAATTATAAAACGAATTAGCAATTTTAATATCAACTTCAATAAATCCATTGTCAAAAGCAGTATCAATAATAGATAACCAATTATTTGCCTTATTCATATATTCTACTTGGTCTATCGTAAGAGGATTAACTCCTGATAAAAGTTCAAACTCTACTGCCATCATATTTCTTTGTTTATCTCTTTTGGCTTTTTTCTCACTAATATGTCCAAAGCCTGCAAAAACAAGCACTTTTGCATCTCTATCTTTAGCTATTGTTTTATCAAAAATAGTTGCTGCTTGTTTCTTTTCTCTATCTTTTCCATAATCATCATAACCAAAAATATAAAATCCTAGATTGTGAGCCTGACGAATCAAATCTGCCATAGCTGGTTCTCGTGTATAAAATCCAGATTTCTGAATTATAAATCCTCTCTTATTTATTTCTTCGTCGTGTTTCCCGAGTGCTTCTAAAGCTAAAAAACGAAATCCTTGTTTGTATAATTTTTCTAATAAATGACTAACTAACAAACGATGTTGAGGATCAAAATGCACTTCATTGAACATAACAACTTGATTTTGACTAGCTTTTTCTACAAGAAAATCGATTGCTTTTTCGTCATTTACTAGAAAAGAAGGTAAAGTATCTTCTTCTATTTTTTTGAAATAGGTCAAATTTCTGTACTCTTTCCAAAATAAAGGTAGTTTTTCAGAACGATGAATAAAGGAATGATAAGTAGCTGATGTTTGAGTAAAATTAGCTTTTTCTCTTTCAGTTTGATAATTTTCACTATAATAATCTAATTTTAAAAGAGGTAAAACATAATTTCCAGTCGAATCTTTTTGATTTGAAAATGCTTTATTAGCTATATTAAAAGGATTTTCTGGAGTTGCAACTTTATATTCTTTACCTACTTTTACAGAGTAAAATGAGCTTCTATACCCTTGAGTAAAAACTTCAGTACTATAATTTTCTAGCTTTGTATTATCATGAGCATAGAAATGAATAAAATAGTTTTTTGTAGGATGTTTATAAATTTTTTCAAAAATTTTATTTGCAGAATCTAATCTTTCTAGTACTTGATTTTTATTCTTTTTTGTAATTGGATATACAAAAATGTAATGCTTCGTAGGACTAAATTTCAAGAGAGGAAAGTCTGCACCTGTCAGAAACATATTTTTAGAAAAACTCTTTCTATCTTTTTTTGGCATATATTTTTTGACACTATCCCAACTAATTATAGTTTCAAAAGTACCCCATGTTGTATAAGAAAATTCATATTGCTCATTGCTATATTGAGTTTCAAATTCTTTAGTTACTTTGTGAGCTTTTGGGTCGTGTTGAATACTTTTGCAACTGGCAAGTAATAGAAAAAAGAGAAGAAAATAATTGATTTTGAATAAATTAGACTGATTTTGCATACTTACCCTTTAATTATAAATGAAAAAATGACTTTGCCTTTTTATTAGTTCTTACATAGAATCCATTTTTATATCAAAAGTAACAATTTAATTTTTAGAATTTTAAACATAAATTTTCAATCAAAATTAGGTAGTTTTGTAAACCTATAAATTATTTTAATTAGTTAGAAAAAATATTAATTAAAAGACTATCATTAAACTATAAAGGCATTATAGTTAATGAGCTATATTCGTAATTTTTAATTCGTAATCTATAATTGACATTAAATTATGCAACTTCCTCAGCCCAAACACAAAATAAATCCATTATCAAAAACAGAAATGCTAGTTCGCTTTCAAGATTGCGACCCTTATGGGCATCTTAACAATGGCAGATATTTAGATTATTTTCTTGATGGAAGAGATAATCAAGTAACTTATGATTATGGGTGGAGATTGGTAGATTTTATAAATGAAGAAAAAAAAGGTTGGGTAGTTCAGAAACAAGAATTGGCATATTTGCGTTCAGCTGTTTATGGAGAAGAAATTGTAATCCGAACAGCAACTGTTTTTTATGATGACTCAAATTTGATGATTGAATGTCGAATGCTTAACAAAGACGAAACGCAATTAAAATCACTTCTTTGGATGAAACTTGTTTTTATTAATCTTACTAACGGACGAAGAACAAATCACACAGAAAACATTAAAGAATTTTTCTCAAAAGTAACTCTAAATGAGTTCAATCTTGAAGAAACTACTTTTGATGAGCGTGTAAAAGAATTGACTACTTTTTATAAAAGTCAGAGACAAAATAAGACAAGCGTTTAGTATATATTTTTTATCTCAAATTATTTAAAAACATGAAACATTTATTTTCATCCCTTGCTTTGGTTTTTGTTTTTATAGCTTTTAGTTCCTTTGTTCAAATAGATGTTTGGGAAGAGCTAGAAGTTTTTCATCAAGCCATTGCACTTACTTTTCATCCTGCTGAAGACGGAGATTTTGAGCCTGTCAAAAATGATTCTGATGAACTGGTGGAAGCTGCTGAAAATCTTTTAAATTCTAAATTACCAGCTTATTTTGAGAAAAATGAAACCCAAAAGTTCAAAAATGAACTTCAAAATACCTTACAAAAATTAGTGAAACAAAGTAAAGATTTACATACTTTAGTGCAAGAGAAAAAAATGACTGACCAACAACTATTAGCTCAACTAAATAACTTGCATAGTACATATCATCATATTGAGGAATTAAATAATAAAGCAAAAAAAAATGAAGAGTAAAGAAATGGAAAGCAATCAATACTATGTTTCCTGTTTTTTATATTTTTAGTTAAATTGAACCTTAAAATAAATCTAGAAAGATACAAATAACATTTTTGGTTCGTATTTTGGATATATACCTTTGATTAGAGCTATCAAAATAGCTTCTTTAATTCCATTTTTTAAACTTTTCTATATTATCTGTAAAATACTATCTTAAAATACTTCACTCTGATTCTAATTTGATTTTTACTAATCATTTTCAAAATGTTCTTTAATTATGAAAAAAAATATTCTATTGTTACTCTTTGCTTTGACTGTTTTGGCTTTTCATCAAAACAGTAAAGCACAAGCTATTTATACTTTTCCTATGCTCGTTCAAGAACAAGTAGAAGTAAAATCTCATCCCTTGCCTTCAGGCTTTGATGAAAAAGGAGATACTACCCTTACAGTATATTCTGGCTTGTATGGAAATTTTTCGGTTTATTTTGTTAATGGACCTCAATACCACCATATTTTAAATCCTAATCCAACAGGACTTTTAATTAATGGAAAAGAATACGGGTTTTATTGTGATGCTGAAAGAGGAAGTCAGAAAAATATTTCTAACTTTTTAGATATTTATGAATTTGAATATTTGGGAAGAAAATATCTTTGTTTCTTTAGTTTTAGAGAAGATTGTTTGCATAAAGGTTGTTTGTATCGTTGTTACAATTTATATGATATTACAGACCCTAATAATGTAACAGCTAACTCTTTTGCAAGTGTATATGGTGAAACATTTACTTTTGGAGACTATAATAGTGATGGTGTAATGGATTTTATTCGTGTAGCTTCTCAGCTTCCTCCTAATATTGAAGAAGACAAAATTCCAACAGAAGATAAATCACTTTATGGATTAGTTACTGTATTTTCATTTGATAAAGAAGGAAAGGCAGTTGATGTAAAGCACGAAGGAAACAGTTATTATTTGTTTATTAAAGGAACAGATGAAGAGTTCTCGGGTTTTGAAGTCGTACAAAATGATTGGTTTATTCCATTGAAAGATCAATCTGGAAAAATTGCTCCTATTACGCCTTATTATGCTCCTTATGTGTCATTTGACCCTAAAGAACCATTTTTATATGATGCTAAAGGCTACCGAGTTCCTCAGAATTTATGGGCAGTACAAGTAGCAGAATTTGATGAAATTGAAGGAGCTTTAGATTATTGTGAATACTTGATGCAGGGAGGTTTAGAAGATGTTTTTGTTTACATTGATCAATACAATCGGGATTTACATTTCTTAGTCTTAGCTGGAAATTATCAAAACAAAGAAAAAATACAAAAGCTACAATTAGACTTAAAGAAAGCAGGAGTAAATGGGAAATTAATAAATATGAAGACAGAGTTTTAAACATAACTTTTAAACTTATTATTTAATTCTCAGTATTCATTATCAATAAATATAACTTTTGCTAAAATCTAGCGTTTTGAAGATAAGAATACAAAAAAACATCCTTAAAATTATACTATAAAGTCTGCTTATTTAATAAAGTGAAAAAACGCAGTTTATGAAAAATATAATCGTATTTATTTTATTTATTGGTTCACTTATGCTACCTAAATCTTCTGTTTTGGCACAAGATTATAAAATAGCACAACTTAGTCAAGAACCTGTTACTATTACAATGCACCCTACTCCTTCACTTCCTAGAGAAAAGAAGGATACTAGTTTTACAGATTATCAAGGGTCTAGTATTCCGATTGCTTTATATGTACTTAATGGACCTCAGTATCATCCAATTATAAATCCAGCTCCAACAGGAGTTTATATAAATGGACAACACTTTAAATTTTATTGTAGTATTGAGCGTTCATTAGTTCAATATTTAAGTATTTTTTTAGATGTATATGAATTTGATTTTTTGGGTAGGAAATATCTTTGTTTTTATACTTTGAGTGAGGAGTGTATGACCAAAGGCTGTCGTTTCAAATGTTATAATCTGTTTGATATTACTGACCCCAATAAGGTAGTAGCCTATGCTTTTAATAGTATTTTGCCAGGAATAGAATCATTTGGTGATTTTAACTTTGATGGAAAAATGGATGTTCTTACAGCTCTCCCAAAAACTCCTGAGAGTTTTGTAGAATCCCCAGAAGATGATCGTCGTTCGAATATTCTTATAACTGTTTACACACCAACAGTAAATGGAGACCTTGCAAGAATGGAAAAAGAAGAAGATGGTAATCCCTATTATTTGTATGTAAAACCTGTGGATGAAGATATACAAGAATTTTCTGTCTTGCAGTATGATTGGTTTATGCCATTCAAAAAAGATAATAAAGTATTAGAAATTGCAACTTTCTATCCTCCTTATCAACCCTTTGACCCCAAAAATGATTTTATGTATGACCACAAAGGACATAGGATAGATAAACGGCGTTGGGTAATTCATCTAACAGATTTTCCAGAACAAGAAGGGGCGCAAGAATTTTGTGAAATGCTTATCGAAGAAGGATATAGAGAAGCTTACATAAAAGTTGATCATTATGGTCCTGATTTTACATTCAAAATTTTGTATGGAAACTATTGGAGTAAAAAGAAAGCCGAACAAATACAACACATGCTTGTAGAAAAAGGAGTTGTAGATAGACAACAACCTGGTAAAGTGATTCCTTTAGATAGAAATTGATAGAATAAAGCAAGTTAAGAACTAGAAAAGCTATACAAGAGAAATTGTATAGCTTTTTTATTTGAATCTAACAATACTTATGTGTATTGTAGACTACAAAAAGTCATTTGTTGATTATGTCTGACCTCCAATAAATTAATATTTTATTCCCAAATTACGAAAAACAAAAGAAAGTAACCAAGCAGGACCAATCAAAAGGAATTTCAAATCATCTATAAAAGAAGGTTTTTCGCCTTCAATTTTATGTCCAATAAATTGCCCTATCCAAGCTACCACGAAAATAGTTAGTGAGACCACCCAAAGAGAGAGATTAGGAATAGTATAAATCCAATTACAAATTGAGAGATAAACAATAGCAATTCCAATCATTCCTAAAAAAATAGGAAAAGACAGACGCAAATAAAAAATAGAACAAGCAATACAAAAAATAGTCGCAAAATTAGCAAAACTTCCCATAAATGGGAATAAATCCATCAAAAACTGATGTGGAATACTCCAAAGAAGCCCTAACACACTAAAAAAAATAGTAGGCACACAAATCCAATGAATCATTTTATTGGTGTGGTTTTGATGGCTTTCTCCATATTTATCAAGCCATTGTTGCATAGTCCTCATACGTATATTGTTTTTATGTGTATTTGTAGAGTAGAATAATTTTATCTCAATATAATAAAAAGCTAAATCAAATAGAAAAAATCTATCTACTAAAAAACCCTAAGAAATTTAAATCTCAATTTAAATCTCTTAGGGTTAAGTCAATAAATAACTAAAAAATTATCCTTCTAAAGCTGTTACTCCTGGTAATTCTTTTCCTTCCAAATATTCTAAAAGCGCACCACCACCTGTCGAAACATAAGAAACTTTATCTCCTGCATTCATTTGGTTGATAGCTGCTGCCGAATCTCCACCACCAATAAGTGAATATGCTCCATTTTCTGTTGCTTGCACTAAGGCTTCAGCAATTTTCTTAGTTCCTGTTGCAAAATTTGACATCTCAAAAACTCCCATTGGACCATTCCACATGATTGTTTTTGCATTTCTCAACACATTAGAAAACTCTTCTTGTGCTTCTTTTCCAATATCCAATCCCATAAATCCGTCAGGAATTTCTGTATTATTTACGAGTTTTGTCGTTGCATTATTATCAAATTTATCGGCTGCAACCGAATCTTTTGGTAAATAAATTTTCACATTCTTCTCTTTTGCCTTCTTTAAAAGTTCACTAGCCAATTCTAACTTATCCTCTTCTACTAGCGAGCTTCCGATTTTTCCTCCTTCTGCTTTAAAAAACGTATATGCCATTCCACCTCCTATAATAAGGGCATCTACCTTGTCTAATAATTTCTCAATAACCATTATTTTATCAGAAATTTTTGCACCTCCCATAATTGCCACAAAAGGGCGTTCTGGATTTCCTAATACTTTCTTGGCATTTTCTAGCTCTTGTTGCATTACATATCCACAAACTCTATCTTTTTTATCAAAAAAATCAGCTACTGTTGCTGTTGATGCATGTTTTCTGTGTGCTGTTCCAAAGGCATCATTGACATATACATCTCCATAAAGAGCTAATTTTTTAGCAAATTCTGTATGATTATCATTTTCTGTTTTGGTTTCTGCTTTATAAAAACGGACATTTTCTAATAAAAGAACTTCACCTTTTTTGAGTTCTTTAGATTCTTCTAAGGCTTTATCACTTGTAATATCTTCTACAAATTTTATCTCTGTGTTCAGATGTTCTTTCAAGTATTTTACAATATGTTTCAAAGAAAATTTATTTTCTCCTTTTCCTTCTTCTTGTGTTTCTCCTTCATTTTTGGGTCTGCCCAAATGCGACATCAAAACAATTTTGCCTCCATCTTTTAGTATTTTTTTGAGAGTAGGCAAAGCAGCCTTCAAACGAGTGTCATCTGTAATTATAAAATTACCATTTTCTTCTTTTAAAGGAACATTAAAATCTACACGAACTAGAGCTGTTTTGTCAGCAAATGAATAATTATCTAAGTAAATCATAGAATAAATAAAAAGTTGAAGAGTTAGAAATAACTAAAGTTCAAAATTACGAAATGCAAATGAGCTATATAGAGATTGTATACCTTTTTTGTGGTAAAATAGACAAGACTAGATGGATTTAAGTTATTTTTTAACTAACAGGTTATTTTCATGATAAAAAAAAAGTAAAATATCTAAAGGTATTACTTTTAAACAGCTATTTTAAACTCATTATAAATTAGTAGAAATACCTCATAATTTATTAGCATTTATTTTGGATTATTAAGAGATATGATATACTTTTATGGCAGGATAGAAAAATATGTTTGAAGACTTACATATTATTTTTATTTGGTATATTTGTTTAATAACCAAATAATTGTTTTAAGTATTATTCAAACAGCTTTTTTTTAGTAAAAAAGAGATGTCTTCTTTTTTACTAAAAAAATAGATTTACTATCTTTTCTATTTCCTTCTTTGAAGGAAAGTCAGTTTTAAGTAAATTTCGTTTTAACGCTTTTTATAAAAAATTGTTTTAATCTAACATTATTGTTATATTGCCTTAACGTTTTTCTATAAAGCAACCTTCCGAAAAATATAATTCTGATCAATTGTTTATTTAAACTAACATTAACTAATCTCATGAAGAGAAAATTATTACTAAGTGCGCTAATGAGTCTTATGCTGATCGGTTCAGCTTGGGCACAGCAAACAATTACTGGTACAGTAATAGACGCTGTTCAAGGTGGTTTACCTGGTGCAACTGTACAGGTAAAAGGAACAAATACAGGTACAACTACCGATTTAGAGGGTAAATACTCTATTACCGTACCTGCTGGAAGTGAAATACTTGTATTTCGTTTTGTAGGATATGCTACACAAGAAGTAGAAATAGCAGGTCGTACAAGTATTGATGTAACACTAGCTGAAGATTCACAATTGGAAACTGTTGTTGTTACTGGATTTGGAGTGTCTAGAGAAAAACAATCTTTAGGTTATGCAACTCAAGAAATAAAAGGAGATGATCTTACTCAAGCTAGAGAAATGAACGTAGTAAACTCTCTGAATGGAAAAATTGCTGGTGTTCAAATCACAGGCTCTAATTCTATTGGTGGTTCTTCTCGTGTGGTTATTAGAGGTAATAGCTCTATCACAGGTCAAAACCAACCTTTATTTGTTGTTGATGGTGTACCTATTGATAACTCAAACTTTACAACTACTGACCAAGCTCGTGGTGGTGGTGGTATAGATTATGGAAATGCTGCACAAGATATCAATCCAAACGATATTGAATCTGTAAACGTCTTGAAAGGGGCTGTTGCAAGTGCTATATATGGTTCACGTGGACAAAATGGCGTTATTCTTATCACTACAAAAAAAGGTGCAAAACGTAAAGGAATTGGTGTAACTTTTAATAGTGGAATTCAATTTCAAAATGTATATATATTACCAGATTATCAAAACAAATATGGAGCAGCTATATTAACTGATGCAGATGGAAATCCTATAACAGATGAGAATGGAAATACTATTCTTAATTACGGATTAGATGGTAGTTGGGGTGCACCTCTAGACGGATCTATTATGGCTCGTCATTGGGATAGTTTTAATCCTGAAGATACAGAAAACTTTGGTAAGGCACGCCCTTTAGTAGCGAGTCCTGATAATGTAAGAAACTTTTTCGAAACAGGAAGTATGTTTAGTAACAGTTTAGCTCTTTCTGGAGGTAGTGAAGCAGCTACTTTTAGATTGTCTTATACAAATGTAGATCAGCAAGGAACTTATCCTGGTTCAGAGATTAAACGTAATACACTTAGCTTCAATGGTAGCTCAAAACTATCTGATAAGTTGAGTGCTAGTGTAGGTTTCAACTATGTAAATCAACAAGGAAAAGGACGTCCTCAAACGGGATATGGTGCAGGTATTATGTCTATGTTTAATCAGTGGTATCAACGTCAATTAGACACAGAACGTTTACGTAATAATTATATTGCTAGTGATGGTTCTCAACTTACTTGGAACAGAAAGAGTGCAAATAATGCTGCTCCTAATTATTTTGATAATCCATATTGGTCAATTAATCAGAACTATTCAGAAGACCAAAGAGATAGAATTTATGGTAATGCTACCCTAACTTATCAGATTTTACCTTGGTTAAGTGCTACTGGGCGTGGCTTGGTTGATACATATACTGACCGTAGAGAGGAAAGACAAGCAATAGGTTCTCAGGACATACCTTATTATAAAGAAGATGTACGTACAGTTACAGATAATAACTTTGACTTCATTCTTAATGCTAATCGTAACTTAACAGAGTCATTGAGTTTAGTTGCTATGCTTGGGGCTAATAGACGTTTCAGAGCTTATAATCGTAATTTTGCAGGTACACAAGATGGTTTGAATGTTCCTAATTATTTCAATGTAGGTAACTCTGCTGGTACTCCAGAAATTGTAGATTACAGTAATGAAAAAATAGTAAATTCTATTTTTGCTAGTGCTTCATTTGGTTATCAATCTACTTTCTACTTAGATGTTACAGGTAGAAATGACTGGTCTTCAACTCTTCCAAGTGGCAATAACTCTTATTTCTATCCTTCGGTTACAGGTAGTTTTATTTTCTCTGAAAAACTTGAAGCTGATTGGCTTACTTTCGGAAAAATTCGTGCTGGTTATGGTCAAGTAGGCAATGATACAGATCCATATCGTATTGCAACGACTTATGAAGTAGAACAAAATTTTGGTAGCAATGGTAACATGACAGTGCCTAACGCAAGAAATAATCCTAACTTGCTTCCAGAGAAAACTAATTCTTGGGAAATTGGAACAGAAGTTAGTCTTTTCAAAAACAGAGTTAGTCTTGACGTAACTTACTACAACTCTACAACAGAAGATCAAATCTTTGGAGTTCCTGTTTCTCCAACTACTGGTTATACTACTACTGTTATTAATGCTGGTTCTGTATCAAATAAAGGTATAGAAGCAATGTTAAACTTAAAAGTATTACGCCTTCCTTCTGGTTTTACTTGGGATGCAACTATTAACTGGGCGAGAAATAGAAACAAAGTTGTTGAATTAACTGAAGGAGTAAGTACACTTCGTTTGGCTAGTCTTTTTGGAGTATTCTTAGAAGCTCGTGAGGGAGAAGCTTATGGAGTATTTGTAGGTCCTACAATAGCAAAGCATACAGATGGTAGCTATATTGTAGGTACAAACGGACGTTATGTTTTAGAACCTACTTTAGGCGTCGGTCCTTCAATTATGGCTGATTGGACAGGTGGTATTAATAATACTTTCAACTATAAAAACTTTATGTTAAGTGTATTAATTGATGGACAAATGGGTGGTAGTATATATTCTTTAACTAATATGTGGGGACATTATAGTGGCGTTTTGGAAGAAACAGCAGAAGGCTCTATGCGTGAGGATGGTGTCATTATTGATGCTGTAGTTCAAACAGGAGTTAATGAAGATGGATATCCTATCTCTGATGGTAGTCAGAATTCAACAACAATTAATGCAATAACTTGGGGGCAAGATTATTATCGTGCAAGTTCTTCTCTAAATGTTTTTGATGCTAGTTACGTCAAACTTCGTGAGATTCAATTTGGTTATACTTTCCCTAAAACATTAACTGGCAAAACTCCATTCCAGAGAGCTTCTTTATCATTTGTTGCTAGAAATGTAGCCATTTTATTCCGTAATACACCACATATTGATCCTCAAGATGGTGTAAGTGCAGGTAATGTTCAAGGTTTTGAAGGTGGACAGCTTCCAGGCGAACGTAGTTGGGGATTCAACTTAAGTCTTTCTTTCTAAACTATTCTCTGTTCTAATTATAAAATTTACACTCAAGATGATAAAAATAATAAAAAAATATAAACATACTTTAGTAGCAGCTTCTTTAGCAACTTTTATGTTTGGTTGTAACCCACCAGAAGACACTAATATAGATCCTAACGAGCCAAGTAGAGCATCCACTTCTTTCTTGCTTACATCAGCAGAGAAAGTATTAGTAGATAATATTTGGGATGAATGGGCAAATGGAAGAAGAGGAATGCAACTTTCTCAGTATTGGGCATCTAATCAATATTCTTCTGAAAGTCGTTATGCATTTCGTACTGCACAAACCAATACCTTATGGTCTCGCTATTATGCAGGTGTAATTACTGATTTGAATGAAATCATTCGTTTGAATACAGAGAGTCCTGAGGACTATGAAGGATTTGGAGCTCCTGAAAATCAAATTGCAGTAGCGAAGATTTTGCGTGCCTATATGTATCAGGTGATTACAGATACATGGGGAGCTGCTCCTTATTCTCAAGCAGGAAATCCTGATGAGTTTTTATATCCAAAATATGATTCGCAAGAAGAAATATATACTGGTATTATAAACGAACTTAATGAAGCAATAGCAGCTATTAATCCAAGTGGTACTGCAGTAGCAGGTGATGCTATATATAATGGTGATATGAATAAGTGGCGTTTATTCGGTAATTCTTTGAAATTAAGAGTAGGAATGAGAATTGCTGATGTATCTCCATCATTATCTCAACAAACAGTTTCGTCAGCAGTATCTGCTGGTGTATTTCAAAGTAGTGCTGATAATGCTTTATTCAATTATCTTTCAGCAGCTCCTAATAATAATCCTTTAAATCAAGATCGTAAAACTCGTGCAGATTTTGCCATGAGTAACATCTTCATAAATGAATTATTAGAACTAAATGATCCAAGAGTTAACTTTTATGCTGAACCAACAGTATCAAGTTCTCCTACTGATCCTCTTAATGTGCAATACGTAGGAGAAGTATATGGATTAACAGAGAATGATGCAGCAAATACTGCTGATGAAGGAATTTCACAACCTTCTGAGTTAGTTTTACAGCCAACATCTCCAGGAATACTTATGACTTATGCAGAAGTACAGTTCTTATTAGCAGAAGGTGTTGAAAGAGGGTTTGTTTCGGCAGGTTCAGCAGCAGAATACTATAACCAAGGTATTACAGCATCTATGAATTATTGGAGTGGTGGTAGCTTATCAGATTCAGATATAGCTGCTTATATTGCTCAGCCAACTGTTAATTACTCAGCATTGAAAGCTAGTGGTGAAGAGTGGAATGTAATCATAGGGCAACAAAAGTGGATAGCTCTTTATATGCAGGGCTTAGAGGCATGGGCTGAATATCGTCGTCTTGACTTTGGTATTCTTCAAGAGCCTGCTGCTGGTGCATTAGAAGGAAATGGAGAAATTCCTGCTCGCTTCCCTTATCCTCTTAATGAGCAATCTTCAAATAAAACAAATTATACTCAAGCTGTATCTACTCAAGGAGCAGATGTATTGAATACAAAGTTGTGGTGGGATACTAAATAATTGAACTCTCACTAAACAATAAATTTAAAAGAGGTTGTCCGAAAAGGTCAACCTCTTTTTTTGAGGTAAAGTTATTATCAAGCTATGCTGGAAAGTCAAAATTCAAATACAATAATATTTTTTAAATAAATTTGCAAATTCAAAAATAAATTGTAATTTTGCACTTCATTAAAGGCAACTAATAATATACGAGTGTAGCTCAGTTGGCAGAGCAGCGGTCTCCAAAACCGCAGGTCGCGGGTTCGAGCCCCTCCGCTCGTGCAAATAATATGTAATTTGATTTAGTATAAATTGATTGATTTTTTCTAAATATTTACAATATAGTGAGTTTGATAGCACGTTTTTAATGAACGTAAAATCTATCAAACTCACTTTTTTTAGAGTTTTTTTTGCTCTAATAGAATTTATTCTAAGAAAAAAGTCTAAAGACTAACTTACCGATAAGACAAATTAAATTCAGTATGAAAAAAGTAATCGAATTTTTGCAAGAATCTCGTGATGAGATGACCGAACATGTAACTTGGTCTTCATTCAAAAGTCTTCAACAGACTTCTGTAGTTGTGCTTGTTGCATCACTTATCTTTGCACTTATCGTTTTTGCAATGGATCAAGCCTTCCAATTTGGTTTAGGTGAGATTTATAACTCATTCCAATAAAAAGGAATTACACTTCAAAAAATTACCAACAATTTACAACTCACTCCTAAAAAATTATGGGCGAACTCAAATGGTACATTTTGCGTGTTGTTTCTGGAAAAGAACGCAGCGTGAAAGAATATCTTGAAAAAGATATAGTTATCAATAATCTACAAGAATATTTTGGTCAAATCATTAATCCTACTGAAAAAGTATTCCAAATTCGTAAAGCGAAAGATGGAAAAACAAAAAAAGTAGCGGTTGAACGTAATTACTTACCTGGTTATGTCCTTGTACACGTAGATTTAGACTCGCCAAATAGTGGAGAACTTATTCACCAATTGATCAATCTTCCTAGTGTTATTGGTTTTTTAAGAGTAGATGGACAACCTCTAACCGATAAACCTCTTCCAATGAGAGATTCGGAAGTAGCTCGCATCTTAGGAAAAGTAGAAGCTGCAGACCAAGATGAAGTAAAAGATGATACTCAGTTTATGGTAGGGGAATCTATTAAAGTAATGGAAGGTCCTTTTGCTGGTTTTAATGGAACTATTGAGGAACATCAAGAAGAAAAGAAAAAACTGAGTGTAATTGTTAAGATTTTTGGAAGAAGTACGCCAGTAGAACTAAACTATTCTCAAGTACAAAAAGAAGAATAATTTTGTAAAATAAAGGAAAAAATCATTTTGAATAAATGGAAAGTAATTATTCAAAATTCTTAAAAATATAAATCTATAAACTAAGAGCTACAACTTGCTTATAGATTTGTCTCCAAAAAATTTAGTAGTTAAAATTATAGTTTTTAGATATGAAGCTTCCACGATTATCTCCCAAACTTTTAACAAACTAAATTATCAGTATTGTAGCATTTGTTAGTAATCTGTAAAGTAGTTACTTGAAGTTATTTAAGAGGACTAGTTTATTCTAAATAATTCAATAATTACATCACAACAACCGTTTCACAATCATGGCAAAGGAAATAAGTGCTAAACTTAAAGTCATAGTAAAAGGTGGTCAAGCTAATCCTGCTCCTCCAGTAGGTCCTGCTCTTGGTGCAAAAGGTGTCAATATTATGGAATTTTGTAAGCGTTTCAATGCGCTGACTCAAGACCGTATGGGACAGACTTTGCCAGTAGAGATTACAGTTTTTGGCGATCGTTCTTTTGACTTTATCATCAAAACTCCTCCTGCTGCGGCTCTCTTAATTGAGGCTTCAAAAGTGAAAAAAGGATCAGGCGTTCCAAATCGTGAAAAAGTAGGTAAAGTAACTTGGGATCAAATCCAGACTATTGCCGAAACGAAAATGCCAGACTTAAATGCCTTTACTGTACATTCTGCTATGAAAATGGTAGCTGGTACGGCTAGAAGTATGGGTCTGAACGTTACTGGAAAAGCTCCTTGGGAAACTGCTGAATAATTAAAATTTTAATTACAAGGTAGTAGAGGAAAAGAATATTTTTATTCACAAAATTAAACGTAGGAGATTAATTAAATTTGATCGTTTGACTACAATAATGTTATGGCAAAATTAACTAAAAAACGTAAGGAAGCTCTTGCAAAATACGATGCACAAGCAGAGTATGTCTTAGACAAAGCAACTGAATTAGTAAAGGAAATTAACCTTGCTAAATTTGATGCTTCTGTTGATATTGATGTACGTCTAGGTGTAGATCCACGTAAAGCAGACCAAATGGTTCGTGGTGTGGTTACTCTTCCTCACGGAACAGGTAAGCAGGTACGTGTACTTGCTCTTGTTACTCCAGACAAAGAAGCCGAAGCCAAAGAAGCAGGTGCTGATATGGTAGGTTTAGACGATTATATCGCTAAAATTGAAGGTGGCTGGACAGATATGGATGTTATTATTACAATGCCAACTGTAATGGCGAAAGTCGGTCGTTTGGGTAGAGTTTTAGGACCTCGTGGTCTTATGCCAAACCCGAAAGCTGGTACTGTTACAATGGACGTAGCTAAAGCTGTTACGGACGTAAAGGCTGGTAAAATTGACTTCCGTGTTGATAAAACGGGTATTATTCATGCAAGTATTGGTAAATCTTCTTTTACAGCACAACAGCTTAAAGAAAATGCAAGTGAATTACTCACTACGCTTATTCGTTTGAAGCCTGCAACTGCAAAAGGTACTTATATGAAAAGTGTCCACCTTTCGACAACAATGAGTCCATCTGTAAAGATTGACAAATCGTCTATCAAAGGTCTATAATTTATTCCACCACAAAACTCAATAATACTATGAATCGTGATCAAAAAACACAAGTAGTTAAGGATTTGGTGGAGAAGTTTTCTAATTCAGCGAATTTCTATGTAACTGATTCTTCTGGAATGAGTGTTGCTCAAACAAATGCACTTCGCCGTGCTTGTTTTGAGAAAGGCATAGAATACCGTGTAGCTAAAAATACACTTATTCGTAAAGCATTAGAGCAAATTGAAGGAGACTTCGAACCATTAGTAGAAAAAGGAGCTTTAAGAGGCTTCTCTGCTATTATGTTCTCTCCTGAAACTGCAAAACTTCCAGCGCAAATCATTAAAGATTTCCGTAAAAAGAACAAATCAGAAAAACCTAAATTTAAAGCTGCATCAGTAGAAACAGCACTTTTCATTGGCGAGAATCAACTCGACATGCTTAGTGAAATCAAATCTAAAGATGAAGTATTGGGTGATGTTATTATGCTTCTTCAATCTCCTGCTCGTCGTCTTACTTCTGCTATTATTAGTGGTGGTGGTCGTGTGGCAGCAATGGTTAAAGGAATTGCTGAAAAAGGCGAGTAATAACTATCTATTTGTAGAATTTTTATAATGAAATCTCTATAAAAAGACAATTATTCAGACAATTACAAGAATAATCAAAGTAAGTAGTTGTATAAATTATTTTTTATACAAAATGGCAACTAAGGAAGAAACTACTTAATTACTCTGATTATTTAATTCAAAATACTGCTTCCAAGTTGTATTTCTTTTTTAACCGAATAAATCAAGTTAGAATTTTATTCAAACACATTTATTCAACCTTTTTATATACAGTAAGTCTTTATTTTTAAAAGACTTATTTATTTACGAACCTCAATTAAATAGATACTATAATGGCAGATTTGAAAGCAATCGCAGAACAACTTGTTGGTCTTACAGTAAAAGAAGCTAACGAGCTTGCAGACATTTTGAAAGACGAGTATGGTATAGAGCCTGCTGGTGGTGGTGCTGTAATGATGGCAGGTCCTGCTGGTGCTGCTGAAGAAGCAGAAGAAAAAACTGAATTTGACGTAATTTTGAAAGCTGCTGGTGGATCTAAATTAGCAGTAGTAAAATTAGTTCGTGAACTTACAGGTCTTGGCTTGAAAGAAGCGAAAGAATTAGTTGATACTGCTCCTAAAGCAGTTAAAGAAGGCGCATCTAAAGCTGAAGCTGATGATATGTCTAAAAGACTTCAAGAAGCTGGTGCTGAAGTAGAAGTTAAGTAATCTAACTTTACAAACTTTAGCTTAACAATATAGCTTTTTGTTTCTAACTAAAAACCTAAGAATTCTATTTATTAGAAATTCTTAGGTTTTTTTGTGGAAAAAATCATTTACAGAATGATACACAATAGAAAAAAGAGTATTTTTGAGCTTTCTAAAGAATTAAACAAAAAATTAAAACTGTGAACTCCAATAATGAAATACTTTGAATCGAAACACACTTGGCTGCTTTATATATTGGCTTTTTTCATAGTCTTAAATTTGTATGCCAATTATAAATATGATTTTGTATTAGAATTAGCGTCTAAACCACTTCTTATTCCTATTTTAGGAGTTTATTTTTATCTCAATACTAAAGAAGTAAATAAATCCTTTAAGAAAAGCCTTATCAATTTTATTATGATAGCACTTTTTTTGGCTTGGTTAGGTGATGTTCTGTTGCTCTTTCAATCCTACAATCCATTATTTTTCATGCTTGGCTTGGGCAGTTTTTTGGTTTCTCATATCTTGTATATTCTTACTTTCAAAAAATCATTGCAGAATAAAGAATTAGGTGCAACCAAAACATTACTTATTCGTGCTATTCCTTTTGTTGGAACAGCTGTTTTGATGCTTACATTTTTATACAAGTGGTTAGATACTGTTATGTTGGTGGCTGTTCCTCTATATGTTTTAGTTATTGTAACGATGGCCTTTATGGCAATGGAACGTACAGGAAAGGTTCTGAAAGCAAGTGCTGAATATGTTTTTTTCGGTGCATTTTTATTTATGGTTTCAGATTCGTTACTTGCAATAGATATTTTTGTCAAAAACTTTACTATTCCTTATGCACCTGTTTTTGTAATGTTTACTTATGTGACAGCACAAACATTGATTGTTTATGGAATGATGATTCAGATAAAATCTAGTTTAAATTAATTCAATATATAATTATCCGTTGTTGAGCTGTAAAACATCAACAAGGATTCTAACTTAGCAAACACAATTAAGAAACTTATGTATAATTTACTCAAAGGAAAAGTAGGTATTATTTCAGGAGCTTTAGACGAAAATTCTATTGCATGGAAAATTGCAGAAACAGCACATGCAGAAGGCGCAAAGTTTGTCTTAACCAATGCTCCTGTTGCTCTTAGAATGGGAACAATTCAAGAACTAGCTGATAAATGTAATACAATTGTTATTCCTGCTGATGCTACTTCGATAGAAGACTGGGAAAACTTATATGAAAAAGCAACTGAACACTTAGGGGGAAAACTTGATTTTGCATTACATTCTATCGGAATGAGTCCAAATATTCGTAAGAAAAAAGACTACAACGACTTAAACCATGCTTGGACATTAAAAGCTATTGATATTTCAGCACTTTCTTTTCACAAAATGCTTCAAGTAGCAGAAAAAATGGATGTTTTGAACGATGAGGCATCGATTGTTGCACTTACTTATATTGCTGCTCAAAGAACTGTGCCACATTATGGGGATATGGCAGAGGCAAAAGCAGTTTTAGAATCGATTGCTCGTAGCTATGGCTATCGTTTAGGAAAATCCAAAAAAGTACGAGTAAATACAGTCTCACAGTCTCCTACTGCAACAACTGCAGGGTTAGGTGTTAGTGGACTTGATGTTTTTATGGATTATGCAGATAAGATGTCGCCTTTAGGAAATGCTTCTGCTCAAGAATGTGCTGATTATGTAATTTCGCTTTTTTCAGATTTTACTAAGAAAGTAACAATGCAAAATCTGTATCACGATGGAGGATTTTCTAATATGTCTATTTCAGAAGAAATAATGGAATCTTTTGGAAAAAAATAATATTCATAGAACTATTTGTATAGAAAAAAGGTAATTGAAATTTTTATTGTTTCAATTACCTTTTTTTCTACTATCTAATTCAAGTTGTGGAGTGTAAGCATTTAAGACTTTCTAGTCTGAATATAAAATAACTGATTTTTAATCCAAAGAGACTGGGAAGTCTTTTATACACATAAATTATTTACAAAGGATTAGAAATTCCAAGACATGCTTAAAGTAGGCACAGGAGTTGGATTTAATAAGTTTGTACGGACAGATTTAAAACCTAAATTAGAAGGCATAAAATCATTTTTTGCAATTACAGGTTTTGAAAACTTGCGTACATTTTTGTTGTGGTAACGAACTGCCTTTTGAGCAGAGTTATTGCCCCCTCTATAAAACAAATACCCTACTCCGTAAAGCATAGCTCCGGCTCCTAACGAGATAAGTTTTGTTTTAACAAGATTCCTTCCTTCCCCATCTTCTATTCCCGTTTCACTCGGTAAGAAAATGGCTAACCCTATTCCAATAGTCCCAAGTGTAATGGAAGAATAACCCATTTTATACATAGTTAAACTATTTTGAAGCTGCTTAGCAGACTCTTCATTACCTACATATTTCATAAAGTTGATTGTCTCTTTAAAGGTCATGGCTTTCTTTTGTCTTTTTATATAAAAAAGCCTTTGATTTTTCTCAAAAGAAATTTTCTGACCTAAAAATAACTCTTCTTCTTTGTCTACTAACTCATATTTTTTACGTGAGATAGTAACGTAGTATTTTTTTGCATTACGCTTTGTAAAATCAATTCCTTCATAGCGACGCTCTTTGAAATAGTCTTGTGCCTGTGTAGTATTTGCCATAAAAAATAAAATAGCAAACACACTAAAAATAAATATATTTTTCATAAAATGTTTTTTTAAGAAATAGGTTTAAAGTAATTATCTTTTTTTACGTTTGATTTGGAAAAGGTGTGAACGAGTAATGTCAGATAAGTTTTTCTTCTTGATAGAAGTATTAGACCTACTTCCTTGAATCATTTTCACTTCTCCTGTATTGATGTCGTGCATAAGCGTAATATAAATAGATTCGTGTCTAGTAGCTTGACGATAAACCACATAAGGAAGAACAGGAAGGAAAAAAACAGACATAAATACTGGCGCAGTTCTGAATTTCACTTTTGCATCTATCACAGCCATTCTAGTAAGATAAGGAGTGTCATATTT
Source organism: Bernardetia sp. (assembly GCA_020630575.1). Lineage (GTDB taxonomy): Bacteria > Bacteroidota > Bacteroidia > Cytophagales > Bernardetiaceae > Bernardetia. The sequence goes on from JAHDBD010000007.1 coordinate 96,715, forward strand.
CTTTGATAAATCCTGTAAAGCATCGTAGTTACTCGCAATCATGTCTACATTTGATTCTCCCATTTCTTTATACCATGAGTTGATGATAGCCAAATCATTGAATTTTTCAGCGTCATTTTCTCCAAAAGCACTTGGGTTTAAAGAAACTATATCTAGTTTTAGATTTTCACTATTCTGCTCTAATTCTTGATTAAATACATTTTGCATACTGTCAGTAGTAAAAATATCTAATGGTTGTTTTTTACGAGTATCTAAACGGACATAAAATGGATTTACCATAATAATTTTATTAATTCCGAGTGCATAACCTTGAGTAAGATTATCACTCAATCGTTTGGCTTCCACATCAGACATTCCCTCTTCTCTTCTATTTTCATTTTTTTGATGCTCCAAATAAAGTCTGTCTCCTTGTTTGCGTAGCTCTTCAAATTCTGCATGAGCTTGAACTTTTTGCCAAGCAGGGTACATCAAATCTTCTGTATAATTGATTTGATTTTTCTTTTTGCCTACTGTTTTTCCTTTACTAAAATCATCATAATGTAATTTCATATCCATCAAAAGGCTAGGAATTGCATTTTTGAGATAAGCCTCACTAGGATATTTATCAAGCATTTCAAAACAATGCGCCAAAGCCAAAACAGTAAGCTGATAATCATCTAATTCTTCTAAAGCAAAATACCAATTTCTACCATTCCAATCCATTCGGCTATAGAGTTGATCTAAATAAATACGAGCTTTGGCATTATCATATTTTGCAATACCATATAGTGCCTTTGTAAGCGACATCTGGACATATTTACTATCTCCATATTGTTCTTGAAGTAATAAAGTATGATAGAGCGCATCTATGTATTTTGCATCAGAAAGATATAATTGACAAAGCTCAAAACGAGCTATTTTTTGTACAAGTTCAAATTTTTCTTTAGAAATCACGTATTCTTTTCCTCCATTTGTAGCTCCACTTTCGTTCATTCTTTTCATTGCTAACTCCTGTCTTTCGGCTGCGCTTGGGTGCGTACTCAATGCTAAAAGTTCTTCTAATTCTGCTGAATCTAATTCTTCACGCTCTACAATATGCACTGTATCCATATAATAAGTGCTATCAGGAAGCTGAATGTAAGAATTATTTAAGAATTTACTTTCAAAAACTAATGTATCAAATGGCTGACGAGTGTTTTGAAGCATATCAAATGTTTTTGCTGCTGCCAAAAGGTCATATTCAGTATTTTTGAAAAGTTCCCAACCATACGTATCAGCTTCTATTTCGTGTTCTTTTGAATAATTACTTTGTACAAGTCTTTTGGCATACAGCTCATCTGATTTGTTATCAAAACGAAAGGCATTTTTCTTTTTCTTGCTATTGACTTCTTTCCCAAAAAGAAATTGATTAATACTGTGCTGTTTTACATAATGTGTAATTTCGTGAGCTAAAATATAAGCTAATTGAGCCTCATTTTCAGCACGAGCCACTAAGCCTAAATTAATAAAAATCGCTCCATCTGGATTTGCAAAAGCATTTGGAACAGGTGATTTTACAATGTAAAAACGAACTTTATTGCGTAACTCTTCATCATCTTTTAATAATTTAGAAGCAATTTCATTCAAATACTCACTTACCTCATCTCCAAAAAGTACATTTCCACTCCACAATAATTGCTTGAGAGAAAAGCTACTTTGAAGGTTAAATTGGTCGATATTTTTAGCTGTTTTTTTATCTATATTTTCTCCAATAGCCTGATTTTTGGCTACATAACGTTCACTTACAGATAGTAGAAAATCTTGAGGAACAGTTCCTTTGGATTGTAAGGGTTGATATTCTTCAAAATTTATACTTGCAGAATCATTTTGAGAATAAGAATAGTTGGTAGCTGTTATAAAACAAGCAAGCAAAATGCCTACAAATACTATTTTATCAAAATAATATTTGCAGAAAGTAGAGTAACTCATTAGTAAATTTTTAGATGTAATATTGAGGTTAATAAATACAAATGCAAAGGTAAGTAGTATTGTTTAAATAATCTTAAAAAAGACATAAAGTAACATTATTTTTTTAGAAAAATAATATATAATTGAATTTTATTTTTGCAAAATTAAATTATTCTAAGAATTTTTAATACATTAAAATTTTGTTGTCCTATCAGATTAAAAACTAGCCTTTCTAATGAAAATAATTTATGCTTATCAATTCTTATTTTTAGATAAAAAAGTGTACTTTTGCGCCATTGATTTTTTCTTGTAATTGAATATTAGAAGAAAACTCACAAAAATATTTTTTACTTAAAATTGAATTAGAAAAATTATGGCAACTAACCGTACTTTCACAATGATTAAGCCTGACGCTTTTGGCGCAAACAATACAGGCAATATTTTAGCAATGATTGAAGCTGCAGGTTTCCGTTTGGTAGCTGCAAAAATTACTCGTCTTTCTGAAGAGCGTGCTGGACAGTTTTACGAAGTACACAAAGAACGTCCTTTCTATGGTGATCTTTGTAAATATATGTCTTCTGGAAATATTGTTGCTGCTATCTTGGAGAAAGACAATGCAGTTGAAGATTTTCGTAAACTTATCGGAGCAACTAATCCTAAAGATGCTGAAGCTGGAACTATTCGTGCAAAATATGGCGAATCTATTGAAGCAAATGCTGTTCATGGTTCAGATTCTGATGAGAATGCACAAATTGAAGGAAGTTTCTTTTTCTCTAACTTAGAGAAATTCTAAATCAAACAATATTTTGATTTTCATAAAAAAACCGTTTCAAAAAATAAATTTTGAAACGGTTTTTTATGGATTTTGAAAAAAAGACAGAACTATTTTTTAAAACTTGTTTCATTTTCAAATTTATAAGTATTTCCATCTTCTGTATATTCATATAAATAAAGAAGACGTAACTTTTTATCTGTCAATTCTTCTATTGATAAAGTATCACCAGATGGACTTCCCTGCTCTCCTACAATTAACTTTTTATCATTATCAATTAACTTCCAAGTGCCACTATCTTTTTCTAAATCGCCATCTTCATCAGCAGATATAGCATCGTAAGTTCCGTTTGCTTTAAATTCAATAGTTGTTCCATTTATAGCTTCAGTTTCACTTTCTACAAAGATTCCATTTTCATATTCAGTAGATTTAATGGTTTCATACGTCCATTTTCCTATGAATTTATCCTTTGTAGATAATTCGTCTTCTTTTTTACACGCACTAAAGAAAAGAACACAGAAAGTAAGTAAGGCAAGTGAAAGGAATGATATTTTTTTCATTTTAAAGTTCATGTTTTTTAGATTAAAAAAAGATTTCCAAAATAGTACGGATTTTTTATCCAAGATGTCGCAGCTCGTAAAAAACAATTATTTTATTTAACCTACTCCCCATCCTCTTGTTCATCACAATCATTTACCATACATTTCTACTAATTTTTCAGCACACCTTTCTCCGTCCATAGCAGCCGAAGCAATTCCTCCTGCATAACCTGCCCCTTCTCCACATGGAAAAAAGCGTTTCAAAATCGGATGTTCATTAGTTTCTCTTTCTCTAGGAATACGAACAGGCGAAGAAGTACGACTTTCTACTCCCACAATTTGTGCTTCGTTAGTCAAAAAACCTTTCATTTTTTTATCAAATGCCTTAAAACCCATTCTCAAACGCTCTACAATTTCGGGAGGTAATACTTTTCCCATTTCTACCGAAATTAGTCCAGGTTGATAAGAAGTATCTAAAAGCGAAGATGATATTTTTTTCTGTGTAAAATCTAATAATCGTTGTGCTGGTGCAGCTTGAGTATTTCCTGCTACTTGACAAGCATTTCTTTCGATTTCTTCTTGATAATAAAGTCCTGCTAAAGCTCCTTTTTTTGCGTATTTTTTATTCCATTCTCTTTCATCTATCGCTACTACAATTCCAGAATTGGCATACTTCGAATTTCGTTTTGAAGGCGACATTCCATTTACAACTACTTCACCTTGTAGTGTTGCAGCAGGGACAATAAATCCTCCTGGACACATACAAAATGAAAATACTCCTTTTTCTAAATTATCAAAAGGCACTTGTTGAACAAGAGAATACGATGCAGCAGGTAAATATTTATCTCTTTCTTCTCGCTTGTATTGAATTTTGTCAATTAGTTTTTGTTGATGCTCCACACGAACTCCAATAGCAAAAGGTTTGGCTTCAATCAGAATTTGTTTTCTATCCAAAAGTTCAAAAATATCTCTAGCTGAATGTCCTGTTGCCAGAATAACTCCTATTCCTTCTATTTTATCACCATTTTCTAAAACTACGCCTTTGAGTTCTTCTTCTTTTCCTTTTGTAATTATAAAATCAGTTACCTTGGTTTCAAACAAAACTTCTCCTCCTGCATCTAAAATACTTTGACGCATTTCGGCTACAATTCTAGGCAATTTATTTGTTCCAATATGAGGATGATTGTCTATCAAAATATCTTCACTTGCTCCATGTGCTACAAAAATCTCTAAAACTCTACGCCAATCTCCTCTTTTTTTAGCTCTTGTGTAGAGTTTTCCGTCTGAATATGTACCTGCTCCTCCTTCTCCAAAACAATAATTTGAATCTGGATTGACAATATGACGACGGCTAATAGTTGCAATATCTGAAACTCGTTTTTTTACATCTTTCCCTCGTTCTATCAAAATTGGTTTTATACCCAATTCTACCAACCTTAAAGCAGCAAACATGCCTGCTGGTCCTGCTCCTACAATGATTGCTTGTGGGGCATTCTTGACATTTGGATATTCTCTTTTGTAAGAAATAGCTGGAGTAGCCTTTTCATTAATAAAAACTTCTGCCCACACATTGACTTTCAAATCTCGCTGACGAGCATCTAGAGACCGACGAGTTTGTCTGATAGTTATATCTTCTGTAGTTGAGGAAATATCCAATTTTTCATAAATAAACTTTTCGAAGGCTTCTTTTTCAAAGGCAATTTCTGGAGGAAGTACAAAGGAGAGTTCTTTTTTCATTTCTAATAATTTATTATTCTTTCATATTCTATTCTACAAAAATACGCAAACTAAAATTATTTTTTAAACAAAGTTAGTGATAGACTTTTTTCTAAAAAAGAATCAAACGATAAAAAATAGTGATTTTTCTTGCAAAATAATATTGATAACTTTTTGATAATCAATAAATTATACTATTTTTGTAGCAGATTAAATTATCAAAAAGAGCTATCTAAAACGAATTTGGTTAAAAACAGATTCAGAATTAGACAAAGCCTTACGCTAAAATTTCAATAAGATAAATTGCAATATCAAAAGTATTTCTGTAACTTATCGAACCAAAATAACCCTTAGTAATTGAAAATGTATAGCAATTAGTTCTATTAACATCATAGTAAAAGAACTGTAAATCCTTTTATAAACGATAAAAGAAAAATTACAATGTCTTGTTATGATTATTAATTTGGAACTCTCAGAATATGTTATTATCATAATTGTTATATTTTGTTACATGTTAATCAGATTCAATTATTTTATTTCTTAAAAAAAATAATTCCTTTGCACGATAATTGTCTTAGTTTCAACGAAATAATTTATAGCTTCAAAGAAGTTTAAAAAAATAAAAATACTATCCATCATTCTAATATCTTTTATATTATACTAATTATGTTAAAATTTATCGCTTCACTCTCATTTGTTCTTCTTTTTGCTTTTGGAGGTCATGCATTTGCATTTGCTCAGACAATTCCTACTAATGTAAAATCTACTTTCGAACAAAAATTTGCAGGTGCTAAAGTTATTAGTTGCCACGAAATCAATGGAGAACATAATATTATCTTTCAACAAGAAAATGAAGTAAAATCAGCTCGTTTTGATGCAAGTGGAAAATGGATTGATACTATTATTTCTCTTAATCCAGGTACTGCTCCAGCTAAAATCGAAGAATATATTTCAGCTAATCATGCTGGTAAAAATGGACATATCAGAAGAATAGAAAACGAAACAGGAACTACTTTTTTAGCTTTTATTAGCGAAACAAAAGCACTTCGTTTTGATAAGGATGGAAACATGACTAAAGAAGAAGATGTTAGTTCAATTGACGAAGCTGCTTTGAGTACAATCAAGTAAATGGCTCTTAGCGAATGTTATTATTAAAAAAGACTTTATTCTAAGTGGAATGAAGTCTTTTTTTCTGTTTAAAAATTTTATTACACTATCCCCAATACAAACTCTTGTATGCTTAAACAAGAACAGCATCACGAATTTATTTTGAAAAATAATTTAGAAAGCCACCTTCAAAACCAATTAGATAAACGCAAAAATGAAAATAATTTGCGTTCATTGGTTATATCAAACTCAAATAATATCGATTTTTTTTCGAATGATTATTTGGGTTTGGCTCGGAGTGAAGAATTACAAAATACTATTTTAGAAGAATATAAATTGCAAAGTAATCGTTTCAAAATCTCTCGGAATGGTTCGACAGGTTCTCGTCTTTTATCTGGGCATAATGAGTATTTTGAAGAGGTAGAAATTCAGTTAGCTCATTTCTTTAGTGCAAAAAAAGCTCTCTTGTTTAGTTCAGGCTATCATGCAAATGTTGCTCTTTTGTCCTCTATTTTGACACGTAATGATGTCATTTTGTATGATAGTTTGGTTCATGCGTCTTTAAAGGAGGGGTATAGATTAAGTAATGCAAGTCATTTTTCATTTAAGCATAATAATTTAGAAGATTTAGAAAAGAAAATTTTATATATAAAAGACAAGAATCAAATAAATCCAAATCAAACTATTTTAGTAGTTGTAGAATCAGTTTATTCAATGGATGGAGATATTTGTCCACTACTAAAACTGGTAGAAATTTGTGAAAAATACAACGTAAATTTAGTTGTAGATGAAGCACACAGTACAGGTATTTTTGGAAAAAATGGAAATGGTTTAGTTGCAGAATTGGGATTAGAAAAACGAGTTTTTGCTAGAGTAAACACATTTGGAAAAGCTTTTGGAATACAGGGAGCTGTCATTTTGGGAAGTGAACTACTTATAAATTATCTTATAAATTTTGCTTTACCTTTTATTTATACAACTGCACCACCACTTTTTCAATTAGTTTCTATTAAAAAAGCAATAGATTTTCTTCAAATTCATCAAAAAGAATTAAATGAAAAACTTTCTAATAATATAGAGTTGTTTGTTTTGCAAAGTAAATGTTTTTTAGATTCACACTCTGATAGAAATTTTAATACTTCAAAAACACCTATTCAGATTATTCCAATAAAGGGAAATGAAGAATGTCAAAAAGTAGCTTCAAAATTACAAAAAGAAGGTTTTGAAGTGCGTGCTATAAAAAGTCCGACTGTAAAAAAAGGAGATGAACGACTACGAATTTGTTTACATAGCTTTAATACAAAGAAAGAAATTTTGAGATTTTCAGAGGTTTTATATCAATAGATTTTTGCAAAAGTAAATTTTTTCAGGGATAAAGTTTTATTGATATTTAGTTGTCAAAGTTGTAGTAGTATTATTTTGATATTAACTATTTTTAATCCCGTTTGTTAGGTATTTATGATAGACCGATGCGACCTTTTGAATGTTTTTTGCATCTACTTTTTAAACTACATAGAAAAACGTTTTTATTCTAATCGTTTTCTATACACTTTTTAGATATTGATTTTACTAAAACTAACTTATACAATGAAAACTATAAAAATTATACAACCAAATAAATTTTCTCTAAAGAAAATTATAGGAATAGCTGCTCTAACTACTACTTTATTTTATTCACACTTTGCTTCTGCTCAAGATAATCCAGTAGCATCAGGAGCTTTTGGATATTATATTGATGCCAATCGTTTTGCTCAAACTATTCCTACCATGGGAGCAAATGCACGTATTCAAGGTATTGGTGGTGCTGCCACAGCCATTGGTGGAGATATTAGTTCGGCTTCTGTCAATCCTGCTGGTTTAGGATTTTTGCAGCGTTCTGAAATTACATTTTCACCGTCACTTTCTTTTTTAGGTTCTGACGCTACTTATAATTTAGGTTCTCAAAATGCACCAACAGAAGATGCAAAACTAAATTTTAACTTTTCTCAATTAGGAGGAGCGTTTGTTTTGCCTTCAAATAATTCATCAGGATATAAAGGTGGAGCATTTTCTATTTCTTATAGTCGTTTGAATAGCTTTCACAGACGTACAAGTTATGAAGGAACAAATTCTCAAAATTCTATTATAGATTATTTTTTAAATCAAGCTGATGGAATTCCTTGGAATTCTATTTATCCATCAGAAGGAGCAACTGATTTATTAGCTCTAGCTTATGATGCCTATTTAATCAATGAGGACTTTGATTATGATAATGGAGGACAAAATACATATTATTCAATTGTACCTATTGCACCTACTTTGCAACGTGAAACAATAGATTATTCAGGTTCTCAAAGTCAATGGAATTTTTCTTATGGAGGAAATTATAATGATAAATTATTTTTTGGTGCAGGCTTAGGAATTCAATCATTCAAATATAGTGAAGAAAAACGCTATGAAGAAACTGTAACAGGTGAACCAACAGATCCAACTCAAATAAAATCATTGAACAGTTTAATAATTGGAGAAAATTTATCTATTTCTGGAACAGGTGTAAATCTTACAGCAGGAGTTATTTACCGTCCTGTTTATGCTGTTCGTGTAGGAGCAAGTATTACAACACCAACCTATTTTTCTGTAAATGATACATATAATGCAAGTTTGGATGCACTATATAATAATTTTTATTTTGGAGATGATGGAAATGGAGACCCAATTGTTTTGAATGATGTAAATGGAACTACACTTGATATAGAAAGTACCTATAATATGACAACTCCATTGCGTGCTTCTTTAGGAGCTGCATTTTTTGTAGGCAAGTTTGGTTTTATTAGTGCTGACGTAGATTTCATTAATTATGAATCTTCAAAATTGCTTAGTCCTCCTCAAGAATTTAATTTTACAGCAGATAATCAAACTATCAAAAATCTATATGCTTCTACTATGAATTATCGTTTAGGTGCAGAGCTTCGTCTGAATACATTTTATTTACGTGGTGGAGTTGGATTATATGGAAATACAAGAAAGGAAGAGTTTCGCAATGAAAATGATGATGCCTTTCAAACTCGTATTTCAGGTGGTTTGGGTATTCATAAAAAGGCATTTTATATAGATTTGGCAGTGGTTCAACAAGTGACTAATACTGCCTATACACCTTATAATTTGCCTGATAATTCTAATCCTACTATTGATATAAAAAACACAACAACTAATGTAGTAGCAACAGTTGGGTTTCATTTTTAATAGCTTAACTAAATTAAAAATCAATAAATTTACTCAATCCAATTACTTCAAAACAGTTAATTGGATTTTGTATTTTACGAATACTCTATTTATTTTCAATAAAAAAAGACTAGACTAGTATCTTCTTTTTTACGTGATGTTCTGAACCATAGTTTTTTTGTACTTTTGTAGGCTCAATGACATTTTAATCTAAAGACCTTAAAATAAAAGTTATATCAACTTTATAGAAATAATATGGAAAATTACACACTCAATTATTACAAGACTTTTGCTGAAGATATGAAAAAAAGTCTTCAAGCTGTTTTTGATGCCTATAATGGATATTTTGTACAAGAAGCTGTTCCTGCTTTTGGTAGTATCAACAATGAAAATGCTACTAAAATTAATTTTGCTACTAATGCTCACAGAAATTGTTTTACAGATTATGTTCTTTTAGAGCAACGAGTAAATAAATATAAAGCCTATGAAATTTACTTAAAAGAACAAGCAGAAGCAAAGGAAGCTGCTTTATTAAATAAGTTTGTTCCTTCTTTTGAAAAGTCGTATACATCACTTTTCCGAATTGTGGATATAGATGTAGAAGAAGGAATTATTTATTTTGATGATGTTTTGGGTGTAAATGAAGGACAAGAAATTGCTATTATAGACAAGACTCTTACTCAATCTATAGACAAAAATCCTGTCAACATGAACTTCTTGATGTTCTTTCGTTTTATTCCTTTTCTAGGAGATTTTATTGATTTGAACGATGAAGAAGAAACACTCAAAGGAATGTCAGCAGGTTATATTTATTTCTTTGAGCCACAAGAAGAGCGTACTCTTATAAAAGAATATGAGAAAATGGCTGCAAAAGTAAGAGTTTCAAAATCTTCTTCTAAAAGACAAATTGCTTTTACAGAATTAGACAAAAAATATGGAAAGAAGTTGTTGTTGTCTTAAAATAGTGGAATAACTATTCTGATAAAAGACATTATTTATTTTCTAAACTTAGGAAGTTCAAACCTGTAAGCCTAAATTAAAGGAATACAGGTTTTTTATTGAAAAAAATAAAATCAAAAGACAAAAAGCTATTTTTTTAGTTAGAAGTAAAAGTAAACTTTTGATAAAATAGAAAAGTATGAGCCAGCCCAAAACAAAAGACGAGTTAAGAGAACATCTAAAAGATATTATCAGAAATATTCCTCGCCAACCAGGGATTTACAAATACAAAGATGAGAGTAATGAGATTATTTATGTGGGAAAAGCGAAGGAATTACGCAAACGAGTTTCTAGTTATTTTACCAAATCACACCAATACGACCGAAAAACTCGGCAGCTTGTTCGTGAAATCAGAAATATAGAAATTACAATTGTCGATAGTGAAGCCGATGCACTACTTTTAGAAAATAATTTGATAAAGGCACATCAACCTAAATACAATATTTTATTAAAAGATGGCAAATCGTATCCGTATATCTGTATTACAGATGAGCCTTTTCCTAGAGTTTTTACAACTAGAACTCCAAATAAAAGACAAGGAACAAATTATGGACCTTATACAAATGGAAAAACACTATATGCTCTCAATGAACTTATCAAAAAACTATACACACTCAGAACCTGTTCTTATAATTTGAGTGAGGAAAACATACGAGAAAAAAAATATAAAGTATGTCTGGAATATCACATCAAAAACTGCAAAGGACCTTGTGAAGGTTTGCAAGAGGAAGAGGATTATTTGAAAGATATTGAACAAATTAGAAATATTTTGGCTGGAAAAACGAGCCGAGCAAAAGAATATTTCAAAACAAAAATGAAATTGGCAGCCGAAAAAATGGAGTTTGAAGAAGCTCAAAAAGCAAAAGAAAAATGGGAAGCTCTTCATACCTATCAAAGTAAATCGCTTATCACAAACCCAAATATTTCTGATACAGAAGTGATTGCGCTTTTAGATGATGAAGCAACTGTTTATGTAAATTATCTCAAAATTGAAGACGGAAGTATAGTTTATACAGCCAATGAATCCTATAAAAAACGTCTTGAAGAAACACTAGAAGATATTTTGCCAATGGTAGCAGTAGAGTTTAGACAGCGTTTTGGAAGTGAAGCACAACGAATTGTAAGTAATATTTCGGCAGAAGTTCCTTTGCCAAAAGTAGAAGTTATTAATCCTAAAATAGGAGATTTACGTAAATTATTAGATTTATCACTCAAAAATGTAGGCTATTTCAAAAAGGAAAGACTAAGAAAAAAACTAGATTTTGCAGAGAAAAAACAAGAAAGAGGATTAGCAGCCGTCGAAGCTCTTCAAAAAGATTTGGGTTTGAAAGAACTGCCTTTGCATGTCGAATGTTTTGATAACTCTAACTTACAAGGTACAAATCCAGTTTCTTCCATGGTTTGTTTTATGAATGGAAAACCTTCAAAACGAAATTACAGAAAATACCATGTAAAAACAGTAGAAGGAGCGAACGATTTTGCAACGATGTATGAAGTGGTTTATCGTCGTTATAGAAGGCTTTTAGAAGAAAAACAACCATTGCCAAATTTAGTAATTGTCGATGGTGGAAAAGGACAGCTAAGTTTTGGAGCGCAGGCTTTAAAAGATTTGGGTGTGTATGGCAAAATTCCGATTGTTGGAATTGCAAAGCGTTTGGAAGAAGTTTTTTATCCAGAAGACCAACATCCTATTTATATCAATAAAAAATCGCCTTCTCTTAAACTCATTCAACATTTGCGTAATGAAGCTCACCGTTTTGCCATTACTTTTCATAGAGATATAAGAAGCAAAAATGCCCTACGAAATCCATTAGAAAATGTAAAAGGAGTAGGAAGAGCAACTATTGAAAAACTACTTTTAGAATATAAATCGATTAAGAAAATTGCTAAAACGTCTGATGAAGAATTGAAGGAATTAATTGGTGCAAATCGTACTCGTTTGATTAAAGAATATATTAAAAATAATCCTGATTTGTTGAGTTAGAATAGACTCTAAACTGCTCCCTTAACTGCTGCATGTCTTCCTTTTTACCAATGTTATATAACAGCCTAAATATAGGTGTCATTATAATTGGAAAAATAGAAATGGATATTATATGTAACCAGTCAATATCCCATAAATAACGATTACCACTAAAAGACTGTCTGTATTCTATAGCTGTAAAAATTCCATATAAATATGCTATTGCAAGAAGTACCATAACTAATTTGCCAAAGCTATTATATTTCGTAGTTATAGACAGTTTTTCATCCTTACCCTTTTTTATAACTTTTCCTATGATTACAGGGTGAAAGAAAGCATATAACCCATTATACTTCCAAATCTTGAAGCTATCTTTGTTTACTGTCCCAGCAAAACTTGTGTTTTTACTAATTATAGTCCAAATGTGGTTTAGTATGTTGTCTTTACATTTATATTCTAAACTTTTTTCTAAATTAAATAAAGTTTGTTCTAGGTTGGTCATATACTGAAATCAATATTTTTTACTTTTTTATAGAATACGTTTTTTTTGACAAATTGTTGAGGTTATTTGACAACAACTATTTTTCCATAAAACAGAACTTGCAAATTCGGCTTTATGGAAAAAAGTATAACTCTTTGCCGTTGTCGGTGTCTCACCGACAACCTAGTTAAATTTCTACTCCTTCAAATCTACCTTTTTGAGTTCTCCTGTTGGGCTCAAAATATAAATTATTTTATCCTCTTTTTCTTCTTTTGGTAAAGTATAACGAACTTTCAGTGTAAAAAATAACTGAACAGCAGGTTCTAAAATAGTTGGATTAATAATACATTCTATATTGTCATAATCTAGTTTTTCATAAAAAGCACTTGGCGAACGATTTTTATTATTTATTTTTGAATTTTTTGAAAAAGAAGTTTTTCCTTTCGAAACAGCTTCATACGAACGGTATCTATCAAAAGGAAAAAAAGTCTGAAAATTTTCATCAGCTACTTTTTCAGCTTTAGATAATTTTATATTCAAACTATCATAGAGTTTTTCTTTTTCAGCAATAATTTCAAAGGCTTTTTTACGTAATTTTTGATAGAGAACATCTGTATCATTTATGAAATATTCTACTTTCGATAAATCATAAATTTCATTTTCGGCAGCTTTAGCAATTATTTTATCTAAAATTTTATTGTCTTTGAAGCGAACATGAACATTTTTTTTAAGCTCAAAACCCACAGGAACTTCATTATAGGTTCTGCTAAAGAGCTTTTTCTCAACATCGTATTCGTATTCTGGAACAAGCGAAAGAAAATCAATAATCATTTCGTTTTCTTTGATCCCTAATTGTATCAATCCTTTTTGAAAGTTAGCTATTCGTTTGTCCATATTTTCCTGCACATCTTTAAGCTCTTTTCCTTTTTGTTCGATATGAAACATAGCCACATATTCGTCAGCTGTTACATTCATCAAAACAGTAGCTTCCAATTCTTGTAGACTAGACCCCAAAATTGTTGCCTGTGGAAGGTCTTGATTTGGTTTTTTTTCAGTATTATAATCTGAATTGCTGTAATTATAGTTAGCTCTATTTTGCGCTAGACAAACAGAACTAAAGAAAAATAAAATAAAAAATACAGATAAAAATTGTCGTTTTGTAGTTTTCATAAAAAATGAAGTAAATTTGGTAAAAAGTAATCTAGTTGTCAAGACCCTAAGGGTTTCAAAAACCCTTAGGGTCTAAAATTATGCAAAATGATAAATCTCTCCAATTTACAAAAAGATAAAGTTTCTACGGCACAAGTCATAGCAGATATTGGCGTTTTGATATTGGTTTTGATTAATCTGACACTGATTATTTTTAATTTTTTATTTACTGCTGAGCTTGTTCAAGATTTTCTCAAAACTTATCTTACCTCATTTTATGATTTTTATAATGTCTATGTCTTCAAAAATTTTGCATTGATAGACTTAGTTTTTGTAGGGATTTTTGTAAGTGATATTTTGGTTCGTTGGGCAATTGCTATTTATCTAAACATGTATCACCGTTGGTTTTTTTATCCTTTTATTCATTGGTACGATGTTTTGGGTTGTTTGCCTTCGTTTCGCTCATTTCGGGTATTGCGTTTGTTTGCTATTCTTTACAAACTTCACTTAATGGAAGTTATCAATCTTTCAAATACCTATATTTATAAAACGCTAGGAAAATATTTTTCCATTTTTGTAGAAGAAGTTTCAGATAGGGTAGTAATAAATGTTCTGAATGAAGTGCAGGGAGAAGTTATGAAAGGAAGTCCGATAGTAGAAAAAATAGTAGAAGATGTAGTTCGTCCTCGCTCTAATCTCTTGACAACTTGGCTTACAAAACGTGTGCAAGTGGTGGCTGCCAAAAATTATCCAACCTACAAATATGAACTCAAGCGTTATGTAGAAACGCTTATCAATGAAGCTGTAGAGAAAAATGCAGAAATAAAAACGATAGGAAAAGTTCCGATTATGGGCGAGTTTATTTCTCAAAACCTAGAAAGAGCTATTGCAGATATTGTTTTTAATGTTGTCAATCAACTTGTAGAAGATGCTACAACAGTTGAAGAGAACCGAATTTTGAAAGAAGTAACTGATATCTTGATCGAAGCACTACTTATCGATTCAAAATCTCAAGAACAGTTTGGAATGATAACCAAAGGAATGATAAGTGAAGCCTTAGAGCTTATCAAAAAACAAGTAGCCATCAAACAGTGGCAACTCAAAGAGTTAGAAGAAAAAGAATTTGGTTTTAGTCCTCCTGAGCAAGAAACCATAAAAGATATTAATGAAGAATGGGAAACAGAAAGAACAGGAATTAAATCTACTAAAAATCTAAAACGAAAATAAAATAATCTAAAGTAAATGCCAAGTTGTCCGAAATTGGTAAAAAAAATTAAAAGAACTACCTTTGCAAATTAATACCATCTACTTTTGTACGATTTTGGAAAGAATGTAGATAAACTGATAATAACAAAAAAACAAATTATAAATTTTGGATATACAAGGAGTAATTATTGGAATTTTGCAGCTTTTGGCTTCGCTTTCTATTTTGGTAGGATTGCACGAGTTGGGGCATTTGTTGGCTGCAAAGTATTTTGGAGTTAGAGTAGAAAAGTTTTCTATTGGTTTTCCTCCAAAAATATTTGGTTTTAAATATGGAGAAACAGAATATTGTTTGAGTGCTTTACCTTTGGGGGGCTACGTCAAAATTACAGGTATGATTGACGAATCTTTAGATACTGACCAAATGAAAGGCGAGCCTCAACCCTATGAATTTCGTTCAAAACCAGCTTGGCAGCGTCTTATCATTATGTTAGGAGGAATTATCTTCAATGTGGTCTTAGGCGTTTTGATAATGATTGCTATTGCTTTTACGTATGGTGAAAAATATATTCCAATAGATGAAGTAAATAAATACGGAATTGAAGTAAATGAGCTTGGGAAAAGTCTTGGATTAGAAACAGGTGACAAAATAATCAATATCAATGGAGAAACACCAAAATCGTTTAGAGATTTATTAGATCCAGCTTTTATCTTAAACGATAATTCATATTATACTATTGAAAGAAATGGACAGGAAATGAAAATTCCGATTACAAGCGAATTTTTACAAGTCTATAGCTCAGATAAAGATGAAGCAAAAGGATTCTTGACAATGCGTGATGGAAAATATCCTTTCTTGATTGGTGCAATTGCACCAGATAGAAATGCAGACAAAGCAGGACTAAAATCGAAGGATAGAGTAGTAAAAGTAAATGAAACACCAACACCAGATTTCGATACTTTTCAAGCATTATTGCATCAAAATTCAGGTAAACAACTTACTTTTGTAGTAGAAAGAGAGGGTAAGACAATGAATTTGCCTATTATAGTTGCAAAAGACAGTACAATCGGAGTAGGAATCAATAAAGAAATAAACTTTGTAGAACGTCCGTATAGTTTCTCAGAGTCTTTACAAGTGGGAACAGAAAGTGCTTTTGGAGTTATTGGAGTACAAGCAATGGCATACAAAAAAATGGCAAAAGGAGATATTAATGCTTCTGATTCTTTGAGTGGCCCTATTGGAATGGTAATGATTTTTGGAATGGAATTCGATGCCTATCGTTTTTGGAGAATCACAGGTTTTTTGTCAATGGTTTTGGCTCTGATGAACCTTCTACCAATTCCTGCACTTGATGGAGGACATGTTATGTTCCTTCTTTATGAAATGATTACAGGTCGTCCTCCTTCAGATAAATTCCTAGAAATTGCCCAAAAAGTAGGAATGGTTCTTATTCTTTGTTTGATGATTTTTGTTTTTGGAAATGATATTTGGAAAATCATAAAAGGATTTTTATAAAAAATAGTTGAAATATCATCTAATTTTAATAAGGCTAAAAAGTGGATTTTGAATAGTAATATATTCACTCTTCTTTTTAGCCTTGTTTTTTAATATTATTCCTAAAAACAGTTTTAATAACTTTATTTTAACTAATTTATATTTATGAAAATTATTCAATTTATATTGTGTTTTTGTTTTTTTTCTACCTTTATTTCTTCTCAAAACTCTATTTTTGCTCAAGATGAGAAATCCGAAAATAGTTTAGATACACTTTCAGATTCCTCTATAGACCCTTACAATTTTGAAGCTCAATTTGATTATCAAGGCTCTAGCTATAAATATTCTGTTTCTGAAAAGGGTGATGATTGGTATAGTTTAGTAATTTGGAGAAAAAATACACTGCTAGAAGGAGAAGCCAAAATGATGGAAGTTTATTCTACTCATATCATGATTGAGGATGAAATGGACAATACCAATAATAAAAATGCTCGTGTTCGTATTCGTTATGCAGAAAAACAAGGATATGTTTGGAAACCTTATGAACACGATTTTATGCAAGTAATATTTTTATTTGATACACAAAAGATAAATTATGCTCCGTTTGGTGCAAAAATGATTGACCGAAGCAAACACAGTATTATTCCGAATAATAAACTGGTCGTAGATTTTGATAATCAAAGTTTTACACTTGCAGATGCTGTAAAAACAAGTATTGAATTTTTTATAATGAAATACCCAAAATTATTCTATATGTAGAGTCAAGTTGCTTCAGAAAAGATTTTAAAATCAGGAGTGCATTTTATAAAACTCTATTACCTTTATAGAAACGATATTAGAAAATGACTATATTTGTTATATGCTTTTTTTTAGATTACTACTTTTATGTATGGTAATTTTCAAATTTACTGATATATAATTTTCAATCTCTATGTTAAGCTATTGGTATTTAAAAGCTCACTTTATGTTTATACATGATACATTATGGGACTTGGTATAGCTTCATTACTTATCTGAATACCAAAATATAACTCACTAAAAATAAATTAATTAGAAATCAAAATATCTCAAAATTGAGAGAAAACTGATTTTTTAACAATTTTTATAAAAATAGTATTTTTACCTGACTTTTGATTACTTGTTTTGATTTAAAGTCTTTCAATTATTTTTACAAATGAAAAAAAATATCTTTTCGTTTCGTTTCTTGTCTTTAGTTTGGCTAATTTGTTTTATGCCTTTAATTTCTTTTGCACAAGACAGACTAAATTCTCCCCTTTCAAATCATTCTGTTTCTGATGAGCATAATCATAAAAAAGAAGCAGCAATGAATGCACCCAAAGCAAAAACACCACTTACTTTCATTGAAAATAAAAATCAATGGAATGAGTTTGTAAAATATAGAGCCACTATTCCATCGGGTTTCTTGTTTATGCGTCAAAACTCATTGCAGTATTCTTTTTACGATGCAAATGCTTTAAAATTGTTACATGTTCATGGAGAAGAGGAGCATGAAGGACATGAGCCTGATGAAGAGATTTCTTCTACTATTAAAGCACATTCTTTTGAGGTAGAATTTGAAAATTCAAATCCTTCTCCACAAATTATTTCTGAGCAAGTTAGTGATACAAAGTTCAATTATTTTTTAGGAAATGATCCTAGTAAATGGGCAGAAAATGCACAAGGATTTGGAGAACTGACCTATAAGGATTTATATCCAAATATTAACCTTCATTTGTATTTGAAGGAAGAGCATCTGAAATATGATTTTATTGTTGCTGCTGGTGCAAATCCTTCAAAAATTGCAATGAATTATAAGTATGCTGATAAAGTGAGTTTAGAAAGTGGACATTTACATATTCAAACTTCTGTCAATAAAGTTATCGAACAAGCTCCTTATTCGTATCAAATTATTGATGGAAAAAAAGTAGAAGTTCCTTCAAAGTTTGTTCTTAAATATGAGCAAGAAAATAAAAAAGGTAAAGTTCCTCAAGTGACATTTGAATTCCCAGAAGGATATAATAAAAAATATGAACTAATCATTGATCCTGTTCTTATTTTTTCTACTTTCTCAGGTGCTACTTCAGATAACTGGGGAAACACAGCAACTTATGATGATGCAGGAAATTTATATTCTGGAGGTACTTCTTTTGGTGCAGGTTTTCCTACTACTACAGGAGCTTTTGATGTTACTTTTGGAGGAGTCGTAGATGTGGCTATTTTAAAATATAACTCACAAGGAACAGGTGTTTTTTATGCAACTTATCTAGGTGGTAATTTGTCAGATGTACCTTCAAGTATGATTGTGAATAGCAGAAATGAGCTAATTATACTAGGTGCAACAGGATCTTCTGATTTTCCTACTACTAGTGGATCTTATGATAATACTTTTGGTGGAGGAACTGATACTGGAGATGATATAATGAATCTTGACTTTAGGGATGGTTCTGATATTTTTGTTTCCAAATTAAATATAGATGGAAGTAGACTAATAGCCTCAACTTTTTTAGGAGGAAATGGAAATGATGGAATTAATGTAGTTAATTTTAGTTCTTTTACTACTAATCCTTTAGTGAAAAATTATGGAGATGAAGTGAGAGCAGAAATAAATATTGATGATTTAGATAATATTTATATTGCCAACACAACTAACTCAAATAATTTCCCATTAGTTTCAGCGCATCGTACTACTTTTCAAGGAAGACAAGAAGGGGTAGGTGTAAAATTTGACCCTACTTTAAGCACTCTTGTATGGAGTACATATATTGGAGGAAACAATATAGATGCAGCTTTTGGAATACAAATTTCTAAAAGAGGGGATATTTATGTTGTGGGTGGAACATCAAGTAGTGACTTAGTCACTCACGCAGCTACTATGCAAAGTAATTATAGAGGAGAAGTAGATGGTTTTGTTGTACGTTATGCTTCTAATTTTGCTTGGCAAGGAGCTAGTTATTTAGGAACTCCTTTTTATGACCAAGCTTATTATGTAGATATTGATAGTGAAGATGCTGTATATGTTTTTGGACAAACGAAAGGTTCACAACCTGTTGTGGGTAATGTTTACTCAAATAGTAACGGTGGTTTATTTATTCGTAAAATATCACCTAACTTAAATAATATATTATTAGCAACTACTATTGGAAGTCAAGATTTTCAACCCAATATTACACCTACTGCTTTTATGATAAATGAATGTAATAATATTTATTTAGCAGGTTGGGCAAGTCAAGTTTCATCGACAAGGTCTTATTATCTCTCTAACATGACTACATCTGGAATGCCTGTTACTTCTGATGCATTACAAAGGTCTACAGATGGAAATGATTTTTATATTATGATATTAAGTGAAAATGCACAAGATTTAGCATATAGCACTTTCTTTGGAGGAAGCAGAGAAGCAAGAGAACATGTAGATGGTGGGACAAGTCGTTTTGATAAAAAAACAGGAACTATCTATCAAGCTGTCTGTGCATGTAGTGGAAGTGGATTTATTACTACTCCTGGAGCTTTTTCTAACCGAAACAATAGTCCCAATTGTAATAATGCCGCATTTAAAATAGAGCTAGGTATTTTAAAAGCTGATTTTACTACAAATGATGGAGACTTAAATGGTTGTGCGCCTTTTTCAACTGTATTTAAAAATAGAAGTATAGAAGGATTATCTTATGAGTGGGACTTTGCAGGTTTGGGTACTTCTACTCAAAGTGATAATGTTCCTTTTACCTTTCCAGATGCAGGAACATACCAAGTCAGATTGATTGCAAGAAATCCCTTTTTATGTGTAAAACAAGATACAGCTTATCTTGAAGTGGTAGTATTTCCTTCCGACTTTACAAGTTCTCCTGATACAACTATTTGTAAAGGAGAGTCTGTACAGCTTTTTGCCACTGGAGGAACAGACTATCTTTGGACACCTACAACAGGATTAAATAATCCTAGAATTGCTAATCCAATAGCAACACCTAATCAAACTACTACATATAAGTTATTAGTACAAAATGATGGGGGGTGTCGTCAAGAATTCAATACTAAAGTGACAGTCTTACCAGAGCTTACTGCAAGTTTTGGACTGACTCTTGGTGATCCTTGTGCTAATGATTCTACTGTAAGTATTATCAATACAACTCAAAATGCCACCTCTTATTTTTGGGATTTTGGAAATGGACAAACTTCCACAGCACAAAATCCACCTATTCAAAGTTATTCATCAGGAACTTATACAATCAAGTTAATAGCAACAAATAGCCTTTGTAACGCTAAGGATACTATTGAAAGACAATTTATAATTGGTACAGATACATTTAATTTTAATATAGCAGATACTACAATTTGTTTTGGACAGTCTATACAGTTTAATGTAACAGGAGGAACTTCTTATCAATGGACACCAGCAACAGGGTTGAGCAATGCTGCTATCGGAAATCCGATAGCATCTCCAACAGAAACCACTACATATACCATAAAAGTAGTTGGAAGTAGTGGATGTGAAGAAGAACGTCAGGTTGAAGTTGTGGTTGAAGAAGAAATGATTCCTAATTTTGATATTATACGATCTACTCTTTGTACAGAAATAGGAAAAGTAGAATTTGTAAATAATACAGTTGGAGCTACTTCCTATCTTTGGGACTTTGGAAATGGTCAAACTTCTACAGAACAAAATCCATCTATTCAAAATTATACAGCAGGAACTTATATCATAAAATTAGTAACTGAGAGTGAATCTTGTACTATTAGAGATTCTGTTGAAAAACAAATTGTCATTACTGAGGATGCTTTCGTTTATGATATAGGGGATTCTACTATTTGTGCAGGACAGTCTGTGCAATTCAATGTAACAGGAGGAGTTTCCTATCAATGGACTCCAACAACAGGATTAAATGATGCAACTATTGGAAATCCTATTGCTTCTCCTACCAAAACAACTACCTATACTGTAAAAGTAATAGGAAATAATGGATGTGAAGAAGAGCGTCAAATAGAAATAGTAGTAGGAGAAGAGATAATTCCAAATTTTGATATTATACAATCTAATAATTGTGAGGAGTTTCCGACAATCAGTATAGTAAATAATACAGTTGGAGCAACTTCTTACTTTTGGGATTTTGGAAATGGACAAACTTCTACAGCACAAAACCCTACAAATATAGCTTATGACGCAGATGGAAATTATGAAGTAAAATTGATAGTAAATAACATTGCTTGTTCAGATTCCCTTGTTAAAGAATTTGATTACTCTACAAACAATTTCTTTATTTCTCCAGATAAATCTATTTGTTTAGGTCAGTCTTTACCATTAGAAGTAGGAAAAGGTATTTCTTACCAATGGACTCCAACAGCAGGATTAAGCGATCCTACTATTTCAAATCCTATTGCTTCTCCTACCCAAACGACTACATATACTGTAAGTATCACAACTGCAAGTGGTTGTGTTAGAGAAGAAGAGGTCACAATTACTGTTTTAGAAGAATTAAAACCTGATTTTGAAGTGGTTATTATAGATAGATGTGACAAATTTCCACTTGTACAAATAATAAATAATTCTGTTGGTGCTACATCTTTTTTTTGGGACTTTGGAGATGGAAGAACCTCAACACTTCGCAATCCTCCTTCTTTTCAGTATGCTAGTGAAGGTGTTTATCCAATTATATTAAAAGTAGAAAATGCACTTTGTCAAGATTCTACACAGAATGAGGCAAATTCTATCATTGATAATAGTAGTAACTTCCTATCTTCAATCAGGATGCCTGAAAGTCCAACTATTTGTAGAGGCGAAAATGCACAACTTAATATAACTGGGGGAGAAGTATTTGAATGGACTCCCACAACAGGATTAAGTGATCCTACTATCAGAAATCCAATTGCTTCACCAGACCAAACAACTACTTACAATGTTCGAATTTCTAATGTTGATGGAGGTTGTTTTACAGATAGTACAGTTACAGTTACAATCGTGGATAAATTAGTTCTTGATTTTGATGTTCAACATTCACCTGAATGTGGTGCGCCTGCTACTATTCTTTTTAATGGTAAAAATACTGGAAATGGTGACTGGGTATGGGATTTGGGAAATGGAGATTCTATCAATGTATCCAACCCAACAGAATATACTTATACACAAGCGGGAACATATACAATTACTTTGAAGGCTTCAAATGGAGTTTGTGATCAAGAACAAACAACTACAGTTACTGTCGATAATGTTTTACCTCCTAATGTAATTACGCCAAATGGAGATGGACTCAATGAAACTTTTGTGTTAGATAAGGCTAATATAGGCTGGAAGCTTCAAATTTATGACCGTTGGGGAACAGAAGTTTTTTCTGCTGATGATTATAACAATGACTGGGGAAGTAAAGCCAAACCAGCTATGTATTATTATTATTTAACTTCTCCTGATGGAGATACTTGTAGAGGTTGGATTCATGTTCTACAATAAACAAGTATAAAAATCTGATAAAATATAAATCCCTTTAAATTTATTTTGAAGGGATTTTTTAAAGTTAATTTTTTCTAAAAACACGCTTTTTTGTCTTATAAGGTAGGGCGATTACACTATAAACAACGTCATTAAAAAAAGCTATTTATCTAAATAAAAAAAAACACTAAATACTATTCATTATGCAAAATCATTTTAAAATCTATTTTTTACCTCTATTTGTTTTGCTTCTACTTTCAACATCTTGTAGTCTAACTGATAGCGTCTGTAAAGATGGACAAGGAGACGTAATAACTGAAAGTAGAACTATATCTAAATTTACAGCCATCGAATCAAGAGGAAGTTTTATTGTAAATGTTTTTCAAGATTCTAGCATCAAAACACAGTCTGTTTCTGTTATGGCACAAGAAAATATCGTCAGTTTTATCCAAACAAATATTGTAGGAAATAGCCTCATTATTGACAATGATGAATGTTATAATACAAGTGAAGAAGTAATAATTGAGATTCGTACACCAGTACTTTCTCAAATCGTTTTAAGTGGTTCTGGTGATATTATTTTGCAAGATATAGCACGTATTAGCAGTGTAGAAAATATAGAAAATGTAGAATTTATTTTAAATGGCTCTGGAAATATTCTTACTACACCAAATAACCCTGTTATAACAACAAAAAATTGTACTGCAAAACTAAAAGGTTCTGGAAATATCGAATTGGACTTGCAGGTAGCAAATAAAGTAACTGCCATTATTGAAGGTTCAGGAAATATTCTTTTTAGAGGAACGGCTACAGAAAATAGCTTGAATGTTAGTGGTTCAGGCAATATAAAAGCATTTTTATTACCTGTTTTAACAAGTACAGCAGAAATAGTTGGCTCTGGAAGTATTGAGCTAACGGCTACAGATGATGTAAATACTCCTTCAAAAGCAACTCTAAATGCACAAGTAAGTGGAAGTGGAGTAGTCCGTGTGAAAGGTAATGCAGGAGTTCAATGGAATATATCAGGTTCAGGTAAAATTGAAAAAGTAGAGTAACAAAAACAATATAGGACTATTCAAATAATAAAGCCTCTAAGTATTTTAAGTATTCAAAATAATTTTGTAATTTATAGCATAATCTTATTAAAAGGATTGTGCTTCTTTACTTAAGAATATTTCACTTGCTTACTTTCTCTTAGCTTATGAGTAATTCTACTTCTTCTCAAAACCCTTCATCTATTTTCAAAGAAATAGAAGAGTTAAAACGTTCTTTTAGTTTTAGTAATCAAGAAGAAGAAATAGCTTTTTATAAAAAAAATAGTTATTTATTTGCTTTTACTTCAGCGAATTTGTTTCGTTTGATGCCTCAAATTCCTTATTCGCATCATAAATCTATTTTTGAAAAACTGCTTTTTAATCTTCAATTATTAAATATAGAAGAACAAAATCCAGTACTTTTTGCTCCTAATTTTGAAGTTATTGATAAAACAGATATTCTTCAGCAAGCTAAAAATGGAAAGCCTTTTCTATTTTGTTGTTTTCATTTGGGTTCTTATTCTTCACTTTTGACTTTACTCACTTATAATGATTTAGATTTTGGCTTTTTGCTCAATCAAACTCTCAGGAATAGAAAAGCAGATGATTCTTTAAAAGTTCATCAAAAATTTTCTCAGCAAATAGAAATTCAGCAAAAAAGAACTTTAAAATCTAAAATACAATTCATAAATGTAGAGGAAAATAAAGGCATTTGGAGTGCTATCAGAATGTTAAAGCAAGGCAAATCCTTAATTGTTTATCCTGATGGTAATACAGGTATAAATACTAAAGAATCAAAAAAAGAAAATCAAAATACTGTTCAAGTGAATTTCTTAAATGAAAGGTTACTTGTAAAACAAGGAGTTGCTTTTTTATCGTATGCTTGTCAAGTACCAATTGTTCCTGTCATTTCAAGTAGAGTGGATGAAAGTGTAGAGTATAGTTTGAAAAGAAAATTTGAACTCCTGCCAGCAATTTATCCACCAAATTCTGTAAAGGGAAATGCTGAGAAGGAAAATAAATCAAAAGAAGAATTTGCAGCACAGACAATGCAGAAGTTGTATTCTATTTTAGAAAAAGAAATTTCTAAGAAAAAGAATCAGCAAGATATTAGTGCGCAAGCAAACCAATGGGAAGGTTGGATTTTTGTGAATAAATCTTTTGAAAACCTTCAAAAGCCGATTTATTTGGAAAAAGAATCACAAAAACAAAATTCAGAAAAAATCACAAAAGAAAAATTAAATTCTGAATATATTTTTAATGAAGCACAATTTGCACTTATCGAAAGTAAAAAAGATGAAGAGCAAAATGTAAAATATACACTGTTTGATAAATATACTTATCGTTTTTTTCCTGTATCTGACCTACTTTATGAAACAATTAGTTATTTTTCTGTTCCAAAAAAGTTATATTTGTCTGATACCAAAAATAAGCTGACTAATCATGTATCAAAAGATACTAGTAATTCCCCTGTTGCTATGAATTCTGATTCTGAATTGCAGCTTTCAAAAACATCTATTCCTATTAGCGCATTAAAAAAGCTAATTAACAAAAATATTTTAGTACAATTCAACTAATTAAAAAATACAGCGCATGTTCAAATCGTGTGTTCAGTTCCTTAGAACTGAACGGAATGCTTCCTTAGAAGCATGATTCATGGCAATATTATACTTCTGATGAAACGAACACACACATAACTTTTATGAACATGACATGTTTAGAAATAAAGGTAGACTTAAAATAAAGAAACTGTTTTTTTATTTTAATTAAAAATCCTAGCTAACATAAAAATACTTTTAATGACATAAACTTTATACTAATTACGTTCATAACCCTTTACTATTATGCCGAAAGGCTCTTTACTTCCCTTTTTACTGTTATTTTTATTAAACGTATTTACATTTGTTAATGTATATGGTCAGCAAGACACGACTACTATTTTTTCTGATTCTCTTCAAAAAGAACAAATCTCTGTTTCGAATTTAAAAACAGAATTAAAAGAAATAATAAGTAAATCTAAAATTACTCAATCAGATTCACTACGTCAATTTTCTATTTTAGATTCATTAATCAATTTTTATAAAGACATAAATAAAAAAGAGTACAATTATTTTTTGTCTGAAAAGAATAATTTGAGGTTTAAGTATGTCTTACCTGTAAAACCACCTATTGAAGAAAAGAATTATATTACTATTAAAGAAAACTTAGGTGTTTGGAAAGATACAACAGATGGTAAAATATCTATTGAAGAAATTGCAACTAATACAAGCAATTTATTTTCTGCCAATACTATCAGTGCTTCAAATATGGAAGTAGGAGCATATTATTGGTTGCGTTTAAAGTTAGTTGGAAATGGTGTAAGAGATGAAGTAATAGCTTTACAAATTGGTTCTGTTTTTGACGCTTGGTCAGAAATTACGTTTTATCGTGCTGTAGATGATGATGCCTTCCATATAGAGCATTCAGGTACAGACATAGATCCTAAAGAAAAGCCTGTTAAACAATGGCGTGATTATTTTTATATTGATGTTGCTGCTCAAGAAGAAGCTATTGTTTATCTTCGAATACATTCAAATGAATTGCGTTTTCATCCTAAGTATATTTTAGCGTATATAGGGGAGGCTGTAAGTGTAAGCAAAGGAGCTGATGAGTTTACTTATGCACAAGGAATTTTTCAAGGAATTTTGTGGGTGATGGCTTTCTACAATCTGTTGTTGTTTTTTATTATCAGAGATAAATTATATTTGTATTATGTAATAATGATTATAGGTATTCAACTGAATGTTTTTTATTATTATAGATATATTTATTTTCTTTTTCCAACCTCACATAATCTGATTCGTTCTTTTGTTGTTATTTCTCATCTTTTTATGATAGGAGGAGGGCTTTTATTTTTAAGAAGTTTCTTGAATATAAAAGAATTATTACCAAAATGGAACAAACTTATTAAGATAATAAATTACGCTCTAGTTATAGTGGTAATTGTATTTATTGCAGATCATTTGTTTTTGCAGTATCCTGTTTGGAGCGATAATTTTAGTCCTTACAAACCTGCTCAAATAATAATTGTTTTTATAGGTATAATTGCAACCATTTTAGGATTCATATTAGGTATTCTTACCTTCCGAAAAGGGTATTCTGCTGCTCGTTATTACCTAATTGCTACAAGTGGTTTATTTATTGGAGCTATTTTTTATGCTCTTTCTTATTTGATAAATACACAAGGAGAATCTATTGTTAATTCGGACATGTTTATGTATTTTTTTCAAGGTGGAGTAGTAGTTCAACTAGTATTTTATGCACTTGGTATTGGCTATCAAGTCAATCGTTTGGAGAGAGAAAAGTCAGATGCCCTTGCTGAAAACTTAGAGCTACAAAAAGAAACAACTACTCTTTTAGAGAAAAAAGTAAAACAAAGAACTGTAGAAATAGAACAACAAAAAGAAGAAATTGAAGCTATCAATACTACTTTAATGGAGCAAAAAGGATTGATGGAAAAGCGAAATAATGATATTACTTCTAGTATAAACTATGCTAGACGTATTCAAGATGCCGTTTTACCAGACTTACGTTCTTTCAAACGTAGTGTGCCTAATTGTTTTGTTCTTTATAAACCTAGAGATATTGTTTCAGGAGATTTTTATTGGTTTGCTCAAAAAGATAATAAAATTGTTTTAGCTGCTGCTGACTGTACAGGACATGGTGTGCCAGGTGCATTTATGTCTATTTTAGGAGATTCTTATCTCAATCAGATTGTCAATTTACAAGGAGTTACAAAGGCTGATTCTATTTTGAGTCGTTTACATGGACAGATTCGAAGAGCTTTACGTCAATCTAGTACAGAGAATAAAGATGGAATGGATATTTCTATTTGTGTAATTGATTTAGAAAAGAATCAAGTTACTTTTGCAGGTGCAAAACGACCTCTTTTATATATTCAAGATGAAAAAATGGTTGAAGTAAAAGGAGACAAACACTCAGTAGGAGGTTTTCAAACCAATGCTGAAAATTCATATACTTCACACCAAATTGATATTACCAAACCTACTTCTTTTTATATTTTTTCTGATGGTTATGTAGATCAGTTTGGAGGAACACAAGGAAGAAAATTTATGATAAAAAGATTCAAAAGTCTTCTTTTAGAAATCCATAACGAACCCATGGTAAAACAAAGACAGCTTCTTGCACAACACTTTGAAGATTGGAAAGGAAATAACAAACAAATTGATGATGTAATTGTCGTAGGTTTTCAAATCGAACCTTAAAGAGTTACAGATAAAAAGAAATATAAAAAGTCTAACTGATTTGATTATCAGTTAGACTTTTTAGTGGTATTATTTCAAATTTTCTTAGTCACAATCATATTGATATTGTGTATTACTTGTAATAGTAGTTCCTTGGACAAAAATAGTTGCTACACTAGTACGTAATAATCCTCTTGCATCAATAGTATTATTTACTTCACCTATGGTAGTTCCATTTCCATCTTTTGAAACTGTCTTTTTAAGTTGGCAATCTTGATAAGTGTGTGTATCTGTTTGAGTAATTGTATTATTTGCATCATAAGTTTGTACAAGCTGTGGAAAACTTCCTTCAATAGCTAAGAAGTTAGAAAATACCACATAACTATTCAATACTCCTGTTGTTGTATAATTCTCTGTACGAACTAAGCGATTATTTGCATCATATTCCTCAATGCCGTAATCTGTCAGAGTTCCTGCTGCATCGTAATTATTTCCTCTTACAGTTTTGTTATTATTGCTATATTGAAATTCAACATAATTTTGTAATGAACCTCCGACTTTTGTTTCTGTTCTTGTTTTTAGTCCTTGTGCATTATATTGAAAACTTGTAACTAAAGTTCCTGCAATACTAGCTGTAGAGACAGAAGAAATCTTTTTTATTCCATTTACAACTGTATAAGAGTATGTTACGGTAGTTGTAAAACCAGAACTGACAGTAGTAGTTTTTTCTACATAACATTCAGGCAAATTACATGGATTTGCATTTCCTCCTCCAGCTGCTGGTGCAATAGCAACAGTAGTAGATTGTTCACTCGTTCCTGCCGAATTAGAAACCACTAATTTTACATTAATATCTCCTTCTGTATCAAAAGTAAATTTTGGATTTTCTTCTGTTGAGCTAAAACTTGTACCTTCTGCTGACCATTGATAAGAAGTTGCATTTGTACTTTCATTTATGAAAGTCACTTCTTCTCCTGCCTTTGGGTTTTCTGGTGTAAAACTAAATGCTGCCACAGGAGCTGGTGTAGATGCTGTTACAGTAACTTTTTGGGTGGTTTCATTTGCTCCTCCTTCTCCAGTAGCTACAAGTTTTACATTAATTTCTCCTGCTGCATCAAAAGTAAATTTAGGGTTTTCTTCTGTTGAGCTAAAACTTGTTCCTTCTGCTGACCACTGGTAAGAAGTTGCATTTGTACTTTCATTTGTAAAAGTTACCTCTTGTCCTGTTTGTGGAGTAGTTGGAGAAAAACTAAAGGCTGCGACAGGTGGAGTTTGTGTGGCTTCACTTATCGTAATTTTCTTGATAGTTTCGTTTGTACCACCTTCTCCTGTGGCTACAAGTTTTACATTAATATCTCCTGCTGCATCAAAAGTAAATTTTGGATTTTCCTCTGTGGAGCTAAAACTTGTTCCTTCTGCTGACCACTGATAAGAAGTTGCATTTGTACTCTCATTTGTAAAACTTACTTCTTGTCCTGTTTGTGGAGTAGTAGGAGAAAAGCTAAATGCTGCAACAGGTGCTGGAGTAGTATTGTCTGCTGGTGCAACACTAACTTGCTTAATAATTTCTTTACTTCCTCCTTCTCCTGTGGCAACTAACTTTACATCAAAATTGCCCACTTCTGTAAAAGTAAATGTCGGATTTTTGTCAGTAGAATTAAAATCTGTGCCTTCTGCTGACCAAACAAAAGTAGTTGCGTTTTTACTTGTATTATTGAATGTAACAGCCTCATCTACTTTTGGACTAACAGGAGTAAATGAAAAATCGGGTGTGGGAACTTTTGGAGTTTCTTCTTCTTCGTCCTTTTTAGAACAGCCTACAATAAACGAGAGTAAGATAAAAGAAAAGAAAATTCCTTTTAATGTAAATAAAAAATGATGTGATTTCATAATTAAAATAATTTTGATTGATAAATTGGAAAAATTAAAAAGGTAAATAGTTTTTTATTTGTCAATAAAGTTAAGAAGAATACAAAAAAGATGCTATACGTATAAATGGGTATTTTTATACTGTTATAGAATAGTTAGTTTCAAACTGAATTAGAAATTTCATTGAGATTGTATCAAAAATTCTCAAATTCTGCGTATCTTCGATAAAAATTTGATTCTAACTTGTTTTTGTTCTACTTTTTATTGAAAAATGACTAGCTCTTTATCTAATTCTTCTTCCCATTCTACACAATTTGAATGTAAATCTATTGCTGAACTACCACAAGTAGCTCAAAAGGTTATTGATTTAGCTAACAAACTAAACAAGCGTATTTGGATATTAGAAGGTGATTTAGGAGCTGGAAAAACTACTTTTACAAAAGCTGTTTGCAAAGAGTTAGGTGTAAAAGAAACAGTTAGTAGTCCTACTTTTGGACTCATAAATGAGTATCAGAGAACTAGTGGTGATTATGATAATCAAGATTCGCAAATCATTTATCATTGTGATTTTTATAGAATTAATAACCCTAATGAAGTTTTAGAGTTAGGAATAGAAGAATATTTTGAAAAAGCAGAAGAAAATGGAAATTATTGTTTTATAGAATGGGCTTCTAAAATAGAACCTTTTTTGCCAGAACACTATTTGCAAATAGATATAGAAGTAAATCAAACTACCAATTCACGGATTTTAACTGTGCGTAGCTTATGACTCAAGACGATGCCATCAAAAAATTAGTACAACAGTACGAATATTATCAACCTCAAGAAATGCTCGCCAAAGTACGTGAGCGTAATCAACAACTCACTATTGGAATCCCAAAGGAAACCAATCACGATGAGTTTAGGGTTGCTATGCGTCCAGAAGCCGTTCGCTTGTTGGTAGCAAACGGACATGAAGTAGTCATCGAAACAGGTGCAGGCGAAAAATGTAAATATACTGACCACGAATACAGCGACGCAGGAGCACAAATAAAATATTCTTCAAAAGAAGTTTTTCAATCTGAAATTGTTTTGAAAGTAGCACCTCCTACTTTAAAGGAATTGGAGGAAATGCAAAGCAAAAAAACGCTAATTTCTACTTTGCATCTAGCTAATGTGACTCCTGAATATCTGCACGCCATTAATCGTAAAAAAATTACGGCTATTGCTTATGAAATGCTTGAAGACAAAGAAGGTGGTTTGCCTGTTGTTCGTTCGATGAGTGAGATTGCAGGAAGTACAGTGATGCTCATTGCAGCCGAATATTTAAGTAGTGCCAATGAAGGGCAAGGAATTATTTTAGGAGGAATTACAGGTGTTGCTCCTACAAATGTAGTTGTTTTGGGTTCTGGAACAGTTGGAGAATATGCCGCTAGAACAGCACTAGGACTTGGCGCAAGTGTGAAAGTTTTTGATAGTAGTGTTCCGATGCTTCGAAGAATAAAATATAATCTTTTGCAGCCCCATCTTTTTACTTCTATTTTTGATTTAGGCACTCTAAAAACAGCTTTAGAAGAAGCTGATGTAGTAGTGGGAGCAATTCGTCCAGAAAACGGAAGAACGCCTTCTGTTGTTACAGAAGAAATGGTATCTCGTATGAAACCAAATTCTATAATTATTGATGTCAGTATTGATTATGGTGGTTGTATAGAAACTTCTGAAACAACTTCACATCATAAGCCGATTTATAAAAAATATGATGTCATTCATTACTGTGTTCCAAATATCCCTTCTCGTGTAGCAAGAACGGCAACAAATGCACTAAGTAATATTTTTGCGCCTTTGTTGTTGCGTGCTGGAGAGCTAGGAAGTATTGAAGAAATGATTTATGCTGATATGGGTTTTGCAAAAGGTGTTTATAGTTATCAAGGAGGTTTGACAAACCAACACTTGAGTAAAAAATTCAATATGCGTTTTAAAGATATTAGTTTGATTGCAGCAGCACAAAAAGGAATGTGATTTTACAGTAATCAGTGAGCAGTAATCAGTTACCAGTTGAATGAGAGTGAGAGGTTATATTTTAGAAGTAAGTGAAGTTAAAGTTTATATATTTGTATTTTTTCGTAATTTTTAATTTGTAATTGAATCATGACTAATTTCATTAAATCTCTTACTGCTCTTTTAATTGTCCTTTTACTTGGATTGGGAGTATATTATGCTATTCTTCGAAAAGATGCTAAGGAATTATTACAACCTAGAGAAACAGTTACAGAGACAAGTTTCAAAACAGTTTTGGAAGAAGTGGAAAGTTTAGGTAAACTAGAATTGGTAAAATATAACTTTAAAGATGTTATCGAACACAAGCAAAAAAATGGATATAGTTCTGTTTTAGATTCAAAAGTGTTGTTGATTGTAGCTGCTGAAGCTGTAGGTTGTATGGATTTGACACGCATAAAAGCCGAAGATATTACCGAAGTTGGAGATTCTATCTATGTTCATTTGCCTGCCCCTGAGTTGTGTTATTACAAAATAGACCACCAAAAGTCTAAAGTGTATGATTCGGAATCATTACCTTTTATACAAGATGATAATTTGGTAGGAGAAGCCTTTGCAAAAGCTGAAAAACAAATCGAAAAAGCAGCTTTAGAATCTGGAATATTAGTTCAGACACAAGCCATGGCAAAGACAATGCTCAAACCACTCTTAGAAAATCTAACTAAAAAAACTGTTTTTCTGACTTTTGAGCCTATTTCTACAAAGGAAGAAATAAACCTTGAAAGTGAAGGAAATATCCAAAAGAAAAATATATTGAATAATCCGACTACAATTCAGTCTAAGAGTTTAGAAAAGAAGTAATTAGATACAAATTTATACAGAGAAATTAAATAAACTAGAAGTTTATCAAAATTCGATGCAATAAAACAAAGAACCTCCGTTATAAAGGTATAACTACAAAATACTTTATGAAATTATTTAATCAAAAATGAATTTCTGTTTTGTAATTATTTTAATCTAAAAAAACAATTTAACTTTTATAGCAATGAAAAAATCAACAAAAACTCTTTTGTGGGCTGGACTTTCTGTGTCTTTATTTTCTTCTCTTTTTACTACTTCATTTTCAAATGCTCAAGAATATGGCAGTTATGCAAACGATGGCTACAATCACAACTCTGTTCGTCCTGTACATGAATCTCATATTATGTATCAAAAAAGTCTTTGGCATAGAGTTTCGTTAAAACAAAAACAAAACCGTCCGTTTTTTGCAACAGGAAATGAAATTACGGGACTTATAATAGATGCAGTAAAACTAGGAATTATACGTCCGTATCAAAATGATTCTCTTCAAACTCGTATGAGTCAAGAAGATTTTTTGAGTAATATTCAGATTCCTAGTGATGATATACAGTATAATGGAATAGAACAAGTAATTTTTGAGCAACAAAATGATGTTTGGAACAATGATGATATTTGGGCAACTGAAGAAGAGTCAGGAGTAGAATCACAAGAGTTTTATGCAAATCAACTTTATACATTAGAAATAAAAACGGACGTATTTTTTGATAAAACACGCAGTCGAATGATTAATGATATTCAGACAATTAGTATTATTATTCCTGCCGAAATGAATCCAGTGACAGGACTTGAAAAAACGATTGCGACATTCTCTTACAAAGAACTAGTCCAAAATCTTTTTAGAGATAATTCTTCGGCTATTTATTATAACGAGAGAAATAATCAAGCACATCGAAACTTAGAAGAAGCCTTTGATTTGATGCTTGCAAATGGAACACTTATAAAATATGCAAACGGAAAAGATGAGCATATTATGGATATATATGATGACCAACATGAGGCACTTTTAGCTTCTCAAAATTATCAAGCAAATATGATAGAATATGAGAGTAATTTATGGGAAAATTAAATTATACGCATTATCAAAACAGGGTTAAAACCCTGTTTTATTAAAAAACAATTAATTATGAAAAAGCTATTTTTTAAAATTTTTACTTTATTACTTGTACTAGTTGCAAGTAATTTTTGTTTGGCTCAAAACGCATTACGCCCAAATGAAAATAATATAGAAACAACGAAAACAGAAAAAATCATTCAAGATGAAATAAATCCTTTCTCGCTTCGTCCAATTCCAAAATCACATATTGCTTTCCAAAAATCGATTTGGTTGCAAGTTTCTTTTAAACAGAAATCTAATTTACCTCTTTGGTATGCAGGTCATGAGCTTTCTAAATTTTTGATAGAAAATGCTTTGGAAGGAAAAATTACAGCTTATACAAATGATAAATTAGAAACTATTTTATCAAAAAATGAGCTTTTAGAAAATTTGAAAATAGAAGAGAATTTTGAAAATGAAACAGCTAAGTTTGCATTCAATTCTGATAATTCTATTCAAAATGATTCAACACAAAAATTAATTGACTTTTCAGAGCTTTCTATTTTAGAAATTAAGGAAGATTATATTTTGGATATTCAGCACTCAAGAATGGTTCACGATGTGATTGCTTTTACACTTATTTTGCCACAAAACAAAAATAGATTTACACAAAAGGTAGTGTCATTTTCATATAAAGAAATTATTGAAAAATTATATCGTCCACTCAAAGAAGATTATGTAGTCATCGAAACAACAAAAAGTAACGGACATATTCCCAATTTAGAAACACTGATGGATTCTCGTTTTTTTCATGGCTATATTGTCAAGTATGACAATTTTAAAGATGATTCTTTTCAAGACCAATATGATACTCAAAGAGAAGCCATTATAAAATCTATGCAATATCATGAAAAATTGATTGAATTTGAGGCTTTTTTGTGGGATTATTAATAATTATTTGACATGAACTTGTATATAAAGTATTGATTATCAAATTTTTAATTCAAATATCAAGTTGCGTTTCTTGATTATCAATATCATTTGGTGTATTTAAATTTTTTGTATAGAGTGAAGTTGAAGTAAAAATTGTCAGTGACACACCAAAATAAACTAAAAGACTATTTCTAATCCCGACTTCACGTTAACATAACTGACCTAAAGTCATTTCCTTATTTCTCTAAATATCCTTTCATTCTATCAAAAAAATAGAGTTTAATGAAGACTTTATTCGCTCAAAAAAGCCTTTGACAAAATTAATTCATAAAATTTTAAAAAAAAGTCGATTTTTTCGACTTTTCTCTAACATTATTCGTCGTGCATACGTTTATTTTACTAAATTTGTGATAATGGTATGCAAGCATACAAAAGGAGAGTAATTGACTTCTGTTCTGTATTTACAAACAAACTCACACACAGTTTGAAGAAAGATAAATTAGCAACAAAGAATTACGAAGACTGTATGCAGATTCATACTCAAAAAAATAATATACTATAAACTGTTTTAAAAATTCATTCTGTTCACTTAAATAGATAGAGGAGTTTTTACTACCCAAACAAAAAACATATATGTCAAACGTAGCAGAACAAGAAGCATTGAAAGAAGCCTTAAGAGGAGGTGAGTTTTTGATTAAAGAAACATCAGCAGAAGATATGTTTATTCCTGAGGAGTTTTCAGAAGAACAACAAATGATGGCGAAAGCCACTGATGATTTTGTTGATATGGAAATTACTCCTATTGCAGAGAAAATTGATAAAATGAATGACCCAAAACTTATGCCTTCACTTTTGGACAAAGCTGGCGAATTAGGTCTTTTAGGAATTGGTGTTCCAGAATCTTTGGGAGGACTTGGAATGGACTTTAATACAACAATGCTTATTGCTGATGTTGTAGGTTCGGCAGGTTCATTCTCAACAGCTTACGGAGCGCATACAGGAATTGGAACGCTTCCAATTTTGTATTATGGTAATGAAGAGCAGAAGAAAAAATATATTCCTAAACTTGCTAGTGGTGAATGGAAAGCATCTTATTGTTTGACTGAGCCTGATGCAGGTTCGGATGCAAACTCTGGAAAAACTAAAGCTGTTTTGTCAGCAGATGGAAAATCATATTCTATTACAGGACAAAAAATGTGGATTACAAATGCAGGTTTTGCAGATGTAATGATTGTTTTTGCTCGTATCGAAGATGACAAAAATCTTTCTGCATTTATTGTTGAGAGTGCTTTTGGTGGAATTACAATGAACGAAGAAGAGCAAAAATTAGGTATCAAAGGTTCTTCTACTCGTCAAGTATTCTTTAATGACACAGTTGTTCCTGTTGAAAATATGCTTTCTGAGCGTGGCAACGGTTTCAAAATTGCTGTAAATATTTTGAATATTGGTCGTATCAAATTGGGTGCTGGTGTTCTTAATGGTTGTCGTCAAGTAATCCGTCATTCAGTTCGTTATTCTAATGAGCGCAAGCAATTTAATACTCCTATTTCTTCTTTTGGAGCTATTAAGTATAAATTAGCAGAAATGACAGCTCGTAATTATGCGACAGAATCATTATGTTATATAGCAGGTCAAGATATTGATGACCGTATTACTTACCTACGTAAATCGGGTATGGATGTAGCTGAATCTAAACTTAAAGGGGTAGAAGAATTTGCTATTGAATGTGCAATTGCTAAAGTTCATGGTTCTGAAACACTTGATTATGTAGTAGACGAAGGCGTTCAGATTTATGGAGGAATGGGCTTCTCAGAAGATGCTCCAATGGCTCGTGCATATCGTGATGCACGTATTGCACGTATCTATGAAGGTACAAATGAAATTAATCGTATGCTTTTGGTAGGTATGATTATGAAACGTGCTGCAAAAGGTGATTTAGACGTTTTTTCTCACGCAATGGCAGTAGGAAAAGAACTTCTTCAAATGCCAGCTCCTGCAAATATTGACCGTACTCAGCCTTTTGCATCAGAAAAAGAGCTTATCGCTCGCATGAAAAAAGCTGTTTTGATGGTAGCAGGAAAAGCTGCTCAAACATTTGGTGCAAAACTTAATGATGAGCAAATCTTGCTTATGGCAGTTGCTGATATGATTATTGAAGTATATGCTGCAGAAGCTGCTATTCTTCGTGCTGAGAAATTAGTTCGTCATCATGGAGAAAGTGTTGATGGAATTAAAGCAAAATTAGCGACTCTTTATCTTCAATTAGCAGTAAATAAATTAGAAGAAAAAGGACGTGAAGCAATCTCTTGCTTTGTAAAAGGTGATGAAATGCGTGTTCTTTTGATGGGCTTAAAACGTTTCACTAAGCACGAACCAATCAATCAGCGTGAACTTCGTCATGAAATTGCTGATTTTATGATTGAGAAAAATGATTATGCTTATAAACTTTGGTCATAATTTGATTAAAAATCAAAAATTACGAGCTGAAATGTAGCTAATTACTATAAACTACATAAATTTGAAGTTCTATATTTTTGATAAATAAATTTAAAGCCTTATAAAGTTTCTTTTATAGAAATTTTATAAGGCTTTTTTAGGTTTAAAGAATAAAATTGTTGTTACTCGCCCACCATCACAAAAGCACCCCAATAATACGGTTCAGAATATGTTGATTTGAGTTTTAGTTGAGCAATTTTGAAGGCTTCTCGTTTTGATTTTCCACTCAAAATTTGGTTAAGTTACGGATTGTTAGTAAAGTATATTAACAAAAAAAATAAGATTTTTTGCTAAATTTTATAGAAGTATTTGTGAAAAGTTATTTTTCTTATTACCTTACAACTTTATTACATATATATAAGCTATTTATAACTGAGTAACTTACATAGTTGTAGTATTTTAATTTAATTCTTTATCATATTCAATACAACTATTATGAATACTATAAAAAAAAGTAACTTGAAATCTAAATTTGCTAAATTCGCACTTTCTACTGAAGAAACTAAAGCTGTGAAAGGTGGTGATAGTATTGCTGGTGCTCTTCAGGAGGTTTCTTCAACGACTCCTGGAAAATTAAATTTATAAGACATGTTTTTTCATAATCTAACCAATTTTTTTATTGGTTAGATTATTTTTTTGAATAAATAGATATTTGTTTTACTTCTTACTCTCCCACCATTACAAAAGCACCCCAATAGTAAGGTTCATTATATTTTTCTTTGAGTTTTAATTGAGCAATTTTGAAGGCTTCTCGTTTTGATTTTCCACTCAAAAGATTGTCATAAAAAGTAACCATCAAAAGCTGTGTAGCTTCATCACTTACTTTCCAAAGCGACATAATAAGCGTTTTTGCACCTGCTTGTCGGAAAGCTCGTTGAAGTCCATAAACTCCTTCTCCATTATGGACATCTCCCAAACCAGTTTCACAAGCTGATAAAACGACTAATTCAGTTCCATCAAGATTGAGGTTCATGGCTTCTTCGGCTGAGAGAATTCCATCTTCTTGTCCTGTTTGTGGATTTTGGCAACCTGCAAGTAAAAGCCCACTTCTAAGAAACGGATTTTGTAACAAATTTCTATCTTCTGCTTCTTGCATTGTTGTTACTTTGCTATCTGGAATTTGATTGATAAAGAAACCATGTGTTGCAATATGTAAAATAGTTGGGTTTTCTAATTCTTTGATGTTTTCTTCGGTAGCTTCTTTATTTTGTAGAAGTGTAGTATTGACCTTTTTTTGCGCAAATAAATCATTGATTTGATTGGTTTCTACTTTTGTTCCTTCCAAAACTGGAACGACAGTTTGCTGTCCTACTACACGCTGCAAACCATTCAGACTTCTGTCTTCTCCATTTACTTTTAGTGTGTCTTTTCCATTCAAATTATAAGCAGGATAACCTAACAAGTAGGTTTTATAATTTTCAAAACTTTCACTCAAGTCTATATTTTTTTCTCCTCTTTCTTTGCGCTCTATCAAATCTCTACTGCTAGTAATGAGTTGAATACTTTGTTCTTCTAACAGATATTTTTCTGTTTTGGGATTTAAAAGTGTATTTATATTTACTTTATGATAGACACCATCAGGCGAAAAATAGATTTTTGAGTATCCTTTCTCTGATAGACTATCCAATTTATCTTGAATTGGTTTCCAATATTGATTGTATGATTCCTTATTTTCTAATTGAAAATCAACATTATTTTGATAAAAAAATAAAGCTCCATTTTCTAGTTCTTGTCCATTCTCCAAAACTAAAAGTTCTGGATTTTCTTGTGTTTCTTGTGTTACAATAAGTGCCACGTATACTGTATCTATTTCGTTTCCTTCCCTATCATATTTTATCAAATGAAGCATTTCGATGGCAGCTTCTTTATCAGTAATACTTTCTCTGACTTGTTGCCATCTGTATTCTTTTTTTGTGGTATTTTGCTTAAATGAAGCCGATTTTTTGGAAATTTCTCGTTCTAGTTCGTTGATATCAGAAGCTATTTTTTTCATATCTACACTATTGTCTCGCTCTTCTATTGGAGTTTGTAGAAGACTGATATAATTTTCTTTTTTCTTTTTCCAATTTTCATATTGTTTAATGAGTTGTTGGTCATTACTATTCAAAATCTGCTTTTTCATTTTTTGAGTAGAAGAAAATATAATTCCTTTTGTAAAGAGTATTTCATCGAAAAGTTGTCCACTCATTTTTTTATTTTGAGGATAATAAGAGACTGCATAATCTGTAAAGTCCTCAAATACAAATACTATATCGTTATAATATAAGTTTTTCTCCTCTTCTGAAAGTGTAGGAAACAACCTATTAATTTGTTTTTTTTTGTTTCTTATTGCGTCTTTATAAAAACTATCAGCTGTTTGATAGTGTTGTTGAACTTTGTAAAGATTTGCTAAATTGAAACAAGAAAGGGCATAGTCTGGATGATCTTTTCCAAGAGCATTTTGATAGATAGAAAGAGCTTGTTTATGAAATTTTTCAGCTTGTTTATATTTTCCTTGCATTGTATATAAGTCAGCTATATTATTTATATCATCAGCAAATATAGGATCATTTTCACTAAAAATTTTCTTATCTATTTTGATAGCTTTTTTATAATAAGGTTCTGCTTTTTCATACATTTTTTGGTCTGAATATAAATTGCCTAAGTTATTGCAAATAGAAGAATATCCTTCATCTTGCTGTCCAAACTTTTTTTCATAAATTTCCATTGCCTTAAAATATAATTCTTCTGATTTCTTAAACTCTCCTTGGTCTGAGTAAAGATTTGCCAAATCTTCACATATTATACCATACCACAAATCATTTCTACCTAATTTCTTCTCAATAAGCGATTGTAGCTTTAGATAAATGGGTTCTGATTTTTTGTATAAAGATTGTTCGTAGTATATGTCAGCAAGTCCTCTTAAAACACGAAAATAAAATTCATTCTCTTTTTCTCCTAATTGTTCATAAATCGTTCTTGCTTCTGTAAAAAGGTTTTCAGCTTTGACATAATTTGCATTTACTAAGTAAAAATTGGCTAAATAATAACAAGAACGAGCATAGTTGCCATTATTTTCTCCAACTACATTTTTATTGATATTTTTAGCTTCTTCTAAAATTGATTTAGCCTCTGGATAGCGCAACTCTTCCATATATAAGTATGCTAAATGGATTTGAACATTAGAATAGAGTGTATCTTGTTTACCAAATTTATTTTCAATCTTTGAAAGGGAGGCTTGAAAATATTTTTCAGCTTTTCTATAGTTTTCATCTTCTAATAAATCTAAACCAATACTATCTAATTCTTGATAACTTATTTTATCTAAATTTTGTCCGTAAGAAAAATAAATAAAAGAAGTAAAAATAATAGTGAATAAAGTAAACTTCATAATAGTGAATATTAGTAGTGTAAAGTGATTTTAAAAACCACAATAAGACAAATTATTATATAAATCACAAAAACTAATAAATATATAACTATAGATTTGTGTGCTTGTTACTTCTTTTACTTTTCTCTAACAACGAACATATAGTAGAAAAGCTAAATTAGGAATACATTTTTTTACTGTGTAATTTTGTATTGTCAAAAGTATTTACGAAATTTGCAACTCACTCATTTACAGATAGATATGTTTTTTACAAATTGAAGAAAATTCTGTTTTTTTTAATAATTATTAAAACAAAAACTATCCACAACTGATTGATAAACAAGAATATAAACTTAGGCTAATAAGCTGAGTTAAATTATAATTTTTAAAATAAACTAGTTAAAACCAAATGGTCGAAACAACAAAAGCCACTCGTTATAAAGTAAAAGACATCACTCTTGCAGAATGGGGTCGTCGTGAAATGCAATTAGCAGAAGCAGAAATGCCTGGACTTATGGCTCTTCGTGAAGAGTACGGAGATTCTCAGCCACTTAAAGGCGCACGCATTGCTGGTTGTCTTCACATGACAATCCAAACTGCTGTCTTGATAGAAACGCTTACTGCACTTGGTGCAGAAGTTACGTGGTCTTCTTGTAATATCTTTTCAACACAAGATCAAGCTGCTGCTGCTATTGCTGCAACAGGTGTTCCTGTGTTTGCTTGGAAAGGTATGAATGAGGAAGAATTTGACTGGTGTATCGAACAAACTCTTTTCTTTGGAGAAGGCGAAAATCGTAAGCCATTAAACATGATTCTTGACGACGGTGGCGACCTTACTAACATGGTTTTGGATCGTTATCCTGAATTAGTTGCTGGTATTGGTGGTATCTCTGAAGAAACTACAACTGGTGTTCACCGTTTGTATGAGCGTATGCGCAAAGGAACTTTGCCATTGCCTTGTATCAACGTAAATGACTCAGTTACAAAGTCTAAATTTGATAACAAATATGGTTGTCGTGAGTCTTGTGTAGATGCGATTCGTCGTGCTACTGACGTTATGATGGCTGGTAAAGTAGCTGTTGTAGGTGGTTATGGCGATGTAGGAAAAGGTTCTGCTGCTTCTCTTCGTGGTGCTGGTGCAAGAGTTATTGTTACTGAAGTTGATCCAATTTGTGCGCTTCAAGCTGCAATGGACGGTTTTGAAGTTAAGAAAATGATAAATGCTGTTAAAGAAGCTGATATTATCGTTACTGCAACAGGTAATAAAGACATCTTGACTAGCGAGCATTTCTTAAACATGAAAGATAAAGCTATCGTTTGTAATATCGGACACTTCGACAACGAAATCGATATGGCATGGCTAAACCAAACGTACGGAAAATCTAAAGTAGAAATCAAACCTCAAGTAGATTTGTATACTTTGGAAAACAATAAACAAGTTCTTGTTTTGGCAGAAGGACGTTTGGTAAACTTAGGTTGTGCAACAGGACACCCTTCTTTTGTAATGTCTAGCTCATTCACAAACCAAGTATTGGCTCAATTAGAATTATATACTAATCGTGACGCTTATAAAAATGAAGTTTATACACTTCCTATGCACTTAGACGAAAAAGTTGCTCGTTTGCACCTTTCTAAATTAAGCATTGAATTAGAAGAACTTTCTCAAGAGCAAGCTGAATATATCGGCGTAACTCCAGAAGGTCCTTATAAGCCAACATATTACCGTTATTAATAGTGATAAATTTTTAGTGATTAATTAGTAATGACTGAAAATTTTTATTTAATAAAAGCCACTAGCATTCATTTGTTAGTGGTTTTTTGTGTTTTACCTTTTCCATTCTTGTTGTGCTTCTTTACTTAGAAGAAGCATAGCTAATCCCCAACCCAAGGAAGCAATACTCAATACTAATAGAAATATAAAACCAAGTATATACATTTTGTCCTTTTCACCATTAAAAGGCTTATTAAACATTAAAAACATAAATAAACCTATTAAACCAATACCCATTAATATACCTAATATGGCAGAGACCCAACTGCCTATTTTTGGAAATAACCAAAGCACTACACAAAGAACTAGAAATGTACTAGGAATGACAACCGTCCAAGTAGGTGCGCCAGCAGACATTAGTAAAGGAAATAACAAAATGGCAAGTATAAAAGAAGTAAGAGAAACAATACGATTAGGTTTCCAAAAGGTAGTAATATGATTTTCTTCTTTATCAACTAAAAAATCGACATCTAAATAGTCATTATATTCAGCGTACTCAATTTTATTTTCTTGAAATTGACTGATTTTTGAGAAAGCTAACAGAAATAAAAAAACAGCAGGAGTAACAGTTGGAGTTAATGCAATCAAATATTCTATTGTTTTGTTGGATATAAACAGAATAGCTATATACTCTATTAAAAAAAATAGAGAAAGAAGATAAGAAATGTTCTTAGAAGTTTTTGATGAGGTAGTTTGCCAGCTCAATGCTCCGAAAAATGAAAATAAACTAATAACTCCAAGCAAAATCACAAAAAAAGACTCTTTTTTTCTAATCAATGAATACAAAGACCATTTTGCTTCATTTGATAGATATAATACAAAAATACTCAAACAGAATACCCCTATTGTAAAATGAATAAGTGAAATGGAATGTTGAATAGGTTTGTTAGCTATCATAATTATAGAAAATTATATAAAAAAAGTATTTCATTCTAAATATAAGAATAAAATGCCTGTTTACTTTTTATTACTATCTAAAAAAGAGTTTTTTATTTCTTTTTAGAAACTAACCATTCTTTTGCTCCTGCTCTTTCTTCAAAATAAGCAATTCTAAATTTATTATTAATTGCCATAAGTGATTTAAGTAATACTTGTGCTGCAATGCGTTGAAAGGTTGTACTTGATTTTATTACTGCAACTTCAAAATTTGTTCCTAGTTGCTTTTGAAGCATCGGCATAAATTTTAAGACTAACCAAGCTCTTGATTTGGAAGAAACATTTCCTACATTTTCTTGATTAAATAAAACTTTATTATAACCTTGTGTTTTTTTTGGGTCTAAAAGAAGCATAAAAACTTCTTTATATTCTTCTTCATTTATATCGCCCTCCATCTTAATAAGTATATACTCCTCTTTGTTATTAACAAAAGAAGTAATGGATTTGTCAGGGCTTTCGTAAAAAGGCATCATAACGGTATGACTTGTAAGTAATGGCTATTTGTGAGTATATTATAATTTACAAAAGAACAAAATTTATTTTCGTT
This sequence comes from Bernardetia sp., assembly GCA_020630575.1. Classification (GTDB taxonomy): domain Bacteria; phylum Bacteroidota; class Bacteroidia; order Cytophagales; family Bernardetiaceae; genus Bernardetia. The sequence goes on from JAHDBD010000007.1 coordinate 140,728, forward strand.
TAGCAAAAATACTACTTTTATGAAATTTTTAACTAAAATTAAATTAAAAATTACTCTTACAAAGTGCTATCTAATTTTGGATAATTAATTTTTGAGTAATAATTCCTTTTTGAGTTTTAATTCTGACTAAATACATTCCGTTTGAAGATCGTTTTAATTGAATATCAAAATTAGAAATAAAGGTATTTGGGATATTTTTTTGATACACTATTTGACCAATAGAATTATAAATTTCAATTGATTCTACTCTCAAATTCTGTGTTTCCAAACTAAAACTTCCCTGACTTGGGTTAGGATATAGATTTACTAAATCACTGACATTTTCATCATCATTGCCTAGCACGCCATCAAGAGATAAAATTACAGATATTGCATTTGAATAATTCTCCCCACGACTAGCAGCATACGAAAGCCAATCACCATTGGCTTTTCTTTCCCAGCCTTTTCCTTCTTGTTTCTTTTCTGTAAAAATAGTGAATCTATTTAGACTTTCATATTCCAATTCTACACTAATAAAAAACTGTGAAGGAACACTTTGTGGTTCATCAAAAACGACTCTTGTAAACTGTCTTCTTCTAAAAATATCTCTATCTATAAGCGAATAAAGCACTTTTTGGCGATATAATTCTTCGTTTGGTTTTCCATCACTATCTACTGACCACATCACAACATCAAAAGTTGTATTGAGGTTTCTTATAGCTGCATCTGCGAAAAAAACATCGACAGCATATAGTTTACTAACAGAGCCAAAATCACTAAAATATTCAGCTTTACTTATTGTATTTTTTTCATCGTGTCCTGCCAGTGGTTTATTATTTATTACTTCTGCTTTTAAATTTTTAGAGGTAATATTGCTTACTTTTTTTCCTTTAATAACCTCAATAATATCAGTTTTTTTACTCTCTCTTGTGCCTAAAGGATTAGAAGATTGAAGAGTAACGTCATAAATTCCTTCCTGAGTAAATGAAATTTGGGGAGAAAGTCCACTTGCCTGCAATGTTGTATTTCCTTCGATTGTCCAATTAAAATCTATTCCAAAATCTGTTTGTGAAAAAAAATGAGCTTTTTCAGAAAGTAAAACCAAAGGGTAATTAATATCAAAATCAACAACTGGAGGCTGTAAATTATTAGTTTGACGAATATGCAAATTATCCAAATACAGATTATTATTATTTGCTCCTATATTTCTGAATTTCACTTGCATAAAACGAGAACCTTCTTCTGCTTCTATATAGAATGTATATGAATTCCATTGAGCTGGTAATGGACTAAAGGTTGCTGTTTGATTAATTGCTGTTTGCAGCTCTTCTCCACCTTTTTTCCAAACGGTCAAAAATTTATTTCCTGCATCAGTAGTATAAGAAATCTCTAAAGAATCTGAAATTTTGTTTTTATCAAAACCATACGCAACATCAAAACGCACTTCAATAACACGGCTACTTGGTACTTTAATAAATGGAGATATAAGAGTGAGTTCTGCTTCACAAGAACGGTTGGTTTTATTACCAGCATAGATAGAAAATTCACTTGAACCATAAGAACCATCTGTAGAAAGTCTCCAATTTGTTATGTCTGTTCGTTCAAAGCTCCAACCTTCTTTAGTAAGACTTCTGTCTTCAAAATCTAATAGTGTTTCATTTAAAGCTGTTAGATTATCATCTATTACTTCAATCTGTACAGTTCTTGTTTTGTCTGCAACATCACCCCCAATAACTTTTAAAGTAGCTGTAAAATCACCTATTTGTGAATAAGTAACAGAAGGATTTTTTTCAGTAGATGTAGCAGGATTTCCTCCTTCAAAAGTCCATTCATAACCTTGAATTTGAGCATTTCCAGTAGCTATGGATTGATTATTAAATTTGATTTTTCCGTTTTTAATTACTCTTGTTTTTGAAGGTTCAAAAATAGAAAATACACTTTTACCTAGAGGATCTGCAACAGAAGAGGTTAAGAGTTCTTTTCTGCGAGGCGAAATTTCCAAAACAGCTTGCATGCGCTCTACTTGGTCAGCTGTAAAGAGTGTCATACATCTATCGTCAGTGTATTCCATAAAGTTTTGTGTCATTACTATTTTGCCTGCCTCACAAGAAGGTTCATTTAGATTACAACCTCTTTGTTTTTTTGAAGTATTGGGCGTGTCATCACAAAAATCATCTGTTGCACAACTCAATGGAATTTCTTCTCCCCACGTATGCAAAAGACCAAAAAAATGACCTATTTCGTGAGTGGCAGTTCGTCCTAAGTTAAATGGACTACCTTCAATAAGTTGAGGAATGTTAGGCGTTTTTTCTATTGAGCCAAAGTTTATATATCTAATAACTATTCCATCTGTATTTGCTTCTCCTTCATCTTCTTTTATCCCACCCAAACCAGATAAATTAGGAAATTGTGCATAACCAAGTTGATCATATTTTGTTACCCAAATATTAAAATATTGATTTGAATCCCAAACAGTGTTAGGTTTTGCCAAAGCATTAAATGTAAAGTCATTCCAACTTGTAAGGCAACCTTTTGAACGAGTAATTCCAACCTCTTTTAGAGGTCTTCCTTCTGGATCAACCGTTGCAGGTACAAACTCAATACTTGGGTTGGCAGCTACATCTTTAAAAATATCTAGCGTTTCGTCTTTATCAGCATTTCTGAAATTAAAATCTTCATTCAATACTTCTATTTGTCCATAAATTTGTGCAGCCGAAATATTTGCTCCTTCTCCTATTGGTTCTCCATTGTGGATTACATGAATAATAATAGGAATTCTATAGGTAGACTCTGTTTTTTCTACTTTATGCAGTGAAGGATTATTTTTTTGAGCTTCTTTTTTCTGATTGATATATTTTTTGAGCTTCTTTTCAAAGGCTTCACTTCCACCTGATTTCCCTTTATTTTGTAGATACTGCTCTGTCTCGAAAGTTTGGCAAGTTCGTTGTGAAAATGCTTCAGAGCAAGAAAATAGAAATAAACTATTTATTAAAATAAAACAAAGTAAGAATGTTGATAAAAAATTGGTCTTCATCATAGCTATATTTAGAAATATCAAAATTAGAACAGAAATAATAGAGTGAAATAGGTAGTAAAAGTACAAAAAATAAGCAAAAATAGTATGTTTCTTTATGTATTTATTATGAGGACTCGACTAAGTAAGATTTGGTTGCATTTAAGAATTAAAAAAATAACCTAAATCAAACAGTTAGTTTTTACTCTGTTCCTAACATTTGGCGCATCACTCGTTTTTCTAAACTAAGAAGCGAAGTGTCATTTGGAGCAAGAAGAAGAGCGTTAATTATTTTTTCATAAGCCTGTTTATCTTTGTTATTGTCCAATAAATATACAGTTTCTTGTTTCATTTTATTTACTTCTAGTTTTACATACTCATCCAAAACTTCTAAATGTGTTTTGACTAAAGCAGAATTGTAATCAATCGAATCAGCTTGTTTGTAGTAGTTGTATGCACGTAAAAATTGTTTTTTCTTAAAGGCGTTTTCGCCATCTTCTACCAATTTGAAGAAAGTTTCTTTCTTTGGGATAATAGTTTCTATTTCTTTTATTTCTTGATTTACTTTTATAGTCTGACTTGAATCTGCAAAATCTAAAGCAATCTCATAGTTTTTTATTGCTTCATCATACTTAGTAGAAGATTTTTGATAGTTAGCTGTTTGAAAATAATTTTGAAATTTTAATGCTTTTTCTTTCTCGTTGGTTCGTATCAAGGAATCTTGGGCTATTTCTAAAGCTCTTAATTGAGATTTATTTTTCATATTTAATGAGTGTACCCAAAGCCCTAAGCCACAAGCACCTAAAAGTGCAATTACGGAAAGAGTAAGTAAAACACGCAATCTCAAAATTGTTTTTTCTTGTTTTCTTTTTTGTAATGCAACCGACCTTATACTCTCTAAAATAAATTCTTTTTGAATAGGAGTCGAAGTCGGAATCTTATTATGTTTTTTGCACTCCTCTAACCAGTTTTCAGCAATAGCAAGTTCGTTTCCTATCAAAAGAAAAGCATAATTTTTTTCATTTTTATTCCATTCTAAGGCTTTTTGTTGGTATTTTGAATGCTTTTGTGTGTGTTCTCGGTCTGTGTTTAGTGTTCTTAGCAGTTCTCTAAATTGCTGTCCATTATCAGTATTGATGTCGTTTTGTAATCCATTTTTAGAAAAATCTATCCATTGAATATGGCTAGGAAAATAACTAGGTATTTCTTTCACAGCTTGAAAGCGAACTAAAATAATCCGTTTTCCCATTGATAAAGCATGAAGGACTTCATCTTTACAATAAGGAGAAGAAATGGAAGCAGGAGAAAGAATAAATAAGAAATTATCTGAAGTTTCGATGCCATTTTTTATTTCTAAGCCAAAATCTGAACCAGCAGGAATACATTCTTGATCAAACCACGTTGTTCTGCCATTGAGTTGAAGTTCTTCGTTGAGCCAACGAGCAAAATCGCCATCTGTACGAGAATAGGAAATAAAAACTTCACTACTAAGTGTTCCTATTTTGGTAATACTTTCCTCAATGAATTTTTCGTGTAAGTCAGTAGGTGTGTTTAATTTTGTATTTGTGGTATTGTTTCCTTGCAATTTACCTTGATTAAGCCACGTTTGAGCCTTTTCTAAATTATGTCCACGCAATAAAATGGCATCGTTTTGATGTTGTTCTTCCCATTTTAAAGCCTGTGCAAGATAGCGTTTATGATTTCTGTAATAGTCATAATTGTCCTCAACAATACAGATAAGCTCATTCAAATCTTTTTCAAAGTCTAAATTATCTGTAAAATTATCTTCTGTTCGGTTATCTGTCAAGTCAATGTAAGAGGAAGAAAGCAAACGCAATTCCTCTGGTAATTGGTCTATATTGACTTCTTTTGCCAACACAACAATAATTCTTTTATGAAAAGTAATTGCAAAACGGAGTTCTCTCAAACACTCTGAATTTTGAACAGCAGCAGGCGAAAGCACAAAAACAAAATTATCAGCGTGAGCAATTTGTTCTTTTATTTCTTCTGAATAAGTAGAAGTATCAAATCCTTTTTGCGTTTCTCTATGTATCGAATTATTAGGCAAGACAACTGTAATTCCCGCTTTTATTAATCCCTTTCTGATTTTTTCAGTTTGCTTTTTTTCTTGTGCTGCAAAACATAAGAAAATTTCTGACATCAAATTATCAGCATTTTTCTTTGATTCAGTAATAAATTCGCTATGTAAGACGGAAGGCAAACAGGGAGGCTGTTTGGGAGCAATAAAATCTTGAGTAAGCCAACTTTGTGCTTCTTGACGTTCTTTTCCTACTAATAAGAGATTGGTCTGTCTTCTATGATTTGACCATAAGAGAGCTTTTTGAAGTAATTCTGTATGAAGATAAACGTATTCTTTTTGAGTTTCAATGACTTTCAAAATACTTTCAAAACTATCTTCGAAACGATCAATATCTTTTCCAAAAACAGGAAGTGGATTTTCTTTTATAAATTCTATTTCCTGATGTTTTCGCCAACTGTTTTCATAAGTCAATTGCCAATTATAAAGCTGATTAATAGCATCTTCTGAAAGTTGCTGACGAGCGTGTACCCAATCAGTCTTGCCCAAAAGTTCATGCGAACGATTTAGAACATCTTTCTTAGAAAAAATAGGCAAAACATCCATTCCATTCGCCTCATAAAATTGAACCAAAACACTACGTTCTTCATAAGACAAAGGTGCATCTTTTGTATCAAAAATAACATTTTGATCAATAGGAATTATTCGTTTGCCTAACTTTCTAGCATATTCTAATTCTATCAAACAGTATGCAGAAGTAAGACAACGAGGAGCAAGAATAAGTATAAAATTATGAGCCGACTCAATTCCATGAGAAATACGTTTGGAATAGTCATCACCATCAGGAATATTGACTTTATCGAACCAAACTTCATAGCCTTTTAGCTTCAAAGATTGATAGAGTCGTCCGACAAAGCCCAAACTTTCTTTTCTTCCATACGAAATAAAAGCATCTTTTGTCATAAAAATAACATAATCTGAAATGATAAATTGAATTAGAGTGTAGCTAAAATACTAATTTTTATCTAGATTATTTTTTCTGCATTTTTAATTCTATAAGTTTGGTATATTTTACTACAGGATAAAAGGCAGAAAAGAGCGACCATATAAATCCTGCAAATCCGTTTAAGAAGCAACCTCTAATAATATAAAATTGGATAAATGTAATAGGCAAACGAACTATTATCATAAATTTAGATTTACTTTTTCCATTCTCAATATATTCTTCAGATGCCAAAGTAGTATAACGATTAAATTTATTGAAGTAATCATGTATATTTCTATAACTATAATGCAACATCTCATTTTTGAAATTGCTTATTTTTCCTTCTACTCTTATTGTTTCGTGTACTTTATCTAAAGTAACGCCTCCTTTATTTTTATTAAATAGTCTAAGACAAGGTATTTTTGTTTCTGAACTAATTCTTTTATCTAAAAAAATTAAGGTGCGTGGTAAGTTAAATGCACTCTCTTGTATAGTTTGTTGACTTAATACTTGTTGTATTTCATCTTGTAATTTTTTTGAAAGAACTTCATCAGCATCCATCGAAAGAATCCAATCATTTTTTGCCTGTGAAAAGGCAAAATCTTTTTGTGTACCAAAACCATCAAACTCTCTTACTAAAACTTTACAATTATATTTAGCATAAATTTCTTGACTTTTATCAGTGCTGCCAGAATCTACCACTACGATTTCATCACACCAAGTTAGAGCTTTTAGAGTTTCTTCAATTATATTTGCTTCATTGTAGGCAATCAAAACAGCACTTACTTTATGACTCATAAGAAAAAGTATTCAAAATTTTCAGGAAATTTATTCTTTTTGAAGTTGTTGAAATAATAAATAAACCTTATTCTGTAATGGAGATAAGGAAAAAGCTAAAGTACAAATTTTTATCTAATCTAAATCAACTTTTTTATCTTCATTTAGGTCTTTCTTATAAAAAAAGAACAATACCGTTGTTGGTGTTTTAGCGACAGCGACACCAACAAAAAATAAATTTCTACAATTCTAATCTACCCACTTAAAAAAACGTTCCCACCGAACCCTTGCCCAATCTTTTATTCCATCTGCTGGTGTTTGAGAGTGATAGATAACTAAAGGCGTTCCGATAAGATGATCCTCAGGTACAAGTCCCCACATGCGTGAGTCAGAAGAATTATGACGATTATCTCCTAATACAAAGTAATAATTTTGTTTGAAAATATAATTTTCAACAATTTTTCCATCAATCATTAATTTATTATTAATTACTTCTACTTTTTTATTGTATTCGTAGTTTTTGATAATATTCTCGTATAAAAGTAGTGTTCCTTCATGCATAGCTATTGTGTCTCCTTTTTTAGGGATATAATACGAACCAAAATAATCTCTATTCCACCCTAATTTTTTACTATTTTCAGTCATTGAGTTATCAGAAATATCATTTTGTTCGAAAAATTTAGGTGTAATTTCTTCAATTCTCAAATCTTGTCGTAACTGATTGGCTTGTTTTGGAGTAGTATAAAGTAAATAGGTTTTTATTTGAGGTGTATCCTTAATTACGTCTTCTACTTTTTTATTTCTTCCCTTTTTTTTCTTGCTTTTCTTGATATTTTTTATGCGTTTTACTTCTTTACTTTCTGTTTCGATTTCTTTCCATGTCTGTACATCGGTATGATGAAACATAGTTTCAGGCTTCTCACTTGTCTTGACGATATAACTAAGCTGCATATCGGAAGCATTGGGCTGCCATTCTCCATTCCTAAAAATATCTTGACGCATAATCTGAATTCTATCTCCTGCGACACCCACACAGCGTTTGATATAACAGGTTTTGTCTTCTATATTTTCAGCACTATCCAACGGATAGTAAAAAATAATTACTTCATTTGCTTCTACTTCTCTTAGTTTGGGTAATCTATCAGGTAGAAAACTAAAAACATCAATATCAAAACTAGCCTTTTTGGTAGCTGAATTTTGTTTTTTATGAGGAATCATTGCTCCAAAAGGAAGTTTGTTACAAACAATTTTGTCTCCTCGTAAAAGTGAACCCTCCATAGAGGAAGTAGGAATAATAAAATATTCTAAGGCAATTTGTTTTAATGCAAATAAAGAAATACAGATAAAGAAAAGAAAATAAAGGCGAAACCACCATTTTTTGGATTTTAACTTAATTCTATCAATTCTTTTAATTTTCATGGTAATTTTATAATAAGTAAGCAGCTATAATAATCTTTTTATTAAGACAGGATTTTTATTTTATCAATATGTGTATCAACTTTAAGAGTAGTATAGGGAAGGAATTCTATAATTACTACTTATTTTAAAGAAGTGATACTTACTTTAAGCAGTTGCACAAAACACGCCATAAATTCTATTAAAATTGATTAAAATTGATTTTTATTAAGTTTTTATAGAATATATTAATATTTGTCAAAATAATAGATTGTTTTGTGTTGTTTATACGAAATTTTATTCTGCGTGGTTGTTGTCTTGAAAAAGGATTTTTTGAGAATTATTTTATTTTTAGTATCTTAAACTAGGTTAAATTCCTATCAAAAAAATAACACCAAATTTACTTTCAAAATCTTTTCAAAAATGTCTAAATCTAAAATTTTCTTTATTGTTCTTTTTGCCCTTCTTCTGATTGCAGGAAGCATTTACGGCTACGAATATTTTACTAACAAAAGTATCATTGAAAAAGCTGATGTTTTGTATAAAGAGGGAAAGTTTGAGAAGGCTTTGGCTATTTATCAAACTACTAAAGAAGGTGTTTTTGATACACATAATTACGAAGCATGGGCAAGTAAATCAGATATAGAACGTATAAAAAAAGAAGCTATTCCGACTTTAGAACGAGCTAAAAAAGCCATCAAAAGTGACAATATAGATTCTTTATTAATTTCTTTCAAAAATCTAAAAAGTATAGATGGAAGATATGGATTTTATAGAATTACTCCTGTGTCTTTAGATACAGAAATTGCTAAAAGCAAAATAATAGTAAAAGAGAAAATAATTTCCATAGCTCAAAAGTTAGAAAACCAAGATCCATCTGAAGCTATAAAATTATATTCAGTTTTTGATTATACAGATCAAGGTTACAAAGACTATCAAACCAAAATAAACTCTCTTTACAAACCAGCTTTTCTACAAAAATATAATGAAAAAGAGTATTCAGACGCACTTACGTTATACAATAAAATGGATATTGCAGAAAAAGAAAGATATAAAAACGAGCTTAAAGAACCCTTAAATCATAGCCGATTAGAAGCAGCTAAAAAATATGAAAAATTTGCTCTGCTTACTTATATGAATGGAGAAATGCAAGATGTAGAAAGAGTTACCAAACTTCTTTTGGAAGTAGATTCTACAAGTACGTATGCACCAGCAGCCAAAACAGAACTTGAAAACCTCAATCAGGAAGTAGCCTATAAAATGGGAACTGAAGAGTATAAAGCTGGAAATCTTGATGAATCTTTACACTTTTTTGTTCAAATTCCTCCACAATCTCCTCATTACGATGATTCAAATAAAAAAATAACAGAAATCTCTCAAAAATTAGAGAAAGAACACAAAGACTCTTATTTAGTCAAAAAAAGAACAGAAGCATATACAGAGGTTAAAAAACAGCTTTCTCCTTATTTGAATGATAAATCAACTTATTCAGTTATTTTGTCTGATTCAGAAGAAACTAATAAAAAGTTTAAATATACTATTGTCTATCAAAATGGAACTGTGCCCACTACAAAAACAACTGACTTTTTGAAGGTAACTGATAGCACCTATAATTTCTTTTTAGATGATGTAGGAATGGAAATTTTGTCTAATAAAGGACAACAAATTACTCAAGCAGGTTACAGTAATTATGTGGGAAATTCTCAATATGGAACATGGAAACAAAATGATGAAGGTTCTTTTTGGGAGTTTTATGGTAAATATGCACTTTTGAGTACACTTTTCAATTCAAATCGTATTTATAGAGATGACTATTCTACCTACAATCGTTATTACCGAACTTCTAGCCGTCCTTATTATGGAAGTGTTTATGTTCCTTTGAAATCGGCAGTCAGACAAACACCTCGTTTTCAACAAACTGTAAATAATCGTTCTCAAAAAAGCTGGTTTTATGCCAAAAGTGTTCCTTCTCGTTCTTCTACTAAAAATACAAGTACAGCCAATACAAGTAGTAAAAGTTGGTATTATGGAAAACAACCTATGAAACGCAGTAGTTATACAAGTACCTCAACGGCTTCAAATCGTAGTACGTATGGACGCTCTACCTCAACGGCTAGTCGTTCAAGCAAAGGATATTCTTCTAGCTCCTCATCTTCAAGAAGTTCTTCAAGTTCTAGTAGTGGTTATCGTTCTTCTAGCAGTTCATCATCACGAACTAGCCGTTCTAGTTCGTCTCGTTCTCGTTCTCGTTCTTCTTCTAGGGGTGGAAAGTAGAGAAGCAAATTTTTATTTTTTAGCTTCTCAAAAACATAAGTAAAAAGTTTAGCGTTTATATTGCTAGACCCTAAGGGTTTTTGATTTTTTTTTCATTCACTAAACATTCTATCAAAATTATTCAGAAAATTATGACAAAATTAAAATCATTTTTTAGCCTACCTTTTTTATTCAGTCTTTTACTCTTTCTAGGTTCTTGTGATAAAGATGGAGGCATTAACTTTTTTTCTATCAATGAAGATCTCAAAATTGGTCAGCAAGTAGCAGCCGAAATAGAAGGAGATTCTTCTGTGATTGTTTTAAACGAACAAGACTATGATACAGCTTATGCATATATAAGAAGACTTACTGAAAAAGTGTTGGCTTCAAATGATATTCGTTATCGTACAGAATTTCCTTGGCAAGTCAAAATTATTCAAGATGACGAAACACTAAATGCTTTTTGCGCCCCTGGTGGATATATTTATGTATATACAGGACTTATAAAATATTTAGATACAGAAGATCAGCTTGCTGGTGTGATGGGACACGAAATAGCTCATGCAGACAAACGCCACGTAACCGACCAAATGACAAAGCAATATGGGTATGAAACTCTTTTTGCTATTTTCTTTGGAGAAGATCAAGGACAACTTGCTGGAATTGCAAAAGGTTTGCTTAGTCTTAAATATGGCAGAGATGCAGAACGTGAAGCAGATGATTTTTCAGTAAAATATCTTTGTGATACAGAATATCAATCTAATGGAGCAGCAGGATTTTTCCAAAAAATAATTAATGAAGGACAAAGTAGTTCGCCACCAGAGTTTTTGAGTACACACCCAAATCCAGACAACAGAGTAGAAGCGATAAATAATAAAGCTAGAGAAGAGGGATGTAGCATACAACCAAGTGGAAATAATTATGCAGCATTTAAGGCATCACTTCCTCAATAGTCAATTACGATAAAAATTACTTATAAAAGTCATCAAAAGTCCTTATTACTTTATTGTAGTAAGGATTTTTTGATAGGAATAAACTGAAAAAGGAATTTATATTTAGTTTTACCAACTTTCAGTTAAAGTGTTTTTTTCTCACACACAGGCAACAAAAAAACATAAACCCAAATCCAAGGTGAAAAATAATGTCCTACACCAAGAAAAAAAAATGTTCCTATGTGAAAGCAAACTCCTATAAAAATAAAAGTGAGTCTAATATATTTGTTCTGATGGAGAATAAGCAAAAAGCTACTTTCCCAAAAAATTACAAGAATAGAAAAAAATGTAACTAAAAAAGGATAATTTGATAAATTTTGTCCCCAATTGATAGGAGAGGTTTTCAAATAGCTCAAAAAAACATTTCCATTTATCCAGCTCCAGCCTCCAATAAATATTTTTTCTAGTCCAGAAGAAGTATAAACCAAACCAACAGCCAAAAAAAGAAAATAATTTTGAGGAATTAGAATAGTAGTTGGATCTGATTTTTTGAAATTTGTTTGATACATCCAAAAGGGAAGCAGAACACAAACCCAGTTCCAAGTAGCATAAGTATGTTCTATTTTTCCAAATCCATATAAAAAACCTTGTAGATAAATAAATAAAATAGAACTCAAGGTTATACAGAAAAATAGTATAGTTTTAAATAAAAATTTTTTTTGAAAAAACAATGAAAGCAAACCAAAACTAATTCCTATTCCTGTTATGATTGTGAAAAAACTGAATGCTTTTTTGAGGAAGAAAAGGGAAGGAAAAGAAGAGGATAACAATTTGTAAAATGAAATAGGTTCATACAAAACAGCTATCTGATTATATTCTGTAAGAATTTCTAGCCATTCATTGGAAAGTAAACTATTTGAAGTCAAAAAATAAATTACTAAAAGGAATTGGTGTGTTGGCGTTATTTTTTGAGAATAAACAGTATTTTTAATGAATAATAATTTTGTCTTTTTATAGATTTTTGGAAGTAGAAAGAGAGATAGAATAAAACCTATAACTAAAAAACGAATCGCTATTTGATCAGATTTTTTGATAAAAAAAGAAGATTCAAAACGATATTTTTCTGCTTTTAGGCGGGGATAAAGACTTTCTACTAAGTCTGAAAACCAAGTAACAGAATTAGTATTTTTGTCAAAATAAGCTAATGTATAGTTTCGAATCCAAAACCAATATAACAGTTGAGATAAAACAAGTAAAGAAATAAAAATCCAAAATCTGTTTTTTTTTATAAAATCCATTAGTTAAAACTTAATTTGAAAATACACATAATGAATCTATTTCATTTTTCGAATCTTGTTTTTGAATAACATGATACCATTTCCATTCTAATTTTTCATCTTCTTCCAAGTTTATTTTATTCTTTATTATATCGTCAAAAACAGTTATAAAAATAGCGTGTTTTTTTTGATAATGATGTTTTCGAAGTTGCATTTCAAAAGCATTTGCATTGAGAGGAATAGATTGTGGGTTTAATTCTGTAAATTTATTTTGACTTTTTAGTTTATAGAAAATATAAAACTTTTCATATTGAGATTGATGTTTTACAGGCTCTGCAAACATTCCAAACCGATGAAAAGGATATACATCTTTCAGAAGAATGAAAGGTAAAATAATTCCCATACAAACAAATAAAAATAAAAACTTAGTCATAATAGAATCCTGAATTACAAAATTTTTAATAAAAACATTTAGTTTTACAATAAACGTTATCACGGTTATTTACAGATCTAATAATTAGCAAGTTATAGAAAAGCAAAACAGTCTTATTTTTCCGTAGCGACAGGTTTGCAAACCTGTCGCTACGGAAAAATGAGTATTACTAAACTAACCGTGATAATCTTTAATATTCTAAATAGAAAAGTAGATTTACATTAATTATTCATTAGCTGTTTTGGTAGCTGTATTTCAAAACTTGTTCCTTCTCCTATTTTACTTTCTACTGAAATTTTTCCGTTATGTTTTTCTATAATCCCATAAGTAATGGACATTCCCAAACCTGTACCTTCTCCAACATTTTTAGTTGTATAAAAAGGCTCAAAAATTCGTTTTTTTACTTCTTCACTCATTCCAGAACCATTATCAGCAATTATCAAAGTAATGTAATTTTCATTATTTCTAGTTTTAATACTTAGAACAAGGCTTCTATTATTATCTATTTTTTGCTTTTGTTCGATGAGAGCTTGAATAGCATTATTACAAATATTCATCAAAACTTGATTGAGTTGCCCTGGATAACATTCTATTGGTTGTATAGAAAAATCTAATTCTCTATTGACTATAATTCCATTTTCTTTAATTTGATTTCTCAAAAGAATAAGTGTTGTTGAGATATGATCATTGATATGAGTTTTTCTAATTTCTTCTTCGTCTAATCTAGAAAAATTACGCAAACCTTTCACAATTTCGAAAGTGCGCATTGCTCCAATCTGAATATCTTTTAATAGGGTTCGTGTTTCATCTATCAATTCATCATAGTCTTCATAAAACTCTTCACTAATATTTTCTTTATTTGTCCAAGATAAAAGTTCTTCTATATTAGTATGAAGTGCATCCATTCCAGCATAAACAAAATTGATTGGATTATTTATCTCGTGAGCAATTCCTGCTGTAAGTTGTCCTAGGCTTGCCATTTTTTCGGCTTGTGTAAGTTGTGCCTGTGTAGATTTTAGCTCTGTAATTGTTGTGGCTAATTGTTCATTTACCTCTCGTTCTCGTTCTAATGTATATTGTAATTTTGATTTTGCAGCAGCTAATCTTTCGTTGGTAATCTGCATTTCTTCAGCATATTTTCGAAGTTCTTTTTCAGATTCTGCAAGGTCTTCTACTTGTTTTAAAAGCTGTGCTTCTGTATATCTTAATCTTGTGCTTCTTTCTGCAATAAGTTCTTCAAGTCGTTCTCTTTGGTTCATCAATTCCTGATTCATAGCTAATAATTCTTCTTGATTTTCTTTAAAAGAATTATCTTGGTCTTGAAGTGCATCATTTTGTTTATTGGCTTCTATAAGCAAATTTCTCAATAAATCTTCACTCTGACTAACCATTCGCATAGCTGTAGCTACAATTAAGAGATTCATACAGACTGCCATTACCCAAATAATAATCTTAAAAAAAGCAGCCGTAGAAGCAGGCATATAAACACTAAGCTCTGAAAAACCTTTAGGCAAAAATTCTATCCAACCCAAAATAGCTCCAAAAGCGAGTAAGAAAAAAAGTTGTAAACTTTGCTCTTGACTAGAAAAGAGCATAATAATAATAATACTAATTGGTAAAATAAAGGCTCGCATAGCAGGTTCTCTATCAAATACCAAAAAGAAAATAAAGTGAGAAATAATAATTTGGAAGACAAAAAATATCTTGGCTAAATCTACTTTATGAAATTTATTAAAAATCATAGGTAATATAAAACCTAACATCGTTAGAGCAATATTTACTATTAGCTTAGATGTCCAAAATGTATCTAAAAAAAATAAGAAAATTATTCCCACTAAAAAAACACTGCACAAAGAAAGACAGACTAAGTTTATGAGCCTTATTCTTGCTGCTTCTTGTGTGTGCATCAGATCTGTAACGCCCCAATGAATGCTATTTTGAATGTAATTAAATATAATTGACAGTTGATAATTAGTAAAATTAGTAATTTCATTTATTCTCTATTGCTATTGCCTCATTATTCATTGCTTGTAAAGTCAATTTCGGTACTGTCTCCAATATTAAGACTTTGCACTAATCCTTTAAGAATAGAATCACTGCCTATAATAGATTTGTTGAGTGTGGCATGAGAAAGCTCAGAAAAAGAACCAATAATACTATTTTGAATAATAGAATTTGAAATATGTGTATGGTCGCCAATTGCTACATTAGGTCCAATAATAGAGTTTTCTAGTTTACATTGCTTTCCAAAGCGAACTGGTTGAATAATAATACATTTTGGATAATCTGTCGAAACAGAAGTTTCAAAACCATGTCTTCTCAACAAACTAGCATTAGCTTCTAATAAAGTATCTTTCTTTCCACAATCAAACCAATTATCTACTTCCATAAAAGTAATTTTCTCTCCTTGATTGACCATTTCCATAAGAGCATCTGTCAAATGATATTCCCAAGAGCTATTTGCAGAAGCTGAATGGCTCATAATTGTCTTTATAGAATCCAAGAGCAAAGGTATATTTGCAATTTTATATGCACCCACTAAAGCCAAATTAGATTTTGGAATGCGAGGCTTCTCAATCAGTTTTTTTATTATTCCATGTTTGTCGGGTTCTACAATACCAAAAATACGTGGATTATCAACCTTTCTGACAGCTACAACACTATTTTTAATGTTAAAGAAATTAGAATAATTCATCTCTACAATTGTGTCTCCCAATACAATTAATAATTCTTTGTCGTCTTTAATAAAATCACGGGCTATCCAAAGTGCATGAGCCGAACCAATACGAGGCTCTTGTAAAACAAACTCTGCATTGATTCTATCTTTATAAGTATTTACTACATATTCTTCAATCTTGTTTCCTAAATAACCAATAACAAATAAAAAATCTCGTATTCCATTTTCATACAAATTATCAATAATATGTCCTAAAATAGGTTTTCCTGCTATCGGAACAAGTGGTTTGGGTTGAGTGTGAGTATGTGGACGCAAGCGTGTACCTGCTCCTGCTACGGGAATAATTGCTTTCATGGATATCAAAGAGGCTAAAAAAAACTGTAATAAAACTATTAAACTAAAATATGAAAATAATCTGAATAATACTGCAAAATACAATTCTTAGTTAATATACTATCAAAATTTATAAATACTACTATGAGTTTATTTTTTTGCTTTTCGATCAATAAGCTCTAAAATAATCTAAAACTATTTGAATTAAACCGATGAGTTTGGTAATTTTATCGAAAACAACATACCAATACACTATACTAATTGAATTTAGACCTACTTAGGATTAATTTGTGTACTATTTCTAACAAATTAATTAGTGATTTGGACTAAATCATTAAAAAAAAAGTTATCAATTCGATTTCCTATCAAAAAAAATAAGATATTTGTCAGTAAGAAAAATATAATTTTGTTTTGAGTAAATTATTTAAAATAATTTAACAAAAAAATGAAGTTATACAAAATAAATACAATTGTAACCAATGGAATAATAAAAATAAACTAATTATTTGATAATCAGTTAATTGTATTTATTTATTCTTTGAGGTATCTTTACAGTCAAATTCTAAAAACGTATAATTTTACGCAAAAAATTTTTCATTTATGCTAATAGGCAAATTATCTACTCAAAAAGAATTAAATAATAGTAGTATATCAATAAAAACAACTTCTGTTATCAAATTCTTTTTAGCTTCTGCATTCGTTTTTTGTACTGCTAATTTTTCAGTAGCACAAAATGGATTAAAATACGAACCCTATAACTTTACTATAAAAAATATAACCACTTCTAGTCTATTAAATGACGACAATCAAACAGTCAATACTGAAAAACAAGAAATAAATGCTTTAAACACTACTACTTTTCTAGAAACCACATTTCTAACAAACAACAAACCTTTTACTAATCAGACCTTTCATTATTATTCAAACTCTGATACTGTAAAATGGAATTCGCATCAACTCAAAGAATCGATGTTTGCGCCAGCAGGTGCGCCTCCTTCTGTCGAACGCTTAATTGTAGGAAGTCCTCTTACACCTTCTGATTCTAGTGATTTGCAAGACCAAAAACGCTTCTCTTATCATTTGTTGGCTGATTTTGTTTCATATATTTCTGGTCAGCCTGTCGAATACCTCAATGAAATAGAAGAAATTGTGAGTGATGAAGCATTAATGGTAGATGCAGAATTATTTTTTGATCATCAAGACTCTACTATTGAATTTTTAGAAGGGCTAGATTTAGCTAGAAATTTTAGAAATGCCCTTTCTGATAAAGAGGTGGCTGCTCGTATGAAGGCAATTGAAAAAGAAGTTCCCTTCAATTATACACCTGAAGTAAGAAATTTTATTGAAAAATATGGTGTAAAGTATTATAATTACACAAATACTTTAATTGCAAAGTCAAACGAATATTTTCCACTTTTTGAGAAAATTTTGAAAGAACAAGGAATGCCCGAAGAACTAAAATATTTAGTTGTGGTAGAATCAGCTTTCAAAACACAAGTTCGTTCGCATGCAGGTGCTGTTGGTCTTTGGCAATTTATGCCACGTACAGGAAAAGTTTTTGGTCTGAATCAAAACTTTTATATTGATGAAAGAATGAACCCTACCTCTTCCACTATTGCAGCCTGTAAATATTTAAAATATTTGAATAATTTCTTTGATGGAGATTGGGAACTTGCTATTGCTGCTTACAACTGTGGACCTGGAAATGTACAGAAGGCAATGCGCCGTTCTGGCAAAAAAACTTTTTGGGAAATCTATAATTATTTACCAAGAGAAACTCGTGCTTATGTTCCTCTTTATACTACCTATGCTTATCTTTTCAATTATGCAGAAGACCATGGAATGGTAGTCGAAGAACCTATTTATGCTATTGAATATGATACTGTTTTTGTTAGTCAGTATGTAAATTTGGATAAATTAGCTGATGAACTTCGTATGTGTGCAACTGATTTAAAGGCAATGAATCCAGAAGCAAAAAAAGGAATAATTCCTCATTATGCGAAAGAACATCCAATCAGAATTCCTAAAAATAGAGCAGATTTCTTTTGGAAAAGCCAAGAAGAAATTTTAGTAGCTTGTCAGAATAAAAATTATACAAGTAGCAACTCAACAGCCTCTCATACAGCTTCTATAAGTAGTTATAAAACTACAAAAGTATCAAATACATCAACTGCACAGAGTTATACAGCTTCTGCAAGAACAACTACTCAAAAAAAATATACTCCAAAATCTTCTGGTTCTAAATCATATCATACAGTAAGAAAAGGTGAAACACTTGGAGGAATTGCAGTAAAATATCATACTTCTATTTCTTCTCTTAGACGTTGGAATGGAATCTCAGGTTCAAGAATAAATATTGGACAAAAAATAGTTATGTATGGAGTGAAACAAAGTTCTACAAATAACTCTGCTGTAACAGCTTCAAATAAAACTTCTACCACTAAATCAACGGCTTCTAATTCTGGTAAGTCAAGTTCTTCTTACCATGTCGTAAAATATGGTGATACACTTTGGGGAATTGCAAATAATGCAGGAATTACGGTATCAAGACTAAAAGAACTAAATAATTTACGTTCTGATAAACTCAATATAGGACAGAAATTAAAAGTGATGTAAACAAGAAAAAATACAATCACAAAAAACATCCTTTATTCATTATGATTATTCATAGTAAGTGAAGGATGTTTTTTTATAAATTAAAAATAAATGTCTTTCTGACTATTTTGGCACTATGTTGCTGGTGGGACACCAACAACGGCAGGTTATAGCCGTTGTCGGTGTCTCCACCGACGACCATCAATATTCAAAATTCGAATAAAATCCATAAGGTGCAAAAATTGTCAAACAACCAAATAAATCATATTTTATGAAAGAGTTTATGCTAGAAGCTATCCAAGAAGCCAAAAAAGGTAGTACGCTTTATGGAGCAGTATTAGTAGAAAATAAAACTAATAAAATTGTAGCTCGTGCTTTTAATACTGTCAAGCAAGATTCAGATGTGAGTGCCCATGCAGAACTGAATCTGATTAGAAATTTTTGTAAGAAAAATAAAATTTTAAGTTTAGAAAACTATACACTTTATACAACTTGTGAACCTTGTCCAATGTGTGCAACTACAGCAGTATGGGCAAAAATTTCAAAGATAGTTTTTAGTTTGAGTATTAAAGACTTGATAGAAAAAGCAGAACCACAAATTAATATTTCTTGTAAAGAAATTATAGCAAAAAGTAATGTGACAATAGAAACTGAAGGAGGAGTATTGAGAGAAGAAGTAAATGAATGGTATAAAAAACTAAGAAATTGAGATGAATTTGACAAAAAAAGTTTAGCAGAGCTTAATTTAAGCTCTGCTAAACTTTTTTATATTTTCAGTTATTGAATACAAATAACTTATCTCTGTACAATAGGATCACGTAAAGTTTCTAGCAATGCTACCAAGTCTTCAATAAGAGCTTGATCTGTAACACCATTTTGACCCAAAGAAACTCCAACATCATTAATAAATGCATCCATAGCAGCATCATCAGCTTTAAGACCCATACGACTATTTTGTGCTGGATCATGAGCAGCTACCATATCTAAACCTGTATATTCTCCTTCTTTGCCTTCACTTGTAGCAACTACAAAAAAGTCTGTAAGGTCATTACTTAGTGCTGCGAAACCACTAAAGTCTTCATTACCTACTTCGTCCAAAAGCTTAGCAAAATAAGGTTGTAATTCTGGGTCACCAGCAATAACAAAGATAGCACTATCGACTACATTACGCAATGTCAAACGTCCTTGTTGAATTTGTCCTCCATTAGGATCAGCTACCATTTTTGTACCACCTACTCGGTCATAAAGTGTAGGTGTTTCCATAGGTGCTTCATCTTCGTCGTCATCGTCTTTACAAGATGAAGTAGAGAAAGCTAACAGCCCAACTAGGACTAGCATAGCTAAATTATTTAATTTGAATCTGAACATGTTCATAATTTTTAAATTTAAGTTAATATAAATAAAGATCATCTTTTTTAGTTTGTGAGATGATATTTATTCATGTAAAAGGAAAATTGAGAAATAGAAGCCTATCTGATAGCACTTCTTTTAAGTTGTGAGATTGACAAATTAAAAGGAATTGATTTTTAGGTTAATTTCTTTGAAAAACGTTATATAAGTGAAAAAAGGAGCTAGGTAAAATATATTAATGAAATACATTTTTAACAAACTGTCCAAATTTGTAAGTGAAACTAGATTTATCAAAAGCAGGACAACCTTTAGCAATATCTTCTTTACTTACTATTAAACGTTTGGATTTGAGGGAAGTAAATTTTGAGACTTCTTTATATACATTTTCAGAATTTTGAACACCTTTTTTGTAGCCATAAACAAGGTTTCCAGCAGGAATATTAAAATAGGCATTAGTAACTCCTTCCATTGTTCGAACGTGATTCATTATACGATTAGCTTCAGTAGAATCAACAGTTTCTTGAAAGTCTATGCGACTTAGGTAAATGTCATGATTAGGAAGTGGAGCAGCAGAGCTAGTAACAAGATAGATATGCACTACCAAAACAACAACTAGAAGACTAAAAATACTTCCTGTCCAAATAGCTATTTTTTTTAGTAGCTTTATATTATTTTTCTTCATAAATGAGATGAGATTAGTTAAAATTATTCCTAATTTGTTCTAACTCAAAAACGTAAAAAAAAATGATATGTTTGGTAAAAACAGTTTAATTTAGTCAATTTATACTGATTCTAAATAAAAAATATATGTTAAATTTTGCGTTATTGTATTTTTTCCAAATTATTCTATTTTAATAATAACATATTCTATTCTTCTATTTTGTATATGTTCTGATGAGCTACATTTTATATCGTTTTTACATTGATTGATTAATTGACTTTCTCCAAATCCTCTTGCCTTTATCCTGTCTTGTGCAATTCCTTGTTCTATCAAAAATTGTTTTAATGAGTTTGCTTGTCTTTGTGTAAGTTCAAGATTATATTCATCTTCTCCTCTAGAATCAGTATGGGCAGCAACTTCTATTTTTATACTTGGGTTTAGTCGCATCATATAAGCTAATCGTTTCAAAATAAGTGTAGACTCAGGCAAAACCTTGTCACTATTAGGTGAAAAATGAACCCCAATTAATTTTTTTACTACACCTATATTTATTTTTTCCAAAGGAATATCTCTTTTAATATTTCGCCTTTTATCTTCTTTAGCTATATCAGAGGGAAGTTTTTGAGTGTTTAAACGAATGGTATCCGTAGAAAAATAATGTCTATTATAAGCACGAATCAAAAAAGTAGTTTCAGGCTCTAAATAGACAAGTGTTTCTCCATCTTTTGTAGTGATTGTTACTTGCTCAGAGTTATTACTCGTATTTAGAATGCGTACATTTACACCATCAATAGGTTTACCTGTGTCTTTATCAATGAAACGATACAACAATCTATATGTTAATATATTTGCCTGACTTTGTACAGGCTTAGCAAAAAGAAGGGTTGTAGAAAAACAAAAAAACAGTGATAAATAAAAAATAGTTGTTTTCATATATACCTTTTAAAATCTATTTTAATTCAAACATATCATTATCTAAATAAACGGCAAATTTCTTTCTATAGTCTTGCAAATCCATTGCCGAAACAGAATAAGATAAAATTTGTGTGTTTTCAAATTCTCCAGTAATAGAATTTAATTTTTCTCCCTTAGGAGTGTAAATACCTGAATCTCCATTGTACTCAATTCCTTTCCCATCTTTTCCTATGCGATTTAAACCCACACAATAACAAGAGTTTTCGATAGCCCGAGCAGGTAAAAGGCTATTCCAAGCCAATTCCCGAGCTGCAGGAAAGTTTGCTACATATAATAAAATATCATAGCCAGAAGTAGCTATTCCATTTTCATCAATCATTAAATCATTTCTAGAAAAAACAGGAAAGCGCAAATCATAGCAAATCTGTGGACAAATTTTCCAGCCTTTATACTCAAAAATAGGTAATTCTTTACCTGCCGTAAATACCTCATGTTCACCTGCCATTCTGAAAAGATGCCTTTTATCGTAAGTTTGAAAACACCCATTTGGTTCTACAAAAAACAAACGATTATAAAATTTATTATCTTCTTCTATAATTATACTTCCAGTAATGGCAACATCGTATTTATTTGCTTGTTCTTTTAGCCAGTTTAAGGTTATACTTTGTTTAAAGTTTTCTGCTAAATCTATATTCATAGTAAAACCAGTAGTAAACATTTCAGGTAAAACTACAATATCTACTTCATCTATTTTGCTAAAATTATCAATATTTGCTTCATGAGCTTTTTGAGATTGATTATTTGTAACTAAAGAAGACAATATCTTTTCAAAATGCTTTTTGTTTTGAATAGGATTTTCCCAAAACAAATTGCCTTGTATAAGGCTTATATAGAGTAAGGGTTTCATATCTTTTGTTTAATGATTGATAAAATTTTTTAAACTATTTTTTAAAGGATATTTTTTTTGAACTCTTGGTAGAATATTTTTTTAACTAGAACACACATTATGAAAACTAAATTACTTGTATTATTTAATACACTCACCCTAATTTTTACAGTATTTCTAAATTATTTATCCAATACAGGTTTTTTTGGAGGCAAAACGATTGGAGAAATCAGCAAAAAATACGAAACGCTTTTTGTTCCTGCAAGTTATGCTTTTTCTATTTGGGGACTTATATTTTTGATGCTTTTTGCATTTGTAGGTTTTCAATGGTATGTCCTTTACAAATTTAAAGATTCTGAAAGTGATTATGATAATTCTAATAATATTTTTATCAAAACGATTCATGAAACTAGTTTTTGGCTTATTGTAGCTAATCTTTGTAACGCTGCTTGGGTATATGTTTGGCTAAACGAATATGTTGCACTTTCTGTTATGGTTATGTTTTTTCTGTTGCTTTCGCTTATTCAACTTACCAAAAATTTACGTCTAGAAATTTGGGATGCTCCTGTCCGAATTATTGCCTTTGTATGGTGGCCTATCGTTACCTATTTGGGCTGGATTATGGTGGCATCTATTGCAAATGTATCTTCATTCTTTGTAAGTATTGGATGGCAAGGAGAACCTTTATTTGCTTCTACTTGGACAGTTTTGATGATTATAGTTGCAACAGGCTTGTATTTGGGATTGATTGCTACTAGAAATTTGAGAGAAACTGCAATGGTTGGTGTTTGGGCATTGGGAGCTATTGCTTATCGCCAATGGAATCTTGAGCCTTCAATTGCTTATGTTGCTCTTATTAGTGCCATTATACTGTTTCTAGCTTCTAGTTATCATGGTTATCTAAATCAAAAAACATCTCCTTTCTTGAAATGGAAACGAGGAGAAATATAAACACTAAAAAAATAATAATAACACCAAACACACTAAAAATTATGAATCTAAAAGATATTATTCACCAAGTATCTCATCAAGGAGAACAAAAATGGGATACTCTCAAGACAAATCTTAAAACTCGTTTAGGATTAGATGAACCTGTCATGATTTTACCTTATCGCAGTTTTGGAAATACTCAAAAAGCCTTTTTTTGGGGTAGAGTATTGGAAGATGAAAAAATCAATGTAAAAGAAGACGATAAGTTTTGGGATAATATTCTCAATACATATAGAAGGTTAGAAAGCGATGAAATTCCAAATGTACGGCTTTCAGTAACTTATAAAGGCATTACAAAAGAAACTAAAACGGATGAAGAAGGGTATTTTTTTACAGAAATAGAATTGCCAGAACCTATCACACCCCATGAATCTATGTGGGAAAAAGTAGAATTCAAACTTTTAGAAAGTGTAAGACCAAATCAAGGTGATGTTACTGCTTTAGGAGAAGTTCAAATCCATGATGACTTAAAGGAGTTCGGAATTATCTCAGATATTGATGATACTGTTTTGCAAACGCAAGCGACAAGCATGTTGGCCTCTGCAAAACTAACTTTTTTAGGAAATGCACACCTTCGAAAACCATTTTTAGGAGTCGGAGAACTCTATGAAGCACTTGTAAAAGGAAGTGATGGCAATCAGCAAAATCCATTGTATTTTGTTTCTAGTAGTATGTGGAATTTGTACGATTTACTAACTGATTTTTTTGAAATAAGAAATCTTCCAAAAGCTCCATTACTTTTAAGAGATTTAGGATTGGATGAGAACATGTTTATTAAAGGTGACCACAGCCATAAAGAAGAAAAAATAAAACGTATTTTTAGTTATTATCCCAACCTAAAATTTATTTTGATAGGAGATAGTGGACAGCACGATGCCGAAATTTATTATAAAATTCTTCAAGAATTTCCAGAACGAATAAAAGCAATTTATATTCGTGATGTAAGTGACAATGCTAGAGATGCAGAAGTAGACAAAATTGCTACCCAAGCAGAAAAAGAATTTAATGTTCCTTTTCAACTAATAGCTGATTCGGGTTTGGTAGCTTTGCATGCAGCCTCACAAGGATTTATTACAAAAGAATCTATTGAAAAAGTACAACAAGCAAAAGAAGAAGACAAAAAAGCTCCTCTGACTTTGGAGGAAGCTGTTGTGAAAGGAGAGATTGAAGCAAAAAATTAAAACAAATAAAAGTCAGTAAGATAAAACAATTTCTTACTGACTTTTTTTATACTTTAGTAAAATATGATTTTTTATTCCCCAATTTCTATTTCCTGTTCTCTATTATGAAAATAAAATTCCCAAAATCAGTAAACTATCCACCACAGAAAAAAGCAAATGCAATAGCTAAGATTTTGAAAGAATTATATCCAAATCCTGCTGTTCCATTAGACCACCAAGACGCTTATACTTTGCTTATTTCAGTTTTGCTTTCTGCTCAATGTACCGACAAACGAGTAAATCAAGTTACGCCAATTTTGTTTGAAGAAGCTGATACACCAAATAAAATGGTACAACTTACTACAGAACAAATAAAAAGTATTATTCGTTCTTGTGGGCTTTCAAACAATAAATCAAAGGCAATTCATAGATTATCAGAAATTTTATTAGAAAAATATAGTGGAGAAGTTCCTGATAAAATGGAGCTTTTGGAAGAATTACCAGGTGTAGGACACAAAACGGCTTCTGTTGTGGTTTCGCAATATTTTGGGCAGCCTGCTTTTCCTGTCGATACGCATATTCACAGACTGGCATATCGTTGGGGACTTTCAAACGGAAAAAATGTTGTCCAAACAGAAAAAGATTTGAAAGCACTTTTTCCTAAAAAAAATTGGAATGACTTACATATTCAAATTATTTATTTTGGTAGAGAATATTGTTCTGCAAGAAGTCATAATCCATTGGAGTGTCCGATTTGTAGTCAATATGGAAATACAGAATATCTTGATAAATATTTGGAGGAACAAGAAATGAAAGGGAAGTAGATTGTAAGTTTAAAATGTATTGTCATTCTCCTCAAACTCTTTATTTCTCTGTGGTTAAAAAGTAATTTGTATTTATCTGCATTCTATCATAAAAATCATATAAATCACTCGCTAATCAGTTCAAGTATTTCTAAAAAAACTTTATCTTGCATTCAATCCAAAACTCACTTTAAAAACAAAAAAATGAATCAAAAAGCAGATTGGAAAGTCATCGAAGAATTAAATAATATCAAATTTGAAGATATTACTTACAAAAAATCAAATGGAGTGGCTCGTATTGCCTTCAACCGTCCAGAAGTCAGAAATGCGTTTCGCCCAAAAACAGTAACCGAATTATACGTAGCTTTTTTAGATGCTAGAGAAGATACTTCTATCGGAGTAGTTTTGCTTTCCTCAGAAGGTCCTTCGCCAAAAGATGGAGTTTATTCGTTTTGTAGTGGTGGCGACCAGCGTACACGAGGACATCAAGGATATGTAGGCGAAGACGGAATGCCAAGACTTAATATTTTAGAAGTTCAACGTCTTATGCGTTTTATGCCAAAGGCTGTCATTGCTGTCGTAAATGGTTGGGCTGTTGGTGGTGGACATAGTTTGCATGTCGTTTGTGATTTGACTTTGGCGAGTAAAGAACACGCTATTTTCAAACAAACTGATGCCGATGTTACCAGTTTTGATGGTGGTTATGGTTCTGCGTATTTGGCTAAAATGGTTGGACAAAAACGAGCTAGAGAAATTTTCTTTTTGGGTCGTAATTATTCAGCACAAGAAGCCTATGAAATGGGAATGGTAAATGCCGTTATTCCTCACGAAGAATTAGAAGACACAGCGTATGAGTGGGCGCAAGAAATTTTAGAAAAATCGCCTACGTCTATCAAAATGCTCAAATTTGCTTTCAATCTAACCGATGACGGAATGGTCGGACAACAAGTTTTTGCAGGAGAAGCAACACGCCTAGCCTACATGACTGACGAAGCAAAAGAAGGAAGAAATGCCTTTTTGGAAAAAAGAAAACCAGACTTTAAAGATATCAAATGGATTCCTTAATTTTCAGTTATCAGTAAACAGTTGAAAAAATTTAGAATTCTGAATGTAGAATTTAGAATTCTAAATTTTTTCGTAATTCGTAATTTTTAATTCGTAATTGATTGAACCAAGACTACTATAAAAATTATTATCACCTAGAACGAAATCATTGGTGGTTTGTGGTACGTTTAGAAATATTAAAACAAGAACTTCAAAAAATAGCTGTTTTAGAGAAAAAATCTAAACGAAAAATATTAAACATAGGAATTGCAACAGGAAAAACATCTGAAATGCTTTCTCAATTTGGAGAAGTAACTTCAGTAGAATATGATGCTGTTTGTGCCGAATTTGTACGACAAAAATTAAATATTGAAGTTATTGAAGGTTCGATTTTAGAATTACCTTTTGAAGAGAATAGTTTTGACTGGGTTTGTGCTTTTGATGTTGTCGAACATGTAAAAGATGACAAAAAAGCCATTTCAGAAATGACTAGAGTTTGTAAAGAACAAGGTAAAATCTGTATAACTGTGCCTGCTTTTCAAAGTCTTTGGAGTCATCACGATGAAATAAATCAACATTTTAAAAGATATAAAATGAATGAAATTTTAAAATTATTTGATTTGCAAAGTAAAAAGATAGATAATACTTCTTCTTTCAAGATTCTTCGAAAAACTTATTTTAATTCTTTTTTATTTATTCCAATTTGGCTTTTCAGAAAACTAAACTTTCTGATTCCTCAGCAGTTTATTCGAAAAGGTTCAGGTTCTGATTTTGAGATTTATAAAGAAAACCGTTTTTTAGATTCAATTTTGAAAGGGATTTTTAGAATAGAAAAAAAAATACTCCGAAAGAATATTTCATTTTCCTTCGGAGTTTCTTTATTGTTTTTTATTGAAAAGCAAAAACATAGAGATTAAGAATAGTATTCAAAAACTACTTTTTCAAACTTCCTTTCAAAACATCAATATTCCATTCATTTTCCTTCGCAATTTCTTGTAAAACTTCCATTTTCCAAGAGTTGGCAACAATTTCTATTCCATGCCAAAGAACATCATTTTTGTTTTTATTGGAAAGAATAAGCGATTGAACATTTAATCCTTTGTAGTCTGTAAGTGCATCACGCAGATTAGTAAAGATAATTTCTCGTTGATGAAGTGTTCTCTGGTGCTGTTTTTTCTCTTGATAATACTCTTCTTTTTCTTCTGCTCGTTTGTCTAATTCTCTAAAAAAACGATTTTTTCTATCTGATAAATCTATTTTTGAAAGCTCAAAAAACTCATCGGCACGTTTCTTAAAATGATGAGAAGAACCACGCAGAGTTTCCCATTCCTCTAATTTTTGAGGTGGCTTTACGACAAGTTCTGCCAAACGATTATTTGAAATTACTCTGTAATGAGGACGATTTACATTTTTTGCTATTGCATCTCTAAGATTCCAATACATAGCGAAGCGAACAGTATTTTCTTCTGGAAATTTGTATTTAATGGCTGCTTTTAGAGCTGTAGCAGTATTTTTATCTTCCAAATCATTTCCATTATCTACACTTTTGTCTGTGTTTTCCCTTCCAATTTCTTCTAATTTCTCTCTCTCTTCATCATACCATTTCCATCTATCTAATTTTTGAAGCTCTTTTTTTAGAATTTCAAAGAGTTCGAACAAATAAATTACATCAGTAGCTGCATAAATAAGTTGTGACTTTGAAAGAGGACGCTTTGCCCAGTCTGAAATCTGTTCTTGCTTTTCTAATTCAATGCCTAACTTTTCTTCTACAAGACTTTGAAGACCAATATCGTTACTAGACTTGAGCAAAAAACGATACATAAGAGCTGTATCCTGAATATTTTTGATAGAACAATTATAGATATCTCCTATCACAATCAAATCGGAAGAAGAGCTATGAAACAACTTTTCAACATTTGGATTTTCTAAAACAGAAAGTAAAGGCTTTATATTTCCTTCTAATTTGACAGTATCAATCAAATAAATTTTGTCTTTGTCATAAATCTGAACCAAGCACAAATGCCTACCATAATAATTATTATTATCATCGAATTCGGTGTCAATGGCAATTTGAGAACATTTTTCCCACTTTTGCGCCACTTTTTCTAGCTCTTCGATAGTTTTGATATAAATTGGATTGGGGATTTTTGGAGAACTTTTTTTTGCACCTAATTGATTACGTTGTAAATCACTTAATAAATCGCCTAATGAGTTGGTTGAATTTTTTGACATCTTTCTGTATGAACATAATAAACCCTAAGGGTTTTCGAAGATCCTTAGGGTTTAAAAATAAATAATATTATAATTTTGATAATTCTTGGAAAAGCTCTTTCTCTCTTGGAGATAAATTTTGAGGAAGCTCAACTTCAATTTTGATATATAAATCTCCAAACTGACCAGCTTGGTTATAAACTGGCATCCCTTTTCCTTTAATGCGAAATACTTTTCCGTTGGCAGTTTCGGCAGCAATAGGAAATAAGATTTTACCTTTCATTGTCGGAACAGAAATTTTTCCTCCCAACATAGCCTCATACAAAGAAACTTTTGCTGTTGTGTGCAAATCGTTTTCTTCTCTTGTAAAATCTTTATTTTCATCTATCTCAACAACTACTACAATATCTTCATCTTTTTCACCTTTTGCTCCTAGTTTTAGTTTCTGACCATCAGCAATTCCTTCTTTTAGTTTTAAGCGAATACGATTTTTATTTACTGTAATTACTCGTGTAGTTCCTGCGTATGCTTCCTCTAAAGAAATACTTGTTTTGATTTCTTTTTCTTTGGGTTTTCTTTTTATTCCTGTTGTCTCTTTTTCATTTTTAAAGATAGTTTCTCTTCCCAAATCAACCACATTTTTAAAGGCATCACTCATGCGCTCTCTTGTGAAAAGGTCTTTAAACTCAAAGTCTTTTTCTTGTGTTTTTTGGTATGCACTTTTTGCTTTATCAGCAAATTTGCTATAGCTCCCCCAATTTTTGCCCATCAAATCATATTGCGCCCTTTTTGTTGAGTCACTCAAAATATCATGAGCTTCATTGAGATCTTTAAATCTTTTTTCAGCCAAAATATCATTTGGATTACGATCAGGATGATATTTTTTAGCAAGTTCTCTATATTTTTTTTTTATTTCTTCGGCACTTGCATTTTTTCGAAGACCAAGAATTTTATAATAATCTTTGTATTGCATGGTATGTATTATGTTGCTTGTGAGGACACAAGCAACGACTATATTTTTATTTTTATGATAGACATCTTACCGTTTTTTGGTATTCCATTCTTGCCATTATTGATGTTTCACCAACGACAATTAATCTTTACCAGTCTGGCTTTCCTGTTTTACGTGGTTTCTTGCCTTTGCGTTGTTGTTGTTGTAAATATTGTGCTTCATTTTGCTTCATAGCATCCAAAATCTGCTCAGCTTTTTCTTGTGAAATATCCATATCTTTCAGTTTATCAGCAGCAGATTGTTGTTGTTGAGCTTGTTTCTGAGCATCTTTTTCTTCTTTGCTTTGGTCTTGCTCTTTGTTTTCTTGTCCGTCTTGCCCATCCTGATTTTGGTCTTCCTCACTTTTTTGTTCGTCTTGTTCTTGCTGTTCTTGTTCTTCTTTTTGGTCTTCGCTTTTATCCTTTTGTTCTTGCTCTTGTTTTTGCATTTCAATTTCTAAAAGACGTTTCAAGAGTTCATAATCAAAACGAGCTTCTTCATTATACTCATCAGCACGAAGAGCATTTTTAAAATTAACTAAAGCGTCTTCATAAATTTTCTTCTTGTCTTTGGGTTTAGTTTTTTCCGAACCTGCACGTTTTGCCTTCAAAATTCCTACTTGAAGATTTGCAATGCTGCGTACTTTATCGTTTTTACTATTTACAGCTTGTGAATAATAGGTAAGAGCCGAAGAAATAGCAGACGTATCTTGCTGCTCAAAATAAGCATGTGCCAAATTAAGAGTAACTATTGGTTCTTCTAATTTCCAAATATTATTCATATAAAGAAGTTCTGAGGCTGCTTCTTTATAGTTTTTATCTTGATATAACTGAGTAGCTTTTTTCTTTGCGCTATTGGTTTGGAATATATACACAGGATTCCACCACTCTTGACCGAGCGAAAGACCTAAAAAAGCGACTATCCAAACTAGTTTTTGCATGATTTTTTAATGAATGATTTCTGATTAACTAAACACAATTATTTTTTAATTTGCTTTGCTATTTCTTCTACAAATTCTTTTGATACTTTAGCATACTTTGCTATTTTTTCATAGGCTAATCCATCTTTGAGCATTTCTGTAATAGATTCTACTGCTCTTTTTAGTTCTCCTTGCTTATACCTCAAATCCTCTTCGATATTATATGTTAGTGCCATAGCTGTTATATGTTTAATAATTTGTGATTGTAATTTTCTTAATTTAGATAAAACTTCTAACTGTATAACGGTCTTTTTTTGAATAGAGTTTTCAATTGGAAGGTCTTTTATTTTTTGAAGAATATTTTTGATGATAGTATCTGAATCTGTTTTTCCAAAATCTGCTAAGATAGCCAAAATAATCTCCTCTGGTTTATTAGAATTTAAGAATAATTCATAACTAAAATCCTGCATATTAATCACATCAAAACGAAAAGATAAATTTTTAGCTTCAATAATTTGTTTCATTTTGGCTTTTCCTGTTCCAATGAAAAAAACATATTGATGGACATCTAATTTATACTTTCTATACAGAATAGCATAATATTCATTCATACGATGAGCCATATCTTTCTCATCAACAGTTTGAAATTCTATATGAAGGATAAAATCTTTTATTTTCTCCTTTTGTGCTTTATCTGCAATCACCTTTTTCAAAAAATCAGGTTTTCGTTCTAAAGTAGTTTGTAAATCATTCGGAATTTCTCGTAAATTCTTAGGATTGATATTTAATAGCTTTTCAGCAAAAGGAATAATCAATTCTTCGATATTTTCCTTAAAGATTTTATCGTATTCCTGTGATTGATAACTCTGTTTTACGACCTCTTTTTTCTTCATTAAAAATAGAATTTAAACCCTAAGGCTCTGCGAAGAGCCTTAGGGTTTAGAAATAAATTAATCCATAATAAATGGATAATCCTCTTGTTTGTAAATATCTGTGAATGCTTCTTTTGCATCTGGGAAATCAGATTCTTCTGCAAATTTTACAGATTCTTCTACTCTTTCTTTGATGTCTGCATCAATTTTATCCAAATCTTCTTGTGAAGCATATTTTTGCTCTAAAATAACATCTTTTACTTGCTCTATTGGGTCTTTTTTACGGTATTCGTTTACTTCTTCACGAGTACGGTATTTTGCAGGGTCAGACATAGAGTGTCCTTTATAACGATACGTTCTAAACTCCAAAAGAGTAGGTCCTTCACCACTTCTAGCACGATCAGCAGCTCTTGCAACAGCTTCGTGAACAGCTTCCACACTCATTGCATCAACAGCTTCAGAAGGCATATCATACGATTCTCCAAGAGTTGATAAATCAATTACATTTGAAGTTCTGCTTACAGAAGTTCCCATAGCATAACCATTGTTTTCAATCACAAAAATGACAGGAATTTTCCAAAGCATTGCCATATTAAAGGCTTCATGGATTGCTCCTTGACGAACTGCACCATCACCCATATAACAGATACAAAGATTTCCAGTCTCGTTGTACATTTCTGCAAAACCAATTCCTGCACCGAGTGGAACTTGCGCTCCAACAATTCCGTGTCCACCCATAAAATTGACCTCTTTGTCAAACATGTGCATTGAACCACCTTTTCCTTTTGAGCAACCTGTTTCTTTACCAAAAAGCTCTGCCATCACTGCATTTGGCGAAGTTCCCAAACCAAGTGGATGAGCATGGTCACGGTAAGCTGTTATCCATTTATCATCTTTTGTAAGTGCCGAAACTGCGCCAGCTACACAGGCTTCTTGTCCAATATACAAGTGACAAAAACCTCTGATTTTTTGCTGTCCGTAAAGCTGTCCTGCTTTTTCTTCGAATTTACGCATAAGCTGCATATCTTCGTACCATTTCATATAAACCTCTTTTGAAAAAGAAGATTGCTTTTTTGCAGGAGTTTTAGCAGTTGTCTTTTTTGCTGCCGTTTTACGAACTGGCTTTTTTGCTGTCGTTTTGGTTGTGTTTTTTGCGTCGCTCATAATTATAAATTTATATAGAAGTTGGCGTTTGTGCTTTTTTGTGTCTATTTAGAATATTTTTTTAAAATCTAATTGAAATTGAATATAGATTTTATAGTAAGGCAAGTTACCAATTTTTTCAGAAAAACGATAATTTTGAATTCGTGGAATCATTTATTTAATAATTTTTCCGTCTATTAATTGCTGAATATCTTTTGCTAATTTTTTATTATAATTTAAAAACATCAAATAATTCATCAAAAAACCAAGACTGAAAAAGATAGGTAGAAAAATGAAGAATCCAATAGAATCATAATAACCATAAAATATAGAAATGAGAGTGGGTAAACATGCTATACTTATCAATAAGATAAACAAAATCATTCCTGCTTTGAAGTTGTGATTTGGAATAATAGTTACTTCTACAACTGTTTCTAAGGGGGTATTTGAGTTTTCTTCCACACTTCCATACGCTGTTGGAGGATGATCTTTTCTTCCTCTTGAACGTCTGCCTATTTCAAAACTATCTCCTTCTATTTTTCCATGATAGCTTAAAGGAATGATATCAAACATAGATTTTCTTTTAGGCTCTGGACTAATTTTACTTTCTATTCTCTGTATTACCTTTTGAGGAGAAAGTGAGGTTTGATAAACTACCTCTTTGGTCGGAAGTAAAGAATCTAAGAATTTCATAAGTGAATTGGTTTTTCAAAAGAAATATTTTTATTTGGTTGTTGGTGTCGCTTCGCTCAAACACCAACAACGGCATTGAACAAAAGAAAATTGAAATAGCTTTTGATAATTTAATCAATAATTTATTAATAATGAAGTTTATCGTCATTTTTGATGTCTCAACAAGCATATATGAAAAAACCTGTCTATTTCAAAGAGAAATAAACAGGTTTCTATTTTTATAAAAGATTTAAACTCAAAAATTATGCAATCGTAATTCCTTCATTCAAATAAACATCTTGGATTGCATTAAGAAGTTCAACTCCTTCATTGAATGGTCTTTGAAATGCTTTACGTCCAGAAATAAGTCCAGAACCACCAGCACGTTTGTTGATAACTGCTGTTTTTACTGCCTCTGCCATATCTGATGCTCCAGAAGACGCACCTCCAGAGTTGATAAGACCAATTCTACCCATATAACAGTTAGCTACTTGATAACGACACAGGTCAATAGGGTTATCAGAAGAAAGGTCTGAATATACTTTTTTATGTGTTTTTGCAAAAGCGATATTATTAAAAGCACCGTTGTTTTCAGGTAATTTTTGTTTGATAATATCAGCTTGAATAGTTACGCCTAAGTGATTTGCTTGTCCTGTAAGGTCAGCAGCCACATGATAATCTACGCCATCTTTTTTAAAGTTGCTATTACGAGCATAACACCAAAGAATTGTAGCCATTCCAAGTTCGTGTGCTCTTTCAAAAGCTGCAGCTACTTCTTGAATTTGACGAGTAGATTCTTCTGAACCAAAGTAAATAGTTGCTCCAACAGCGACTGCACCCATATTCCATGCACTTTCTACCGAACCAAACATAATTTGGTCAAATTTATTTGGGTAAGTAAGCAGTTCGTTGTGATTGATTTTTACAATAAAAGGAATTTTATGAGCATATTTTCTTGACATTAAAGCAAGATTGCCAAAAGTGGTAGCAACAGCATTACAACCTCCTTCAATAGCCAATTTTACAATGTTTTCTGGATCAAAATAATCTGGATTTGGTGCAAAAGATGCGCCTCCTGTATGTTCGATGCCTTGATCAACAGGAAGAATAGAAACATAACCTGTATTAGCCAAACGACCTGAACCATAAAGCTGTCCCAAACTACGCAAAACTTGTGGATTGCGATTTGAGTTAGTAAAAATTTTATCTACAAAATCAGGACTAGGAACGTGTAATCGCTCTTTTGAAATAGCAGGTGTAGAAAAATTAAGAAGAGTTTCAGAATCTTGACCTAGAAGTTCAGAAATACGGTCTGTAGAGAGGTTTGCAGTATGCACCATAAGTATTTTGAGAAAAAATTAACAGAAAATGAATTTTGAATTTTTTAAAAGTGCTACAAAGGTAACAATTTGAATTCAATTTTGAATAAAATTAGACTGTAAAAATAATCAAAACTATAATCTATCTGTTGATTTTGGTATATTATCGACATCTTCCTCTGTATCAATGGGCTTTCCTGCCTCATTTGCTTCATTTCTCCAGCCATAAGGGTTGGTGTCAGCAGTCGCAATATTTTCATCTATTTCTCCATTTTCTATATCTTCTGAGTAGCTAACTGTTCCTTGTTGCCAACGAATGAGTTTTACTTCATCTTTAAATTTTTGTCTGTTGCCTTCAAAATATTCCACAATAAGGTCTGCTTTGTTTTGAGCTTCTAAGTCTTTGGTTTCACCGTTTTTATAAACGACTATGAATGTACTTGCCATAATTTTAGATAGTTTTGTTAAATGTTTTTTAATTTAATTACTAGAAATTCTATGTATTGATTAACTAAAGGTAAAATGATTTGTTTTTATTAAATTTATAGGGTTGGTAGAGTATAAACTTCAAGGTAATTAAAGATGAAATATATTTTTTCTACTACATAAATTACAGATTATAATTTTGCTTCATAAAGTTGTATCAAAAAACTATTATTCTACGTTGAGGTTGTAAAGAGAAAATATCAGAAAGAAAAACCAAATTTTATCACTTATGCGTACATTGAATTTATTTTTTGCGTTACTTTTTAGCCTGTTTTTTACAAAAACGCTTGCCCAAAATCAGATTGTTGCTTGGCAAACTACTACCTCAGACAAAGCTTCTCAAAAACATAGTGTTCATAATTATGACAATCAAGGAAGGTTAATGAGTGTGGAAGAACCTTTACAAGACCTAAAAACGAACTATATTTATGATACACTTGCTAGGTTGAAAAGACTTGACGTATATACAACAGAAGGAATTGTGAACGTAAAGTATATCTATGGTTCAGAACCCACAACTATCATCACACATCCAGTTTGGGGAGAGCAAAAACGAATTTCATACAAAGATGAAAGAGGAAAAATCACAGAAGAAAAAATCTATCACAATAAAGAACTTGTAAGGCGAATTTTGTATTCTTATACAGCTTTTGATAGTATTTTTGGTAGAGAAGTAGTTAACTTTTACGAACCTACAAAAGATGGCAAAATAACACCAACTTTAGGATTTATTTTTAGGGGAAATAAAAAGATACAAAACCCAGTCCATAAAAAATATATTACTTATTTTGACGAAAATACACGTCAGAGAACTAAAGAAGTCGTTTTTATAGATGACAAAAAGCCATTAGAAGATAAAGTCTATACCTATACAAAAGGAGTAAATAATCAAGTTTTGCTTCAAAAAACGCACTATACTAATTACGAAACAAATGCTCAAACTGTCGTTTTTTATGCGTATCAAGAAAAAACAAATGCACCTACTTTTGTCAGAACTGAAGTGAGAGAAGGAGAAAATTTACTTTCCTATTCTAGTTTAGAATATGTTTATCAAGATGGAACATTATGGCAAATAATCAATCAAAATTTTATGAGTCCGTTTGCTAAGTCTGAAATAAAAACAAATCCTACAAACAGTTCTTTTACCAAAAAAGTATCTATTTTTAAAGATGCCAAACTGATAAGAGAACGTCATTACGAAGGCGAAACACTAAGTAAGACGATAGATTATCAATACACAAAAGTATGATAAAAAGAGTAGAGTTTTGTATCTTTGTGTAACAAGAAGCAAATGCCTTAAAAGGTGTTTGAGAATATAAAATTACTTAAAATAGACAGTTTTAAAACTGTCTTCTACTATATATGATAGAATTACCAGTTATAAATATAAACGATAAAAATAAAACTCCAGAAGAATTAAATGGCAAAAAACCTGATTGGTTACGTGTCCGTTTGCCTGTTGGAGAAAATTACAAACAAGTAAATGAGCTTGTGAGTAAACATAAATTACATACTATTTGCCAAAGTGGAAATTGTCCGAATATGGGCGAATGTTGGGGTGCAGGTACAGCAACTTTTATGATTTTGGGAAATGTTTGTACTCGTGGTTGTTCTTTTTGTGCTGTTCAGACAGGAAGACCACCTGAATATGATACTGATGAGCCAAGAAGAGTAGCTGAAGCAATCAGTCTTATGAAAGTAAAACATGCTGTTATTACTTCTGTAAATCGTGATGAACTCAAAGATAGAGGAGCAGAAATTTGGCACAATACTGTAAAATTTACAAAAGAGCTTTCTCCATCTACAACCATAGAAACGCTTATTCCAGATACAAAAGCAAACTGGGAAGCTTTAGAAGTAATGATTTCGGCAGGACAAGAAGTAGTTTCTCATAATATAGAAACAGTTGAAAAACTTTACAAACGTGTACGTCCACAGGCTCGTTATGCACGTAGTTTAGAGCAAATCAAGCGTACAAAAGAATATGGAAAGCGTACCAAAACAGGAATTATGGTAGGTTTGGGAGAAACAAACGAAGAAGTTTTGAAAACAATGGACGACCTTGTAAAAAATGGTTGTGATATTCTGACAATCGGACAATATATGCAGCCTACAAGAATGCACCTTGCTGTTACTGAATATGTACATCCAGAAGTTTTTGACTTTTATAGAGAAGAAGGCTTAAAACGAGGGTTAAAATATGTAGAATCGGGTGCTTTAGTTCGCTCTTCCTACCACGCTGAAAGACACGTAAACGTGTAAACTATATTTTCTGAATAAAATTTACAAACAGTCTTTTTATTTTAAAAAGGCTGTTGTTTTTTATAAAAAAAAATAATTAATTAAGAATATAAAAAAAATGCAAAAATCAATTTTCATTCTCTTTAGTCTATTTGTTTTGTTTACTTCTTGTAATGAAACTAAAAAAACTGAGGAAACCTCTACAAATACGAAAGTTGTAGAAGAAAATACAGAATATACTATACATCAAAAAATAGAGAAACTTGAAGCTCAAGAATTTAGTAATAAAATGACCGAATTGAGAGTTTATAATATTGTTGATGTCAGAACGCCAAAAGAATTTGATCAGGCAAGTATTCCTAGAGCCAAAAATATAGATATTAATGCAAGTAATTTTGAAGAAGAGTTAGATAAACTAGAACGAATTAAACCCTTACTCATTTACTGTAAATCAGGTGGGCGTAGTGCAAAAGCTGTCGAAAAAGCAAAAGAAATGGGTTTTGAGCGCATTATCGAATTAGATGGTGGAATGGAAAGTTGGAAAGAAGCCAAAATGGAAACTGCACACGCTATTTAAACAATCAAAAATTATTTTTCCCTACAAAAAACAAACATAAAATGAAAAATATACTCTTTCTTCTAATCATCATTAGTTTATTATTTTCTTGTACCAATAACAAAGGCGAAAATAAAAATTCCACAGAAAATACTTCCACTCAAAAAATAGAAAAATTAATACCTCAAGATTTTGCAGTTGAAATGACAGAGTTGAAAAATTTTAATCTCATTGATGTCAGAACACCTCAAGAATATGAACAAGGAAATATTTCTAAAGCAAAAAACATTAATTTTAATGATGCTAGTTTTGGAGAAGAATTGAATAAGTTGGAAAAGGAGAAGCCACTTTTTATCTACTGTAAATCAGGTGGACGTAGTGCAAAAGCTGTCGAAAAAGCAAAAGAAATGGGTTTCGAACATATCATTGAACTAGATGGAGGAATTGAAAGCTGGAATGATGCCAATGTAGAAACAACTCATGGCATTGAATAAATAATTTTTTCAAGTTTATCTTTTAATAGAGGCACGTGAAATCAAGTAGGTTAGAAGCGTTTAGTGATGGTGTTTTGGCAATCCTTATCACCATTATGGTTTTAGAGATGAAAGTTCCAGCAGAGGCTGCTTTACACGATTTGGGTGAAGTATATACTATTTTTTTAAGTTATATTTTGAGCTTTTTATATTTAGGAATTTATTGGAACAATCATCATCATCTATTTCAAGCTACTGAGTATGTAAATGGAAAAGTGCTTTGGGCAAATCTACATTTACTTTTTTGGCTTTCTTTGATTCCTTTTGCTTCTGGTTGGGTAGGAAGAACCAATTTTTCAGCTGTTCCAAGTGCCTTATATGGAGTGGTTTTGTTTATGAGTGCTGTTGCATATTTCATTTTGCAATACTTGATTCTCAAAATTCATGGAAAAGACTCAGTATTAAATAAAGCTATTGGAAAAAACTATAAAAGTAAAATTTCACTAGTTTTGTATGCTCTTGCTGTTCCTCTGTCTTTTGTAAGTCAATGGATTTCTATTTCTATATATTTAGGTGTTGCTTTTTTATGGATTGTTCCTGATAAACGAATAGAGAACACACTTTATAAAGAAATAAGAAAAAATCAAGAGGAAGGAAATGACAAAGAAATAGAGAATATTTCTTAAAAATCAATTTATAAAATAGGAGTAAAGAAAAATGCAAGAAGAACAAGGAATATTTTCACAAGGAAAAATAATTTTGATAGACAAACCTCTTACTTGGTCGTCTTTTGATGTAGTAAACAAAATTCGTTATGCTATCAAAAAATATGAACAAAAGAAAAAAGTAAAAGTCGGACATGCAGGAACGCTTGATCCTTTAGCAACAGGTTTACTAATTCTCTGTTCGGGCAAAATGACAAAGCAAATTGAAGATTTTCAAGGACAAGAAAAAGAATATGTTGCTCAAATTACCTTTGGTTTTACGACAGCTTCTTATGATTTGGAATCAGAATTAGAAAATCAAAAAGAGGTTTCTAATCTTACCCTAGAAAAAATTGAAAGTGCATTAAAAGACTTTCAAGGAGAAATAGACCAAGTTCCACCTATTTTTTCGGCTGTTCAAGTAAATGGAAAAAGAGCCTATCAATCTGCCCGAGAAGGCGAAGAAGTCAAACTCAAATCAAGAAAAGTAACAATTTCAGAATTAGAAATAATAGAATCTAATTTATCAGAAAATGAAGCAATTATTTCTTTGAGAATTGTTTGTAGTAAAGGAACTTATATCAGAAGTTTAGCCCATGATTTAGGACAAAAATTAGAAACAGGCGCACATCTTTCAGGACTTCGTCGTACAAAAATAGGCGACTTCAACATTGAAGAAGCACAGACCATTGAGCAGTTTTTGGAAGAGTGGAAGCCAAAAGCAGTAAAAGAATAATTATAAAAAATAATTTAACTATTTGAAGTAGTTTTTTTGTGTGTAGATACTTTATTTGTACTTATATTTGTAATTATTTGATTTTTTATTGAATTTTTTGCGTTATACTATTCTAAAATAGGCTAGTTTGAAGTTTCTTTTTTAGACCTTTTTAGTAAAAATAACCGAAAAAACTAACATAATCTTTGTTGGTATTTTAGCTTAATAATACCAATAAACAACAATAACCTCTATTTCTTGCTAGAAAAAAAAACGATTTTTTAAATTATGATACAGGAAAAATTATATGAATTGAGAAATTCATTTTTGCTTTATATTGAAGATAGAGGACTTACAGTTTTGATGCGTCCTTTTACTACCCTTTTTCAAATTGCATTTTCGATGTGGACGTTCTTTAATTTTTTTTGGATTATGGTCGTTTGTGCGCCTTTTATTATTATTCCAATCTTGATTGATGAGAAAAGAGGTGGAACTTTTGCTTTTAAAATCATGAAGATTTGGGGTTTTAGTTTTAGCTTTTTGAGTGGAATTATTTATAAAATAAAAAATAAAAAAACGCTTCAAAAAAATCAACCCTATATTTTTGTAGCTAATCACAATTCATTTTTAGACTCACCAGCTATTACTCTTGCTATTCCAAATCAGTTTAGAGCTTTAGGAAAAATTGAGATTTTGAAAATGCCTGTTTTTGGTCTAATATTCAAATATATTGGTGTTATCGTTGATAGAAGTAGTATGGAAAGTAAAAGACGTAGCCTAAGACAAGTAAAAGAAAAGCTAAGAAAACAGATTCATGTAATGATTTTTCCAGAAGGAACAATGAATAATTCAGGACACGATATGTTGCGTTTTCATGAAGGAGCTTTTTTGGTTGCTATCGAAACCCAAACTCCTATTGCGCCTATTGCAATAAAAAATACACGAAAAATGCTTCCTAAAAATAGTTGGAGAGTAAAAGCTGGATTTGTTGAAGTAGAATTTTTAGAACCTATTTCTACTGAAGGAATGACGATTCAAGACCTGCAAAAACTCAAATTGCAAGCCTTTGAAATGATGCAAAATGCTTATCTGAAAAATTAAATAATTTATGAAAATCTATCTTACACCTGGTCCTTCTGAAAACTATTTTGTAGTAGAAGAAGCAGTAAAAGAAGCCTTACAAAAAAAAATAACGGCAATTTCGCATCGTAGTAAAGATTTTAAAGCAATTTTTGAGCATACAACTACACAGCTTAGAGAACTTTTACAAATTCCTGATAATTTTTCTATTGCCTTTACAGGTTCTGCCAATGAAATTTGGGAACGAATTCTTCAAAATTGTGTAGAAAAAGAAAGTTTTCATTTAGTAAATGGGTCTTTTTCAAAGAAATTTTATCAGTTTGCTGAACAGCTTCATCTTAGTCCATCTAAATATGAAGTTGATTTTAGTGAGGGTTTTTTAGTAGAAAATATTGATGTTCCTCATTCTGCTGAGCTTATTGCTGTTATTCAGAACGAAACAAGCAGTGGTGTTCAGTTTCCTATCGAAAATATTGCAAAGATTAGAGAACTAAACAAAGACAAACTTATCGTTGTCGATGCTGTTTCTTCATTGCCTTACGCCAATCTTAATTTTTCTGTAATAGATTCTGTTTATTTTTCTGTACAAAAAGGTTTTGGTGTTCCTGCTGGATTAGGTGTTTGGGTTTATAATCAAAAAATGATTGATAAAGCTCAACAATTAGAAGCCAAAGGTAAAAGCATCGGAACATATCACTCTCTTTTAGAACTTGATAAATATGCTAAAGACAATCAAACGCCTGAAACGCCAAATGTTTTAGCCATTTTTGTATTGGGAAAAGTAATTGAAGCAATGAATAGAAAGGGAATTGCAATGATTCGAAGAGAAACTGATTATAAAGCTGAATTATTATATCATACTTTAGAGCAATCTGAGTTTTTATCGCCTTTAGTAAAAGAAAAATCTCAACGCTCTAAAACAGTTATTGTAGCAAATGTAGAGAAAGGAACTTCTTCTGATGTGGTTGCTTTCTTAGAAAAAAAGGGAATTATAATTGGAAAAGGATATGGGAATTTTAAAGATTCTCAAATCCGTATTGCTAATTTCCCAACTCATTCTAAAGAACTTATAGAACAAGTAGCTGATTTCTTGATGGAGTATGGCAAATAAATAATGAAGTGTAAATTTTTAATTCTTTAGTAAAATATATAAATTGTAGTAATAAACAAATTCTGCTTTGATTAATCAATTACTACTATTTATATTAATTTTTATAATATGCCTTTATTTGAAGAAAAACACCTTACTATTCATTATGACGAAGATGTAAATTGTATTCATATGCAATGGATTGGTTTTGCGACTTCCCAAAAGTACAGACATGGAATGAATACAGGACTGGAGAAAGTGAAAGAAAAAGAAGTTACTAGATGGCTTGCAAACATGGCAGAAATGGGAGCTATTACGCCAAAAGACCAAAAATGGACAAATGAAGATTGGTTTGCTCGTCTTTTAGATTCTGGAATCAGAACGGCTGCTGTGGTGATGTCAAAAGATGTTTTTAATCAACTTGCTGTCAAAAAGATAGGAGAAGAGATGACTGATAATAATTATACAATGCAATTTTTTGATAATCTTGAGGAAGCAAAAGAGTGGCTAAAGAACTGTCAAATTCAAGACAAACAAACTGTTATGGCAGAACAGAAACAGGAAGCAGAGTAA
The DNA here is from genome assembly GCA_020630575.1 of Bernardetia sp. GTDB lineage: Bacteria > Bacteroidota > Bacteroidia > Cytophagales > Bernardetiaceae > Bernardetia. Next base: position 183,269 of record JAHDBD010000007.1, read on the forward strand.
ATAAAGTAGGCAAGAAAAAAAAACTCTAATAAAAAAACAGTATTCTATTTCCGAGAATACTGTTTTTTTGTTTAGCTTGACGTATAAACTACAAGTAGCTCAGATTTTTTCATCTGAATAAATCTGTTATATACAGCTTTAAATATTTACTGTTTCTCGTTTTCGTTTTACTTTTCTATGTAGAAAAATAGCTAAACTACTTGCTGTCAGAACAATAATAGGAACTAGCCAATTATCAGATAAATAGCCCATTTGTCCGATAAAAGTAAAAATAAACACAAATAAAATATTCAAAAAAATCACAATTCCTACAATATAATAATGACTACAACCAATGTCTAAAAGCAAGTGATGAATATGATTACGGTCAGGTGAAAGAGGAGAACGCCCAGATAAAGCTCTCAGCATAAAGACACGAATGGTATCAAAAAGAGGATAAACCATCAGAGCAGAAAGCAAAGCCAAAGGAGCAACAATATGTAACTCACTTGTTTCAGGTAAAGCTGCATTTTTATTCAGAAAAATAATTAAAAGACCAGTAGCTAAAAAACCAAGCATTAAAGAACCTGTGTCTCCCATAAAAATTCTGGCAGGACTGTAATTATAATACAAAAAACCTCCTACACTTCCCAAAACAGCCAAGCACATAGCCGAAAGGGCAAAACTACCCTCTAAGGCAAACCAAAGTCCGAAGAAACTAAAAACAATTAAGGCAACCGAACCTGCTAATCCATCAATTCCATCAATTAAATTAAAAGCATTTGTAATTACAATGACTATAAAACCAGTAACTAAATAGCTAAAAATGATATGTAATTCATATACTCCCAAAAAACCATATAGAGAATAAATACGAATATCTCCAATTAGAAGTACAGCTATTGCTACAAATTGCCCTATCAATTTCCAAAAAGCACTCAAAGGTAAAAAATCATCTCGCATACCTACTACTACCATAACCAAGACAGCACCAAGTAAAAATTCCATATTCAATGTCATATCTACAAAAGACCATACTAATGTAGAAATAATAAAACCAAAAAAAATTCCTACTCCTCCAAAAGAACAAATTTTACCAGTATGAACTTTTCGTTCATTGGGTACATCGTGTATGTTGCGATCATTAGCAATCTTGATGATTTCGGGAATGAGGAGTAAACAGACTGCAAAAGCAGTACCTAGGCTAAGAAGTAATTTAATCCAAGTCATAATGAGGTTATTAGATAATGATTTTGATAAAAAGTGAGATGTTATCTGTTCAAATTCATTTTAATTAAATAATAATTCTTTAGGTGTAGCGTGTATTTATTTTTTGATAAATAGAGTCAGGAATAGCCTTTTTAGAATCTTTTGTGGTATCTAGTTTTTCGTTTGTGCCTTGTTGAGATGGTGTCAAGTTTTTGGATATATATACTTGTTTTTGATCTTTCTGTAAAAAATCAAACTGCCAATCTAACAAATTATTTTTCCAAAGATACGCCAAACCAATTACTAATATAAGAATAAATAATAACCCTTCTGTGAACGCATATATTTTCCAACTACTTTCTATTGCTTGTAATTTAGAATCGATCAAAATTTTTGACCAAGGAAATAAAAATATAATTTCTACTTCAAAGAGTACAAAAATTAAGGCTATCAAATAAAAACGAATATTAAACTTACCCCAACTTCCAATTACAGTTTCTTCTCCACATTCATAAGTAGATAGTTTTTCTTTTGTTGGATTATGAGGGCGAAAGATTTTTCCAATGCTCAAAGAAATCAAAGCAAAAAAAGCTCCTATAATTAAAAAAAGTAAAACTAAACCAAAACTAGAAACAGAACAAAGCATATAGAATTAATTATAAAGTAGAAAAAAAATATTATTTCGACCTGTTCATAAATTTTTATTGGTTCAAAATTAGTCCTTGAGCCTATATCCTAATCTTGTTTTGGTGCGAATCATTTCTTTTACTGCGTCCATATCTGAAACAGAATCAAATGATTTTTTTGGAACAACATATACAATATGCCTATTTTGATAAATAAGTAAATAATGTTTGAATTCTCTTATTTTATATATTCTTCGCCAAGTAAGAGTGGTATGACTCTCTAAAGTAACTACTTCTATGCGTTCAGGTTCAAAATAAAATGTAGTTAATTCTGAAAGAGAAGGGTTTTTTTCAAAATAAGTCTTTGTCCTCAAATAAGTAAGGATGGGTAAAACTAAAAATAAAACAACCATCAAACTTAAAAGTAAACCAAGTTTTAGGTCTGAGTCAGCCCATTGTCCATCTGTAATACGTTTCTCTAAAAGCATTATGATGAGCATGGTCGCTAAAAAAATACTCAACCAAACCATTTTGCTACGTAATAATAGCGAAAAATTTAGTCGAAGATATTCTTCAAAATTGAGCTTTGCCTTTACTTCTATTATTTTTTCTTTTTCTTCTTTCATACTACAAATAACGCTTTTTTTAAGCAAAAATAAAGAATAGAATACCAAAAAATCAAAACATTTTAACTTTCGAAAGTTATTTATGCTCAAAAACATAATTTTTTTCTTATTCTATTTCATAAACTGCACGAACAGGATAATGATCTGAAAAGGGAACTTCTCTATGAGTATTGAAGTAAATACAATCTAATTTTTCACTATCGTAAAACTGATTGTCTATTCTAAGAAAAAATAATTTCCCATTGAAAGTAAATCCTGTTCCTAATCCTTTACTTTCAAAAGAGTTTTTGAGGTTTCTACGAAGTTTGAAATAGGTATAACTATAAGGCAAATCATTCAAATCGCCACATAAAATAACTGGATATGGACTTGTTGCTATATGATTGATAATAGTCTGAACCTGCTGCGCTCGCATAGAAAATCCTCTTTTGAGCCGTTTGCCTGCATACCAAAAAGTTTGTTCGGGCTGATCTATGAGTTGAAGTTCATTTTGATTGATACTCATTGATTCTAAATGAACATTATAAATTCTGATTGTATCTTTTCCTTTCACTATATCAGCGAAAATAGCACCATTATCAGTTCGAACTCTAAAAGGAACTTCTCCTTTACTTATAAATGGATATTTTGAAAAAATGGCTATACCAAACTGTCCCTTATTATGATTGGCAGAGGTATAACGAACATGAAAGTAATAAGGGTTGTCTGAATCTTGTGCTGATAATTGTTCTCTAGTATTAAACGTTTTGGCACTTTCTGAATTATAAAAATCCTGAATACATTTTATCTCTGAAGTGTCATTTTTTATCCACTTAATTGTATTCTTTGTTATTGTATGCTTATTATCTCTCTCTTGATAAACATCAAATTCTCGTACGTTATAAGACAAAACAGATAAAGATTTTTTACTTTTTTCTACGTCTTCTTTCCAAACTCCTCCCAAACTTATGCTGGCTTGCCAAAATGGAAAACCGATAATCAAAACAAATAAGGAATAAAGTGCGTACCATCTTTTGCGCCACCACCAAAGAAAAACAAAAAATACATTCGCTATTAAACAAAAAGGAATGAGCATTGATACAAAACCTGCAATCCAAAAATATTCAGGGGAAACAAGAACCGATAAATAGGAAATTACCGAAATTACCAAAATAAGGCTATTGATAAAACGAAATGTACGACGTGCATTTCGTCTGCGCCAAGAGTCATATTTTACTTTTCTTCTTCGTGAACTACGAGAACGGTTTGTAGAAGGCATATAAAACTTTTACAGCTTATTTTTTAGATAGGATAAAGGTCTATTTTAATAGAATATACATTTTTTTTGAAGTTTATAAAAGTAGAACGTAATGATTTGGTTTTACGTTGAGGGTTTTTGGTTATTTTTTTAGAAATTATCTAATTAGGTATCAGCCAAGGAATACCAAATTTTCCTTCTTTTAGATATATATCTATGCTATCATTTTTTTCTAACTCATAATACATATCTTCTGAAACTTGTATATCGTTCATATCAGAGGTTTCATGCCATTTATCTAAGTCAAAACTATAAGTAGTTACATCACCAGAACCAATTCTTTTATCAATTATTTTTGCTTTGTAGATTTTTGGAGTAGAATAATCAAAAATAACATTTGTCAATAGTATTGCTCCAAAAGAGTAAGAAGAAAATACATACAGGAAAAAGACAACATATATATAAGTCTTTCCTTTTTTAAAATTAAACTCTTTTCCGACAAACATAAAAGCCATTAAGGGAATCGTCAAAGCTATAATTAATAACCAAAGAGTAGAATAATCAAATACATTTACATCTAACAAAGCACGCAAGCTCAAACCAATAGCAGGAATGAATAAAGAAGTCACATTTGCTTTCTTTTCCTCTTTAATATCTGCATATCCAACGAAACCTTTTGAAAATTTGGGAAGCAAAATACCCAATAAAACTACTATAATCGAAAATAAAACAGAGTAAGTATAAGGACTTGGATAAAAAAATATCCATCCTGCGCTACCATAAGTTAAAGCATTATAAAAGTAAGTTACATATTTTGCTGTTTTTAATTTTTTATGATAAGCCTCTGAAAATATTTCTTGTTCAAATTCTACTTTTTGATTGTCATTTTTTCTTTTTAGTACATCTAAATCAACAAAACAATTACCAAACCAATTATGTAGTTTATCAATATCTTTTACATATTTTGAAATACGCATACGTTTTTTACCAGAAAAAACAGAAACATAGTTTTGAGTTTTATTAAATCCTGTAATCTCATCAAAGGAAAAAGAATAGTTATTAAAAAGCCCTTTTGAATAAATTCGATTTTCTTCAATTACAGTTTTTGAGTAAAAAATGTCAATTAAACAACCTATTCCTAAAGTAAGTAAAGGCAAGGTAATCAAAAACAACAATAGTAAAATATCATTGCTGTCACTAGTCGCAGAGAATATAAAAGGAGCAAACCCTATAAATATGATAAAAATACTAACTAATCCAATAAGAATAGCAAACCATAAGGAAATTCTATGTGTACCTTGCATAATTTTTTGTTCAATTTTTACTCAACAGCTTCCTCTACTTGTGTACTATCTTTTTCAGGATAACGCTCATAATAGGGTGTAGGGCAATAATAACGACGTTTTATTTCGACAGAAGGCTGTAAAAAAGGAGCTTTTCGGATTCCAGAAGTTTTATCAGCATAAAGGCTTTGCATATAAAGTCCAAAAATAGGAAGTGCTGTTTTTGAGCCTTCACCTACATCAGAAGTACGGAAACGAATGGCTCTGTCTTCTCCTCCTACCCAAACACCAGTTACCAAATCTCTTGTTACACCCATATACCAACCGTCTGCAAAATTGGAAGAAGTTCCTGTTTTACCTCCTACATCATTGTTATTTCCCAAAATGCCATACGACCACAGACCTAATGATGTTCCGTATGGTTCTTGTGTACCTCCTTTGAGCATATAACCCATTAGCCAAGCTGATTCTTTGGATAAGGCACGATGAGAATCGCCATGAAAATAATGAAGAGTTTTGCCATGTTTGTCTTTTACTTGCCACAAAATCTGAGGTTCTTGCCACATTCCACCATTCATAATTGTTGCATAAGCTCCAACCATTTCGAAGAGTGATACATCACTAGAGCCTAATCCAATAGAAGGAACTTCTGCTAAAGGTGAAGTAATTCCCATTTTTTTAGCGTAATGTGCTACGGTTGTCCAACCTACTTTCTCGGTTAGTTTGGCTGTTACAGTATTTATCGAACGCCCCATAGCATGTCTTAAAGTCATATTTCTATTGGTGTTTGTCCAGTCGGCATTATGAGGAGTCCAAATTTTCTGTTCGCCATTTTCTTCGTATCTAATAATAGGATTGGTATCTAAAATTGTATCACAAGGAGACATATTTAATGAATCAATAGCAGTTGCATAGACAAACATTTTGAATGTCGAACCTGGTTGTCTTTTGGCTTGTTTTACTTGGTCATACTTGAAATATTCAAAATCAAGACCACCTACCCACGCTTTTATATGTCCACTATAAGGGTCTAAAGAAACCATTCCTGCCCTCATAATTTGCTTATAATATTTTATAGAATCAATGGTAGAAAGTGTAGTGTCTTTTCTATGATTTGTGTTTTCCCAACTAAAAACCGTCATTTTTTTAGGTTTTTCTAGCAAAATTTGAATAGAATCGCTTTGCTTTCCATATTTTTCTACTAAATATTTGTAGTAATCTGTTTTTGCTATATTATTCTCAATATAATTTTCAATTGGTTTTTTGTTACTATCTGTCCAAGGAACTAAACCCTTCCATTGCTGCTGAAATTTTTCTTGAAGAACAGGCATTTGTTTGGCTATGGCTGCCTCTGCATGGGTCTGAATTTTGGAATCAATGGTAAGATAAATTTCTAATCCGTCTGCATATAAATCATATCCGTTTTTATCACACCAATTTTTCAACTTTTGTGTGACATAGTTTTTATAGTAGGTGCTATTTCCTGTTTCGGCTACTTCATAAAAAATAGTTAAGTCTAAAGGTAACTCTTTAAGAGAATCTACTAAGTGGCGAGTTAGATACTTATATTTTCTCATCTGATTCAAAACCGTATTTCGTCTATTTATTGCCTTTTCAGGATTACGAAGAGGATTATAAGTAGAAGGAGCTTTCAAAAGACCAACTAGTAGAGCTGATTGATGAATTTCTAAACTATCAGGAGAAGTAGAAAAATATTTTTTTGCTGCTGCATGAAGTCCAAAAGTATTATTTCCAAACGTAACTTCATTGAGATACATTGTCAGAATTTCACTTTTTGTATAAGAACGCTCTAACCGAACAGCCATAATCCATTCTTTTGCCTTCGCTACAATGGTACTTAATAGTCCTTTGTCGCCTAGTTTTCCTATGTTTTCTTGCGAACGAGTATCAAACATATTTTTAGCGAGTTGCTGACTGATTGTACTTCCTCCTCTATTGTCGCCTTTTAGTAGATACCATAATATAGAGACAGTTGCCTCTGCATCAATTCCTGAATGTCTTTCAAAACGAGCATCTTCGGTAGCCAAAAGAGCCAAGATTGTCATTGAATCTATATCTTCATATTTTAAAGGCGTTTTATTCTGACTATAATAACGAGCTACTTCTATGCTATCAGCTGTATAAACGACAGAAGGTAAAGGCGTTTTTGGATTCTCAAGAGCTTTCAAAGATGGAATTGTACCAAAAAAGCCAAACCAATTAAAAGCAATGGCAGCAAAAAATAGAATTATACTCATAAGTCCTATTGCTGTTATCCACCACAACACACGACAAAAACGTATTATCTTCGATTCTCCTCTTGGAAAACTGAATAATAAACGCAATTTATTTGCTGATTGCTTTAAAATTGAAAGGTAGTTTTTCATTTAGGTTTTTAGCAAAAAAAATATTTTTAGAATCAATACAGTAAAATTACATTTATAAATTACAATTAACAAAATGACTTTGTTTTGAAATGGGGACAGTTAAAATTATTTATATAAGTTTTGTACCTTTGCACCATGTTATTTTTTAAATAGAAAGATATTAAAAATTATGAGTCATTCTAATCAGGATATACAAACTAAAAACATCATCATTGCCATTGACGGTTACTCAGGCTGTGGTAAGAGTAGCACTGCAAAAGCTGTCGCTTCTCGTTTAAGTTATGCCTATATTGATACAGGAGCTATGTATAGAGCTGTAACACTCTATTTTTATCGTCATCGTATCGAACATACAGATAAAGAACAGGTCAGAAAAGCACTCACTTCTATTTTATTAGACTTTAAGTTTGATGAACAAACTAAAAGTAGCCATATTTTTTTGAATGGGGAAAATGTAGAATCACTTATTCGTCAGATGCACATTTCAGAGCGTGTAAGTCAGGTAAGTACGATTGCAGAAGTACGTCATTTCTTGGTAGCACAACAGCGTTTGATGGGAGATAAAAAAGGAATTGTCATGGATGGAAGGGATATTGGAACAGTTGTTTTTCCTAATGCAGAGCTTAAAGTATTTATGACAGCACAAGTACCTACTAGAGCCTTACGCCGTCAGAAAGAATTAGAAAGTTTAGGACAAAGTGTAGAGCTTTCTGAAATCATTAGCAATCTTGAAAAGCGAGATTTGATAGATTCTACTCGTCAGGAAAGTCCTCTTCGTAAGGCTGATGATGCTATTGAAATCGATACTACCAATTTAGAGTTTGAGCAGCAGGTGGAGAAGGTTTTAGAATTGATGAATGAAACTTCTAATCAATTTTAATCTATGAGTTCAACAACAAAAATCAATCAAAACATAGATACTAAGAATGAATCAATACCTACTTATAATATAATAGGCAGTGGGTTGATAGCTAATTCTTTTAAAGAACATAAGTTTATAGAGTTTCCTTATTTAGTAACTGTGTTTTCATCAGGGGTTTCAAATTCCTTAGAAACAAGAAGGAGTGAGTTTTTAAGAGAAAAAAAACTTTTAAATAAGGTCTTAGATAATAAAGCAAGTACAGATAGGTTTATTTACTTTAGTACCTTATCTGTTTATGATAAAACAAAGCAAGATTCTGCTTACGTAAATCATAAATTAGAAATGGAAAAAATTATTACACAAAACTTTTCAAATCATCTCATCTTAAGAGTACCAAATATTATAGGAAAAGGAGGAAATCCAACTACATTACTTAATTATTTGATTACATCAATACATAATAATTCTCAAATACAAATTTTTATGAATGCTTATCGTAATTTTATCGATGTGGCAGACCTAACGAAGGTAGTAACTAAACTCATTGAGTCTAATAAAATTAATACGACGATTGATTTGTTGCATCCAGTTTCCTATTCTATGGTTGAGATTATGGAATACATAGAAAATCATATAAGTAAGAAAGCGAATTCAATTTATTTAGAAAAAGGATATAATTATTTTCCTCAATCAACAGAATCAAACACTACTCTTTTTAAAAAAAGTAATATTTGTTTAGATAAAAATTATTTAAACAAAATTTTGAAAAAATATTATTAATTATAAGATGAACATAATTGTATTTACTACTTGGACAGGAGATAATTTTTTGCCTGCAGTTCATGCAGAAATAATAACTACTCACGTAGAAAAAGGAGATCAAGTAAAAGTAGTGGTGTGTGACTCACAGCTTCATTCTTGTTTTATACCCCATCTTTTTCAAGCAGATAAAGATAATCCACCTTTTAAAGATAAACAAACATGTATTAATTGTCAATTAAAATGGCGTTCTATACTTCAAAATAATATAGGTATCCCTAAAGAAAATATTGTTTCTTTAGCTTCTTTTCCAAAAGACATAACTATTCCTTTCTTTACTACTAAAAAGGAAGTTGAACAACACAAGTTTCAAAATATAAATATTGGACTAGGTATTATGTCTAGTTTAATATCAATTTATCGTGATGTAGATATAGATATTCATCAAAAGAGAAAAGTAGTAGAAGCTATATATAAAAATGTAGTATCAACAGTATTGACAATGGAAAACCTTAAAGGGTTTGAACCAGATAAAGTATACATTTATAATGGAAGAGTAGCAGAGAGAAGAGCTGTAGTAGAGTTTTGTGAAGTAAATAAAATAGATTATGATACATGGGAGGTTGCTCAAAGTCTTCAACATTATTTCCTAGTAAACAAAACATTACCTCACAACCCAAAAGTATTGGCTCAAACAGCAAAAAGACTTTTTTATGAAGACAAATCTGTTTCACAAGAATCAAAAATTGAGTTTGCTCAAAATTGGTATCAAACCAAACGCTATGGAAATTATGAAGATAATCCTAGTGATATCAATTATACAAAGCTCATGAAAGAAACAAATATTGATTCATTAAATGTAGATAAAAACAGGACAAATGTAGCTATTTTTGTTTCTTCAGAAGATGAAATTGCAAGTTTAGGAGAGAAAATATGGCCTTTCAAATACCGACAAACTGAAACTATAACACAAATTATAGAACATTTTGATAAGAAAGAAAATAATAATTTTCATTTTTATTTACGAATACATCCTAACTTAAGAAATTTAGTAAATAAAGAAACTGAGAAGTTAAAAAATCTAAAAGGAAATTGCCTAACTATTATTCCTGCTAATTCTCCTCTTAGTTCTTATACTTTATTAGATACTTGTGATAAAGTAGTTTGTTTTGGTTCTACAATAGGCATAGAAGCAACTTTTTGGCAAAAAACATCTATACTTTTTGGTACAGCTATGTATAAATATATTGAAAATAGCATTAATATAGCAGAAAGTATAAGTCATTTGATGGAGCTAATAGAAGATGAAAATCTATCTCCCAAAAATAAAGAGGCAGCATTGGTGTATGCCTATGGACTGTTTCATAGAGGAACAAGAATTAAAAAATTAGATATTTATGAACAGCCTGTAGAAAAACTATATAATAAAAACAAATTACTATATCCTATCTATAAGCTTTACAAAAAATCAAGTATAGTAGGTAAGACAGTTCGATTTTTTAATATAGAAAAAATAGCTAAAAATATGTTGATTTTTTTTTACAAAAATTAAATAAAGAAAATCTTACTCAATTATGTTAGAAAATGCAGTTATATTTACGATTGCCAATAAATCTTATGAAGCTGGAGTAGCTGCCTTAATTAATTCATTATTACATAATGGTTTTAAGGGAAGAATAAAAGTAGGCATTCCTGCTCCTTATTTTGAAGGACAACCTTTAGAGAATGTAGAGTATATTCACTTAGACTCAAAGTTGCATCCAATCAATTTAAAAACAGAGCTTATTTTATCCAATCCTTGTTCTAATTTTATTTATTTTGATTCTGATATTATAATAAATACAAGAGTGTTTTTAGAAGAATTAGAAGAGTTATTACTTGATTGCCCTGTATTTCCAATAGAAGCAATTATTCCAAAAGAAGATTTCAGAAGACTTCGATGGAATCAACAGATAACAGGAAAAATTGACTTCTCAAAGAACTATTCTTCTTCTTACTATAATGCTGGTTTTTTTGCTGGTAACTGGGAAAGAGATATACCATTGATAAAAGAGTGGAAAAATAAAATGCAACAATGTTTGACTTCTTTAGAAAGTGTAGAAGGAATGAGTAAATATTTTAAACTTTCTGATCAAGATGTACTTAATGGACTCTTGCAAGATGGTACCTATAATGTAGCAGGTATTTCTCCTCCTGATTGGTGGACAAACATGGGAGGAGTGCAAAAACCATTTTTGTTTATAGGATTATGGGACGAGGCTGGTTTTTACCATCACACTGCACAGCCCAAAACGTGGTTGCACAAAACAGTTCCTTTGCGTCCTCCTAATGCATATGATATGTTGTGGTATTATTATCTCAAAATGGACTATTACAAAATGGATGTAAGTGAGATATTATCTTCTAATATGATAGATTGGTTGGAGCATAAAAAATATACGAGGTATTACCGAGTAATAAAAAAATTAATAAAAAAATTAATATAATTAACTTTTTATAAATCTATCTAATATGAAATCCGTTTCTGTTATTATTCCTGCCTACAATTGTGAACTTTTCATCGAGCAAACACTTGAGAGTGTATTCAAACAAACTATTGGATTAGAAAATCTAGAAGTTATTGTAATTAATGATGGCTCAACCGACAATACACTACAAATTTTGAGAAAATATGAAAAAGAAGATAAAATTATCTTAATAGATACACCCAATAGAGGAGTAAGTGCTGCTAGAAACTTGGGTTTAGATAAGGCTTCAGGAAAGTTTGTTCAATTTTTAGATGCTGATGATCGCATACATCCTACGAAACTAGAAAAGCAAATTAATGTAATTGATACTAATAAAGATGTATGTTTTTCAGATTGGTGTTTTATCAATAATACTTCCCTAGAATTAAACAATACTGATAAAGAAAATCATCTTATTCATTCTCCTCGGCTAGGAAAAAATTATCTAAATGAAATCCTAGAAAGTCGTATTTGGATACCCATCCATGCTTCTTTATATAAGAGAAATTTAATATCAATGATACGATTTGATGAGAAGATTAAATTTGGAGAAGATGTTAGGTTTCTTTGGGAATACTTATACAAAATTGAATATATCGATAAAATAGGGTATGTAGAAGAATTGTTAACTTACTATCTAAAACATGATACAAATAATACACAAATTATGGGTTCTATTACAAAATTAAATGACATATTTGAGAATGCTTATCAACTCTACCAACAAAATAGAGAAGATACTTATCGTTATAAAGAAGCATTGCTAAATATTTTTTACTACTGTGCTAAAGAATACTTAGCAGTGAAAAATTATAATCAATCTGACCTTTGTTTTGAAATAATAGAAAAAATAGAACCTAAGTTTTTACCTACTTATCCCATCAAAAAAAAAATAGCTCAGATAATAGGATTAAAAAAAACAGAGTATATTTTTGATTTTTTAAAAAAATAGTAAACAAATGAAAATTGCATTAGGAGTAGGTTATTACTATCCAGATTCTATTGGAGGAACAGAAAAATATGTACACGATTTGGCTACTTATCTTGTTTCTCAAAATATAGAAGTTAGTATTATTGCGCCTAGTTCGTCCGAAGACTGTAAAGCAACAGGAAATTATTCTTATCAAAATAATGACGTAAAAGGAAAAGAATATACAGTATACAGGTTTGAAGTTCCTAAAGAATTAAGCCACGAAGAAATAACAGATAAAGTAATTTGTAGAGGGTGGCAAAATTTTGAAGAATTATTGAATAAGCTAAAACCTGATATTTTTCATTTACATACACTTTCAACAACACTCAATTATCGTCATCTCAAAATAGCAAAAGAAAAAGGAATCAAAACACTTTTTACGGCACATATCCCAGGTATTATCTGTCCTAAAGGAGATTTTATACAATATCCTAATAAAGTCTGTAATGGGAAACTACAAAATTCTACTTGTGGATATTGTTATGCCCAACAGCGTCATGAAAATAAGTTTATCGCAGAAGTTACAGGAACGCTTGCTAAATCAAATTTTGTATCTAGTTTATTAGAAAAAAAAATACCTCAATTTAGTATTGTCAGTCAGAAAAAAACGACACTTCAAGAGTTAGAAGAAAATACAAATCATATTATTGCAGTTTGTCAGTGGCTCTACAATGCCTTTTTGATAAATAATGTTTCTCCAAATCATTTGAAAATTTGTAGACAAGGAGTAAGTACAAGTTATTTAGAGAATCTAAAGCAAGAACAGCTACAAGAGAAAACTATTGATAAAAATCAAAAAATCAAAATTGGTTTTATTGGAAGACTAGAACCCATCAAAGGACTTCATATTTTATTAGATGCTTATGAAAAAGTAGTGAGAGAAAATACAGATATAAAACTTGAACTTCATATTGTAGCTGTCAAGCAAGAGCTTCATATTGAGTATTACAAACAACTACAAGAACAAATAAAATCTTTGCCCAATATAATTTATCAAGAAAGTCTACCAGCAGAAAAGGTAAGTCTATTTATGGCAAAATTAGATTACTTATGTATTCCTTCTACGTGGCTAGAAACAGGGCCTATTGTAGCTTATGAAGCTTTTGCAAATCAAATTCCGATTATTGGGGCAAATATTGGAGGTTTGGCAGAACTTGTCGAAGATAATAAAACAGGTTTTCTATATCAATTTGATGATACAGATTCCCTCAAAAAAACATTGATAAAAGTAGCAACACAGCCAAACTTAATTCCTAATTTTAAAGAAAATATAAAACCTCCCAGAACAACTCAACAAGTCGGTAACGAGATGTTACATATTTATCAAGAAACAATTCAAGAAAATGATGGAAAACAGAGAGAGTAAAAAAGTAAAAGTCATACACGCTCACCCAGGAGCTGGTATTTTTGTAAGACAATCAGCTTTGTCTTATCTAGAAAATGATATGCTAGAGTATTTCTTGACTACTTTTGTATCTCATGAAAAATATTTTCTATCCAATTTTATTGCAAAAATAGTTCCCCAGCTCAAAAGAGATATAAGTCGGAAAGCAATTGATGAATTACCTTTCGAAAAACTCAAATTATATCCCTATAAAGAATTAATTCGCCTTTTTGCAAGTCGGTATGCTTCTCCTATGGTTACACATCATATTTGGGAGTGGGCAGAACTTGCCTTTGATAAGTGGGTAGCAAGTGTAATTGCACAAGAGTTTAAAAAACAAAAAATTGATGCAATTCATGTCTATGAACATGCTGCTCTATCTAGTCTTCAAAAAGCAAAGCAAAAAGGAATCTTTACTATTTATGAACAACCAAGCGTTTATCATGATAAATTTAAAGTTTTAGCGAGAAAGCTTTTTAAAGAAGAAAAATACTTTGCTGAAGCATATAAAAAAATTCTTTTTTCTCCCTCTAATGAGAAAGTATATCAAAGAAAAGAAAAAGAAGTTTATTTGAGTGATTTAATAATATGTAATTCTACTTTTACCAAAAACTCATTACCAAAAGAAATAAGAAGTCGATCAGAAGTTATTCCATTAGGATTTCCAAAAGTGAATGAATATACTAAAAACAAAAATGAGAATGATAAAATAATTTTTATGATTTCTGGCAATATTAGTTACTTAAAAGGAGGGCATCATGTACTTAGGGTGTGGCAAAAGTTCAATGATATTTATCAACAAGCAGAACTCCGTGTAATTGGAACATTTATGTTAGACGAAAGAGAAAGACAGAACCTGCCATCTTCTGTGACTTTTTATGATAGACTTATTCATGAAGAGTATTTGCAATTTATACAGCAAATAGATATTGCAATTTCTTATACTTATACAGATGGGTTTGGAATGATTATTTCCGAGGCAATGGCAAAGGGTATTCCTGTAATTGTTACACCTAATTGTATGGCTCCAGACTTTATTACACATCAAAAAAATGGTTGGATTGTGCCAGTAGGAGATGAAGATGCTTTATTACAACAAATGAAATGGTGTGTAGAAAACAGACATTTGCTTCCAAAAATAGGCTATGAAGCCATACAAACAGCTAAAAATTGGCAATGGGAAGATTTTAGAAACAAAACAGCTACAACAGTAAAAGAACAGATTTTGATTCATCATGACAAACAAAGAACTAAATAATACAAAAAAACATATTTGCTTTATTTCGGCAGGACATCTTTCTTCTAATCCTAGATTAATCAAAGAGGCTACTTTAGCTACTCAAAAAGGATATACGGTTTCTATTGTGGCTATTCAAACACTAGAAAAATTAGTGCCTTTCGAAAATCAACTTTTAGCTCAAAATCCATCGTGGCAAACTTATATTTATCCATTCTACAAAAAGAAGTCACTTTATCTTTTTGGAACACTTTTTCATCATTTAGCTAAGCGAATACCAAGTTTAGCAACCTCTTTTGAGTACGGAAAGATGAGCATAAATACTCCTTTTTGGCTTCGTTTTTATAGTTTGTTGAAGAATATAAAAGCTGATATGTATATCAATCATAATATTTACCTTACGCCATTAGTCTATAAAGTAGCTCAAAAAAATAAGGCAAAACTTGGAATAGATATCGAAGATGCGTACGCTTTTATTACAGCTAAAACACTAAAAGAAGGCGAAAAGAGTATTATAGATATAGAAAAAAAATATTTTCCAAAAGTTGATTATATTACGGCTGCAAGCCCTTTATATATAGATTTTTATAATGATCTCTATCAAAATATACCTATAATCACTCCAATATTAAATGTTTTTGAGGATATAAAAGATGCAGAACGTAAAGAATATAAAGACCGAAAAAACACTAATAATTTATCTCTCTATTGGTTTTCTCAAACTACAGGAAAGGGAAGAGGTATCGAACAGGTCATTGAAGTATTAAATTTATTAGATAGAAATGACATAGAATTACATTTGAGAGGAGAGGCAAATCAAGAAACAATAACCTATTTTCTTTCTTTAGCTAAAACAAAAAATGTAAAGCAAAATATCTTCTTCCATGAGTTAGTTTCTAATCAAGAACTTCCTTTTAGAACATTAGAACATGATGTGGGATTGGCACTAGAAATAGGATTTAGTGTAAATAATGAATTAGCTATTTCTAATAAAATCTTTCAGTATATAAATAGCCATTTGTCTATTATTGCTTCTCAAACTAAAGGACAAGCATATTTATTAAATCAAAATAATGAAATTGGTTTTTTGATAGATATTCAAAACACAAAAGATTTTGCCCATAAAATAGAATTACTAGCCAATAGCAAACAGAATAAAGAAAATACCTTATTAGAAAATCAAAAAAGAGCTTCTAAAAAACTCTCTGAAACCAAATACAATTGGACTATTGAAGGACAAAAATTTATACAACTACTAGAAAAGACCTTGAATTAATAGCACAAAATGAAAAACCTTCTTATTATTTCTCCTAATTTTGTTCCCAATAATGCTGCTGATATGCACCGTGTTCGACAAGGCGTAAATTATTGGAAAGACTTTGGCTGGAATCCGATTGTAGTAGGTGTAGAGCCTAATTTTACAGAATTTCCAAAAGAAGAAATTTTACTCAAAACCATTCCTAAGGATTTAGAAGTTCATCATGTAAAGGCATTTTCTACCAAATATACACGAAAAGTAGGTTTAGGAGATTTGGCTTTGCGTTCTATGTATTTCTATAGAAAAAAAGTAAATCAGATTATCAGACAAAAGAAAAAAGAAGGAAATCCGATTGAACTCATTTATTTTTCTACTACCATGTTTCCTGTTTGTGTTTTGGGAGCATATTGGAAAAAAAAGTTTGATATTCCTTACATCATTGATATGCAAGACCCTTGGCATTCAGAGTATTATCTGTCTCGTCCAAAATCTGAACGTCCTGCAAAGTTTTGGTTTTCGTATCATTTACACAAATTCTTAGAACCGATTGCTATGAAAAAAGTAAACGGTATTGTTTCTGTTTCGGAAGGATATTGCAATACATTACAAGAACGCTATCAAAATATTACACCTCAAAATTGTATCACACTTCCTTTTGGTGCTTTTGATAAAGATTTTGAAGTAGCTGCTACTTTAGAATATCAAAACCCGTTTTTCACTCAAAATGAAGGAAATATCAATTTAGTATATGCAGGTGTAGCAGGCGAGTATATGAAAACTTCATCAAGTATTCTTTTTGAAGTAATTAAAAAAGGTTTAGTAGAGAAAAAAGAGCTTTATTCGAAATTAAAACTTTATTTTATTGGTACAAATTATGACCCTTTAAATCCTGTTCCTAGACTTCTGCCTATCGCCAAAGAATTTGGATTAGAGAGCATTGTAAACGAACATGTAAAGCGAATAGATTACTTAAAGGTATTAAATATTTTGCAAAAAGCTGACGGACTTTTGATATTTGGAACTATTGATAAAGATTATACTGCTTCAAAACTGTATCCTTATATTCTTTCTAAAAAGCCAATATGTGCTGTTTTTTATGAAAAAAGTAGTGCGGTTACTATTCTCCAGAAGACAAATGCTGGAGTAGTAATTCCTTTTTTGGAGGAAGAGTATAATCAAGAAAAAGTAGAAGAAGCCTATCAAATTTTCACTGATTTTTTAGAGAATATAGACCAAAAGCCAAAAACAGATTGGCAAGAATTTGAACCTTATACAGCTAAAGAAATGACACGAAAACAAGCTGAATTCTTTGATAAAATTTTATAACTTTGTGAATAAATATTTTTCTTAACTTATATAAGTAAATAAATCTATTATTTTCTTAGAAATATTCCAAAATAAGAAAAATGATAACCGATTTTAGATACATCATTAAATAATTTTTATGACTTCTGCTGAAAATAATATTTGTAATTTATGTAATTCGAAAAAATCGAACTACTTATATACCAAAAATAAATTTGATATTTTAAAATGTGAAGCATGTAATTTAGTATATACCAAAATACCTGAAAGTTTTGATTTGAATAGTATTTATGATAGTTCTTATTTTGAAGGAGGTCAATCAGATGGGTATAGTGATTATATAGGAAGTGAAAAAACATTAAAAGCTGAGTTTGAAAAAATTTTACAGACGATACAAAAACATATACAGCCTAGTCCAAAAAAACTAAAACTTTTAGAAATAGGTAGTGCCTATGGTTTTTTTTTAGACATAGCAAGCCCTAAATTTGATTGTGTAGGAATAGAAGTTGCAGAAGATGCTGTAGAGTTTAGTAGAAGAAAGGAAAATAAAGTCTATCAAGGAGTTGTAACACAACAATTATTAGATGAGATTGGTAAAGTAGATGTAATTGTGATGTTAGATGTAATAGAGCATTTAGAAAATCCTAAGCAAATATTACAAATGTTATATAATTCTCTTAATAAAGATGGAATTATAGTCATCGTTACTGGAGATATAAGTGGATTGTTACCACGATTAATGCAGAAAAACTGGCGATTAATGACCCCTCCTCAACATACTTTCTTTTTCTCTAAACAAACACTTGCCGAGATGTGTCAAAAAGTTGGATTTTCTATAAAAGAAGCAACCACTCCATGGAAAATAGTACCAATAGGGTTAGCAGCCTACCAAGTCGGTTCTAGGTTAGGATTTAGAATAAAACCTCTTGAAAATATAAAGTTTGGCTTACCTGTTAATTTATTTGATACTGTACGTATAATTGCGACTAAGAATGAAGAATAATTACTTAATCATATTGATATTGTCTATAAGAGCTATGTATTTTAATTCTAATATTTGGGGGCTTAGCCCTGATATAAGGGCGCAGATAAATGCAATTATAGGTATAAAAAAGAAAGGAATTCCTTCAATTCACAGTTATGATATAATTAAAAATATAGAAAACTATGAGTTTTTGACATTATTTCCCTCTGGAGTAAGTTGGACAGTTTCTTTTTTTGATTTATTTTTTAATGATATTTTTATATCACTATATGTTTTCTGTTTTTTATGTATTCTGATATTTTACTTTTATTTATTTAAAATAGTAGATTTATTTAAAATAAAGACTTTACCTAAACTCATTATTTATTTATTCCTTTTTTTATCTAATGGTTTATTGATTTCTGGAGGGGTAAGTGATGTATTATCTATTACGAGTTTTTTGATTGCATTTTATTATTCACTTATTTATATAAAGGGTAATAAAATTATCAATTTGTATATTTTAAGTTTTGTGTTGTGGATTTCTTTTTTTTCTCGTTTTGCCTATTATCCTCTCGTTTTTATATTTCCAGCAGCTTTGTTTGTGTATAATTTTTTAATCATCAAGAATAGAGAATACAAACCAATATTTATTTCTACTTTACTATTAAGCATTGGTATTGCTTTACAGAATCTTTATATACGCTTTCATTCTCAACATCTTACTTATTTTCATATTTATGAGGAGAAAGAATCTCAAATTTATTTTGAAAACTTACTACAACAAGATTATTTTTTTTTGCAACCATTTTTTCCTAATTTGGCAAATGTATTTAAAAATCTTTTGATACCTACAACTTTATCCATTGTATTGATTTGGGTAATAAGTATTTTCTTTATCTGTTCAATTATCTTTCTGGCTTACAAAAAATATAAACTTCCAACAACTGATACACTATATAAATTTGTTTGTTGGGTAGCATTAATTACTATATCTTTTAATGTAGGAATGCTTATTTTATTATCTTTACGTTATGCTCCTCAAAGTTGGCTCAACAATGGTGTTGGATGGACGTATGTACAAGAAACAAGGTATTATATGCCTAGTATATTTCTTATTTTTATTGTTTTAGTGTTATTATTAGAAGAGAATAAAAGGGTTGTTTTTTATTTTATGTGTTTATCAATACTGTATTGTGGTTTTATTTTTAGTTATTATATATACAAATTTGATATGGGTTATGCCTCTGTTAAAGAAAATTATATCTCTACAAAATGGACTACCAAAAACTTAAATTCTGATGTTATATTTTTATCCTCCACAAAGCAAGATTATATAAGTGGAGGGGGAGCAAAACTAACTATTTCAGCTCAAGATTTTTTTGAAAAACCATATAAACTACCTGCCACAAAAAAAATCATTTTTTTAGAAAAAGATATTCATTCAAAAGTCAATTTAATAGATACAACAGCTTTCAAAATAATAAAAACTGAAACAACACCTTATTTTAAAGCATATTGGCTAGAATCAAAATAGCTATTAATTGATCTTCCCATACCAAATTATGAAAAAAGATATATTTATAGTTATTCCATGTTATAACGAGGGCATTCAATTACAACAAGCGATTTTGCCCTTATTAGAAAATTACACAGTCGTTTTGGTAGATGATGGTTCAAAAACTGATGTTTGGTGTTTAGTAAAGGACTTACCTATTACTTACCTTCGTCATGAATTAAATTTAGGACAAGGAGCTGCTCTTCAGACAGGAACAGAATATGCCATAAGACAGAATGCAAAAATTATAGTGCATTTTGATGCAGACGGACAACATCAATACACTGATATTCCTCACATGATAGCTCCTATACTTAATAATGAAGTAGAAATTGTATTAGGTAGTCGGTTTTTGAATAAAGAACATGAAAGGCAGATTCCTACAACAAGAAGATATGTACTAAAAATAGCTATTTTGGTAAACTTTGTTTTTACAGGAATGTGGCTTACAGATGCTCATAATGGATTTAGAGCCATGAGCATAAAGGCTGCAAAAGCTATGGAAATTACAGAAAATCGTATGGCTCATGCTACTGAAATATTACAACTTATCAAAGATTCTAAGTTGAAATATAAAGAAGCTCCTACTTTTATCAAATACACAGAATATTCAAAGCAAAAGGGACAATCTTCTTTAAATGCAATAAATATATTTTTAGATTTAGTTATTAAAAAAATAATATGACTACTATTCAAATACTCCTTTCTATTTCTCTTTTAGGTCTAGCAACAATATATTTTCTTTTTTTACGAAAAAGAGTAATACAAAGAATTATCTCAATTATGTTGTTTTCTGTAGGTATTCTCTTAGTAATATTTCCAAATCTTGCCAATAAAGTAGCTGCTATTGTAGGAGTAGGTAGAGGGGCTGATTTATTATTGTATCTATTGACAATATCTTTTTATACATCATTTTTTTTACTCTATATTAAAATGAAAGATATGGAGAAAAATCAAACTAAGCTCATAAGAAACCTTGCTATTAAAGAAGCAATTATAAACAAAGACAAATCAAATACTATTGAGTAAAATTTGATATGATAGCTGGCTTATTAATTGAAAAACATGACACCCTTTAAAGTAAATTATGATTTTATAGATTTGATAAAATGTATAGCTATTTTTTTTGTAATAGCATATCATTTTAATATATCAGATATGGATTTTATATCAAGTCCAGATAATTCTATGGTTTATATAAATTATTTTATTCAAACTAGTTTTTGTGTTTGTGTACCTCTTTTTTTTCTTGTTAATGGAGCTTTACTAATCAATAAGCCTATAGACATAAAAAAACAGAGTATCAAACTTTTGAAAATTATATGTATTACCTTGTTTTGGAGTGTGATAAATGTAGTTGCATTAATGTATATAAGAAATGAATTTTTTTCTTTTAAAGAATTTATAAATATAGTTTTGTTTTTTAAACTCCAATGGAATAATCATTTGTGGTTTTTAAAGAGTCTGTTTGTACTCTATGTTTTTTATCCCTTAATTACTTTATGTTATCAGAAAGAAATAAAAATATTTTATTATTTTTTTATACTATGCTTTATTTTTAGTTTTTTTAATAATTTTTTATCATTAATTATTAATGTGGTAGAATTAACCTTCCTAAAAGTAGATAGATTAAAAGGAAATTATAACTTTTTTGAAAATTTTAATGCTGTAAAAGAAATGGGATATATTTTCGTTTATTTTATGTTAGGTAGAATATTGTTTGAAAAAAGAAACTTTTTGTCAGATAAAAAATATAAAATACTTTCTTTTTTTGTGTTAATTTTTTCTACTTTTTTTTATTTTTTGTACGCCGTTTTTACATCTTTTCTAGATAATACCCTATTTGATTTGGTTTGGTTTGGGTATGATTCTCCCTTTGCTTTAGTAAATGTAATTGCCATTTTTATTTTATCTCTATCTTACACAAATAATCATTTATTTGGAAAATATATTAAAATAATATCTAAAAATACATTAGGTATTTATGTTTTACATATTCCTATTGGGTTTTTTCTAAAACCATTTTTTACAGATTTTTATTTAGCTGGCACTCCTCTTTTAAGTTTTGTATTTGCTTTAGTTATACTAGTGTGTTCCTCATTTTTAGCATATTTAGGTAGTAAAACTAGTATCATAAGAGAACTATTAAAATTATAATGAAATAAATGAAAAAACTAGCCATTATTACCACCCATCCAATTCAGTATTATGCACCCATTTTTAAGTTGCTTTCTGAGCGAAAAAAGATAGAAATCTGTGTCTTTTATACGTGGGGAAAAGATGCCCTAAAAGATAAATTTGATGAAGGGTTTGGTAAAAAAATAGAATGGGATATTCCTCTTTTAGAAGGATACAATTATGAGTTTTTGGAAAATACAGCGCAAGATAAAGGTTCACATCACTTCAAAGGAATAGATAACCCAACAATTATTGAAGAGATAAAAAACTATAATCCTGATGCAATCTTGGTTTTTGGGTGGAGCTATAAAAGTCATTTAAAAGTTATTCGTTATTTTAAAAACAAAATTCCTATTTGGTTTCGTGGAGATTCTCATTTACTAGATGAAATTTCATTTCATAAAAAAATAGCTCGCAAATTATTTCTTACTTGGCTCTATTCTTATATAGATAAAGCATTTTTTGTCGGAACAAATAATAAAAATTACTACAAACATGCAGCACTAAATGACAAAAAACTAACTTTTGCACCACACGCCATCGATAATTCTCGTTTTACGCCAACAGAAGAAAACACAGAATTAGCAAAAGAATGGAGAAAAGAATTAGGCATAAAAGAAAATGAATTAGTATGGCTTTTTGCAGGAAAATTTGAACCCAAAAAATCACCTCTATTACTTTTAAAAGCATTTATTCAAAGGCAAAATGAAAAAGAAGAACAAGAAAAGAATAAAGAACATTTGATTTTTTTAGGAAATGGAAAGCTAGAAAATGAATTAAAACAAAAATCATATCAAAACATCCATTTTTTACCTTTTCAGAATCAATCCAAAATGCCGATTGTTTATCTTTTATGTGATGTTTTTGTTCTTCCCTCAAAAGGAGCTGGCGAAACTTGGGGACTTGCCATCAATGAAGCTATGGCTGCAAAAAAAGCAGTTATTGCCAGTACAAAAGTAGGTTGTGCAGTAGATTTGATTCAATCAGAAGAGAAAAGTAAACAAAATGGTTTTGTTTTTCAAAGTGAAAGTTTAGAGTCTTTGAAAGAAGCTATGAACAAAATTAAATCTCAACAGCAAGCCAAAGAAATAGGTAAAATATCTTATCAAATCATTCAAAATTGGTCGTTTGAGAAAATTGCTGAAAAATTAGAAAATTCTTTTATTTGATTTTTTTTTAAAATTATAGATGATTTTTTAAATAAAACCTTACTTTTGTAGTTCTTAATTTATTTATCAAAAAGTTTTATTTCCTACCGAATGAATCCTCTTTCTATTCATCGCATTGTTTTTAGTAGCATATTCTTATTATTTCTCTTTACTAATTCGAATAGCTTTGCTCAAAATTCTACTTTAGATTTCAATAATTACACACCTTTAGAAGCGAAAGGAAAAATTCCTAAAGACTTTTTGAAGAAGATGAGTGAATATTATGCAGAAAAACGAGTAAACAATAATGATACAGGAGATAAAAATACTGAAAAAAGCAAGGATAAATTTGATGTAATGGCTAGTTTTCACTTAAAACGATTGCTTTTGAGTGGTTCTGTTTTGTTTGGAGATACAGTTAGTGTTTATGTGCAGAAAGTGGGCGATAAAATATTAGAAAATTATCCAGATTTACAAGGCAAAATTCGTTTTTATGTAACCAAAGAACACACTGTAAATGCTTTTAGCACACCTGAAGGATTTATTTTTATTAATATAGGACTTTTGGCGCATTTAGAAAATGAAGCTCAACTTGCTTATATTCTCTCTCATGAAGTTACTCATTTTGTGAAAAAACACAGCATCAATCAGTTTTTGTATGAGCAGGAAATAGAAAGGGAGAGTAGTAAAAAAGGAGTTGCTGGGTGGTTTTCAAAATCAAAATCATTGTATGAAAAGCAAGCTGAAAAAAGCTCTTATTCAAAAGAACAAGAAATAGAAGCCGATGACTATGGTTGGGAGATTTTCAGTAAAACAGGTTATGATTTGTCAGAAATGATGGGCGCATTTAGAGCCTTAGAAAGTTCTCTTTATCCATTTGATACATTAGTTTTTAAGAGTAAATTTCTGAATAATTCGTTTGTAGATTTGCCAGACGGATTTTATTATAAAGATACGCTGCATTTTGTGGAAATGCCCAAACTCACAAAAGAAGAATTAGAAAAATTAAGAGCTTTACAAACCCACCCAGATATTGAAGAACGTCAGAAAATAGCTTTAGCAAGAATTGACCTAAATAATGACAAAAAAGGAGAAAAATATTTGATTTCAGAAGAGGATTTTAATTTGGTTCAAAAAATTGCTCGCTTCGAAATGTGTGAATTATATCTAAATGAAAATTTATTTTTAGATGCCATTTATCATGCTTTAATTTTAGAATCTAAATATGGAAAAAGTAATTATTCAGAGTTTTCTCTAGTAAAGGCTCTTTACGGAATGGCAGATTATGATTTGTATGGAAGACGAATTTATTTAGAATTTCCCTACAACGAAATTGATTGGAAAGGTAGAAATTGGTTCTTTGCCTTAGAAGAGTTATCTGACAAACAACTTGGCGTTTTGGCTGCTTCTCATTTGATAGAATTATCCAAAAAAGATAAGAAATATGAGTATTTGAAACCTTATTATTTAGATTTATTAGAAAAATCGGCAAGTAAAAAGAGTGAAAAGTTTTTTGATAGAAATGAATATTCACTAAGCATAAAAGAAACTGTAGAAGAAATTCCTGTTTATAACACAGACATTATGTATAAGTCTTGGGTAAAAATAAAAAATAGCCTAGATAGTACAGATATGGCTTACTTAAAAGAGCAACAAAATGTAATAGCAAAAAAGAAACAAGAAGATAAGTATGTGAATAAACTGACTGAAGAAAATAACCCTAGAGATGTTGCTTTATTGGGAGGTATAAATAAACAAGGAAAACTGGAGCTACCAAAACTTGACACTGACTTTAACTTTAATTTAAGTGATATAGCTATATCAAATGCATTAATGATACGTCCTTTTGCCATTTCTTTTTATGATGAAGAAAATGAAGCGATAAGTTTAGCAAAAACGGATCAATTACAAAGACAAATTATAGAAGCGATTACGAATCTAAAAGATACAATTAATGTAAAATATTTAGATTTTAGCACCTTTACTCAAGATGATGTAGAAAAATACAATGATTTGGTTTTTCTTCAATCTTGGTTTGTCAAAACCTATTCTTTAGAAGAACAACTAATGCCATTTTATTATGAAGAAAAAATTAAATCTTTAGCTTCAAAATATGGAGTGAGTAATTTTGTAATGTCTGTTTTTTTATCTACTAATAAAACACAGGTTGTTTTGTTACGTTCACAAAATAAAGAATCAACACTAAAAAAAGAACGAGATAAGATTGTAGAAGGAAGTTATATAGATTGGGAACAACATCTTTTAGAATTATTATCAAAACAAAAATAATCAAGACTATGAAAGCATTATTTACAATTCTATTTTTTGTTTTGTCTACTTCTTTTTCCTTTGGACAGGTGTTTTTCAAACAGCGAGTATATGGAATGAAAGATAGAGAGCCAAAAGAAGAAGTCAAGGTAACTCTTAGACAGAATAAATCTAAGTCTACATATAATTCTACACCAAATTATAGCTACACGACTACTTATTCTACCTATAGTGTCATACATTCTAAAGGAAAACGTTATGAGCATCACCGAAATCCTTTACCTGTATTATGGGAAGGCAAACAGCTTAGTGCAATGACAAAAAAAGGATTGTTTATTCATCAAAAAGGAGATAATAAAGTTATCCATCTAAGCACAGCATCTAAGATGTTTCGGGAAATGGGAGAAACAAATCTAGCAAATAGCTTATCAGGAATCAGTAATGGATATGCTGTTTCTACTATTTTACAGTACACTTCTGTACTTTCTTCTTTTGGTTTTGGTATGTTTGTACTGGCAGAAAATTTACAAGAAGATGACAATTCTGGTACAGAAAATCGTCGTAAAGGATTCAGAATTAGTCTTGGTACTTTTGTGGGTACAACCATACTCAACCAGATTTTTAAAGCAAGTCTTAGAAGCACTTTGAATAATTATAATTCAAGATTTTCTTTTGATAAAAAATTTGCGCCTAACTTTGCGCCTTCAAAAATTACCTTCAAGCCTGTTCAGATAACTCCTTTTACTCCATCAATAACTCCTACCTTAGGTTTTTCTTGGAAACTTTAAAACAGTAATTAGTAATCAGTTACAAGTTAATTTCAAAATAAAATTACCAACTACAAGAAACTAGACTATGAAAATACTATTTACACTTTTATTTTGTGCTTTATCAACTTCTCTTTCTTTTGGACAAGTGTTTTTCAAGCAGCGAGTGTATGGGATGGTAGACAGAGAACCAAAAGAGGAGGTACAGGTAAGAATTCGTACTTATAGAGATTCTCCAAGAATTTCTACGACTTATTCGACGGGTAGTTATGGTGGAGGTTACGGCTCATACTCTGCATCTTCTATTAGAAAAGATTCTAAAACCTATAAAATTGATTATCATCCAAAAAAATCAGAATGGGAAAATCAAGAATTAGGAGTTTTAAAAAAAGTTACGCAGTATTATATTTATTCTAAGGAAACGAATAGAGCAATTCCTTTGAAAGAAGCAGCAAAATTCTTCAAAACAGAGATGAATGAACCTCATTTGGGTTTAGTATTAAGAAATGCAAGAAGTACTATTGTTTTCGGAAGAGTGTTGCAATGGACTAGCGTAATGCTGGGAGGACCTGTGCTAGGAGTTGCTGCTATGTCAGGGTTTGATCCTGATTTTACGGAGGGTACAGGAGGATTTATTGCTGGTTCAATTGGAGTTTTTGTATTAGGTAATCTACTAAACAAATCAACAAAAAAATCTATTAAGAAGAATTTGGACAGGTATAATTCAAATTTATCAACAGATAAAAAATTTGCTCCTAACTTAAAACCTTCAAAAATTACCTTTAAGCCTGTAAGAAAAAATTTGTTGAATTCTTCTATTGCTCCTACCTTAGGTTTTTCTTGGAGACTTTAAAAAATCACTACTATGAAAATACTATTTACAGTTCTATTTTTCGTTTTATCAATTTCTTGTTCTTTTGGACAGGTATTTTTCAAACAGCGAGTGTATGGAATGGAAGATAGAGAACCGAAAAAAGAAGTTGTTTATTTTAGAACAACATACAGTTCCAATTCTTATAGCTATTCAAGCAATAGTAAAAAGAAGAAATCAAAAAAAACATATTATCATATTAGTGACAATACTCAAGCGTATTCTTGGAAAACAGCAGAATTGCGAACGAAAAGAAAATATGGCTTCTACTATATTGGAGTAAAAGAAACAAATCATCTTATTCCTCTAATTCCAGCTATTGATACATTTAGAGAATTGGGCAAACATGACTTAGCTAATTCGATAACACGAGCAAGAACCGTTTTTATTGTTGCCAAAAGCACTCAAATTGCATCTTGGGTAGTCGGTGTGCCAACAATAATGACTATTTGGGCAGCAGATGGAGATGAGGCTTTTGTAAATCAAGACCATTATAATGTGCTTTATGCTTGTATCGGAACTTGGGTAGGAAGTAAAATAACAATGCTTTTGTGCAAAGCATCAATAGATAACAGCCTTAGAAAGCACAATAATTCAGTTTTAGAAAATAGAGAAGACAAAGAAAAGAACTTTTATCAAAATCTAAAACCTTCAAAAATTACCTTCAAGCCTGTTCAAATCAGTCCTTTCACGCCTTCATTAGCTCCAACTTTAGGATTTTCTTGGAAACTTTAATCAGTTATCAGTAAATAGTTACCAGTAACCAGTTAATTTCACAAATACATTTCAAGCCTTATGAACCTCAAAAATTCATAAGGTTTTGTTTTTTGTTTCTTAAAAGAATTAGAATTGTGTATTTTCGTTTTGCAAATGTATTTTCTCTATAAACTTTTTATTTCTCTGTGGTTAAAATGTATTTGTATTTCATTCTCGGTGTTCCTCTGCGAACTCTGTGTTTAAAAATGTATTCCATCGTAATTTCATTAACATAAATGCCTATCTTTTTAACAGAATATTCTAGTGCTTGGATTATTGTAGCTTTGCTTTTAGGAGCTGGTTATGCTGCTTTGTTATATTATAAAAGGAGTTCGCCTTGGGGCAAAAACTGGCAAAAAGTATTGGCTGCCATTCGTTTTTTGTGGGTTTCTGTTCTTGCAATCCTATTGATAGGACTTTTGATGCAGCAATTTATTACTCGTTACGAAAATCCTACGATTGTTTTTGCGATTGATAATTCGGCTTCTATTTTATTACAAGAAGATTCTACAAAGCTAAATTCGGCTTTAAATTCTATCCAAAAAACAGCTCAAAACCTGCAAGAAAAAGGATTTGATGTAGAATATAGAACTTTATCAGAATTGAATAATGATAGTTTGAGAAATAATAATGAAACTAATTCTGACAAAATAAATTTCAATTATACCTCTTCTCCAATTAGTGAATTACTAAAAAATATTCAAAGTGAATTCGAAAATCGTAATCTTTCTAACGTAGTCTTGCTTTCTGATGGTGCTTACAATCAAGGGCTTGCGCCTGATATTTCACCGTATCCTTTTTCACTTCAAACAATTGGAGTAGGCGATACTGTTCCAAAAAAGGATATTATTCTTAAAAGTCTTTTTCATAATAAAATGGCTTATTTGGGAAATCAGTTTCCAATAGTTGCAGAAGTTACGCATACAGGTTTTGAGAATAGAGAAGTTACAGCCGTTTTATCACAAAATGGAAAGACTATTTCTACACAAAAAGTGAAATTTAGTTCGAATCAAAACGACCTTAAAAGCATAGAATTTTTAGTAAAAGCAACTTCAAAAGGTATTCAGCATTATGTCGTTACGATTGTGCCACAAGAAGGAGAATTTACAACTCAAAACAACACAGCACATGCTTATATTGACATTATTGATAGCAAAGAAAAAATACTATTGGTTGCTGCTGCGCCTCATCCAGATATAAAGGCGTTTCGTGCAGCGATAGAAAAAAACGAGAATTATAAGTTTGATATTTATTTGCCTTACATTTACTTGTCTTATCTCTCTCCTACCAAATTAGAGGATAAATACGACCTTATTATTTATCATCAATTTCCTGATAAAATGGGAAGACCTTTGCCTATTTTAGAAAAACTCAGAAAAATGACTTCTGCCGAACTCTTCATTATTGGAGCGCAAAGCAACTATAATGTATTTAATTCATTAAATACTGGCGTAAAAATTCGTCCTTTAGGAAATCAATCTGATAAAGTAATTCCTTTTTGGAACTCTAATTTTTCAAAGTTTTATCTGACTGAGGAACAAAAAAGTCGTTTTGCTTCCTATCCTCCTGCACTCGTTCCTTTTGCTGATTACGAAATTTCTTCACAGGCTGAAATAATGCTGTATCAACGAGTGGGAAATATTCAGACTAAAAAACCATTGGTTGTGATGAGCGAACAAAATGGCAAAAAAACAGGTGTATGGCTTGCTGAAAATACATGGAAATGGCGTTTGAATGAATATGCAGATAATAAAAACCAAGAAGGATATGATGCGCTTTTGAGTAAAATAATTCAATATCTTTCTACCAAAGAAGATAAAAGACGTTTTAGAGTTGCGCCAATAGCTTCTCAATTTTCTACCTCTGAGGGTGTAAGTTTTGATGTAGAAATTTATAATGCGATTTATGAACCTCTTTTAGGACAAAATATTCGTTTAGAAATCAAAGACGAAGAAGGAAAAACAAGAACTTATACCTTTACAAATAATTCTTCGCCATTTAGATATTCGGCTTCTGCACTGCCAGAAGGTGCATATTCTTTTAAAGCGACAACACAACTAGACGGAAAATCAGAAACTTCAATCGGACAATTTACAGTGAGAGAAATAAAACTGGAAAGCCTAAATGCCACAGCAGATTTTGGAGTAATGCGACGATTGGCACAGCAAAATAAAGGCAATTTTTATACACTTTCTAATCTAGAAGTTTTACAAGATTCCCTACAAAATCAAGTTCCAACACCAACTGTTTTTAGAAGTGAACAACTTTCAGATGTCATTAATCTGTGGTGGATTATGTTTTTGATTATTGGTTTTGCAAGTTTTGAGTGGGGAGTTCGTAAATTTCAAGGTGGCTACTAACGTATAACAGATTTCCCAGCCTGTTTCATAAAAATAGATACTAAGATGAAAAATGTTTTATCATATAAAAGCCAAACTAAACTTGAAGAACTAGGAGGGGCAATGAACAGTCAAAGGTTTTATTTTGATTTTATAATTGATGGAAAACCTTTATCTGAGTTATTAGGAGTTAAGGAAAATGGTATGATAGGAGTTCTTGGGACATCTAGTCACAGTAATTATGAGAAAGAAAAAATAAGTGAACTTTTGCTAGAAAAAGAAACAGAATTAGGAAACGGTAGAGTGATTATTTATGGTTGTAGCGAATGTTTGGATATTGGTTGTGGAGCAATAACTGTTAAAATTGAAAAAATAGATAATTCAATTATTTGGAAGGAGTTTGCTTACGAAAATGAATATGAGGAAACTGACTTTGAAGAATATAAAAAAATAGGCTCATTTGTATTTGATCAACAAGTCTATAAAGATTTATTTACAGAGATGAAATATTTGTATTAATAAATTTACCCACCACAGCCCAACAAACGATTATATCGTTCTCTAGCTTCTGCTCTCAACTCTTCTTGTTCTTCGTCTGAAAGTTCTGTGATTTTATTTTCTGAATTTTCAATATGTTTTGTGTTTTCTTTTATAAAGTTTCCTATATCTAAACTTAATTATTTAAAGCTCTTACCAGTAGTTTTAGGTAACCTAGAAATAAATACCTTTTTTATTACTTTTCACATCTCGAACAAACTCCCACTACTGTACAATATATTTCTTCTACTATGTATTCTTTGTGCAACTTACAAGTTGCTTCAATATGTGGTAGGCAAGTAATTTGATTGCAGCTTTTACAACTGAAATGAATGTGGTTAGGTTTGTGATTTTCACAACAACTATTAAATGCTGCATATTTAACTCCTCCTTCTGGTGTCATTACTTTATGAATAATTTTTTCTTCTATTAATCTATCCAAAACACGATAGACAGTTACTTTATTACAGGTTTTTTTTAAGACTTTTTTTATTTCATTGGGTGACAATGCCACAAAAGAAGACTCAATTAACTCTTTAATTTGGGTTTTGGCTATGGTGGTTTTCATAAATACTACACATTTAATAAGAAATAAATTATGACGATATAAATCATATCGACTTTGTTTTTGCAACGTTGTTGCATTTGCAAATATAAATGTTATTTTTGCAACATTGTTGCATTTAGTGGTAATTTTTAAAAAAAACTAAATTTTCTATTTGGGAGTATTTTTATTTTGAGAGAATAATCTGATAACAAAAAGATATCCATGAAAAAAAACATTGACAGATATAACAGGCATAATAAGTTCTTGTACTTGTATGCTTACTCCTATGTTTATAGCTTTTGAAATGAGTTTTGTTACTCAACCCATTTTTACTTATTTCTTTCTTTTAATTTCTTTTTTGGCAATTCTAAAAACCACTAAGGATAGTATGAATAAAAAAATAAATATTCTATTGTGGTGTTCTTTTATTGCTTTTTTACTTTCTACCTTATTTGAAGATGCTCATGAAGGATTAGAATATGTAGCTTATTTTTTTGCGATACTTATCATTATCGGACATATTTTAAATATAAGATATTGTCAGACATGTAAAATTACGACTACTCAACATTAATTTTATTCATTAATAACGTATTTATTTTATTCAAAATGAAAATCACAAAAACAGTAAAAAAACTCCCTGTAACCTTATTGAGTGGATTTTTGGGCGCAGGAAAAACGACACTTCTCAATCACATTTTACACAATAAAGAAGGCTTAAAAGTAGCTGTTATTGTCAATGATATGAGTGAAGTAAATATAGATGCCAACTTAGTAAAAAGTCACAATATGCTTTCACGTACAGAAGAAAAGCTCGTAGAAATGAGTAATGGATGTATTTGTTGTACGTTGCGAGAAGATTTGATGGTAGAAGTAGAAAAACTTGCTAATGAAAATAGATTTGATTACTTACTCATCGAAAATACAGGGATTGGCGAACCTGTTCCTGTGGCACAAACATTTAGTTTTGTAGATGAGGAAAAAGGAATCGATTTATCTAAATTTAGTTATATAGATACATTAGTAACTCTCGTAGATTGTTTCAATTTTTTTAGAGATTTTGGAACAAATGAATTGCTTTTGGACAGAAAACTGACCGATATGGAAGGTGATGATCGTACTATTGTAAATCTACTGACTGACCAAATAGAATTTGCTAATGTAATCATTCTGAATAAAACTGATTTGATTGATGAGGGTAAGTTAGGCACATTAAAAGCAATGCTTCAAAAACTTAATCCTGCTGCAAAAATAATTTCTTCGTCATTTAGTAAAGTAGAACTAAAAGAAATTTTGAATACGAAACTTTTTGACTTTGAAGAAGCTCAAAATTCGGCTGGCTGGCAGAAAGAGTTACAAGCAGGAGAACATACTCCTGAAACTGAAGAATATGGTATTTCATCATTTGTTTTTAGGAATCAAAAACCATTTCATCCACAACGATTTTGGAATTACCTGAGTAAAGCCTATCCAAGTGGAGTAATTAGAACAAAAGGATTATTTTGGTTAGCATCAAGACCTAACGATGCGATTAATTTTAGTCAAGCTGGGGGTTCTTCTCGTATCGAAAGAGCAGGTGTTTGGTGGGCAAGTATGCCTTTTTCAGAACGAATGAAATATCAATCTTTCGCTTTTAATAGAGAAGAAATTGAAAGTAGATGGACTAAAAAATGGGGAGATAGAATGAACGAACTTGTATTTATTGGACAAGATATCGATAAAGAAAAAATGATAGCCGAACTTGAAGACTGTTTATTACAAGAAAATGAACAAAAATTATTTGATTCGAAAGCCAAATTTATTGACCCTTTTCCTTACGAAATGTAAACCCAACAAGCTCTCGTCGTTGGTTTATATTAAACTACGACGAGGGTTTGTTTTGAAAAAAATTACCCACCACAGCCCAACAAACGATTATATCGTTCTCTAGCTTCTGCTCTCAACTCTTCTTGTTCTTCGTCTGAAAGTTCTGTGATTTTATCTTTTGAATTTTCGATATGCGTTTTCTCTTCTTGATTTTGGATAGATTTTTTTTCTACTTCTTTGTCTTCTTTTTTAGTTTCTTGATTTTTCATTTTTATAAAAATTTTGAGATTGTTTTTTTTATCGTTTTACGATTAAATGGAAAGTTTTGTTTTAAAATAAGAAGTTGCAATTCGTCATTATCCTGCCTTTTATCATAAAACCAAACCTTCGGTAAAGCCAAATCATAAAAAAAACGTAATTATTTGTTACTGCAATCTCTGCCAAATATCTTCAAAATTGTTTGGCGATTGAATGATAGAATAAATTTTTTCTGCTATAAATTCAGGACTTGCAAGTTGATTATTATCCTTTAATTCTTTGAAGTATTCTACACTTGAAAATTCATTTTGAGTCGTCTTTCTAATCTCTCCTTGCATATTTGTATCTACTACACCAACCGAAACATTGAAAATTTTTGTGTTATTATTTAGGTGTTTTTCTTCTTCTTTGATTACTTCCGAAAAAAGATTTAAACCAGCTTTAGACGCACAATAGGCAGACCAGCCATCAATCGGACGCTTTCCAGCACCAGAAGAAATATTAATTATTACTTTTTCTATATTTCCAAACGTATTTGTATCAAATGTATGCAAAAACTCATTCATCAAGACAAAAGGAGCAATGGTATTTATATTCATTGTCTTGACAATATCTTGACTAGGAATTTTACCCACATAACCTACTTGTCCTAAAGTTCCTGCATTGTTTATCAAAACTACTTTATCAATTTTACTTTTTATTCTTTTTTCTAAATCTAGCTTTCCAAAGAAGCCAATTAATTCATCTATTTCCGACAAATCAAAACTATGGTGTTTGTAGTTGCCATGATGAATAGTTTGAGTACGAGAAATTCCTTCTATTAAAATATCTTTTTCAGTTGATAAAATATGATTTGTAAGAGCATTGCCAATGCCACTACTTGTACCTGTGATGAAATAAAGCGTTTTCATGGTATATTTATTTTTTCGGAATTTTTAGAATAAAAAAAGTAATTCCATTATAGAATTACTTAAAAGGCTTTTTGTTTTGTTATTACAAAAAATGAGACTTTTTTTTAATTTTATTTATACCATAATATGATTGAAAGTTTCTTTCAATACATTTTCCATATTTGCCAATTCTACCATATTAGGACCATCAGAAAGTGCGCTGTCAGGGTTAGGATGTGTTTCCATAAAAAATCCTTTTACTCCCATAGCTGCTGCTGCCTTTGAAAAGTAAGGAATATATTCTCTATTTCCTCCAGTTGTTCCGTTATTTGCACTTGGTTTCTGAACTGAATGAGTTACGTCCATCACGACAGGATAACCCATTTCTTTCATATCAATTATATTTCTAAAATCAACAACAAGATTATGGTTTCCAAAACTTGTCCCACGTTCAGTTAGCATAATTTGATGATTGCCTGTACTTTCTACTTTTTTCGCAGGATAAACCATATCTCTACCTGTTAAGAATTGCGCTTTTTTGATATTTACAATTTTGCCTGTTTCTCCTGATTTAATTAAAAGATCTGTCTGACGGCACAAAAAAGCAGGAATTTGAAGGATGTCAACTACTTCAGCAGCAATTTCGGCTTGATAGGCTTCATGAATATCAGTAGTAATCGGAATTTGATATTTATTTTTGATTTTGACTAGAGCTTCTAAGCCTTTTTCTAACCCAGGACCTCGGTAAGATTCCATGGAGGTACGGTTTGCTTTATCAAAAGAAGCTTTAAAAATATAAAGAAAACCCATTTTTTTGGAAAGTTCGACCATGTGTTCGGCTACCTCAAAGAGTAATTCTTCGTTTTCGATTACACACGGACCAGCAATAAGGAAAGTTTCTTTTTGTAGGCGTTCGTAGAGCGTCATAATTTTGTGTTTTTGGAGAAAGTTGAAAGTACAAAACTACAAAAAAAACATAGCTTTTAGAGACCTTTTTATGGGAATAAATATCGATTATCCAATTGCCATTTAAGAAAACGCAACACTTGTATGGGTTAGTAGTGCTATTTTTGGGAGTAGGTAGGAATGGTTATAGTAAAGGAGAAAAAGTAAAACTTCAAAAATAAAATTTTACTTTTTTTTACTCCAAAATCTTAGAGGATATGTCCATTCGTTTGCGTAAAAATGAGGAGATAACTCATTTCTATAATCTGGAATAAACTTGTTTTCTACAGAATGATTGTCCACCATCAAAATTCCTGAATAAGATAGAGCTTCAAGAATTGTTTGAATAAAATATTTGTCGCCTTTGCAAAATTGTTTCAATGTAGAAGCTAAGTCTGAGAGTTTCATATCCTCACGTTTTTCATTTACTTTTAAAATAAAGGTTTCATCCCAATTTTCACCTTCAATTATTTCTTTTTTATACGGAAGTTCTATTACCAAGTCTGCATATAAATAACCTAAATTGTATCTATTGATACCACCTCCAGCTATTATTTTCGCAAAAATCCAGTCAATTATATCACTCAAAATTAGTTCAGGAGAATATAAATCTAAAGTGTTTAGGCTTTTTTTTGTAGCATTTGCTAAATAATGATAAGAAGCATATTCAGATATAAAGCAATAATTTTTATGTGTAGTACCATAAGTAAAATATTTGTGCAAAATCGAATCATCTAATGAATTAAGTTTTTCAAGAATTGCAGTAATAATTTGAGCTTTGGATATACTCTCATTTGTCAATCCTAATTTATCAGCTATAAATTTGTATCTAAACTCACATTCCGAATCATTTTCAATGTTTTCGATGGTTTGATTTCCCTTTTTGTTGTCGTAGTTTGAATGAAAAGAGGCAATAAAATATACTAATAGGACTTTCGCATTTTATAAGTTGAACCAAATTTTATTCGGTTTATTTTTG
>JAHDBD010000048.1 GCA_020630575.1 Bernardetia sp.
CCTTCTCTACCAAACCTTTCTCTTTTGCGAAAAAGACTTTTCTATTCGAATGTGTAGTTGTTAACTCTGCCTTGGCGATAATTTGTTGATCTGCCGTTTCTATCAAAAAAATGAGAAACTCGGTAGCATCTTTATATCCTAGAAGAAAAGCAACTACTCGGACACACTGCTCAAAATCTTGATCAAGTGTAATTGGGATTTGCTGAAGGCGTTTTTTAGGCTGCTGCATAAGGTTTTCTAATTCAGAATTGCAGTACTAATTTTTTTGAGATACCTTTGTATCAGTACTGATAGTTTGTTATAGTACAAATATATACAGAAATTCTGTAAATAAAAATAAATTTACAATTATTTTGTAAAAATGTATGGGTGAGATAGAAAATCGCTTTATAGAGGCTTTTGAGTTATTAGAAAGCAAGAATTTAATATCTACTAGAGGTAGTGCTGCTAACATATTGGGTTATAAACAACAAAATCTTACAGAAATATTGAAAGGTAGGAGCAAAACCAACCCTTATCTTATACAGAAATTCTGTAAAGAGTATAATGTTAATATTGATTATATAATTTTTGGAGAAACTCCGATAATTAGAGACGGCAAGTCAATAGTATCTATTAATCCATCTTATAGCATTAGCACCACAAAAGAAAAGAAGGATTCTCAACTCGGAGGCTTTAAAGAAAGTATAGAAGCAAAGGATATGAAAATTGAATTTCTTGAAAAAGAGAATTCAATGCTAAGGAAACATTTAGAGCAAGCTAATGATACTATCAAGAGTTTGAACAATCTTCTACAAAATAAATAAGGTGTATTAAGTAACTGCATAAGGTTTTCTAATTCAGAATTGCAGCACTGATATTTTTGTGATACCTTTGTATCAGTGCTGATGTTTTAATTGGTAATACAAACATAAGCAACTAAATTCTTATTTGCAACTAAAAGGATAAACTTTTTTAATAAAGTTTCAATATGTCTAACGGTTTAGATTCTTTCTCGGATAGGTTAAATATAATTAAGAGCCATTTTAACTATACAAATAGCGATTTGGCTAAAGTTTGTGGCGTTTCCCATACTGCTGTGCAAAAAATTTTATCTGGAACCATAAAGGATGTAAAGGCGAATTTATTATCCAATCTTGAAACTAAATTATTTTTAAATATTGGATGGTTAATGTATGGCGAAGGCGAGATGTTTAAGGAGGGAGCAAACTCCAACAACAACAACATTCTCACAAGCTATAACAGTAAAAACGAAGGAAATATAACTCAAAACCAAGGCACTTATAATTCAAATTCAAAAAATAGAGACAGAGATAAGGGCAGAGATAATTCTACCTCAGATACTTCTAAAGATGTTATTATAGAATCTCTCAAAAATGAAAAAAGCTCTTTAGAGAAAGAAAATGAGTTTTTAAAAAAGCAGCTTGAATTTGTGAATAGCCTTTTGGATAAGGCTATTTCTAAATAAGCGCAAATAAAGGCTTTTACGACTTTTGTTTTTTTAAATGCACTTAGTGTCACAAAAGGAATTTGAACACCCCTATTTAAAAATAAAAGCTATTTAAGGGTAGTTTTTATTCAAGGCTGTTGTCGCTGTTGTTTTTTCGCAACGTCCGTATTATTTTTAAAAATAAGGTTTTTTGAGAACCTTTTTTTTAGCGCAACTTTTTTTTGGAGAGGGAATTTCATTTTGTAATTCTGACTTTTTCAGAAAAAAACTCTAAAAAAAATTTTAAAAAAATCCTTATTAGTATTAGTTATTATAGTCTTATTGTCTTATAGTCTTTATATGTCTTAAACATCTACTAAAGGATTGGCTAAAGGATTGGCTAAAGGATTTACTTAAACTATTTTAGTAGTTATGTTTTATTAACATACGTTTACTAAAGGATTGGCTTAAATTACTTTAGTGGTTGATTTATTAATAAATGTTAATATAGATTAGCTTAATTGAAAAGTTTATTTTGCTGATAATCAATTAATTGCAAATTTTTATTAAAATAATTTGTAATGATTTGTAGTTTTTTTGCATTAAGTGGTGATAACTAATATTTCTCAACTACAAATAATCATACAAAATGGATACTCAAAAAATTTCAAGTTCTCGTAGATGGTATGACAAAAAACGTTTTGTTCTTCCTGCTTTATTTCTATTCTTCCCACTTGGTCTTGCCCTTGTTTGGATGGGAGAAGCTTTTCAAAAAAATGTAAAAATCGGAATTACTATTTTCTTTTCTGTAATGTTTGTTTGGATTGCCTTATCTCCAAAAGAACCGAGTAAAACTGTTGCTGTAAATGAAGAAAAGCAAGAGGTTGTTACTTCAAATGAAGGTGGTACAGTGCAATTTGATGCGAATGGTAATGAAGTTGGTAGAGTAGAAGAAACTTCTGCTATTGAAGAAGCACGTAAACAATTGGAAAGAGAGTTAAAAACTGACTTTGATGATTTTGATAATAGTACATATCGAAACAATATAGAATCTTTAAAAATGGAGGTTCTTCTCTTCGCTTTGTGGGCGCAGATAATAAATGATGCTAGAAAACATAATGACACTGAAGTTAATAAGTTGGCTGATAAGCTACAGGCAAGAGTTGCTAAGTTACAATCAAAAGAATTTCCTTTGATGAGAAAAGAAGCTGTTCGTATGGCAAATAAAAATTCTAACACTAATGCAATGCGTATTTCTGGAAAAAACAATGAGGTATTAGAGGTAATAGACCCTGCTTTTGCTAATCCAGCAACGATAGAGCAACTTCAAACAACGCTATTAGAAACAATAAAAACCTACAGATATAAGAAAACAGTATATCTTACTCATAAAGGGCAAGAAAACTTTATCTATTACGAACAGCCAGTATTGAATGACGACGATTTGATAGAAGTAAACTAGCTTCAACCAGGACGTGCTAGTAGTGGTCAAGGTATAACTTTTGATATTACAAAAAATTAAGTTTGATATTTTTGATAATAGATATGCTTTGTAGTGTGTAAAATGTAATTTACATTCTACACAC
This sequence comes from Bernardetia sp., assembly GCA_020630575.1. Classification (GTDB taxonomy): domain Bacteria; phylum Bacteroidota; class Bacteroidia; order Cytophagales; family Bernardetiaceae; genus Bernardetia. The sequence continues at coordinate 3,016 of JAHDBD010000048.1, forward strand.
TACAAAGCATGTAAAAATTAATGTTCGTGTTTTGAGTCTGCAAGAGTAACAAATAAAAAAATATTATTTCCTATCTTTAAAAGAAAAAAGATATGGAACAAAGTATAGAAATGTTATCTGTCAAGATAACTAAGGATTGTTGGAATAGTGCTTTAGACTGTTTTGGATTGCAATATGTGTATTCTAAGAAAATACAGGCTTTGCAAAAGTGGCTGAATGCCTCAAAAATAGCAGGAGTTTTAATTCCTGTTATCATAGCAGGTATATTAGGAAGTTCTCTTTACAGTCCGAAGTTGCTTGATATTACAATTATAATAGCTGCTCCTTTTGGATTAGCTCAATTTATATTGTCTTGTTATTTAGCTGTTGCAGGTTCAGATAATAACCTAATGGTTTATATTACTCGTGCAGAGCAGTATTCTTTACTTGCTTCAGAATATCGTCGTTTGGCTAATTTTCCAGACTTTGATTATGAAGTCTATCTAAAAAAATATGATATTTTGGTAGAAAGAGAGCGAATAGCTTCTCGTGGAGATTATCTTTCAGAAAAAGAATTGCGAAAAGCTATGAGATATGGTTTGCGAGAGTTTGGGCGACAATGTGCTGGTTGTGAAAAAGTAATAACATCAATGAAACCATCAGACTGCGATGTGTGTGGTAATTTTTAATTCCTTAAAAACAATTTTATTATGAGTAATAAAAAACAGTTTCTTGTTGCTAAAGGTTTTTTAGAGCTTTCTGAAAAAGAACAAAAAGAATTAGTAGATTTTGCAAGTCGTTACTTTGAAGCTACTCCTTATCAAAAAAACCTAGCTGAACAAGAAGTAGCAAAGCATAGCTCTGTAGGTCCTAAAGACTACAATCCTTGTCCTTGTTGTGGGAAGTAAAATAAACTTCTATAAAAGTTAGTATTACAGGAAGTAAAAGCAATATAAGTACACTTATGTAAACAGCATCTTTAGTTTTTACTAAAAGTACAGTAAGAATTATTACACAAGTGAATATGGAGGATATTAAGTATTTATACATGTTTTTCATTATTTAGATTCTTGGTATTTATTATGTCTTGAATCTTCTGGCAATCAAAAATAGGTTGTATAATAATTTCTTTTTCTACTCTTATAGAACTCACTATATTATCAGCTTCATCAAGCGCATTGATGGTTAATTCGAATTGATTTATCTCTTCTACTAATTTTTGGACTTTAACTAATTTTTCTATTAATTGGTCAGAGTTGGTTTCTAATTTGATTTTTAAGTCATTCATAATTATACTATCGTTTTATGTTTATCATTATCGTTTGTGTAAATATACGAATTATGATAATGCTTTTTTAAAAGATCAGCTAGAATACTTTAATGGTCTTTTGGAAAAGGCTATTTCTAAATAATATTGTTTTATAAAATAATATTATTGACCTTGTATCTCTGTTGAATTTTATATATTTTAACATTTGGCAGTGTAAACTTTACACTTCCAAATGTTAATATTTCTTAACAAAAGATTAAGGCTTTTAAAATTTATTTTGTTGGTAATCAGTTAGTTGCAAAATTTTATTAAAATAATTTGTAATGATTTGTGGTTTTTTGGTATTAAGTAGAAACTCTTATTAATTTTTATTCCTTATTTAATATGAATAGTCAAACATACTTTAATTACATAGAGGAGAAAATTGATTTACTGGCAGTAAGAATAACTGCCCGTAGTAGACTAAATATATTAGATTTAAATATTCATTCAGAAGGTTTCTATGCTCAATTATTAAATATTGTGTACGACTGGAACTTATTTAACGATAATGAATTTCAGCAAAATGTAGAAGCTATAGACTTAATAGATCATACTAATAGGTATGTAGTGCAAGTATCTTCTACATCAACACGGCAAAAGATAGAAAGTAGTCTTGATAAAGACAGTATCCTTCAACATAAGAATAATGGATATCGCTTCAAATTTATTTCAATATCTAGAGATGCTGATAATCTCAAAAAGATAGATAATTTCAAAAACCCACACTCAATAACTTTTGAGCCTGAAAAGGATATTATAGATAAGAATAGTATCTTAAAAAAAGTGGTAGGTCTTAATCCTGATAAGTTAAATGCCCTTTATGTTTTTATTGAAAAAAATTTTGAGGTAATTCCAAGCAAAACAGATGTCTCTGAGGTTTTTTCAATTCCATTAAATATCAATGAAAGGGATATGAAAGAGATTATAGACCAGTTTAAACAACAATTTAGATTAAATCCTCTAGAAAGATTTGCATTAGACTCAGAATCCGAAACATTTGAACACGTAGATAAAGAGAAAAGAAAAAATAAACTAAATAATCTTTCTCAGAGTTATTACGAAAACAACATAAAGAGAAGAAGCCTTCAAAGTTTTACCAAAATAGATGCTTTTTTAAAAGATCCTATAAATGAAGAGCTTGCATATTCTTATGAAAATATAGCAGCAGAAATTGCTAATAAAATAGAAGTTGATATAGATAGATTTGAGAACTTTCAAAAAGTTTTTGTATATCTTTATGATTATATAATAGAACGAAGCCCTACTATCAAAAAACATTTAGTTTGGGTATTTTTACACCATATGTATTTTAATTGTGACATAGGAAAATTAGCATGATAAGACCACACAAATATCTCAATTTAGATGTATCAGTAATCAATATTAGTGGATTGATTATAGAGGTTTTGCGTGAAAATGAAATTGTTCCATATAGTGAACTTTTACAAATTATTGTTTCTAAAAAAGGAAAATCGGTTGTAGATAATTATCCTTATGCTATAAATTTTTTGTTCTTATTAGGTAAAATAGAATATTATAAAAGTCCATTAGACGCTTTCTCACTTGTCAAGCAGCATCATGAAGTTAAGTAAAATATATAGTAACAAACCTTTCAAGAATATTGAGTTTAACTTAGAACAAGATAAGCTCAATGTAATCGTAGGCTCTACTTTAGATAAAAAGGATGGAGCTGATAGTCATAATCTAGGAAAATCCAAGTTGTTATCTGTTATTGATTTTTTGCTTTTGAAACAAATTACAAAGAATTTTTTCCTCTTAAAACATCCGAAAAAAGAAGGAATGCGTATTCCATACTATACAAATGAAAATGAGGTTGATTACCGTGAATTAGACACGTTAGAGATAGGAAATTCAATATTTGAAGGTTATGATTTTTATTTAGAAATACTTACAAATAACAACGAATATGTGACAATAAAGAGAAGTGTAAATAAGCATAGTAAGGTATCTATAAGAGTTAGAAATGAACCTAGTAAAGGTTTTCTCCTACATAATGATTGGGATTATCAAGATGTTACAGTTGCCTCCACAGGTAAAGAGGTATTAAATACTTTAATAGGGCTAGATTTTAGTGTTGCTACAGGAACAACATTCAGAAAAACTATCAATTACTCCTTACGTATGCAAGGGGATTATGATATGACTCGCAACAGTATATTCCAACTATCAAAATTTAGCGCAGGTGCTCATATATACTGGAAGCCTTTAGTCTTTGCTTTATTAGGTTTTGAACCAGAAGTTATTCATAGGAAATATGAGTTGGACAAAGAAATAGAAAAGTTAGAAGAACTTACTAAGAAATTAGAGAAAGAGTTTGGTGTTGATATCAATGAAAGAGATGTATTAATAGGTGAAATTCAGTTTAAGGAAAAAGAGATTGAAGAATTCAAGGTAGATTTAGAATCATTGAACTACAGTAAAGAAGATAAGAAAATTATTAATCAACTAGTTGGGGAAATAGAAACAGAAATAGCAGAGAAAAATAGTCTACTATATCGTCTTAAATATGATATTGACCAACTACAAAAATCCCTTAAAGATAGTTTCGCTTTCGATAAAGACAGGATAGAAAGGCTTTTTAAAGAGGTTGGTATTTATTTTCCTGATCAACTGTCTAAATCCTATGATGACCTCATTGATTTTAATAAAAAAATTACTGTAGAAAGAAATATACAAGTAAAAGAAACGCTAAGTGAAAAGCAAGATGAATATACACTTGTAAACAAAAGTCTTGACGAGTTAAATAAAAAAAAGAAAAAAAGTGTTTCACTAATTCAAAATACTGATTCTTTTTCAAAGTATAAACAATATAACAAAAAACTAAATCATCTTGAAATAGAACTTAGTAGATTACAAGCTAAGTTAGAGGCTTTAGACCAAGTGAAAGTTAAAAGACAAGAAATAAAGGAAACAAAGGGTAAAGAGCTTTCTAATTTGGTACAAAAGATTGATTATATCATAGAACATACAAGCAGTAACAATAAATACACTAAAATAAGGCAAACTTTTGCAGAAATAGCAAAGGAAATTACTAATTACCCAGCTTATTTATCTGTTGTGAAAAATAATGCAAATAATATAGATTTTGTATGTAAATATGATGGTAGTGCAAAAGATGAAGGTAATTCATATTACAAGCTTTTATGTATTGCCTTTGATTTAGCTTTGCATTCTTATTATAGTAGAGAGTCTTATTTTCGCTTTATATTTCATGATGATGCTTTTGCGAATATGTCCGATACACGTAGAGTTAGTTTACTTAATACAGTACGTGAATATTCACAAAAATATAATTTACAGTATATCTTTTCTATTATAGATGATGATATACCATCACATGGTTTTGATATTGATGATAGCGAAATAATTCTTCGTTTGGATGATAAAAGTAGTGAAGGGAAGCTATTTTATATTGAATTTTAAAATAGCTGAATTCAATAACGATTATCTACGTCTTTTATCAAAAAAACACTAAAGTATGCCATAAAAAGAAGTAGACGCAAACCAATATATTGTTGAGTTGCTAAAAATGAATCAAACCCTATTACGCACAAGTTTAGAATTACAAGTTCGCATCTTGACTAAACTAGAAGGCAAAAGCTCTATTGAATTTAATGAACAACTCCAAGATATTGTTGCTGTTCACAAAGAAGTTACGCAGAATGAAGTTTTGGCTCTTTATGATTTTTTGGAAAATAGCTAACTTCTAAATAATCATTATATTAGGAGTAGAATAGTGTACAAAATAACAATACAGAACATGAACGAGAATAAAAACACAGAACCTTCTACTCAGACTGATATTGACAGGGAGGTTTCAGAAATGAGTAATTTAGAAAAGCTAGAAGTAATGCAAAACTTTGTGTCTAATCTTACTCAAAATAGTATTGGGTTGGATGCAGATATTACAGATATAATTGATACTCATTTTCATGAATTATTTTAATTATGACTTATACTTCTGAACAAAAGCCTTCAAATTAATTTTTGAAGGCTTTTATTATGAGTTTATCCTACTTGTATATTAACATTGCTTAACATAATGCTAATGAATATAATATTTATAAGTTACTAAAATTCAATAAGTTGCAAAAAAATAGCTTCTTTTTATGAAAAAGTTGTAATAATTAGATGATTTTTGACATTAAGTGGTAGACGGGGGATTTACAGCATATTAATCTGTTTTATATTCTCATAATTTTTTAGAGCCAAATAACATAAATGTGTATATGAATAGAATAGCAATTTTAATAGGTAGTCCATCAGAACCATATTTACAAGGTGTAGCACATGATTTAGAAAATATGAAATCTTTCTTAATGTCTTCTAATGGAGGAGCTTGGGATAATGATGAAATTCATATTCCACGACTTGACCCATCAGCGCAGGAAATCAATCATTACCTTAGATCTTGTGAAAGATATGACTTTGCTTTTATATATTTTTCAGGACATGGTTTTACGAACAAAAATGAAAATGCAGCGATTGCTTTAAATACAAAAGAAAAGGTGTTAGTAAAAGATCTAGCCAATAGATGTAAAAAACAAATTACAATAATTGATGCTTGTAGAGGCTACTCAGATTATTCTAATTTTACAGGTCTTTCAGGTATAGGTAAAATAGATTTCGATTACGCAAACTTGGGTGTATCAAGAACTATATTTAAAGATTACACTGAACACTGTTCAGATGGTAGGGTGCTACTATATGCTTCGCAAAAAGGGCAGAATGCTGAAGATACAAATCAAGGAGGGTATTTTTCAACAAATCTATTAATCTCAGCGCAAGAGTTAGCTAATACATCACAACAAATAGTTTCTAATATATGTGATATATTTAATCAAACATATACAAAAACACAAAACAAACATCAACCAGATATTGAGTATACAAACAAGACAGCTTTAAACTTACCATTCGTAATAAAATCAAGTAGTCAAATTGCATTGGTAAGAAACAGTAAAAATGTAGAAACAAAAAATATTCTAACTCTAACTAATCAAGAATTATTAGGAATTACGCTAGGAACTGTTGCTATCATAGGGGTAACAGCATTACTTGTAGATGTACTGACAGGTAACAAAAAATAAAAAGTCTATTTATAAAACAGGAATCTCCCACTTAAAAATATAAAAAAAGCTCTATGAGTGAATATAGTAAGGTTGAATATAAAGTCATGGTGTTTGTAACAACCCTGTACTATTCAAAAAGAGACACAAAAAAAGCATTAAAAGAAATAAGTCGTCTTTTTAAAGATATTTTAAATTTCAGTATAGAAGTAACAGAGTATAATCATGAAGAATGGTGGACTCCAGAACCTTTATATGAAAAAGAAATAAGATTAGAGGAGCAGAAAGCTCCTTATGGAGATAAAATATATATTGGGTTTAGCACTGATGACCGTCCTGAAGCAACCACTATTAAAGAATTCATAGACTTTTTTTTGAAAAAGAATATTTCTTACCTAGAAAAAAATTATAAATCTGATATCTATGTTACTTTATCAAATTAATATTTTTAGAATCATTATTTAGCACTTAATAACTTTTTTTATATCGCATGAAAGAACTAGAAGATTCTATAAATAAAGAAATTGATAATAAAGATAAAAATTATATCCTCAACGTTAATGAAGAGGAATATAAGTCTTATCTAATGGATAAATACTTATTACAAAAATTAAGTATTGATAAATCAACTGAGTATTCAAAACATCTTAGAACAGTAAAAGAAAAGAGAGAATCTGAAATAAGAAGAGATCTTTATGAAGTTGATGTGCATTATATTTTAGTATCCTATTCTTATTCAGGCTCAAAAAAAATATTTGATTGGCTAGGGTCAAAATGGGCAAAAAAAGAGTACAATTTTACGGTAAATGAAAGTTCAAAAACGTCATCTTTAACATTAAAGACTCATAATCAAAATAAAGAACAATTTAATACAGATAAGCAAAATGCTTTCAGCCATTGCTTTAATGGAATAGATACTATAAATAGTAATGTCGATCGTTGGAATAGTAGCTTAATACAAACGATTAATGGTAAGTTTAATGAAGTCAAAAATAAATTCCTAAGAGAAGATGATTTTTTTAGGTCTATAAATGTTTCTGTAAATCCCAATACAAAAACAGTTTTTAATGCTCCTGTAATAAAGAAAATAAGTATCCCTCAAGTACATACCAATCAAGCAGGCAAAACTACTTATACACCTACTTTAGAAAATGCTATATATTTAGACATTATTAAGGTGCTTTACGAATTTGGTAAAAGTCTAGAAAAGAAACAAACCTTGTACAAAGGTAAAGACGAAGAGACACTGAGAGATTTACTACTTATAATCTTAGAAACAAGGTATGTAAATATAACAGCCTCTGGTGAAGCCTTTAATAAAAGTGGAAAAACAGACATATTATTAAAGCACAGTGAAGACAATAGTAATGTTTTCATAGCAGAGTGCAAGTTTTGGAAAGGTCAAGTTAGCTTCAATAATGCAATAAATCAACTTTTTGATAAGTATCTAACTTGGAGAGACTCAAAAGTAGCTCTTATATTTTTTGTAGATAATCAGAATTTTACCCAAGTTCTCAAATCTGCAAAAGAAGAAGCTGTAAAGCACGAATACTATAGTAGTAGTAATGGAGAAAAAGGGGAATCGTCATTTAGTTACATTTATCATTTTCCAAATGATGTAGAAAGGAAGATTTATCTAGAAATTATTTTGTTTCATTTTTGTTAGCTTGTCTATGTGAGAAAGTAAAAAAAGGAGTTGTGAATTTCACAACCCCTTTTTTTATGCAAATTCAATTAGTATTGATTTTTTGGAAAAAAATAGAATTCGAAGACTAGTATATCAAAACTCTACTTTAGGTAAATTATCCACAATATCTACGGTTTGAGTACTTACATTGATTACACTAAGAAGTAAATTAAGAATATATTTAGGGTTTTCTACTTCTTTTGACCAATCATTTGGACTATTGGTAATGCCACTATCTTTATGAGTAGTTATTCTATAACGATCCATTATCCATTCAATAGCACTTTTCCCATTGACAATATACTGATATGCTTTTTCTGGTATATTAGAAATAGTAATATTGGAATTGTAGATAATGGTATCTTTTTTATCTTTCTTGGGGAATTTCATTTTTTCCACTTGATAAAACTCATACTCTTGTTCTTCTTGATTTACTGTTGGTAGTGTTTTATAACTTACTGTTGTTTCTTTGCACGGTTCAACAGTTTCATAATTAATATGCAGTTCTGCTAATTCCCTACCTGCTCTACTAAACTTCCAAAAATCTCGTACATCTTCTACCAAAGGCAAACGAGGTAACATCTTCTTGAGGTCATTCGCAAATATTTCTTGGTATGTAGGAGAATGTAAAAAGCCATATACATAGTAAAATATATCTTCTTTGGTTACATTATTTCCATACTGCTTTTTCGCTCTTTCAAGAATAAAGTTGCTTACTCCATCACGACGGACAAGTTCTTTATCTTTACTATCAAATAGATTTTTTTGAGTAATATCCCTTTCCTCGTAATAGTAGAGTGGGAAGGTTTGAGTATCTCCGTTTAAGTGTATATCTGCAATATTATTAGTAATAAGTAATCCAAGCCCTTTGTTTGTGCAAGATATACAAATAAGAGGGTTATCTATTTTATTAAAGTCGCCACCAAAAATCTCTTTAAATTGTCCTTTTCTGTGTATTAGATTACTGCCAAAATATAAGTTTTGTTTATTAAATGGTCTATAAGACACATGATTAATGTTTTTTTTCTTAAAAGCATCATGCTTACCTTTTTCAACTTTCGGAATTAAACTACTTGACCAACTAATTTTTTTTGCGTCACGGTTTATAAACTTGTTTACATCAACAGGCTTATTAATAGATTGTATAGCCTTGTAATCGTCAACTTGGCTATTATAAAAATTAATTGTGCGTTGAACATTCAAGGTTAATTTCTCTTTTGAAAAGTTTACAACCCAAGCATCTCTACTTGTTCCTACTCCCATTGAATTAATAACAAAAAAAGACGATGAATGTGTATTAAATTTTTTGTCAGGAGTTAATTCAATGAACTCATCAAACGCATCATTTCTTTTGTTTATCCAATCTCCATGGTCATTTGGTTTTAAAATCTTGAACTTCATCTCTTTATTTCCAAAAGATTTGAATTTTTTGATAAGTTTAAACTTGTCTTCTCTAGTTAGATAATCTCCAATATCATGATAATAAATAGTTGCTTTCTCTGATTGATTATTAGGATTTTTAACTAAAAGTGTAACTGAAACAGGTGTACGAGAACCAGAACCAAATATTTTACCTCCTTCTTTTCTACTTAATTCGCCACTTGTACGCTGGTTTCCTCTTAGGTTAAAAATATAGATAGAAGTAAATTCTTCTTCTAATGACTTTCTAAAACCATCTGTACTGTTTCCATCTAGCCAAGCTCCATTTGTAACAAAACAAATTATTCCTCCTGCTTTATCCAATCTATCACTACTCCAACGAAATGCTTTTATATAAGAATCATACAAAGAGTTCTTATTCGTAGCATTCGTTTGTTTTACGTATGTACTCTCTAATCTAGCATCAAGTTTAGTATATTTTTGATTCTGTGCATTATCATTTGCAGACTTCTGACCAACAGAATAAGGGGGGTTGCCAATTATAATACGTAATGGTGCTTTTTTCTGCTTTTCTACTCGTGTAGAATTTTGAGGAAATATAGAGGAAAATAATTGCTCACTTGCTTCTGTTTCTCCAAGTTGAAATGTATCTGTCAAACAGATTCCATTAAAAGGAACAAACCCATTTTCACTACCGTATAAATCGTGAAACGTATTTTCTATATTGATAGCAGCTATATAATAAGCCAATAAAACAATCTCGTTGCAATGAATTTCATCAGTATATTTTCTAAGCAAATCTTCTTTCGATATAAGTCCACTTTGTAGCAAACGAGTTATAAACGTTCCTGTACCCACAAAAGGCTCTAAAATGTGTATATTCTCATCAGATAATTTTCTTCCAAACTCTTTTTGCAAAATATCATTTACAGAACAAACAATAAAATCTACTACTTCGGTAGGAGTGTAAACAATCCCTAGCTTAGATACCATTTTAGGAAAGGCAGCTTTAAAAAAAGTATCGTATAATTCAAGGATAATTTTTTGTTTTCCTTCTGCATTGTCTATTCCAGATGCCCTCTTTCTAACTGATTCATAGAATTTCTCTAAAGGTGCAATATCCTTTTCAAACGCTTCTTCTTCCAAAATAGTAAGCATTTTTTCCATTGCTTGACTAATTGGATTATTTTCAACAAATGAATAGCCTTCGAAAAGTGCATCAAATACAGGCTTTGTAATGACGTGTTGAGATAACATTTCAATCGCTTCGGATTCAGTAATAGAAGGATTGATATTTTGATGCAGACCACCCAAAAACCCATCAAAGGCTTCTTTGTGTTGTGGTTTAAGACTTATTAGCCTAGTAATTCTATCTATTTGTTTGGTAGCAATACTTGCGACTTCTTTTGCCCATTGTTCCCAGTATCTTTTATCGCCAACCTTTTCGACCATTTTAGCGAAAATATACTTTTGTAGGTCGCCAAAATACATTGCTAGTTGTTTCGCTTCATTCTTTGATTTTCCTTCTCGGTCAGTTTCAAAGAAGGCGTTACCGTCCTCATCAAAATTAATATCTGGTCTTCCAACTAATATTTGTTCTGGTTTATGGTCATTCAAATCTATTTTATTGACAATAGATTCAAAACGGTCATCATGCGCTCTTAATGCGTTTAGTACTGTCCAAACGGTTTTGTAATTATCATTTTGGTCTAATGCTGTTGCTCCATCAATAGCAGAAGCGACTACCAAAGGAATAATAATATATCCATACTTTTTATTTGGAGATTTTCTCATTACTCTACCAACGGACTGTACTACATCAATTTGAGAGTTACGAGCTGATAGAAATAAAACGGCATCCAAAGAAGGCACATCAACACCTTCACTCAAACAACGTACATTTGTCAATATTTTACATTCTTTATCTTCTGCATCTTCTTTTAACCAATCCATTAATTCTCCTCTCTCCATTGCATTCATAGCACCGTCAATGTGTTTGGATTGGATATGTTGATGAATGTTCTTCATTTCCTCTGGTAGGTCTTTAATATACTCTTTAGAAGTGGTATTAAAGTTACGACTAATATGTTTTGAGTTAGCAATCGTTTGGCAGAAAGCAACAGCTCTTTTCATAGGCTCTGGGTCGCTTTCTTTTAATATTTTTTGTTGTTGTAAGAGTTGTTTAGATAAGGCATTGATACAGCCTACTAATTTTGCTGCATCGTCAACAGTTATTTCATTTTCTTTATTACTTATTGCTTTTTGTACGCTAGGAGGAATATTGTTTTCATTAAGTGTCAATATCAATACTTTATAATCCGATAATAAACCTTGACTTACAGCTTCGCCAAAACCGATTCGATAGATTTCTTTTCCATAGATACTTTCGTCGTCCATTGAACACAAATAGGCTTGTGCTTGTTCTGCTTTACTCTTACTGTTATCATCATACAAACGAGGTGTAGCAGTCATATAAACACGCTTATCAGCTTTTATAAAATCGTTACTATGTACTTTTACAAAATTAGATTTATCATCTACACTTAATGAAACACCTGTTGTTCTGTGGGCTTCATCACAAATAATAACATCAAACTTTGCGTATTTAGAATTGGTTTTTTGCAGTTCTTTTTGTGCTTTAGAGATAACGTCAATAGATTGATAGGTAGAAAAAACAACCTTTAATCCTTTATTTGGACTGCTGTCTAAATTATTTAATTGTTTCATTATACTTTCTACATCAGTAGTAGCAGGATAAGCTAAATCTACAACTGAAGACATATCAATATCATCTATTTTGCTACGACTCTGCGAAACTTTTGAATCTGAACAAACACAAATAGCATCAATGTACTGTGTAGCATCTACACTCCATTCACTTAATGTTTGTCCTAATAAGGCAATAGAAGGAACGAGGAACAAAACAAAACCTTCTCTATTGGTCAGCTCTTCTGCTATTTTGAGAGAAGTAAATGTTTTTCCTGTGCCACAAGCCATTATTAGTTTACCTCTATCATACGTTTGATAATATTGTACTGCCTTCGCAATGGCTTCCTTTTGGTGTGGTCGTGGTTTTTTCTTTGGGATTTCTATCCTTAACTCTTCTCTTACAGTATCTACATTTTTGTGTAATTCCTCCCAGTTTACAGGAGAGTTTTTTAAAGCACTAAGACTAATTCTTGTAAATGGTATGGCTTGATTTTTAGTAACATCTTCAGCATTAGAACTCCAATTATTAGTTGTAGAAATCCAAAGACGATGAGAAAATCGCTTAGTTTGATTATCTATCCCTTGAAAAGAACGGCTAGAAGTAGAAAAAAACGTATCCAAATCTTTTTTTGAAATGTACGCATTATCATCAAAACATTTACACTGAATAGCCCAGTATTCCCCATCATTGGTTAATGAAATAAGGTCTATGCCTGTATCTCTACCTCCCAAATCTTTTTTTGAAGGAAATTCTTCCCACAACCAAACTTTTTGGAAACGTGCTGCATAAAGAGGGTCTGTCAATAAATAGGCTTTCATCAGTCTTTCAAACCGATGTCCTTTGTGTCTTTCAGAAAAAGAAGTTTTTCGATAGGTCTCTAATACAGAATCAAAAGATGTGATCATAACCTCAAATACAGATAGTTGGAAGGTAGTTTAATTTCAATTAGCTAATTATATTAGATTTTTGATACTTTTTTTATCAGAAAAAAATATAATATAAGCAAATTAAGCTAATTATATACAAAAATGCAACAATTTTTATATATGGTAAATTTTAAATTCTAATAATAATGCATTGGATAGAATCTTAGAAAATACAAAGTTAAAATGATGCAGCTTTAAAGAAATTACCGAAACATTACAAGAACAATCACAATTTAATTAATACTCCTTAACAAAATCTAAAAAATATAACAATTATAAGTTGCTGAAAAGCAATAGCTTATAAGTTAATTAATTTTTCTTATATAAAATATGTAATTACAAAGTGTTTTTTGTCATTAAGTATATAAGGAAAATATAATTTACCAAGACTACTTAAATTATTTAAGCAGTCTTGGTAAATTATATTTTTACTCTACCAAATCACTAACTTTCCGAAATTAGAACACTTTTTATTTTTATGAAAGCATTTATAAGATATTGGAAAATTTAAATATCAAAAAAGATTATTTTTATATAGTAATTAATGGTGCGAATAATAATATTATTGTACAATTACACTCTAGTGCAAATAATATTTATCAAAATAATTCTAGAGAACTTAAAGAAGTAAAATATGAGAATGAGTATTTAAAAAAAGAAGTCATATTGTTGAAAAAACAATTAGAAAATGCTCAAAATCTGCTAGACAAGGCTCTAAATAAAAATTAAATTTTCAGATTTCTAAATCATAAACTAATAAGGTTTTTGTATATTTCTATTCCTACCACAAAACCCCTTATTCAAAATGAGAAAATTGTTTATCCTTTCGATTGTATTTTTTTGCTTTACTAGTTCAAAAGCTCAAACATTAAGCGAACAAATTCAGACCTTTAAGCAAGAACAAGAGAATTTAGAGCAAAAATTAATCACTACAACAAATGAGTTGGACAGCTTAAAACTTCTAAAAATAATTGAAGATTTAAATTTAGTTGGACTACCTAAATCGGATTTTAAAGAGGAGGTAATTACTCATTCAGCAATGATTCTTGGCTATGCTGAAGAGTTTGAACAAGCAAGATGGGTAACTCATATCATTACTCCAGATATTGTTAAAGCTAGTTTTGGTAGAAGCAATGATTTTAGAGAAGATGATAAGGTTAGTACAGGCTCTTCCAAACAAGAAGATTACTTTTTAGTAGATACTTTAGAGAATGGAAAACTGGAGTATGATGGCTTTGGATATGACAGAGGTCATTTAGCTCCATCTGCTGACTTTAGATGGTCAGAAAAAGCACTTTCGGAATCCTTTTTATATTCTAATATGAGTCCTCAAGAAGCTGAATTCAATAGAGAAATTTGGGCGCACTTGGAAGATGCTTTGAGAGGGTATGTTATCAAAAATTATACTTCACTTTATGTGGTTACCCTTCCTATCCTTAGTCAAGATTTACCAAAAATAGAAAGAGGAATTAATAAAGTAGCCATTCCAAAACAGTATGCAAAAATAGCCATTGATTTAAAAAATAATCGTGGAATTGCTTTTTTACTTCCCAATGCAGCTTCTACTTCTCTACTGACTAGTTTCACAACCTCCATTGATGAAATAGAAAAACTAACACAGATAGATTTCTTTCCAAGTCTTGACGACGAATTAGAAAATAAACTAGAAGCTATGACGGATGGCAAAGAATGGATACCGAGCAATGAACAACAGGATGTAGAGCCAATAGCTGTTATGTCATTGCCTAAAGGATATTTTAATACCAATCAAGCCAAGTATAAGGTCGGTAACAATAAAAACGTAACAATTTGTGGAACAGTTGTCAGTACCAAATTATCAGGCAAAGGTCATATTTTTATAAATTTAGATAGAGCCTTTCCCAATCAAGTTTTTACAGTATCCATCTTTGCAGATAATGTCAAAAACTTTCCATACAAACCTGAAGAATATTTGAAAGGAAAAACGATTTGTGTTACTGGAAAAGTTTCAGAATTTAATGGCACTCCAAGTATGAGTATTGAGAATGGGAAAAGTATTTTTTT
>JAHDBD010000049.1 GCA_020630575.1 Bernardetia sp.
CCTACCTGCTCTCCAAATTTTGTTTTTTGGATATATTTAAAATCTAAAGGTCAAATACGACTTACTTCTAAATTCTTTGGTTGAAATCAGTCGTATGATTACCTTTTTTTCTTTAATTGATTTTGTAAAGATGTTTTAAAATATTCAGGTCAATGATAACTTACTTCTTATTTTTTACGAAAAAAAAACAAGTTGTCAGATTACCTAATTTTTATATAGTTTTTTAGAAAAATATCCAAGTGGTAGCTCAGTGGTTAGAGCATCGGTCTTTTAGCTTAAAAATTATCTTGTAAAAGGTCAAATTAGGCTTACTTCTAAAATTCCAACCCGAAGGTCGTAGGTTCGAATCCTACCCACTTGGCAAGAAAAACAGATACAATAAAATCGAAGAAAAAATAGTTCAATCAAAACTTACTTCTTTTCGCTTAAAAGTCGAATTGCAGAGGCAATTCACAGTTTTGAGATTAACTTTTTGATTTTTATCTGTCTTTCAGAAATAAATTTCAGGTCAACTAGGACTTACTTCTTTTGCCCAAAAGGTAAATCACCTTTAATGATTACCAGTTCTAGAATTACCTATTTTTAAATTTTAAATAATTACAACTTATGGAAACAACACTTCCAACAACTACCAAATTCTCACATATTTCTTCTGTTGCTGTTCGTAACGAAGCAATTTATGTAATGACTGATTTTGCAGAAATTAATGATAAATTAGGCGATAACATCAGTAACACAGAAGACAAAAAACTAAGACAAACTACGTCTGTTTTGGTAGCTAATTTGGCTAAATTAGGTTATGGCGTAGATGAAAAACTTTTGACGGCTCTCAATAATTTGCCTACCAATTATCAGCTTATGATTGCTGATAAGTTTAAAACAATAATGGGTGCAAATAAAAATTGGACTCCTTTAGTCAAAGGTTGGGATACACCAACAGGTGAAGATATTACTGACCATTTGATTACTTGGTTTGTGAATTTATTTGCAGATAAGAATGGTAAAAACAGAGGAACTACTTTAGCCTGTGGACATACAATTCCTGCAAATACATTTCCTTTGGAGCGTTATAATGGTTGTCCTTTCTGTGGAACTCCTTTTGAATTTGGAGAGCTAGAAGATGCTAATTTTGGACAAGGAAGCAAACTCAAAATTCTTTCTTTGTGGACAGATGCAGATGCAAAAGCCTATTTTGAAGACTTATTGACCTCTCAAACAGCTCTTGATGCTACGCAAGTCGATAGCTTAAAAAAAATGATTGAGGCATACAAAGATGAAGAATTGCCAAAGTCTGAAATCAAAATGAAGGAAACCTTAATGCTTGTCATTTCTCATTTGGTAGAACTTGGTAAGGCAGAAAAGGCTCAAATTTATTTCAAATCGCCTGCCGATGTGATGCGTTATTTGTGGTACAAACACACAGGTTTTTTACAAATTGTAAAGCCAAAAGTAATTGCAAAACGAAAAGCAAAGAATAACAAACATATTGCAAGTGTCATTGTGCCAGATTTGGATAAAAGCGCAGTTGCAAAACTAGCAGCAAAAACTGAATTAAAGCTAAAATATTCAAGAAAAGAATGTTTTATGGTGGCTTCTTGGCTCAATAATTTAGAAATGAATGTTGATACAATGTGTGAAGCAATGCACCCAAAACGTGAAATGTGGGTTCGTTTTATTCGTGCTTTGCGTCTAGCAGAATACAGCAAAAAAGCAGGTTTTGAGAAATTAAAAACTGTTTTGGATAAATTCTACAACGAAGACTATCAAGTGTGGCAATCAAAAGTAGATACATATCGTTTGCGTTCAGATGTAGAAAAAACGATGCAACTCTTGAAACAACGCCCAGGGCTTTTTGCTAGATCTTTGTTTGCAAATATGCTTTGGTTTGGTAAAGATGATGTTTTGGAGGCTTTTTCAGAAGTAATTGATAAAGTTCCTGCTCGTCTTGTATTTACGCTCAATACGTATGCAGAAACGTATTTCACAAAAGGTGGAACTCGTGCCGTTAAGCCTTTGGGTGGAACAAACAAAAATATTCCTAAAAATCAACTTCTTTCTTTGTATGATGAAGAAGGATTGAAATCAATGAAAAAAGGAATTGAAGAAATGTGTATTTTGGCAATGAAAAAGCGTTTTGAAGCTCAGAAACTAAAAGAAGGAAATGACAACAAAACTATTTTTATTGACCCAATGCTTTTCAAAATTCCAGTTTCGATTGGAGATAGAAGCGAAACCGTACAGGATATGCCTTCTGCGCTTATGGGAACTCGTTTTGAGATTGAAGGGGATACCGTTCGTTTGTTTATGCAATGGGGCGAAGGCTTGAAAGCTCAACATCTGGATATGGACTTGAGTTGTCATGTAGCTTACAAACCTAATGTTAACAATTCACAGAAATATTATAATCAATACGGAGGTTTTTATGAAATTTGTTCGTATAGCAATTTGGTTATTGATGGTTGTAAGCATAGTGGCGATATTCGAAGCATTCCAGAAAAAGTTGGAACGGCAGAATATATCGATATCAATGTAGCAACTTTACGAAAAAGAGGTGCGAAATATGTTACATTTACTTGTAATGCGTACTCAAATGGGGCAATTACACCTAATTTGGTTGTGGGTTGGATGAACAGTAAATATCCAATAAAAATTTCTGCAAAAACAGGTGTTGCCTATGACCCTTCGTGTGTTCAACATCAAGTCAGAATTCAACAAACACTAACAAAAGGGTTAGTTTTTGGAGTTTTGGATATCGATGCAAATGAAATTGTTTGGTTAGAACTTTCATTTCACGGACAAGTAGTAGGTCAGCTCAACACAAAAGGTGTAGAAGCTCTTTTAGAAAAGCTAGATGCAAAACTGAGCATCGGAAATCTATTGCTTTTGAAAGCCGAAGCGCAAAACTTAGAAATCGTAGAAACTAATGATGAAGAAAATCCTGCTGATGAAATCTATTCGAGAGAATGGGCAATGAATACAGCAGCCGTTACCAAATTGTTGGTGGATTAATTTTATATAATTTATGTAACCGACACTTTTCGAAGTGTCGGTTTTTTTGTTCAAATTGATGCAATTTTAGACTTTTTCCTTTTTTAATTTCTCTGAATTCATTTTAAGTCCAAATAAAATTCGAGTTAATTTCCAACGTCTAATCAGAAACTCATAAAATACAAAAGAGATTCCGAATGTTCCAATTACCATAATAGAATATTTACTAGCCAAACCCAATTGTACATCTATCAAATAATAGCCAATTGCAACTGTTATAGTTTGATGCAAAATATAAAAAGGATAAACAGCCTCATTGCAATAGGTCAATAATTTACTGCTTTTTTGTAAATACGTAGTTGCAAATCCGAAAATAGCCAAAATCCAAGACCACGTATTAATGACAGAAAAAACAGCTTCTATAAAATGAACAACATATCCATCTTCAAAGAAAATTAAGCGTAGATAAAGCACTGAAATACAAAAGATTCCTATTTTGAGATAAAAATTCTTGTTTGTTTTTACATTTTCCCAAAATTCATCTTGTTTGAGCATCATCAAAAAGCCAAAAAAGAAATAGCAACTAAAATTGGCTAGTGTAAAATAATCTCCAAAAAATCCATGTGTTACAGGAAAAAATGGGTCTAAAAATCCTTCTAATAAATAAAGAGGAATTACGAAATAATAGATTTTGTATTTGCTAGAAAATAATAGACTGATAAAATTTAAAAATAAATTGTTAGAATTATTTTTTAATTCGTTTCGTAAATAAATAAATACAGGAATCAGAATCAAAGAAAAATTAAGTAAATAAGGTAAAAACCATAAGTGATGCCAGCTCAAATTTCCTGTTGGATATTCTCCTACAAAAGCCACAGAAGTATAATAGTCGATATAACTTCCTGTAAATTGTCCTTTATCTAACCTTTCGAAATAAACTTGAGGTGGAACAATGACGAGCATTCCAAAAATAAGAGGAAGAAACAAACGTTTTATTCGTTCGAAAGCAAACATTCCAGCACTTCGTTTTTGAAGAGCAAAGAAAGTTCCCATTCCAGAAATAACAAAAAGAATATGTAATCGCCAACGATTGACAAAATACATGGGAAATTCTAACCATTCATAGAGTATATTATTTTTGACATGCCAATCCCAAGGCACAAAAAACATTCCCACATGATAGAGAATCAGTAAAGCAAAAACTAACACTCGGACAGTGTCTATTTCATAACGGCGCATAATTTTATGATTAAATTTTGAATAATAAATTTTGATAATTTGATTACGACAAAATTAATTTTTAGCCTATTACGATGCTTTTTAGTGTGTTGAATGACAAAGTTATGTGATAAATAACACGTTTTTGGGACAAATGAAACTTGAAATAAAAGACTTAGGGATGAAATTCTTTCCATTTTTCTTGAAAAATAGAAATGTAGCTTCTTGAAACAGGAATCATTGAATCGATAGAATCAACTAATTGAAGTTTATAACCTTGTGCATTTCCGTTAACCTCCTTTACTTTTTTTAGATTCATAACATACGAACGATGTGTTTTTATAATAAAAGGAAAATCAGAAAATTGAGATAAAAAATTACTTAGTGTGCTTCTTTTGACCAGCTTATTTTCTTTGTTGTTTTTTGTAGAAAGATAAATTTCCACATAATTCCCTTCTGATTTGGCGTATAAAAAATGATTTACATTTAGTTCAAAATTTTCTTGTTCGATGGCTGTTTTGATAAAAATAGTTTCATTTTCTTGAGAAGACTCTTCTACAGTTTCAATACTACTATATTCTCTTTTTTCTATTATTTTCGAATCTAAGTTTTCTTTTTCATTAAGTAAAAATGCCTGTTTTGCATATTTTTGAAAAAGCAGCATTTGATTAATAGGTATAATAATGCAAGAAAGTAAAAATCCTACTAAAAAAGTATTGATAACTTCTTCTATAAAATAATTCAAGGACCAATTATCTGGGTTGTCATAAATTATATCTCTAATCAAAAATTGCCCTATTCCTGCGCAAAGTAAAAGAACAGCTAGGAAAGATAATTCTTTTTTGAGTGTCCAATTTTCCTCTGAAATAGAAGATAAGTTCAAGCAAAAACTCAAAATAATAACCATACAAAGAGGAACAATTGAATGAACCAAATGAATAAGTAAATAACTCATCTTATGCTCTTCAAAGTTGGTAAAGAACGGCTCAAAGAGATAATTAAAGAAAAAGGACATTAAAAAAATTATTCCTGAAAAAATAAATCGTTCTTTTCCTCTATAATAAAATGGATACTTGCTAGATAAAAGACGTGATATAGAATTCATGAAAAAAAGCAAAAAGAAATTGAAATTACTTGCTAAAATAAGCAAAGACAACAACAAATTACCTTTTTACTTTTCTAAAAAATAAATTACTTACTTAATTTATGCGATTTGATAAAATATTTTATAATAGAATTTAGTATTCCTAAAATAGCAGTCAATAAGATAGTGTAACCCATATCAGGTTGTAGTTTTAGCATTGCTGAAAAAGGAATATTTGCAAAATGAGGAATAACAAAAAACCAAATCTGAGAAAAAAATAAGCTTAAAGAAAGAGCAGCTATCAATTGGGGAGATTTAGAGAAATAAATACTAAACCCTATTTTTTTCCAAGAATAAATTCTTCTTCCAAGATTAAAAACGCTAGAAAATAGAATCAAACCCACTAAATAATGAAAATAAATTTCATACGGAAGATAATCTACTTTTTTTTGATTATTCAAAATTCGGCTCGTTCCATCTACCAAATTTCTGGCTGCGTACATACTGTTCGTATTTGTCAGAATAACAATCGCTTGATTTTCATTTGGGAAAATATTTATCATAGCTGCATAATTTCGTGTCAGACCTGTATGACGAATAGAATGCAAACCGTTACAATCTCCTATCGAAAAACCCATTCCGTATCTATTCGAAAACGGTGTTTGCATTGTTTCTAAAGACTTTTTGCTAATGATTTGCTTTTCATTAACAATTCCCTCATTCAGAAAAAGTTGTAAAAATTTTCCCATATCTTCTGTATTAGAAGCAATATCGCCAGCCAAAATCCCAATGTTTTTGTATTTATATGAAAAAGCAACAGGAAAACCGAAAATATATTGATAGCCTTTTTGAAGTGTATATTCTTGCGTTTCTTCATAAGTAGCAAATGTGTTTTTCATTTTTAAAGGCTCAAAAATATTCTCTTTCAAGTATTCTGAATAGCTTTTTTGAGTGACAGATTTTATGATTTCTCCTAAAATTTGATAATTGAAACTACAATAAATATGTTCCTTTCCAATAGCATTTTCATTGATATTAAGACTAGAGAGGTGATTTTGATATTCCTTTTCTATTTCGGTTTTAGTATCCGAAATAGGAACGAAAAAACCATCAATTTTAGCAAAACCACTTGTTTGGTTGAGTAAATTTCGAACAGTAATTTTTGATAAAATAGCTTTGTTTTTTGAATCAAAATCAAACCAAGTCAAATAATTTTTGACAGGATTATCTAGAACTATTTTTCCATTTTCTACAAGCTGCATAATAGCCAAAGCTGTAAAGGTTTTGCCTACCGAACCGATTAAATAATTGGAAGAAACCGTTTTTTGAGAATCATTTTTATCCTCTTTTGCATATTCTTTTTGATACAGAACTTTATCTTTTGAAACGATAGCCAAAGCTACATTTGGAATATTCCAATCGTTTTGCTGTCGATTAATAAAATTATCAATTTGAGTAAAGTGATTTTCAGTTTGCGAAAAACTAGAAGTAGAGAAAATAAAATAAATGAGTAGAACTAAAAAGGAAGTTTTCATGACTGAATTTGTTGGTAAATGAGTTAATAAATTGCTCTATATATTTTCTAATTGTTGGATTAAATCTGTAAATTTTTGAGTTTCCTTTTTTATTTTCTTGTACCTAAAAAAAATAACATCTATTAGAATTAAAATGATGACCAAAGAAATGAGTTTGTATAGTTTATGAGATTCTAAGAAAGAGTTAAAATAAATTTGTAAGCCGAAAATTAGAGTTATGACACTAAAAAGTATAGTAATAAGTTGTAGGTAAAAATTGGTTTGTTTGAAAACCTTTAATTTTTGTAAGGTAATTTTTAAAGTAGTTTGAGGCAGTTCTACAAAGTTTATTTCAGTCCATTTATAAACATACCAAACTTGGTACAATGCAGGCAAAAGCAAAGAAATAGAAAGCAATCCCAATCCTAAAAAAGATAGTTGAGATTTTTCTAAACTAAAAAAACTAATTGTCCATAGAGAAATTAAACTTCCAAAATAAAAAATAGCTTTAGTAACTGATTTTTGATTCTGTTTCTTTTTTAATAAAAGAGCCTTTTCCTGTATTTTTTTACTGTTTTGAGATTTATTTGGGATTTTTTCTTTTTGCCAATCTTGTTTTAAACTCTCAAAAAAATCATCTGTATTTGCTATATCTTTATTCATAATTATATAATTAGTTGTTAAATAGAATAATTTTCTTGGTGTGTTTCGAATAATTTTTTGAGTTCTTTTTTGATTCTATGCACCTTTACACGCACATTAGCTTCCGAAATACCAAGCGTTTCCGAAATTTGAGTATAGGGAATATCTTCCAAAACTAGTGTTATCAAAATTCTATCAATTTCATTTAATTTTTGAATGCAGAATTGCAAAAGCTGTAAATTATCCTCTTTACTAGCGTGAGTAGTTGTTTCTGTTTTCTCTATTTCTTTTTCTGAAATAGGTTGTATTAGATTTTTTTTCTCCTTTCTTAATTGATTTAAACAAGTATTTACTGCAATTCTATAAATCCACGTTCCGACCGAAGATTTTTGCTCAAAACTTTCGTATTTCTGAAAAATTTTCACAAAAATCTCTTGACATAAATCTTCTGCACTTTGACTGTTGCCCAAGTAACCCAAACAAAGTCGATATACTTTGCTATAATACTCTTCATAAAGATTTTCAAACAGTTGTTTTTCCATTTAAAAGAAGGATTGAGCATAATTTTTCTTTTTAGACACAGCTAAATTTGAAATGTTACAAGAGATGAAAAAATAATTTTGAAATAAAAAAGCCAACAACTTATAAAAATTGTTGGCTTCTTGTAGAGTATTGGCTTTTTATTCACCAATAATTACTGATTCAAAAATGTAATTGCCTTTTGCATTTCCTCAAAAGTAACTTCTTTATATTCTAAATCTATTGGGTCAGTAGAAACTTTTGTGCTTTTGAGAGCCATAAAAAGTTTATCCTCTTTTTTACGAATACCAAAAACAGTAATAGATTCATCTTTTGGAATAGATGCAAAGGTATTTTTTCCTTCTCTGTTATCTCCTTTCATGACTGAATTAATGTTATTGAATATAATTCTAACAGGACTAGATGAATTGACAAGTAAATCAACTTTTTCATCATCAGGAACACTATAAAATCTATCACAGTTTATCCAACCCATATCACTGACACGCATAATATACGTTTCAAGTGTAGCTGTTGATACATTATTTACATTTTTTGCAGCTATTGCGTTATATCTGTCTATGATGGATTGTCTAAATTCATTATATCTTGCCTGCTTTTCTTCTAATGGCTTTTTGTAAAAAAACTCTCTTCTTCTAACAACTTGAATATCCTCCTTAAATGGTTTTGCTGTCGTTTTTACGATGGCTGTCCAAACCAAAATAGGATTTTTGCGTTTTTTGTAGGAAATAGTATAATTTTCTTCGCTATTTCGTTGTGTTTTTTTCCAGTTTCTAAATTCGTTTTCTCCTTGTTCTAATATCTCTTTCCAAATATTCAAAGACTGAACGTAGAAATTTCTTTTATCTTGGCTACAACTTCTTATTGAAGATAATTGTGTAGTAAAACGAAGTCCTGAACCTGAGTTTACAGTGCGAATAAAAGAAATTTGAGAAAGAGAATGGTTTGTCTGATACAACTCATCTACAATCAATGCTGTTCCTTTTTTTCCAAGTTCAACAGCTAATTGAATAGTATCATAAACATACCTTTCTTCACCTTCATTATTTGGATAAATTTCTCTTGAAACCTTTGAATACAATTCTAGGAAGCTCGTATCTTTGCTCAAAAATTGTTTTTTATTGTAGTAGTAACTGTTTTTTAACACTTTATTTTTAGTTGTTACTTTTCTGTGATTTACTTTTCTAAAGCTACTTTTATGTTCTTTACTCGTTGTTACATCCAGATTTTCAGAAAGGGCTTCTACCGTTTCAGAAACTATCTGTACATCTCCACATTCACAATCCTTTACACCACTTAGTTCGTAATCAGGAAGTTCTTTATTGAAAAGAAATACAGTTTTATAAAAATCTCTTTTTCTAGGAATGCGTTGTAATTTGATTTTTTCTTTTGTATCAGACCATTCCGAGGGAGGATTTGAAACAGAATTAGCAGTAGCGTTAGTGGAAGAAGTCAAATAAACACTCATTCCATTTTTATTTCTTTTTTGAGTATTAATGCTAGGCATTTCTATATCAATCTTATTTTTTAAATGAACTTCTTTTCCATCAGAAGTAGCTTTTAGATGAAGCATTCCACCACTTTCCAAAAAACCACCTTTTGTATTTGTAGTAAGTCCAGAAAGCAAAACTGTTGATTTGTCATAAAATTCTTTTACCTCAAAAATAATAGGCTCAGTAATAGGCGAACCATCTTTGAAATGAAAAGAACCAGAATCAATATGAATATAAGTTCCTAAATCACAAAAAATATCTTGCTCTCCATTATTAATGATTTTGAAAGTTTGAGTTTTGGGAGCAAAACGACTGAAAAATGTAGCCGAATCAGCAGAAGAAAAAGAATCTAATTCATCATCTGAAAATATTCTTTTATTCTCAGCCTTATTTTCATTTTGAGTAAAATTAGTTGAAGAATTTAAAGCATCATTTTCTAGTAAGGTTGTTCGCTCATCTTCATTATCTAAATTTGGGCGAAGTGTGTTTGCTGTTTCAGAAGAATCCTCGTTTGAATTTTCGTTTTGTAGTGTCTGACAGCTAGAAAAACTGACTAAAAGTAGAACAGAAAAAACAAGATAAAAATAATTTTGATTCTTCAAAGAAGGTTTACTTTGGGGCTTAGGTTTCATAAGTAGATGTAGTTGGAGTAGGTAGTGATAGTAAGAGTAAGGATAACATTGTACAAACATATTATTTTATTAAGTAACGCAAGATTTGAAAAAAAGTATAAATTTTTTGTAAAAAAAAAGAAACCTAAATGATGATAAGTGTAATCTTATCGTCATTTAGGTTAATGTATGATTTTAGTTTTGGTAGGAAATATTTGTTTTTTTATTTCTGTAAAATAGCATTAAAATCTATTCTGATTTGCTAAAATCTGATTTTGTTCTTAAAATTATGTCAGCTAGTTGAGGAGAAAAAAGTAATAATTGATTCTTAAACAAAACAAAATATTTTCCTCTAGCTGTATAGATTTCTAATTTTTGAGGTTCTTCGCTTCTAATATCATTCAAAGAAAAAATAGCGATAGGAGAAATATTTTTTAAAGAATCTTGAAGATTATCATTTTTGACATATTGTTCGCCCATCACTTGACTAAAATAAGGCAAATAGTCATAAATTCTATTGGTGTCTGCTTCTGCTAGTTCTTTCATTTTGAAGGTTTTGCCAGTAAACTCTATTGTAAAACTCGCTTCTTGATTTTGTGGATAAGAAACCGAAAGCGAACGAAATGTATTTGGTGTAGTAGCTAAAAGTGTTCGGTCTTGCCATTCATAAGGACGAATATCGAAGATATCTCTAATCTGTAAATAATATCCAGGTATATAAATCGAATAAGGAGAAGTTGATTCTGCTAACATAGCATACGTTTCGCCTTCGTGAGTACAAACTTTATAATTTCGGATTTGATTTTGACCCTTAAAAACTTCTACATTAATTCCATTCAAAAGAAAGCTATTAATAACATCATCTTTTATACTTTCTGAAACAGGTTTTTTGACTTCA
Source organism: Bernardetia sp. (assembly GCA_020630575.1). GTDB lineage: Bacteria > Bacteroidota > Bacteroidia > Cytophagales > Bernardetiaceae > Bernardetia. Next base: position 10,989 of record JAHDBD010000049.1, read on the forward strand.
ATGCGTTGCATAATTGCCCACAGAGAAGCTATCATTTCTTCATCAACAACAAACTCATTATTCATCAGCCATTGGCTTGAATTGGCTGTACTTTGAGTAAGTGTTTGTTCTCCCAAAACAAGTTTTGTAATTCCTGTTGTATCTTCTAAAGCATATTTTGTCTCATTAATGATAGATTTATCAGAGGAAGAACTTTGAGAAGGAATTGTAAAAAAAATACCCAACAATAACACGACGGCTAAAAGTGCAAGTAGTTGTAACTTGAGAGAAAAACCTGTATTCGAACTTGGAGATGAATTTTTACTCATAGATGTGTTTTTTTGCTATTCTTTTTTTCGATTCTATAAAAAGGATATTTTTTACAAATATACTAAAAGCAATCTTTTGTCTTTTAAGTATTTTGCTATTACTAAACTTGGTTAAAAGATTAATTTTGACACTCTACTTTTTCAAGTGTGGTGTTTATTCCTAGAGATTCATCTGAGCTACTAATTGTCACTTTATTGTCTTCTAAAACAAGAATTATAGAAGTAGTTTCTGTATTTCCTTCTTGCATAAACGTATAGGTTGCCTGTATTGTATTTTCTTCTAGTGTTCCTTCAAAAGTTCCCTTTCGTTGGTCTTTTTCAGCAGGCAACCAGTTATAAATACCTGTTACTTTTTGGTTTTCAATGGTTAGATTTAATTCTTCTATATCTTTCATTCCCGAACCATCAGCAAAGAGAGTTTCCTTTCTAAAACAGTCTGTTTTACTAGAAATAGTTTCTTTTTCCTTAGTTTGATTTTCAACTGTTTGTGAATCTTGTTTTTCAGTACTCTGTGTATTATTTGAGTTACTACAACTAGCTAAGAATAAAGCTAGAAATAAGATGTTTTTAATTTTAGATGACATTTTTTTGATAGTTATTGTAATTTATACAGACCATAAAATCTGTAATAAATACTTTTAGAATAAGAACAAAATTACTTAAAAATTATATATTCTATTAAAGAAGAATTTTAATTTATAAATTTATTCCTGCAATATTAGGGAATATAACATAATTAGTTTTACTAATATGTGAAACTCTCGTTTTTGTTTTGTCTTTATAATTACTTTTGAGCAATTTTGCATTTAATTATTTATTTTTCAATACGTATTGAAAAATTTCCCTCAATTTATTTCAACCAGCACCATGAGTTTTATAAAAAAAACAACAGCAATAATCTGTTGTATCTTTACAGTCGTGACATTTACAAACAATGTATTTAGTCAGACAGAAACCCAAACACAACATAAAACAGATACTAATAGTAACCAACATCCAATAGATTCACGTCCCAAACTTGTTATCGGAATTGTGGTAGACCAAATGCGTTATGATTATTTATATCGCTTTTATAATCAATATTCTGAAAATGGTTTCAAAAGACTTCTAAATGATGGATTTTCGTGTGAAAATACACACTATAATTATACACCTACCAATACAGCCCCAGGGCATGCTTCTATTTTTACAGGAACTACTCCAACCAATCACGGAATAATAAATAATAATTGGTATAGTAGAGCTGAAAACAGAATTTTTTATTGTACAGAAGACAAGAATGTACAAGGTCTTGGAACAGGAAGTCCAGAAGACAAAAACGGAAAAATGTCGCCTCATAATCTCAAAACAAGTACAATTACAGATGAGCTTCGTTTAGCTACCAACCAAAAAGCTAAAGTAATTGGTATTTCTATTAAAGATAGAAGTGCAATCTTACCAGCAGGACATATTCCAAATGGAGCATATTGGCATGATGCAAGCTCAGGAAAAATGATTAGTAGCACTTATTATTTTGACAAACTTCCTCAGTGGGTAAATGATTTTAATGATAAAAAGCTACCTGATACGTATATAAAAAAAGGTTGGGAATTACTTTTACCTTTAGCATCTTATACAGCTAGTCTTCCAGATGAAAATAACTACGAAGCAATGCCTACAAAAGATAAAAAAGCTACTTTTCCTTATTTTATAGATGAATATGATGGAGCAAAAAAATATAGACAGTTTCCTTATACTGCACTTGCAAATAGTTTTTTAAAGGATTTCGCACAAGAGGCTATTTTGAAAGAAGAACTAGGAAAAGATAAGATTACTGATTTCTTGACACTGAGTTTTTCAGCTACAGATTATGTGGGACATCGTTACGGAATTTATTCAGTAGAAGTTCAGGATACTTATTTAAGATTAGATAGAGAACTAGCTGCTTTTTTTGAGTTTTTAGATACTACTATAGGAGAGGGAGAATATACGCTTTTCTTGACAGCAGACCATGCAGGCGCACCCACACCTTCTCATTTACATGATTTACAATTTGATGCTGATTATTTTGAATGGGATTCTATGAAAGTAGAATTAAACACTTTTTTAGAAGAAAATTATGGAAAAGGAGATTTTGTAACCTATCTAAGTGATCAAGATGTGTTTTTAAATAGAGAATTAGTTCTCCAAAAAAAGATTTCTTTAGAAGAGATACAACAAAAAGCAAGAGATTTTTTACTTACTCAAAAAGGAATTAGCCAAGCTATAACATCAACTGAACTAAGTAAACAAATTCAAAGAACTGGGTTTATGCAACTTGTTCAAAATGGATTTAATCCTAAACTTTCACCTGATGTAGCTTTTCTTTTTCAATCAGGTTATATGGACTCTTATTATAAAAAAGGAGGTACTGCACACGGAACCCCTTATACGTATGATACACAAGTTCCACTCTTATTTTTTGGAAAAAATATAAGTAAAGGAAATACTCACCGTAGAGTAGAAATTACAGATATTGCAGCCACATTAGCATCTTTACTACATCTTCAACAGCCAAGTGGTTGTATCGGAAATCCAATTATAGAAATTTTTGAGTAATTATTAAATAATACTATTTTCTGTAAAAACAAAAAAGCAAATTCTTATCTAAGGATTTGCTTTTTTGTTTAAAATACTTGAAAAAGTAGGGTGAAATTTGAATTTTACCGAACATTCTAAAAATAATATTATGAATAAGCCAAAATTTATTATATTTTTGTTAATGAAGTTTTAGATATCTGGTTAATTTAGTTAACCATACTAGCAAACTTTTAAATTTAAATTCTCAATTCAATTAATTTAATTAATCAAAATAAGTTTATGAAGAAATTACTACTACCTATATTGGGAGTAATTTGGCTTACATTCTTTGCTATGAGTAATTCTTTTGCTCAACAGAACGGAGTCATTCGTTGTGCTACTATGGAGCAAGATGCAATCCTAAGAGCCAATAACCCAGAATTAGGAACATTGCAAGATATGGAGGATATGTTAGCTCCAATTATTAAAGAGAAAAAAGCTGGTGGCGAAAACCTACATATTGTAGATGGAGTTTATATTATTCCTGTTGTTGTCCATGTAATTCATAATGGAGAAGCTATTGGAACAGGAGATAACATTAGTTATGCTCGTATTCAATCTCAAATAGAAACACTTAATGATGACTTTCGTCGTCGTGTAGGTACAAATGGTTTTAATAACCATCCTGACGGAGCAGATACAAAGATTGAATTCCGTTTAGCACAACGTAAGCCTGACGGAACAGGTTTCGGTGCTGAAATTGGTGTTAATCGTATCGATAGAAATACACCAGGTTGGGGAGCACCTCCTTATACTACTGGTTTTATTGATGGTACAATAAAGCCCTATACCACAGTTACACAAAACTATGATGGAACTGTTTATATGAACTTTTGGTGTGTACAGATTAGTGGGGGGATTTTGGGATATGCTCAATTTCCTATATCAACACTTGGAGGAATGAACCCAACTCCATATAACTACTGTGAAGGTGGAAGTATTACTACAGATGGAGTCGTTATGCTTACTAGTTCAGTAGGTGGAGAAACTGTTCCAAGTGGAGCGGGCCCTTACAATTTGGGTAGAACAGCTACTCATGAGATTGGACACTGGTTAGGTCTTCGTCACATTTGGGGAGATGCAGGTGGATGTGCTGTTGATGATTTTTGTGCTGATACACCTAATGCTGCAGCTTCTAATTTTGGTTGTGCTACAGGAAACAACTCTTGTATTACTACGCCAGTAGATGCACCTGATATGGTAGAAAATTATATGGATTATTCGGATGATGCTTGTATGAACATCTTTACGAATGACCAAAAAGTTCGTATGCGTACTATCTTAGAAACATTTCGTTTCTCACTTATTAATTCAGAAGCAGCTATTCCACCAAATGCAAATGACGCTGGTGTTTTGGCAGTTTTAAAACCTGTTGGAGATGCTTGTAGTGCGACTGTTACACCTTCTATTCGTATCAAAAATTATGGAACAAATGTATTGACAAGTGTTACTATAGAATATGGTATTGACGGAACATTTTCTGAAACACAAGCCATTACAGGATTAAACATAGCACAGAATGGCACAGCTGATCTTGTTTTGAATGACATTACAGGAGTAACAGTAGGTAGTCATACTTTTGAAGCTCGTTCTATTCTTCCAAATGGTCTTATTGATCCTTTTACAGATTCAGATTTATCTGATTCTGATTTTACATTAGGAGATGGAACATTGCCTATTGTAGCTGATTTTGAAGGAGCATCGTTTCCTCCAACTTCTTGGGAACGTCAGAATCCAGGTAATGATTGTAACTTGTGGGTAGCTGATGGCTCTCCTACTTTGGTAGGATCAAATGGAAGTCGTACTAAAGCTGGTTTGCTAAGACATCATATCTATACAGGAACAGGACAAGAGGATATTTTAATTTCTCCTTCTATTGATTTAACAGCTGGAGGACTAGCAAGTGCAGGTATAGAATTTGATTTAGCTTATCGTAGAAGAAATGGAACTGTAAGTGAAACTCTACGTATTGATGTTTCGACAGATTGTGGAGCTACTTGGCAACCAACATCTATTTATAGTAAAACGGGAGCTGCTCTTGCTACTGTTTCTACAAACTCAACGGCTGCTTTTATTCCAACTGCAGCAAACCAATGGCGTAGAGAGACTGCATCTTTAAATGCTTATCTAGGACAAAGTATCAAAATAAGATTTGTTACTACTAATGCAAATGGAAATAACCTTTGGATAGATAATGTAAGAATCTATGATGCTCGTCCTGAAATTCAGTTTGCAACTACTGCAACTACCATTACAGAAAATTCTACTACTGGTACAGTTGATTGTAGAGGATATCAAGATTTGAATATTCCTGTTAATATTACGCTTGCTCCTCCTTCTGCAGTTACAGTAAATGTAGCTATAACAGGTGGAACAATGACAAACACACAAGATTATACACTTCAAACTCCAACACTTACTTTTGCTTCTGGAGCAACAACAGCACAAAATGTAGTGGTAAGAGTATTTAATGATAATGCGCTTGAAGTAGCAGAAACTTTACAACTGACCTTATCAGTAGTAGGTACAGACGCTATCTTAGGAACAAATACTGTTCATACATTGAATGTAAATGATAATGATGATGTTACACAAAATGTAACTCAAACTATCTTTTCAGAAGATTTTGAAGCACAAACTCTAGGTACACCATCTGCAGGATGGACAGTGACAAGTGCTGTTACTCCAGTAGGAGATAACACTTGGGTATTTGGTGAAAATGGAGGAATGACTGGAAATAATAGTGCTTATATCACTAATAATACTACAAGTCGTCCTTTGGCATATACAAATAATAATACTTCCAGAACTCGTTTGGTTTCTCCAGCTATAAATACAGTAGGAGCTACAAATCTTCAACTTAATTTTGACTATAAGTCAAATGGAGAAAGTGGTACAACAAGCGTTTGGGATTATGGTCGTCTTATGTATTCTACTTCTCCAACTGGTCCATACACAAATATTACAGGACCTGCTGATGGTGTAGGAACTGGAACTCTTACTAATGCTGTTCCTTTCTTTGGAAAGTCAACTTTAACTGCTTATAATGTTACTCTTCCTGCTGCTTGTCAAAACCAAGCTACTCTATATTTAGTTTGGAGATGGGATAATGATGGTTCATTGGGTAGTAATCCTCCTTTTACAATAGATAATATTGTATTGACAGGACAGCGTTTATTAGAATATGATGTAGAAAATACGGTTACTTCTAAACAAGTTTATTTAGGACCAAATAGTACTGTTTATGTTATTAGCTCTAATGACAAAGTAATGGCTAAACTAGAAAATAACACAACTCATGATTATGGTTGTACTACAGTTGCTATTGATAGAACGGGTACAGGAACGTCTGCTTATACAGTAACAGGTGCTGAAAGTGGACTTACTGATAAATCTCTGTTAATTACACCTACTAATCCTTCAACTGAAAATATAGGTGTTACTCTTTATTATACAGATGCTGAAAAAATAGGTTGGGAAACTGCAACAGGACGTTCTTGGACAACTGAGGCACAAATGCAACGTACTGGAGGGGCAGTCAGTAATGTAACTCCTGCAACACCAAATGCAAACGGTACTACTAATACTGAACATGCAATTACAGCAACATCTTATTTGACTACTGAACATGCAGTTAGTGCAACTCTGAGTAACGGCTTTGGAAATGGTAATGCATCTGGTGGTTTAGCAATTGGTAATCCTCTTCCACCATGTAGCATTACAGATATTAGTTATGTAGGTCAAACAGGATGTAATAATAATAGGTATAATGCAACAGTTACAGTTACCTACTCTAATCCATCAGGAAATCTAGTAGTAAATGGACGAACATTTACACCAACTACAAGTCCACAAACAGTAACTCTTACTAACTTGATAGCAGATGCAAATACACTAGACGTAACAGCATCTTTCTCTACAAGTTGTACTTTTACTTCAATAGGTTTAATCACTGCTCCTGATACTTGTGGAGTTACTAGTGGTGGAGGAGGTTCGCCACCTGTAACTGTAGGTGTTCCTACTCGTTTTGTGGCTACTGGTGTTTCTACTTCACAAATTGATTTGAGTTGGACTGCTGTTGGTGGTG
>JAHDBD010000050.1 GCA_020630575.1 Bernardetia sp.
AACTGGAAATAGGTATTGTTTGTACTGTGATAAGCCTTACACCTACAAAGTAAACCATCAAAAATTCTGTTCTAAAAAATGCAGAATGGATAACTGGGAGGAAGAAAAAGGTGCAAAACTAAAATTCAATAAAAAATAATCATCAATTCATTAAAAACGCTTAGGATTATATTATACTAAGCGTTTTTTGTATATTATTACATCAATTAAAAAGATTATATTAGACTATGCTTACAGCTTTTAATAAGGACAAAAAAACTATTCGTCCAGAATCAAACGAAACAGGATATTGTAAATTTTGTAATCAAGAAATGGTTACTAAAAATTGCACTACTAAAGTTTCTCATTTTGCTCATCGTGTTTTAAATGATTGTAGTTACAAAAAATGGCAATTAACACCATTTTATCGCAAATGGAAGGGTTTATTTAATAATTGTGAAATTGAACCTATTATAAGAGATAATAAAGGAAATAGAATGCTTGTAAGCATACAAAATTCTTCTAAAATAATCATTCAACTTTGTGAAAAGAGTAAAAACACAAAAAGAAATGATTTTGAGGAACAATTACAAAATGAAAAATTATTATGGTTAGTAAAAATTAAGCTAAATTTTATAAGAGAAGAGATAGACGAAAAAGGCAGAAAATATAAGTATTTACCTTATTCTCGCAAGGAATGGTTTAAACAATCAAATACAACTCCTGTTTTTTTTGATTTAGATGATGGAACAGTTGGACTGTTAAAGTACACAGAAGAAAAGTATATTATATCTGATTATAGTCATGATATAAAATTTAGTTTTCCTTATTTAAAAATCTATCCAAAAGAAGAGTTTTTGGAAAAATATAATGTTTGAGTACACAAAATCCTAATTCATTTCAAATCAATCAACAAAAAACGCTTAGTATGATAGCGTACTAAGCGTTTTTATTAGCTTTTTTAATTTTTGTTAGCAAACACTAGAATTACAAAATCATCTCCAGTATCTGTATATTTAATTCCATAATCAAATGTTTTTTCAGATGCGTTGTAGATGCCATCTTTGATAAGATTTACATCTGAACCTACATTTGGGTATCCTTCTACATTTAAAGTATTACCATTTAAAACTATACTTTGATTTGGAATATCAAAAATAACATTACTTCCATTAGCTTCAACACTGTTGGTTCTTAATAGTCTTGTACCTCCTTCGTGGATTTCTAAAGTGTTTGCAGAACCTATTTTAATTTCATAAAGTCCTTCATTTTCATCAAAAAGCTCTAAACTTCCATTTTCATTTAAAAAATAAAATTCAGCAGAATAAGTATAATTACCCACAACGGCATCTCTAATATCCATCTCATCATCACTTTCACAAGAAGAAAAACTAAAAACAGCAAAAAAAGCTACAATTAGCCAAAAATTAAAATTGAATTTCATAATACGTTGATTTAAGTTAAAAGATATATTTACTACTTAATGACAAAAACATAGTAAAAATTACAAGCTATGTAATAAAAAAGTAAAGATTAAATAATTAGTAATAATAACTATTTGACTGTAAGTGAAAATAAAAGTAAATTATTCTTTCTTGATGTAATATTTTTTGTTAGTAACCGTATCATTCCCAAATGATACGGTTTTTTATGCCCTTTACTGAAAAATAAATATCAATATATATATTTATATATTTATTGATATTCACTTAATCAAAAAATGCAAGAAAAAAGCTGAATAAAAGGACTTTTTAGTAAATAATATACTATTTTTAGGTATGAAAGAATTTAGAATGTTTCCATTTTTAGCGTTCCTTTGTTTTATAGAAACCACTTACTTACAAAATTTACTAAAAAATGGGACGTTCAAAATTTTATCCACACGAGAAAACGCTTTATGATTTGAGATTAAAGCAATCTGAAATACCTACTTCTATTCAAAATAAAATAGAAATTTGGAAAGAGAAAAAAATCAAAAAAGGCTATCACATGGAGTATGTAGAAGAATCTACACAAATAGCAGCTTCTATTTCTGAATGGAGTGAAAATCCTGAATTATTTGAAGTGATGGAAGAAGTAGAGAATAATGAATCTATATTGAATCATTCAGAAAACAACGAAAATTTTGAAGAAGAAACAGAGCTTGACGAATTGATAGAAGAGTTTGAAAATCAACAAAATTCAAAAAATTCAGAAACTATCACAAAAGAAACGGATAAAGAACTAGAATCTCTACACAATAACATTAATGAGATGGTTGATGATTTAATTTCAGATGATGATGTAGAGGAAGAAATTGCAGAAAATTCAGAATCTATCACAAAAGAATTAGGTTTATTTGTTCCAGTTGATATTCGTGAACGTTTACCTGAAAATCTTCTTTCATTCAGAAATGGACTGAATTCTATTGAAAAAACTTGCTTTGATTTGATGTTTGAAGCACACGAAGCAAGAAAAATAGATAATTATTTCACTTTAGCAGATTTTGAAGAAAAAGGAATTGTTAAACTATTCTCTGATTTTTCAAAATATAAAGGCTATAAAGGACGATATTACGACATCAAACGCCTACAACGTCATCCTAATTATATATATCAAATCATTCCCAAACATAGCTTAAAGTCTGATTCTATTGCATTAGTAGCCTAGAAATTTCTTTATATCACTTTACTTCAAAAAAAACACTTACTTACAAAAAACAAATACAGCTATGTTTGCAGAAATGATGATAAAACAGTTTGCTGAACAATTTAAAGAACAGCTTATTGAAACGGAAACAGAACTCAAATCAAAATTACGCTATACTGTTGAGGTACTACCTACACTTGAATACAATAGCGAAAAAGACACTTATAAAGAAGGAAAAGAAACAGCTTTATGTTTGTGGAATCCAGAAGGTTGTATTTCAGAAGAAGGCTTTACTGAAATGATAGATAAAGCTGAGAATTCAGGTAGCTCAGAATCAAAACAAATGTTTTCTATACTTGAAAGTTTTGGTATTTCATCTATTTCAGAATGGCTGATAAATCACATGGAAACGGAGCGCAAAAAACAAAAGGCAGACAAATATTTCTTTATGCTTTTTCTAAAGACTATTCAAAAAAAGAACAAATTAACTAGAAAAATACGTACTGAAACCGTAGGTATTTTTCAAATGTTTACTCAAACAGGTAACGACTATAAAACTATCCAAGAATTTACAGTATAAAAACACTACTTAACTACTTTTCCTTTTCCTCGCTTACTTACTTTAATAACTAGAAAATGAATCAATCACAAGTTTTCACACAATTAGATGCGTCTTTGACAAAAGTAATAGCCAAATTTGGTTTAGTTAAAACGATTAAAATCCTGAATAACTTTGAAAACGGATTGATTTATTTCTTACCCCAAGAAATCAAAACTGATAAAGAGCAGATACAAGACTTTGTCTTATTCAAATTGGCTAATCATTTAGGGCTTTCAGAAAAAGAACTAATAAAAAGTCCAAAACATCATCATTCAGCTATCCGAAGCATTGGTTTTTTAGTGCTTTCAGAGTTTGGTTTTAGTGATGTAGAGATAGCTCATGTTTTTGAAAGAAAACAAGATTTTGTAGGTAGAAAAGTGAAAGAAGTACAGTTTTTAGCAGAAAAAAACTATCTCCCACAAGCACAAAAAGAACTCTATGAGCGAATTAGCAAACAGCTTGACTTCTACCGAGAAATCAAGTAAACCAGTGGAACAAACGGACTTTTCTCCTTTTAATATTCCTATGATTGATAGAGATTTTGAGGAAACTGAAACCGAAGAAGCAGAACAGGAAATTGACTTTAATCCACCTCAAACAGAAAGTACAGAAGACTATGAAGAAGTACCTGAATTTGAAATTGAAGAAGAAACTGAAACAGAGCAGGAACAACCTATTTACAATGCTGAATTGGCTCAACTCTCCAGTAACACGATACTTCTTGTTCTTGAAAATCTATTACCAAAGTTAGCATTTTATTTTACTGAAATCGACACTAACGAATTAGTAAGCATAGATGTAGCTGATGGAACAATAGAACGATTAGAAGAGATAAATTCCAATAATCAAACAGCACTAGAGGACACTATAAAAAAGAACCTCAAGCCAATAGCAGCACCTTTACAAGCTGTTATGAAAAAGCGAAACTTAAATGTTTCGCCTGAATCAATGCTAATGCTCACACTTGCAATGGTATTAGGTAATATTACTTTTGATGTACTAAAAATGAGAAAGCAAAATGACAAACTTGTTGCTCAACTTATTGCGCTCAACACACCCAAAAAGGAAGAAAAAAAAGTAGAAGAAAATGAGCCATCACAAAAACAAAGTAAAGGCAAGACAGGAGTTGAAAGCAACGAAATCAAGAAAGATGATAGTAGCTCTTAACTACAATCTTGAGTACAGAAGAGTAAAACGCTTTCTCAATAGAGTACAATACTCTGATAAATCAATGTTGAAATATAAAGATGTAGTTATTCAAAGTAATGTTTTTGAAGCTGATGGTTATATATCTATTCAATATTCAATTCGTGTTACTGTAATAGACAATATAGAAGGTTTTACTCACTTAGAGCTGATTAAAACCAACTTTCTTGAAACAATTGAAGAAGCTAAAAAAGAATTTAAAAATCTTATTTACGAAGAAATTAATCCTGATATATGATAGCTTTTACAGAAAAGGGAAGATATGAAAACTTCAACAAGAAACTAAAAAGGTTATCTGATAACTTTACGACTACTACTCAAACTGTCAGTATAGAAGGTTTGAGCTGTATTGTAGTGTATGGAGATAGAAGCAACTTTATTATTTCTGGTATTGCTAAAATTGTAAATAGTGAAGGAATTACATTTAAGGCGCATATTTTAAAAAAAATATGCTCAAAAACTTCTACCAAGAGAAAGGTAAGACGTTCATTTCTCAATCAAGCAGAACAATTTTTTAAAGCAAATAGCTAATGACTAGAGAACCCTACTTAATGGTAGCCACAGGAACAAAAGGCGTAGGTAAGACTTTCACCACATTAAAGGAAATGGAAAACTACATCAAAACACAACAAAAAAAAGCAGTTGTTTTTGACACTAATTATCCTTACGAAACGTCTTATAAGCCTTTTAAATCTGTTTCTATCAAAAATCTTTCACGGTTAAAAAAAGCAGAAATAAGGCGTGTTTTGCCTTTAAATCCTGATGGCTCTCCTATGACTTCGGCAGAAAAAGAAGAAGCTCTAAATGAAATTTTAAGCAATTTTTCAGATGGCTTACTGGTGTTAGAAGATATTAATTCTTATTTGCTTGCACCAAAAAAAGTAGCTGTAGTTAATGCACTTACTACCAATAGACACCGAAAAATGGATATAATGCTACATTATCAAAGTCTTTCGGTACTCTTTCCTAGAATTTGGCAAAATATGGCAGCCGTTCGTTTTCATTATCAAATGGACGATTTAACACGGTATAAGTCAAGAATACCAAATTTTGAACTAATGAAACTCGCTCAACTCATTGTAAACTATGAATATGAACAACAAAACAATAAGCGTTTTTTTATCTATGTTAATTTTTATGATAGTAATATTCTTGGTGCAACAAAAAAGCAAATCAGTAGAGCTGGACAAGAACTGTACAGAAGATATAGAAGCCTTCGTTCAGGACTTACCGAATCCGAATTTATTAAATCCATGTTGTCAAAGTACGCAAATTGATTTTTCTATATTTTCACTATCGTATTTCACAAAACGAATTTGTGAAAACACCTTTTTCTATTATCCTTTAGTTGTGATAAAGAAAAGGAAAAAATGGGTTTGAGCTTTGCGAACCTTGTATCAAAAAATGGCTTTATATAAAGCAAATAAAAATATACTCAAAAATATAATTAGTAAAAGCCTTTAGAATTAAATTTTAAAGGCTTTTTTAACAAAAAAATATCTACCTTTATGGAAAATAATAATCAACTAATTAAAGGAGAAATGCCAAGTAATTTATATATGATTTGCTATGACTTAAATGCTCCAAATCAAAACTATAATCTTTTGTATGATGCCATACGAAGTTATGGTGCGTGGTGGCATCATTTAGATTCATTATGGATAATAAAAACCCAAAGTACAGCCACAGAAATTAGAGATAATTTGAGGCAATTTATTGATTCTAATGATTCACTATTAGTAACTCATTTTGGTTCATCATGGGCTAGTGCAGGAATGCCTAAAAAAGCAACAGAATGGTTACGTAAAAACGCATATCAATAACAATATGGATTTAACAGCAGAACAGTATTTTAACCTCACAGTTGCTTTATTGTCTATCGTATTGGCTATTGTATCACTTCTTTTTTCTGTCTTGTTTTATAAGTGGTCTGAAAAATCTAATAAGGAAACAACAAAGTTATCACATGATATAGCAAAGAATACACAACAACTAGAAAAACTCTTTGATAGGTTATACTCTGATACATTTGGATTAATGAAAAGTGGTTATGAAGCGATGCAAAAAAGTGTATTTGACCAAAATATGAATTATAGTAACTCATCTTTATCTTTAGAAGAGGAAATAGAAGGTGTTATCTTAGTAATGGTCACTAGACTAACTATCGTAGAACGAAATGCAATTTATCACTTCTTTTCTGAAGGGTACAGGCATAAAGGTATAGAGCAATATAAAATAGATAATGCAATAGACACTTTAAAAAATAAAAATAAGATACATGTAAGACAAGACAGCAGAATCTCATTAGTATCTACTTCAAATGATTCTGATAATGATTCTGATTCTAGCTCTAATTAAAACACTTTCTTCACAAAAAAACCTTCAAAACTGTAAAAAATCAGATTTGAAGGTTTTTTTATGCCTTTTATCCAAAAAAAATAATTCTGGAAAGAGTGCTTTCTATTCAAAAAAACAGTAATTAATATACTATTTTCCACTCCTCAAAAACTTGCTTTTACCTCCTTTTTGCCCGTACATTTGAAACATCAAAACAACAAAAAGCAATTCAAAAAACTAATTTTTAATTCTTATGAATTACAAAGAACTCGCTTTTTATGCAGGTGCAAGTATGATAGGTGGTATTCTAACAGCTATCATAATTGAAGTAGTAGTTAAACCAGTCATAGAAAAGCAAAAAGAAAAAAATGCAGCTAAGAAAGCAGCTTTAAAGGCTAAGGAAGCCTAACAAAAAAGCCTTTTTAAATCAAAGGTAGCAAATGGAAAAAGTCTATTTGTTTTATTCAAATTTCAACCAAGCTATTAATTTTCACTTATGAAAACTAACAATAAATTGAATCAATACGAGCAGGAAGCAGAAGAAGTTTTTAACAACTTTGATGGTGATTATGACGAGGACTTTGACGACTACGAAGAAGACTTCGACGATGATTACGATGAAGATTATGACGATGAAGAAGACTTCGACGAAGATTATGACGATGAAGAAGAGGAAGACTTTGACGAGTATTTTGATGGTGATGATTATGAGGAAGACTTCATGGGCGCACAACCTTGTAGTACATCTCAAAAATCAATTTCTCAAAAGCGTTACCTTACTTTTCGTTTAAAAAACAATGCTGTTGATGGTTCTGGTAACCCAATAAAATCAACTGCTACTTTATTCGGCTCTTACGGTTCTTCTGTCGGTAAAAATACAGGTATTGCTGTTTCTCTTGATGAGAACGATTATGAAGCATTTTTATCTGAAACGGCAGCAAATCCATACACACTAGCAAACCCACGCTATCGTGTTTTAAATGCTACACAGTATGCAAATAGTTTCAAGTTAGAAGAGACACAATCTACTGGTGATGTCAAATCTCGTAGAGTTCAACCTCAAAACTTTGAAAATCCTGCAAACAACAACGATAAACTAATCCTAATGAAAGGATTTGGAATGATTGCCGATGGCAAAAATAAACTTATCGTTGATTTGGAAGCTGGAGAAGATGTTTCAATTGCCTTTGAAGTGGTAAGCCGTGTAAACAACTCTAATCTTCTAAAAGGCAAGAAAGCATCTCAAGGTGGTAATTGTGATTGTGGAAGCCGTAGAGGTGGACGTAACCGTAGAGGTGGTGGACGTGGTGGAAACCGTGGAATGCGTAGAGGTGGTAGAAACCGTAGAGGTGGAGCTAACCGTCGTAGCCGTAACAGATATTAACAGGGAGGTATTTTGAAGCACACAAAGCCAAATACCCTACTCAATCTGATAGACTATACTGTAAAACAAAACCCTCGTGGTGTAATGCAATTAGGTAATAAGTACGGAGAATTACCCTACACTTATAAAATTCCTATTCGTATTTATCTGAAAAGAATTTGTTTAAATATAGTCAAAAACGAAGGCGTAAAGGCGTTGCTTGAAATACACCCTGATAAAGCAATTTTTGAAACTGAGTTTTTGCAAAAGGCAAAAACTCACTTCAAGAATACCCAAAAAGAAAGCGAAATACATACAAAGGATTTTAAAGAAGATAAGGAGGCTAACGCACAACTACACAGCAGCACTTATGCTCACTTCAAAAAAATTCCTCTTTCCCCTTTTAGTCAAAATACAGAAACTCAGGACTATTCGAATTTCTTTGGCTCAAAAGAAGAACCAAACAACAAAGATACAGGCTCAAACGTAGCTATTTGGTTGATAGGTGTAGTTATCCTTTGTATGCTTTCTTTTTTTTTAATGCACTTACTACAACCTAAAACATAAAAAATTATGAGCGCACTATTAGGACTTGTAGGAAATGGATTGAATCTAATTAAAGGTGGTCAAGAACGACGAGCGCAGGAATCCCAACAACGACACAGTCTTGTACAAATGGCACTAGCTAACCGTATGCAACAAAATCAATTGCGTATGCAGATGCAAAACCCACAGTTACAAACTACACAGAACCAAAGCCAACAAAAAACAAGTAGCCTTACTGTTTTTATTTTCGGTGGAATTGGTATAATTATAATCGCCCTTATCGCATTCATACTATGGAAGCAATCCAAGAAGTAACAAGCGATTTTTTAGGTACAGGAGCATGTTTTGGAAATAAACGATGTAAAAAAAGACGTTCAGCTCGTAGAAAACGAAGGTCTGAACGAAAAACAGCTAGACACAATAAAAAAATAGCTAAAAAATCATCTAAGGTAGAAGATGCACGTTATAAAAAACTTGCCAATGATTTACTCTCACAAACACTTCAACCTCAACAGGTGCAACAGGCAAAACAAAAGTCTGTTCAAGCTCCAAATCTACAAAACGCTGCAAATCCTACGCAGAAATCAAACAATACAGCCCTTTTTATTGGTGGAGGTATTGGTACATTAGTCATTATCGGACTAATTTTATTCATTGTTTTAAAGAAATAACAGTTAATTATTATGACTGAAACACATATTGAAAACTTTGATACCGAAGAGGAATTTTTCGGTAAAAAAAGAAGAAAAAAACGAAAGGCTAGACGTTCAGCTCGTAAAGAGAAACGAAAGGCTAGACGTTCTTCTCGCAGAACAAAAAGAGCTGCAAAACGGAAAGCAAGAAAATCTACAAAAGGTTTTTTCAGAAAGTTCAAAATTAGAGCAGGTTTAGGAAAGAAAGCTAAATCCATTCGTAAAGCACACAAAGTTAGAAAAAGAGCTATTAGAACTCGTTTTAGAGGTGCAAAAAAATCTATTCGTAAAACTGGAAATTATAACCGTGGTTCAATCCGTAAAGTCGTATCTCCTGCAAGAATGATAAGACCTAAAAGGATAACAGCACCAAAAATTCGTGTATTGCCTACTCATAGAAAATCTACTCTCACAGTTAGAAAAACACCTACTAGAGTAACTAGCAGAGGTTTCAAGCCAAATCATAGGACTACTATTCCCAAGAGAGTTGAAACCAAGAAGCCTATCTATGCACCTGATGAAATGCACACCATGCAAACACAAGAAACACAGGCTGCACAAGAGCAGGAAGCGCAAAACGAAGCTACTACAAAGAAACCTATCAATTGGAAATTATATGGTGGAATTGGTGGAGGTGTGATTCTTCTTATCATCATTATCGTTTTGGTTATGATGTTTAGTAAAAGTAAATAATTTCTGAATTCTAAATTTATATCTATCTCACCTGAATTCTAAATTAAAGAACACATGAAAGCAAATCCAAACACATATTACGACCCTGAAAATAAAGCCTTATTTGCAGCATCTACGGCAGAAGTTTTGACAGGGGCAACGACTTTTAATGCTTTACCAAAAGAGAAGCAGGAAGAGTTAAAATACTCTTTTACTCCAATTGCATTAGATTATTTTGCAGACCTTAACATTGCACCTACTTTAGATAATGTCTTGAAACATCAAAACAATATTCGTAAGGCAGTTGCTCAAGAAGTAGCTTTTATTAATGCAGAAATGCAACTCATTGAGCAGGAAGAAAATTTTTTAGGACTTGGAAAGAAGGCAAAGCAACGTAGAGCTTCAAAACGAAGTTCTGACGAGTGGAGTACACAAGGGAACTGGGGAAATTCTCCTCAAAGACCTCAAAATACATCTTTTTCAAAGAATAAAACAGATGATTACAACTGGAGAAACTCTTGGGGTAAAGATGGTTCTTGGCAAGGTGATTCTGTCAAAATTGACATGGAGCTAGAAAACCAACTAGCAAAAGTAGATGGTAAAAAAGATGGTAAAAACTGGCAAGAAACTTTAAAAAGTATCTTAGGAGCTACTACTACTGTTGTTGGAGCTATTCAAGCGAACAAAAATGAACAGCAGAATACCACTACACAACAAAATGGAATGCCTTTTTATATGCCTGAACAGCAGAAAAAAAAGAAAATTCTAGGACTTGAACCTGTTGTAGGTATTGCAATTATTCTTGTATTCATCATTTTATTTGGTTTCGCAATATGGCAAATTTCACAAAACAACTCAAAGTAGGATACCCTTCTACACTCGTTTTTGAAGCCAAACCAAACGCACAAATAAAAGGTGTTTTATTAGACTATCCAAAAACGGTTTATTTCAACAGAATTGTTAGAAAAGGACAAACAGTAGAATTTCCATTGCCTTCACAGCCTGAACAAATTATAGTTAGCAGTAACAAGCCTATCTATTTTGTAACTCAAAAAGCACTAGAAACTGTTCCTGCTTATTTACCTGAAAAGCTCAATAAATTCATTCCTTTTGCGAAAGAATTTGCTAATGAAGCTAGTTATTTACTAGAAAATACAGCTTATGAATCAGACCATGAAAAACAAAAAGATACTATTCTTTTCCTAAGTCAAATTTATAATGTTCGTAACGGTAGAAAAGTAGCTAGTCCTACACCTGCTAGAATAAGTCGTAAAACTGGAATCATTCAAATCAATGCAAAAGCATTCAAAAAAATGACTGTTCCTCAACGCATGTTTATTCTCTTACACGAGTACATGCATTTCATACTAAATAGTTCTTCTGAATTTGAAGTTGATTTGCAAGCATTGAGAGCTTATTTGAGCTTAGGTTTTTCAAGGATAGAATCAGTTTATGCACTCACAAAAATTTTACATGATAGTGAATTTTCTCTAAACAGAGTGAAATTACTTATCAATTACATCAAAAAATTTGAAGCCTAAAAAGCTCAATACGCACTTATGAAACATCAATCTTATTTTGACCTTTGGTACAAGCATGTTTTTCAATGGGAAGGCTCACACCTCAATCAAATCGTTTATGTGGATTTAGACCGTGTTGCTACCAATCATGGAATCAGAGAAACGACTTGGAATTTACATGCAGGTCGTTTGTTCGGTATTTCTCGTTCAAATCTTCATTCTACTTTTCGAAATATGAAACCTGAATGGCATGTAGGTATGGCGAAGTTTTACTGGGATTGGTCAGGTGGTGCAAAATTCGAAGATGGTAGAGTGAGTGCTTTTTTTGCAGAAGCTGTTTGGGGTGGTGGTGGTGGTGCTATTATGCACTATCAACGTTGGTACAATAAAAAATATAACGGAAACTTAGCCATTGATGGAGCAGTAGGCTCACGTACAGCAGCAGCTTTTAACCGACTCAATCAAGACCGTTTATTTAGAGATTTGATAGGGCAAATGTATGTCAGATATGACAATATTGTTGCTGCAAATCCAAAATTAGGTAAAAATCTAAAAGGTTGGAAACGCAGAGTAGCAGATTTTCAATTCAAGTTTGAAAACTTGAAAAAAAAAGTATTGGTACGTTGTCCAAATTGTTTGGAGCTGTTGCAATTATTGCCCTTGTAGTAATTATAATCATTTGGAAAGATGAAATTTTAAAATTGTTAAAGAAGTGAAGCTATGAGAAAAAAAGCAAAAGAGTTTTATGAACTGACTTTTAATGAAATGTTAAAAGAACACGGAGCAGCTATTTTTAGATTACCTATTGGAAAAGCAAAGGAGCTTATGAGAATAGGCAAAAGTAATGGAAAATGGACAAGTAGCGCACGTGTATCAGGACTTGGTTCAAAAACTTATGATGTTACTGTTCACTTTAAAGATGTAGCTTTTTTTGAGGGAAAATTAGGAAAGAAACACCACAAGTCAGAAACAAAAAGAGATAACGAAGGAGTTAATAACTCTTTTTCCTTAAAAAATGCACATAAAAAAACTATTCAAAAAGCTCTTTCAGAAGGTAAAACAGTAAGAAGTGAAGTTTTGAAAGATTATCCTAGTTTGCAATTAACTTTTAAAAATTCAACTTTTTCAAAAACAGCAAAAGCAGCTAAAAAAAGGATTGCACCAAAGAAAAAAATAACTAGTAGCTCAAAAACAATGAGAAAATCAAGTAAAGATATTCGTGATGGTCGTATAAAATCAGATTGGTTAGCAGATGGTCGTGAGGCTGATTACTGGAGAAAAAATCCCCCTCGTCTTATTCTCAATCCAACAGATAAGAGTTTTCGACAAGGTATCAAATTACCTGAAAAATATCTCAAAAATGCCAATGATTTTGAACTACTCAAAAAGATGTTTGGTATCAGAGGTTTTGAATTTGGTAAGTGGACAAATTATGAAGATAGATACAATTACTTAGTTGGTCTTTCAGCAGCTCTCTATGATTTAGCTGAAACTTTGTCTATTCCAAAATCAAAAATAGGTCTGAATTTAGGAATTGCATTTGGAGCTAGAGGAGCAAGTAGCGCATTAGCTCATTACGAACCATACAATCATATCATTAACCTTACTCGTTTCAAGGATACTGAAAGATTTAATGATTCAGCTTATAGAAAAGCCTTTGTAAACTCTGGAGGTATGCGCTCACTAACTCATGAATGGGGACATGCATTTGATTATTTTGTAGGTGGGGGTGTAAATAATAGTTTGTCTTATGGAAGTTTGAGCATTAATCAACTAAAAAATGTTCCTCAAACTGGATTAGTTGGCTTAATGAAAAATCTATTAATGAAACTCTGTTTTACAGATAGCACAGCAAAGACAAAAACAGATTTTGGTAAGCGAATAGCAAAAACACGAAGTAAATATTATCAAGAAACTTGTGAAATATTCGCACGTAGTTTTGAAGTGTATGTATATCTAAAAATGAAAGAGAAAGGATACTTCAATACATTTCTATCAAAAGGCAAATACAATGAAAATAAACTATCTAATTCTTTTAATCCTAAATATTATCCATCAGAACAAGAAATGAGAAGTGTTAGAAAAGAATTTGATTTACTCATCTCTAAAATGAAACAAAAGTTATGAAAAGACCGAAAGACAAAGTTCGTTTATCTAACCGAACAACTCGTAAAAAATCTACAAGTACACAGAAGAGTTTATTTGATGCAGTAGCTAAAAAGCCTACAAAAACAACTCACAAAAAACCTACAAAGGCTCAAACAAAAGCTAAACGTAGTGAAGCAGGAAAGAAGAACTACAAAGGTTCAAAACTCCAACAAATCAACAAATTAGCTACTCAAATGCAAACATCATCAGGAACAAAACAAATTACAGTTCCTAAGCTCTCTCGTAGAGAAGCTACCAAAAGAGCAGCAAACAAACTAAGATTAGGACTTTAATCACTATGAAAAACAGTATTGCAAATATTCCTTACAAAAATGCGAATGGTACAATTTGGATACAATGGCATAAAGCTATGAAACGCCGTTACGGACGTAAAGAAGCAAACCGATTGTTCAAATTAGCTTATGAAAAACGCATTGATTCTACTATTTCTAACTTCTTAGAATTACAGGAATATATGGAAAAACAGGGTGTGAAACTGGAGGGGAATTTTTGGCAAGAAATACAAAAAGACTGGGATAGTAGTTTTTCTTCTGTTACAGGAACAATGAAAATGGTAGGTGTTTCTATTGGAATTATTCTTCTGATTGTTTTAGGTGTAGTTCTTTATTCCATTGTAAATATTTCAAAAAACCCCCAAGCATTTGCAGAACTAGCAAGCTCTGTAAAACCTATTTAATTATGAAAAAGACTGATAAACAATTTTATACTTACTCAATCATTGCCTTTATGATTTTTTTAGTAGTGGTTTATTTTATCTACCAAAAAGATAAAAAGGACAAAGAAAAAAAGATTTTGGAAGCGAACATTTTATCAGGCATTGGAGAAACACAAAATGATGTCAATGTTGGTCTTACAGGTGTGAAAGCTGAATATTATCCTACGGTTGATGCTGATGTAGAAGCCTTAGAAAATGCGAGAACTTGGTACAACGATGATGAAGATACTATTTACTCTGTTATTTCTAACAAGTCCAAATCACAGCTTTTAGGTCTGTCAAAACGATTAGAGGCTAAAACTGGCAAAACATTGAATAACTGGTTAGAATCTGTTTTAGATGAAGGTTCAGAAATAGAACATGCTAAAATGATTATCAGAAACGCAAAATAACACTTACTCTATTTAATTATGCAACAACATCATCAAAAATTAGTAACATTTATCCTTTTTCTAGCTATTATTTCGGTTGTTATTTATGCCGTTTTGAAGTCTAAAAAAGATAAATCTACAAATTCAACAAACTTGAATTTTAATGCAGATACTGGAGGTTCACAAACTTCTACTGGAAATACAACTGGAAACGGAACAAATACTGGAGGAAGTTCAAACTTACCTGATTCTACCTTTCCACTCAAAAAAGGAAGTACAGGAAAGTATGTAAAAGCACTACAAAAAGGACTAAATCAAAAGTTTTTCTCAAAGCTATCAGAAGATGGAAAGTTTGGCTCTAAGACACAAGCAGCCGTCGAACGCTATCTTGATCCGATTACAATAAAACAAGGAGCTGCAAAGCCTTCAAAAACTGGTGTTTGGTGGTCTTTATTCAAAGCACTAGGATTTGAGAAATATATATAAATCTTTTTCAAAAACTTCAATAAAAGAATTTAAAAAACATTCAATTTCGGAATTATGGCACAACAAAAAAACGGAGCGCAAACAATTGCTAACATTGCTAATCTAATAGGTCAGGACGGTGTAAAAATGGATTTTAAAGTGGAATTAGAAGATTCTACTTATATCAAATTAGGGGCTACATTTCTAGTAACCTTTGTAGTTTGCCTTCTTATGTGGGTAATGTTCAAAACCGTAACCAAATAATCTATGCTACTTTTATTAGAAACAATGAGCATGAAAGATGGCTTAGACTTCTTTCAAACCACAGGTTTATTTTCTGCTCTAGGTTGGACGTTTCGACAATTCCTTGTTTTTCGTGATTTGAAAGCCGAAGTAAAACTACTCAATGAGTGGAAAGTCGAACAGGCTCAAACAAGAAAAGAAGAGTTAGAAAAACAAGAAGAAAAAGAACTTCAAAGAGAAGTCATACAACAGCAAATTTTGACAGAAGTAAGAGAGCTTGCCTTTGATGTGCGCTCAATTAAAGAAAAGAGTGACGTAACATAGTCTATTTTACTTAGTCTTTAAATCAGATTTTCATTTATTCAATTTCAACCAGTTAATTAACAAACAATTCTTATGAAAATTCAACAAGAAAAAACAGAAAAATACGGTGTAGAAAATATCAAAAAAACATACCGTTTTGCAGGCAATTTGACCGAAGGTGTAGTTACTATTGCACAAGACCCTGACTTAGACACCATCATAGGAGCAGGTTCAAACTTAGTTCTCAAATCAATTGGAGATATTCCAAACCTCAAACATATTCCTCGTGAGTATATAGACATGAGCGATGAAGAACAACAAGAAGTGAAAGAAGATTTTGCGAAACACTTTGACATTCCAAATGATAAAGTAGAAGCTGTCTTTGAAGATGCTCAGGCTTGGATAAACGCAACAGCAAAACTAGGCTTCTCTTTGATTGATGCTCGTAAAGGCTAGAGTTTAGATTGATTATTTTTTTGCACTAAAAAACTGTTTGGCTAAGTGCTGAACAGTTTTTTTTAATTTTTAGCCTATTATAACTATGCTACAAGAACTTACAACACTAGAAGGAAAAGAAATATATATCAACTCTGATTATATTTTCAAGATGAGGTCTATCAATAATGGTACTCTTATTTATACCGAAGTTGAAAATTTTGTTTTGAGAAACACACAAGAAATTGAGGTTTCAGAAACACCTACCGACTTAGAGAAAATAATAAAGGAATGTATTTTTGTTACGCTTCTCAATAGTACAGAAATCTACCTAAATAAAAAATACATCTTTAAAATCATTCCTTACGAAACCTTTACAGAAATTTATGTTTCTGTCAAATTTGGTTTGAATGATTACCGTGTTTATGAAATACAAGAAAGTATTGATACTATTCTTTCTCAATACGATACAGAAGAAGAAACACGAGCCTTTTCCGATGGCTTTTCTGATGGTTTCTCTTAAAAAATAAACACTTACTTATTTTACATTTACTAGCGTATTCAGTTTTACTGTTTACCAATAACTTATAATTAATTGAACTTATGGGAGCAATAAAAATAAAGTCAGATGATACAATTCTTGACAACAACGAAAAATTAAACACACCTGAAAAAGTCCGTGAGGTTATGGACGTTGTAGATAGTGAGGTAGAAACACTAAAAGATACTGTTAATAACCTACCAGTTCCACAGGACGGACAAGATGGAGTAAATGGACTTTCTGCTTATGAAATTTGGCTGCAAAATGGAGGTGTAGGAACGGAACAAGTTTTTTTAGATAGTCTTGTAGGGAATGATGGACAGGACGGACAAGATGGACAAACGCCTGATATATCACAGCTTGAAAATGATGTGCAAGATTTAGATACTAGAGTATCTGATTTAGAGGGTAATTCTGGAGGAGGTTCTTCTGATTACTTGCCTACTGATGGAAGTGGACAAATGGACAATGATTTAGATATGAACTATAATGACATTGTGAATATAAGGACATTACGCCATGACGATGGAGAGAATCCAAGTACTTCTCTTGAGTTAGCAAATAGACAGTTTGTTGGAGGCCCTTTGAGTTACGCTGCTGATTGCTCTGCTGATTATACAGCTCGTAGTTTTGTCGATCAAGGATATGTAGATGAAAAAACAGCAGGAGTTCCAAAAATTTATACTGAAACATTTACAACAGGAGCAGACCCACAAACTCGTACT
>JAHDBD010000008.1 GCA_020630575.1 Bernardetia sp.
ACTGATAACTGATAACTGATAACTGATAACTGATAACTGATAACTGATAACTGATAACTGAAATTACCATTCAATCACATCACCCAAATTCTTCAAAAATTGCAGATTGTCTTTGTACGTCGTTAGCTTTCCATGATTGACCCAACTATTTATTCTTTGTAATTCTTCAAAGTTTGGAGTATGGACGGTTAGAGGAATTTTGCGAAGGCGAGAATCATTTTTTTGAAAGGGAGCTTCTTCTTTTGAAGTGTAAAATAAATGCCATAAGTCAGGCGAACCACTTTGTCCGATGCGCTCTACTTTATCAAAAATAGCTGATTTTTTGTGCCATTCTTTTAATTTTAAGTTGATTTGTTCGAAAAACCAAACTGTATTTTGTAAACGAATACGAGAACCCAAGCGAGATTTTCCTTTTGAGTTGAGGTGTTTTATTTGTGCTTTTCCTTGCTTTTTTCTGACCATATAAGCCGTAATTACTTTGTGATAAATTAGTTCGTCTTCTTCAAAATAACCTAAAGAAGCTGCTCCTGCTTGAATCAAAATTAGCAAATACGGTTTTGGTAAAAATGGAATTTGTTCAGAATAATCTGAAAGGCAAAGTGTTCTTTGTTCGTCTTCTCTTGTTGGAAGTGTAGGGAAAGTAATTGGAACACGAAAATCAAGAATTTTTTCTCCTTCTTTATTTGTGCCATATAAAACACCTTTTTTTGGGTCAGAATCCCACAAAATAGCCTCCTCTGAATCTGGTTGATTGTCAGAATCTAAAGAGGCTAGTCGTTCTATTAAATCTATTGAATCGGAATAATTCATTTTGTGTGTGTATCACAGACTTCCTAGTCTGTGCAAAAGTGAAAAAGAGTTTTTGAATAAAAAATGTTACTTATTCAGACTAGAAAGTCTGAAATACTTAATAATTCACAACTTGATTTACCTATTCAAAATAACTTTTACTGTATTAGTTCCAACAGCATCGTCTTGAAGCGAATGAATATAGATTTTACAGATATACATTCCATTTTTTACAAGTGCGCCTGTATTGTCTCTTCCGTTCCACGAAATATTTGTAAAATTACCGTTATTGTTTATGTAACTCTGACGAATTGTTCTGACAGCTCTTCCCAAAACATCATAAACTACTATGGCTACATCAATGTCATCACCCGTACGACTATGAATAACATTAAAATCTACACTACTCCAAAAAGGGTTTGGAAAAGGTGTAATTTCTGTAATTTCGATAGATTTGTTTTCTACATAAAATTCTACTTCAATTGTGATAGGATTGGAATAATTATCCCAAACAGTGAAAGTAAGAGTATGTTTTCCTACTTTTAAATCTTGCAAAGGAAAAGCGATTGTTCCATTTTGATAACTTCCTTCTTCATATTCAAAATAATCGTTCAGAATAAAAGTTTGAGTTGCTTCTCCATCCAAAACAGCCATTATTTCCCTTCCTACTCCATAACCTGTCAGATTAATTCCGTTTTCATCGCTAATTTCTGCTAAAAGAGTTGTGTTTGAAGGAACTTTTGCGCCTGAAACAAAGGTCTTATCTTCTATCCAAATTTGTGCTGTTGGTGCTGTATTGTCGCTTGGTGCATTATTATTGCTTGCTCCCACCTTAATACCATAAAAGCCATTTGCATCTCGGTTTTGAGTTTCGTGTTGAGCATACATAGCCACTCTTCCACTAGCCAAATTGTAATTTATATCTTTCGAAACTATAAAAGTAACTTCAAATTTACCTTGATTAATTTTTGCTTTTCCTTTGTATAAAACGTTTTGCCAATTTGTATAATAGGTAGGTTGAGACTCGTCTCCTAACGTTCTAAGTTCAGCAGGTTTGTCATAGATAGTAATATCCAAAGTGCCTGTAAAATCTGAACTTAGAATATCATTATTTACAATTTGTCCAGATAAAGTAACCTTATCTAATGCTTTTACAGATTCTGAAATTACGCCATTTGCTTTTACTTCTGTAATAATAGCTTCTTCTTTGGGATAATTGAGACGAAGTGCAGGGTCACCCAAAAGTGTAAAGTTTCTGTTTTGTCTTGAAAGACTTTCATTCTTGGTTGCTCTGATAATATCTCCTAGTCTTGGCATTTCTCCGTTTGGCAAACGTTTGAAAACATTATTATAAAATGCCTTTGCCAAAATAAAATTTGTCGAAGCTGTTACTGGGCGTGTTGTGGTTACAAGCGCAATTCCTCCACCATCTTCATTTGTCATTAGCTTTTCTCCCACCGAAAAAACTTCTGGATTATCATAACGACCAAACTCACAAGTAGCCGTAACAAACATAGGCAGGTTATTGAGATTTTTCCAATTTGAAACCGAAGCTAAATCTACAACAGCTTCTGTAGCCAAACTAGATTCCGAACCATGTCCCATATAATTGACAAGCAAAGAACCATCATTTACATCATTATTTAACTTTTCACGTACTTTGAAAGAGAATTTTCCATTTGAAGTCGAAATTTGAGGAAAAGCATCAACATATAATTTTTCAGCCTGATAACCCTTATAACTTTCAACAATATCAATAAGCTGTTCAGAATCTCTTAAATGAATATTTCCATCGCCATCATCAGCTACAAAAACGACTTTATTTCTCCATTTTCCTAGTGTTTGAGGAAGAGAGTAACCAATAATTTTATCAACAACTAAATTGGCTTGACTTGGACTTCTGACAGGAATTCTTCCAATTCCGATGTCTAAATCTTCTTGTTCTACTTGAAAACTTTCAGACCATTCTCCTTCATTATCTTCTAAAAGCCCATAAAAATCTTCTGATGAAAATGTTTCGACAGGTTCTAAGGATTGCCTAGACTGGTAGACAGGAACAAAATTATTATTTGCTTGAACTCTATCTTTATAATCATAACTTGTATCTCCAAAAAGAAGCAAATAACGCAATTTATCATTTTGATTTTTATATAAAAAACGAACAAAATCACGAATAGCAGAAACGTCTTGTCTTCCAGATGAAAATTCATTCCAAATCTGACTAACCGTTACTACCAAAACTTCCATATCATCTGTTTCACTATGAAAAGCTGCTAGTTTTTGAGCTGCATCTAAAAAGTCTTCGTGGGTAATAATCAAAAAATCAGGCGTAGGAAGAGCATGCAGATTTTGATTGGTTAAAGTTGTTATTTCTACTGGTGCTGGCAATTCTGCATTTACATCAAAGGCTACTAATTCTTGTAAACTTCTATTTGTTCGCACGACGAAAGCATTTGGATTTGAAGAATTGACAGGAATTTCTTGAATATCAAACAAATTACTCACATTCCAAACACGCATAGAAGCAGGTCTTTGAGAAAATTCGAATTTAGCAATCTCACTTTGAGAAGAAGCTACTGAACGAAAATGGGTATTTTGTTTGTAAAAGGACAATGTACGAGTAAACTCTAAAGTCAGAAAATCTAAATTTCCAAAAGCTGTATTATCTGTTTTGTTGTAGGTAACCTTTACAGGAAGAGAAGCAGGCGAAGAGCTAAGGTTTGATGAAAAAGTAGCTGTATTTAGATCTCCTTTTTTAGAATAGGTAGAAATTTGAGACGCTGCAATGGGAAGTTTTCCAAAATCCTGACCTGCAATAGAAAAAGTATAATCACTAGCACGAGATGAATATGCCGTTGCCGAAGCACGCAACAAAACAGGCTTAGAAGTTACCAAACCTTCAGATTCAAAGTTGATAGTTGCTTCTGTAACAAAATCAAAACGTTCTCCAAACCACATTCTGCCAGAACCTCCACCACCAGAGTTTGCTAAATCTCCAATTATGTTTATTTCGTCTAATTCGTGATGTGCTATTTCGTTATAGGTTGTGATTCTTGTTCCACCACTTAGGTTTTCGGCTGTTTGGATTCTTTTTCCTGTTTGATTCCCAATTTTTAGATAATAATAATTAAAATCATCATACAGATTTTTCTCAAAACTAAATTTCAAAGCATCATTTGCTTGTGCATCGTAAGTATGAATGTCGGCTGCTTGTGCATAAAACAAAATATAATCTCCTGCATTAAAAACATTATCACTTCCCAACTCTATAAAAATAGCATTTTCCTTCAAATCTGAAATACGTGAAGCCGAATTTGCTTGTGGGAGCATTCCACCACCATTTCCAAAAACTTGAATGTTAGTTGGATTGATAGCAGAAGGATTTAGACCTGCTGTTTGAAGGTCTTGGAAAGTAACTTTGTGTACTCCTTTTTTTTCTATTTTGAGCTTCAAAATTTGTCCATCTGAAAGAACTGAATTTTGAGCGAAACTAGTAGAAGCAAAGAAAAAAGTAAGAAGAAGTAAAAAGGAATAATGAATATATTTTGATGTATGAAGATTCATAGAACTTGTTTTTTTATATAAATTAGTAGAGCTGGACGTATTTTAGGCTATATGATACTGATTATCAAGTTTTTGATTGATAAAATAGTTTGTAAAGTTACGATTTTTTGGAATACTTCTTTTCTTAAAATTTTGGAAAATATGTTTTTATGAAGCTAAAAAGATACTTCAAAAAATTGAAGTGTCTTTGTTGTTATTTATTTTCCTCGCTGACGATTTCATTTGAACCTCAACGAGAGTTAAAATTTTATCTTATAATTGTAAACGAGGCATAAAGCCGTCGTTTAGGTTTTTTGAAGATAGAAAAATCTACTTTCCTTTAGTAATATTATCTCCTACTCTAAAACTCCCTCCAATATTCCCAAAATTAGAGTTTGAAATTACATTTTTACTATGGCTGATTCTTGTCTGAACATTCGAATTTATAGTAGGCTGATGTTCTGCTAAAAGAGCTTTGAATTTTTCTATTTCTTCATCTTCAATAGCATTTTCTAAAACAACTTCTAATTTTGTAGCTGCTTTTTCATCTTTTGCATTCTCTTCTACAGCTTAAATAGCTGTTTTCTGATTTTTTTGCTTAAATAAACCTCCTAAGTAAGAGAAAATTTCTTTTGAACCTGTTCTTACTTTTCTATTATTATTTTACAACATAAAATCAGTATAAGTTTTTATTATAGATTATTCAAATAAAAATAGATGACTCAAAGAAAATTAGCCAAAAAAAAGCAAAACCCTAAATAATTTTACTTGTTTTTGATAGGGTTGGAATAAAAAAACTTTGACAGTCCTTTCAGAAGACTGTCAATAGTTCAAAATATATGTTTACATTTTAACTATTGTCAGATTTATTTTGGATTACCAAAAAATTACTAAGAAAGTTTTATAAACTTGACTAGAATTTTATTCCCACAAATAAGAACTAATTCATTAACTTTGTAAGTTGATAGAAAAAGCTGAGTTTTAAATAAACGAACTTAGAAAAAGATAATAAAAAAACATTCAAAATGAATAAATTAATTGCTGATATTGAAATCATTGACTCCAACGCAAGTGAAGCTATACACGAACCTTGCGAAACAGTCAAAAAAACGGCTAATAATTCTAAAGAAGGACAGCGAAAACTTTACATCGAAAGTTATGGTTGTCAAATGAATTTTGCTGATAGCGAAATTGTGGCTGCTGTTATGCAAGAACACGGTTTTGGAACAACCGACACAGCAGAAGACGCTGATTTAATTTTCCTAAATACCTGTTCGATTCGTGAGAAAGCCGAACAAACCGTTCGTAAACGTCTAGTTCATATCAACGGACTCAAAAAGCGCAAACCTGAAATGATGGTTGGTGTTTTGGGTTGTATGGCAGAGCGTTTGAAACACAAATTTTTAGAAGAAGAGAAAATTGTCGATTTAGTAGCTGGACCTGATGCGTATCGTGATTTGCCAAAACTTGTTGGTTCGGTAGATGACGGACAAAAAGCTGTTAATGTTTTGCTTTCAAGAGAAGAAACATACGCTGATATTTCGCCTATTCGTTTGAATAGTAATGGAATTTCTGCTTTTGTGTCTATTATGAGAGGTTGTGATAATGTATGTAGTTTTTGTGTTGTGCCGTTTACTCGTGGACGTGAGCGTAGTCGTCCTGCTGATTCGATTGTGCAAGAAATTAAAGATTTGGTCAAAGAAGGCTATAAAGAAGTTACTTTGTTAGGACAAAATGTAGACTCCTATAAATGGACAAACGTCCCAAGAACGATAAGAGCCGAGAATTTTGAAAAAGAAACAGGAGAAAAAGTAAGAAACGAAAACTTTGCTACACTTTTAGAAATGGTGGCTCAAATAGACCCAAATTTGAGAGTTCGTTTTACCACTTCACACCCAAAAGACATGACAGACGACGTTCTGCATGTCATGGCAAAATATGAAAATATTTGTAAGTATATTCACTTGCCTGTTCAGAGTGGAAATAGTAGAGTTTTGAAACTCATGAACCGAACTTATAGCCGTGAATGGTATATTGACAGAGTAGATGCAATCCGTAGGATTTTGGGAGAAGATTGTGCTATTAGTTCGGATATGATTGCAGGTTTTTGTACAGAAACAGAAGAAGAACATCAAGAAACTTTGACATTGATGGAATATGTAAATTACGATTATTCCTATATGTTTTTCTATTCTGAACGACCTGGAACGTTGGCAGCAAAGAAATATTTGGATGATATTCCGATGGATGTAAAGAAAAAACGCCTAAGTGAAATCATTGAGCTTCAATCAAAACATTCATTAGCTCGTAATCAAAGATTGATTGGCAGAACCCATAAAGTTTTGGTAGAAGGAGAATCAAAACGCTCTGATAAAGACTTACAAGGCAGAACGACAGACAACAAAGTAATCGTTTTTTCTAGAGAAAATTATGAAAAAGGACAGTATGTAAATGTACATGTCAATGATTGTACTTCGGCTACCCTTTTTGGAAAAGCTGTAAGTTTGGCAAACTAAAATTTGCTTTATTCTATCATAGAACTTAAAAACCCTAAAAACTAGATTTTTATTATCTAATTTTTAGGGTTTTGTGTTTTAGAAATTTAACCAAAAACGAATAAAACTGCTTGTTGATTTTTTTTTTGAGTAAAATCGTCAGTGAGACACCAACAATGGTGATTTGCCGTTGTTGGTGTCTCACCAACGACCTCTACATTTTCAGACAACCATAAATGTTATTTTACAAACTCCCACTTAAAAGTTGTTCCTTTGTGTTCGACAACAATTTTGTTTACAGCACCAGATGAATAATCTACTGCTCCTTCATATTTATTTTCATCTTTCTGATTGAGCAAAACGGAATTAACTTTTAGTCCATTTGTTATATGTTTCTCAATGCGATAACGGAGTGTTGTTGCAAGTGAAGTAGAAGTGTTTTCAGGATACCAGCCACGAACTATATCTACAAAGGCAACCAAGTTTTCATTTTTTTCAGTTTTAACAGTAAGTTGAACAAAATTATTCACTATTTGTGCGCTTTCAACTTGTAGCTTTGTTTCCAAATCATTCTCTAAAAAGCGTTGAGCGAGTAGTTTTTTATTTGTCTCATTTATATTGGGAAATTTTAGTCCTGCTTGTTGTGTATAAGTAATAGCTACTTCATTTCCATTTTCAAGAAGCATTTTTCCTTCGTAATTATTCTGTTCTGCTTTTTCAAAACTTAACTTTTCTATTGTTTTAACGCCATATTTTTTTCTCATTACATATTGAAAGTAGCTTGAAACTGCTTCTTTATCTTGCTTTGGAAACACACCTGTTTGTGGATCAAGAGTTAAAGGAAGTTCGCTTCCATTGTCAGTCGTAACAATAACATCAAATCCATTTCCTACAGTAGGAATAAGTTCTACTTTTTCAGTAGGAATCCCCATCGAACGGATTAGATAACGCTTTGTACTTGACTCCAAAATCTCTTTCCAAATAGGTTTTAAAAGACCTATTTTATCTTTTCCAACTCGCACAAAAATAGTTGCTATTGGCATTGCAGCATCTTCAAAAGTAGTTTTGGCTAGATAAACCCACTCATCATCAGTAATAGAAGGTGTTTTTTCTAAATGAATAGTTTGTTTTATATCTCCCCAATGCTTTTTTTCTAGTTGTAAGTCAGTTATTTTCTGTTTGAATGCTTTTTCAATTTCAGACTCTAAAAATACTCTTATCTGCTCTTCATCTGATGGTGTTTTTTCTTTTGGAATAAACTTTTGAACTGAACTTCCTTTAGTCAAAACAAGTGTATCTCCTTTGAAATCAAATTGATAACTATCAGCAATTCCATAAGCCATTACTTTTAATTTATTTTCATTAATTTCATAGTCTCTTTCAGTAATGTTATCAAAAGTTATTTTTTCATCTGTAACTTGAAGTGTACCTTTGTAATCTGAACGCACCCATTCACCCTCTAATTTAGAAGAATTAGAACAGCTACTCAAAAAAACAAGCCCTACAAAACTTCCTGTATAAAATAGTTTTGATAGAAAATAAGGATATGTATGTTTGAATTTCATGATAGATTTTATTTTGAATAAACTATTTTTTTATTTTACATACGAAGTGTATGTTACAAGGCTGCAAAAGTAACAAATTTTTGACTTTTTAGATAGATTAGTCATTTTGAAATGCAGTAAAAAAAACTTTTTTAGAGATTCTTTCTTTATTTTTTCAGTGTTTTTTAGGTTTTTTATAAGAATTAATAACTCTAGTCGCTAAAACTTGTTAAGTCTTACTAATTAAACGCTTCATTTTTAATAAATTTGTAGTTACGTTTTTAAAATCTGATTGTGTAGCCTATCACTTAGATTTTAATACACGCCAAATTACTTTTTGATTTTCTAAAAATTACATGAAATACCTACCTTATTTTCTTATTGCGCTAGGCGTAATTCTTATTGACCAAGCTCTCAAATTATATATTCATTCTACACTTTCTTTAGGTGAGGACATTCTGATTTTTGGCGACTGGTTCAAACTTCATTATACACTCAACCCTGGAATGGCATTTGGTATTACGTTGGGTTCTGATTATGGAAAACTTATCCTGACTGTATTTAGAATTTTTGCAGGAATAGGAATTGCTTATGTGATGGCTCGTGCTGCATTGCGTGATGCTCCAAAAGGCTTTGTTTTTAGTATGGCTCTTATTTTAGGAGGAGCATTTGGAAATATTGTAGATTCTACTTTTTATGGTGTTTTTATAGAAGGAAATGCTGTTGCTATGTATGGAAATGAACCAAGTTTTTATCCTTGGTTTCATGGGCAAGTAATCGATATGTTTTATTTTGATATTGCTTCAGGCTATTTTCCTGATAATTTGCCTTTTGTTGGTGGCGACCATTACTCATTTTTTCCAATTTTTAATATCGCTGATGCAGCTATTTTTATAGGAGTTTGTATTATCTTGATTTGGCAAAAACGTTTCTTTCCAAAAGAAGAAGTTGTTGAAATAGAAGTGGAAAAATCTTTAGAAGATGAAATTAGAACAGACAACTCAAGTAATACGGAAAATACAGAAGAAGATAAAATATCTGATACATCTGATGAAGATACAACTATCTTTGTAGCAGAAGAAAATGATTTAAAAGAAGATAAAATAAATGAAGACTTTAAAAAAGAGGATTAGTCTTTAAATCAAAGAAAAAACTGTTTTGAATATAATTTATTTGAACAAAAAAATCCTGTAAAACTTAAATGATTTTACAGGATTTTTGATTTTTTACTTTAATTATTTGGTGATGTTACACAAGGTGTGATTTTTTTTTAAAACATTTTAGAATAGCAAAATTATGCAACTAAAAACTGCCACCATGCGCTTGTTGGTATTTTAGCAAAGCGACACAAACAATCAAATAATTATTTCTTTGCTCGTTTTAGTTCGTCTTCTTTGATGGTAAGTGAATACAAATCTTTTCCATCTTTGTCTTTATAAGTAATTTTCATAACACGTTCTTTACGTTTTCCATCGATTTCAATGACTGCGTAATTGTGTTTTCCTACAATAAATGATTCTTTAATGGCTGTCGGATTTTCGTCTTCTTTTGGTGTGGCAGAACCTGCTGTAATGGAAGAAGAAGTAATATCATACAAAGGATAATCATTTTCACGTTCGATTTTAGTAATTACACTATGATGACGGTCACCTGTAAGAAAAATTACACCTTCAATATTTTGTTTTTGAATGGCATCTAATACTTTCTGACGTTCTTCTTTGTAGGTGGCATAGTTTTCAAAGATTGCACTTTCATTTAAAATTTGTCCACCAGCTACCACAAATTTAAAAGGAGCTTTACTAGAAACTAAAGACTCAATAAGCCACTGCACCTGTTTTTCGCCAAAATAACTTTTATTTTCAGCTTCATAATCTTGTGCTTGTCTGAAAGTACGATTATCTAACATAAAGAACTGTGCATCTCCCCACGTAAAAGTGCTTACTACATTATTTGCTCCTTCTATAATACTTGTATTTTGGCTGTGCCAAAAAAGTTGAAAGGCTTCTGTAGTAATATCTTTATTGGCAAATGTATAGTCAGAATCATTAGGGCCAAAATCGTGGTCATCCCAAGTAGCATAATTATGAATACCTGCTAAAAGAGGTTGCATTTCTGGAAGCGAACGAGTATGTGTATAACGGTGCATAATTCCCGAACGACTGCCCCAGTCTGGGTCACGTAAATAAGTATTATCTCCACCCCAAACCATAAAATCAACATTTTCTTTATAAAGAGAAGTGAAAATTTCGTACTCACTTCCATATCCTTTTCCAGGACGGTCAGCTTCAGGTTCGTTTACATACACACAAGAGCCAAAAGCAAATTTAATTTTTGGTGGGTCAGTTCGATATTGCCAAAGTAGTTGAGTTTGGCATTTCAAATCATACTCAAAAGGAACTTCTTTATCATTTATGAATACTTTATATTCATATTTTGTAGAATGATTAAGATTTCTCAAAACTGGTTTTGCAACAAAAGCTGTTAGAGAGTTCGTTTGGATAGGTTCTGTAAATTGGAAGGGTGCATCTAGAATAGCTTTTTCTGTTGCTAGATTTAATTTTGGACGATAAGCAATATGTACTTTTGCAGCTTTTTTGGTTTGTACCCAAAGACCAATTTCACTCATTTCAGAATATCCAACCATAGGGCCTGACTGTACAAATTCAGTTTTTAAATCACTTTTAGTCTCTTCTTGAGCAAAAGAGGATGTAGAAAAGATAATTGTAAATACGATTGACAAATAAGTTAAAGAAAACAGCTTTCTATGAGATGTGTTTTGACAAAAGTTCATTAGATAAAGGATTTGTTATAACAGATAATTATTTTCTGTAAAAATACGCATCTTTTTAAAAAAGAATTGTGAATTTAATATTACTTCACTTTAAAGTTCATTCTTCATTTGTAGCATCAACTATTTTATGAATAATTTTATCAAGAAATTCTACTTCGTTTTGTAGATAAGTTATATAAAGTAGTATATTATGTTGATTTTCTTCCATTTTTATCAAATTCATCAATCCCAAAATGGTTGCAACTGGTCTTCTAACTTTGTGAGACTGTTGCCAAGCTATTTCTTTCAGACGCTCATTTTGCTTTTTTATTCTAATCTCTTTTCGCTTTTGGTCTGTAATATCTGTTACAGCAAGAACAAATGTTTCTATTTGATTATCTTCATTCTGTATAGGAGATATTTTTGTTAAGTATACTTGCTCTTTATAATCTACTTCATACGAAACGGTAAGTCCTCGCCAAATTTTGGGAATAGCTTCTTGTAATTTACGATATAACTGAGGAAGAAGCATTTCACTTGCATGTTTACCAAAAAAATCACTTGGGTTAATGTCATATATCTTATACCCTTGCCCTCCTGTATATAGAACAATCATATTTTTATCTATTAATGAAATAGATCCATCAGGGAAATTTTGAGCAAGAATATCTAAGTCCTGTTGTAGTTTTTTGGCTTGAGAAGTCACGTGTTTATATTTTGTTATGTCTTCTAAGTTATGAGAAATTCCAATAATATCTGAGTTTTTATCATAGACAGGAAGTAATCTAAACTGCCACCAATTTTCTCCTTCATGTTTCTCTACTTCAATAGTTTCTCCAGCTAATACTCTTTCATAATATTGCTTAAATTCTTCTTGAAATACTGGTAATATAAAATCTAGTAAAGAATCTCCTTTTTTTGGTTCTTTTCCAAAAACCACCTTACATATATTTTTTGTAACTTGATTTGTATGAATAATTCTCAAATCTTTGCCAATAAAACTTTTTGAATAATTACTACTCTCATAAAGAGAATCAAGCATGTTGAGCGTATGTTCTTGTGTTTGGATAGCCTCTATTGTTGATAAATGAGTTTTAAGTTGCTCAATAACTAAATCAGCAAGAGATTGGAGAATTTCTTTTTCTTTAATAGTAAGCACACGAGGGGTTTTATCCAAAATACAAATTGTACCTAAATTATACTTTCCTTCAACTTTTAAAGGAACAGCAGCATAAAAACGCAACCCAAAATCACTACAAACCAAAGAATGATTGAGTGTGTTTGGGTGTTTAGTTGTATCTTGTATTTCATCAAATTCATCTGAAAAAATAGCTGAGTTACAGAGTCCTTTTTCTCTTGGAATTTCTTTTATATCTAATCCTTCAATTGATTTAAACCAAATTCTATCTTTATCAACCAAAGAAATAATAGAAATAGGAACATTAAATAGTTGAACGGCAAGTTTAGTAATTCTGTCAAATGCACTATCAGCAGGAGTATCTAATATTTGATATTTATTCAGAATATTCAAACGTTCTTGTTCCGATGTTTTATCGAACATAAGAATAATTTTAGAGGACGTAATTACGTAAGTATTGATATTCAACAAACAAAATCAATTTTTTGTTTTACTTTATTTAGCTGATTATATTTTTTTTGTAAAAAGACATGTTATTGAAAATACTTATAATTGCTTTACAGATACGCTTAATAGTATCTTTTTTTAAGAAGAATAACTAGAGTATTAGGGAAAGTTCGCTTGCATTGATAACTCTTTCAAAATTGCAAATTCCCTTTCAGATTCGTAACTTTGTATGTTATTATAAATCAATAGATTCTGCCATTTTGTCGGTCTTAGTTTATTATTTACCTTTTTTTATTCATTTTAAATAAAATTTGAGTAAAATTTGGACAAAAAAACGCCTTTGCTTAATTTTTGACTTAGATAGAAAAGCATCTGCAAAACGGCAAAACACAAAACAGCTATTTAACAGCAGCTATATTAATAAGCAATCAATACGAACTATATAAAATATTATGTTTAATTCAATTACAAACGTGGTCGCAAAAGTATTCGGTACAAAATCGGAACGAGATCGCAAAAAACTTATTCCTTACGTAGAACAAGTAAACCAAGAATACAAACAACTTCATGGATTGACAGATGATCAGTTGAGAGCAAAAACTCGTGATGTGAGAGCAGAGATAAATGAACACGTATCAAAAATAGATATTGAAATTGCAGATTTTAAAAAGCAAATTGCAGATGACCCAGAAATGGACATCAACGCAAAAGAAAAAATATTTGTGCAAATAGATAAATTAGAAAAAGATAGAAATGTAAAGTTAGATGAAGTATTAGATAAAGTTTTGCCAACTGTTTTTGCTATTGTAAAGGATACAGCTAGACGTTTTACAGAAAATAAGAAAATTACTGTAAAAGCAACTGACCACGACCGTAGAATTATACAAAAAAGACAACAAGAAGGACGTTATAACAACGAAATTGAAATTACAGGAGAAGGAGATAATGCAACCGTTACATGGCACAACAAATGGACAGCCATGGGACAAGAAATTGAGTGGAATATGGTTCATTATGATGTCCAAATTATGGGTGGTGTGGTGCTTTATGAAGGTAGAATTTCGGAAATGGCAACTGGTGAAGGTAAAACATTGGTGGCTACTCTTCCAGCTTTCTTGCGTGCTTTGTCAGGAAAAGGAGTTCATGTAATTACAGTAAATGATTATCTTGCAAAACGAGATTCTGAATGGGTTGCACCTATTTTTGAGTTTCATGAAATGATGGTTGATTGTATCGACAAACATCAGCCAAACACTGAAGCAAGAAGAAGAGCTTACGCAGCAGATATTACTTATGGTACAAATAACGAATTTGGTTTTGATTATTTGCGTGATAATATGGCTCGTGAAACGGAAGAACTTGTTCAACGTGGACATTACTTTGCTATGATTGATGAGGTAGACTCTGTTTTGATTGATGATGCTCGTACGCCTCTTATTATTTCTGGTCCTGTTCAAGATGCAGGAACACAAGAATATGATATTTTCAAACCTCGTATTGAGAAATTGGTTGGACTTCAACGTAAGTTAGCTCAAGATTTCTTGCAAGATGCTAAACAAAAAATAAAAGCAGGAAATGAGAAAGAAGGTGGCTTATCGCTTTTTAGAGCCTTTAGAGGTCTTCCTGAATATAAACCTTTGATTAAGTTTTTGAGTGAATCAGGAATGAAGGCTTTACTTCAAAAAACGGAAAATGAATATTTGGCAGACAACGCTCGTCGTATGCCCGAAGCTGATGAACCTTTATATTTCTTTGTAGAGAAAAAACAAAATAAGGTTCAGCTTACAGAAAAAGGAACTCAAGCTATTACAAGAGACGGAGAAGACCCTCGTTTCTTTATTCTGCCTGATGTTGCTACAAAAATTGCTCGTATAGACAATGATAAAGACCTCACAGATAAAGAAAAATTAGAAACCAAAGAGAGATTACTTACTGATTACTCTATCAAAACATCACGTATTCATACGGTAACGCAACTTTTGAAAGCATATACACTTTTCGAAAAAGATGTTGATTATGTAGTGATGGAAGATAAAGTAAAAATTGTAGATGAAAAAACAGGGCGTATTATGGATGGTCGTCGTTATTCTGACGGTCTGCATCAAGCCTTAGAGGCAAAAGAAAGTGTAGAAATTGAAGACGCAACACAAACCTACGCAACAGTTACTCTTCAAAACTATTTCCGTATGTACTACCGTCTTTCTGGTATGACAGGTACAGCCGAAACGGAGGCAACAGAGTTTTGGGAAATCTATAAACTTGATGTTGTTATTGTTCCTACCAACCGTCCTATCCAAAGAGATGACAGACAAGACAAAATTTTCCGTTCAGTTCGTGAAAAATATAATGCTGTAGCCGATGAAATTCAGCATTCTGTACAAGAAGGAAGACCTGTTCTTGTAGGTACAACTTCAGTAGAAAATTCGGAAATTTTGAGTAGAATGCTTCAAATGCGTAAGATTCCACATGAAGTTCTGAATGCAAAGCAACACCAAAAAGAATCTGAAATTGTAGCAAAAGCAGGTATTTCAGGAAATGTTACAATTGCAACTAACATGGCAGGACGTGGAACGGATATTAAACTTTCACCTGAATCTAAAAAAGCAGGTGGACTAGCTATTATTGGAACAGAGCGTCATGATTCTCGTCGTGTTGATAGACAGTTACGTGGTCGTGCTGGTCGTCAGGGTGATGTTGGTATTTCGCAGTTTTTTGTTTCTCTAGAAGATCCATTGATGCGTATGTTTGGTTCTGACAGAATTGCCAAAATTATGGATAGATTGGGATTAGAAGAAGGTGAAGTAATTCAGCATTCTATGATTACAAAATCTATCGAAAATGCACAGCGTAAAGTAGAAGAAAATCACTTTGGTTCTCGTAAAAATCTTCTTGAGTATGATGATGTAATGAATCAACAAAGAGAAGTTATTTACAAACGTCGTCGTAATGCACTTTTTGGAGAGCGTTTGGAATTAGATATTATGCTTATTTTTGCAAAAGTATCTGACCAATTAGTACAGATTTATAAAGGAGATTTTGAGTCATTCCATTTAGAAGTATTTTCTCTTTTAGGAATCCAGACAGAAATTACAAAATCTGAATTCCAATCTCTAAATGACCAAACTCTTTCTCAACGTCTTTATGAGGAAGCCTATAATGCGTATCGTCAGAAAAATAAAGATATTGCTGCAAAGGTAGTTCCTACTTTAGAAAACATATTTGCAGAACGTGGAGGAAATGCAAGAGATATAATTATTCCTATTACTGACCAACGTAGAATGGTTCAGATGCCTGTCAATATTGAGGAAACAATTGAGAAAAAAGGAGCAAATCTAGTTGCTACTTTAGAACAAACAATGGTACTTTCTATCATTGATAATCTTTGGAAAGAACATTTGAGAAATATGGATGATTTGAGACAGCAAGTACAAATGGCTCGTTTCGAACAAAAAGATCCATTGGTTATCTATAAAATGGAAGCCTTCCAATTATTCAGGTCACTTTTAGATGAAATCAATCAAGAAATTACTTCTTTCCTTTCTCGTGCAAAACTTCATGAACCTGATCCAGAAGAATTACAAGCTCTTCAAAATGCTCAACGTCGTCAGTTAGAAATGCAGATGCGTAGAGAACAAGAAGCTAAAAAACAGATGGAAGTAAATCGTGCAGAAGATGTTGATACAACAAGCGACAATCAAAGAGCACACGGAACGCAGCAAAATATAGCTCCTACTGCTCCAAGAACAGTTTCACAAGAACCTGGAAGAAATGATGTTGTTACAGTTCGTTATAAAAACGGACAAGTAAAACAAGGAAAATATAAAAGTGTAATGAGTGATGTACGCAATGGAGAATGCGTAATAATTTAATGTAGAATACGCTTTAGCGTATTTTGTATTTATACTCTAACATTTACATTTTAAATATAAAAAAGCAACTTCAATAAATGGAGTTGCTTTTTTAGTAACTAGTTTATTTTTTAATTCTATGAAAAAACTAATTCTAATTGACCCAAATCCTGTTCTTTGTAACGAATGGAAAAAATCATTCGAAAGTTATGAAGAAGTAGAAATTGTAAATGGATATTTTGAAAAATTAAAAGAATTTGATTGTATGGTTAGTGCTGCTAACTCTTTTGGTCTGATGGATGGAGGAGTTGATTATGCTATTATCAAGTATT
Source organism: Bernardetia sp. (assembly GCA_020630575.1). Lineage (GTDB taxonomy): Bacteria > Bacteroidota > Bacteroidia > Cytophagales > Bernardetiaceae > Bernardetia. Next base: position 16,907 of record JAHDBD010000008.1, read on the forward strand.
TTGGAACAGATTTAGAAAAGAGAGTTCAACAAAGAATCATCGAAAAATATAGAGGAGAACAACCTGTCGGCACTTCAATGATTGTAGAAACTAATCATGCCAAACACCCCTTCATTGCCCATACACCCACTATGAGAGTTCCACTCACAATTGCAAGAACTGATAATGTTTATAAAGCAATGTTTGCAATGCTTTTAAGTGTTCATCATCATAATATTGAAATAGAAAACTCTGTAAAGATAAATATAGTAGCATGTTGTGGTTTGGGAACTGCCACAGGAAGAGTTTCAGAAGAGGAAGCTGCTAGACAGATGCAACTCGCTTACAAAAACTTCAAAAATCCTCCTTCAAGAATAGACTGGAATTATGCTTCTCAACGTCAGAATGAAATTATTTTTGGTGGGGATTTGTTTTAGTAAAAAATATAAATCTATTATTGAAAATGTTTCCTTACAAACGAAATAATAAACCATCTATTTTAGTACGTATACAACAACTTGTTGAAAAACATGATAAGAAAACAGCTTTAATACGTGCAAGGGGATATTTACAACAATATTATCATAACCAAGATATTTTAGATAGCATAGCTGACTTGGAATATAAAAATGGAAATCTAGTGAAAGCTGGACGTTATTGGTATTTTTCAAAAGAAGATAATCCAATTATTAGAAAAGCTATTTATAGATTTGAAAAAAGATATGGTTTTAGTAAATCTCTAATTTTGAAACAACTAATTTTTCATCACTTCAAATCTCCAGCAAACTTTAATATTTCCACTAAAATAGGCTTATATCAAATGATAAAGAGTGTTGAAGATGAAGAAGGAGAGATTCCAAGTTATTGCAAAACTTATTATGAACATTTTAAAGCAGCATTAAATAAAAAATAGTTTATGAATAATTTTGAATTGAAAATTTTAGAACTACATTGGTTAGCCAATACTGATGAAAAAACAGACCTTTGTGTTCATGGAAAAGTTTATGTCAAAATAGGAAATGAAGTTATTTCTGATAAAGATAATTTTACATTGAGTTCGACAGCTCTTTATTTACTTCGCTCTCTTCAATCAGATTATAATTGTAAAGAAAATGGATATGGCAATCAATTACTTCCTTGCTGTGGGCATTTTATGTTTCAAGCTGAAGAAGGAGTTGATTTTGTCGTGATTTCTGGCTGTCCTCATGGTATTGATTGGCAAATAATTCATATAGAAGATAACAAAGTCAAACATATTTCAGAAAAAGGAACAGAAGCAATTATAGACTTTGAAGAGTATAAAAAACTGGTTTTTGATTTTGCTGATGAAGTAGAACAGTTTTACTTGAAAAGCGAACCCAAAATACTTCCTGATGAAGAGTTTGAAAAAAATGCTTATCTGACTTTTTGGAGAGAATGGAAAAAACTACGTAACGAATTGAAATAATATTTTTTTAATAAAAAAAGCCTATCCATTTTTTAAAATGAATAGGCTTTTGAATTTTACATAAAATAAATAACTATTAATCCTCTTTTCGTTCTGCAATAACGGTAGATTTTGCGCTTGGACTAATCTTTTCAGAAAGTTGGTCAGCCATCAAATACATCGCAGGCACAACCACAAGTGTAAGGAAAGTTGCGAACACCAAACCGAAGATAACAGCCCACGCCATTGGTCCCCAAAAAGTTGCATTATCGCCTCCCATATAAAAATCAGGATTAAAATTCGCATAGAGTTTTGCAAAATCTATGTTCATACCTGTTGCTAATGGAATAAGTCCCAAAACAGTTGTAATTGCTGTCAGAAGTACAGGGCGAAGACGAGTATAACCAGCCTTTATGATACATTCTAAAAATTCAGCAGCAGGCAAATGTTCTTCTTCATCAAGTCCTAGTTCTTCTTTTCGTTTTGCACGAACTTGGTCAGTATAATCAATCAGTACAATCGCATTATTTACAACAACACCAGCCAATGAAATAATACCGATTCCTGTCATGATGATAATGAAATCCATTTGGAAAATTACCAAACCTAACATTACACCTGTCATACTAAAGAGTACAGAACCCATAATAATAAATGGCTTGATGATAGAGTTAAACTGAGAAACCAAGATAAGCGAAATAGCTGAAACGGCAATTAGCATCGCTTTTGCCAAAAATGCCATTGATTTGGCTTGCTCTTCTTGCTCTCCTGTAAGTTTAATGCTATACCCTTCTGGTAATTTATGACTTTTGATAAGCAATTTGATTTGTGCTACAATTTCATTTGCATTATATCCTTCCACAACTCCAGAACTTACAGCTACCATACGGTCAAGGTCTTTACGACGAACCGAGCCATACGACGAACTATAATCAATCTTAGCAATCGCAGAAATTGGAATTTGATGATATGTACCACGATTATCTCTAAACGTAATTACCTGATTCATCAGAGCTGAAATATTATAACGGTATTTGTCTTGTAAGCGAAGTTGAATAGGAAAATCATCATCACCATCTTTGTATTTCGAAATTTCTTTTCCAAAAATAGCTGTTCTAAGTGTCATGGCTACTTGGCTTGTAGAAAGTCCGAACAAACGAGCTTTTTCTCTATCAATAGTAAGAATAAGTTCAGGTTTTCCAGTTTCAGCTTCAACAACAAGATTGTCAAGTCCTTGGATGCCTGCATCTTCAATCATTTGTTTTACTTTTTCGGCTTCTTTTACCAAAACATCATATTCTACTCCCGAAATTTCGATATTTACAGGCTTTCCAACAGGAGGTCCTTCACGGTTTTTGTCCGTTTTGATTTTTACCCCTGGAATTGTTTTCATTTCAGTAGAAAGTTCTTTCATAATATCCGAAGTGCTGATTCCTTTTCTGTATTGGAATTCATAAAAAGCAACTGCAATACGTGCTTTATGAGGTGTTGCACCACTTCTACCAAAATTATCTTGAGGATCACCCGATTCTTCACCTACATTTACACCAATTGATTTAATGATTTCATCATAAGGAGCAAGAACTTTATAGGCTTTCTTTTCAATTGTTTCAGCAAACTCATTTGTTGTTTTGATGTCTGTTCCCAAAGGAGCTTCTACATACATATAAACAAAAAGAGGGTCACTACTAGGAAATAAACTTGTTTGAAGCCCTACATTTCCTACCAAAACAAAACTGAATACTAATAAAAGAAACATTCCTATAGTAAGAAGATAAGGACGAGAACCTTTCAAAAGATAACGCAGTATTTTCATATACCAATCTTCCAAACGAGTCAATAGTTTGTTTTGAAACCAGTTTGAAGCAGGTGTAAGCAAATAAATATTTAAGAAAATAATTGAGCCAAAAGTAACTAATAAGTTAGGAAGCGTATAATTAGTAGCACTTGTAGATACAACATATACATATCCAATAGCAGCCAAAATCATAGTAACAATTCCTACAATCAGCCATGTCTTAATTCCTTTTTTGCTCACTCCTTCTACTTTCATAAAGTAAGCCGAGAAAACAGGATTAATAACTAATCCTACAAAAAGTGAAGAAGCAAGGACGACAATCAGCGTAATTGGCATATATTTCAAAAATTCTCCCATAATTCCACCCCAAAAAGCAAGAGGAACAAAGGCTGCTAATGTTGTAGCTGTAGAGCTAATGATTGGCCAAGCTACTTCACTCACACCCATAACAGCAGCTTTTTTAGCAGAATAGCCTTCTTCCATAAATCGGAAAGTATTCTCAATTACTACAATGGCATTATCTACAAGCATTCCGAGAGCCAAAATAAGCGCAAACAAAACAACAATATTGATACTAATTCCTACTAGATTCAGAATCATAAAGGAAATAAGCATCGATAATGGAATGGCAACACCTACTAAAAGCGCATTGCGAAGTCCCATAAAGAAAAGTAACACCACAACTACCAAAATAACACCTGAAATAATGTTGTTTTGAAGGTTGGCAATCTGCATTTCCATATTTTCAGATTGGTCGTTTACAATCGTAACATCTAATGTAGATGGAAAATGAGAACCTTGTGCTTTCTTCAAAATTTCTTTGATTTCATAAGCAGCATCAATTAAGTTTTCGCCACTACGCTTTTTTACTTTTAAAGAAATTACTGGAAGACTTCCTTTTTCTTCAAAATTATTTCCTGTTGCAAGACGAGCATAACTAGAGCGTTCAACATACGAATCTTTTACTTCTGCAACTTCATTCAAATAAATAGGTTCATTATTCTCAGATTTTACAATAATTCCATTCAGCTGACTTACATCTTTAAACTCTCCAACTACACGAAGAGAACGACGATACCCTTCTGTCAAAACATCTCCACCAGAAGCTGTTAAGTTTTCAGAAATAATGGCATTTTCTATGTCTTGAAAAGACACTTTACGAGCAGCCATTTTATAAATATCTGCATTGATTTGAACTTCTCTATCTCTATCACCTGTAATTACAGCTTCTGAAACTTGCGAAAGCTCTTCTAATTCGTCTTGTAAATATTCAGCATACTCTTTGAGTTTTGCTTGTTCGAAATCTCCTGAAAGATTTATTTCCATAATCGGAATTTCAGAAAAATCTACTTCCAAAACATTTGGGTCTTGGTCTAAATCTTTTGGTAAATCTTTCTTTGCTTTATCAACAGCATCTTTTACATCCAAGACTGCATCTGAAACTTCTACATCTTCATTAAATTCAATAATGACAGCCGAAGCATCTTGAACCGAAGTAGAAGAAATTTTCTTTACTCCTTTCAAAGATTTTAATTCTTTTTCTATCGGACGAGTAATAAGGTTTTCTATATCAATAGGAGAGTTACCTGGATAAACTGTTTGGACGTAAACCGTCGGCATAACAATTTCTGGAAACTGCTCTTTGGGCATAACAACGTATGAGAAAATACCTGCTACTACAAAAAGGATAGTGATAATAAATACACTTGTAGAGTTTTTGAGAGAGAACTTCGACAAGCCAAAAATTTCAAGTTTTGGATCTTGTTGAGGTTCTGATTTTTTATTAAGGTCTGGTTTTGTTTCGCTCATCGTATTATTTTTTTAATGAGTTTGAATTTTATTTCTAATGCTATTTAGACCCTAAGGGTTTTCAAAACCCTTAGGGTCTGATTTTTTACTTTTATGATTTTATGAAACGAACATTTTCTCCGTCCACTACTTCATTATATCCTTTGCTGATTATTTGGTCATTGGCAGAAAGTCCTTCAGTTACAACAGTTGAACCTTCATACGACATTCCTGTTTTTACGACTACTTTTTTAGCTACTTTTTTTCCAGCTTCCTCTTTAACAACATATAAAAATTTGTTTCCATCTGTTCCAATCTGAATCAAATTAGTAGGAACTGTAATTGCTCCTTCTGCTTGAAAATCGTTGATTTTAACAGTTCCAACAAGATTTGGTTTGATAGCTCCATTTTTATTTGGAAGGTCAATCTGAACTTTAAAAGTACGGTTTGCAGTATTGATTGTTTGTCCTACAAAAGTTACTTTTTGTTCCATTTCTGTTCCTAAAGCACTAAAGAAGATTTTTACTTTATCACCTTTTTTGACAGCAGAAAGATAATTTTCAGAAACATCAGCTACAAGCTGCACATCAGAAACATTGATAACACGAGCAATTGGCATAGCAGGATTTGCTAGTTCACCTTGTTTTGCATAAACCTCATCAATCGTTCCCGAAATAGGAGAAGTTACGACGCTCTTACGCATTTGTTGTTTGAGCGTTGCAATATTATTTTCTAATGATTCTTTTTGATTTTGAGATTGTAGGTATTCGATTTCTGAACCTATTTTTTGTTCCCAAAGGCGTTTTCTTTTTTCATAAACTGTTGTAGCAAGTGAAAGGCGAGTTTCAAGTTCAGCTACTTGTTTGTTGAATGTTCCTGCATCAAGGGTTGCAATTACTTGTCCTGCCGAAACTTTATCGCCTTCTTTTACTTTCAAAGACATAATAGTTGCAGGCATTTCAGGTAAAATAGTTACATTTTTATCAGACTCTACCGTTCCTTGCACTTCAATATAATGATTGAAAGTTTCAGATTTTACTGGCATTGATTCTACCAATTTTGAAGGATTTTCTTTTTTTGCTGCTTCTCCTAGTGCATCTTCAAGTTGAGCAATTTCGCCTTGAAGTTCCATTAGTTCACTACGTTTTTTCTCTAAAGCAGCCTTTTTTTCTTCAGGCGTTTTTGGTTCTTTTTCTCCACAAGAAGAAAGAAAAGAAAGGGACAGAATAGCTACAAAGAAAAATAGGTAACTGATTTTATTAGAATATTTTTTCATTGAATTATGAATTAAAAATTACGGTTTTTTATTTTTGATATATTGTAAAATAAAATAGTTGTAAATTAAAGGCTTACCTTTGACTTATTTGTATTTTATAATTTGCTAGAAGATGTCTTGTTTCTGTCAAAGGCAAGCCTTTGACCTACTGTATTTTTGATTACTCTTTAGTGGTAACTGTATATAAAGTTCCTTGTGATTTTTGCAAGTCTATTTTGGCAACCATTGCATCATACAAAGCTGAATAGTAATTGGTTTGAGCTTCTTTGTATGCTGTTTCAGCTTCCACAACTTCCAAATTTGAACCTACACCCTCTTCATATTTGATTTTGGTTACTCTAAAAATTTCTTGAGCCAATTCCATATTTTCTTCTTGAAATTTGAGTTTGTCAATGCTGTTTTGTAGAGTAATACTTGATTGAGAAACTTGTAAATCTACTATTCTTGAAAAATCACGCATTTGATTTTCTGTTTTCAACAATCTAAATTTTTCTTGTTGAATTAGATAATGCTTTTGGAAAGAATCAAAAACAGGAATATTCAAACTAAGTCCGAAAGAACCATTTGCTACCCATCTATCGCTTGAAAAAGGAATCAAATCTTTTGCTTCTGGCGAACCCATATTTGCACCATAATTAGCAAAAAAGGCTAAAGTAGGCAAGTAACGAGCTTTGTATTCTCTGATTTGAAGTAAATTAAGATCTTTTTGAGTTTGGAGTAACGAAAATTCAATGCGCTGTTCTGGATTGATTTGAGCCACTAAAGCCTCTGAGGCATCAATTTCTAATTTTTCTAATGAACCACTAACAGTCAGTTTGTCTTCTTGTTGTAATCCCATTTGAAACTTTAGAAGCATATCACTAAGTTCTATCAAACGCTCAAAATTCTGAATCTCCATTTTGATGTTATTTGAAGAAACTTTCAACCTGTCAGCATCAATTTTTTCAGCAAAACCATTTTCATACAATGCCTTTGTTTGTTGATAAACTGTATCTAGTCGGTTGTAGTTTTGCTTTAAAAGCTCTAAACGTTCTCTATTGATAAGAAGAGTATAATAGGCTTTACTGACCGACTCTGCAATGTCAATTTTTGACTGAATAATTTGTTTTTTAGAAAGCTCTGTGTAAGTAGCAGCAGCCTTCAAACCTAAAATATATGAACCACTAAAAACAAGCTGTTGGAGTTCTATTTTTGATTGTCCTACATATTGAGGCTGAAACTCCACACCTACAAACTCTCCTTCTGGAGCTTGTGGATTCAGAATTTGAGCAGGTAGAAAGTTTACAGGTACTTTGTAGTTATCTACTAAAGAGAGGGAAGCATCTAGCTGTGGCAAGCCTTGCGCTCTTACTTCTCCTACTTTTGCTTTAGCAATTTGATTGTCTAATTGTGCATTTTTTACTTCCACACGGTTTTCGATGGCATATTCTATACATTGTTCTAGTGTATAGTTTTCCAAGTCTTTGGTAGAAGTGGCTTGTGTATTTCCTTGTGCCTTTAACTGACTTCCAAAAAGAAGTAAGAAAAATAAAACAGAAAATAAAGTTAAAAATCGATGCATTATAATTAAGTAGTTTTTGAAAAAATAATTGAATTGAAAATAATGAAATGTTGTCTTTAATTACGCTGTTTATTTATTAAATTCTATTTGGGCAATTGCTTCTGTTAGTATTTGATGTCCTTCAAGAGTTACAAGTCCATATAAAAAATGTCTAAAAACTTGAAACTGAACTTCACCAATATTGTGTGATTTTGGAGAAAATATTTGAGGATTAAAGATAGCTTCTACTTGTGCCATTCGCATTCTTGCAATTACCTCTGGTTCGATATCAGCTCTATATAATCCTTCTTTTATTCCTCTTTCCATATTTTCTTGAATGCCTTTAATAATTTTTTCCTCTTTGTGTCTTAAAAACATTTTCCACGCCTTTGGATAACTACGTTGCAAATCCAAAATAAGAGAAGGATGAAAATTGAGAAAAAACTTTCTGTTGTATTCCATAATTTTCAAGACTTCAACAATTGCATTTTCAGCGTGTTGAGATACTTCTTTTTTATTACAAAATTCATTTTCAAGTTGATGTTCGGCACATAAATAAACTAATTCTGCTTTATCTTGAATGTATTGATAAACTGTTTTTTTAGACATGGCAAGTTTGTTTGCAATATCGTCCATCGTTACGCTACGAAGTCCATACGTCCAGAAAAGCTCTTGCGCTCCCTCAACAATATGTTGTTTAATCGCTTTAAATTCGTCAGAAATGGTTTTTTTTGCATTTTCTTCTTGCTCGTTATGTGAGTTGGATATATCCATTTGTTATTTCACTTCTTATTTATTTGTTAGTTTGAATAGTCTTAAAATTCTATTCTTGAGTTTACACTTGCAAAACTACGGAAACTATTTCTATTATGAAAGTTTCCTGAGTTTTCAGAGTTACTAACGTTTCTTAATCTTTTAAGTTTAAGTTTTTAGTGTGAAATTGTGTTAAAAAAATAGCATAAAAAAAACCTATTTCTATTAAAAATAGGTTGGCGTACTCTAAACTATGGACAAAGCTTTTGCTCAAACACGAAAAAGTTAAAATAGGTTTATTCAAATCAATCCAACAACCCTAATTCTTTGGCGATGTCGTGGGTAAGTTTGGAGAGTGGGCGAAGGTGGAAATTTTCTTCTTCCATAATTCCGTTGGAAAGATGGCGAATTACGTCTTCTCTATTTCTAAAAAAAGTGCCTTCGTATTTTTGGAATAATTCATCAATATACGAATCTGGATAAGTGATTTGTTTTTGGATAAGTTCTAAAATGAGATCTTTGTGTTGGTTGTAAAGTTCCTTTATATGAAAAATTTCAAAGTTCTTTTTCAATACCTTTTCAGCTTCTTTATAATCAATAGAAAATCCATCTTTATTATAATAAAATTTTGAATTTTTGATTTTCAGACCAAAACTAAACTCTTCTATTTTAGAATATGGATTTACTGAAACTAACTTTGTTCCTTTAAAAGTCTGATTACAAGTTTTACAGCTTGGAATAAGGTTGTAAAATGATACAGCTAAAAATGGATATTTTCCTTTTGGATAGAAATGGTCTAGTTCATCGATTCGTATTTTTATTTTCTCTGTTTCTCCCTTTACTTCTATTTCCTCTTTTACTTCTCTTTCTACCTCAACAAGTTTAATATGGTTTCGATTACAGTACGGACAAACTGAAATGTTTAAACCTTCTACAATGTTTTTAGAACTGTACCTTACTACTTCTTTATTTTTGTCATCTTTAAAACCAGTTGTTAAATAGCCATAATAAGTTTCAAAACCCTGAAAATCGCTTTTATCTTTACATTGATGAGCATTCCAAATTTCTACTAAAATATCTATTTCATTAGGAGAAGCAAGTACAATTTTCTCAAAATTAAATTCTGAAAAATATTTTTTTACTGCATCATCGAAATATTTTAAATTAAATTTTTTTGTTCCTTTATTAGCATAATGTTTTATTTCTTCCCAATGCCTTTGCGCCATTTTCTCTAAATCTCGGTGTTGTATTGGAATCATTTTATTAGTAGTTTTTGTGGTAGTTTGTCAGTCAGTCAAGACATGTTTATAAAAACTTTGTCAGTAGTTTTTGGTAATCCAAAATAACTCTGACAATAGTTTAGTGAAAGAGTGCTTAGTTGCTAAACTATTGACAGCCTTATGAAAGGACTGTCAAAGTCAGAAAAATGCTTTAATTTATTTGATAGGTCAGTACCGTTATTGTTTTCTAGCTTTTTGATTCACTAATCCACGTAATTGTTCTAGTTCTTTTTCCAGTTGTTTTATTTTATCATCATGCTCATCTACTTTTCGAAGGCGTTTGCTATCCAAAAGTTTTTGCAAAGTATTTTTTACAATCGGCTCTCCAATTCGTTTAATCATCTCTTCACAAAAACTAACTTGATGAGGTTTTAATTCTTCTGTTTGGTTAAGTAAATCAATTACTTTATCAATTTTATCTTGTGCAAAAGTGCCTGTAAGTCCATCTTTCATGAAAAATGAATTAGTCAGCAATGTATGAATATTTGCACCAAAAGTTTCTTTCATACTGTCTAGTTTAGAAACTTTACACAAACCTGTATTGTCTTCTTTCTCCAAAAAAATAACATTCTCTTTCGGCAAATCAGAAACCAAAAAAGGAGAGTGAGAAGTTAGAATAAGTTGAATTTGTTTCTTTGGAAATATCTTTGGTAGAGTTTCAAGTAAGATTTTTAAATACTGCTTTTGCCATTGTGGATGTAAACCTAGTTCGCCTTCGTCTATAACTACTAAAATAGTATTGCTATTATGATATCCATATTCTTCAATTCTTTTGTGTTTAGCTCTTTTTATAGAGCATATTTGATATATTATTGATTCTTCACCAGAACTTAAAAAACGATAGTTTAATAGATTTTCCTTTTCATTAGATAGCCAGTTTAATTTAAGATTTGAATGAGTCAGTAATTTTAGATTTAAAATTAGTGTTTCTTTTTCTTTATGACTATGATTTAATTTATCCAAATCTAAAAGAAATACAACATCATGATTTACTTGCTCAAACTGAATTTCATTAAATAGATAATTATAGAAACTTATTAAGTTTTGTATTTTAGGAAAGTAGTTTAATCTATAATCGAAAAAATCAGGATGAGAAGAAAGTGTTTCAAATATTCCACATAGAACATTCAGTACGAAAGAGTATTCTTTTTTTGAAGATGAACGATAATCAAACTTATCTGAACTGTTAGTCTCTATGATAGATTGAAACTTTTCACTTTTACTAGCATTATTATGCTTTCTTATTTGCTCTTCAAAATATGCTTCAAAAAACCTAATTATGAATATCATTTGTTGTGAAAAATGGCTGTTTTTCATAAAGGAAATTTTTCTTCCTTGACAAATATTAGTAAAGTCAATTTCTATTAATGATGGAGTTACAAAAATAGAGGATAGAATTGTCTTTATATTTACATAATCTTGAATATAAGTTATAATATTATCATATCTGTAAAAGTCAAATATGTTCTCAAAAAACCTTTCATTTTTATTTCTAAGTTGGTAATTCATCGTTGTTTGAGTCCATTTATATATGGATTCATTTATGAGAAATTTAGCACCTCCAACATATGTATGTTCATAATTAAATGGAGATGGAGAATATAATATAGAAAATAATTGTTTTTTACTTATAAATTTCAAATTTCTATTTTTAGAATCTATCTGATAATCTTTGTATAAAGAAGAGAATTTGAGTTTAGAGTTTTCTAAAAATACACAAAAAGAATAGTTTGTTGTTTTGGATGTAGAAAGAAGGTTTTGTATCAATGAACTCTTCCCAGCCCCATTTTCTCCAACAATAGCAGTAACATTTGTTATCGTTCCTTTTTTAATTCCTTCATCGTCTTTCTCATTTTCAATGTTGAAAAAATCTTTATAAAATTTTTCCTTTGTTTCTCGTTCTTTCAAATCCATTTTATCCTCTAACTTTCCACCAATTACTTTTCCTTTTTCATCAAAATCAGTAGGAGTAAACTCAAAATCATACAAAGGACTAAAATTAAATCCTTGTCGGTAAATATTTTTATAATCTTCAATCCAAAGATAAAGGAGTTCCATAGTAGTTTTTTGAGTAAGAAGTAGCGTTTTAGGAATAGAAAACAAGATACAAAAAAAACCTATCTCTACTAGAAATAGGTTTTGTCTATATTCAAAATGAAAAAATCAAGATTTGATTTTTAAAGATTTACATTTGCTTAGAATTTTTTAGAACCATCCGTTTGCACTACATAATGCAATGTATAATGTCTTGAATCTTCCATAGGTGCAGTAGTTGGGTCAGCAGGAGCATTTTTGTAATAACTTACAATTTCTACTTTTGCATATTTTTCGTCAGCAGTACGGATAACCAAAATTTTTCCTGCAATCGGACTGATAATATGTGTTGTTGGGTCATAATTGTACCAACCTTTTCCAGAACCTGTTGTGATTGCCAAATCAGTTTCAGAATTATCCTGTTTGAATGTTTGGTTTTCAGGAATTTCTTGTAATTCGTCAAAAAGACCATCAAAAATAAATGCGCCACCTTGTCCTGTTCGGATTGCGCCACCGTTCACAATGATTGTAGAACCTCTAAAACCAATATCCCATTTTGTAGAAGCACTATCTGTGTTGGCAATAATTTTATTTTCACGCAAACTAAAAAGTGTAAATTTCCCAGTTGTACCCATTGGCATTCCTGTTGTTGGGTCAATCTGAATTGGGTCTGCAATAATATTACTTGCTGTTTCTACTGTCAAAGGTTTTGGAGTTGGGTCTTCATTATCATCATCCTTACAAGAAGAAAAAATAAAAAGACAAGTTGCTAAAAGTAAGAGTACGTTTAAAGAAAGATTTTTCATGGCTATTAAAATTTGAGTTGATTGAATTAAGTAAAACAGACATCCCTGTCTGTTTGAATTTGAAATTTATTTATTTTTCACAGACAGGGATGTCTGTGGTACAAGAATGCTAAGGTTTTATCCACAAAAGAGGTTTGAATTTTTTGTATTCTTTAGCAATTAATATAATATTGATTGCCAAAAAACCACCTGTTTGGAAGAGTTCGGCTGTGTCATCAGGTTCAAGAAAAAGATGAAATAAGAAAATATGTAGCGTAATCGGAACAAGCATAAGCGCACCTACAAAGCTCATATAGTGGCTCAGAATCATCAAACCAAAGGCGATTTCACAGATTCCTAAAAGCTGCCAAAAATAACCTGTTTGTTTCATTCCAAAAATGTAGTTTTTGATGATGAGTTTGTCAGAGTTTTCTTTTAGTTTTTGGCTTCCTTCTCTTTCTATTTGTGTAATCATTTGAGTAGGCTCAGGCAATGGTTTTGCAAATTTTTGATAGCCACCATAGAGCATTATTCCTCCCAAAATCAGACGAATAGTGATAAAAAAGATATTTTTGATAGTTTTTGAGTTCATTGTTTTTTTGATTTAGCTGTTTTTATTAACCGTCGTTGAGGCTCTGCCGTCAACGAGGTTTGAAATTAAATACCTCAACGACGGCAAAGCCTCGTTGACGGTTGAATTAAATAATTGATTTATTTTTTTTGAATTAAAAACTGCATTCTTACCCACAACAAACGCCCTGCAAGTGTTGGAATAAAACTTTCGTTTTTATAATTGAATAAATTATCTGCTCCGATTTGCAGATTGAGTTTTTGTTTTAAAAACTGTTTTCCTGTTGAAATATTAACTGTTGTATAGCCGTCGACATATTCATTTTGAGCATCTAAAATCAAATTTCCATTTCGGTCTCCAAAACCGTATTTGCTTCTATAAATTGCTCTGATATTTGCCGAAAAACCATGTTTTGAATTTTGATAAAATAATTTTGCATTTGCCATGTGATTGCTTCTTCCCATCAGTCCACCATAATCTGATTTTGAAAGACGCTTTGTTTCTAGTGTTTCAGGATTTCTAGCAAAATAATTTCCGTCTTTTATTTCCTCCAAAACCGTTTTGTCTTTGGCTTCTAAGTATTGATAACCTGCCGAAAAAGTAAGGGTAGAATTTTTAGAATTGAGAATTGAATAATTCAGTTCTGTTTCCATTCCTTGCGTAAAAATGCTGTTTAGATTCGTATAGCTAAATAAATTCTGTCCATTTGTTTTGCGAGCCACAACTTGCGTTTCTATCAAATTATCGACATCATTTCTGAAAAAATTAGCTTTCAAAAGTAATTTTGCTGTTGGCGTATATTTTATTCCAAGATTATAAGAAACAGAACTTTCAGCTTTTATTTCTTGAATATCATCAGGATTCAATACAATTTCTGCTATTTGTCCTGCTTGCTGTAAATCTGCAACGCCTTGTTTTATTTCTTCTGTTCCAAAAACAGAATAGCCCACCACATTATTTGTAAAATTGAGATACAACTGTCTGAAATCAGGAGTTTTGAAACCCATTCCTGCTGAAGCTGTCAGACGAATTTTAGGCGAAATTTGATAATAAGACGCTATTTTTGGACTTAATTGATTGCCATAAATAGAATGTGAATCAAACCTAGCTCCTAGCGTAACATTAGATTTTTCATTGATAAAAAACTCATGTTGAGCAAAAATATAGTTGGTTTGAAGGTGTTTTTTATCGGTATAACGAGTAGAACTTACCGATTCATTGGCACTTCCAATTCCTGCTGTTAGAAAATGTTTTTCATTGAATGAATAAACGCTTTGAAATTCTGGACGGAAAAAAGTTTGCTCAAAAAATGTTTCATCATAGACAGAATTATCATTCTCATAAAGAAGTTTCGAATCCGTTTGATAGGCTGAATAATAAAATCTAAAGTAAGTGCGCCATTTTTGCGTAATTCTCCAATCCAAATTGGTCAAGACATTATAATCATTAACTTTTCCATTCCCCGAAACTTGTTCCTCTCCTACTTCTGTGCTTGCACCAAATCTTGATTTTTGATTTTCTTCAAAATACCTTCCCGAAACAGAAAGATTTATTTTATCTGTAAAACGATAAGAAATTTTACTTTGAAAAGTATAATTATGAAATGGTTCAACTGTTTTTCCATAATTATTTGGTGTAAAATCATACCCATTACTTCCATAGCGATTTGCAAAAGCTGTAATGGCTAATTTGTCTTTTTTGGTTTGAAAGGAAAGAGCCAAATCGCTTGTTTGATTTGTTCCATAACGAGCCGAAATGCTTCCTTCTGTACCTTTTGGATTTTTTGTGATGATATTAATAACGCCTGCCAACGCCTCTGAACCATACAAACTAGAACTTGCTCCTTTAATAATTTCGATGCGTTCGATATTTCCTACTGCAATGCGTGAAAGCTCCAAAGTTCCTGCTGTTCGTCCGATTATTGGCTCGCCATCAATCAAAATCAGCGTATAATCTGGGTCAAAACCTTGCAACTGAACTCCTTGTCCGTGTTCTTGAATAAGTGTAAGTCCTGTTTGTTCTTGCAAAACATCACTCAAACGCAAACTTCCCATTTGCTCAATTTGCTCTTTATCAATGATTGTCATGGGAATAGGAATCTCTGAAAGCAGTTTTTCACTGCGAGTAGCTGTTATGACAACCTGTTCCAAATCCTCTGTTTTGATAGTTTCCTCATTGTTTTTTGTATTATTTTCTAAGCTATCTGACTCTATTTTTAGCTGTTTTTTAGTGTTTTTTTGAGCATATAAATTATGTGTAAATAATGTTAAAATAATTAAATATAAAAGAATATAAATAGTAAATTTTTTCATGGCTATTGAAAAATATCAGTAGTAGTTTATAGTTGTGAAAACATATCAGTAAGATTTGTTTTTTCTGGGAAACCTGAGCAAAATAGGATAAAGTCTTGGTATGCAGAACTGTAATTCCCTTTAAAGACTTTTAAAGCACTTTTGATGATGCAAAATTAAAGCTATTTAGACTAATTCCAAATAAAAATCGAAAAATTTAGCAAAATAATTTTTATTTAATCTAAATAAGGATAAATTTGCATCATCAAACAGCAACTAATAGGGGTTGTTTGTATACTTAATCAGGTTTATTTATTTTATTTTTAAAAACATATTTTTATGAAAAAGAAATTTCTCTTTTCGACGGTTCTATTTCTATGCTTATTTGCTTGTGGTCTTTTAGGAATGGCATTTATTTCTCCTTCTGATAATGACCCAAATCCAAAGGACAAACAAGCTATCAAATCTATGTGTGGATGTTATGAAGTGAGTTTTGACTTTGCTGAAACATTTGCATCAGATACTGCCTACCAGTTTCATGAAAATTATACAGCAAGTGCTTTGGAGTGGGTTGAACTAGTTGAGGAAACGCCTACTTTTGTATCGATGCAACATCTTTTGATTGCTAATGACACTATGATTATTAAACATTGGCGACAAGATTGGAGCTATGAAAATACAAATTTTTATATGTATGATAAGGATAATCAGTGGAAATTCGTCAAAAAACCAAAATCAGAAGTAGCTGGACAATGGACACAAAAGGTATTTCAAGTAGATGATAGTCCACGTTATGAAGGTTCTGGGAGTTGGGTTCATGTGGATGGTCGTCAGTATTGGGAAAACACGACAGATAGTCCACTTCCTAGAAGAGAATATACAAAGCGCAAAGATTATAATGTAATGAGTCGTACTAATCGCCACGAAATTACAAATGAAGGCTGGTTGCACGAGCAAGATAACGACAAAGTTTTACGTCAAGATAATAAAGCAGATTTTAAGATTGCTAGTGAAAAAGGAATTAATATCTATAAGAAGGTAGACAATTCTCGTTGCAACTCTGCCAAAAGTTGGTGGAAAGAAAACAAAGATTTTTGGGCTGTTGCTAGAGCAGAATGGAATGCTGTTTTTGCTAAAAATAAAGACTTAAAACTAAAAGGTGTGGTTGATAAAAAACCATTATTTATGCATCTTTTCCCTTTAGAAAAGACACAGACAGATAAGATAAAGCCTATCATTTCAGAGTTTGTAGAAAAGAGATAACATCAAACAATTACGCTACTCATAGTATTTATAAAACCTATTTCATTTGATGGAATAGGTTTTTATGTTTTTGAATGTTTTTTGACTAAACAATGAATAGGCGAGTATTTTACTTTTTCTTTTGAATAAAAATATGTACTTTAAAACCTAGTTATCAAAAAGATAGCAAGATTTGATGAATTTTGAGTAAAATTAAATAAATCAAAAAAAAACTGATATATAGATTTTATTTCTGTTAATTTTTGTTTAGTTTCGCTATTGATAATCTAACTTTCATTGTATGAATTATATAGTTATAGGTCTTATAATGAGTATATATAGTGTTTTGTCGAAAAAATATTGAATTTTATCAGATTTATTTACATCTTTGATAAAAGATAGAGTATTTGATACTATATTAAAGTATATTTGAATTATGTAGAGTAAAATCAAGTTAATTTTTGCTTTTACTTTGTTTTTAAAAAATTATATTTAATTTCAAGCGTATGGATAACGATTTCGTCATATATGATTTTTACGACCAGATGCGTAAACATCAAACGTTACTAGCTTTTCAAGGAGTAGTTTCTCAAGATTTGCTCTCTCGTTTGGCGAGTAGTTTAAAGCGCAAGAGTTCGCAAGAAGACCCTAATATTGGACGCAAAATATTTGCAATTTTCATTGAGCTTTCTCAAAATGTCAGTCTTCATTCTATAGAAAAATCATACTCTATAAAAGAAGATAAACCTATTGGTGTAGGTTATCTTTTGGTAAGTGAAGCTGATGATCATTTTTTAATTTCTTCCTCTAATCTAATCGAAAATTCTATACTAGACCACGTAATGGAACGTTGTCAATATATTAATTCTTTAGATGATGATGAATTAAAAACGTATTATAAAGAACAACGTCGTGCACCTCAACGTGCGAATAAACCAGGTGCTAACATTGGTTTAATCGATATGGTTCGCAAATCCAATAACCCTTTAATTGGAGAAGCTTATCCACATCCTGATTATCCAAGTCAGTCATTTTTAACTATTACTGTCAGATTAGATAAATAAACTTTAAAAAAAATATAAATTCGTATGGAAAACTTCCAAATCGAAGGTGAAAACTACATCCCTACTGTTAATTTTAATCCTGAAGAAGGAGTTTTAGAAATCTCTGGTGAATCATACCATGAATACACTATTGAATTTTTTCAACCTATTTTTGAATGGCTCAATAAATATCTAGAAGAAGAGGGTAGAACTTTTACATTCAATTTTAGAATGACGTATTTTAATACTTCTTCTTCTCGTCGTTTCTTAGAGATTTTTGATTTGCTTGAAGACTATAATAAGTCTAAGGGTGGTAATGTTACCGTCAATTGGTACTATGAGAAAGATGATGTTGATATGCTTGAAAGTGGAGAAGAGTATGCCGAAGATGTTGATATAGGTTTTAATCTGATTGCTTATTAAAAGCAGGTTTTAGCTAAAAACTGATTCTTATTTATTTCATTTCAGAGACTTTTTAGTAAGTATTAAAAAAATTAGCCTCCTAGAATTTAATTTTCTAAGAAGGCTAATTTTGTTATTTTTATATTTTGAAAAGCTCTTTATGAATTTGGGTAAAAATAGTTGTTTTTATATATTCTATTGCTACTAGCTTTAATTTGGTATTAGAAATTTATATGTTATCAGCGAGACAACAGCAACAACAGCAAAAAAAAATCATTTAAACCAAAACTATCTCCACTGTCGGCAATTACTAAACAAACTAAATGGCATTGGTAATCAATCTGAAAAATAGGTGCGTGTTTGTTTCTTCAGAAACTTTATGCTTCTGAGAAAGACTTCTGTTCAATTCTGCCAACGACGTAGTCTTCAGCGAAGTTAAACTGAACGATTTAAAGCAGTACATTTTTTATTGTACGCTAATTACAAGTTCCACTCGTGGTGATTTTGGGGGAAGTTGTGTTAGAATCAAATCTTCTTTTTCTTGATTATTTTCTTTTTGATTCTCATTTATAGGTACAGACTCTTTCAAAACAGCATCGTCAAGTTTTTCGCTCATTCCATAGACGATATAATGAAATTTACTTTTGTCATCTACTCGTCTTTTTAAGTATTTGAAAACCTGTTTTGTACGCTTTGCTGACATATAAAGACGTTTTTGTGCGTCATTATCTAAACTATTTTCCTTTTTGCTTTCCTTATTATCTGAATAGGTTCTTCCAAAAATTTCTATTATTAAATTGGCATCATTATTTAGAAATAGAGCAATCTCTTTTAATTTGTTTTTCTGTTCTCTAGTTAGTTTTTTAGCATTTTTGCCATCAAAAAGGACAAAATGAGTTATAATTGTTTTTTTATTTTCTTTTTCATTAGTTGATATGCTGCTTGCTTGTGAATAATAGGTATTTCCTGTACTTTGCTTTGCATAAAGTTTATCTATATATTCCCAAGATCCATGAGAAAAACTCTCTTCTATTTTATCAAAAATAGGTTTGAATTTATCCATCGGATTTAACTGCGAAGAGACATATTGGGTAGGAATAATTGGCTCAACTTCCTTTACCGTAATTTTTTCTAAACTATCAAGAGCTTCTATGCTTCCTTTATTGATTGTATAATCTACCAATTCTTTTAATACCTCAAATCTATCTCTGTCGTAGTTGTGAAAAGCTGCTGAATCATAATAACTAAGTAGTTGCTGAGAGCGAGTTTCAAAAAAGTTGTGTTGTCCTATTTGTGTATCTAAAAGCAAAATAGGTTCGAAAACAATCTCACGATTGAGTTCATAAATAAATGTTTGTGGAGGAATAAAGATAACGATTACATAAGGGCGAAAATCTTTTACTTGAACACTAATTTCGTAACGCTCATCAGGAAGTAGAAATATAAAATAGTTTCCAGTTAAGGTATCAGGTGAGAAAACTCTCAATTGTTCTTCTTGTGTACGAAGGTTTTTGACAGTTAGATTTATTTCTAGTTTTTCTTTTTTAGTATTATTTTTTGCTTGAAGATTTTTGTAATGATATGCAAATAATTTTCCTTTTACAATAGTAGAAGTAGGAGCAAGAAGATGCGTATTTAAAGTAGTGGTAGGAGAATCAAAATCTTGTGCAAAGGAATTATTTACTCCTATACTAACTATACTAATTAGTAAAATAGACAAAAAAACAATCAAAGTTTTGTCTTTGCTCTTAGATAGATAAAATGAATTTTTAGTGTATTGTTTTTTTTGTTTTCTCATTTTTTTATTTCTCATCTCTTCTTTCTGCGTGCTAATTTATAGAACTAAATAATTTTATTTGTTTCTCAAAAATATCTTTTAACTATTTTTTTCGCTTAAAATTCATCTTGATATAGGAGAAATATAGCAATTTATAAAAAATAAACAAAAACCGAACCTCTCATACTAAGTAAAATGAGAAATTCGGTTAATCTATTTTTTTTGACGACAAAATAAATTCTAGTTTACTGTCTATTTTCCGTCAGCAGATACTTTTAAGATAAGCATATCTACATTTTTTGTATCCATATTTTCATTGGTATAACCAGCTAAAATAAAGCTTCCATCGTCTGCAATTGCTCCAGCTTTAGCTACTTGATCTTTTTGCCCTCCTAATGTTCTTGTCCAGATTTCTGTTCCTTTTGAGTCTAATTTATTAATCATTATCTCATTAGAAAGAACACTTACATTATTACCATATTCATCAGCTTTATAAATGTCAGTATAACCAATCAGAATAATTTCAGAATTATCAGTAACCAAAATATCGAAGGCTTCATCTGTACTTAATCCACCAAAGTTTTTATCCCAAACTTTTTTTCCATTTTTATCAGCACAAACTATCCAAGCATCGTGACTTCCTTCTGCATAAGTATACGAATAACCAGCAATCAATATATTTCCAGAAGGCATTACCTTCACTACATTTGCCATTTCATTATCTCCACCACCGTATGTTTTTTCCCATTTCTTATTTCCACTTTTATCTACGTGGATTAAAAGCATATCCCATTTTGTCATCATTTCTCCCTCTACATGACCAGCAATCAAATATCCACTTTCTGTTTTGGCTAGAGAGTGTCCTTGTTCGCTACTTTTTCCTCCAAAACTTTTTTTCCAAATCGTTTCTCCTTTATCATCAATTTCTAAAAGAATAATATCGCTTTTTCCTGTTTCAATAGGAATACTGTTCATCAAAATCATATAATTTCCTTCATCAGTAGCAACAATACTATAAATTTCGTCTATGCTTTGATTAGAGCCAAATGTTTTGTCCCAAATACGAATTCCTTTTGAATCTGTACGAACTATCCAACCATCTTTTATATCAGAACCAGCACCATACGAATCTGAATAACCTGCAAAAATAAAACCTCCATCAGATGTTTCTAAACCTGCATATCCTTCTTCGCTTTCTTCTGCGCCATAGTTTTTATTCCAAATAATATTTCCACTTGCATCTACTTTTATTGCACTCATATTCATATCACCAGCACCATACGAATCTGTACGTCCTAGAAGTATAAAATTTCCATCCTTGCATTTGATTATAGTATTTGCAGCATCAAAACCTTTATCTCCTACTGATTTGTAAGCAAGTTTGTTGGTTTTATTGTATGAATCTATTTCTAATGTAGTAGTAACAGGATCAATATTTTTTGTAGGATTTAAGAAAGGAGCAGAAAATGAAACAGTAGAACTGATAGATAAGGCTGCTGCAATACAGAAAGTTAAGATTTTCATACGCTAAGGCTATATTTTATTTTATAGATAAAGTTAAAGGCAAATGGTAAAGGCGATGTTGTATTTAGACTCTAAATTATGATGCTATTTGATTAACTAAGCAAAAAGTCTTAAAAAATAGTCATTCATTGTTTGTATTCGCACTTATTTAGCAATTTTGCAATAAGTGTGCCTACTTCTAAGACAAAATAATACAAAATGTGCTATAAATATAGAGGAAGAATTAAATATAGTCTTATTTTGTGGATAAATCTTTTTAAAAGATAATTTAATAGTTAAATTATTCAATAAAATAGATTTTATAAAGCTTTAAAAGTCTCTTAAACCCTTCCAAACACTTTTAGAATTTCTTTTTCTACTGTAATTTATTACTTATTTAAGTTAATTTTCTGTTCTGTTGGTGTTTCTATATTTCCATCTCTTAGACGAATTACTCGTTCTGTTTTTGCAGCAATATCATCTTCATGAGTTACAATGACGATAGTTTTGCCACTTTCATGTACTTGTTTGAAAAGTTCCATTACTTCATAAGACGTAGTTGTGTCTAATGCCCCTGTTGGTTCGTCAGCTAAGATTACTTTAGGGTCTGTGATTAAGGCTCTAGCAATGGCAACACGCTGTTTTTGTCCCCCTGAAAGTTCAGAAGGCAAATGATGCGCCCATTGACGCAGTCCAACACGTTCTAAGTATTCTTCTGCCAAAATCTGTCTTTCTTTACGTCCTACTTTTTGATAATAAAGTGGTAAAGCTACATTTTCGGCTGCTGTTTTGAAAGAAAGTAAATTAAAAGATTGAAAAACAAAACCTAAAAATTTATTACGATAAATAGCTGCTTGTTTTTCAGAAAGATTTTTTATTAATACTTTATCTAACCAATATTCTCCTTTATCATAGTTATCTAGCATTCCCAAAATATTTAGTAATGTAGATTTTCCAGAACCTGAAGAACCCATTATCGAAACAAGTTCGCCTTCATTGATAGTCATATCAATTCCTTTTAAAACATGCATACTTTGGGCTGTCGTATGGTAGGATTTGTGAATGTTTTTTAGAGAAAGCATAGTTTAATTATCAGTAGCCAGTTATCAGTAAAAATATAACCAAGTTTAATGATTTTTTTTCTCTTCTCTATTCATTTGAATCATTTTTAACGAAAAATTTGATTTTATTTCTATTTTTCATCATTATTTTTATTATTTCAAGACTTTAAGTAAATGCTTGACTTTATCAGTCTGAATATAATCTACTCCTTTATTGATAGCTTCTATATTTTTATTATTCGAATGTGTATTAAGAGTAGCCACTAAAAAACCTTCTTGATGAGCTTGCTCTACATTTTCTTTGGTTAAGTTATCTGTTTGAACGGTAATTCCTCTTAAATTATATTTTCTAGCTTTTTCCATAGCTATTTCAAAATCTTCATAAGCAAAAATTTGATAATTGGGACGTTCTTTTTGTAAAGATTCTATCAAATCAGTTCTTTTTAGTTCTATATATACTTTATTCAAATTAAGATTACGTTTTTGTTCATATTTTTCTAGCAAAGAAATAAGTGCTGTATTGAGTTGATTATAATAAACTGGAGAAGTAGAAGAACTAAAACTTTTAATATCTAAAGAAAAAACATAGTTTTCAAGGTTAGGTAGATGTTCGAAAATATCTTCCAAGCGAATGACTCTATATTTTGTATAAGGTGCAGAACTTGTATACTGAGCATCTTTTATTTCATTCCAGTTTTGCTCATGGATTTTTCCTTTTTTATTGGTTTTGATATCTAATTCTTCATCATGAAAAGCTACCAAAACGCCATCTTTTGTCATTTGTACATCAATTTCTACTCCATCGCTTCCTAACATTAAGGCATACATAATTGATTCATAACTATTCATTGGATAAACCTGCCCAATGCCCATTCCTCCGTGTCCAATTACTTTAATGTCTCTTTCAGATAAATTAATGTTAATATCTTCTTGCTTACAAGAACTAAAAGAGAAAATAAAAAATAGTCCCAAAGCTAATATTTGAAATGATTGTAGTAATAATTTTTTCATGACTTAAAATAGATTTAAAATAATAGTTTGAAAAATGAGCTTAAAAAGCATAACCAAGTGCAAGTCCTCCCCAATGTTGATAATCTGTATTGAATTCAAGAATAGGTGTGTAGGCAATTCTGAACATTAACCCCCCTTTGTTTTTTTGATAGCGATAACCCAATATAAAATGAGTGTGATTTCGTATATCTCGTTTTGGTTGAAAGTCTGACGAACTAGCTCTTACAAAAGAAGTAATTGTTTGTCCTGCTCCAACTTCTAGCTTATGATTTTTTCCATATAAAAAATGAATAGCAACAGGTACAATAATTTCAGGATTGAATGTATCTGTATAGTCATTGAGATAATATGTACTTGCACCTAAGCGAAAAGCAAAAGCAGTTTTTGAAGTTTGATTATTAGAAAAAGTACGAGGTAAAAAATAAATATATTCATAGTTAATAGAACCATATCCTCCAGCACCAGCACCCTCTATATAAATTGTGTTTTTTGAATTGTTTTTATAATCTGATTGAGAAAATACTTCAACAGAATGATTGAAAAAAAATAAGATAGAAAAACACACAAAACTAAACAGTTTAAAAAATGGACTTTTCATCGTTTGTTATAGTTTAATATATTTTTTATACGTTTTTTTTAAATTATAGTTGTAGGTACAATATTTTATTAACGTTTATTCTATGTGTATTAAATTATCTAAAAATAACGTATTTTTTAAAACATTTTATTGATAATAATTTACCTGTATGAAAAATTTGTTTGTGGTAAAGAAATTCAAGGAATTATTTTGTGTTCTTGAAGTTATACGATTTATAGAAAATAATTTCCTGTTTTACATTTAAAAAAGGAAATGAATATACTACCTCAGATAGGATGAATTCATAAGAAAATCCTGTCAAATTGTTAAACCTTTTAAAAAATTTGCTTAGACAAAACTATTGTGCTACTTTTGTGTTAGTAAGTAATACTATCAATATTGTTAATTGAGCAATCATTAATAAAATTAATTGATAGTTATGAATAACCAATAAATAATCATTTTCTCGTTTAACAAATTTTTAAAATACTTCTCTTATGCTAGTATCCAACGGAAATTACACAGATACACAAGACACAACATTTGCCCAAAAACCTACTCACAAAAAAACTTTAGTTACTGTTGCTAAAGGTGATGGAATAGGCGAAGAAATTATGAATGCAACACTTTCAATTTTGGAAGCAGCTAAGGCGAGAATAGATTTTGAAGAAGTAGAAATAGGTGAAAAAGTATACAAAAATGGACATTCAGCAGGAATAACACCTGAAACTTGGAAATCTTTACGCAAAACGAAAGTATTTTTGAAAGCTCCAATTACTACTCCTCAAGGAGGTGGTTTCAAAAGTTTGAATGTTACGATACGTAAAACTTTAGGTCTATATTCAAATGTTCGTCCTTGTGTTTCATATAATCCTTATGTACAGACGAAGCATCCCAAAATGGATACCGTTATTATAAGAGAAAATGAAGAAGATTTGTATGCAGGAATCGAACACCAACAGACTGACGAAGTAACACAATGTTTGAAACTAATTACAAGTGTAGGAACAGAAAAAATTATTCGTTATGCTTTCGAATATGCAAAAGTATATAATCGTAAAAAAGTTACTTGTTTTTCGAAGGATAATATCATGAAAATTACTGATGGACTTTTCCACAAGACATTTGATAGAATAGGCGCAGAATATCCAGAAATAGAAAAAGAACATTGGATTGTGGATATAGGAGCAGCCAAATTAGCAACAAAACCAGAACAGTTTGATGTAATTGTAATGCCAAACTTATATGGTGATATTCTTTCTGATGTAGCTGCTGAGATTACAGGTTCGGTAGGTCTTGCAGGTTCAGCAAATATAGGTGATGATTTTGCTATGTTTGAAGCCATTCACGGTTCTGCGCCTGATATTGCAGGAAAAGGAATTGCGAATCCATCAGGTCTTTTACTAGGAGCTGTTCAAATGTTAGTTTATATCGGACAAGCAGATATTGCTGAAAAAGTACAAAATGCGTGGCTCAAAACAATTGAAGATGGCATTCATACAGGAGATATTTACAACCCAGAAACTAGCACGAAAAAAGTAGGTACAAAAGAATTTGGAGAAGCTGTCATCGAAAGATTAGGACAAAAACCTACTACTTTAAAGCCTGTTGAGTACGGAAGAGGAAAATCGATAAATATTAATCTTGAGCCTACCAAAATAGCTAAAAAAGAACTTGTAGGAGTAGATATTTTCTTGCATTGGAACGATCCAGCAGACGTAACAGGAAAAAAACGCAATGCAAATACATTGGGAGATGCACTTTCTAAAGCTGCATTGGAAAGCAACACAAATCTAGAACTGCAAATGATTACAAATAGAGGAGTAAAAGTTTATCCAAATGGATTCCCTGAAACTTTCTGTACAGATCATTGGCGTTGTCGCTTCCAAACACAAAATGAAGAAGCTATTGATTACAAAGAAGTCTTGAAATTGATGAATAAATTAAATCAAGAAGGATTTGATATTATCAAAACAGAAAACCTTTGTACGTTTGATGGTGTTCGTTCTTATTCTTTAGGACAGGGACAATAATATAGGAACAATTACGAATTTAATTCATTGATTACCAGTTAATTGAATAGGTAAAAATAGTAGTTTATTTAGTTCTTATTTCATAAACATAAAAAAGGAATTTGATTGAGTTCAAATTCCTTTTTTGTCTCCAAGGTATTAAATTTCGTAATTCGTAATTGAATTTTTACTCTCCACTAGCAGCAGCCGACAAACGCTCTGCATTCTCAGCCAATTTCAATTCTTCGATAAAAGAACCAATATCTCCATCCATTACGTTAGGCAAATTAAAGACACTAAAGTTTATTCTATGGTCGGTTACACGTCCTTGTGAGTAGTTGTATGTACGAATTTTGTCTGAACGGTCGCCACGTCCTACCATTGAGCGACGAGTTTCTGAAGTTTCAGCATTTTGCTTTTGTAGTTCCATATCATACAAACGAGCTTTCAATACTTTCAAAGCCTGTTCAAAGTTTTGAATTTGTGAACGTCCGTCTTGACATTCTACTACTAATCCTGATGGAAGGTGAGTTAAGCGAATTGCAGATTCTGTTTTGTTTACGTGCTGTCCACCTGCTCCTGATGCTCTAAATGTATCTTTTTTGACATCACCCATGTCAAGATTTATTTCTACGGCATCTGTTTCTGGCAAAACAGCAACTGATGCAGCCGAAGTATGAACACGTCCTTGACTTTCTGTATCTGGAACACGTTGAACACGATGAACGCCTGATTCATATTTAAGTTTTCCGTAGGCTTCATTTCCTGTAACCGAAACAATAATTTCTTTATAACCTCCTGCTGTGGCTTCGCTAAATGAGATAATATCCCATGTCCATTTCTGAACCTCAGCAAAACGTTGGTACATTCTATACAAATCACCTGCAAAAATACCAGCTTCATCTCCTCCTGCACCTGCACGGATTTCAAGAATGGCATTTTTGTCGTCGTCTGGGTCTTTAGGAATAAGTAGGGTCTTGATTTCGTTTTCTATTTTTTCCTGTTTTGGCTCTAGCTCTTCAAGCTCCTGTTTTGCCATTTCTCTAAAATCCTCATCTTTTTCTTCTCTCAAAACAGATTTTGCGCCTTCGATATTGCTTAGTATTTTCTCATATTCTTCATATTTCAAATCAATTTTTTCTAAGTCTTTGTATTCTTTACTTAGTTTTGCATAATTGTCCATGTCGTTCATCAAGTCAGGATTCATCATTTCCTCACGAACATCATGAAAACGTTTTCTAATTTCTTCTAATTTATCTACCATATTGATTTAATTCTTGAATGTAAGGGCGTATATTTTTTAAGTAAATGTAAAATCACTTTTTGAAAATTGAGTACAAATATACAATAATAATTTGAGTATTTTTTTGTGAAATCAGGAAACATTATTACGACTTACAGATAAAAATGCAATGTATATTTATAACAATTTATTCTTGCTTAAAATAATCAATCATTTCTTGAGCCATTATAACAGTAAGTCCTTCTGGATGTCCTAAACGATTATCTTTTATTAAATTTGATAAAATAGTAACCACATCTTTTTTTAATGCAGCCTTAACTTCAATTACTTCTTCATTAATATAAATTTTTCTAGGAATGTGTGTGTGTGGAGGTGGCGTATATCCTGTTTTTTCCATTTCTTTTTCCAATATTTCAAGACCTTCATCTGTGGGAAACATATCTACTTTTATCTCTTGTCCTTTTCTGTCAAATAAAGTCAACATCAAACTACAAGGTTGGGGAGGAACCCAAAAGTGAATTTTTTCAATATCATTATAAGAAGGTAAGTTCATGTTTTTATTTGAAAATATGTAGCTAAAATTTTATATATTTGGTTTTGCAATTTAAGTAAAAACGATAACTAATTAATTTTAATTATATGAAAACAATAATCCTATCTCTATTTTTTACTAGTATTATTTTTAGTTTCAGTTCTTTTTTTATTAAAAAAAATAAACTAGATGAAACTATATCTAAGCCTTGTGCCATCTTTGTCATGCCAACGATTGAAATGATAGAAGAGTTACAAAAAACAGATGCTGATAATTATGATGTTATCTTAAATGACAACATGTCTTACTTAGATTTAGCAAGAGAATATTTAACTTCTCAAGAAATTTCTATAGTAGATACAGAAGCACAAGGAAATTTAAAATTTCAGAGTTCTAAAAATGAAGTTTTTGAGTTGGATTTATCTCAAAATGCTTGGAAAGTTATTTTATTTAATGGAACTGATGAGCCTATCAAAATAAATCCTACAGATTACGAAACAGAGATTAAAAAATACATGAAGTAATAAAAAAATTTTACCTTTGCAGAATATACAAATATAGTGTACACTTTAGTATGCAATTATTTTGTTCCGTGCCTTTTAAGGTGCGTAAAAAAAGATATAAAATTAAAGCCTTAAAAATAGATTTATGTTAAGAACGCATACTTGTGGAGAACTTCGCCTTTCAGACGTAGAAAAGAATGAAGAAATTATTCTTTGTGGTTGGGTACGTCGTATTCGTGATAAAGGAAAATTACTTTGGATTGACCTTCGTGATAGATACGGAATTACGCAGCTTTTTTTAGAAGAAGATAGCACAGACCCAAAACTTTTAGAACTCGTCAGAGAAAAAATGGGTAGAGAATGTGTAATAAAAGCAACAGGAAAATTGATTGAGCGCACATCTAAAAACTTAGATATTCCGACAGGAGAAGTAGAATTGAAAGTTACAAGCCTTGAGATTCTGAATGAATCTAAAACGCCTCCTTTTTTGGTAGAAGATGATACAGATGGAGGAGATGAGCTTCGCATGAAATACCGTTATTTGGATTTACGTCGTCCAAAACTTCAAAATAATATGATGCTTCGCCACAAAATGGCACAAGCAATGCGTAGATATTTGGATGCAAAAGATTTTATGGAAATTGAAACGCCATTTTTGATAAAATCTACTCCTGAAGGCGCACGAGATTTTGTAGTTCCTAGTCGTATGCACCCAGGGGAATTTTATGCCTTGCCACAAAGTCCACAGACATTCAAGCAGATTTTGATGGTTTCGGGTTATGATAAATATTTCCAAATTGTTCGTTGTTTTAGAGACGAAGATTTGAGAGCAGACCGTCAGCCAGAGTTTACTCAAATTGACTGTGAAATGTCGTTTGTTTCACAAGAAGATATTTTGAATAATTTTGAAGGACTTTTGAAGTATCTTTTCAAAGAACTCAAAGGAATCAATATCGAAAATGATTTCCCTAGAATGACGTATGATGAAGCGATGAAAATGTATGGAAACGACAAGCCAGATATTCGTTTTGAAATGAAATTCAAGGAAATGAACGAGGTTACAAAAGGAAAAGATTTTAAAGTTTTTGATGATGCTGAATTAGTTGTAGGAATAAATGCAGAAGGTTGTGCAGAATATTCTCGTAAGCAATTAGATGCACTTACAAATTTTGTAAAAAAGCCACAAATCGGAGCAACTGGACTTATTTATTTGAAAGTTAATACTGATGGAACATTAAAATCTTCAGTAGATAAATTTTTCAATGAAGAGGATTTGAAGAAATGGGCAAACCTTTTTGATGCAAAAGCAGGAGATTTAATTTTAGTTTTGGCAGGAAATGCAGACAAAACTAGAAAAGCTATGAGCGAATTGCGCTTAGAAATGGGCAATCAATTAGGACTCCGTAAAGCTGACGATTACAAACCTCTTTGGGTTCTTGATTTTCCTTTATTAGAATGGGGAGAAGAAGAAAACCGTTGGTTTGCAATGCACCACCCTTTTACGTCTCCTAAAAAAGAAGATTTAGAAAAATTAAATACAAATCCTGCTGATGTTCGTGCAGATGCGTATGATTTGGTTTTGAATGGTGTTGAGATTGGTGGTGGTTCGATTCGTATTTACGATAGAGCTTTACAGGAAAAAATGTTGGCATTTTTAGGTTTTTCAGATGAAGAAGCAAAGGCTCAATTTGGTTTCTTAATGGACGCTTTCGAATATGGTGCGCCTCCTCACGGTGGAATTGCACTTGGTTTTGACCGTCTGTGTGCGCTTTTTGGTGGCGAACAAAGTATTCGTGATTTTATCGCTTTCCCTAAAAACAATGCAGGAAAAGATTTGATGATTGATGCACCTGCTCCAATCGATGAAAAACAACTTAATGAACTAGAAATTAAAGTTGATTTGAAAGAAAAAAATTAATAAAATCCTCGTTGACGGTTCAGACCTCAACGACGGTTGCATTTAAAAGACTGTTTGATAATTTTTATTATTGAACAGTTTTTTTGTATTTTTATAAAAGAACAAAATAGAACTATAAAACTCAAAAAAATGACAATCTCAAAAAGAAAAATAAGTGTAGAAGAATACATGATGATTGATGCAAATACAGATGAAAAAATAGAGTATTTGAATGGAGAAATTCGTGCAATGGCAGGAACAACTCTTGAACATCAAACTATTATATTAAATTTAGTAGAGTTATTGCGTTCTTGTTTGAAGAAAAAAGGATGCAGATTAGTAACTGGTGATATGAAATTACATACACCAGACTGCGAAAAGGCTTTTTTATATCCTGATATTCATATTTATTGTGGCGAAATTGAGAAAGAAAAAATGCTTTATGGCGCATATTCACTCAAAGAACCCCAAATTATTATAGAAGTGCTTTCTGCTTTTACAAGTAGCTATGATAAAGGAGATAAGTTTGAATGTTACAAAAAAATAAAATCACTTGAGAAATATATTATGATAGAAAGCAGTCTTGATACAAAAGAACCTGCCGTTTATGTTCGTACTTTGGAAAGCGAAACCAAATATACAGAAGAAATGCTCAATATCGATGCTATTTTGGACATTTTGGGCTGTGAAGTGAGTGTAAAGGATATTTATGAAATGTAATGATATTTTTTATAAAAAAATCACTCATAAAGGAAACTCATTTTTGAAAGTCCAATAAAAAACGAGAATTTTAAACACAATTTTCTTATTTTAGAGTTATCAATATTGATAAATCAATTTTATTCAATTTTTTAATCTTAAATTTTTTAATTATGCGTTGGAAAGGAAGACAAGGAAGTGGTAATGTAGAAGACCGTCGTGGAAGTGGTGGTTCTAGTTTTGGTGGAATGGGTGGTGGAGTAGGTAAAGCTGGGCTAGGTATTGGTGGTGTTATCATTGTTATTATTGTGATGCTTTTGGGGGGAGACCCTTCAGCTATTTTGGGAGGAGCTTCTGGTGGAGGTTCTGTACAAACTGAAAATAGAGTAAGTACAAGTGATGAAAATGGACAACCAACTGACGATATGGGACAGTTTGCATCTGTTGTTCTGAAAGATACAGAAGATGTTTGGAATAAAATTTTTCAAGAAGAACTCAATGCTAATTATCCAGAACCTAAATTAGTTCTTTTTAGTAGAGTAACAAATACTGCTTGTGGAACAGGTCAATCTGCAACAGGACCTTTTTATTGTCCAGCCGACCAAGATATTTATATTGATCTTACCTTTTTCGAAGAATTACAAAATCGTTTTGGTGCAGGAGGAGATTTTGCAGCAGCCTATGTAATTGCTCACGAAGTAGGACATCATATCCAAAAACAACTTGGTGCTAGTGATTATGTAAATTCTCAAAGAGGAAGAGTTTCCAAAACTAAACAAAATGAACTTTCTGTCAGATTAGAATTACAAGCCGATTTTTATGCAGGAGTTTGGGCGCATTATGCTGACAAATGGAAAGGCGTTTTGGAAGAAGGTGATATAGAAGAAGCTATGAATGCTGCCAATGCCATTGGAGACGACCGTTTGCAGAAACAATCACAAGGTTATACTGTTCCAGAATCTTTCACTCATGGAACGTCTGCACAGCGTAAAAAATGGTTTATGAAAGGCTATCAAACAGGAGATATTCGTCAAGGAGATACTTTTAAAACAAATGATTTATAGGCTATCTTTAGTATGATTTGGATCTACCTCTAAATCAAACTTCTAAAATCTAAATTTATTCGTAAATTTGTACTTTAATTTTTTCAAAATAGAATTGAATTTAGAATTCGAAGCAATTAGTAGTTATCTCGTAATTTTTAATTAGCTTCGCTGAATATCTATTTCATAATTCGTAATTCTCAAAAAGTATATATGAGTTTATTAGTAGTCGGTTCGGTTGCCTTTGATGCCATCGAAACTCCTTTTGGTAGTACAGACAAAATTATTGGTGGTGCAGCCACATTTATTAGCCTTTGCGCTTCTTATTTTACTAAACCTATAAATTTGGTAGCTGTAGTAGGTGGCGATTTTCCAAAAGACAAAATCAAAATGTTAGAGTCGCATGGCGTAAATACCGAAGGACTACAAATTAAAGAAGATGAGAAATCATTTTTTTGGAAAGGAAAGTATAACAACGACATGAATTCTAGAGATACACTTATCACAGAATTGAATGTTTTAGAAAACTTTGATCCAATTATTCCAGAATCATATCAAGATTGTGAGTATTTAATGTTGGGTAATCTTGCACCACAAGTTCAGCGTACAGTTATCGAAAGATTGAAAAAACGTCCTAAACTTATTGTTATGGATACAATGAATTTTTGGATGGATGTAGCTTTAGAAGAATTGAAGAAAACATTAAAACTTGTTGATGTTCTTTCGATTAACGACGAAGAGGCAAGACAATTATCAGGAGAATATTCGCTCGTAAAGGCTGCTCGCAAGATTCATGCAATGGGGCCTAAATATGTAATAATTAAAAAAGGAGAACATGGCGCACTTCTTTTTGAGTTAACTAAAGAGGATGATAAAATTTATTATGCTCCAGCTCTGCCTTTAGAAGAAGTATTTGACCCAACTGGTGCAGGAGATACTTTTGCAGCAGGTTTTATTGGTTATATGGCACAACAAGGAACAATTGATTTCCAAACAATGTCAAAAGCAGTAATTAAAGGTTCGGCAATGGCTTCTTTTTGTGTAGAAAAATTTGGAACAGAGCGTTTGGAAAATCTTTCTTCAAAAGAAATTGCACAACGTGAACGTAAATTTGCTGATTTAATAGGAACTGTATTTGTATAGTCATTTGTTTGTCAGCAAATAAAAGATTAGTTTGGTAAATCAAATTTTCCTTTTTATTGGAAAGTTTGATTTATCATTATTAAACGTTATCAAGGTTATTTTTGTATAAGATGTTTTTGTGCATTCATTTTCTCACAAACGAATTTGTCGTTTTCTCAGGAGCGTTATTTTGTGCTTTAATCACGCTTCTAAGGAAGTATTTTTGTTCAGTTCTGAGAACGACATAGTCCTCAACGAAACTAAACACACACGAATAATTAACCGTGATAGCATTTATTTAAAAAAAAAGTAATTAAGCTAAAATTAAAAGTATAAAATTAGTGAACAAAATTATAAAATATCGCTTTTTGCTCTTCTCAATTTCATTAGTTTATCTAATGAGTTTGTTTGGCTGTACAACTACAAAACCTACTCCCTCTTCAACATCTGTTTATAATGAAGATTTAGGGGCATTTAGAATAGCTTTAGCAACTTATAAAGCTCCTACAAAGGAAATTACAAAAGTAGAAAATACAGAGACTACAAACACATCAAACCCAACAAATAGCACACCACCTACTTCTGATGCAATGGCAGTAGATGCAATGCTTTCTCGTTTGGCAGAAAAAAATTCGGATCTCAAATCTTTACCTGGTTATCGTATTCAACTTTATACAGGTTCGGATAGCGATAAAGCAAACGCAGTAAAAAATAAAGCAAGTTATACACTTTCTAGACATGGTCTTAGAGCAGAATCTGTTTATGAACAACCTTTGTTTAAAATAAAGGCAGGATATTTCATTAGTCAGTTGGAAGCACAAAGACAACTTGTAGCTATAAAAGATGATTTTCCAGAAGCTATTTTAGTTCCTGACAAAATTAGTTTATCCGTCTTAAGAGCAAGATATCAAGGCTCAAAAGAGGAAGAATAACCAAAAATTGTATTAACAAAGTACAAATTTTACTTTTTTTGAAAAAAAAAGACCTAAAAGTTGCTATAAAATTGTAGTTTTTCTTAATTTTAAGGGAAAAACGATATAGTAGATGTTTAAAATACATCTTTAACAATAAAATCCCTTAAATTTTTCAGCGTTACTTTTCAAGCTACACTAAAAAGCAGTACCCCCAAAACGTACATTCAAGAAACTATTATGGCAAAACTCACAAATATAATAAAGCAATTATCTGAAAAAGATTACCAAGCAATACATGATTCATTAATTGTCAGTAATGCTGATAAATCTGCTTTTTTACTTAAAGCCTTACGAGAAAGAAGTCTTGCAGATGGAAAAGTAATGGAAGAGCTAGATGTAAATACGAATGCGTATTATACACTGCGTTCTCGTCTGAATCAAAAAATAGAAGAGTATTTACTTCAGCAAATGGAAAGTCCTCGTACTGATTTGCTCAAAAAAGTAGCTAATATTAATGAAGTTCTATTTACAAAAAAGAAAACGATTTCTATTGCTACTATCAAAAAATTGGAAAAGGAATTACTAGACTATGATCTTTCCAACGAACTTACTCTTGTTTACAAGGCTCTCAAAAAACTTCACGTTCATACTCAAGAACATTACGAATATTCTCAACTCTATAACAAACATGTAGCTTACATGTTAGCTATTGATAGAGCAGAGGATATATTGTCAGACTATTTCAAAAAATTTGGAGTATATTCTATGACAGGTGATGAGGTAGAACGTTTAGGACTCACTCTACTTAAAAACGAGATAGAAAATGTAGCTCGTCTTTATGAATCACACCGTCTATTTGTTTATCAAAGTTGTATTAATATTTTCCATAGGTTATTTGTTGAAGGTGATGAAGGCATTACTGATGATGAAGAACCAATTGAAGATATTTTAATAAAAGTAAATAAGATATTTGCTACTTACGAAAAAGATACAATTTATTATCACTTCCGTTTATTATTCGAATTTTTGCGTTTAGAATACTACAATTACTATAAAGTATATCGTAAAGCAGAAAAATATTATGAAGATGTAAACGAAGCAATAGGTGATTTATTGACAAATTATAGCTGGTACACGTATCCTTCACAGTTTTTACATACAAAAATTGAACGCTGTATTCGTGCAGGCGAACAGGCATATATGCATGCAGAAAATGAAATGTTGTTTACTGATTATGAAGCAGATGAAGATGACATGCCAAAATATATTGAATATATTACCTATCGTGCTATCTCTTGTCATTATGCTGATAAGTATGAAGAGGCTTCCCGTTGGTTAAATAATCTTTTAAATAACGTAAATTTAAAAAAATACCCATACGCTCAATTAGAAATAAAATCTATCTTGGCTTTAGAGTATGCAATCATGAAAGAGTATGACTTATTTAATCAACTTATAAGTAGTATTCAGCGTCAAATTAGATTAATGGGAAAAGAACATTGCGAACACGTTATTAGCTTTGTGAAAATTCTGAAAACGGCTGTTAATGATACAAAACGCAATAAACAACATAAAATTCGTGCGATTTTCAATAAAATGAAAGATCACGACAGAACACATTTTTCTCCTACAAAATATATTTTGTTTGATGAAAAACTGATGGCTCTGATTTGCTAAATCAACTAAGGAACACTAAAAAAATAAATTTGCATTTTTAGCTATCTATAAAAACAGGGTTAAAACCCTGTTTAGTAAATTTTTCAAAGTGTAAATTTATTCATTTTACATTCCTATGTTGCATAATCAATAAAAAATTATGTTTTTTTTCTATTTGACCAAATAGCCTTTTGTTTTATCAAATTAGTTGTTATATTTCACACATTATTTTCCCTATATAAAACTAATTTTTATTCGTATGGCTGGCTCTTATCAAGTAAATCATGTAGAAGATTCAAAAGGCAATTACATCAAAGTAGAAATGAAAGGCTTTTTGGTATTAGAAAAATATCAACCTTGTTGGTTAGAAGTATTGGATTTGATAGAAAAATATCAAACCAATAAACTTTTAGTAGATATGAGTCAGAGCAAAGTAATTGCAGAAGAGAACAGAGATTGGCTCAAAGAAAATTATTTTCCGAAGGCTTATGAAGTTTCAAACACTAAGTTTTTTAAAGTAGCTCGTATTGTAGCAGAAGATATTTATAATCAAATGTCTTTAAAGCAATTAGATACAATGAGAAATGAAGGCGATTATTCTGAAGAATCTAAAAATTTCAAGACAGAAGATGAAGCTCTCAACTGGTTACTTGCCTAAACTTTAC
The DNA here is from genome assembly GCA_020630575.1 of Bernardetia sp. Taxonomy (GTDB): domain Bacteria; phylum Bacteroidota; class Bacteroidia; order Cytophagales; family Bernardetiaceae; genus Bernardetia. Next base: position 53,330 of record JAHDBD010000008.1, read on the forward strand.
ATATCATCAAGTAAACAAACCTACTTTTAAACCTTATAAAATTTCCTTATACTTTAATAAGATAATTTTATAAGGTTTTTTAATTACAGAATATCGAATAAAATTCATTTTGATTTGAATTAGAATAATTTTTATGAATACAGCTCTTTTTATTGCTCGTCGCTATTTTTTTGCCAAGAAAAAACGAAATTTTATTAATCTTTTGACTTTTATGTCTATGATTGGTGTGGCTATCGGAACAGCAGCACTTATTATTGTACTTTCAGTCTTCAATGGATTAGAAGATTTAACACGAAAACTACATACAGCCTATAATGCTGAACTAAAAATTTCTGCTAAAGAAGGAAAATCATTTGTTTTGAGTGATTCTCTAATGCAGACCATTAAAAGCATAGAAGGAGTTAAAACTGTTACAGAAGTAATTGAAGATAATGCGCTCATTCAATATAAAGGCACACGAATGGCTGTCCATTTGAAAGGAGTAAGTGATAATTTTTCAGAACAGTATCAACTCAAAGACCAAATTATTGATGGAAAATTTAAAATAAAAGAAGGAAATTTAGATTTTGCTCTTTTAGGATATGGAGTTTATACCATGCTTTCTGTTGCTATGAATGATGAAATTACGCCCTTGCAAGTGTGGTATCCCAAAAAAGGGGTAAAAAATATTTCACCAACCAATCCATTAAATGCCTTCAATCAAGAGGCAATTATGACAGGGGGAGTTCTTTTTATCGAACAGCAATTTGACCAAAATCATGTTATTGTTCCTCTTTCTTTTGCTCAAAAATTGACAGATTATAATAAAAGGCGAACTTCTTTAGAAATCAAAGTAAAAGAAGGTTTCTCAATCAATAAAGTTCAAAGAGAGTTAAAACGAGAATTAGAAGATAAGTCTGGACTTTTAGTAAAAGATGCCAAAATAGAAACTGATGGAAAATTTAAAGGAAAGTTTTTGGTAGAAAATGCTGAACAGCAGCAGGCGAGTATTTTGAGAGCCTTTAAGATTGAACGTTTTTTTGCCTACATTGCTTTTTCATTTGTGCTTGCGCTTGCAAGTTTTAATATTTTCTTTTCTTTGGCGATGCTTGCCGTAGAAAAACGCTATGATATTTCACTTCTCTTTTCTATTGGAGCTTCAAAATCAATGATACGAAGGCTTTTTTATTTTGAAGGCTCTATCATTGCTTTTATTGGAGCAGTAGTAGGAATTTTTTTAAGCATTTCAATGGTTTTGGCACAACAGCAATGGGGTTTTGTTCCTTTGGGAAGTGGAAATTCGATTGTGGAATCTTATCCTGTTGAGTTAGAGTATTTAGATGTTATTTGGGTATGTGTTACAGTGATTGTAGTTACTATTTTAGCTTCTTTTGTTCCTGCTCGCAATGCTTCACATACTTCTATTACAGCAAATTTATTGAAGTAATATTTTATATAAATAATTGTTATGAAAAATGTAATTATTTTAGACTTAGATGGTGTTTTGATTACAACTCCAACTTGGAAAGCTGATCAAATGGATGTTGATGGTTACTCTGGATTCAATAAAAAATGTGTGGAAAATTTTAATAAATTAACCGAAGACTTAGAATGTGAATTATGGCTTGCTTCAACTAGAAGAATGAATAAAACGCTACAAGAATTTAGAGAAATATTTATTAATCGGAATATAAAAACGGATATAAAAGGATTTTTACCAAAAGGAGATTATAAAATTTCAAGACTGATAGAAATAGAAGCCTTTCTATCACACGAGCCAATAAATAACTTTCTGATTTTAGATGATGATTCTAGTTTGCATAATTTGGAAGAAAAATATAAGAAATATTGGGTTCAAACAAGTCTACTTGTAGGTTTCAATTCGGAAAAGCTAAAAGAAGCACAAGAAATTATTAAGACTTTATGGAAAGATTAAGTCTAGTCTATCTACAATCCTCTATGATTTTATCATCAAAAATAACTTTTCCATTTTCATCCAAAAAACCTGTCTGTATAACTTGCTGACAAAAAAGACTATCTGTTAGATTTGTATTTTCTGTATTTGATTCAAATTCTCTGTATCGTTGCCCTTTTGCAATGCTCAAGAGTGTGATTTCTGTTCCTCTATCTGCTTTTGAAATATTTACTGTGTTAGTTTCGTAGCTCGTATTTACTTCTTCAAAAACAAACATATTTTCATACAGACAAAGCACTTTATTTTCTATTAAATTTCCCTCTTTATCAAAGGTAGTAAAAATAGGGTATAAAATATCCCCAACACCGTAGGCTAAAAAAGTAAAATAATTAGACGTATCAGGTAAAATTCCCAAAACAGGAATCAAATCATTACCATCATCCATTGATTCTATATTCATTTTCAATAGTTTATCTAAACCAATCAATTTTGCAGATTTTTCTTCTTGATAAACATCTAAAAAAATAGGTAATTCTAAAGTTTGAGTTTTAGAAATTAATTCTCTGAGCTTTAGTTCTTTATCAAAGTCATCGACTTCATTTTTTTGATGGAATTGAAAACTTAGAAGAATAAAACCTACTAAAATCAGTAAATAGAAATTTACGTTTTTCATAAAGTAGATAGTTTAGAATGATAAAATAATCTGATTCATTTCCTCCAAAACCAAGTCTACATCTTCCTTTTTTGTTCTCCAGTTTACAAAAGAAGCTCTAATTCCTTTTCTGCCTTCATAAAAAGTTGGAGTCATAAATACTTTCCCTGTATCATTTAGCTTTTTCAGAAATAGTGTAAATTCTTCCTGATTATCTTCATTCTTATTTTGCTTCAACGAAAAACAAATATTATTCAAATGAATTGGTGCTAATAATTCAAAATCATTGCTTTTAGTAATTTTCTGACCAAAATAGTTTGCCAAATCAATACAATTCTCTACAATATCTCTATACCCTTCTTTTCCATACGCCATAAGTGTAAACCAAGCAGGAAGGGCTTTCAAACGCCTAGAGTTTTCAGGCAATACATTGAGATAACTAAAATTTTCAAATGGGTTTCCTAAATAAGGTGCATTCGAGTTTTGGAATGTTTCAGTTTGTAAAATGCTATATTCTTTTTTGACTAAAAAAATAGCACTCTCATAAGGAACATTTAGCCATTTATGACAATCTATAGTGATGCTATCTGCATTTTCCCAACCTTTCACTAAATGTTTTGTGTTCTCTGAACATGCTGCAAAACCACCAAAGGCAGCATCAATATGCCACCAAAAATTATATTTAGTTTTCAGTTTTGTTATTGCTTCAAAATCATCAAAATCTACAGTGTTTACTGTTCCTCCACTTGAAAGCAAAATAAAGGGTTTGCCATGTAGAGATTCAATAACTTTTTCTAAATCTGAAATTGAAATGGCTTCTCTATTTCCTTCTAGTGTTTTGATAGAAATAATTTTTGTGCTTCCCATTCCTAATAAAGAAATGGCTTTGATAGCAGATGAATGTGGAGTAGCTGATAAAACTGCAATTTCTTCTCTAATTCCTTCTTTAGCTATATCTTTTGGGGAATTATTTCCTTGATTATCTTTGTTGTTTTTGCCTATCCATTGTCTTGCTACTGCCAAACACGTAAAATTAGACATGGTTGCACCTGTTACAAAACCACCTAGAAACTCTTTTGGAAGCTCAAATAAATCTAATAATAAATTGATAGTTTCTAACTCAATATTTGCAGAAATATCTCCATTTCCATTTGTAGCTTGTGTATTTTGGTCGTAGATACTTGCCAACCAATCGCCTACAAGAGATGCAGGTGTAGAGCCTCCTGTTACATATCCCCAAAATCTTGAACCCGAAGAAGCGACCATAGTAGATTCAAATCGTTGATTAAATACTTCTAAGGTTTGCATTGTCCCTAAACCTTGCTGATTAAGATGTAGTTGTTCTGTTGAATCAAACTGACTAGAAGTTGGTCTGTCATTGATGTTTTTTAGATAATCTGTTCCTTGAGAAGCTACTTTTTGTAGAATTGATTCAATATTTTCTGAATCTGACTGTAAGATATTGTTCATGGTTTGAAATTGATAAATTAATAATGTTTTCCTGTTCTTGTATTTCTTTTTTAGAATTTTCATTTAGATAAATTCCACCTACAACAATCATAATACAAGTCAAAATAGTAGTTATGATATTTCTTGTAAAGTGTCCAAATAAATGACTGTATGAATATTTTCCTAAAAAAAATAACCAACGAATTGCAGCTCCTATTGAATTGAAGAAAATTCTAAAAATTAATTCTATTAGGATTTTAAATATGCCCTCTATCAAACCTACAATTATATCTCCTACCATGTTTTTGTTATTTGGGAATGGAAATATTTTTTCTAACGACAAAAATAGAATGTAGTTTTTAATAAAAAGCAAAAATTCCTGTCTTACATGAAGCAAAACAGGAATTTTTATTTCATATACTGAAATAGTTACTGTTATTTACTCAGCCTTACCCACCAAATCTAACATAAAAGCATATTCTAAAGCTGTTTCTTTGAGAGCTTCGAAACGCCCAGATGCTCCACCGTGTCCAGCATCCATGTTAGTTTTGAAATAAAGTTTGTTTTTATCTGTTTTGAATTCACGAAGTTTTGCGACCCATTTTGCAGGCTCCCAATACTGAACTTGCGAATCGTGCAAACCTGTTGTAACCAACATATTTGGATAATCTTGTGCAACTACATTATCATACGGTGAATAGCTCATCATATAATCGTAATATTCCTTATTTTTAGGATTTCCCCATTCGTCAAACTCGTTTGTTGTGAGTGGAATAGACTCGTCTAGCATTGTCGTAACTACATCAACAAAAGGAACGGCTGCCAAAACTCCTTTGTAAAGTTCTGGGCGCATATTAGCAACTGCACCTACCAAAAGACCACCGGCACTTCCACCAGCAGCAAATGTAGTTTCAGGACTTCCAAAACCTTCATTCTGTAAAAACTCTGTACAAGCAATGAAATCTTCAAAAGTATTTTTCTTTTTTAGCAGTTTTCCGTCTTCATACCATTGTCTTCCCATTTCTTCTCCACCACGAATATGTACAATTGCATACACAAAACCACGTTCTAAAAGGCTCAATCTTGAAACACTGAAATAAGCGTCCATTGATGCGCCATACGAACCATAACCATAGACAACTAACGGATTTTTTCCATCTTTCTTTGTTCCTTTTTTATAGACTAGCGAAATAGGAATTTTTGTTCCATCTTTTGCTGTTGCATAAACACGCTCCGAAACAAACTCATTAGTTTCATATCCTCCTACAACTTCTTGCTGTTTTTTGAGTGTTTTTTCTTTGGTTTGCATATCATAATCATACACTGAGTTTGGAGTAGTCATGGAAGTATAGCCAAAGCGAAGTGTTTTTGTATCAAACTCAAAGTTTTGAGCAGTATAAGCCATGTAAGCAGGATCATCAAATTCGATATAATGTTCAGTATTATCTTTTTGATTTCTGACACGAAGCTGTAAAAGCCCTTCATTACGCTCACTCAAAACCATAAAATCATTGAAAACTTCAATATCTTCTAACAAAACATCTTGGCGATGAGCAATTACTTCTTCCCACTTGCTCTTATCGTTTTGCTGACCTACTTTTACTTTCATCAAACGAAAATTTTGAGCTTCCCAGTTTGTAACTACGTAAAAATGGTCGTCTTGATGTTCTACACTATATTCGTGCTTTGCTTCTCGTTTCAAAAATACAGTTGGTTTTGCTGTTGGCTTATCAGCATCAATTAAATGAACTTCTGTGTTTAGGGTGCTGCTCAGATAAATCATCACATATTTTTTGGATTTTGATTTTCCAATATATGTATAGTACGATTCGTCTTTTTCTTCATAAATTAGTTTGTCAGTTTCAGGGTTTGTTCCCAATATATGACTCCAAACTTGATGAGAACGCAATGTTTCAGGATCTTTTTTTACATAAAAAAGAGTCTTGCTATCATTTGCCCAAACTATTGAGGGTTCTACATTTCGAATAGTTTCTGCTAATATCTCGCCTGTTGCTAGGTTTTTGAAACGAACAGTATACTGTCTTCTTCCTGTTGTGTCTTCTGCAAAAGCCATCATATTTTCGCCTGTACTGACACTTATTTTGCCTGAATAAAAATCATTTCCTTTAGCACGTTCGTTTCCATTCAATAAAATTTCTTCTTTTCCATCTAAAGTTTCTTTCTTACGTCCATAAATTGGATACTCTTTTCCTTCTTCATAACGAGTATAATACCAATAATTTTGATATTTGTAAGGAACAGAAGCATCATCTTCTTTAATTCTGCCTCTAATTTCTTTATAAATTTTTGTTTGTAACTCGTCTGTATGCGCTAATGATTTTGTTACATAGTCATTTTCGGCATTCAGATAAGCAAGCATTTCGGGTTTTGTACGGCTATCATCACGAAGCCAGTAATAATTATCGATGCGTGTAAATCCGTGTTCTTCTAATTTTTGAGGAACTTTTTGAGCCATTGGAGGCGTAAGTGTGTCTGTCATAGTTTGCATTGAAGTTTCTTCTGAATTATTTTTAGATTTTGTTTTGTCTCCACAACTAAAAAATAGTGTAGAAGTTATTACTGCCATCAAAGTAGATTTGAAAAGACAGTTTTTTGAAAAGTTTGTTTGCATTGTGTTTTTGAGTAGTTAAAGTTGGAATGGCATTTTTTACTTTGGGAAATGAAGATGTGACAAATTATTGTTTTTTTTGATAGTGTTATGTTTTGAGTGATAATTTATATGTTTTTTTCTAGTTTGACAATTTTTGCACCTTATTGATTTTATTCGAACTCTGAATATTTATGCTCATTGCTGTCTCAATTAGCTACGCTGCTCCTTTGTGTTTACTACAAAAATAAAAACAGGGTTTTAACCCTGTTTATGCTCAGAAATTATGAATTCAATTTTTTTTCTACTTTCATGTGAGGAATGCCAATTTCTGTGAACTCTTTTCCTTGTTTTTGATAGTTCATACTTTCATAAAATCCTATTGCTGTTTGTCTTACATTTGCTTCAATGAGTTGATAGTCTTTTGATTGAGCAAAATTTTCTGCAAATTCAATCAGTTCTTTTCCAATTCCTCTTCCTTGCCAATCTTCTGCCACCACTACCTGTCGCATTTTAAGTTTGGTAGAAGATAAGGGAACAAACATAGCAGCACCAATTATTTTGTGGGTTTCGTCATAGACTGCAATATGATAACTATTGTTTTCTAATTCTAACTCCTCTGAGGAGAAACGCATTCCTAAAGGTTGACGCAAAACTAACTCTCTCAAATGAACAGTATCCCAATAGTCTTTTGAATTGTGTTCGATAACTCTAAATTCTAACATAAAAAATGAGGCAAAAGTGAAAAAATAAAACTAAAAATAAGATATAAGCAAGTTGAAGTTATCTAAAAAATAAAACTTCTATTTAATAGAATCAATATTTGTCAAACAAGATAGACTTTTTCTAGCATTATTTTATAATTGATTGAACAGAAAAATAATTACAAAACTAATTTTTCTCAAAATAGTTAGCATGTTTTTAGAGTAATTTAGTAGTTTTGGTATTTAATTTACTAGAAATACAATCTGAATATAAATTTTATTCAAAATCATTCAAATCAATAGAAATTATGCAAGAGGAAATCAATATGTATCTTGATGATGCAAAAGAACAAATGGACAAAGCTGTTAAACATACTATTTCAGAGTTTAGTAAAATTCGTGCAGGCAAGCCAACAGCTTCTATGTTTGATGGTGTTATGGTAGATTATTATGGAGCTCAAACACCACTTGCTCAGGTAGCAAATATTTCTATTCCTGATGTAAAAACAGTAATGATTAAGCCTTGGGAAAAAAGCATGGTAGCCGAAATTACTCGTGCTATTCGTGATAGTAATTTAGGTTTTAATCCAATGGGAGAAGCTGATTTGGTTCGTATCAATGTACCAGCTCTTTCAGGAGAACGCCGTCAGGAACTTGTAAAGCGTGCCAAAAACGAAGCAGAAGAAGGTAAAATAGGAATTCGTAATGTTCGTAAGAATACAAATAATGCACTACGTGCTATCGACGGTGCGCCAGAAGACATGATAAAAGGAGCTGAAAACAGAGTTCAAACACTTACTGATGATTATACTAAAAAAATTGATGAACTTTTAGAAGCTAAAGAAAAAGATATTACAACAGTTTAAAATCAATTATGAATGTAAATTATTGACTATTAATAAATTAGTAGTTTATTTAATTTGTATTCTTTGGTAAAAAGTTAGATTTTAGAAATTATTTTTCTGAAGTTATAAAACTTAAAAAGCCTTTTCTAAATTTGTTTGGAAAAGGCTTTTTGATAATAAACAAAAATGCAAACATCAGAAGCAGTAAGTGAATATATTTTCAAACAAGAAAAGTATCAAAATGAACTTTTTTATTTGCGTAAACTCATTTTTAGAGAATTTCCAACAATAAAGGAATCTATAAAATGGAGAATGCCTTTCTATGATTATCAAAAAAAGCCATTGCTTTATCTTCGCCCTACAAAAGAAAATCTAGTCATTGGCTTTATGGATGGGATACATTTGGAAGACAAAGAAAATTTCTTTGCTCAACAATCTCTTTCTCTCAAGCGTATTCGTCACATTTATTTTCCAAAAACAGTATATGAAAATATAGAAGATTTGACAGAAGAAGAAATAGAAATCCAAGACCAAAAAAATAGAGATTTTGAAAATAATTTTTGTAAAATGCTTCACAAAGCAGCTCTTTTTATAGATAAAAAGAAGAGTTAACCTTCTGATTATTTATTTCTACTTCTTTCCAAAGTAACCTTTGACCATTTACAAACACCTCCAATTGGTGCATTATATTTGTGAACGACTACTTTTGCGCTATCTACTTTCGGAATTTCCTCTAATATTCCCTTCAAAATATTTCCTGCTAAATGCTCTAAAAGTTTGGCTGGTGTATTTACTTCTCGTTCTACAATTTTGTATAAATGTCCGTAATCTACTGTATCTTTTACATTGTCACTTTTTGAGGCTTGTTCTAAGTCTGCTTCTACTTCGACATCAATTCGATAGCGATTTCCAATAATTTGTTCTTCTTTAAGTACACCATGTTTGGCAAAAAACTCTAATTCTTCTAAGGCTATTTTTCCCATTTAATCTGTTAGTTGAAATTATTTTGAATGAAAAAAGTGTAGCTACAAAGAACTACACTTTATTGTTTTCTAACAACATTTCTAAAAAAGAAGTGTTTTTATTTCACTACAAAACGCTTCGTAATCATTCCTTTATCAGTCTTGAAACGAATAAAATAAAGTCCTTTTGTTAGAGTATTTATTTGTATGGTTTTATCTGCTGAAAGATTTCCGTTTTCAATAGTTTTTCCAATAACATCAACAATAGAATAGTTTTCTAATTGAATTTCTTTTGTTTCTATTTTGATAAAATCAGAAGCTGGATTAGGAAATAGTTTTATATTTTCTGCATAGCTATTTTCTTCTTCCGACGATAATACTTTATTTGATGTCATAATTGGATAAATGGCATGTGCTAGTGAAAGCCCTCTTCCTCCTTCTGATTTTGGTTTCGAATAAGGTTGCCACGTATTGTCTGCTAATTGTTCCCACGCTGTATTTCCTTTTTCAGTAGTAGCAGTAGAGGTAGGAATTGTAAATTCAAATTTAGCAAACTCAGTATAAGAATAATAATCCAAACCGATACTTATATAAAAATCATTTGGCACTTCAATAGCCTTATCAAAAGAAACTCTTAAAAATTTGTGTTTAGTCATTGAACTTTTGACTTTGCTAAGAGGAACATAAACAGAATCTAAGATTACATCTGGTGATTTATTATCAGGATTAGAAGACATTGCATAAACACGAAGAAATTTACCTTCTACATTGCCTTGTATGTCAAGATATACTAGACGAAATTCTACTCCTTGTAAAATTTTGTCTTCAAGAGTAGAGAAATATTCTGCTTTTGCTTTGTCTTTTTTAGAATTATAACCAGCTACAAAACCATCATCGTCTTCCAATACCTGTCTATTTCCTTCCGTATTGACTAGTTTAGAATGCTCTTCTATTACTCTAATATAATCTTGTTTCTTTAGGGTATCTGTACCAGAAATATTACTTGTTATGAGTGAAACATCGTATTCTCCTTTCTTACTATATTTTGTAGTAAAAGTAGGATTAGTAGATTGAGCAACCGATGCGCCTTCTAAATTCCACTCATAATTCTCTGGGTCAGCTTCCGAAATATCTCTAAATTCTACTTCTTCATTTGGAAAAGCTAAAGCTAAATCAGCTACAAAATTTGTTTTAGGTTTTGTATGAAAAACTGGACGTATTGCAAGTGAAGTAGGAGTTTCTAGCCCTCCTTCTGAAATAGGCGTAGAATAAGGTTGCCATTTACCTTCTGCTGTTTTTTCCCAAGCTGTATTAGTTGCATCAGTAATATTACACCCTCCTTTCCAGTCGAGTAAATTAGTATTTCCTCTTATAGAAATAAAAAAATTATCAGGAACATTAATTAAATTATCAAACAATAAGGTGTAATCATTTAGAATAGAAGTCTTTTGCACAAACTCTCTAGTAGTCATTTCAATAGATTTTACTATCGTCTTTGGACTTCCATTGATTCCATCATTTTTAAGAATAGAAACTGTTACTAAAGAAGGCTCATCATAATTACTATACACACGAGCTTTTAGTTGTAATCCCTTTAAAAGAGGTGTGTTTTCAGAACTAATATATTCAGCTTGTTCTAAACTGGTTTTTTTTGATAAATAAATAACAGGTTCTTTACTTTCTTCTGGTTTTATGGAAATTGCTCTACTTTCTGTGCTGCATCCTCTACCATCAATAGCTTTCACTTTAAACCAATATGTTTTATTTTCTGTAGTTGTATAATTTAGTATTGCAGCAGGACTTCTTCTTGTGTATTCTTGCCAATCAACTCTTTGCCAGTTTGCGTTCTGTAAAGGTTCTTGACTTTCAGAGTCAGTAGTAGTTACATACCAAATTACTTTATGATTTCTAGTTCCCCCTTTTATATATGCCTTCAGCTCTAATGGAAGAAATGGACAATGTGTAGAAGGAAAATCTCGTGTCGATATCCAAAAATCTCCGATTCTGAATTGTAAGTCTAAAACATACCGTACTGGTGTAGGAGCATCATCAAACACTTCTAAAACATACAATTCATTCAATGCACAAACAGGATTTAAATCTATACTGTACCAATTATCTCCAATTCCTCTCTCTAAATCAAATGTTCCAACTTCACAACGTGTCCAGTCATATAAATGAATATTTAACATTCCACTTCTATAAGGCGAATGAAATCTGAAATAAAATCTTCCATCTGTTGCTGTTACATAATGACTACCATTCAAACTCCGAGTTGGAACTGCATAACTATTGTTTTCTAAAAAGTTAAGAGGGAACTCTTCAATTGGATAACCAGACATACAAACACCACGAATAATAAGATGTGGAGCTTCAAATCTAGCAGCACATGTTTTATTCTCATTCCAAACAGTTAGTTCATAAATCCCTGCATCCTCTTCTGTGAGCGAAGATTTAGAAAAGTTTAGATCTGTACTCAAAACTCTTGGATTTGGAATTTCTGCCATAAGTTTTGTTTTTATCTTACGCCATTCGTATGTATAATTTCCATTTGGGTTTTCCAAAATAGGAGAAAAAACAACATTATCTCCTTTGTACAACATACATCCATCAGACTCAATAGCAATGACAAGAGGAGCTTTATCAATGGTAATAGGAACTTCTACACTACTACTTTTAGAGCCACCAAGTGAAGCAACAGCATAAATTCTATTTGTTCCTAAGCCAAACGTTATCAAAGAATCTAAAGGAAATACTTCTCCATTTTGAGAAATAGTAAATGGTTGAGTATTGTTTACATTTGCATCCATATACCACTCTATCTGTGCATTTTGAGTAGAAGAAGTAGCTGAGATAGGCATACTTTCTCCTTTGCAATATGTAGAATAATTTGCAACAGGGGCATTTACTTGTCCAAAAACAAGTAATGGAAATAAAGTAAGTAGAAACATCAAACTAATGTTAAACAAACTATTATTTGCTGTAAGTAATCTTAATTTCATATTTTTCAATTTAATTATAATAATTTTGATGTTACAAAGGTACAGCTTTATAGTCTAAAAGTAAGAAGATAAATGTACTATTTTGCTTTGAATGTAGGAATAAAAACACAAACTATCATTAAATAAAAAAGTAAAAAAGGATTTTGATTTGTTTCTTTGCTCAAACTACTATAAATTAGTTTTATGAAGTCCTAAATTTGACTTACCTTGCTTTTTTTTCTATTCTACTTATAGTTTTGTATAGTTTCAAAATGGGAAAATTGTTTTAAGCCTAACCACTATTTTGCATGAATATTTATCTAATTCGTCTTTCTTCTGTCTGCCAACTGATTACGGCTTTGACTTTATTTACTTTCTGTTTTTCTAATAATGTATATAGTCAAGATTTAGTACCTTTTCATCAAAGTAACGACGATGGAGAAACACAAAAATATGGTTACAAAGATAAAAAAACAGGAATGATTCTTATTCCTGCTCATTATACTCAAGCAATAGATTTTGAGCAAATCAAGAATGCAGAAAATCAACCTATCAAAGTAGCTAGAGTTCAGAAAAATGGTCGTTGGGGATATATTACCGAAGATGGAGAACAGTTTGTGCCAATTATTTATCAAGAATTAGGAGCATTCAAGGAAGGAAGAGCAGTGGCTCGTTTAGAAGGAAGAGCTGGTTTTATTGATGTTCAAAATGTGTCTATTGTACCTTTTGAATATTCGTATGCTTATCCTTTTAAAGATGGAATGGCAAGAGTTCAAAAAAATAATCGTGTTGGTTTTGTAGATATAGAAGGAAACTTAGTAATTGATTTGATATATGATGATGCCTATAACTTTTCAGAAGACTTAGCCTATGTCAGAAAAAATGGTAAATATGGCTTTATCAATAAAAAAGGTGAAGAGATTATTCCATTTGTTTATGAAAATGCAAAAGACTTTGAAAAAGGAACAGCATTAGTTCAAAAAAATAACCTGTGGGGCAAAATAGACAAAGAAGGAAAAGAAGTAGTGAAGATAATTTATAAAGATATTCCCTTTTTTTATGAAGGAGTGGCAGAAGTCAGAACAGAAGAAAGCTCAAAAAATAATACGAATAAGTGGGGCTATATCAACGAAAAAGGTGAAACCATTGTAGATTTTATTTATGATGAAGCAAAGTATTTTTCGGAAGGATTAGGAGCAGTGAGAAAAGACAAAGAATGGCTTTTCATTGATAAAACAGGAAATCAAGTTTTAAAGTCTCCTTATCCAATTTATGAACCTTTTATTGATGGATTAGCTAAAGTTCATCAAGACAATCTTTTTGGATTAATGAACAAAGAAGGAAAATTAGTTACTCCTATTATTTATCAAGAAATAGATGATTTTGAAAATGGCATTGCACACGTTAAAAAAAATGACCATTGGGGCGTAATTAACAAGCAAGGAGAACTCATCGTACCTTTAGAATATGATGAAATTCATTTTATCACAGAAAATTTAGCTTGGATAAGAAAGCTAAATAAATATGGCTTTATGGGAGAAAATGGAAAAATTATCGCTCCAACTCAGTATGATGAAGTAGATATTTTTTATAAAAACAACCTTATTTTGGTCAAGAAAAACAAACATTGGGGAGCAATCAGTCCGACTGGAAAGATTTTGCAACCACCTGTTTTTGATAAGATAGACAAACTAAGCAATGATTATCTAAAAGTATATCAAGATGGGAAAAAAGGTTTAATGGATTCGAAAGGCAAAATTACTGTTCCTGTTACCTATGACGAAATAGGAAAGTTTTTTAGAGGAGATGCAGTAGCTCGTATCAATGGAAACTTTGGTATAATAAAACGAGAAGGAAAACCCCTGACCAAGTTTAGATGGGATTATATTTACTCCTATTCAGATGGTTTTTTATTAGCCAAATACCATGATGGAACATACACTTACATCAATGAAAAAGGAAAAAAAATGAAGAAAAAGTATGAAGATGCAAAACCTTTTTCTTCAGGGTTTGCAGCCGTTAAGCAAGATGGTAAGTGGGGATTTATTGATAAAAAAGGAAAATGGTTGATAGAGCCAAAATATAAAATGGTAGAATCGTTTCAAAATGGACTTGCGTTGGCTCAAGAATATGAAAAAGAAGAAAAGTCAAAATATGGATATTTATCAGCAGATGGAAATTGGCTTATTCCACCAAAATTTGAAGAAGCCTATTCCTTTTCTGAAGGTTTTGCAGCCGTCAAGCAAGATGGAAAATGGGGATATATTTCAATCAGTGGAAGTCCATTTATAGAATTTAATTATGATGGTGCATTGCCATTTTTAGATGAACAAGGTTGGGTCAAATATGGTGACGACTGGCAATCTATTGATAAATTTGGAAATCGTTATTTGCAAGTAGCTTCAGCTTCTGATATTTTTATTGATATGGATGAAATACCTTTTATGTGGACAGAAGATGAAACAAACGGAAAAATGGGACTTCATGTTGAAAATGAGAATGTAATGCCTTTTGCCTATGACAAAATAAGCTCAACAGTAGGAAGAAATAGAATTTTTTTAGAAAGAGGAGAACAGTGGAATTATCTCAATAGCAAAAATGAAATCATCGAATACAATTTTGATGATGTTGATTATATGCTAATGGCAAATAATGCTATCTTGAAACGAGTAAAAAAAGAAGGAAAATATGGCTATTTTAATACAAAGACTGAAACGATTGTCATTCCAATAGAATATGATAATGCAGAATCATTCTTTTATATTTACCCTCAAAGTTCGGGTTTTGGAGAAGATGTAGAGCCTCTTGCTGGTTACGCAAAGGTAGAAAAAAATGGCAAATGGGGAATTATTGATATGGAAGGAAAAATGCTTATTCCCATTATTTATGACCAAATTGATAACTTCTCAGAAGGATTTGCAAAAGTTACTTTGAATGGAAAAAATGGATATGTCAGTACAGATGCAAAAATTATTTTACCTATTGAATTTGAGCAAGCTGGTAATTTTAAAAATGGAAGAGCTGAGGTAAAGAAAAAAGGTAAATGGGGAATTATTAATCATAAAGGAGAGGAAATTGTACCTATCAGTTATGACCAAATTCGTTTTACTAATAATGATAATATTATAATTGTCTCAGAAAATATAAATGGAATTATGAGTTATAGCTTCTTAGATTTGCGTACAAATGGAAATCAAAAAATAAATACAAATCGTTATTCTTCTGTTAGTTCAGTCTTTATTAGTGGACTTTTGGAAGTAGCCAAAAATGGTAAAAAAGGATTTGTAAATGAAGATGCAGAAGAAGTAATCAGTACCGAATATGATGATGTAGGAACAACAGAAGAAAGTCCTATTGCTGTAAGAAAAGGAAATAAATGGGGGTATGTAGATAAAGCAGGAAAAATAATTATTCCTCTTATTTATGATGCAGCAGAAGCCTTCGGGACAACTCAGCAAGCTCTAGTAGAAAAAGATGGTGAACGTTATTACATAAATAAAAGTGGAAGGAAAGAAAAACAAAAAAACGAGCTAGACTTCTTTGATGAAAGCAATGGAGATTGGTAAAATAATCCATTTGATATTTTAGTATATTAAACTTATTCTTAGAATAACTTCTTTTAAAATCCATTATCAAATAAATTTGATAACATAATTTGTAAGTAATGAATAAAACTCAACAACCTTGGATTGAAAAAGGGTATAAAGTATTTGCTTATGAAGCACCTCAAGGATTGAAAATTGAACGATTGTCAAAAGATATTGGCAAAAACAAATCTTCTTTTTATCATCATTTTGCAGATTTAGAACTATTTATAAGTGTTTTGCTAGATTATCATGTGCTTCAAGCCAAGATTATGGCAGAAAAAGAAGCTAACTGTTTATCATTAGAAGAGCTAATTGAGATTATAATAGAACATAAAACAGATCTTCTTTTTAATCGACAATTACGCATCCACAGGCAGAATGAGGATTTTGAAAAATGTTTTCTTAAAACTAATCAAATAACAATACCTGCAATACTAGGAGTTTGGGCTGAAATACTTGATCTAAAAAGCAACTCTCATTTATCTGAACTAATGCTCAAACTAAGTCTTGAAAACTTTTATCTCCAAATTACAGATGAAACATTAAATCATGATTGGTTGAATAATTATTTCAACGAATTAAAGCTATTAGTAAGAGAGTTTAAAAGAACAAATAGAGTAACCATTCCCAAATTAGACGGTAGTGTCTAAAAATCAAGAGACTCTATTCCTAAATTTGTATTATAAATCATTTATTTAAACACAAATTTAGTATGAAAACATCACACAATAGCAAAATACGTTCTCAAAAATTTCATAAGTTTTGGTTAAAAGTCACAGCGATAGTTGTAGGCTCTTTTGCTCCAATTTTCTTTTTAGGAACGATGGATTCTACTTCTGAACCAGCTCGCCTAACATTAGATATATTAAGTTGGTCAATGGATGAATCAATAACTTATCAATCTGCTGATATTCATTTTTTGTCAGCACTTACAGGAGGTTTTCTTTTGGGTTGGGGAGTAATGATTTGGTGTCTGTCTATATGGGTTTATGACAAAGCACCTGAAGAGGTAAGAAAGACAATAGTTGTAAGTCTTTTGTCTTGGTTTATTTTAGATAGTTCAGGCTCTATTGCTTCTGGAAATATTTCAAATGCTTTTTTTAATAGTATAGTCTTGTTATTGGCTGTAGGACCTTTGTGGTTTTCGGCAAACGAGTAAGTATTTCAATCTTTAAAATTAAAACCATCTTCAAAAATTAAAAGTAAGTTTTGAAGATGGTTTTTCTAGTATAATCTACAAAAAGACTATTACAAATTAATCTGTTTTCTTTTTGGTAGTTGTCTTTTTAGCAGCAGATTTTTTAACTGTCGTTTTTTTAGCTGTTGTAGCTTTTTTAGCTGCTGGCTTTTTAGCTGTTACTTTCTTAGTTGTTGCCTTTTTTGCAGGAGCTTTTTTAGTAGTTGTAGCTGTTTTTTTGGCATATCTACCTTTTTTCTCTGGTGCAGCTTCGGCAAGTTCTAAGCATTTTTCTAGTGTCAAATCAACAGGTTCGATGTCTAAGTCTTTAGGTATTTTGACATTCTGCTTTCCAACAGCAATATAAGCTCCCCAACGTCCATTCAGAACACGCACTTCTTCGTTTTCGGGAAAAACTTTGATTATTTTCTTAGCATCTTTTTCTCGTTTTTCCTTAATGAGTTCAATAGCTCGCTCTTCATTTATTGTAAGTGGGTCTTCTTCCTTAGGAATAGAAACAAATTTGCTATCATGACGAATATAAGGACCAAAACGACCAATAGCAGCAACTACTTTTTTATTCTCAAACATTCCTACATCACGAGGAAGTTTAAATAATTCAAGGGCATCTTCTAGTGTTATTTTATCCAAATACTGTCCTTTAAGAAGAGACGCAAATTCAGATTTTTGTTCTTTATCTTCTGGGTCTAATGGTAATTTTTCTACAATAGCACCATAACGTCCCATTCTTGCTTGTATTACTCTTCCTGTTTTTGGATCTTTTCCTAATTCTCTAGCTGTACTGGCGTATTCTCCATCTTCTGCTACCTTTATTACTTGTGGGTGAAATTGTCCATAAAAAGATTTTAGCATCTTTTCCCATTCTAAACTTCCATCAGCAATTTTGTCAAACTCAGCTTCTACTTGTGCTGTAAAAGTTAAATCAACAATATCTGGAAAATTTCCTACCAAAAAATCATTTACAACCATTCCCATATTAGTCGGAAATAGTTTGTTTTTTTCTGCTCCTGTATTTTCAGTTTTGGTTTTACTTGTAATTTTATTGTTTTTTAAAGTCAAAACAGAATATTCTCTTATTGTTCCATCTCTAGCTTCTTTAACTACATATTCTCGTTTTTGAATAGTCGAAATAGTTGGTGCATAAGTAGAAGGACGACCAATTCCCTTTTCCTCTAATTCCTTTACCAGTGATGCTTCTGTATAACGAGCTTTCGGACGAGTAAAACGTTCGGTAGCTGTCATGAGTTCTAAATTTAATTCTTGTCCAACCTTCAAAGGAGGCAAAACTCCTTTTGTTTCACTGTTTTCGTCGTCCTCATCATCATCTTTTGACTCTAAATAAACTTTCAAAAACCCTTCAAATATAATTATTTCGCCTGTTGCTTTGAGTGTGTCATTTAGTTTTTTGCCATCTTTTGTAATTCCTATTGTTACAAGCGTTCTTTCTAATTTGGCATCTGACATTTGAGAAGCAATAGCACGTTTCCAAATAAGTTCATAAAGTCGTTGCTGTTGATTATCAGAAACGGGATTACGATTAGCAAAATTAGTTGGTTTGATAGCCTCGTGAGCTTCTTGTGCCGAACTTGATTTTGTTTTATAAGTACGGTTTTTAGCATATTCTTTTCCGTAAGAAGCTATTATTTCATTGGCTGCATTTTGACGAGACTCTTCTGAAAGGTTGACAGAGTCAGTACGCATATATGAAATATGACCTGCTTCATACAATCTTTGAGCAACCATCATTGTTTGAGAAACCGAAAAACCTAATTTTCTACTTGCTTCTTGTTGTAGAGTTGAGGTTGTAAAAGGAGCAGCAGGTGACTTTTTAGCTGGTTTTTTCTCTAAATTATCAATTTTGAAACTTGCAGCTACACAACTTTCTAAAAACTCTTGTGCTTTTGTTTTTTCATCTAAACGTTTTGATAATTCTGCATTTAATTTTTTTGAGTCTTCTACATCAAAAGCAGCATCTACTTTATAGAATCCTTTTGCATTAAATTTATCTATTTCTCGCTCTCTTTCTACTACAACACGGACAGCTGCCGACTGTACACGCCCTGCTGAAAGACCATATTTTACCTTTTTCCAAAGCACTGGAGAAAGTTCAAAACCTACTAATCTATCCAAAATACGTCTTGCCTGTTGTGCATTTACCAAATCATCATCAATAGTTCTTGGGTTCTGAATAGCATTTAAGATAGCCGTTTTTGTAATTTCTCTAAAAATAATACGTTTTATATTTTTCTCATCCAGATTCAATGCTTCTTTTAAGTGCCAAGAAATAGCTTCTCCTTCTCGGTCATCATCCGTTGCGAGCCATACAGTTTCTACACCTTTTGCAAGTTTTCGAAGCGAGCGAATGACTTCTTCTTTGTCTTTTGAAATAACATAAGTAGGAGCAAAATTATTTTCCACATCAATGGCATCATTAGATTTAACTAAATCCCGAACGTGTCCGAAACTTGAAGTAACCGTAAAGTCTTTTCCAAGATAATTTTCAATGGTTTTTGCTTTGGCAGGAGATTCTACAATGACGAGATTTTTTGACATATTTTTTTTATAAATTTTGGCTATGCTAGATGATTTGGCAAACTCAATTCGTATAAACCAATACGAAATGATACCAGTTTTAATCGCTATTTTAACTATATAGAAAAGGGAGAATATAAAAGGCTAACGCATAAATGCAAAAAAATGTTAGAACATTTTAGATTTATACAATGGCAAAGTTACCTATTTTTTAATATTTGCCTAATTTGTGTGGTTATTTTTCTGCAATTAACTCTATCCATTCACAATTAATGCGAAATATTTTATCATTCTGAAAGATGTAAATTATGTCATCATTTTCATTCGGTTTACTGTTCAGCATAAAACCGTCCTTAGTATCACGTATAGTTTTTGGTGAAAATGCAATTACACTTAATGTATTTTCATCTTCTGGAAATTCTGAATTATCCCCATCAAATGACTCAATAAAATTTACATTGTGATGAATAAACTTCAATCTTTCAAATTCATTTGCCTGAATCCAATCTCCTTTTGATTTAATAAATTCAATTTGCATAATATTCTCACTTTCTGATATTGTTTTAAACTCAAAATTATTGTGTAAATCGATGTGAATTCCGTTTAACTGAACAGCATAGTTTTCTTCAATTTCGAAATTTGTTTTCATATTTTAATTGATTAATTCAAGGTATGTTCAGTTATAGAAACGAATACACAGTTAAAATTTAGTTTTTACTCCTGCTGTCCCTCGCAAGATTGCTCTCGCTTAGCTTTGCCGAGTGAGCAATATATATTCGGCTTGTAGCCGTGTATTTGCATTTTTATAACTAGCCCAAATCTAAGATTTAAAAGTCAAAATCAAAAAAAAAGTACAACTTATAAATAGCAAATACAAAAAATATAATTGCAAGCCGAATATAATTCACTTATTTGAAAAGGAGCAAGAATCATTGTATGACTAGCACAGTTATGCTCCATTTATAAAAAAGAATTTATTCTTTCAGTCAGAATTTCGATAAGTTCTTCATCCATAAATTCATATTCATCTGGAATATTCAGAACTTCAATTGTTGGAATTTCTAAGTGAGAATAGATTTTCTTGATTTTTTGTTTGTGGTCATTTTCCATTACCAAAATCAAATCTGCCCAAATTATATCATTTTCGGTAATTTTTCGATTACTTTTCGGACTTACACCAACAGAACGAATATCAAAATGCTCATCATTTTTAAAAATAAATTCGGCTGTTCGGCTGCGTTTTTTGTTTTTACCACAGACAACTAAAAATTTTGGTCTTTCTTGCATTAAGTATTTTTTCTTATTTTAGAATTGTTTTTTGAAATTCAGTTTTTATCAAATCTATTTTATGACAAATCCATTAAAAATGAATTGTCCTTATTGTAAGGAAAGTGTTTTGCCTAGCTTATCCAATGTTTCATATAATTATCCTTCTCATGGAGGAGATTATGAATGGATAGAAACAGGAGGGAATGCAACTTGCCCAAACTGTAACAAAATAGCAGAAGTTAGAGTTCAAATTGATTTAGAAACAGGTAAAATTTGGGAAATAGTAAAAGTTTATCCACCAAAAAAAACCTAATTTTTTACTTTATTAGTTATTAACTACCAAAATAGAATTAAAGCATTTTAAATAAATAACTTCTATTTACTTTCATTCATAGAAGCAAACTCTGTTTTTGTCTAAAAAGTGACGATTAAGCAAAATTGTAGTTCAATACGGTTGTATTATTGCAAAGAATGATGTAAAATTGTAAAGGTGTTTATAAAATTGTATATTTAGGATTGTTTTTACAGATTCCATTTTTTAAAGAGTTTGTTTATTGAAAATAGAAAGTTTATATTTAGTATATAAATACGTTTAAAGCAAAAAGACAAATTTAAACTTAATCAACTAAAAAAAGACGCATGTCTGAGCAACTATCTCGCATTCAGGTACTTATTGTAGATGATGTTCCGAGTAATTTATTTACTCTTCGTGCATTATTGGAAGAACATTTTGAAGAAATTGAAATTGTAGAGGCAAATTCGGGTATTGAAGCCTTAGAGGTTTTGATGCGTGAGTCGATTGACCTTATCATTTTGGATATTCAAATGCCTGAAATGGATGGTTTTCAAACGGCAAAACTGATTCGTAGCCGTAAAAAGACCAGAAATATTCCTATTGTTTTTCTTACAGCAGCCTACAAATCTGAAGAGTTCAAAGAAAAAGGTTTTTCATTAGGAGCAACTGATTATCTTACCAAACCGATTGATGATTATCAGCTTACTAGCCGTATAAATGCTTATTTGAGTATCATTAAGCTAGAAAAAAATCATAAATCAGAATTAGAACGCCGAGTAGAAGAAAGAACTTCTGAACTTAAAAAAGCTCTTTCTCAGATAAAAGAAACTAATTTTAAATTAGAAACAACACTTAGCAAACTCAAAAATGCTCAAAAGCAAGTCATTGCACAAGAAAAATTAGCCTCTCTAGGAGAGCTGACAGCAGGAATTGCACATGAAATAAAAAATCCACTGAATTTTATCATTAATTTTTCAGAGCTTTCAAAAGAAATGATTGTCGAACTTAATGATACTTTTGCTAACGTTGGAAAAGATATTGTTGAAGGAAGTTTGAAAGATATTACGCCAGATGATGTAGACAATATTAAAGATATTTTGCAGAACCTGAATGAAAACTCAGAAAAAATCCATGAACATGGAAAACGTGCTGATAGCATCATTAATAATATGTTGATGCACTCACAAGATCGAAAAGGAGTTTATCAAGATACACACATCAATACGATGTTGCAAGAATATATTAGCTTGGCTTATCATAGCACAATTAATAATTATAAAGGTTTTGCTGCCAAAATAGAAACAAATCTTGATGCAAATGTAGAAAATGTAAAAATTATTCCACAAGATTTGGGGCGTGTGTTTTTGAATGTTGTTAGTAATTCGTTGTATGCTCTCTATAATAAAAAGCGAAAATTAGGAGAAAATTTTGAACCTATGCTGACTGTCCGAACGATCAATCATGATGATAATGTTGAGATTATATTTAGAGATAACGGAACAGGAATTCCACAAGAAATGATGGACAAGATTTTTAATCCATTCTTTACAACCAAACCAGCAGGAGAAGGAACAGGTTTAGGGCTTTCCATTTGTTATGATATTGTCAGAAATATTCATAAAGGAGAAATTCAAGTAGATTCGAAAGAAGGAGAATATACAGATTTTAGCATTTTCTTACCCAAACATGTTGATACAGAAGAAAATGAAAATGGAGAAAATGAAAAAGTGACTAATGATAAATGGTAAATAAATGAACTGCCAATAAAAAATCCTTTACTTTATTTAGAGTAAAGGATTTTTTATTTTGTACTAAGAAGTATTAAAAGTATTTCTACATGTCACGAGTAGTTGTATCTGTACTTATTGGTTCATCATTCTTTTCATCATCTGTATCCTTATTTTGATTTGAAGAATTATCTCTACTATCTTCTTTTTCGTTTCTTAATTCATTGTTTTTCTGTCTAACTACTTCTGTAATGAAGTATTTTGTATCTCCACGCCAAGCAAAAGTACGGTATCTTTCTACATACGAAATTCTGATACGTTCACCTGTAAGAGCTGCATCTTTTAGGTCTTCAATAACTTTAGTTTCATCTTCTTCAACTGAAAATTCAAATTTTTCTATTGTATTTCCTTGGTCATTTAGATTCATTTCACCTTCCCATGTTTTGAAAATGTACCCTCTTTGACTTATTTTTATTACTACACCTGCTCTATCGCCTGTACTAAACGAACCGAAATAATAAAAACTGCCTACTCCAAAGAAAAGAAGCAAAACAACTGCTATTGATGATAAAGATATAAGTTTGACTCTACTAATTGCCATAGTGATATAAAATTAAAATTGGATTTGGTGCTTTACTTATTTTTTAGACAAACGTTTTTGATAGGAATAAGTTTGATTTTATTATGTCTTAAAGATATTATAACTTAAAACCAATCACAAGTATATCATCTATTTGTTTTTCGTGTCCGTCAAATTGCCATTCTCTGAGTTCTTTTTTCAATTCTCTTTTTTGTTGTTTTGCAGGCAAGGTAGAAATATCTTTGAGGAAATTTTGAAATCGTTTAGACATATATTTTGTTCTTTGTGGACCTCCAAATTGGTCTTGGAAACCATCAGAATACATATAAAAAATACTATCTTCTTTTATTTCAATAATGTGTTCTTTGAAAGGCTCTTGTTTTATATTGAATCCTCCAATGGGGTAACGATCACCTCTGATTCGTTCCACTTTGTTGCCATAAATATGTAAAAGTGGATTTTTTGCTCCTGCAAAAGTTAATATTTTAGTGTTTTTGTCTATCGAACAAATAGACATATCCATTCCATCTCTATTTCTATTTCTGTTTTGATTGAGATAGCGACGCACACTTTCATTGAGAGTATCTAATATTTTGGCAGGCGATGTAATGCCTTGAATTTTGACAGTTTCATAGAGTAAATTATTTCCAATTACTGACATAAATGCTCCTGGAACTCCGTGTCCTGTACAATCTACAGCAGCAATTATTATCTTATTTTCTCTTTCTGTTATCCAATAAAAATCTCCAGAAACAATATCACGAGGTTTATAGAAGACAAAACAATCTGAAAAATACTTACAAACATCTTCTTCGGAAGGCATCATTGCATCTTGAATGCGCTTTGCATACGTAATACTTGCTGTAATATTATTATTTTTTTCTTGAATGTTAGTATAGGCTTCTTCTAATTTTTGTTGTTGTGTTTCTAGTTCATTATTTTTTTCTAAAATTTCGTCTTTTTGTTTAACTACCTCAATAGTTCTCTTATTTACTATATTTTCCAATTCTGTTTTGCTTCTTTTTAAGGAAGCTGTATAAAAACGAACTGTCCAAAAACTCAGTCCAAAAATAAGAAAAACAACACCTATTTTTACTCCTAACGTTTGCCACCAATGAGGATGAATCTGAAAAGCAAAACTAGAAATTTCTCCCCATTGTTCATCTTTTCCTACTCTTGAACGTACTTCAAAAATATATTTACCAGCAGATAGATTTGAATAATTAGCCTCTGTTTTTTGTGTTGGAGCAAGCCATTCTTTATCACTACCAACTAATTGCCATTGATATTCAATATCTTGAGGACTAGACAAATTTGCTGTATAAAAACTAAAATTGATTTTGTTTTGCTCTGCCTCTAATTCTAAATTTTGAGGCAAGTGATTCCACGCAGAAAGTGATTTATACTGTTTTATGTGAGTAGAGTCTTTCCAATTAGTCTGTTCTAAAAACAAATTGAGTTCACTTATAAAAGTATGAGGAGCAATATATTTTTTCTCGTCGCTAAAGTTACAACGACTAATTCCCTTTATATGTCCAAGCCAAATATTCCCTTTTAGATCTTCATGAATAGCTTTTCCATTAGTTTCTTCAGCAAAAAGCCCATCTTCTTTTGTATATTTTTCTATATTTATAATTTCTCCGTTTGGCTTCAAATAAATTTTATTTAATCCTCGCTGTGTTCCAATCCAAAACTCATTGAGTTTGTCTTTTACAGGCAAAATAGAATACACTAAATTGGAAGAAAGCCCTTGAGCAGTCTGATAGATTTGAAATTTTTCGCCATCAAAACGATTTAAGCCACCTGTATAAGCCACTATCCAAACAATATCTCTAGCATCTATATGAAGCTGTAAAAGAAGATTATCTCCTAATCCTTCCTTTTTTGAATAGCGTTTGAAATCTGTTTCTGAAATTCCCTTTCCGTTCCATTTTATGAGTCCGTTGAAAGTGGCAAGCCAATAATTTCCTTTTGAATCTTTGGCAATATCCATAACTGAATTGGCATCAGTTATTTCCTTTGTAAAGCGATATTTCACTTTTTTAGTAACTAAATCATAACCTACCAAACCAGTTGTCTGCATACAAATCCAAAGAATATTATCAATCTTGACAAGATTTCTGATATAAGTCTCTTCATCTAAACCAAAACGTCTATTTACATTTTGGACTGTAAATGTTTTTGTATATTTATTTTCTGTGATTTTTAAAATTCCCACTGCACTAGCAGCATACATAGTATCTTGGTAATTCCAAAATGCAGATATTCTACCGTATTTACTATTTGCTTCCAAAACTGTCGAAACTTTATCTGTTTTGTCTTCTTCTATAAGTGTAATCCCAGAGCGATAACTTCCTACCCAAACTCTATTTTGTTTGTCACTCAGAACAGAAAAAATAACATTTCCTTCTAATCCTTCTTGAGGCGTGAAATTGGTAAACCTGTCTTTGGGAAGCCGAATAAGTCCTTCTCCATGTGCAGCTACCCAAACTGTTCCATAAAAGTCTTCAAACAAAACACCACTTTCTGCCAAAATTCCTTCTAAGCCATTGTCTTTACTATATGATTTGAGAAATTTTATTTTATTAAGATTATTTTTCTCAAAAACAAATACTTTATTTATTAAATGAGCAGAAATATATAGTTTATTATCAGTTGCTAGTAAAACTTGCCATTCAGAAACGGGTGAAAAGCCATCAGGAATTAGATGTTTAGGAAACTTTACTTCTTGAGCATTCTTTGTTTGGGTATCGTAGAAAAACAATTTGATTTCTTCGTTAGATTTGTCAGAAGACCAAATCCAATGATTATTCTGATAATCTTGATGAGCTAAAATAAGTATTCTTGTATTTAAACTATCAGAAATAGATTTTGGGTATTCTTTTTTTTCAAATTCTTGCCCATTAAAAACAAAAATATCTTTTCCATAAGTAATATAAGTCTGAAACTGCTTACTATTTTTTAGAGAAATGAGGGATAAATCTGTTCGTTGAAACCCTATTTGATTATACTTTCTAAATGTTTTTTGGTTGTTAGGTTTCCAATAAAGCATATTTTTAATGTCTTCTCCTCCTCCAAAAGCTAATACCCAAACATTATTCCATTCATCTATAGCAACCCTACCACCTACAGATAGTTTGTCTTCTAATTCAGGATAGGAAGTAAAGGCTTTTCCATCATAATTTGAAATGCTTCTATTTTGAGAAAGAATCCATATACTAGAATCAGGAGCAGCAGCAATGGCACTAATTAAATTACTATTTAGTCCATCTTTTTCATCAAAAACTCTGTATTTATCTTGTTCTAAAAGCCCAATTCCTCCTCCCTTTGTTCCAACCCAAATTCTACCTTTTAAATCTTCTACAACTGCCTGAGAAGTAGGTATTTCAGATTGAGGTAAACCATGCTTTATCCCATAATTTCTGAAAAAATACTGTTGTGCATAGACAGAAGAGCAGCCTAGCAATACACTATGTACTAGCGCAACAAAAAGTAGAGAATGAAAATATTTCATAAAAGTTAAGGTGAGCTATAAATAATAAATTATAGCAAAACTAGATTTTATATAAATCGGATGTAAGGGAATAAATTTCCAATAAATGAGTTTCTCAAGATGTTTATAATAGAATGATTTATCTAGCATATTGTTTGAGATATAGTTAAACAAAATTAACCATTTTTAATCACTTGCGAAATTTTATTCCATTATTTATATTTTCTATATTTTAAATCCAATAACTAGAACGTCATCTATCTGATGCTCATTTCCAGAGTCTTTCCATTCCTTAAACTCTGTGGCAATTGCTATGTTTTGTTTTTTGATAGGTAATGAGGAAATACTTTTGAGATACTCTTGAAAACGCCTAGACATGTATTTTCGCTTTTCCAAGCCTCCAAACTGATCTTGAAAGCCATCTGAATAGATATAAAAAACGCTATCTTCTCGTGGAATAATTGTATGTTCTTTAAAAGGTTTTTGTCCGTGCTTATCAAAACCACCAACTGGAAAACGGTCTCCTTTTATGATTTCAGCCTGATTATCATGAACATGAAGAAGGGGATTTTTTGCGCCTGCAAAAGTCAGTATATTCGTTTCTTTATCTATGACACAAATTGACATATCCATTCCATCACGATTGTTGGTTTTAGCTTGATTGAGATGTCGACGAACATTTTCATTGAGTGCATCCAAAATTTTGGCAGGAGAAAGAATACGTTTACTCTCAACAATTTCATATAAAAGATTACTTCCAATGACCGACATAAATGCCCCTGGAACGCCATGTCCTGTGCAATCTACAGCAGCAATAACAATCTTATTTTCTACTTCTGCGAGCCAATAAAAATCTCCAGAAACAATATCACGAGGTTGATAAAAGACAAAAGAGTCTTCTAAAATTGTTTTTACACGCTCATCGGATGGTAGCATAGCATCTTGAATTCGCTTTGCATAATTGATACTTGCTGTAATATTTTTGTTTTTTTCTTGAATATTTTCATACGCATCAGCTAGTTTGAGCTGTTGTGCTTCTAACTCTTGATTTTTATCTAAAATCTCATTGTTTCTGTTGACTACTTCTACCGTTCTTTCTTCTACCAAGCGAGAAAGACGTTTTCTGCTTGCTTCCAAACTGCTTGTACGCCAATTGATTAGACCAAATACAATTCCTACTACTAATAATAAGCCTAAAATTCGTGCTGTCCATGTTTGATACCAGTAGGGTTCTATTTTAAATTTAAAAGTAGCTTCCTCTCCCCATTCTCCGTCCTCTCCAAGTCTAGAACGAACATGAAAAATATATTTTTTGGCAGGAAGGTTTGAATAAGTAGCTTCTGTTTTATCAGTTGGAATGAGCCAATCTTTATTCAGTCCTTCTAACCACCATTGATATTGAACAGCTTTAGGGTTAGAAAAATCAGCAGAATAAAAATCAAAATTGAGTGTGTTTTGTTCTGCGCTCAATGTTAAGTTTTGAGGTAGATTATTCCATGCTGAGATTGAATCAAAATAGTCTATGTAAGCAGAATCACTCCAAGAGGTTTGATTTAAAGATAAATTGACCTCACTAATAAATGTTTTTGGAAGAACTACTTTTTTGTCTTGTAAAAAATCACATTTTGTAACTCCGTTGAGATGTCCAACCCAAATATTTCCTTTACTGTCTTCAAAAATGGCTTTCGAATTGGATTCATCTCCAAAAAAGCCTTCTTCTTTTCCATACTTTTCTACTCGCATTAGCTTTCCATCACTTCTGAAATAGGCTTTATTTAGTCCTAATTGTGTTCCTATCCAAAACTGATCTAATTTGTTTTTTATAGGAAGAATGGAATAAATAATATCTGATGAAAGTCCTTGAGGAGTTTGATAGATTTGAAATGTTTTGCCATCAAAACGATTTAGTCCTCCTGAATAAGCAATAATCCAAATAATATCTTTTTTATCGATGTAGAGTTGTAAAAGTAAATTATCTCCTAATCCGTCTTGTGTTGTAAAACGTTGAAAGTTTGATTTTTGTGTCCCTTTTCCATCCCATTTTACAAGTCCTGCAAATGTAGCAAACCAATAATTTCCTTTTGAATCTTGCTTAGTATCCATTACACTAGTTCCTCCTAGCTCATTTTGACCAAATGTGTATTTTAGACTATCGTCTTTCAAATCATATCCGACCACTCCAGAACCTTGTGTTCCAACCCAAATAATACTATCTATTTCTACAATACTTCTAGCAAAAGTACCTGCTGGAAACCCAAATTTTTGATTAATAAGATTAGTTGTAAACGTATTTTTTTTAGTATCTTCTTTAATTTCCAAAACTCCTGCACCAGTAGCAGCATAAGTAGTAGAATCCATTTGTAAAAAACCAGACATTCTAGCAAAAGGATTCAATGCAGGAATGACTGTTTTTAATGTATTATTTTCATAAATTGTAACTCCTCCGACCGAACTTCCTAACCAAACTCTCTTTTTAGTATCTTCATTAATTGAAAAAATAATTTCACCTTGTAATCCATCTTTTGCTGTATAGTTGGTAAATTTTTCTTTAGGCAATTGTACAATTCCTTTTCCACGAGTACCAACCCAAACAACTCCATATTTGTCTTCGAAAATAGTCCCACTACCACCCATAATTCCTGTAAAACCATTGATTGCACCATAGGTGTTGAGAAAATTACGATTTTTATCAAAAACAAAAATTGTATTAATAGGATGTGCCACTACATAAACCTTATCGTCAGAAGCCACAAAAACTTGCCACAATATATTGGGGGCTAGACCTGCTGGAATTCTGTTTTGAGGAAATTTTATTTTATCATATTCTCTTCTTTTTGTATCAAAAAATAATAAATCATTTAGCCCAGTTGTAATATCAGTTGTCCAAATCCAATGATTTTTATTATGGTCTTTGTGTGCTAAAAGGAGATTTTTGTTTTGAAAAAGTGAATCACTAGCTACTGTTTTGGGATATATTACTTCTTCAAATTTTTTTCCATTAAAGACATAACATTTTCCTTTATGAGTCAAGTAGGTTTCAAAATCAAATGTATGAGTTAGAAATAAAGTAGGTGCTGGGAGGTTTCCCAAATTAGGTTGTCTGTATTCTCTAAATGTTTTTTCATCTTTTGGTTTCCAATAAAGAGTATTGTTTATTCCTACACCTCCTCCATTAGCCATTACCCAAATGTTTTGCCATTTATCTGTAGATAAAGTTCCACCTAAAGACATTGTCCCATTTAGTTCTGGAAAGGATGTAAAATTTATGCCATCGTATTTTGAGATATTTTTATTTTGAGACAGAATCCAGATATTTCCTTTAGTATCTTCTACTATACTACTAATTAAGTTGCTATTTAAACCATCTTTTATTCCAAAAACTCTATACTTGTTTTGTTCTAAGAGTGCAAGCCCTCCTCCATTTGTGCCTATCCAAATTCTATCTCTTGAATCTGTTATTCCTGCTTGAGGAGTTGGAAGTTCGGATTGTGGAAGACCGTGTTCTAAGCCATAATTCCTAAATAAATATTGTTGAGCGAACAAATTAGAAGAGAGCCAAAAGCAACAACTAATTAGAAGAAGAAATATATACAAATTTTTCATAGAATCATTTTTTAGCATCAAGACTGTTTTCCTATATTTTATGATGTTGCTTTTCTTTAGGATTATTTTTAAGAATATAAATGAAGTCATAAGCAAATTACTATTTTCAAGGCAGATAAACAATATAAATGATTAGGATTTGCTTTTTTTTAAGATTGATAAATTTTTCTTGATATATCTCCAAATATATCTTAAAAACTCAATCAATAATTTTACATTTACTGCTGCAATAAAACAATTTCTTACGTAGGGTAAAAGTAAGTTTGTAAATAGGAGATAAATTATATCAAAATGTCTCTACTTTTCTCTTTTACAGTATGATTAACCTTAATACATAAGCTAAAAGCTTATTTAGTTGCTTCTAATCCATTTTAGAAATTATTTTCAATTCAATTTTATGTTATCAAAATCAATCTTGAAAGAATGTTTTCTTTTATTGTGCCTTTCTTTTCAAACAGTAAAAAAAACGTCTTTTCTAATTCTTTTACTAGTAGCTTATTTTTTTAGTATTCCTGTTTTTTCTCAAACTACAACTACCAATTCTACCACAAAAAAGCACACAATTAGTGGTTTTGTTAGAGAAGCTGAAAGTTCTGAAACACTTATCGGAGTAAGTATTTATAATCCAAAAACAAAACAAGGAACAGTTACAAATAGCTATGGTTTTTATTCACTTACATTACAAGAAGATACTGTTTCTTTGATTTATTCCTATATTGGTTATGAAGCGCAAGCTCATCAAATTATTTTAGATAAAGATGTAAATCTTGATATTTCTTTAGATTTTGATGAAGCTCTTGAAGCTGTTGTTATTGTTGCTGATAAAGATTCTGAGCCTATTAGTGAGCAAGTACAAATGAGCCAAGTTAGTATTCCTGTCGAACAAATCAAAGATATTCCTGCGCTTTTGGGAGAAAAAGATGTCATCAAAGCTCTCCAACTTTTACCTGGAGTTCAAGGTGGTACAGAAGGAAGTTCAGGACTTTATGTGCGAGGAGGAAATAATGACCAAAATTTAATTCTTTTAGATGAAGCTCCTGTTTATAACGCTTCACATTTATTTGGATTCTTTTCTGTTTTTAATGGGGACGCAATCAAGCAAGTCGAACTCACAAAAGGTGGTTTTCCTGCTCGTTATGGTGGGCGTTTGTCGTCGGTTTTGGATATGCGTTTGAAGGAAGGAAACAAAAATAAAGTTTCTGGAGAAGGTGGAATTGGTCTTATTTCTTCAAGGTTACTTTTGGAAGTTCCTGTGGTAAAAGACAAATCTTCTTTTATTATTTCTGGAAGAAGAACTTATATTGATATTTTGACCCGCCCACTTATGCCCAAAGATTTTACAGTAGGTTATTACTTTTATGATTTAAATGCTAAATTTAATTACGATTTTAGTAGAAAAGACAAGCTGTTTGTTTCAGGTTATTTTGGTAGAGATAAATTCTATGCAAGAGATAATTATAGTTACAGCAATCAAAATGAGAGCTTCGAATCGGGTATAAATTGGGGAAATGCAACGACAACAGTTCGTTGGAATCACTTATACAACAACAAATTATTTAGTAATATTTCTTTGATTTTTAGTGATTATAAGTTTCAAATTTTTAGTGAAGACAATTACGACAATGAGAATTATTATTTAAAATATACTTCAAATATTCGTGATTATAGCCTAAAATACGATTGGACATATTATCCTTCTCCAAGTCATACAGTTCGTTTTGGAATGCAAAGTACGCTACATCGTTTTACACCAAGTGCATTTGTGATTAAAGAACCTGATTTTGAATATGACCCTTCTAAAAATACAAAATATGATGTTGTTGAATCGGCTATTTATGTAGAAGACGATTGGGAAATTAATAATAAATTCAAAATCAACGCAGGTTTAAGAGTAAGTAGTTTAATGGATTTCAGTACTAAAAATGAAGACGAAGAAAACAAAAGTTATTATGGAGTTGAGCCACGACTAGCAGTAGCTTATCGCCTCACAAATACACTTGCCTTAAAAGGTTCTTATGCACTCATGAATCAGTATATCCATCAACTTTCAAATACAGGAATTGGACTTCCAACCGATTTGTGGGTGCCTTCGACAGCTAGAGTTCGTCCTCAACAATCTCAACAAGTAGCAGTAGGAATAGCCAAAGATTTTAAAGAAACAGGACTTACTTTTTCAGTAGAATCGTATTATAAAATTTCCAAAGATGTAATTGGATACAAAGAGGGTGCAAATTTTCTCCTTATAGACGATCCTTATAGTTCTGAATCTTTTGATTGGCAAGATGCTATCACTCGTGGAAAAGGTCGTGCGTATGGATTAGAAATATTGTTGCAAAAAAAGAAAGGCAAATTTACAGGTTGGGTAGGATATACACTTGCCAAAACAGAACAGCAATTTGATGATTTGAATAATTCTAAGTGGTTTTCTCCTCGTTTTGATATTCGACACGATTTTTCTATTACAGGAAGCTACAAATTGAATGATAAAATTAATCTTTCTGCTAATTGGGTTTTCCGTACTGGTGCGCCTGTTACGATGCCTAAAAATTCGTTTAATCCTTTTACTCACTCTCCTAATGTTGAAGGTGGAAATAATTATAATGTTATTAGTTCAGTAGCTAATTATGGAGAAAAGAATAGTTTCCGAATGCAAAATTACAATCGTTTGGATATAGCTGCACAATTCAAAAAGGAAAAAAAATGGGGTGTCAGAACTTGGGAAGTCGGTGTTTATAATGCGTATAGTCGTATGAATCCATTTTTCTATATACTCAATAGTCAAAATGAGGCTGGAGAAAATGTAGAAACTGTGCAAAAAGTTGCTCTCTTTCCTATTATTCCTTCTATTACTTATAATTTTAAATTCTAAAAATCTTAATTCTAAATTTATTTTGAAAAATATCATAAAATCAATTTTATTTATCTTAATCAGCCTTTTTTTACTTCCAAGTTGTGGTGATTTTTTGGAAGATGTCGATGTGAAAGGTGATAATGAGATTGCCGTCGTAGGATTTATTTCTCCAGATGATTCGCTTGTTCAGGTTGCCCTTTATAGAGCTATTGGAATTGGACAAGAAAGAAATGAAGAGGAAGGAGAAGACTATATTCAAAATGCTGTAGTTCGTATTTCAGATGGTCAAAATAGCTACGTAATGAGTTATGGAAAAAATCCTTATGGCTTTGAGGATTTGGGAAATGGTTATTTTAACTATTCTTTTGAGAAACCTCAATTTACTTATCAAATCGAAAATGCTATATTGAATGTAAGTGAAGGAAAAACATATACTTTAGAAATAGAAACTGATAAAGGCGAAAAATTGAGTGCAAAGTGTACTGTTCCTGTTGGAAAAGTAACTCCTATTGTGAGTCTAACAAAATTCAATGAGCAAGAATATAATTATGAAGCTCAATGGGAAGATAATTTCAATACACCAAATTATTACAGACTGGAAGCCTATCAACCTTCTGGTGGAACTGGACAAACTAGAACTCTGTATTTTGAGAACAATTATTTCAAAAGCCAAGAAGGACGCAACACAATAACCTATAAACCAGAAGATAAAATTTATTTTTATGATTATTCTTATGTTACAACTTACTTGATGAAAACAGATGAAAATTATTATCGTTATCACAAATCAGTAGAAGATGCTTATAATAATGAAGGAAACCCATTTGGTGAACCAATTATTATTCATTCAAATATCAAAAATGGAATTGGTTGTTTTGGAGCTTATATTACTGCTAAAGTAATTACGAGAAGATAATAATCTTATTTTTTCTATTTTTTTAAACCGTTCAAAACTCTTTATTTAAAGGATTTTGAGCGGTTTTTTATGTATCAAAGATTGATAAATCATTCGATATGTAAAATAAACTTTACAAAAAGACAACTAAAATTTACTTTTTGACGTTATAACTTTACAATTCAGATTTTAATTATTTCTAAACTCAAACTACCTTAATTATGAACATCACTCAAATTTGTGAAAACGAACAAAAATCAGCGAACAATTTTAAACTTTTGCCTCATTCTTTCAAAAATATTGGCTTTGCTGGTCTTATTCTTTCTGTTTTAGCCGTATTATTTTTTCGTTTTGTAATGATTGATGCGACTACTTTACTTTCTGTTTCATCAAAATTAGTTCTTGTCTTTATGTTACTAATTTCTATTTCTAAAGAAAAGATAGAAGATGAAATGATAAGTGAATTGAGAGTAAAATCGTATTCTTTTGCTTTTGTGATGGGTGTGGGTTATGCTTTAGCTATGCCTTTAATAGATTTTTTAGTGGATTCTGCTATTGAAATGAAACAAAGTGATTATACAGATATGAGTTCTGGAATAGTGCTTTGGTTCATGTTATTTGTTCAAATAGCTTACTTTCAATTGCTCAAAAAACTTCAATCTTAAATCACTTATTCTAAATTTATAAAAAATGGAATTACAAACAGATGCAGCCATGAAAAACACACTAAAAGTAGAACGAGCAATTTTGAATATTACACAGGAAGAACTCGCTCAAAAAATAGGAGTGTCTAGACAAACAATAAGTTCAATAGAAAAAAATAAATATGTTCCTTCTACTGTTTTAGCTTTAAAATTGTCTCAATTATTCGAAAAATCAGTCAATGAAATCTTTGTATTAGATGAAGATGATTAGACTAAAAAAAAACATCAAAAACAAACTTTCAAAACTTTCAATTTTATTTGAAAGTTTGTTTTTTTTTTGTACATTTGTTTCAGTTAGATTATAAAATCAGCAAATAATTGAATCAACTTTTATGAAAACTAAAAATATATTTTGGCTACTAGCAGGAATTCTGAATTTATTTACAGCATTACTTCATACATTTGGAGGGCAAATAGAATTAATAAACCCTTTGCTTTTAAGCAGTCTTGATAATCAAGCTCAAACAGAATTACTAGGAGTTTGGCACATGGTAACTTTATTTTTATTTTTTACTTCTGCCGTTTTTGTAAAGAATTATTTTGCACCCAAAGAAGAATGTAGAGCAATAATTCAGTTTATTAGTTATGGGTATTTTTTGTTTTCTATTTCTTTTATTGCAGTAAGTTTTATGAATCAACTACTTGCTCCTCAATGGATTTTATTATTACCCATTGGATTTTTAGGATTAATTGGAGTAAAAAAATACAAACTAGGTAATTGAGTAAAATAAAACATATCTAAGAAAAAAAATAGAAAGTGGAAGTTTAAACAGTCAAGACACCTCTGAGGTGTCAGACAGACTCTATTTGTATATAAATAATCTTGCTCAGTTACTTATCTTAATCAATTTAAAAAAAATGGGAAACGAATCATTATATAAAAAAATAGTTTTGGCAGGAGGGACTGGTTTTGTAGGTAAATATTTACAAAAGAAGTTTTCAGAATTAGGCTATGAAGTGATAATTATTGCAAGAAATACATCTGTAAATTGGAAAAATCCAGATGAAATAACAGAAGCATTAGAACATACTGAAATGCTAGTAAATCTAGCAGGAAAATCTGTCGATTGCCGCTACAATGAAAAGAATAAAAATGAAATTCTGCTTTCAAGAACAGAAACGACCAAAATTTTAGGAGAAGCTATCAAAAATTGTAAATTTCCACCTAAAATATGGTTTAATTCTAGCACAGCTACTATTTACAGGCACGCAGAAGATAGAGCCATGACAGAAAAAGAAGGAGAAATAGGAACAGGTTTTTCGGTCGGAATTGCAACAGCTTGGGAAAAAGAATTTTTTTCTTTTGGATTAGAAAGAACAAGAAAAATTGCGCTCCGAATGGCAATTATATTAGGTAAAGATGGAGGTGTAATTCCTGCTTATAAAAATATAGTCCGTTTTGGTTTGGGAGGAAAACAAGGAAATGGAAATCAGATGTTTAGTTGGTTACATATTCACGATTTATATAGAATAATTTTATTTTTACAAGAAAATGAAAATTTAGAAGGTGTTTTTAATTGCTCTTCTCCGAATCCTGTAAAAAATACAGAGTTAATGAGAATTTTTAGAGAAAAAATGAAAATACCTTTCGGAATTCCGACACCAAAATTTTTGTTAGAAATTGGAGCTTTTCTCATTCGAACAGAAACCGAATTACTTTTGAAAAGCCGTTGGGTAATTCCTCAAAGATTACAAGATGAAGGTTTTAAATTTGATTATCCAAATTTAGCAAAGGCTATTGAGCAAACTGTTTGATGATTTGTACCATTATTTTTTTAATAAAAAGAACATAAATAAAAATGTTTTCAGTATAATGAATGACTAATATTATTTTTAATAAAATCAACTCTCATTATGCTTACTTCAGAAATAAAAAATTATATAGAGAAAAGTGTTCTTTGTTGGCTTGCAACGGCTGATAAAGATAATATGCCGAATGTTTCTCCTAAAGAGATATTTACTTTCTATAAAGACAATTATATCATCATTGCAAATATTGCCTCTCCTCAGAGTGTCGTTAATATTGTGCAAAATCCAAATGTATGTGTTAGTTTTATTGATGTTTTCGTTCAGAAAGGGTTTCAAATAAAAGGAAAGGCAAGCATTATCAAAAAATCAGATGTAGAGTTTAAAGAATTAGAAATACCTTTAATCGAAATGACAAAAGGAAAGTATCCTTTTTCTACAGTTACAAAGATCAAACTAGAGAAAATAAAGAAAATAATTGCTCCTAGTTATATACTTTTTCCTGAAACTACCGAAAAAGAACAGATAGAAAATGCTAAGCAACTCTACAATTCAAAATAAAACTATGCAAAAACTCAAAAAAATATTCCTTTGGTTAGTCGGAATCTTGGTTAGTTTGTATCTACTGCTTTGTATTTCAGTTTATTTTTTTCAAGAAAAGCTATTGTTTTTCCCTAGCAAATTAGAAAAAAACTATGTATTTGATTTTAAAAATAAATATGAAGAGATAACAATTCCCACAAACAATAATATTCATCTTCATGGAGTTTTATTTCATTCCAAAAATGTGGAAAATTCTATATCTGAAACGAAAAAACTTGTTTTTTATCTTCATGGAAATGTAGGTGCTGTTAGTTCTTGGAAAAGTATTGCTGATGTTTATACAGACTTAGGCTATGATTTATTTATCTTAGATTATAGAGGATATGGAAAAAGTGAAGGTGAAATACACAGTCAAGAACAGTTTTTTAGTGATGTACAGATAGCTTACGATTTTGTCAGAAAAGAAAAAAAGTATGATGAAAAAAATATAGCTGTTATAGGTTATTCTGTCGGAACGGCTTCGGCTGCCATGCTTGCTAGTCAGAATAATCCAAAAGCTCTAATTCTACAAGCTCCTTATTTTAGTATAACTGATATGACACAACGAACTTATCCTTTTTTGCCCACTTTTTTATTAAAATACGAATTCAGAACGGCTGAATTTCTTTCAAAAACAACTATTCCTACAACTATTTTTCATGGTACACATGACAGAGTAATTCCGTATGAGTCTTTAGAAATGATAAAAGAATATTTAGGTAAAAACAATAAATTAGACAATTTCAATTTTATTACTTTACAGAATCAAGGACACGGAGCAATTCATCGTAATTCTGTTTTTTTAAGAAAAATAAAGGAAATTTTATAAGAATATGAATTTATTAAGCCTAAGACAATCTCAATTATTTATTCTTTTAAAATTATCAAATTAATGAAAAATATGATATTTTTGGACAAACAGCGATAGTATTTATATATACTTTAACAGTAATAAATATAGGTTTGATTATATATGGAGTCTATAAAATATATATGGTATTTTCCCAAAAGAAAAAAAATACTAATTTGCAGTATCTTGATTTTCCAAAAGATAAATATGACAAATAAAAAATAAAAAATAAAAACATAATTCAGATACTATTTTGCCAAAACTCTTATTTTTTTATGTTCCTTGTAAAGATGAAAGCGAAACTTTACATTTATCCAAACTACTTTTAGATAACAAATTAGTAGCCTGTACGAATTCAATGCCTATAAAAAGTTGTTATTTTTGGCAGGGAAATATGGAAAATGACAACGAACAAGTTTTGATTGCTAAAACATTGCCTGAAAAAATAAAACAGGTAAGTAATTTTTTAGAGCAACATCATTCTTATGATGTGGCATGTATTGCTTGTTGGGAAATAGAAGTAAATGAGAATTATTTTGAATGGGCAAAGAATCAACTTTAAAATTGATTTTTAAAATTATATACTTTTAGGGTATGTTTTTTTATAAAAACAAGTAAATTTGTAAAGATTATAAATTTGCAATTAAAAATAATCTCTTATTCAAGCATTCTGCTTGGAAACTCTTTTTGCATGCAAAATGCACACAAAAAGATAAAGCCAGAGATAAAATCTTGTGCCAGAATTCTTCTTTTTATCAAGCCATTCCCTAAGAAATGTATAAATTCTTTTCTAATAAATCATTATTTCTAAATTCTTTCCTAGTTCTATTCTTTCTTCTATTTGTTCAGAACTTCGCTTTTGCACAAATTGGAGGAAAAACATCTTTAGAATTTATTAATCTTCCTACACATGCACGAGTAATTGGCTTGGGAGGAGCAAATATCACATCTCAAGATACTGGAGACCAGCAAGATATAAATATGCACATCGAAAATCCTGCACTCTTTACTGAGCAAACACATGACCGATTATCATTGGCTTATTATGGATATTCAGCAGGAATTAGTAATGTAAATCTAGCTTATGGACATGATTTTAAAAAATTAGGACGTTTTTCAAATCTTGCTTTTTCATTTCAATATCTTGATTATGGAAACATTGAAAGCTATGATGCTTTGGGAAACTCTTTGGGACAAATAAATGCTAGTGAATATAGTTTTGGAGTGAGTCATTCTCAAAAATTTGATGCCTTTCGGGTTGGTGGAACTTTGAAAATTGCAGGTTCGCAGCTTGCTGGATTCAATGCAACAGGCGTTTATGTAGATTTGGGAGGAACACTAACACACCCAGATAAAGATTTGCGTTTTGGATTAGTTATGAATAACTTAGGTTTTCTGATTAGTAATTATTCACCTACTTCAGAATACGAAATGCCTATGAATATTCTTTTGGGAGTTTCTTTAAAGCCTGAAAAAATGCCTGTTCGTTTCTCATTGACATTAC
Source organism: Bernardetia sp. (assembly GCA_020630575.1). Taxonomy (GTDB): domain Bacteria; phylum Bacteroidota; class Bacteroidia; order Cytophagales; family Bernardetiaceae; genus Bernardetia. The sequence continues at coordinate 92,841 of JAHDBD010000008.1, forward strand.
AACAGCTTTTTAGAAAAAATATTGTTTATAATGACCCTTCAAGAAGTACAACTTTAGATGCAAATGGACAAGTAGTGGTAGAAGAAACAAATGTTATTGATAAAACACTTCGAAGAGTTGTCTTGGGAGCAGAAATTATTTTTAGTAAGAATTTTAATATTCGTGCAGGATATAATTTTTTGCGTCGTCGTGAGTTAGTCGTAACAGCTCGCCCTGCTTTTGTAGGTTTTTCATTTGGTGGAGTTTTGCGTGTTCGTTCGTTTGAATTTGCATATTCCCGTTCTTTGGCACATATTGCAGGAGGAACAAATAACTTTACGCTTACATTGGATACAAAAAAGTTATTTCGAAAAAATTAGAATTTATTTGAAATTAGAATCATATTTTATTTACTCCTTTAGGAGTTTCATATTGGTAGAAAAGTAGATAACAAAAAAGTGTATTTTACTCCGTAGGAGTTGTATATTGGTAGTATTTCAATATTTATAACAAAAAACAAATTTCAATTATGCCAAATACATATACTCAAATTCATATTCAATACGTATTTGCTGTCAAATTAATGCAAAAAGACTGGAAAAATGAATTTATGGGTAAATGAACAAAAATTGTCTAAAGGAAAATTTGCTTGGCAAGAAGGTTTTGGAGCTTTTTCTTATTCTCGTTCTTCTATTAATAAAGTAGTGAAATATATAGAAAATCAAGAAGACCATCATAGAAAAAATACTTTTTTAGGAGAATATGAAAGTTTTTTAAAGGCTTTTGAAATAGAATATGAGGAAAAGTATTTGTTCAAACCTTTAGAATGAGAATACTACCAATATGTAGTTCCTATGGAACAAATTAAAATTCTGTCATTCAATAATTACCAATATAAAGTCCCAATGGGACAACTGAAATAAATGAAAATATATTTTTATTCCTTTAGGAATTTCATATTGGTAGAAAAAGAAAGTGTACAAAATGCATTTTACTCCGTAGGAGTTTAATATCGGTAGCGTTTGTATTTTTATCAATTCAAAAAAATAATATGTTAAAAGATATAATTAGTAAACTTCGCAAATACGAGGTTTTGATTCGCAAAGCAGTCAATACAAGTATGCAGGGCGAAAGTCATTCTGTTTTTAAAGGTTCAGGATTAGAATTTGATGATGTTCGTCAGTACAATTATGGTGATGATGTTCGTACTATCAATTGGAATATTTCGGCAAAAGGACATGGCGCATATATCAATACTTACAAAGAGGAAAAAGAACAAAACGTTTTTTTTGTGCTTGATGTTAGTGCTTCTCAGCGTGTAGGAGCGCAAGGACTGCAAAAACTGGATATTGGAAAAGAAATTTGTGGCGTTTTAACCATTTCTGCTTTGCGTGAACAAAGTTCGGTAGGACTTCTTTGTTTTAGTGATAAAAGAGAGCGTTATGTACGTCCAGATAAAGGAAACCGACAAGCAGCCCAGATTTTGAAGGTGATTTTTGATTTGAATCCTACTTCTGATCAGACAAATCTTACTAAAGCCATTACGATGGCAATGAATATCATTAAACGAAAAAGTGTAATGATTTTGGTTTCAGATTTTATTGATGAAAATTATGAAGCTGCACTAAAAGGAGTTGCCAAACAGCACGATTTGATTTGTATTCATTTGGGCGACCCAAGAGAACAAGATTTGCCACAACTCGGTATCGTTCAAATTTATGATAAAGAATCTGGAAAATCAGTTTGGGTAAATACTTCATCAAAAGAATATCGTCAGCATTTTGAGAAACAGTTTACACAAAAAAGAGAAGAGTTAGAAAACCTTTGTAAACGCTATGGAGCAGATTATTTGTATTTGAGTACACACGATGATTATGTTCCTAAGTTGATAAAGCTTTTCAAACTGAGAAAGACGAGAAGAAAATAAATTAATTAGAGTCTATTAAATCAGTTTTTTTATCACTATAAATTTTTTTTTGAATAAAAAAAGCAAGGTAAATTTCTGAAAATCAATAAATTATTAAGTTATATTAAAAAAAGATGAAATTTTTTGTGAATTTTATTTGCAGAATTAAAAAAGTAGTCTTACCTTTGCATTGCATTAAGGGAAATAAAGCAACAAAATAATCAAAAAAAGATGAAAAATTGTTGCAAAAGAGTTTTTAAAAATAATAATTAACAATAAAATAAATTCTAATTTTATTTGTAAATTAAAAAATAAAAAACTACCTTTGTGTTACCAAAAACAAAAGCCTTCTTAGCTCAGCTGGTAGAGCAATTGATTTGTAATCAATAGGTCAACGGTTCGATCCCGTTAGAAGGCTCAATATAGTAAGTATTTCAAATGAAAATTAGAAATATTGAAGTGCTAAAAAAGTGTAAGAGTGATAAATTGCACAAAATATTAAATCCCAATTCAGACTAAATTTATTTAGATTGAATTGGGATTTTTTTTGCCTTTTAACATTTTAGCCAAACTATTCTAGTTCTTATATTTTGTATCTTTATCGCTCAACAACAACCATCAAAATACGCTATTGAAGAATGAATCATAAAGTCAAATCATTTCCAAAAAAATATCCCTTCTATTTTATATTTTTCAGTATTTTATCTATTTCATTCTTTTCTTGTGAGCCAAAAGATGAAATGATTAGTACAGATAAGAGCAATAGAATCAGTTTTTCGCCTGACACTGTGTTTTTTGATACACTTTATACAGGTTTCGAATCGCCTGTACAGCGTGCTAGTATCAAAAATTTTAATAAAGAAGCTCTAAATATTTCACGTCTGTATCTTCAAACTGGAGAAAACTCACCTTTTCGTCTGACTATAAATGGAATAAAAAAACAAGAAGCAACAGATATTTTTTTGAGAGGAAATGATAGTTTGCGTATCTTTTTAGATATTATTCCTCCTACATTGAATACTGATGGAATTACCAAATTAGAAGATTTTTTGGTGGTAGAAAGTAATGGAAATATTGAAAAACTGCCTTTGATTGTGTGGTTACAAGATGGGATTTTATTAGAAGATTCTGTTTTGGATTGTCAGACCGTTTGGAGTGGAAAAAAACCGTATATTGTTAAAGGCAATGTTTTGGTAGAAGAAAATTGTAAACTAACTATAGAAGCAGGTGTAAAAGTGGTTTTTCTGACAGATGCTGCTCTTTTGGTGGCTGGCTCGTTGGAAATAAATGGAAATTCAACTGAAAATGTAAAGCTAGGAAGTTTTAGAAATGATGGAGCATTTGAAAATGCGTTAGGGCAATGGTTTGGAATCTTGTTTGGAGAAAATAGTAAAAATAATAGAATTTCTTATGCCATTATAGAAAATGCCAAAACAGGAATACGTTTTGGAACGCCTGATAATGATACAATTCCAGATTTGGTTATCGAAAATACGATTATCAGAAATATGGCTGACGCTGGTGTTTTTTGTTTGAATTCTGATGTATTGATTCAAAACACACTTATTCATAATTGTTTGAATCGAACTTTTTCAGCAGGAGCAGGAGGAAATTATTATTTTTATAATAATACGTTTGCCAATTTTGGATTTAATTTTTTTAGAGAAGAACCTTCTTTTGAGCTTTCAAATACCTTAGCATTTGTAGATACAACAGGAAATGAACAAATTATCAGAGAAGATTTAAAAGCCTATTTTATAAATAACATTATTTGGGGAAGTATAGACGAGGAATTGATTTTATTTGCTTCTCCTCAAGCAGGTTTTCAAACATTTTGGAATGCTAATCTTCTGAAAACTAAACTTGTAGATGCTTCATTACCAAATATTTTGAATCAAGACCCAAAATTTGTAGATGCTTTTAATGGAAAGTATCAATTAGATTCGCTCAGTCCTGCCATAGATGCTGGTCTTGATATTGGATTAGAAATAGATTTGGAATGCAAAGTTAGGGGCGATAATCCTGATATTGGTGCTTTTGAGAGGGAATAGTTTTAGAATTACGCATTACGAATTTTATTTTTTAAAGACTTTTTTATTAACGAACGGTTCGTTTTGAGCGAACCGTTCGGTAAAAACCATAAAAAACTATTTCTTAGGAAGCGAAACTCTATAATCAGCAGCTATTTTTCCTTTGCTAATTTTATCTAATTTTCCTTTCAGAAGTTGTTTGCGAAGTGGAGAAAGATAATCAGTAAACAAAATGCCTTCAATGTGATCGTATTCGTGCTGAATAATTCGGGCAGCAATTCCATCAAAAGATTCCTCATGAAGCTCCCAATTTTCATCATAATAACGAATTTTGATATTTGGTTTACGAGAAACTTCACCTCTAATCTGTGGAATAGACAAGCAGCCTTCTTCAAAAGTCCATTCTTCACCTTCTTCTTCCAATATTTCGGCATTGATGAATACTTTTTTGAATCCATCTAGTTCTTCATCCATTGCACCACCATCGACAACAAAAATACGTTTTCCAAGACCAATTTGAGGTCCTGCTAAACCGACACCACTTGCCGAATACATAGTGTCAAACATATCATTTGCGAGTTCTTTTACATCAATAGAACCATCTTGTTTTATATCAGTTGCTTTCTTACGAAGCACAGTATGACCATATACGTATATCGGACGAATCATAATTTCAGATTTTGTTTTTTGAGAATGAAAATAATAACAAAGGTACGGAAAATAAGATTTTTTTTGTAGAGAATTATAAAAATGAAAATCAACCTAAATAAACTTGTTGATTATAGTACTTTCCATAAAAATATCGTAATCCTTCTAAATCTTTTCTTATGGTTGCTTTAGGAACTTTTTCTTCAAACTCTTTTGCTAATTCATTATCATCTGTTGATAAATTGACATACAATACATTGCTAATTTTGCTGAAAAACTCAATAAACTCCTCTCTATTTCTATTAAAATCATATTCACTAAGAGCTAAAAGTACTGGAAACCATCCATTTGCTAGGCGAATGGTAGGAGGTGTAGAAATAGTAACTTCATTTACCATTGTGTTAATTTTACGACTAAGATTTATTTCATGGTCAAAACCGTTATAGAATACAAAATCTATTTTTGCCAATTTTGAAATTGGGTATTTTTTCTTTACTCCAAAACCCTTTTTTATATAAATGGCTGTTTCTTTTACTTCAATTCCCTTTGTTTGAAAAGCATTAAAAATAAAAGAAATACTAATAAGTCCTGCCACAACTCCCCAAAGCCATAGTAAATCTGTAACATTAAGAATCAATAAAATAGAAATAATAAAACTAATAATTCCTGTCGGAACTGCTATAATTAAAGCTGTATTTCCTTGATAACTTTCAGCCGAAAAAATAACCTGTTCTAGCTGCTTTAATTTTTTTACAAACTTAAAGTTCTGTTTAGCAGGAATTTGATTTAAAGTTTCTCTTTGTTGGCAATGTTGCTGCCCCAAATAATTCCAACTTCCTTCCAAAAAAGCAGATTTACAACTTGCACAAATAACAACTTTATCGCCTTCTTTTACCAAATCGCCAGTAATTGGGTCTTGCCGATTTTCTTGTAAAATAGCACTGTTTGAAAGAACTGTAATTGAATTTGTCATGAATAATAGTGGGTCTAAAGTGTTAAGTACAGAAATAATAGGAGATATAGGTTATTAGATTTTAATTGTAAATTTAATATGTTATTTATTTGTAAAAATTACATAGTAATACTTTTGTAATTAGTTAGAAAAATAAACTGATTTATTTAATGTAATATTAGATTAGTCTAATATATTTTTATACATTTGCTTCGTCAATTCACCAAATTTTTTTATTCAAAATTGATTTAATTTATGAAACGTATTACAGAGCTATTTAGATTATTTATTTTACTTACTGTGAGCAGTATTCTTTTTTCGTCGTGTGGGGGTTCTACTGACCTTACAGTAAATTCTTTGAAAGCTGAACAATTAATTATTGATGAATTTGGAGATAATCTTCATTTTACTTATTTCACTATTTTAAACAGTAGAAACGTAAAAGGAAGTATTATTCAAGCAACTTTTACTAAAGATCCTTCTTCTATGAAACTTCAAACTTGGATGTACAGTCAGGAACTTTGGATACAAAGTGATGAAACTACTTTAGAAATAACTGGAGATGCAAAGCCAGAAGATTTTATGCTTTCTTTGGAAGAACTAAATATTCCTAATATTCAAAAAATGGTAGAAGAAGCTAAAGCACATTTGAAAAAAGAAAAAGATATAGATAATCCTTTCGTGCAAGTAGTAGGTATATCTACTCCTGATAATGAGTCAAAAGCAGAATCAACATATAGTATCGTGTTAGAGCCTGAAAATGGAGGTGCAAACTTTCGCTTCAAGTATAATCTACAAGGAGATTTTGAAAGTATGAAGTATTAGTACTTTTTGTTTTAAGAAGTAAACTTGTCTTCTCAAAATGATTTTTTTTGTAAGATAAGTTTACTTCTGTTATAATGATTTACAAACCTAATTAATTAATTCTATAGAAATGAAAATTATTCAATCTGTTATTTTAGTTTTAGTATTTTTTTGTGTCACATTTTCTCATGCAACTGCTCAAACCTATACTACTTGGAAAGAAGTAGAACGTGCTCAATTTGGACAAGAAGTAATCTATAAAACAAAAGAAGGTAAAGCACTAGATGGAGATTATAAGATTGCTGAAAATAGCGATGCATATACAGAAGTTAGTTTTTCAAATGGAAAGCCAAATGGAGAGTGGAAGACATACGATTTTACAGGAAAAATAGAATCAATTTCTCGTTTCAAAAATGGAATTGGAGATGGAAAAAGTGAAGTTTTTTATCAGAATGGAAACGTAAAAGAAGAGTCGTACTGGAATATGGGTAAGAAGATTGGAACATGGAAATCGTATAGCAAAGAAGGAGATGTTTTGTCTGAAGAAATCTATAAAAACGATTTAAAAGATGGTAAATGGCTAAAAAAAATACATTCTACACAGACAGGAAAAAATACAGTAGTGACAGAGTTTTATAAGGAAGATAAAAGAACAGGAACTTGGGAAGAAAAAGATGAAGAAGGAAGAATAATTAAATCTAAAAAGTTTACTGCTCATAATGATTATGAAGAAAAGGAATTTTATCCCAATGGTCAATTAGCAACTTTACAAACTTATCAAGACAATGTTTTGAATGGAACTTCTCAAACCTACAGCACAATAGGGCAACTTCAATACGAAGCAGAATATGACAAAGGCTATATAATTTCTAAAAAAACATTTCATGATAATAAAAAAGTAGCAAGTATAGCACATTATAAAGATCAAGTTTTAGATGGAAAACATGAATTTTATAGTGAAACTGGAGATTTGATTCATTATAAAGAATATAAGGAGGGATATTTAATGGGTAAAAAGTATTTTCATCAAAATGGAAAGTTAAGAGATGATATTTCTTATGAATACAATAAAAAACAAGGAAAATCAGAACGTTTTAATGAAAAAGGAATCAAAACAATGGAATCCTTTTATAAAGATGATGTAGAAACAGGAACTTGGAATTACTTCAATGATGAAGGAGATAAAGAGTCTAGCCAAGAGTATAAAAATGGTGTAAAAGATGGTGCTTATATTCGTTATAATGAAGCTGGAGGAAAAGAATTAGAAGGTGTTTTTGAAAATGGAAAACGAACTGGAACATGGAAATACTACAAACTTAATGGGAAAATTGAAAAAGAAGTCGTTTATGAGGATGATAATGTGATTTCTGAAAAGGAATATAAATAAATGTTATTACAGTTTTTATAGAATTGATACCAAATAAATTTTTCTTCCATAGCGATAATTTTAAAAATCTGTCGCTATGGAAAAAGTAATGTTATTAAATTAAATGTGATAAATTTTATTAGAAATATGATTTAATTATGAAAAAATATTTTATTTTATTTTTTAGTTTAATTTCTTTTTCTTCTTCTGCACAATTCATAATTGATGCTTCTATAGCTGATGTGATTGTGTATGATGATTATGGTATTGAATTGTATAAGAAAATAGGGAAAGATAAATTTATACCAGTGTATTTGGAAATAGAAATGAATGAAGACAATGTTTTTAGTACAAATATATTTATAGAAGAAGAAGATAAAGAGGACTTTTATACTTTAGAAGAGTTAGAAAGAGATGAGGTTTTATTCGTAAAAGATTTAGCTACTTTTTCAGAAGAAAAGTTTATCAATTATTTAACGCAAAATCAATGGATTGTAGAAGATACAATTATAGAAAATGAAAGAGAACAAGTATTCTTTTCAGCATTTAATAGAGATGCAATGACTGTAAGGCATACAAAGTTTAGTGAAGATAGTAGAGTATTTCTGCGAGAGTATATAAAAGAAAAAAAAGGTAAAAGGTGGATAATTGATGATCTAAAATGGTATCAAACCATTGTTTTGAGTTTTGAGGATAATAAATATATCGCCCTATTTAGTAAGTATGATGGCATAGAAGGAATGTTTCTTCCCTTAAAAGACAATAAAAATAAGTTGATATATAACAGAAATATACTATCAGTTTTGCCAACCAAAATAAGCAAAGAACAGAAAAACGAACGAACTATTTCAGCTCATTTTGATGATGAATATTTTTACAAAACAGTCAAAAATACAAATGGTAAATATCAATTGCTAACAAATTATGGTAAGAAAGTCATACAAAATGAATATGACACAATTATTTATAATAAGTTGTTTTTTGTTTGTAAAAATAATGAAACTGAAAAAATAGATATTTATAAATCTACTTTAGAAAAAATATATATTCCCAACTTGAAAAGTGCTTATCCCTTAATAAACGGTTTGGAAGTGTTGACAGACAAAGGCGTATTTTATTATGACTGGCAAGGAAAAAAAGTGAAAAAACTTACTGGTATATATAGGATTATTTGTGACTCAGGTGGTTCTACTTTGTATCAATTAGGAAATCTTGCCAACTCTGATTCTACTCATTTTTTATCAATAGAAAATGATTATCCTGTTATGAAATACTTTGCACTTTTATTTCCAGCATTGCCAATTTCTTATCAAATTTCTTTTTTGAGTGAAAATCATCAACTCAATCTATATGAAAGTGATAATGATTTCCCTCTTCATCTTTTGAAGGTAAAGAGTAAAGATAAATACGGACTTTTTAGTTATAAGTTAGACATTCAAAATGTAAGAGTAGATACTATTGTCAATTCTGAATATATCAACGCAGAACGATACTACGGAGGTTTTAACTGTCAAATTACTCCAACAAAAGAAATTTTGCCTATTGTTTATGATTCTATGGTATTGGGTGGGGCAAACAAACTCGTTTTTCTCTATCAAGACAATAAAATAGGTATTTATCCAAACTTTGAGAAACCTGTTTTTGATAAAGTAGAACGAAAAACGCCTTCTTTTTATGCTATTCTACGAAATGGAAAAAAAGGTTGGCTAGACATAAATACGTTTAAAGAATATTATTTTGATTAAAAACATGACGACTAAGATTTATTTTACTGCAATTCTTTCTCTAGGTTTGAGTTTTTTTGCCTCTGCACAATTTGTGATTGATATGCCTCAAGTTGATGTGATTACTTACAATTACTATCAAATTGAGTTTTACAAACAGGTAGAAGAAGATAAGTTTTTAGAAATACATTTGGATATAAATAGTGATAAAGATGGTATTTTGATTCCCAATGTGTACGAAGAGAAAAATGAAAAGCGTTGGTATACCTTAAAAGAATTAAAGGATAATGAAATTTTATTTATAAAAGATTTAGCAAGTTACTCAGAAGAAAAATTGATTGATTATATAACTAAAAATCAATGGCTTATAAAAAATAAAAAGGAACACATATTTTTCTCAGCGTTTAATAGAGAAGTAATAACTTTGATAAATACTAGCTTTAGCAAAGAAAATGGTTTAACTTCATATGAATATTTAGGAAAAGAAAAAGGTAAAAAATGGATAGTTAATGATTTAGAGTGGTATCAAATTGTTATTATAAGTTTTGGTAATGATAAACACATAGCCTTGTTTAATGAGTATGATAATATAGAAGGAGCATTTTTGCCTCTAAAAAGGAAAAATATAGTAGTTTTTGATGAGCATGAAGTACATGACGACAACATAGCCACTATTTTACCTCGCAAAATAAAAGAAGAGAAAAAGAATAAACGTATCGTTTCAGCTCGTTTTGATTATGATGAGATGTACAGGGCAATCAAAAATAAAAATGGTAAATATCAGTTTTTATTGAATTACGGCAATAAAATCACAGAAAATGAATACGATACTATTATTCATAATAATCTGTTTTACATTTGCAAAAATGAAGAAATCGAAAAAATTGATATTTATAAATCTACATTAGAAAAATTGACTATTCCTAATTTGAAAGCTGTCTATCTTTTAGAGAACGGTTTAGAAGTACTGACTAAAGAAGGAGTTTCTTACTATGATTGGGAAGGAAAAAAAGTGGATCAACTTGCTTATATAATGCACTATGGTTGTGGAACAGGTAATTTTCTTTCTTACCGTTTAGGAAAATTTATCACAACTGACTCTCTTCATTTTTTGAGTGTAGAAGACTTTGCTTCAAAAGATAAGACTTTTCTGTTTTCAGACCTTCCAAGTTACTATCAACTTAGTTTTATAATTAGTAAACGTTATGGCTCAAGATATCTTAATAGACATTTTAAGCCGAATAGCAGTAATTTCCCTAACTTTTTAAAGGTAAAAAATAATGATAAATATGGACTTTATAAGTATGATCAGAATTTTAGAAATGAAAAAATAGATACAGTAATTACTACTCAATCTACTCTTACGAGGGGCTATAATGAGTTTCACTGCCAAATAATTCCGACAGAAGAAATATTACCTATTGTTTATGATTCTATGGTGTTGGGTGGAAAAAATAATTTAATTTATCTTTATAAAGATAATAAAATAGCTATTTATCCAAACTTTGAGAAACCTGTCTTTGATAAAGTAGAACGAAAAACGCCTTCTTTTTATGCTATTCTACGAAATGGAAAAAAAGGTTGGCTAGACATAAATACGTTTAAAGAATATTATTTTGATTAAAAATCTCCCAGAGCAAATAGCTCATTTTATAGAACAAAAAATTGAATTCAAATATATAAACGATTTACCTCATTTTTATCCTTCCAAAACAGATTTTGATAAATTTCAGGAAGGATATAGATGCAATACAACAACCAAAGAATCTTTGATTGGAACAGAAAATGGAGATTGGGAAGAAGATTTTTATGTTATCTGTTCTAATTATTACCACGATCCATTTATTATAAACATAACTGAAAAGGAAAGTAATTTTCCTGTTTATTTTGCTCCTCATGGAGAAGGAAAATGGAACAAAATAAAGATAAGTAATTCTATTTCTGATTTTTATTCACTTCTAATCAAAATCAAAGAAACCGAAGAAACTCTACCCAAAACAGTAGAATTATTAAGAGAAAATGAAAATACTACTACAATTTTTTGGCAAAAAATAATAGAAGAGCTACTAGATGTAATCAAGTATGAGGAGGAAGAAAACAACGAAATATAAGTGATTTTATTTATTTAGAATACCAAACCAAAAATGTATTTAGAAGAAATATTTAAGCAAAACGAACTAGATTATTCTGTTTTATCTCAATTTGAATCCAAAGAAGGAAGAGAAGTTGAGATATTATCTGAAGAAGAATATAGAGGAATTGAAGAATGGTTGCAAAATTATTCTTTAGGTTGTGCTATTATTCCTGTCTTTACAAACAATGAAAGTGATGCTATTTGTGTTTTTGCTGATGGAATTTTGAAAGGGAAAGTTTTGATTCTTAATCATGGCGAAGGCTATTTTATGCCTAGATTTAAAAACCTAGAATTCTTTATTTCAAATATTAATTCAATAAATGGAGATTGGCATAATTTGTCTGATGATGCTTTTGATTATCCTATCAAAAATGAACCTCACATAGAGGAAACTATCTTGTCTGAGTTTTGGCAATTGATTTATCAAAATAAATTTATTTCAGAATCACATAGAGAACTTATTTTTCAAACTACAATGTATCTAACTCCTCCTTCAAAATTAGAAACACTGCTAGATTTTTTGAAGGATAAGAATTACAATATCGCTGACCAAGCAGCTTGGTTATTAGGTGTCTTTCATACTTATCAGCCTACAAAATCTGTTATAGCCGAGTTGGTAAAAACAAAATATAAAAATCATTATTTGAGAAATCAATTTTATAAAGGAGAATTCAAGAAAAAAGGACTTTTCTGTAATTTATTGAAAAAATAATAATATTTTAAGATTCAAACATACTTTTTAAACAACAAAAAACATGGGAATTAGAGCTGTTTATATCGCCTTAACAGATGAAGAAACTGACCGATTAGAAGCTTTACCAGATAACCAACTTGTAGAAGAACTAGAGAAACTACAAGACAAAGAAGATTGTAAAAAAGTTGATATCGATAAAATGTGGGATAGTCTTCATTTTGTATTGACAGGAATAACTGCCTCTGAACCAATAGAAGATAATCCACTTAGTGAGTTGGTTGTAGGAGTTTATCCTATTGTGTTTGAAGATGAATTTATTGCTTTTTCATCAAAAGAAGACGTACAAAGAATAATAGAATCAGTAAAAGATATTGATTTTAATACTTACAAAGCTAATTTTAACCCTAAAATTCTTTCTCAAAAAGAGATTTACCCAAAAATATGGAAAGATGATGAAAATGATTTATTCAATGAAATTAAAATTAGTTTTGATGAATTAGTGAAATTTTATCAAAAAAATGAGGATTTGAATATTTTGATAACGATATACTAATTTAACTAAATATGAAAGCCCTATAATTGAACTTGTTATAAAAACCAAATCAAATAATTTAAAAGAATCTGAATTTTTACGTATTTTGTAGTCAAATATAGTTTCTCCATTCTATAAAGAATCAAAACTAAAAAAATATATTGCAATTATGGAAAATCACAATTCTTCTGCTGTTGTTAGTGTCCCAACTAATAACATATCTACTAAAAGCCAAACACTAGCTCAAAAATTAGAAACGTATAAAAAAATAATTGAAGCCAACGGAATCAAAATAAATGCTCCTTTTGACCCACGTTATGCAGCTAGTTTGATTAAACGTATTTTAGAACCGTTGAGTTTGTATTATTTCCGAACTGAATTTATTGGCTTTGAAGGCGAAGATTATCCCGAACGCAGAGGAAATGCACCTTTAATTTTTGCAAGTAATCACTCTGGAATGGCTTTTCCGTGGGATGCAATTATTTTCTCTTCGATGCTTTTGAAGTTGCATAATTACGATATGACAAAAGTTGCTCGTCCACTGACTGCGCCAATGCTTTCACAGAGTAACTTGATGAGTCCGTTTGCGATAGAGAATTTTTGGAAACGTGCAGGTGGAGTAGATGCCACTTCTCTCAACTTCGAAACAATGATGGAACAAGGAAAATTCAATGTCTTGATTTATCCTGAAGGAGTGGGAGGAATTGGAAAAGGGTTTGATAAAAAATATGAATTGCAACGACTTTCTACTTCAACTCTGCGAATGAGTTTGAAACACAAAGCTGATATTATTCCTTTTGCTACCGTTAATGCAGAATACATAAATCCGTTTAGTTATAGCATAGAAATTTTGGATAATATAGTTCAAAAGCTAGGCATTCCATTTTTACCTGTCGGATTTATGACGATTTTGATTCCTTTGCAGCCTTGGATGTTTTATTTTGCGCTTCCAGCAAAACTGATTTTTGTTCGTGGAAGACGTATAAAACCTTACAAAATACTGGGCAAACCAGTTGAAGATGCGACAGAAGAAGAAATTTTTGCGCTTCGTGATGCTATTCACGCCATTATGCAAAAAGAACTCAATGAAGCCGTAGAAAAATATGGAGAAAGTCCGTACAACTGGAAAGAGTTTTTACTAACAGCACTTTGGAAGTGGAAAAAACTATCTGAATACTTGCCTTTCACATGGGCATTCCGTTTTGTTGACCACGAAAAGCAGTTTCAAAAACGTTTATTTGAGCTTAATAATTTTTCAAATATTGCTCCTTCTTTAGAACAAAAGGTAATTCAAGCCCAACAAATTGCACAAACTTCTGAACTGGAAGAGCAAGCAGAAGAAGATAAAGATGTTTTTGATATGGTAAAAGAAACCGTTGATTTGGTAATAGAAAATCCAGAAGTTTTGTTGATGTATGTGCCTGTGGTGGGTTGGTTGCCTACCATTTGGAGGGAATTTAATAAAGTTAGAGGGTAGATTTTCAAAATCCTCGTTTGACGGCTTCATTTGAGCCTCAACGACGGTTGATTATTTTGCTGAACCGTCAACGAGCTTAAAAGCGTCGTTGAGGATTAGAATACTGTATTATTTAAACAAATCTTTCAAAAAAATAGTATATTTGAAATCATTAAAACATAAAAAAAAATAAGAGAGTATGGAAAGTGAATTGCCTAAAATTGTACAGGAGAAGTTGGAATATCATGAAAAGGTTTTAGATATTTTAAGAGATGTTTTAAAAGAAACTAAAAATCAAGATTTTGCAGATTCTAATTATGATAAAGAAGATAGATTCATAAGTTCGACAATCTATGAAAAACTTGGTAAATCATTAAATTATTTGTTATTGGAACTTCTAGTTGAGTATGTTCATTATGTTTTAAATCCATTTAAAGAAATGACGCATACTATGAAAGAAATGATTCAGATGTTAATGGAAACACACTCTTTTAATAATATATTAAGTGAAGAGATAAAAGAGAATATTGAAGCAATAGCAAGTATGAATGAAGATAATAATGAAAATGGTAGAATATTAAATAACATTTTTTTACTAGATACTTTGACAGAGGAATATCAAAATACTTTAACTAATTTAAAGGATAAAACTTTAGAAATTCACAAAGAAAATGTACCATTATTATCTTTTTTTGGACACACACCTTTGAAATATGCTATTAAGTTTATTGTAATAAACAAATTTCAAGGTATTAAAGAAGTATCGACAAAACTTCCCATAGATGCTCAATTCATAGCATTTACAGGCGAAAATGGAGATGGCAAAACATCACTACTACAAGCTATTGGTTTAGGGCTTTATAATTCGGATGCTTTCTGGGATGAAGATAGAGGCAAAAAAGGAGCAAACATAGGTATTCAATTCCAAGATGGCAGTAAATTTTATACAAATGAATTATATAATAGTCCTGACTTCCCAATTTTGTACGCCTTACGCCATCACATGAAAGAACTAAAAAGTTTTGCAGCGTATGGCACTTCTCGTTTGCGTGTTTCAGATAAAAAGGAAATGCAAAACCCATTATTAAATCTTGACCCAGAACGAGCAAAATTGACTAATATTTTTGATTCGTGGTTACGTGATGTTTCTGTAAATGATGAAGAACTTTTTGAAAAAATTAAAGCAATTATTCTTGATATTCTTCCAAATGTATCAGAAATTAAAAAGAAAGACGAAAAAAAGATAATTAGTGATTTTTTATTTATTGAAAAAGGGATTGAAGTAGAGTTCAAACATTTATCAGCAGGACATAAAAGTATTGTTTTGATGATAGGCGACATGATTATGCGACTTTCAGAAGCACAACCCGAAATAAAGAACCCAAGTGATTTTACAGGAATTGTCTTGATTGATGAAATAGAAGCACATTTACATCCAAAATGGCAAAAAGAATTTCCTCATATTCTTTCTACTACTTTTCCTAAAGTTCAGTTTATTGTTACGACACATAGCGCAATTTCTTTGTTAGGAATGCCAGAAAATACTGTGTTTTTTAGAGTTCAGAGAAGCGAAGAAAAAGGAACTTATATTGAAAGAATAGATATTGATGTCAAAAATTTATTGCCAAATGCCATTTATACTTCGCCATTATTTGATATGGAAAGCATACGTTCGACAGAAAACAAAGGAATTGAAGAACTAAATGTAGAAGATAATTTTGATGAAATAATTAAGAAAGAAGAGAATAAAAAACGATTGAAAGAACTAAGCAAAAAGTTTGTTTTTACTCCTCCTAAATCTTAATTTATTGTTATGAGAAAAGTGAATAAAACAAATGAAGTTCCAACAGCTTTACAAAGAAGACAAGCTGACCTAAAAGAACAGTTGGTAATAAAAAAGCCTAAGTTTTGGAAAAATAAGCATTATGCCCAACCTACAAAGAAGGACTTAAAAGAAATATATAAAAATAAATGTGGTTTTTGCGAGAAAATTTTACAAAAGAGTCAGAGCCAAGAAGGTTTTACAGTTGAGCATTTCAGACCCAAAAGTCATTATTATTGGTTAGCTTTAGAATGGACAAATTTATTTCCTCTTTGTAGAAAATGTAACGATGTAAAAGACAATGATTTTCCAACTAAAAATACAAAAATTCAATTTCCTCCTATTGATGAAGATGGAAATTTGGTTTTGTCAAAGTGTCTGTCAAATAGTGAAGAGCTTTTAAATGAAAAGCCTTTTTATTTACATCCAGAAATTGATGAACCGTTAGATTTTTTTGAAGTCAGTAAAAACGGACAATTTTTTCCAAAATCAAATTTAAAAGGGTTTGAACTTCAACGAGCAGAAGTGATGATAGAAAAATTTTTGGGAAAGGAAAATTTGGAAAATGAGCGAAAAGAGCATATTAAAAGTATAAAAACTCGTCTGACAAATGAAGTAATGAATTTTTTAGAATATTCTTCTAAAAACTATACAGATACAGAAATAAAGTTATCTTTTTTTGCGCTATTCAAAACTCTTTTTGCTTTGGGAGATGAAGAAAAAGAATTTTCTCTAGTTGGTTATTATATGAATAAAAACTTTGAGGGATTTTTCTTAGAAGAATATGAACCTAATGTTCAAGAGTTGATAAAATATGCTTATAGTCTGTTTTTAGAAGAGGTTAGTTAGAATAATTAAAAAATGAAAAAAGAGCGACTAACAAAAGAGGATAAAATTATTTTGAAAAAACAAAGATTAGGTTTTAATTTCCCTATTTTTTTTATCATTTTGACTGGTTTGGGACTATGGGGTTTTTACATTTATTATTTTAGAGAAAATTACTTTGAGAATCATCATAGATTTTATATTCTTGATTTAAGTGTGATAATTCTAGTAGGAGTTGTACTTATTGGAATATACATCACATTCGAAATAGAAAATATTTTAGGGTATAAATTTGTTTTGATAGGATATATTGACGCTAAAAAATCTACTTATGATGAAGGAATGTCTTATTATTTTTTCATAAGAGAAAAAAAAATAACAGTTTCAAAAAAATACTACGAAAAATATAAAAGAGGTCAGAAAGTAAGGATTGAATTAACTCCACTTTCAAAACAAACGATTAGAGTTTTATCTTTAAGTTAGTTTCTTCTCTTCAAATTATATATAAAAAGGTCTAGGTTTTTACTAACATTAAATCAATTTATTGAATTTTCTGATTTTAATTTTCTTGTAAGTTTTTGATAATCAGTTATTTAATGAAATAAATTTTACTTGTCTATATTTTGTCTATATGCTTTATTGGTGAAATAAATATATAATTTTTATACTTGTGAGACAAACCTCAAAGAATATTTTACTATTCAAAAGAGTAAATATTATTTGTTATTTCTCCTTTCTAACTAGAAAGGAAAATTATTTATTTTCTTACAATTAAAAGACAAAATTATGCTTTCTACATTTCAGAACAAAAAGTTAGAAAAATTATTCAAATTTTGGGACGCTAACAATAGTGGAACCCTTGAAGAGAACTATTACATGCAAGTAGCCAAAAGGCTTTCGAAAGAACGTGGGTGGGAACCAAATACAGAAAAATACGATTTTTTACACAAAAAACTGTATGAAGATTGGTTAGAAGCTGAGAAGTTTGCCGATAAAAACAAGGACAAGAAAATTACTTTAGATGAATGGCTTGTTTTCTGTGAAACATTTATGAATAACGAAGAAATGTACAAGATAACAGTTACAAATGTCGCTTCTGCTATTGTTGGGGCTGTAGATATAGATGAAAATGGTATTTTACTAGAACATGAATGGCAACTTCTCTTCAGAATCTATGGAAAGACAGACGAAGAGGCTACTGTTGCTTATAACAAAATGTCTGAAAACAATACTGTGAAGATAGACAACGAAAAAGCATTGGCACTTTTACATGATTTCTTCTATTCAAATGACCAAAATGCAACAGGAAATTATATGTTTGGTTCTTTACCAAACTAAATTTTTGTAAACTAATTGTTAGTATTGGTATTTTAGCTTTTAGAAAGCTAAGTTTTTTTATAAAATAAAAGGACTCCTACAAGATGTAAGAGCCTTTTTCTATTCAATCAGGAAAAAATCTGTACTATTTTACTGAGGAAAAATAGACAATAGAGAGTATTTTCTTCTTAATAGTCTGTATTGTTGTGCTGTTCGTGAGCTGGGTAATTCATTCTTTAGAAAAATGGCAGCAGCACAAATGATTTGTAGAATATAAAATACAAGAAAAAAAGAAGTTTGTTAATACAGAAAATAAATAGTATAGTTTTAAAAGTAGATCAGAAAGTGAAAATTGAGCAAACTGTAGTATATAAAAGTACGATTAGAATTATAAGAATAAAAAAATCAAAATAATGCAAAGGATGAAAAAAGAGGCATTAACAAAAGAGGATAAAATTATTTTGAAGAAAAAAGGTATTAATTCCTCTCACTTTCTTATCTTTTTGGTTGGCTTACAACTTTTGGGTTATTATGTTTATTCTTTTAGAGAAAGTCACTTTGATAATTATGGAAGGTCTTATCTTATTGATTTATTTGTGTTGGTTCTTATAGAAATTGTAGGTGCTGGAATGTTCATTTCCTCCAAAACAGAATTTTACTCAGGATATAAATTGGTTTTTGTAGGACATATAACGTCCAAAAAAATAGTAGAAAGTCAGGATAATGTAGCAAGGTATCACCTTTTCATGAAGGAGGAAGAGTTTACAGTATCAAAAGAGGAATATGAAAAATTTAAGAGAGGGCAGAAAGTAAGGATTGAAGTATCATCTGTTTTAAAACAAACAATTAGAGTTTTGCCATTATAAAATCTAACTACTAAAATTTGATTTTAAGAATACTTCTTCTTTCTCCAAAAATACCAACCCAAACCAAAGGCTAAAATAATAACATTTGGAACTACTAAATTTAGAAACTGCCAATAGTTTTTTTCTTCTCGTATCTTGAAAGTATCTAAAGGACGAATTTCAAACTCTTTTGTTCTGGAAGTAATAATTCCACCTTCATCAAGCATATAAGAAAGTGTGTTGAGAAAAAATTCTTGATTCGAATAGGTGTTTTTGCTTATTTCATCGTATCCAATTGGCAACGGCTGGCGAGTTCGTCTGTCAAAATCATTGGAAAGCAAATCGCCATCTCCAACAACTAACACCTTCGAATCTTTTCCTTTTGGGATAAAATCATTTTCTGAAAAACCACTCGGAGGAAAACGCCCTTTAAAAGCCGAACTAAATTCTCCTTCCAAAAGATAAGCAACGGGAAGGTTTGAAGTTTGATAGAGTTTTGGATTTAAGTCTAATTTTAACTCATCTAGTGAAATAAGTGTAGGCACTTTTTTGATACGTGAATATTGAGAAGAAAAAACTAAAGGCGTTTGAATAATTCCATCAGCCTTCACAGAATCCAACGTACTGACAAATTTAAACATCAGAGCATCCATATTTTTAGTAGTTGGATGCGTCGAAAAACTTGCTGTTGTGGCATAATACGGAAATGGAATCGGCTGAACATTGGCTTTATTACCCATCTGACCTACATTTACCAAAATTTGTCCTGATTGTGTATCTTGTAAAAGGTCTTGATTGACACGAACACCATAACGAAAAATCATTTCATTCAACCCCAAATTATACGCAAAAGCATACGTTCCACCTTGTGCAATACTATCCAAATTCATCTGAACTTGGTCAATAAAAAATAATAATTTCCCTCCATTCATCAAATATTGGTCAAGCTGATAACGATCATTGTCAGTATAAGAAAGTGTTGGTTTTGCAATCACAATGGCATCATATTGCAGCAAGTTCTGAATAGGATTTTTATTTCCTTTATTATCTGATTTAAAAGAGTTACTCAGATTTTCATTTAGATTTAATCGTTCTACAATATAATTTTCACTTAAAGTCTGTGTCAGAGAAATAAGTCTATCATTAGAAAGTTCGCCATGTCCTTCAATGAAAGCAACACTACTTTTTTGTTTTTTACTCAGTTTTTGAATGGCAGAAATAAGCTCATATTCAATATTTTCAATAGATTGATTGAGCTGTTCTTGTGGCGAAGCTGTACGATTTCCTTTCAAAAGTAAAACTGGTTTTTCTTTATTTTTATAGGAAACAATCGCCGAAGGAAAAATTAATTTCTGTACTTTTTTACCTTGTACAGTTTCAAAAACAGTTGTAGGCTGAACTCCACGGTCAGAAAGCTGCTTGTAATAACGATTTTGTTCTTCTGGATTGCTAGAAACTTGCTCTGGATTAATAAACGTAAACTGAATATTTTTTCCTGCATACATCGAAAATTCTTCTAGCGTTTCTTTGACTGATTTTTGCAATCTTTTGAAAGAAGAATTGAGTTCGCCTTCCAAATAAATTTCTATATAAACAGGCTCTTCTAAATTTTCCAAAATGGTTTTTGAAGATTCTGTAATGGTATAACGCTTTTCAGCAGTCAAATCAAGACGAAAAAAATAGTTTTGAGCCAAAATATTAATCAAAATTAGTCCCAAAAAAAGGACGACTAATTGCATAATATTTTCCCACTTTCTAGTGTTGATTTGAAATTTTGAAGAAGACGTTGAATTATTTGGAGTAGGCATTTTTTATAATAAAAATTTCTGTATGCTTTTCTGAATAGGCTAAAGTATATTTTATCTAACGAATTACAAATTTAGTTATTTCTTTGGTTTGGTAACTTGCTTTTTTATACAAAAACTATCAAAACATTTTCAGACTTTTTTTGCAAGAGAATTCAAACTATGTTTACTTTGTCTTTCTGAAATTCGTTTCAAAAATCAATAACACACAATAAACAAAAAAATAATGAAAAACGTGGTGGTACTTGGTGCAGGACGCTCTTCCTATGCACTTATCGATTATTTATTAGAACATAGCAAAGAAAACGACTGGCAAATTGAAGTAGGAGATTTGGATATTTCGCTGGCTCAAAATAAAACAAAACACCACGAAAGAGCTAAAGCTTTTCAATTTGATGTTTCCAATTTGGAAGATTGCAGAAAGATTGCACAACGTGCTGATTTAGTAATTTCGCTTTTACCTGCATTCTTACACGCTCCTGTGGCAGAAATTTGTGTTCAAGAATCTACTTCTATTTTTACAGCTTCCTATGTTTCTCCTCAAATGGAAAAGCTAGACAAAGAAGCAAAACAAAAAGGACTTTTACTACTCAATGAAATTGGTCTTGACCCTGGAATTGACCATCTTTCAGCAATGCAAGTGTTGGACAAAATACGTGAGCATAATAGTTCAGATAATGAAAAAGCAGAAATTACAGCTTTTCGTTCCTTTACTGGAGGTCTTTTAGCTCCCGAATCTGACAATAATCCTTGGAATTATAAGTTTACTTGGAATCCTAGAAATGTAGTTTTGGCAGGACAAGGAACAGCAAAGTTTATCCAAAATCATCAATATAAATATGCTCCTTATCATCGCTTGTTTTCCTATTGTGAACCGATTGAATCAAAAGAATTTGCTCAGATAAATGAGTATGACGATGATTATAAATTTGAAGGTTATCCCAATAGAGATTCATTGCAATATCGCTCTGTCTATGGTTTGGATACTATTCCGACAATGCTGAGAGGAACAATCCGAAGAAATGGTTTTTGTAATTCGTGGGATACATTTGTACAGTTGGGAATGACAGATGATTCTTATAAAATTGAAAATTCGGATAAACTGACTTACAGACAGTTTGCAAATATGTTTTTTAAGTATGATCCTTTTTTATCTTTGGAAGAAAAACTAAAAACAATCTATAATTTTTCTGATGCAAAGCTCAAACAATGGGAATATTTAGGATTCTTTGACGACAAAAAAATAACGCTTCAAAATGCTTCTCCTGCTCAAATCTTGCAACATCTTTTAGAGGAAAAATGGACGTTAGACCCACAAGACAAAGATATGATTTTGATGCAGCACAGAATTAAATATACTTATCAAGGAAAAGCAAAAGAACTTACTTCTTCGCTTGTCGTTTTTGGAGATGATAGTCAGCATACAGCAATGGCAAAAACTGTAGGACTTCCTTTAGCCATTGCAGCAAAATTATATTTGACAGGAAATTTACATTTAAAAGGTGTTCAGATTCCAATTCATAGAGAAATTTATGAGCCTGTTTTGGAAGAACTAGAAAATCATGGAATTATCTTTAAAGAAGAAATTACTGTAATTGATAAAAGTGAGCTTTATAGTTAGCAGTAAGGAACAATTACGACATGCCAAAGCAGCGAAGCTAATTACGAATTAAAAATTACGATTTTAAGTTGTTGATTATAAAGTAACTATGTGTTTTAAAGTAGTGTCTTGTTTAATTTTTAATTAGTCACTAGATAATTGTAATTACCGTTTTATTTGTAAGGGCAAGATTTCTCTTGTCCTTGCGAAAATGGAATTAAAATAAAGTGTAAATGACTAATTTAGAAAACCAAAAAGATAATATTCAACTTTATTCTTATGTTGGCTCTCAACAAATATTTGATTCTGTTGATTTAAAACTTACTGGCTATAAAATTTCAAAAAGTGAAGATATACTAAATTGGATTGAAAAAACAGTCCAAGAGTTAATCAATAATAGTGTAATTGCAACATTTATCATTAATGAAAACCATCAGCTTGTAATTAATGATAGGCATTCTGAACATGTACAATGTGCAGGTGGGAAAAAGGTTGTTTCAGCAGGGGAAATCTCATTTCTAATTGAGGGAAAACATAAAATATCGATAAATGAAATAAGTAATCAATCCACAGGTTACTGCCCAAAACCTGAATCTTGGAAATTTGTAAATGACGTTTTGAGTAAACTAGAAATAGAATATCCAAATTATTTTACCTTAGCTTTTGATTTTAGACTTTGCAGGAATTGTAAAAGTATAAATCTGATTAAAGAAGACATTTTTGAATGTCAAGTATGTGGAAATAACTTAGATTCAGAGTGGAATTTTGATAAGACAAGTTAAATTTCTAGTTCAAGCGTCGACACTTGAACTAGAAAAATATTTTTTTAAACAGCCACAGGAGCTTTTATAGCAGCATGTGGATTATAATTTTTGACTACAATATCTTCATATTTAAAATCAAAAATAGAGTTTATTTCTTTATTTAATTCTAAAGTTGGAAGTTCTTTTTCTTCTCTTGTCAGTTGTAGATTTGCTTGTTCGAAATGGTTTTTATACAAATGTGCATCTCCCAAAGTCATAATCAAATCGCCTACTTCCAAACCACTTGCTTGTGCCAGCATGTGTGTCAGAAGTGCATACGAAGCAATATTAAATGGTAATCCCAAAAATACATCTGCGCTGCGTTGATAAAGTTGTAAAGACAGTTTTCCATCAGCTACATAACATTGCCAAAGTGTATGACAAGGAGGTAAAGCCATATTTGGAACATCAACAGGATTCCAAGCCGAAACAATCATACGACGAGAATCTGGATTGTTTTTTAGAGAATTTAGAAGGTCATTTATTTGGTCAATTCCACCAAAATTTCTCCATTGTGCGCCATAAACTCTTCCTAAATTTCCATTTTCATCTGCCCATTCATCCCAAATCGAAACACCATTATCTTTTAGATATTTAATATTTGTATCGCCTTTCAAAAACCAAATTAGTTCGTGAACAATACTTTTGAAATGGACTTTTTTTGTTGTCAGTAATGGAAACCCTTTTTGAAGATTAAAGCGCATTTGATAGCCAAAAATGGAACGTGTTCCTGTTCCTGTTCGGTCAGATTTGTCTGCTCCTTCTTCTAAAATTGTCTTTAGTAATGTATGGTAGTTTTGCATTATTTAAAAAATTAGGTTCAAGCGAGGACGCTTGAACCAGTTTTTTGGTTATATATGAATTTAGTATAAAAGACTAAATTTTATTTCTTATTATATACAGCACACCGTTTCAAAAGTTTTTTTTAGCCTCGTTGACGGCAAAGCCTCAAAGACGGTTGGTTTGCCTTATTTTTGAACCGTCAGAGGAACAAAAATAAAATAGCAATAAGCTTATAAAACGCTGTACTTAGTTTAAGCGTCCTCGCTTGAACTAGTTATGTACAAACTTAAAAAAAATCAATTAAAAATTAGCTCTCAAAGCTAAAACAAAATTTCTTCCTGCACCACCAATCCCAGAACCATACGATTGATAATAATGGTCTAAAATATTTTCTGCACTTAGATTGGCACTAAATGTTTTATTGATTTGGTAGCTAGAACGAAGATTCAAAGTCCACCACGAAGGAATAAAATTTTCAGGATAAAAAATAGTATCTCCTTGGTCTTCTGGCGACATTTTATCAAAATCAACACTTTTGAATTGATAGTTTACAAAACCTTCTACTCTAAAACGTTTGTTGTGATATTTCAATGAAACCAAACCAAAAGCTGGAGGCGTATCAGGAAGTCTTATTTCTGCTACATCGTCAAATCCATAGACATAATTAAAAGTCGTTTTGAATTTGAATTTGTCTGTAATGGCTGCTTCAATTTGTGAACTGACTCCGTAAATATAGCCAATATCTGTATTTTGATATGAAACAACCTGACTAAGAACACCATCATAAACAATCGAATCTTGACCGTTGAATGTAGAGTTACGCAATACCATAGCATCATTCAAAATAGTGTAATAGCCTGTAGCAGAAACACGAACACGATCTATAAATGTTTTTGAGATTCCAATTTCGGCATTATATGTATAAGCTGGTGCAAGATTTGGGTTAGGAACAACCACACTCCCTGGTTGAGAATCAAATACTTTTCCCAAATCATCTACGTTTGGCGCACGGAAACCTGATGAAAGATTTGCGTTGAGCTGCCAAGAATCAGCAGGACGAAAAGTAAGTCCTAGACTTCCATTAAATGCACCTGTATTTACTTTAGCTTCATCAAAAGGAAAATCAAAAAACTCTTTACTATCAAACTTTGCTTCTGTCCAAATTTGTGTATAACGTGCGCCTGCTGTAGCCGTCATTTTCTCAGAAATGTTCCATTTGTAATTGAAATATGCTGCTGCCATTGCCATTGTACTTCCTCCATCTGGATAACGAGTATCTAAAGGACGCTCTAAGTCATTAGTTATATTTGTTTCTACAGCTCTTGACTGTACTACATTATAATTAAAATCAAGACCATAAAAAATTTGATGTTTTTTGTCATCTTTCAAATCTTTATCGAAATCAATACTAAAAGAAGACATACTGACATTTTCAGTTCGGTCACCACGCCAATCTTTGCCTCTTGTTCTGTTATGACGAGATTCTTCTACTTTCTGATTTGAGACAATAACACGCATAGCATCAAATACTTTGTTTTTAGCATACCAAGTCAGTTTTCCATAATTCATTGCCCAAAGCTGACGACCATAATACCACTCTGCATAGCGTAATTTGCCATCACGTTTTTGTATCAAACGATCGTAACGAGGAATATCAGACGAAGAAGTATAATGAAGTGCATATTCTACCTGTAGATTATCCGAAATTTGATACGTAAATTTTTGCATTAAGTTCCATTGAGAATAGCCTGATTGTTTCTGAATAAGTGGATTTGAATTTGTCAGAATACTATCTTTTCCATTTACTCTTTCTACATATTCATTGCGTTTGCCCCAATCTTGATAGGCTTCTCCACTTGGGCGAACTCCACCAACACGCAAATCATCAAAGTCTGAATAAGTAAAAGTAGTCAAACTTGCTAGTCTTTTTCCTGCAATATTTAGTGTTAAATTTGCTGTTTTCTCTTGATTAGCAGAACCGTAACGGACAAAACCACTTCCACCAACAAGCAGATTTTCTTCAGTTGCAAAACGTGCTTTTTTGGTGTGAAAATCCATTACACCACCAAGTGCATCACTTCCATACATCACCGAACCAGGTCCAAAAATGACTTCAACTTCTTCCATTGCACTTGCATCAAGATTGATTACATTTTGAAGATTTCCAGAGCGATAAATGGCATTATTCATACGAACACCATCAACAACAATCAAAACCGAGTTGGCATTAAAGCCTCTAAACATGGGACTTCCTCCACCCATTTGGCTTTTTTGTATATAAACTTGTCCTGTTTGTCCTAACAAATCAGCTGAAGTTTGAGGATTATTAAAAGCAATTTCCTTTTGAGAAATTTTGACAATCTCGTTGGGAATTTCTTTTTTATCTTGTTCCCATTTATTTGCTGAAACAACAACTTGCTCAGTTTCGAAAACCTTTTCAGATAAAAGAATCATTTCAGCAGCTTCAGCTTTGGCTATTTTTTTATTGTCATACCCATAATAACGAAAATAAAGGGTATCATTATCTGCAAAAATATCCAAATTTGCCTTACCACGAGAATTGGTAATAACAGATTGTTCTTTTTTATTATAAATAGAAACTCCTTCTAAAGGTTGAAGATTAGAAGCATCTAAAACTTCTATAAATTGAGAATAAGCGTGATTTTGAGTAAAATAAAAAGCACCTAAAAATAGCACAAATATGATTTTGAAATAATTTGTTTTCATTTTTTATGTAGTAATGTAGTCGGTAGGGACACCGACAACGGAGAAAGAATATTTTGATTTTACTATCAATGCACTTAAAGAAAGGTCACTACCATAGGTAAGACCAAAAATGTGTGATAGATTTTATACTAATTGAAAACTAAATTATTGGAGGAGGAGAGTTGGGCGAAAAAAAAAATTCTTTAATAGAAAAATGCCATTTGCTTTTTGGACAAATAGAAATAAAATTACTTATAGAATTGCTAGAAAATTCATTTTTTGATAAGATAAGGGCTTCTTTTATAAAATTCTTGAGAGGATAAGAAGCTTTATTCTGATGAAACGGATTTTGATTTTCCTTGAGTTGAAAGGCAAAAGTTTGATAAAGCTGTCTTTCATCTTCATCATTATAAACCCTAAAATATGTACTATCAGCTTTTTGATAGGAATAAGAAACATCATACAAACTTCCTTTATATTTGAATTCTTTTTGAGGTTTTACCCAAATGAAGTTTTCAATGTTATTGTCTAGCGAAACCCACTTTGTAGGAACAATTATAACCTCTAATTTACTTTTGTCTTTTAAGTGTTGCCTGACTTCTCTTTTTATTTGTGTGTGCATAGCTTCAAAAGCCAACCAATATCCTAATTGATTGAAAAATATAAGCGATACCATGACGAGAATAAAAAAATGTAGAAGTTTTTTCAAAGGCTAATTATGCTGATTTTTGATTTGAACTGATTTTTACACAAATTTCGTTATAAAAAACAGGATTTAGAAATGTTTTTATGGATTTTAACGTGAAAAAAGATATTCAAACTATGTTTATCTTAAATTTCAAAAATTAGTCATCTTCTATTTCAATAAAATACCCAACTCATCAATTAAATCAAAAGTCATAAAAAAACCATTCTATTCAATATTATTTTGATAGAATGGTCTTTTTGTCTTAAAAAAAGATTTTAAGATTAGTTGTTCAATTCTCCTTTTTCTGCTTTGCGTTTCAACTCGTCATTAGCTACAATTATCACTTCAACACGACGGTTTTGCGCTCTTCCAGCTTCAGTACTATTACTTGCCACAGGAGCAGTTTCTCCATAAGCAACTGTGTTTAATCTACCACCTTTTACGCCATTAGCAATTAAGTAATCACGTACTGCATCTGCTCTTTTAGCAGAAAGCTGTCTGTTATAGTTATCGTCACCTTTATCGTCTGTATGTCCTTGAATGGTAAGGCGAGTATCAGGATATTCATTTAAAATTCTGCCTAATTTAGCAATACTTTCTCTTGAACTGCTGTTTAAATCAGATTTATCAAAACCAAATAAAATACCTGAATCAAAAGTAAGATTAATGCCCTCTTCTACACGTACTACTTTTGCATCTTCTACTTCTTTTTCAATGTCTTTTGCCTGCTTATCCATATATGCTCCAATAGCTGCACCTGCTGCGCCACCTA
Organism: Bernardetia sp.; assembly: GCA_020630575.1. Classification (GTDB taxonomy): domain Bacteria; phylum Bacteroidota; class Bacteroidia; order Cytophagales; family Bernardetiaceae; genus Bernardetia. The sequence continues at coordinate 121,032 of JAHDBD010000008.1, forward strand.
CTACTGCGCCAATAATACCACCTGCTACAGGATTCTTTTTAGAAGCTACGCCACCAATTGTACCACCAGCTGCACCACCAATAGCTGCACCTTTACCTGCATTACTCCAAGAAGCACAAGAAGGAAGTGCAAATGAAGCAATAGCTAAAACGAGAGTATAAACTAAAAGGGATTGAAATTTTGTTTGAATATTTTTCATAATAATAAAAATGAGGTTTAGAAAAAAATAGTTTAAAAAAGTGATGACTTCTAAGTTCTAAAACAATGACACTAAAAAATAGTCATTCGCTTTTTGATTAAAATCATATTCTTACAAAACACAAAACGAGCCAAGTTGTTTGAAAATAGCTTAAAATGAGAATGAAAATTTAGTTAAAAGTAAAAAATATAAAGCAAATCTTAGTTTAATTTTTACATTAAAATCAAGTAAAAAAATAAGAGTTCTTGTTTCTCTAAAATTTAGGAACTTTATTTGTATAGTAATACAAAAACATCCTAGTCCAAACCACTAAAAACGATTTTATAATTGATATTCGTATAAAAGAGAATGAATTATTGTAGCAAATTCTTGCAACACATTACTCCAAAACACAATTATACTATCATCAAAATAAATAAATTGACTTGCTTATACAAAAACAATCATTACTTCTATGTCTGTTTCTCCCTCTCCTTTTCTTGTTTTGCCTTCTTTACATATTTCCTCTCCCAAAATTAATCTTGAAGGAGACATATTTTTACCTTCCTCTAAAAGTGAAAGTAATCGTGCCTTAATTATAGAGGCTCTTTGTGAAAAAAAATGTAATTTAGTCAATCTTTCGGCAGCTAGAGATACCAAAATTTTACAAGGCTTATTAGCTCAATTTAGAGATATTGAAGAACAAGAAGAAGATATTCGAAGCCGTGCAAAGGGAAGAAGTGCTGATGATGTTTCTTTAGATTTGGTGTTAGATGTTCAAGATGCAGGAACAACAATGCGATTTCTGACAGCTTTTTGTACAATAAAAAATCATCCCACACTTTTGAAGGGAACAGATAGAATGCACCAGCGTCCAATAAAAGAATTAGTGTTGGCACTTCGTGAACTAGGCGCACAAATTACCTACGAAAAAGAAGATGGATTTCCGCCACTTTTTATACACGGTTTTAGTCCTGAATCACAAAAACAAACTATTTCTATTCAAGGAAATATAAGTAGTCAGTATATTTCGGCTATTTTGATGATTGCCCCTCTTCTACCTAAAGGAATTTTATTAGAAATTATTCCTCCTGTTTCTTCCGAACCTTATATCAAAATGACTTTAGAGTTGATGCAGCATTTTGGTATTTTACATTCTTGGACAGAAAACCGAATTATTATTCCTCATCAACAATATAGCGCAAACCAATACAAAATCGAATCAGATTGGTCAGCTGCAAGTTATTGGTACAGTATGGCTGCTATTTGCTCTAAATCTGAATTGTTTTTGAAAGGACTTAGAGAAAAATCATGGCAGGGAGATAACCGAATTGTAAAGATGATGAAAGGTTTAGGAATCAGAACACATTACGAAAAGGACGGTGTTCGTTTGCAAAAAACTTCGTCTAGGCGTTCTCCTTTCAAGTATGATTTTACACCTTGTCCAGATTTGGCACAAACAATGGCTGTTTTGTGTGCAGCTTTGGGAGTAGAAGCACACATGACAGGATTACATAGCTTAAAAATAAAAGAAACTGACAGACTTACAGCTCTCAAAATAGAACTTGCCAAATTTGGTGCAGAAATAAAAATTATCAATGATAATGAACTCCATATTCCTGTTTGTGAACTTCACGCACCTACTGAGTCTTTAAAAACTTATCATGACCACCGTATGGCAATGGCTTTTGCTCCTTTGGCTTTACTTTTTCCCATTACGATTGAAAGTCCAGAGGTAGTACAAAAATCATATCCTAGCTTTTGGGAAGATATGCAAAAGATGGGTTTTAGAGTGAAGTAAATATTTAGAATGTCAAACTTTTTCCTATGAATTATCTATCACAAAATAAATTAATTATTCTCTTATTTTTAGTAAATATAGGTGTTTCTTCCTCTTGTCAAACAAAAGTGGAAGAGACAAACCCATCTGAAAGTAGAGCAAAAGTTCGCTTTGAGTTTGATTTTGACCCAAATCAGCAACGACTTAATAATTTAGCTCAATCTATAGGAATAGCAGCAGGAAATGCAGCACAAACACCTACTTTTAACTCTATGAGTGTTCATTATATTGAGTTTGCTCCTTCTGCATTTACACAACTTGGAGAAGGAGAGATTTTATATAAGAATGAAGAAGTAAATTCAAGCAAAAATGGATTCAATACAACTATTGATTTTTCGAAGGCTATTATAAGTCCAAAAGGGACTGTATTTTTAGAAGTGCCAATAAAAGACATTGCAGTAGGAAAATATGAATGGGTACGTGCTTCGGTGGCGTATCAAAATTTATCTATCAAGTATGATTTGAATAATATTCAAGTTGGAACTGAAAATATAAGTTTACCAAATCAAGAAGGAACAATTGCAAGTTTTATTGGCTACAATACAAGAATTGAAGATTTTACAGTTAAAAACAAAACTATCTCTGTTAATGATGACAAAAAACAAGGGTTTTGGGCTTTTGAAACTACCATTTCTATTCCTCAATACAATTATACAGCAAATGAAGTATCTACTGGACAGTCTGTGGGTACTACTGTTGTCAATCCTTTAGCTGCTACTTCGCCTGTTCCTGCTGGCTCGTGTGTAGTTACAGGTTCTTTTTCAACTCCTTTGACTATTACTGGAAAAGAAACGGAAGATATTACAGTTGTTCTTTCTTTTTCTATCCAAGATAGTTTTGAATGGAAAGATACCAACTCAAATGGGAAATGGGATATTAATGTAGGAAGTCAAGTCACTGAACAAGTTATTGATATGGGACTTAGGGGACTTGAAGTGAAAATCAAATAATTATCTTCAACAAATAAATTTGACAAAATAAAACAAATAAAAAAAGGCAAATTCCAAATTACTTTAGAAATTGCCTTTTTATTTTGCCTGTTACGACTTAAGTTGTGGGTCCACCAGGGCTCGAACCTGGGACCACCTGATTATGAGTCAGGTGCTCTAACCAACTGAGCTATAGACCCATTCTCTATTCATTTTTAAATAAAAGAACTCCCTTTGTCTGAAAGGGAATGCAAATCTAAGAAAAGATTTGTATATCTACAAGTAAAAAGATAAAAAAATAGTTCAAAAAATGTTTTTTTTATAAAAAAATCAAATTAGAGAGAAATTGCTGTAGAAAATAGAATCTATTTTGCATATAGATTTGCTATAACAAAAGATTATTTTTTTCTTTGAGTAAATTTATATAGATTGTATGATAAATGCTTATGTTTATCACTTCTATTCTATTAAGAAATTTCAATACAGGAAATAAAATTTATTGTAAATCAACTTATTGAATAATCTATTATCAATTATTATTTAAGTTAATTTATTTTTACACATCATTATTTAGCGAGCAGAACTTATTCAATTTATTTAATAGTCATTTTTGCTCATTTAATTAGTTTGCACTTTAACTCAGAATTAAATTTATTCGTATGGCAGATAAAAAATATTATGCAGTAATGCTGATTGACGATAATGAAATCGACAATCTTATTAATCAAAAAATGATTCAGACAGCAGAAATTTGTGATAAAATTTACACACATTCAGGTGCAAAAAGTGCGATTGAATTTTTACGTAATGTAGAAAAGATTGCACAAGACATGCCTAATAATAAGGTTCTTCCACAAATTATATTCTTAGATATTGATATGCCTCTTATGGATGGATTTCAGTTTTTAGATCAATTCAATACACTTTCTGATTTTACTCAAAATTATTGTAAAATTGTAATGCTTACTTCTTCTATCAATCCAAAAGATATGAGCAAGGCGAAAAATTATAATTTTGTACGTAAGTATATCAATAAACCTTTAACACACGAAACATTGCGAGAATTAGAAGTATAATCTAATAAGACTACTCAAATTATTTCATTGATTCAATAAACTGTTTTTTTAATTACCTGAAAATGTAATTAAAAAAACAGTTTTTATTATTTATCTATGTTCATCAAACAATAAATCTTCCTACTTTTTTCATGCATATACAATTATTCACAGGAGATGCTATACAACCCTATATTCGAAATTTAGCAGGACTTAGAATCGAAATATTTAAAGAATATCCTTATTTATACGATGGTGATTTTGATTACGAACAAGTATATTTATATTCTTATATTCATGCAAAGCATGCAGCTGTAGTGTTAGCTTTTGATGGAAAAGAGGTTGTTGGAGCTTCTACTTGTATTGCTTTAGAAGAATCAGATACATTTATTCAGTTTCCTTTCATTGCAAAAGGTTATGATATAAGTAAAGGAGTTTATTTTGAAGAATCAGTCCTACAAAAAAAATACAGAAATCAAGGAATAGGAGTTCGTTTTTTTGAAGAACGAGAAAAGTGGGCATCTAATTATTTCAAAAAGAAGAATATAGTTGAAGGAAGGTTTACCACTTTTTGTGGAATTAATCGTCCAGATGACCATCCTTTACGTCCTAAAAATTACCAAACCTTAGAAGAATTTTGGAAACATAGGAAGTATGAGAAACAACCAAGCTTACAAACTCAAATTGCTTGGAAGGACATAGAAACAGAACAAGAAGAGTTTCATAACTTAACATTTTGGTTAAGAGAGTGGGACAAGTAAGTTAAGAGAATAATCATAAAAACTTATAGTATTCAAAAACCCTTTCTAAAATGTTTTAGAAAGGGTTTTCTTTTTATTATTGCACTAGAATAATTAGATGTTAAGAGAAACTATTCTCCATCAGTGTCTGCACCTTCTACAACATCTTCTAATTTTTCTTCTTCTACTTCCTCATCATTTTTCTTGAATTTTTCTAGTTCTTCATAAGCAGCATACTTATAAGAACCATATTTTGCACGAGTAAAAGCACCAGCAGCAGCTTCTGCTTGATCTAACTTTTGGTAAAACATACCAAGAGCAAAGTTATATTGTGCTTTTGTTTCTGCATCTATGCCCGGAAATTGAAGTAAATCTTCTAATGTTTTGATAGCATCCTGTGTACTTCCCATTTTATGCTGTGAAATAGCTTTGATAAATACAACAGCATAATTTTTTGGTTGAGAAGCCAAACATTCGTCAGCAGATTTAATAGCATCTTCATACTTACGAGATTCTAATTGAAGTTCTGCAAGATCTGCAAATTTCTGAGAACGTTTTACTGCATTAGGTTCTGTCTGAATAGAAGATGATTGGTGTTCGATAACAGCCGATTTATCTGTCGCAGAAGCAGCAATTTTTACCAAAAGGTCATGTGCTTGAGGGAAATCCTTACGCATTTCTAACGCTTTTTCTACTAATTCTTTACTTTTTTCTAAGTCATATACTTTGAAATAAGAAAGAGCAATTGCGTGATAATATTGAGGCATTAGTTTAGTTATACGAGCCATAAAAGGACCTACTTTAGCATTATTAAGAGCTTTTTCTTTCTCATCATACATTTTTAGATTATGATAAGCAAAGCCAAGTTCAAAATAATAACGAGCAATTTCTTTTGGATTATCAGTCGCAAGCATTTCAGTAGCTTTTAACATAGCTGTTTTTGCTTGTTCGTATTTTCCTACTGAATTGCTATATTTTGCTTCGTAGTAAAGAACATTCAAATCATCTGGAGCAAGTTTTTTGAGGTCTGCAATATGCGCTCCAGCTTCTTCCAAACGCTTTGTTCTGTCTAAAATCAAAACAATATTAAGTTTATAATCTGTTTTTCTTTTTGCATCAGTATCATATTTGAACGCGTTTTGATAAGAAGCTATCGATTGATCATACTTGCCTGTAATTTTGTAAAGACGAGCTAAACGTTCGTGAGCATCTACAAAGTCTTTCTTGATAGAAACAGTTTTTTCTAAAGAAGCAATTGCAGGATCAGCTTCACGAAGCACTAAATGACAAAGTGCTTTGTTGTAATGATATTTATAAACAGTAGGGTCTTTTGTTACTGCAATATCAAACTGCTCAAGGGCAGTTTTCCATTGTTTTTGCTTGCGAAAGTTTTCGCCTTTTACAAAAGCATCTAGTGCCTCACCAGTTGGCTGTGCTTGTGCCTGAACACCATTTGTAAATAATAAACCTATACAAAAGATAGGAATTAAGAGTAATTTAAATTTCATATTGATACCGTTTTATGTAACGAAATAGAATAGGTAAGATTTTTTTAATAAAATTAATAAATCAGATAATATTCTTTTGTATTTTTACAAAAAATAACTAGTTATTAATTAAATACAAATAAGAATTAAAACTTATATTGACTTATTTCAAAGTGATTAAATTTCTTACCAATATAGTAAAGGGTTGTAAATTAGACAAATACAAAACCTTTTATTTGAAAATTATTTAATAATTATTTTTTGAACTCAACACTATTGCTAGAATAAAAGCCTAAAAATTAAAGTTTCTTAGAAACTAACATAATTTTACTAATATTACCTAGTCAAATAATGTTTTGCAAACCATGTGCCATGAAAGTTATAATAGAGTATAATTCGACTATACACAAAAAGATTATAAAATTCTATTGGCTTTATAAGATTGGTCTTCTATTAAAACGACATACTTCTGTTTTTCTTATTTAAGAAATGAATAAAATTCAAACAAATTGCTCTTTGAAATTAAAACTCAAGCAAATGCAATTGTCCAAACAGAAAAATGTGTAACTTTGTAGTAAAGTTAATAAAATTTTATCATAAACAAGATTTTTTGTGCTAAAACATATTTGTTTAAACCTTTAGTTAGTTCTGTAAAAATAAAACACTGACAAGTGTATAAGCTCGTTCATTATATAATAAATACCTTTTAACTTGACAAATTTACTCAAACCATTTTTTGTAGCCCTATTTTCTTTATTCCTGTTGTTTGTGAATATCAATGAGAGTTTTTCTCAACGCAAAAAGCAACTTGAAAAGGAACGTTCTACCATTTTGAATCGAATTACTAATACAAATCGAATATTAAAAAGGACACAAAAAGAAAAAAAAACTACTATTAGTTCACTTTCTGCAATAAATGGGCAAATAAATCAGCGTAAACAACTTGTTCGTGTTATTGGAAAAGAACTCAAACTATTAGATGAGTCAATAAGAGAAAATCAAAATATTGTAGAGTCATTAGAAAAAGATTTAGCAGAACTAAAACACGAATACGGTATTATGCTTTATTTAGCGTATAAAAATAATAGTCGTTACGAAAAACTTTCTCTTCTTTTAGCTTCTAATTCTATCAATGAACTCTTAGCTCGTTTGCGTTATTTTCAAAAATATAATTTACTGCGCAGAGAACAAATAAAACAGATAGAATATGTTAGACAAAATTTGAGTAAACGAACCTCTCAGCTTCAAGAAAATAAAACAGAAAAACAATCACTTTTAAAAGTTCAAACAAAAGAAGAAAAAGAACTCGCAACTTTAAAAGAGAAGCAAAAGCAAATTCTTACTACCTTTAAAGTAAAAGAATCTAAACTATTAGCAGATTTGAGCAAAGAACGAAAAATCTTAAAAGAAGTTGATAATTTGATTAGTAAAACTATCAATAATTCTGAATTTTCAGCAAGTCTTTCATCAAGTGAGAAAATGACATCTACTTCTTTTGCTAAATCTAAAGGAAGAATCGTTTGGCCTGTCAAAAATGGTTTTATTTCAGCTCATTTTGGTATTCAGCCCTATTTACCTGAAGAAGAAGGAAAGCCCATCGTAAAAATAGAGAAATTAGGTATAGATATTCAAACCCAACCCAACGAACCTGTGCGTTCTGTTTTTGCAGGAAAAGTAGTTGATGTAAGCGAAATTGCTGGGCGAGGTTATTTAGTAATTATTCAACATGGAGATTATTTCACTGTTTATTCTCGTTTGAAGTCTGTCAAAATAAAAAATGGCGATAAAATAAGTGCAAAACAGCCAATAGGCACAGCAGGTAGTTATAAAGATGATACCTATGAAATTGAATTTCAAATATGGAGACATCAAGAAAAGCTCAATCCTGAACAATGGATTAGTAAATAATTCATTGAATTAAAAATTGCGACCTGCTAAAGCAGCGTAGCTAATTACGGAAATTCAATTACAAATTTCTTTTTTAAAACACAGAGTTACAGAGAACACAGAAGATAAAATTACTTTTTTGTAAAGTGAAATTGAATTTAACTGATTACTGGTAACTACTTACAGATAACTAATTTATGAAAAATCCAATTTTATGGTATTTGAAAGGAATGGCAATGGGTGCAGCTGATGTAGTTCCAGGAGTTTCTGGTGGAACAATTGCTTTTCTGATGGGGATTTATGAACGACTTTTGGAAGCGATTGGAAGTTTTTCTATTCCTACTTTACGTTTATTTTTCAAAGGAAAATTTAAAGAGTTTACACAGCAAACAGATTTAGTCTTTTTGATTTGTCTTTTTGCAGGAATAGCAACCAGTATTATTAGTTTTGCTAAATTATTCAAATATCTATTAGCAAATTATGAAATACTGACAATGTCGTTTTTCTTTGGACTTATCATAGCAACTGTTTGGGTAGTTGGAAGAAGAATAAAAGAATGGAATATTTCAGCTATTATTTGGTTTTTGATTGGCGCAGCTTTGGCAATTGGAATATCTTTTAGTGGACAGGTAGAAGGTAGCTCTAATCCTTTTTATTTGTTTCTATGTGGTTTTATTGCTATTTGTAGTATGATTTTGCCTGGAGTTTCGGGTTCTTTTGTGCTTCTTCTTTTAGGAAATTATGCGCTTGTTATTGGTGCTATTAGCGATTTACCTTCTGCTATCGTACGTTTTGATATATATGGAATTATTGCAGGTCTTTGGATAATTGTTCCTTTTGCATTAGGTGCTATTACAGGGATTCTGACTTTTGCAAAAGTGCTTTCTTGGCTTTTTGATAATTATGAAAATTCTCTTTTAGCTATCTTGACAGGCTTTGTTTTGGGTTCACTTTCAATTATTTATCCTTGGAAAAAAGTTTTGAGAAGTGAAATAATACATGGAAAAGAGAAAGTTTTGGAAACCATGCGCTACATTCCAGAAATAGATACACATTTCTTTATGGCTCTTGGACTTATGCTTATTGGTGCTATCTTGGTAGCTTCTATTGAATATTTTGGCAATAAAGAATTGAGGTAGAGTTCTTTTATGAAGATATAAATTCAGTTTTGCAGCCTTTATTATATAAAAAACCGTTTCTAGAACAAAAATCTAAAAACGGTTTTTGTATTTACTATTTTTTATCAGCCTCACTACTGACAAAATTATTCCTTATATCATCTTTGTCAAGTGTTCTATACTTTCGGTGGCGCATATAATCCATAAAATAACCTGCTGCTGGGAAAAGCACAGACATTACTAGGATAAATACGATTAATGCCATTTTGCTGCTCATAACTATATTTTTTTAATGGTAAATTATTAGTGGTAACTTATAGGTGAAATACAATAAGGTTTTAAGCGATTGTTATGTAAAATAGTTTTGTAACTAATTATTAAAATGGTATTTCTCTTACCATTTATCACTTACAACTTATCCCTACTTAATCATTTCAAAGAAGAGTTCTGTTCCTTGTCTTGGTTTGATGCTATTGTAACATCTTTTTAAGTTCTTTATTTCAAAATAAGGTTCAAAAATTTCTCTGTATTCGTTTGTATTTCCTCCAAAAGGTGGGCTATCTTGTTCTTCTCTGATTGGAAAATCAAATAAAAGTCCGATTAATTTTCCGTCTTTTTTCAGAAGCTCATTCATTTTTTTTGCGTAATCTGTTCTTAAACGTGGATCTAAAGCACAAAAAAAAGTTTGTTCGACAATTATATCAAAGAAATTAAAGTATTCCGAGTTTTCTCCTTCAAATTTAAAAAAATCATCTTGAATCAGATGTTCTTTTGGGAAATCAGGATAGCGTTGTGAAAAACTCTCTAAAGGTGCAGCAGCCAAGTCAATTACAAAAACATTAGAAAAACCTTTTTTATGTAAATATTCAGCTTCATGGCTACTCCCACCACCAGGAATAAGAATTCTTAAATTTTTATTTTCTTCTGACTTTTCAAGTAATTTGTCAAAATAAGCTACCAAAGGAGGACTAGCATAGCCAATATCCCAAGGCGTATCTGAATCTTTGTAACGATTTTGCCAATAAGCAGTGTCAAAAGAAGTAGAAGAAGTATTCATAAAATGAAAATTATTTGTGTGTTTATGATGCAAAATTACAAATTTATGAGCGAAAAGTAGCACAGATTTTCTACTCAGTTAGAATAATTACAACTTTCCATTTTTAAATTATAGAATTCTGACAAAAATATCGTATTTTTGTAGCAATGCACCTAAAAAAAAACAACCCTAATAAATTGTCGTTTATGAAAATTTCAAAAACACATCTAATTAGCTTAAAGCACAAAACATTAAAATATGAAACTTTTGTAGTTTCTACATTTTCTATTTTCACTAGAAATATTTACTAACCGTTTACTTTTTTAAAGATAAACGGTTTTTTTATGGAATTTGATTTGGTATTTTTTCAAATTATCAAAACAAAACTCTTAAAAAACGCAAAAAATACAATTACCCAATAATTTTATAGATTTTAATTCTCCAAATTCATATTATAAATCCTTATGTATAACTCAAACAACGCTTCAAATTATCGTTATCGTCGCATTTTATTAAAACTAAGTGGCGAGGCTCTTATGGGAAACCAACAGTTCGGAATTGATGCCGAAAGATTAGAACAATATGCACTAGAAGTCAAAAAAGCAGTTGATGAAGGTCTGCAAGTAGCTATTGTAATTGGAGGAGGAAATATTTTTAGAGGAATGCAGTCTCCTAAAATTGGAATTGACAGAGTACAAGGCGATTATATGGGAATGCTTGCCACTTCTATCAATGGAATGGCTTTACAATCTGCTCTTGAACAAGTTGGTGTTTATACTCGCTTGCTTTCAGGTATAAAAATGGAACAAATCTGTGAGCCTTATGTGCGTCGCCGTGCTATCCGACATTTGGAAAAAGGACGTGTAGTTATTTTTGTAGCAGGTTTAGGAAGTCCTTATTTCACGACAGATTCGGCTGCTTCACTTCGTGCCATTGAAATTGGTGCTGATGTAGTTTTGAAAGGAACACGAGTAGATGGAGTTTATTCAGAAGACCCAGAAAAAAATCCAGACGCAGTTCGTTATTCAAATCTTTCATTCCAAGAAGTATATAATAAAGGTTTAAATATTATGGATATGACAGCATTTACGCTTTGTAGAGAAAATAATTTACCAATTATAGTTTTTGATATGAATGAAGAAGGGAATTTATTGAAAGTATTACACGGAGACGAAATTGGAACATTGATAACAGAATATTAGAAATTTTAATTACGACCTGCCAAATCAGTATAGCTAATTAAAAATTACGAATTACGAAAAAATAGTTTGTTACTAAAATCGTAATTCGTAATTTGATGAAATATGAATTCACCAAACATTAACTCTCGTTTAAACAGCTATTTTTATAATGGTTTTTTTGCTTATTTACTTGTTTATATTTCAGCAGGTGCATTATTTATTTTCTTGCCTTTTCTTTTTAATTTACGAATATTTGAAGATTTCAAAAAAGGAAAGCTACAGTTTTTTATAATAACTATCTTCATAACTTTACTAGCCATTTTTCAAATCTATTGTGTTAATGGCATACAAAAAGTATATAGTTGTTTGCGTTTTGGATCAACTCAATTTTCTCTAGGAAATAATGCTTTTGTTCTGATTGTGTTTTCAGTTATGCTTTGGGAAGCCTCAGTTTACCTTAGACCAAAATTATTTGTATGAATTTATTTTAAAAAAGGTTAAATAAAATAATCTAACCAAACTAATAAATTTATTTATCGTAATATTGCAATATAAAGATTAGCCAAAAAACAATTTTACTCAAAATGGGACTTACCAAATCTGATATTTTTACTGAAAAACAAAATGAGCTTGCAGATATTGCAAAAGTATTGGGACATCCTGCCCGAATAGCTATTTTGCAACATCTAATAAAAGTCAATGCTTGCATTGGGGGAGATTTGGTAAACGAAATTGGATTGGCACAACCCACTATTTCACAACATCTTAGAGAACTCAAACGAGTAGGAATTATACAAGGAACTATTGAAGGAACAAGTGTTTGTTATTGTATAAATCCTCAAAATTGGAAAAACATACAAACTCTTTTTGCTATTTTCTTTACTGATTTTACTTCAAAAATTGATTCTAATTCGTGCTGTTAAAATAACTCACGCTCTAGCGTGAAATTATATTCTAGTATTTTTTTACTTATTATTTATCGTTAAATTGCAATAAACAAATGAAAAATTCAATTCAGACTTCAAACACATTACAAAACGAATCTCAAACTGAGCAACAAATCAAAGATATGGTTCGTGAGCGTTACGAAAAAGTAGCTCTTCAAGATAAAGTTCTCAATGCTTCTTCGTGTTGTGGAACTACAGATTCTTCAACAGAAGTTTACAATATTATGTCAGAAAAATATGACAATCTAAATGGCTATAATTCTGACGCAGATTTGGGTTTAGGTTGTGGACTTCCTACCCAGTTTGCTCAAATCAAAAAGGGTAATACAGTGCTTGATTTGGGTTCAGGAGCAGGAAATGACTGTTTTGTAGCACGAGCAGAAACAGGCGAAACAGGAAAAGTAATTGGAATAGATTTTTCTCCTACAATGCTCAAAAAAGCTCGTCAGAATGCTGATAAATTAGGTTATAATAATGTAGAGTTTAGAGAAGGCGATATCGAAAAAATGCCTATTTCTGATAATTCTGTTGATGTAATCGTTAGTAATTGTGTATTGAATCTTGTACCTAATAAAAAAGCTGTTTTTACAGAAATGTACAGAACTTTAAAAGATGATGGACATTTTAGTATTTCTGATATTGTGCTTGTGGGTAGTCTTCCAAAAGCTTTACGAGAAGATGCAGAAATGTATGCAGGTTGTGTTTCAGGAGCAATTCAGAAAGAAGATTATCTCAATTTTATCAAAGAAGTTGGTTTTGAGAATATTACTTTACAAAAGGAAAAAGCTATTTTTATTCCTGATGATATTCTCCAAAAATACCTTTCTGAAAACGAAATAAAAGAATTTAGAAATGGAAGTACAGGAATTTTTAGTATTACTGTTTTTGCTCAAAAAAATCCTTCTCTTCAATCTAATATTTCTCAAAAAGCTGTTACACAAGAAGAAAAAGCAATTTGTTGTCCTGATAGTGGCTGTTGTTAATTTTTTTTACCCATAACTAAAGTTATGGGTTTCGTTTTTCAAAGCTTTAAATATTTATTTTAATCACTTTTCACTAAACATTACAAAAATGAAAACTTCAAATGTATTTCTATCTTTATTTATTATTCCTCTCTTGATTATTAATTTTTCATCTTTTACTTCTTTATCTAAAATGGAAAAAAATAAGTTCTATCCTAAACTTCAAAATTACTCTGAAAACTTAGCGTCTAATTTTGAAACTATTGATGAAGAACGTAAATTGAAATTACAAGAAATTGGAGACTACATAATTAAGCAAAAAGAATCATCAGAAAAAGTAGATTTGACTGTAATCTGTACCCATAATTCACGTAGAAGTCATTTTGGGCAAGTTTGGTTACAAGTTGCTGCTTATTATTATGGAGTAGAAGGAATAAATACTTTTTCAGGAGGAACAGAAGCAACAGCCTTTAATTCTAGAGCCATTACAGCATTAGAAAGAGTAGGTGTAAAACTAGAAAAAACAACTGCTTTTGAAGGAGAAAAAAATCCTGTTTATTCTATGTCGGTAGGTGAAAATTATTCAAAAACAATTATGTTTTCAAAGAAATATACACACAAACAGAATCCTCAAAATGGCTTTACTGCGATTATGGTTTGTAGTGATGCTGACAAAAATTGCCCGTTAGTTATGGGAGCAGATGCTCGTTTTGCAATTCCTTTTGAAGATCCAAAAGTTTCGGATAATACACCTAGCGAAGAGCAAGTCTATAATGAGAGATGCCAACAAATAGGAACAGAATTTTTCTTTGTAATGGATTATGTCAAAACCAAATTGAAGAGAAAATAATATTTTATTTTAGCATTATTAGGAAAGCATTTTGTTTTTTAGAAAGCAAAATGCTTTTTTTATGAAATTATATTTTTACTATCACAATCAATTTCAAATCATGAAACTTACCACAGAAAGAACAGAATTAAATTTAATTCAGAAAAAAGATTTTAAAGAAATCATTGATTCTTTTAGAGAAGAAAACGCTGTAAAATACATAAAACACCTTCAAAATTTATCAAATAGTGAATATACAGATTTTTTAGAAAACAAAAGAATACTTTCTGATAATCAACATCTTTACTATTGGGTTGTTAGAGAAAAAGAAACTCAAAAATACATTGGAACAATGGGAGTAATGCCTTATTTGGGTTCTGATTCTGCTTTTCATATTGGTTTCCGTATTTCAAAAGACTTTCAAGGAAAAGGATTCGCCACCGAATTAGGAAAAACAGTAATTAATTTTGTGAAAAACGAACTAAAACATCAAAAAATTTTTGGATTAATAATGGAAGGAAATATCGCTTCACAAACTTTACTTAAAAAGTTAGGGTTTCAATTTTTGAAAACTGATTTTAATACTGATTACCAAATTCAGTTAGAAACCTATAGGTTAATTTTTTAAAGAATGAAGTCTATTTTTTGATTTCAAACTCTTTTACAAGTGCTGTAAATGGAATTGCTTTTACTTTTTTACCCTCTAAAAAAAATATTACTTGTTTGGTGTTGCCTATAATGACTCCTTCTTTAGTCTCATTATCTAAAAACCGTAGTGAAATTGAAGTTTGTTCTTTTGTTTTTTCTGCGGCTAATTCGCCGTAAAAATCTGCTACAGAATACAGAAAAAGAAAAAATATTATTACAAATAGCACGTATCTATTGGAGTTATACCATGTTTTCTTATCCCATCCAAGGGTAATTAAGCTATAAAATTTGGGATGTTTTTTCATCATCCATATATCAAACTTAAAAAACAGATATATAAATATGCAAGAACCAATAGTAAAAAATAAAATAATTATGTCAGAAAAAGGAGCTACTAAAAACTCAAATATATCAGCATAATCAAAGATATTGATCCCAAACTCAGAATATTTTTGATAATTAAAAAGCATTCCAATAGCTACAGCAAGAATATAAAAAATAGATATAATACTTTGAGCCTCCTTCAATAAAGCCTCATATTTATCTTTAATTAAGCCCTCAGTGTGAGTTTGGACTTCAATATTAGATTCTGAATCAGGTTCTGATTGCATAGATTTATCTTGAGATTATAATTTTATTAATGATACATTGTAGAGTAAGTAATCGAATTTTCCTATTTATTACTTTGAAATTATTTTTTTATTAAAATCTATCAATAAGTTTTGGTGTTTTTAAAAAAAGTATTACCTTTGTCATCACAAAGACGGAAGGTCTTGATTTACATCTTAAATAGAGAGGTAAAATCTGAATATTAGCTTACCTAAAGTTAAAAAATGCGAAAGTAGCTCAGTTGGTAGAGCGCAACCTTGCCAAGGTTGAGGTCGCGAGTTCGAGCCTCGTCTTTCGCTCAAGTTTACGGACTTCACATGGAGAAGTAATTCTTTTAAGTCATTCGTAAAAAAGTGATATAAAATATCTATTTGAATTGAAAATATTCTTTTAGAATTAAAAAAGTCATACAATTATTTAAAATTGTATGACTTTTTTTGTATAGTTTATTGAATTTATGAGCATTCTTATTCTATCCTGAAAAATAAAAAACTCAGATAATTTAATAACCATCTGAGTTTTTACCTAGCTAATTTAAATATTTGTAATATAGTTTTCAACTAAAAATCATTATTTTGCTTCTAACTCAATAAAAGGAATTATCATTTCCTCCATTGAAATTCCTCCGTGCTGAAATGTATCCTTATAATATTTTACATAGTGATTGTAATTATTTGGATAAGCAAAAAAGTAGTCTTCTGTTGTAAATACAAAAGTAGTTGAAACATTCTGACGAGGTAAAAAGAATTTTGCAGGGTCTTTAGCTACCAAAACATTTTTAGGATTATAATTTAAATTTTTTCCTTGTTTGTAACGCAAATTTGTATTGGTATTTCGGTCACCTATAATTTTATAAGGACGTTTTGTACGAATTGTTCCGTGGTCAGTGGTAATAATCAAACGACCATTTACTTCTGCTATTTTCTTTAACATATCCCATAAAGGAGAGTGTAAAAACCAAGATTTAGTTACTGAGCGATAAGCAGCTTCATCAGGTGCAAGTTCACGAACAACAGCTGTATCAGTACGAGCATGAGAAAGCATATCTACAAAGTTATAAACGATAACGTTAAACTCATTTTGTTGTAGATTACTAAAATTCTCTACTAATTGTTTACCTTGATGATTGCGAAGAATTTTATTGTAGGTTGTTTTTGTATTTCCAAAACCAAATTCTTTCATCTGTCTACGTAAAAATTCGTCTTCAAAGTTGTTTTTTCCTCCTTCATCTTGGTCATCTACCCAAATATCTGGGTGTTCTTCTGCCATTTCAGAAGGCAAAAGTCCAGAAAAAATAGCGTTGCGAGCATATGCTGTAGTAGTTGGTAAAATAGAACAATATACTTTTTCTTCTTTGACTGTAAAGTATTCTGCTAAAAGTGATTCGACAACTTTCCATTGATCATAACGCAAATTATCTATCAAAATAAAAAATAAAGGGCGTTCTTCATTTAGTTTTTTATCTTCTAAAAGAGGAAAAACCCATTCTCCCATAATATCGTGTGACATCATTGGATATTCATCATCACCTGCATCATTCAACCAATATTCATAGTTATTTTGAATAAATTTGGCAAAGCTAATATTAGCTTCTTCTTTTTGAGATTCTAAAATCTCTTGCATACTTTGATTTTCAGTATCTTCAATTTCAAGTTCCCAATAAATTAGTTTTTTATAGGCTTCTATCCATTGTTCAAAATCTAAATCATCTTGAAAAATCATTGAAAGGTTTCTAAAATCTTGCTGATAATTCAAGTTTGTCTTTTCTGTAACCAATCTTTTTTGGTCTAAAATCTTTTTGATAGAAAGAAGAATCTGATTCGGATTGACAGGTTTTATCAAATAATCGGCAATTTTTGCACCGATGGCATCTTCCATAATATGCTCTTCTTCACTCTTAGTTATCATAATGGCAGGCAAAGAAGGACGAACAGATTTTATAGCTGTAAGTGTTTCTAAACCAGACATTCCTGGCATATTTTCATCTAAAAATACAATATCAAAATTATCTTCTTCAACGGCTTCAAGGGCATCTGCGCCACTATTTACAGCTTTTACATCGTAGCCTTTTTTCTCTAAAAATAAAATATGAGGTTTGAGAAATTCAATTTCGTCATCTGCCCAAAGAATGGAATATCGTTGCATAAAGGAGGGTTTAAGGATCTTAATTTACATTATTTCTTGTTCAAGCATTTGCTTGGACACTCTTTTGAGCAAGCATATGCTTGCAAAGTCATTAGTACAAGATAGAAACTTGCACTAGAATAAGACTTATTTTCTAGTAAAAATTTATCGTATCGTTATAATCTGGTTTTGTTTATTCAATTATATTCCTATAAAATCTCACAAATATACACTTTTTTGAAGTGAGAACAATTTAAAGAACTCTAAAATAGGTTTTTAGTTTCTGCACTATATAAAAAAATAAATACTTTTCAGTTTGCTATTAAATCAAAAGCTCTCATTTATTAAAATAAAGGAGAGCTTTTTTTTGAAAAAATAAATTTTGTAATTCGTAATTATTTCTTAGGTTTTCTCTTTGATGTACTTCTATTTTTCTTTTTACCTATATCTTTCGGATTTAGATAGCGTTTTTTATGATGAAAAGCTCCTTTATAGGTTGGGTCTTCTCTCTGTTTGATAAAATCTAATGCCTTTATTAGTTTCTGATTTTCTTCGAAAGGTGTTTGTGTAATCTCTACATCTGTTGGAATTCTTTCATTTGGGATTTTTTTTCCAATCAGTTTTTCAATTCTTTTGATATGATGAACATCCAAAACATTGGCAAAAGTAATGGCAATTCCTTCTTTTTCTGCTCGTCCTGTACGCCCAATTCTATGCACATAATCATCGTACTGTTTCGGAACTTCAAAATTAATAACATGACTTACATCACTTACGTCTAATCCTCGTGCAGCTACATCTGTTGCTACAAGTATTCGAATATCTCCATTTTTAAAATCACTAAAGGAATTACTTCGTGTATTTTGATCTTTGTTACTATGAATTACCCTTACACTATCATCTACCTTTCTACCTAAAAATTTATAGACATTATTCGCAACATCTTTTGTTCTTGTAAAGACAATTACTTTATTAAATTTCTCTTTATCCTTGAGTAAATAATCTAATAAATTAATCTTGGTTCTGAAATTAGGAACTTCGTAATATTTTTGCTCAACGGTTTCGGCTGTAACCGAAATAGCCGAAATATTTATTTCCTCTGGAGATTCTAAAAAATCTTCTGTCAATTTTACAACTTTCTCTGGCATTGTAGCAGAAAAAAGGGCGTTCTGACGTTTTTTGCTAGAAATAATTTCTAATAAACGATTGATTTGTGGCATAAAACCCATATCCAAAATACGGTCTGCTTCATCCATTATCATCGTTTTGATTTGACGTAAATTCAATTCATTTCGCTCATAAATATCCAATAATCGCCCTGGTGTTGCGATAATCAAATCCATTCCTTCTCTCACTTGTTCAAGCTGTCTTTTTATACTTCCACTTCCTCCATACAAAGCAACGGCACGCAAATCAGTATATTTACCAAGTACCTCAAAATGTTCATGAATTTGAATAACCAACTCACGAGTAGGCGCAAGAATCAGCGCACGAGGATTTTCGCCCTGTGCATATTTTAGTTTCATCAAAAGAGGCAACATAAAAGCAGCCGTTTTTCCTGTTCCTGTTTGCGCTACACCAATTACATCGTGTCCAGCCAAAAGCAACGGAATTGCCTGTTCTTGAATCGGACTCGGTTTTTCATAACCAGCTTCTTCAATGGCATTTAATAATTGACGGTTTAATTTAAAATCTTCGAAACTCATTTTTTATTCTTTATTTAACCGTCGTTGAGTCTCAAATGCAGTCGCCAACGAGGTGTTTAATTTGTATTTGTAATTCCCAATCTCCATTCCCTAATCCCCAATATCAACTAAACATTGGATTCGATTCCCAAAATCTATAATTATCGGTATCTTCAAAAACATGTTTCATTATTTTGCGCTCGGTTTCTGTAAATGCGACATCTCTACGACTCATCATGCGTTCGGCAGTTTTGAAAAGTGCGTCTAAGTGTGTCGATACAAATTTAGTTTGGTGGTTGCCATTTCCCCACGCAAAAGAAGGAATAAATTTTGGTGGAAAGCCTTCTCCAAAAACATTTGCGCCTGTTCCTACAACAGTTGCTGTGTTAAACATTGTACAAATTCCAGATTTGCTATGGTCACCCATTAAAAGTCCACAAAATTGCAATTCTGTTTTTTCGTAGTTCTCTTCTGCATAATTCCAAATTCTGACCGTTCCGTAGTTATTTTTCAGGTTGGAACAGTTGGTAGCTGCACCCAAATTACACCATTCGCCAATGACTGCATTTCCTAAAAATCCATCATGTCCTTTATTAGAATAACCAAAAAATACACAGTTACTTACTTCGCCACCCACTTTACAGAACTTTCCGATGGTTGTATCGCCTCGCATATTTGAACCCGTATTGATTACTGAACCTTCGCCAAGCGCAAAAGAACCACGAATGATTGCACCTTCTTCGATGCTTGCATTTTTTCCAATATAAATTGAGCCTTTTTCTGCATTTAAAATGGCAGCTTTTATAGTTACTCCTTCTTCTATAAAAATGCGTTCTTCATTATATAAAACGGTATGTCTATCTGTAACAACTTCACTTTTACGTCCTGTTGTAATCAAATCAAAATCTTTTTCAATTTCTTGTTTGTTCGAACGGAAAATATCCCAAGTTCTTTGTAAGAATTGGATACTTATTTTCTCTGTTTTCTGTTTGGCTACCTTTAAAGCAAAATCATAAAATTTATCTACACTTTTGAACTGTGTAAATGTTTTGAAAGCAATGAGCTGGTTTCCAGTTTCTGAAAAAATAGCTGTTTCTAATGGAAGAGAAACTAATTTCTCAAAAAACTCTAAAGTTGGCAAAACTGCCCCGTTTATATATAGATTTACAGTTTCATTCTCTTGGAAATCAATAGGAAATTTTTCTTGTAAATAATCTTGTGTCAAGAATGAAAAATGATGATTCTCAGTTTGTAAATGACCAGTGTTTTTTAGAAATTCATTGAAATATGTTTCAAATTTTTCTTTTATGGTCAGAATTCCGACACGCAGGTCAGCCACAGGGCGAGTAAAAGTGAAAGGCAACAAATGAGTGCGAAGTGAAGGAGAATCGAAAAAAATGATGTTCATGAATGAAAATGACAAGAAAAATGGATATAAATTTGAATTTTTTTAAATAAAGGTTATCACGATTATTTTTGTACAACTATCTTCTAGACTCATTGAATAGGGTAATAGGCTTCTTTTATGTTCAGAAAAGATGTCTGAACTACCATAAATGCAAACCGTGATAAGGTTTAATACTGCAAATTTACGTAAAAGTGAGTTAGAATCGTTATTTTTTTCCTGTTTAATTCTCTGACACTTTAAAGTATCGTGATAATTCTATTTCCTAAAGTCCAAAATCCAAGCTGAAGGAACATAATTTTTTACAATAAAGCTACATAGATTTACCCATTTTGAAGCATTAATGGTAATCCAAGCATCACAAGAAGCAACAATATGATTTTCATTCTGGCTCAATTCGACAATAGATTTATCAGCATGTTTTTCTAAGAGAACTTTCCAATTCCATTTTTTTTGTTCTGCCAAATCTTCCATAATTTTTTTAAGTCTTCCACTATTTGAAATTGGCGAATCCAAGACCCAAATGGTTTCTTTTATTTCAAGTTCTTCAATTACGTTTCCGATAAGTTCTAAAGCAGGAATTGTTTCTTCTACTTTTCGATAGGTCGAATGAATACTAGCAATATCACGCATACAACCATCTAAACCAATAAAAAGAGGGGCATTCGACAACGCACATTCTGTTGTAATAAGCAGATTATAACCATCAATAATTAAGGTAGAATTTAGTTTTTTGAAGTCAGAATGAATATCTAAATCAATGCTAATTTCATTTTTTTTTCTTAATTCTAAACTTTCTTTTTCTGCGCTGGCAGCATTTATGGCTTTTCTTTGACGGTCTGTAAGAGAAAATTTATCGCCTACCAATTTCAAAGATGCTTTTTGTGCATAGCCATTTGATAAAAGCCATGACAAATCCGAAGTGGCTTGTTTTAGATTGTCAATATTTTTTTCAGAAAAAGCAGCATAATCTTTTGGATTTGCGCCTCTGTGTTTTTGTGAATTGGGCATTTAAAAAAATTGTGAATTATAAATGGTAAATTGTGAATGCCATGCAGTAAGTACCCAGTCAAAATTATTTACAGGTAATCTTCTGCTGTTGTCGGTGGGAATACCGACAACATTAAGATAAACTTTTGTTACACAGTACTTAACACACTTTCATTTACCACTTACCATTAATAATTTATCATTCAAAAAATTACGGCTCAAAAGTCCATAAAATGCTTTCTACTTCACGAATATAATCACGCTTTTTTGAAGTAGGTGCAAAAATAAATCCTTCGATATAATACAATCTATTTTTCTCTTCATCAACAATCAAATATCCTAAGAAAGGACCTCCAGAAGTAAGTGAAGTAAGTTTCCAAAGCGCACGAATTTCAATTGCATAATGACCTTTAAAGTTAATTTCTTGTGAAAAATAAGGAACTACATCAGTTTGGTCTGTTACATACGAGCCTCTATCTGGGTCTTTCATATACTTTTCGCCTAGCTCTCTTCGCCAAGCCAAAACACTGTCTGCATTTAATTGTCCTTGTGAAGAATAAGGTTTGTAAGCTACAAAAATATTTCTATCTCTTCCATTGGCATTATCTATCAAACGCATAAACACAAAACCTGAATCTTGTTCGTTTATATCTTTTGCTTCTTGATAACCATCTGGAATTCCTATCATGAAACCATGTTCTTTTTTGTAGCGTTCCATTTTTCCTGTTTGTGTTCCACCTCTAAAGGCTACTAAACGAGAACGTTCACGCTCTGTTTTATAAAAAATCTCACGGAGTTTTTCTTCATTTGCCTTCATGTGTTTGATAAGCTGCTCATCATTTTTACCAATCAGATAAACAACTTGCTGGTCTTTTGCATGTTCGTTTTGTTTTACAATCAAATAAGGCGTTGTGTCGGCTTCTATTCTGTCCAAACTTTCTTTTGCAAATTTTTTACGTAAAAGGTCGCTATCTGTTGATTTGCTGTCCAACGACAAAACCACAAAAATAGAATGATATTCTTCCAACAAATCATTTACTTTCTTTGGTGCAGCATGATAAATTTTGAAAATTGGCTCGGCAGGTTGTGGAAAACCTGGCATGGGTGCCATGTAAAGTTCACGAACGGCAGCTCCTAAATCTCCTTCCCATTTACTAGAATCCATTTGAAGCAATATTTCGCCACGTCCACCCTTTGAAGGAGGTAAAAAATCTTTATATGAAAATACTTTTTCATCTTTATTATCACTTGAACAAGAAAATAAAAAAACTCCTGTCAGTAGAAAAAAGGCTAAAAAGGCAAATTTGGTTATCGTCTGAAATTTCATTGAATATATTGAATTGATTTTTTTGATTCTTATTTTCTATAAACCCTTAGGGTTTGAGTTTATAACAAGGAAACACTATTATACCACGAAAGTAACAAAAATATAGAGAGTTTTCAGACAAATTAACATCAGAAGTGAAGTAGAGGTTTTGTGTTTTTTGAATTTGGTGGAATATATGATAGAATAGTTTTATTTTATCAACTAAATTTTGATTTTTTGCGTACTAAAAATAAAGAAATTTATAAACATTTTTTTTGCAAAAACTATGAGTTGATTAATTTTGAATGTTATTAAAATAACTTTTATCAAAAAACAAAACATGAACAATCAAGATTTTGAGAACCAAATTAAACCTTTCTTTTGGGTAGACCACGAAGATACAGCTTCAGTTTGTCTAAATGTAGGTGAGTATAAAACTGAAGTTTTTGAAGTGAGAGCAGAAGAAGGCTTTGAAGGTGGTGGTTACGACTGGGCTTCTTTAGCACGAGTATTCTTAGAGGAAAAATGTTCTCAACTAACTGAGATGATAAATTTTGATCCTGAGGGAAGTATGTACTGTGCCTATTCTTCTGACAAAGAGGCATTGAAAGAATTTAGTATCAAATTTAAAGAAGCCTGTGAAAATGAAACATTAATCAATGATTTGTTTTCACGAGCAGAATTAGATTAGAAATGTATTTTGGGTGTTGTCAGTATTATCAAAAACAAAAAAAGCATTTTCCTCTAAAAAAGAAGAAAATGCTTTTTTAAAACTAAAAAAAAATACCTAAAGGAAGTAAGACTGTATTTATAATGTGAACGATACCATTTGTACCCTGCACATCAGTCAAAACAACTTTTGCAGAAGAGTTTGCTCACACTAAAGTTTGTGACTACTCCCTCAGTAATTACTTCTAAGTCACCATTCAGTTCAGTATAGTAATAGTTTGTGTATCTGATAAATCACTTGCAGATAAGTTTTCACTAGCTACATGATGTTGTAATACACCTGTAGGTTCTGATAAAGAAAGTAATTAGGGAAAATATAGTATGAATGAAATGATAGAAGAAGTCAGCTAATCAGAATCAGTTTTAGAAGTGTATTTATTGACCTGTCAGATGTTGGAGGTTTATTGATAAGTTGAATTTTAACTTTGCTGATTTATCAATTCTACACCTCAATAAATTTGGGGATATATTTTCAAAACTATTGTCAGAGTTATTTCGAATTACCGAAAAACTTCTTTCAAATTTTAAAATCAATTATTAGAATTTAGAAACTAAAGTTATTAATCTGCTATGAAAACTGAAATCATTTGTTCCACTTATAAACTCATCTTTTAGGCTTGCAATTTCATTTCCTCTAATTCCCATTCTATCTAATTCAGCAAAAAACTCCGATAGATTATTTCTTTCAATTAATTCTATCAATCTATTTCCTCTTGTAGTTTTTGTATCCAAAATTCCATCTAAAAGTGTAGTTATTTCCACATCTTCTGCACCGATAGCACATTCTCTTGTAGTTTTTCCCTTTTCTTGAAAGCGAATCAATGTATCGTAATCATGCAAATGAGGTTTTGAAGAATCTTTACAATCCACACAAACACAAGGAATTTTTTGAAAAATCTCTAAGTCTTCAAACTTGCTATGAATATGGTCTATATTTCTTCGAATGATAGCTAAAAGTTTGTCAGCTTGTTTTCCCCAAACTTCTATTTTTATTGTTTTTGGATTTTCTACTTCATTCAAAATTACTTTTGCAAACGTTTCTTTTTCCTTAGCTTCCAGAACAAGCACAACGCCATTTTTCCAAAAATACTCTTTAAAAATATTTTCGTGCAGACGACAAATAAAACGACTCAAAATTCCCTTTGGCATAAAAGGATAATGATATTCAAAACGCAAATATTTAGTTTTTTCGTTTTCAAAAGTAGGTTTTATTTCTGCTACACCTATTGGTTCTTCTACTGGCAAACCTTCAGGAACGATATATACATCGGCTTCATTGAGCTTAAAAATGAGTTCGAACTTCTCTATTAGATTTATCAAAAACTCGTGCTTTTCATCAAAACGGTCATCTTCCCATATTTTATCTAAATCTTTAAAATGAAAACGCCCTCTTTCTACTTTTTTTGTATCTAAAAGTAAATAAGCTGCATCAGTTATCCATTCTGAATTGAGAACAACTGTATTTTTTAATCTTGCTTCTTCCGAAAAATGAAGAATAGAACCAATATTATGAAGTTGGTCGCTCAAAAATGGCGCATCTTCTTTTGAAACCGTATGTTTTTCACAGATTTTCACATAGTCTTTGTATCTAATATAATCAATATTTTTGCTGCTTTCTAAAAGCTCATCACGCACAGCAACTCTGTATTTATTCCAAATTTCTCTAGTGTGTGGAAGTTCTATAAGCTCTTTTTGTATATCTGCTCTAAGTTCATTAATTCCTGTTCCATCTTTACAAGACGTTTTATAAAAACCGACAATATTCTTAAATTGGTCTTTCCATTGTTTTTGATTTAGGTCACCTTCTAACTCATCTATTTTATTTTGAACAATGAAAATACGTGCATTTTTGGAAAGTAGCGACACAATACGCAGCCAATAGGCAAACTTTGACTCATCCTCTCCCTTACGAGTTTCCCACACAAAAACATAAATTGAATTTTTAGTAAGAAAAAACTGATGTGTACCATAGTTTATTTCTTGTCCTGCAAAATCCCAAATATGAGCTATAAAATCTATTTTTTGTTCTTCTCGCTCACAATTCTCTAACAGCCAAGGTTTTATACGAATACCTTTTGTAAATTTTCTACCTCCTTCAAATTTATATTCTGTTTCACTTAATGCTTCTGAAAGTTCTGTTTTTCCTACTTCTCCCACTCCTACAAAAATTAATTTGGCTTCGTTGAGTTCTCGTCGATCTTCTTCTTTTTCTATTGATTTTAGGTAATCTTTTACTTTCTCCAAACAGTTCTTAGATATTCCCATATAAAATTCTTGTGGAATATTTTTTATCTCATTACCATGTAAATAAAGACTTTTTAAGTTTGGAAATTTTTTGAGAAAATCAAACGAAATGTATTTAATTTTATTAAATCTTAGATCAATATTTATCAAATTTTTATTTTCAAAGAGAGTTGAAATATCAGAGATTTGGTTATTGCTTAGGTAAAGCGTTTTTAGTTGTTTTAAAATTGATAAAAAAGAAAGGTCATATATTTGATTATTATTTAAATGAATAGTTTCTAGTTTTTTAAGTCCTTCTAAAAAAGAATAATCAGTTATCTTGTTATTACTCAAATCTAGACTTCTTAATTCTTTTAGATTTTTCAAAAAAGAATAATCTAAAATTTTATTGTTGCTCAAATCTAGCCACTTTAATTTATATAGTTCCTTCAAGAATTTAATGTCAGATATTTCATTACTCCTAAAACTGATGATTTCTAACTTTTTTAGCTTTTCAACAAAAGAAATATCGTAAATTTTATTATTTCCTAAATCAAGGAATTTTAATTTTTTTAATCCTTTTAAACAAGAACAATCTGAAATATGATTATTTTTCAAATTCACATCAGCTAACTCTTTTAAACTACCTAGGTATGAGATATTTGTGATTTCATTATAGCTAAAATCAATAACTTTTATTTTTTTCAAATCTCTAATATTTGAAATATCTATAATTTCGTTTTCACTTAAATTAATACTTTGTAAATTATTTATTCTTTCTAACGGTGAAATATCTATAATTTCATTGTTACTCAAATTTATTTCTCTTAATTTTTTTAATTCTTTGAGTGAAGAAATATCTGAAATTTCATTATAACTCAAATTGATTACTTCAAGCAAAATTAAATCTTCTAAAATAGAAATATTAGGAATGTAATTATGACTCAAATCTAGTTCAATTAAGTAATTCATTTTACTCAATTTTTCTAAAATATTATCATAGAAATATACATCATAATTTGATAAATCTATCTTACTTTTTCTGCCCTCTATATGTTCATTAATATAACTTTCAACTCCCTCTATATCTGCCATTTCTTTAAGTAGTTAAGTAAAAACGAATATAGTTATTTTTTCTTTTTTTGTAATGGAAAAAGGAAGTGTTTTTTTGTGGTTTTTTATTTTGGTGTAGAATATGAAAAGGTTATTTCATTTGTAGGGGAAATGGCTTGCCTTTTCCTAGTCATATTGTCATTAAAAAAACACAGACTAAAAAATAATTTCAATCTGTGTTCTTTGTAGTATTCGTTTGAATAAAATTACCTACTGTTTAGGAAAAGGCAAGCCGTTTTCCCTACATAAATACATAATTTTTGAAATTGAATAATTACGAAATAACGCCCAATTCTTTCCCTACTTTAGTAAAAGCTGCAATGGCTTTATCTAAATGTTCACGCTCATGCAGAGCCGAAATCTGAACACGAATACGAGCTTTTCCCTTAGGAACAACAGGATAATAAAAACCAATTACATAAATTCCTTCTTCCAAAAGTCGTTCAGCAAATTTTTGAGAAAGTGGCGCATCATAGAGCATCACAGGAACAATCGGATGTTCTCCTTTTACGATGTCAAAACCTGCTGCTGTCATTTTTTCTCTAAAATATTTTGTACTTTCCTCTAGCTTATCTCTAAGCGAAGTAGATTCCATAAGTACATTCAAAACCTCAATAGAAGCTCCCACAATCGGTGGGGCAACCGTATTTGAAAATAAATAAGGACGAGAACGCTGACGAAGCATTTCTACAATTTCCTTTTTTGCTGCCGTAAAACCACCCGAAGCACCTCCAAGAGCTTTTCCATACGTTCCTGTAATGATGTCAATTCTGCCCATTACATTTCTGTATTCGTGTGTGCCTCGTCCTGTTTTTCCAATAAAGCCAGACGAATGACACTCATCTACCATAACAAGAGCCTTATATTTATCAGCCAAATCACAAATTTTGTCTAGTTGTGCAATCGTTCCGTCCATCGAAAAAACACCATCAGTAACAATCATTTTATGAACTGCTCCTGCTGCATCGGCATCTTGAAGTTGTTTTTCAAGGTCAGCCATGTTGTTGTGTTCGTAACGAAAACGCTTTGCCTTACACAAACGAACACCATCAATAATAGAAGCGTGATTCAACGCATCGGAAATAATGGCATCGTCTGCTCCCAAAAGAGGCTCAAAAACTCCACCGTTTGCATCAAAAGCTGCTGCATACAAAATACAGTCTTCTGTTCCCAAAAATTCGGCGGTTTTGCGTTCTAGTTCTTTGTGTAAATCTTGTGTTCCACAAATAAAACGAACCGAAGAAAGTCCGAAACCGTGTGTATCAATGGCTTTTTTGGCTGCTTCCAAAACACGAGGGTTTGAAGAAAGACCTAGGTAATTATTTGCACAAAAATTGATTACTTCGCCTGTGCTTTGGGTTTTGATGGCTGCTGATTGTGGCGTTGTGATGATACGTTCTTTTTTGTAAAGTCCTGCATCTTTTATTTCTTGTAATTCCTTTTCTAAAAAGGGTTGAAGTGTATCGTACATGAGTTTTTGTTTGGGTTAAAGTGACGTAACTGATACTTTCTAAGTATCGTAAGGAAATAATTTATTGATTTTTTTAACGACAGTTTGGAAAATGTCAACTACTTTTGATTCAAATTTAGTGATTTTTGGAGTTTTTTTTTGTATCAGTTTTCAAATTATATCTTTTATAAAAAGAGAAACAACTTTTCCTTATTTTCGTTTAAGAGTATCACAGACTTGCTAGTCTGTGTGCAATATTTCAAATTCAACAGGCAAGGATGTCTGTTTTATATTATTTTTTAAACTAAATCTTTTAGATAAAATGAGTGGAGGTTATATATTAATAATTGTTGTAGGCTTGATAAGCATGGGCGTACAATATATGTTTAGAAATCGCTTTAAAAAATATTCTCAAACTCCTTTAGCTTCCAATATGAGTGGAGCAGAAGTAGCTCAAAGAATGCTAAACGACAATGGAATAAGAGGTGTAAAAATTCTTTCTGTAGCTGGTAGACTTACTGACCACTATAATCCAAGTGATAAAACAGTAAATTTAAGTGAAGCTGTTTATCATGGTCGTAATGCTGCTGCTGTTGCTGTAGCTGCTCACGAATGTGGACATGCTGTTCAGGATGCAAAAGCGTATGCTTTTTTAGGCTTTCGTTCGGCAATGGTTCCCGTTCTGAATATAACAAATCGGTTTACTCCTTTTTTATTAATGATTGGAATTGGTCTTTTATTTTTTGCTAATATCCCCTATGTTTTGGCTGCTGGTGTTTTAGCTTTAGCTGTTTCTACGCTTTTTAGTTTTATTACTTTGCCAGTAGAATTTGATGCCAGTAGAAGAGCTTTAAAATGGATAAAAGATGAAAATGTAGTCAATCCACAAGAATATTCGATGGCAAAAGGCGCACTCTCTTGGGCTGCCATGACCTATGTAGTAGCTGCACTAAGTTCTTTAGCAACACTACTTTATTATGCTTCGATGCTGATGGGAAGAAGAGACTAATTTAATTTACACTACTTTAATTATTATTTAAAGCCCTAAATTTCTCAATGATTCTTAGGGTTTTGTTTTTTCAAAAATTCTAACTAAACAAAAAAAACAGGTTGAATAATGAATAGAATTATGCTATGTTTGTAGATAGCGACTTTTAGAATATATAATTTTTGTAAATTTGTCGTTTAATATATCTAAACTCATTATACATTTAATTTCATAGGCATGACGATAAAAGAAAAAGGAGGCTATCAATATATAGATGAAGGAGAAGGAGAAGTGCTTTTGCTTCTACATGGACTTTTTGGTGAGATGAGTAATTGGGAGGGTGTAGTAGCTCATTTTTCCAAAAATTACAGAGTCTTGATTCCGATGATGCCTATTTATACTATTTCTTTGCGAAAGGCGCATTTAGAAGGACTTATAGATTTTGTAGAAGGTTTTGTACAAATGGAAGACTTAAAAGATATAACTTTGGTAGGAAATTCTTTAGGAGGACATTTGGCTCTTATTTTTATGCTTCGCAACAAAGAAATATCTAAAAGAATGGTCTTGACAGGTAGTTCAGGGCTTTTTGAAAATGGTATGGGAGGCTCTTTTCCTAAGCGTGGAAGCTATGAGTATATCAAAGAAAAAGTACAATATACCTTCCATGACCCAAAAGTTGCAACGAAAGAGCTAGTAGATGACGTATTCGAAGTAACAAACAATAATGCAAAATGCTTGCGAATGATTACGATTGCTCGCTCAGCACAGCGCAACAACATGGCTAAAGAAATTCCACAAATAAATATTCCTACTCTTTTGGTTTGGGGACTCAATGATACAATTACACCACCTTTAGTAGCTCATGAATTTCATAGGCTTTTAAGAAATAGTGAACTTCGTTTTATTGATAAATGTGGACATGCACCTATGATGGAACATTCAGCTATTTTCAATGCGTACTTTGATGAGTTTTTAAGAAAAAATCCATTAGAAAAAACAGCTACATTAGTTTAATTTTTCGTTAAAATAATTGCATAGAGTTAAGAATAAAAATAGTGGATGGATTTGAAATAGACTAAAAAAAATAAAATCAATATAAAACGAAACATAAAAAGTGAACATTTTTTTACTAAAATAATTTGAATAAGCTATTTAACTAAAAATAATAGCTTTTCTAAATAAATTAGCATACAAATTGTTATTCTATATAGTAGCAAAATAGTTGTGTTTTGTTTTTTGTAAACTCTTGATTTCCAAATAAATTAGAGTAAAATTAATAAAAAGCCATTTTTGCTAGTATTGCCTTATTCAAAAAACAACCACTATGGCCGATACATACAATACTACTACTTCTATTATGGTCGCTGCTGACCTTATAAACGAGATGATTCCTCCATTAAAAAGTCAGGACAGTGTCAAAAAGGCTCTTAATTGGATGGATGCGTTCAGAATTACGCAGCTACCTATCGTTGAAAATAATGTTTATAAAGGCATTATTACAGAAGATATGCTCTACGAAATCAATAATCCAGATGCAACTATTGATGCTATCGAACCTTTATATGAAGATGTTTTTGTAGGAGAAGACCAACATTTTTATGATGTTATGCGACTAGCAACTGACCATAATTTACGCATTATTGCTGTTGTAGACTTAAGTAACATTTTTGTAGGTGTGATTACGGTAAGAGATACCCTAGCAGCCTTTGCACGTACTTTTGCTAACCAAAGTGCAGGGGCAATACTTGTTATGTCAATGAATTACAGAGATTATTCTTTGGCACATATTAGTCGATTGATAGAAGAAAATAACACCAAAATTTTGAGTAGTTATGTAGACACAGATCCCTATGATACCAACCTTATCAAACTTACTCTAAAATTAGATAAAACGGAGCTTACACCTATTTTAGCAACTTTAGAGCGTTTCGAATATCGTGTTATTGCTAAGTTCCAAGAAAATCCAGATGCAGATATTCAAAAAGAACGTTTGGATATGTTTTTTAGATATTTTGATATTTAATTTTCAGAGCTATAAAACCTATAAGACTTCTGAAAACCTTATAGGTTTATTGTTTTAATTATAAAAAGCATTTTTCGAAAAAAGAAAAATGCTTTTCTTGTTTTAAAAAACTGT
The DNA here is from genome assembly GCA_020630575.1 of Bernardetia sp. Lineage (GTDB taxonomy): Bacteria > Bacteroidota > Bacteroidia > Cytophagales > Bernardetiaceae > Bernardetia. The sequence continues at coordinate 152,628 of JAHDBD010000008.1, forward strand.
ACTGAATTATTTATTATACCAATCATTCCTTATTTATTCCATGAATTTAATTAAATCAAATCTACTCTTTGTAGTCTTATTTACCTTTACTTTTTTTTCTACTTTGTCAGTTTTTGCAGACAACGACAAACACCAATACGCAGATTATGACTGGGAAGAAAACAGAAAAAGAAATGAAGTTCCTTCACACTTAGAAAACGGAGGATCAGTTGTTTTTTTAGATAAAAATATGATAGAATATTTTTATCTAGCAGACGAAGAAAAAGTAATTCTTTATAAAACACATCACGTAATTCGTTGGCTCGGAAGTACAGATGCCGTTGAACGTTATAATGCTATCTTCATTCCCTTGGGAGAAGGAACATTAGAAAAGCTAAAAGTACGTTCTATTTCTCCAGATGGTAAAGTAGTTATTTCTGACCAAAATAATTTGAAAGAAATAAAAGACGAAGAATCTGGGCGTGGTTATAAAATGATTGCCATCGAAGGAATAGAAAAGGGAAGTGAAATTGAATATTTTTATACAACTAAAGAACCTATTTTTGGTGGAAATCAAGAAGGAAGAGAATATCTGCAAAGCAGTACACCCACCAAAAATATTCTTTTCGAACTCATTACGCCTTCTCATTTAGATTTTGAAGTAAAGAGTTATAATGGTTTGGCTGATGCAGAGCTTATAGAAGATATCAAAAATGAAAAGAGAATGCAACGTATAGAAGTTGATAGTATTGCACCTCTGAATGGAGAACCTTTTGCTTATGCAGACCCAAATAAAATGAGAGTAGATTATAAATTAGCTTATAATTTGGCTACTAATTCTCGTCAGCGTTTTTATACCTTTACTGATGCAGCAAAACGATATTATGATTTTTTTTGTCAGACAAGAGATAAAAAAGAAGCAAAAGCACTTAAGAAAATCTACAAAGAAATAGATATAAAATCTAAAGATACAGAGGAAGCTAAAATCCGTAAAATTGAAAATTATTTGAAAGTTAAGATACAGGGAACAGAATCTCCTACACCTAATTTCTCAAATATTGAAGAAATAGAAAAAACAAAAATTGCTAATGAACGAGGTTTAGTTCGTCTTTTTACTACAATGTTAGAGTTGGCTGAAGTGCCTTATGAACTTGTTTTGACTTCTGACAGAAGTGAAGTCAGATTTGATGGCGATTTTGACTATTGGGGAAATATGCGTGAGTTTTTGATTTATTTTCCAAATACAAAAAAATACCTTGTGCCTGCTGTTCCTCTGTATCGTTATGGAATTGTGCCTGATACTTGGACGGCTACTGACGGACTTTTTATTCGTAAAATGAAAGTAGGAGATGAAGTATTTGGATTGGGAACAGTCAGAGAAATAGAACCCTTAGAAGGCGACCAAAATTTCAGTAATATCAATCTTAAAATGAAATTTAATGAAGATATGGATGCCGTAGAAGCTGAACTTAAATATGGCTTTGGTGGGCTTTCGGCTGTGGGACTTCAACCAATTATTCCTTATCTATCAGAAGAAAAACGTACTGAAATGATAGAAAATGTTTTGAGAGGGCTTTCAGCAGATGCCGAGTTTAAAGATATTAAATTAGAAAATGAAGTAATGAATACAGACCTTTTAGAAAACGAGTTTGCTATCAAAACCAATTTTTCTTCTAAATCATGGATAGAAAAAGCAGGTAATAAATATCTTTTCACTATCGGAAAATGTATAGGGCCTCAATCTGAACTGTATCAAGAAAAAGAAAGAAAACTAGCTGTAGAAAATGGACACAACAGAATCTACAAAAGAAAACTAACTTTTGAAGTTCCAAAAGGGTATAAAGTCAAAAATATAGATGATTTGAAACTGAATGTTGTTTTTGATAAAGATGATAAGAAAAACTGTGGTTTTATTTCTGATTACAAACAAGAAGGAAATACCATAACCGTTGATGTTTTTGAATATTATTATGAAATTTATCTTCCTTTAGAAGACTTTGAAGATTATAGAAAAGTAATCAACGCAGCAGCCGATTTTAATAAAATTGTGTTGGTTTTAGAGAAAGCATAATCTATTTCTAAGGATTATAATTTATAAAAATCAAAAGCCTTTATTTCTAATTTATAGAAATGAAGGCTTTTTTTTGATACAATTTCTAAAATATATTATCCTAAGTAATTAGGCAGAATTACATACAACAAAAACCACGATTTTAATCGTGGGAAAAGAGGATCAGAAAGGTAGAAAATACCCTCTAATTATCTGATAACTTTAGGTATGAGTTTTATTTTAAAATCATAAAACTGATAATTGGGTGAAAACAAATCACTTGCTAATGATGTCTGTATGTAGTATTGTAAATTTCAAGTAAAATAATTTTACACTTTTTTTAAATTAAAAATCTCTTCTGAATTTCCCAAATTCTCCAAAACAAAAACAAAGGAAATAGCATTAAGAGCTTATAAAAGCTATCGTAAAATATAAATACCTCAAAATGAATGTCTTATGAACTCTTAATTTTATTAAATTCTCAAATTTCCAAATCTGCGTTTGGTTTGTTAAATTTGTAAGAACACAAAATACTATTTTCCTCGTTGACGGTTTCATTTGAAACTCAACGACGGTTAAGATAAGAATACAAAAAAATAAACACACATATAAAATCTATAAAAAATAAGCCACCTAAAGTTATGCAAACAAAAGAAACGCTAAAAGAATCGACTCCTAAAAATACAAACTCGTTTACAAACCAAAATACAAGTTTTGACCCTAACGATGTTTTAAAATATTATCGAATTGGGTGGGAAAGCCGAAATGCCAGTCTATTAGGACGAAAGGAAGTTTTTGCAGGAAAAGCCAAATTCGGGATTTTTGGAGATGGAAAAGAAGTTCCACAGATTGCAATGGCAAAAGCGTTTCAAAAAGGAGATTTTCGTTCGGGATATTACCGTGACCAAACCTTTATGTTGGCATTAGAAGAAATCACTTTAGAGCAATACTTTGCACAGCTTTATGCCCACACAGACCTAGAAGTAGAGCCTGCATCAGCAGGAAGACAAATGAACGGACACTTTGCTACTCGTTCGATAGATGAAAATGGAAATTGGAAAAATCTTACAGAACAATATAATTCTAGTGCAGATATTTCTCCAACAGCAGGGCAAATGCCTCGTTTGGTAGGTTTGGCTTTGGCTTCAAAAACATATCGTCAAAATGCCGATATTTTATCAGAATATACAAACTTCTCAAAAAATGGAAATGAAATTGCCTTTGGAACAATTGGCGATGCTTCTACCTCAGAAGGTCTTTTTTGGGAAGCTATCAATGCAATGGGTGTTTTGCAAGTTCCTGTTTTGATGTCTGTTTGGGATGACGGATATGGAATTTCTGTTCCTAAAAAATATCAAACTACAAAGGAAAGTATTTCGGATGTCTTGGCAGGTTTTCAAAGAGATGAAAATAACAAAGGTTACGAAATTATTAAAGTAAAAGCGTGGGACTATGCAGAATTGTGTAGAGTTTATGCAAAAGCAGCTCATCTTTGTCGAACTGAACATCAGCCTGTTTTGATTCATGTAGAAGAAGTTACACAACCACAAGGACACTCTACTTCGGGTTCGCATACTCGTTATAAGCCAAAAGAGCGTTTAGAGTTTGAAAAAGAATTTGATTGCTTAGTACAAATGCGTAAATGGATTTTAGAAGAAGGCATTGCAAACGAAGAAGAATTAGATGAAATAGAAAAAACATCATTTGCTAGAGCTAGAGATGCAAGAAATTATGCTTGGAAAGCCTTCAATGAAGCTATGAAAGCAGACCAAGATGAAGCATTAAATTTATTAGAAAAAGGCGCAAATCAGTCTTCAAATAATACTGTCAAAAATGAATTATTAGAAATTCATTCGACATTAAAAACTACGCTCAATGCTATGCGTTTGGATACAATCAAAGCCGTAAAAGCAGCTTTGAGAACATTGAAAAATGAATTAGAAAATCCAATTCGTGTAGATTTAAAATTATTTTTAGACAGAACAAAAGAAGAAAATTACGACCGTTATAATTCTCATTTGCATTCTGAAACTGAGCTTTCAGCTTTAAAAGTAGAAGAAATAAAGCCAACATATAGCGATGAGAGTCCAGTAGTTGATGGTAGAGAAGTTTTACAATCTTGTTTTATAAAAGCATTTGAAAATAATCCTTTAGTTGTTGCTTTTGGAGAAGATGTAGGAAGAATTGGTGATGTAAATCAAGCCTTTGCAGGTCTGCAAGAGCAGTTTGGAGAAAGCAGAATTACTGATACAGGTATTCGTGAAGCTACTATTATGGGACAAGGAATTGGAATGGCAATGCGTGGATTGCGTCCGATTGCAGAAATTCAGTATTTAGATTACTTGCTGTATGGCTTACAAATTTTATCTGATGATTTGGCTTGTTTGCGTTACCGTACAAAAGCAGGGCAAAAAGCTCCATTGATTATTCGTACTCGTGGACATCGTTTAGAAGGCGTTTGGCATGCAGGTTCGCCTATCGGAACTATCTTGGGTGCATTGCGTGGAATTTATGTTTTAGTTCCTCGTAATATGACACAAGCAGCAGGCTTTTACAATACGATGCTCAAATCTGACGACCCTGCACTTATTATTGAATGTCTGAATGGTTACCGTTTGAAGGAAACAACACCTGATAATGTAGGAGAATTTACTGTTCCTTTAGGTGTTCCAGAAATTTTGAGAGAAGGTAGTGATGTTACTGTTGTTACCTATGGTTCTATGTGTAGAATTGTGATGGAAGCAGCCGAACAGTTGGAAAAATTAGGTGTAAATATTGAAGTTATTGATGTTCAGACTTTACTTCCTTTTGACCGTCATCATGCTATTTTGGAATCTATCAAAAAGACCAACCGTGTTATTTTTGCAGATGAAGATGTATCGGGTGGAGGAACGGCTTATATGATGCAAAAAGTTTTAGATGAACAAAATGCTTATCAATTCTTAGATTCTAAGCCTGTTTGTGTTTCAGCAAGAGATCATCGTCCTGCGTATGCAACTGATGGAGATTATTTCTCTAAACCAAATCCAGAAGACATTACAGAAGCTGCTTATAATTTGATGCATGAATTTAATCCAGAGCAGTTTCCTGAATTGTATTAAGAATTAATTTTTTAGATTGATTTTTGTATATATAGAAGAGTGAGTATGTTATCATTAATGATTTCATACTCACTTTTTCTGTTAGTTAAAACATACACTCATAAACTTTAAAGCCTATTACTTTTTTTACTACTTCTAAATTTTAATAAAAAATGCTCTACGATAAAGCCAACGACCACCAAAAGAACGAAGAATTTATGGATCTTTCACTTACTCATGCACATACACACATCGGCATGTTTTTAGGGTGGATAGTTCAAAACGACCTTGCCAGTGAAGATTTTGAAGATGAAGCTGGTTTACAAATCAGACATCTTATGCAACGTACTATTTCTTGCTGTATTTTTAGTGAACTTTGGGATGGTGTTATTTCTGATGATATGCTCAATCCAAAAGCCAAAAAATTTACGGATGCCTATTATGCAACTGGAAAATATATTGAAGATTATAGAAAAGTTTTTCCTCAACACGATTGCATGTATCTAGTAGAAGACACGTGGCAAAACTATGAAAAAGTAGCCAAAATACTAGATATGCGTTTTTTGGAATGGAAAAATATGAACGCTTAATAATTTGTATACTCATACTATTTTTTCTAGTTCAAGCATTGAAACTTGAACTAGAAAAAATAATTCTATTTCTTAGAAACTGAAACATGAACAATAGCAAAAAGTATAATAGAAACAGTTATTCCAAAAAGATTTGCATCCAAATCATAAGGTAATTTCAAGTTTTCTAACTTCTGCATTAAAATCAAAATTAGAGTAGTTGTTCCTCCTCCAATCATTGCTACTAAGGCAGCAGAAGGACTTGGGTTTTTGATAAAAAGCATAGCCAAAACAGGTACAAATAAACCTGAAACCATAAAAGCATACGAATAAAGCATCAATTCTAAAACGTTCTGCATGTGCAATGCAAGTACAATCGCAAAAGCACCAATTACAAAAGTAAGGAGTTGAGAAAGAATTAAATTACTTGCCATTTTCTTTTTGAAACGACCAATAATATCTGTCATTAAGTTTCCAGAAGCAGCCATCAAACAGCTATCTGCCGTCGACATAATGGCAGAAAAATAAGCTGAAAGCATAAGTCCCATCAAACCAACAGGAAGCATGGTGCGAAGTAAAAGAGGCAATCCCATTTCGGCATCTAAAGGATTAGTTGCAGCCGTCGCCACCGAGAAACCTGCCTCAGCAAAAGCTCCTTGTAAATAAGCTACTTTAGCAAACATTCCTAACAAAACACCCATAAAAGCCATAAACGGATATTCGAAAATACCTGCAATTCGCCATGCACGAATCGCTGTTTTTTCGTCTTTAGCTGCATAAATTCGTTGATAAAGTGTCATTCCGACAAACCAAATCGGTACAATTGTAATAAACCAATTTATGACTTGAGAAACCGTAATATTTCCGAAAGATAACATTTGAGCAGGTAAATATTCTCTTATTCCTTCCATTCCACCCACAAAAAAATAACCCATCGGAAGACCAATTCCGACAAGTCCAGTAAGTAAGATAATCCATTGCACTGTATCGGTATAAATTACAGCTTTTATTCCACCAAATACTGTATAAAGAACAGCCACAACGCCCATTGCCCAAACAGCTTGTTCTAGTGTGATAGCTGTTGGAAAAGTAGCTGAAGCCAGCTTTGCACCAGCCAAAATCTGACTACTAGAAAAACCTACATAACCAATAAGAGAGATAATTCCTGCAGCAAGTGCTACATCTCTTGTATAATAATGTTCAACAGCTTGTGGAAAACTAAGCAGTTTTTTCTTTCTAGCAATAGGGTAAATTTTTGGAATTAAATAAACAGCACTTAACCATGCTCCCAAAAGACCTGTAAATAACATCCAACTTCCTGCAATTCCTATCGAAAAACCTAGTCCACCTAGTCCTATCGAAAAACCTCCACCTACATCTGTTGCTACTACGGAAAGTCCGATATGCCCTGCTGAAAGTCCACGCCCACCGACATAATAATCTTCGTCTGATTTGTTGGTACGATAAAAATAGAAACCAATAGCTAAAAGAGCAATAAAATAAACAATAAAAATACTAATATCTATCCAATGTAAATCCATTAAAACCTGTTTTTGATAAGTCTGTAAAATGCAAAATTTTAAAGATAACAAAAATAGAAGGGAAATGCTAGTTTTAGAAGATTTGGATAGATAGCTTATATAACTATCTTTTGAATAACTATTTAGCTCTTTTATTTTTCATACTATACTTCTTACAAAGTCTATATATCTATGATACTCAAAACTTGTAAGATAAACTCATTCTAAATCATTCCTCTAGCCTTCAATTCCATATACTTATTGACTGTATTGACAGATAAATCTTCTGGACGAGTGAGAACCGACTGGATACCATATTTTTTGAGTTCATCTACCATTCTACGTTTTTCTACTAAGAATTTTTGTGCTAGAGTTTGGCTATAAATATCTTCTAAATCAGTTGTGGGAAGGTTTGAATAATCAGTAAGTTCGGTGTTTTGGAAAAAGACAACCACTAAAAGGTGTAGTTTATTAAGTCTTCTAAGTGTTGGTAAGTTGCGTTTGAGTGCGCTCATACTCTCAAAGTTGGTAAAGAAAATCAAGAGACTTCTACCATTGGTAAGGCGACGAACACCATCATACATCAAGTCATAATCAGCTTCTAAAAATTCCGTTTTTTGACGATATAATGATTCCATTATTTTACCTAGCTGTCCCGAACGCTGTTCTGCTTTTATCCTTGAATCTAGTGTATTCGAAAAACTAATCAATCCTACTCTATCTCCTTTTTGAAGGATAATATTTGACATTACTAACGTAGAATTAATGGCATAATCTAACAAAGTCATTTCTTCAAAAGGCATTTTCATAACACGACTTTTATCCAAAATAAGATAAATAGGTTGTGAGCGTTCGTCTTCATATTGATTTACCATCAGTTCATTTCTACGACTTGTTGCTTTCCAGTTGATACTTCTAAAATCATCGCCACGAACATAATTTTTTACTTGGTCAAACTCATAACTATGTCCAATTCTGCGAAGTTTGCGAACTCCATTTTGCATACTTAGATTCGAAAACATCATCAATTCATATTTTTTCATCTGCATAACCGACGGATAAACAGCCGTATCGTATTGAGCAGGAATTTGGACACGTCGTTTTAAAAGTCCAATTTGAGTTTTGGCAATGAGATTTATATCTCCAAAATTAAAAATTCCTCTTTCAGTGGGTTTTACGTGATATAATATTTCCTCTGGCTTTTCTTGTTGTAGCTTTGTCGTAATACCAAAGTCTCGTACTTGAAGCTGAAAAGGCAATTCATCATAAATTTCTATCTCAACAGGCAAAGGATATTCACTTTTTACAATTAAGCGAACAGGATTTGCATCTCCTAAAGAAAGTTTTGGATTCAAAAGGCGTTCGGCTTTTAGTTTCATTTTTGGATGAAAAAGCATAATTCCTTCAGCAGTTGCCAAGACAGCCAAGGCTGCTAACGCAATTTTGGCAATCCATAACAAAGGAGGAAACCAAAAAGCACTAATAAAAAGACAAATACAAGCCGTAATGGCATAAAAAAAGCGATTAGTAAGAAAGGTGTTTTTTATGATTGACCACATTTTTGAATAGGGTTTTGTTATTTTTTCTTTTCTAGTTCAAGCGTCGACGCTTCAACTAGAAATACTTATTATTTTTGTAATTCTATTGTAACCAAAATCACATCATCAGTTTGTTTGTTTTCTCCTTTCCAATTTAGGAAATTATTTTTCAAAAAGTCATATTGTTCAGAGCAACATAGTTTTGAACTCTCTTCAATATGAGCAATCAGATTTTTTGACATAAACTTACGATTGTTTTCTCCTCCAAACTGGTCTTGATAACCATCAGAAAACAAAAAGAAACGGTCTTTTTCTTGAAAGTCCAAACGATGTGTTTGAAATTGTTTTTCTTTTTTATAGGTTTTCCCTCCAATAGCAGAAGAAGACCCTTTTATACGCTCTGCTTTTCCATTTCTTACAAAAACTAAAGGCAGTTTTGCACCCGAAAATTCTATTTTTTTGTTTTCTTCATCAATTACTAAAATAGTTGCATCCATTCCATCATTGGTATTTGAAGTTTCTTGATGCAATGATTCTCTGACACTCTTATCCAAAGCATACAAAATTTGAGATGGCTCAGTTAGTTTCTGATCTTCTACAATGGAATTCAAAAGTGTACGTCCCAAAACAGTCATAATTGCTCCTGGTACACCATGTCCTGTACAATCAGCAACAACCACTATTTTTTTATTCTCAATTTTTGTTGTCCACATAAAATCTCCACTCACAATATCACGAGGCATGTAAATGATAAATGATTCTGGAAACATCTCATTGAAATATTCTTTACTGGAAAAAGCATTCTGAATGCGCTGTGCATAATTTATACTTGCCGTAATGTCTTTATTTTTTTCTTCGATAAGATCGTAGGCTTCTTTTAGCTCTACATTTCTCAGACGATAGATTTCTGATTCTTGTTGTGCTTTTTCGGCTTCAAACTGAGTTTCTAAATTTCTTATACGAACTGAATTTTCATCTCCTAAAGCCAGCTCTTTTATTTCATTGTATTTTTCTAAATGAAAAAAAGCCTTTTCATAGTTCTTATTTTCTTTATAAGCATTACTTATTAATAAATGAATTCTGAATAGCTTTGCTTTTGCATCTAACTTTTCAGCTTCTTCAATGGCTTTTTTGAGAAAAGTGATAGCTTCTTTTGTATTACTTAATACTAAGTGCAAACTTCCAATTTCGGAAAGTGTGGTAACAGCAGCAGTATAAAAATTATTGTCTAGTCGTATTTTGAGAGCATTTCCATAGTAATTAAATGCTTTTTCATAGTCTTTTTTAGCAGCATAGATTTTTCCTAAATCATTATAATCTCTAGAAATACTACTTTGATTGTTTTCTTCTATATGCAATTCTAATGCTTTATAAGCCTTTTCTAAAGCTAATTCATACTCTCCTTTAAGGTAGTGTACATTGGCAAGCCCATTTATAATTCTTCCCTTTCCATTATTTTCCTCTATTTTTTCGAAAGCTATATAAGCACGACTATAATACTTTTCAGCTTGTTCATAATCTTTCAAATCAATAAAAAATCCTCCTAAAAGATATGCACTAAAACCAACTGTTCTATCCATTTCGAATTTTTGGGCTAATAAAAATCCTTCTCTAGTAAGTTTTAATCCCTCATCGTAGTTTCCTATATTCCAATAAGTACTGCCCAAACGCATATAAAGGTCAGCTAAATAGTTACTTTGAATAGTTTCTAAATAATGTTTTGCTTTGGTTAGATATTCTATTGCTTTTTTGCTATCTCCAATAGAACTTTGAAGAAAACCTATACTTGAATATCCGATACCTTTTACTTGATAATTCTCTTTCTCATCCTGTACTTTTTCTATATTTTCTTCAATTAGTTTCCCAGCTTCAAAAGATTCATCTATCTTTCCTCTAAAAAATAATTCTTGTACAAAACTAACAGCCAATTTAACAATTTGCTCGGGTTCTTTAGTAGTCGTCAATTCAATATATAGTTGGTCTATTTTTTTCATTTGCTAAATTTATAATCGTGAATTTATAGATGTACGAGTTGGAATAAATTCTGAATATGATTTTAACTGTTTTTTATGATTTTTTTTGAAATTATTTTTTTAAGTATAACTACCTAAATTTACGTAATTTTGATTCTTAAACAACTTTTTTTAGCATAAAAAGAATAAGAAAACGATGAGTTTACCCAAAATTACGATAATTACGCCTTCTTTTAATCAAGGAAGTTTTATAGAAGAAACAATAAATTCTATCTTATCACAAAATTATCCAAATTTAGAATACATTATTATAGATGGAAAAAGTACAGACAATACTGTAGAAATTATAAAAAAATATGAAAAATATATTACTTACTGGGAATCAGAAAAAGATAAAGGACAAAGTGAAGCGATAAATAAAGGGATGCGAAAAGCAACAGGAGATATTCTGACTTGGATTTGTAGTGATGATTTATTGTTAGAAAATTCTTTAGAAACAGCAGCCAATCATTTTTTAGAAAATCCAACTGTTTCACTTATTCATGGAAAAACAAAAACATTTGGAGAAGGATATAAAGACAAAATAACAGCAGGATTTCACTCCGATTTGAACATTGATTATTTTACTCACATGGCTTTTCCTCAACCTTCAAGTTTTTTTAAGAGAGAGATATTTGAAAGTCAAAGTTATGTTGTGAATAAACAAAAGAATTTGGTAGATGAATCCTTGCATTATTGTATGGATTATGACTTATTATTACGAACAGCATTAAATTATGAAATTCTGAAAGTAGATGATCTTTTTTCTGCTTATCGCTTGCACCCAGCCAGCAAAACGGTTAATGATTGGAGTAAATTTGAAGTAGAAAAAGACAGCGTTTTTTTGAGATTACTCAATACACTGAATGCAAAAAAAGAAGCTAGAGAAAGAATAGAGTTTTTAAAAAAATTAGGCATTGAATCTAAAGAAAATTCAGAATCAAATGGAATCTATAATTTTGATAATCAGATAGTTAGTAAAATAGATTTAGACAGAATAATTCAGATGTTTTTATATAGAAAAATTCCTGTTTTGTTTGAAGCTAAAGAATATGAAACTGTTGTTTTGTATTGTGATGTTTTACAAAAAAAATATCCTAATTTCTATAAAGAAATGAATTTGGATTCTATGTATCAGACAAGTAAGTATAATTCTTTGTCTTCGTTGGGGAAATTAGGTTGGAAGTTTAAGAAATTATTGTAGTGGAAAATTATTGAGCAGATTTTCTTAAATCAAATTAGATTCTAATCGTTTTTGTTCTAAATTTTTCTGAATTATAAGTTTTTTTGTGTCTAAATCAAAACAGATTAGCTTGCCAAAACCTTGATTTTTAAAGTCATAAAATACTGCTCCATTATCAAGACAAATTAAAGGAGAATTATTTTGAATAGAATAATGAATGTCAATGAGTGGCGTGGGTTGGTGTCCGAATATGATAGTTTTAGACTTTGCTACTTCTTTATCATAAAATACATCACGCATCCAGAGCATAGAATCAAAATCTTGAAAAGGCTTTTCTGCATCAAAATCAAATCCTGCATGAACCAAAAGATAATCTTCTAACTCAAAATAATAAAATAAATTTTTGAGAAAAGTATGATAATTGCCTTCTATATTTCCATTTTCATTCAATAAGTTTTCTAGTTTATAGGCTTTATGAAAAAGAAGAGGGTTTTCTGGATATTCTTCTATGCTTTCTAAAAGTGTTTGTTCGTGATTTCCTCTAAGCGTAAAAACTTGATAGTTTTCAGATTGAAGGCGCAAAATTTCATCAATTACTCCCTTACTGTCTATTCCTTTATCGATATAATCTCCCAAGAAAAACAACAAATCATCGTGTGTAAGATTGATTTTTTGAAGCAAAGCTCTAAAAGTAAGAGAACAGCCATGAATATCTGGAATGACTAACCTTCTTCCTTTAGTTTGCTTTGTGTTATTGAATGTTTTTGTTGGAAATGCTGTCATATTTTAAATATAGTTCTAATAATTAGCTCCAATTTTACAATTAGGAAGCTGTTTTTTTAAATATTCAATTTCTTCTTTAGAAAGATAACAACCATAACAGTAAAACTCTTCTAGCCATTTTATTTTTCCCACTGTTTCTATATCAGCAAAGCTTGGATTTTCAGTTAAGCTAAGAACTTTAAGCTTTTTCAATTCCAAAATTTCAAGAGGAAGTTTTTCAATATAATTCAAAGTCAATGATAGAGTTTCTAAGTTTTTTAAATTCTTAATCTCTTTTGGAATTTCTCTAATAGCTAGACATTCAACTCCTGCTAAACAACAATCCTGTCCAATAACAGACAGATAAGTGAGCCAATTTTTGTCAAAAACCTCAACAGGAATTTCTTTTATTCTTTTGAGACTAAGAGAGTCAGATTTTTCTTCCTTGTTTTCTACTTGCGTTGTTTCTGTAAAAAGTTTTTTAGATTTATTTTTTTGAGACTTTTCATTGCAAGAAAAAAAGAGAAGTAATATAGAAAATACTAGAATTTGGTTTTGCATGTTTCGTTTGTGGATTTAAGATGAAAACAAAAATACGATTTATCCGACCACAAAAATCGAACAAACCGTATTTCCTTAAACTGTCTTTACCTCTGCCGTTGTCGGTGTCTCACCGACGACAAAAAACAATGACTTATTTAAAAATTAATTTTCAAGCCCACCAAAAAATTACGTTCAGCTTGTGGATAGAAATAATTCTGACGAGTAGTTTCTCCTCCTGCAATGTACCCAAAAGTATAGCCATTACTTTCGTATTCTTCACTCAAAATATTATTTACAAGTAAATTTAATTCTATATTTTTGAAGAATTTGTAAGAAAAATTATAAACAAGTTGCAAGTCATTTACAAAATAAGCATCTAGTTTTCTTGTATCTGTACTTGTGTTATCCAAAAACTGCTCACCTACATATTTTGACAAAAGATTGATAGAAAAACCAGTTGAAGGACGGAAAGAGAATGTATTTGCAGCAATAACCGAAGGCGAAAAAGCAATATCTGTTTCTCCATACTTGTTTTCTTGCTGTCCTCCATTATCATAATCATCTAAATATTCTGTAAAATCCTTGATTTTGTTTTGGCTAAAGGTAGCATTTGCCGACCAAGAAAATTTTTGATTAAACTGATAATCTGCCACAATTTCTACTCCTGTACGGTAACTTTTATCTACATTTTGGCGAGTATAAGAACCGACATCATTTACTTGACCAGTTAAGATAAGTTGGTCAGTATAATTCATCAAATAATAATTGGCAGACAAAGAAAGTTTCTCAAAACGACCATTCCAGCCGATTTCTATATTATCCAAACGCTCGGCTTTCGGACGAGTAGAAGGTGTAGATTCTGTAAAATCATCACGATTTGGCTCTCTGTTAGCCCTTGCCCAAGAACCATAAAAACGATGATTATCTAGTTTGTAAGTCAAGCCAAACTTTGGATTGAAAAACGAAAGATTAGCATTTTGTTTTACATTACTCAAATCATTATCAAAACCTAAAAAGTCGTAATCAATAGTTCTGATTTGAAGGTCAGCAAAAACAAAAAGATTTTCAAAGGCTTGATAATTTACTTTTCCAAAAAGATTAAAATCTTTTTTAGTAGCATCATTTTCATAATAACGCTGACGAATTGAGCTATTTGAAGCATATTTTGCCCAAATAATTTCCCCAAAGTGTCCACCTTCATATACATTATAACCACCTCCAACAATGGCAGTCAAAACAGATTCGTTGCCTTTTGTTGCACTACTTTCATAGTTTAGATTAAAAACAGTTCCATAAAAATCATTATCTAACCAACGACGACGAATCAAATCCGTAGTATTTATTGTAACAGAATCATTAATTACAATCTCTTCTAAACCATAATCAGAAAAATCTTCATTAGATTTGAATTGCTCATAATATCCTTTTCCTTTTGTATAATGCAAGGCTACATTTGCCGTCAAATTTTTATTAATTTTTTGGTCAAAAATAAATTGGTAATGGTCTTGTCCATAATTATCCGTTTCGTTATCATAACCAGCCAATTCATTGTAAGTACGATTTCCTTCTTCTAAAATTTCTTGAGGAACGCCATTCCATGCTTGAAAAGTTTGTTCTCTTCCTCCAAAAATATTGAGTTTTATACTTGTTCCGACTTTATTTTGATAGACACCAGACACAAAAAAGGATTTCAAATCTGAAAATGCTTTATCGATAAATCCATCAGAAGTAATTTTTGAAAGACGACCCGAAAACTTAATTCTATCTTTCAAAAGTCCTGTGTGAAACTGAACATTATGACGAAAAGTATTAAAAGAACCGAAAGAATTACTAATTTCTGCTCCTGCTTCGTCTTGTGGTTCTTGCGTTGCAATATTTACAGAAGCACCAAAAGCACCTGCACCATTTACAGAAGTTCCGACACCTCTTTGAATCTGAACTGAACTAGCAGAACTAGCAAAATCAGGCATATTCACCCAAAAAGTTCCTTGTGATTCTGCATCATTCAAAGGAATTCCGTTTACAGTTACGTTCGTACGAGTGGCATCACTTCCACGAACTCGCATTCCTGTATAACCCACACCTGCACCAGCATCAGACGTACTCACAACTGAAGGTGTATATTGTAATAAAATTGGCAAATCTTGTCCTAAATTACGTTTTTCTAGTTGTTCTTCATTAAGTTCGGTAAGTGTTACAGGGTATTCTCTGTAGGATTTAATGATGATTTGGGAAAGTGTGTTTCCATCTAGTAAGACAATATCAAACACTGTATTTGCATTGAGATCAATCGTTTTTTCTATAGTTTGATAACCGATATAAGAAACTTTTAATGTGTATTCTCCTATTTCAGAAGACAAATTTGTAAGAATAAACTCTCCATTCAGATTGGTAATTGTTCCTTTGCTGAAACTTCCATTATTGAAGTTCAATAATACAGTTGCACCAATAAGATTTTCCCCTTTTGTATCTTTTACAGTTCCTGTAATAGAATATGTATCCGTATTTTTAGCAGATTGACCAAAAGAAAAATTAGAAAGTGATAAAGAAATGAGAAGAGAAAAAATCAAATATAGATTTTTCATAATTTCCGTTTTGTTTTAGTGTTTTTAGTTAAAAAGTAAAACGGAAAGGAGACAAAAGACAATTACCAACTATTTTCAGAGTCTGATTACAGACTACTTACAAAGGTATAGGTATTATTTTTTGATGAGAATATAAAAATGAGGAGCGAATCCCTACGCTTGCATTACCAAGTTCAGGTTCATCTACAAAATTTTGTATAGGGTATAATCTCAGCTTCTAATTTTCCTAATTTTTATTTTGGAAAAATTGTTAGCACCCCTTTCGCAGCGCAAAGGTAAGCGATTTTTTTTTAGTATTGCAAATAAAATAGTTGTAGAGTCTTTGGTATGTTATTTTATAATGAGTTAGCTTATAGAAAATATTTTATTTTTCCATCAAAAATTTGTAGTTTAGTAGTATGTAACTTTTTTATAGCATTTTTTCAATAGTAGTCAAACAAAATACGCTGTTAGTTTGTCTAACAAAATAAAAAATTGGCTACTCACACTATACAGTTTTAATTAATAAAAAATGTCTTTTCCTCTCATAAAAGTTTGTGGAATGCGTGATGCTCAAAATATTGAGCAAATAGCTTCTCTTTGTCCTGATTTTTTAGGATTCATTTTTTATCCTCGTTCGAAGCGTTACGTACGTCAATCAGATTTGAGTATAGAACAAGTAGATAAATTACTTCCAAAAAATTTACCTACTTCTATCAAACGAGTAGGTGTTTTTGTTGAGTCTCCTGATGCTGAAGTTGAAAGAATTGCCAAGAATTGGAAGTTAGATTTTGTACAACTCCATGGAAATGAATCTCCTGCTTTTTGTCAAAAATTAAAAGAAAAAGGCTTCAAAATTATTAAAGTTTTTTCAGTAGGAAAAGAAGGAATTTCGTTGTCTTATATGAGTCTGTATGAAGAGTTTGTAGATTATTTTTTATTTGATACTCAAACGCCAGATTATGGAGGAAGTGGACACAAATTTGACTGGGATGCGCTCAAAATGTATGACTTAGAAACTCCTTTTATGCTTAGTGGTGGAATTTCTCTACAAGATGTCGAAAAACTAAAAGGATATATTCATCACAAATGTATTGGTTTTGATGTAAATAGTAAATTTGAAACTGCTCCTGCTCAAAAGAATGCTGCTTTATTGGAAGAGTTCATTACTCTGATGAGACAGAAATAAATTTATAAAGTTAGACTTTAGAAGTTAGAATTGAAAATCAAGTAATAGAATTTTTTTCCGTTGTTGGTGTCTCACCGACTACACACAGGTTCACGTTAATTAATAAAACACTTTATACAATCGAATGGTAGTAGTGTCTTGTGCTTGTTTTTGCCACAAATCATAACTTTCAGAAAAATTCAAACCTAGATACTGACTATGTTCGACGTATAAAAAAGGTTCTGAAAGTGTAGGTTCTTTCCATTCTTTTAAAAGTTGATATTTTTGAGCATACTGATTTCTGATTGAATATTTGATTTTTTTATCTTTCATTATGCTTTCTGCTTCCAAACAATCATTAGCCAAAACACAATAATCATCTGTCAAGATATAAAAAATAGAATCTATACTATTTAATTTATTTTTATTGTTAATGGTAGAATCTGTATCAAAATCTTGAGGTAAGATAAAATAATTAATCTTCGCTTTCTCTAAAAATGGGATAGGTTGCAGTGTTCCTTTCAAGTAGATTTTTTCTGTTTTATCTAACTCATTGGTAACCAAATTTTCTTTTATATACATTGTTGCTTCATTATAAGAAGTTGCAGAATAGGAGTAAATATGAGCCAGTACGAGCCAACAATTATAAAATATCCCTAAAAAAAGTAACCATTTACCAGATTTATTGAGAAGTTCCCCAAATAAAAATGCCCAAGCAGAAAGAGCATAAGCAAGCAGCAAAACCAAAATCCAGATACGAGGAGCTTTTTCTAAAAATAGTGTTGGAAGGGCAATAGAAATTAAAAATAAAAGCCAAAAAATAATTTTTTGATTTATTAGTTCTTTCCAATCAAAGGAAAGAGCATTGGTATTTTCTTTGGTTATGGTTTCTTTTCGCTTCAAAAATTTCTTGATGATAGAAAAAATAACCATTCCCATTCCTATCCAAATTAAAGGATTTTCAAAAAAGAAAATATATTTGAAGTAGTAAAGCAAATCAAATTCTATCCAAGATTCGCCTGTAACTTCTCGTTGGTGTGCTTCAAAAATTAAGTAATATAAGTTTCCTAGATAAGCTGTCCATTTTCCTAAAAGAAGTTGTCCAATTAAAGTCCAAAAACCTACAAAAAGAATATTTATTACGCCAAAAACAATTATTTTTTTTATGAAATTAAGAATAGAGTTTTGATAGAATAAATAACCAAAAATGAAAGGCAGAATCAAAATAGACTTGTAATTAAAACCGAAAGCAATAGCAAAATAAATACTCAAATGAATTAGTTTTGTATAGTTCTGATTAGTTACTTCTTCTTTAAAGATAAGTTTTTGAAGTTGATTCAAAGTGAGAACCAAAAAAAGTAAACTGCCATTATCAATTGTCAAACAACGACCAGAGTAAACCAATAAAGGCGAACTTCCTACAAAAATAGCTAAGAAAAATGCAGCTGTATCTGAAAACTTCCAACCTTTTTTTAGTATCGAACACAAAAACAGAATAGCACTAATTTGTAAAATTGCTTCTCCATAAACTATAAAAATAAAAGAATTTGAATTGTTTTGAAATACAAAGTAAAAGAATGCATCAAAAATATGTAAAAATGGTGCTGCGTGATGGAATAGCATTGAAAAATCGCCCTCTACCAGTTGTTTTGCAGCTAAAAAATTAGTTACAGCATCATAATCATGCAAACCTAATTCGGACAAACGAAAAAAACGAAGCAAGAATAAAAAAATAAAGGCAGCAATGAGCCAAAAATGAGTTTTGTAATTATTCATTGAAATAAAAAATGTATATCAAAAAAGCATATTCCTTTGATAGAATATGCTTTTTAAATTTTACTAAAATAGTCTGTAATTCAATAAGCTAAAAAATTATAACTTATTTTATGCTTTATTTTCCTGTAAGAGCCGAAAATACAGCATTTAAGTTTTCACTTCCTCTCAATTTCTCTAAATTATCATTCGGCATATCAGCACGAAAAAGGTCTCCAATTTTATTACCTACAAGAGAGTTTAGGTCTGTTCCTGCATATTGTTTGGCTACTTCTTCTGCTTTCTGGCGAGTGATAGTACCTTCTTGCATATATTTTTCCATCATTTTTGCATCTTCAGGATTCATAGATGCTTTTTGAGGAATAACTTTAATACTTACTTCTGTTACATCAGTGTGGATGAAAGCACGCATTGCCATAGAAACCATACTTGCTTTTACAATATCTTGAATCTGAGCATCGTCAGCACTTGCTGGAACTGCAGGAGAAATACGAATTTGTGTATCCGACATTTTCTCATACGTATTATTATCTGTACTATAATCTCCTAAATCCATAATCATTTCATCAAGGTTAGCAAATCTGGTTGGAGATTCTTGATCAGTGTTTACTGTTTCATCGGTAGTAGTTTCTTCTGTATTTTCGTCTGTCGTAGTTTCTGTACTAGCACAAGAAGAAAACATTCCGATAGATAAAAGTAGAGAAAAAACAAGAAAATACGAGTATAAAGAATTTAATTTCATAAAATAGGGAATTTCGTTTGAGGGTAAATTAATTTTTGAAAAGATATGGAATAGAAATTAAATAAACTACTACTTTCAAATTTGCAATTTATTGAGAGCTAATAAATTGCAATGATAGTTATAATTTTTAATTAGCTTCACTGCTTTAACAGGTCTTCATTATTCCTATGTGTTTTGTTACTTGATTCTAAATTAAAAGATCTGGCTTTATAATGATTTATTACTTAGTAGTTTTTTGAGAAAAAACTTAATAACAGCCGAAAATTACGAAAAAAAACAATAACTTTTGTTAAAAAAAAAGAAGATAGACTGATTATTAATTAATCTATTAAAGTAGTGAAGTAGATAGATTTAGAAAGCATAACCCAAATTCACACCTATACGTGGAAAAAGTCCAGCAATAGGAACAGGTATTTTTTCTTCTACTACATCATCATTTTGATACTTTATCTTGATTTTACTTAGGTTATACCAAAAGCCTCCTAGACCACCAAAAACATCAATTGAAAAACGGTCTTGTATCAAAAAATTATAGCCTGTCATAATCCCCAAGCCATAATTATTAAATTTTGCATTGGCACTTCCACTTGTTTCTGCTGTGCCACCATTGACTGAAATATCCAAATTCATACGAGCATAATTAGCATACGAACCTACATAGAATCCTTTCAATGCTTGCTCACTAAAATAATATCTATATTCAGGCATAAATCCCCAACTTGTAAGTTCTAAATCTCCTCCTACTTCCGAACCATTGCTTGTCTCGTATTTGAATTTATTAAAACTTAGATTAGAACGACTTACCAACAAACTCAACGAAGAGTGTTCTGTAATAGCTACTTCTAAACCCAACGTATAACGTCCCAAGATGGGATTAAATGGATTTGTCTTTATTATAGCTTGTTGTGCAAAGCTCATTTCAAAAAATGAAAAGCAAAGCAGAGTTAGAAAAAATAGTTTTTTCATATTATTTGTTTTAAGAATGTAATTATCCAATTACAATATTTGTTTTGATAAGTTTTATCGCAATAGCTAGAAGAATAATGCCAAAAACTTTTCGTAAAACTGCTTTTCCTGTTGCTCCTAACTTTTTATCAATCCATTTAGAGCCACGTAAAACAGCATAAATAACAATCAGATTAATCATAATACTAATCAAAACACTTGCTTGTGAATATTCGGCACGTAGTGAAATGAGTGTTGTCATTGTTCCTGCACCTGCAATAAGTGGAAAAGCCAATGGAACAACAGTAGAATGACTTACTTCTGGGTCAGATTTAAAAAAATCAACTCCTAATACCATTTCCAAACCAATTAGAAACATAATTAGACCACCTGCAATAGCAAAAGATGCCACATCAAGACCAAAAAGTTGTAAAATTTCTTGTCCAACAAACAAAAAAGCAACCATCAAAATACCTGAAACAACTGTTGCCTGTAAGGCTTTTAGCTCTCCACCATTTTTCTGACGTAAATCAATAATAATAGGAATTGAACCTAAAATATCGATGACTGAAAATAAAATAAGAGACACAGAGGCAATGTCTTTAAAATTGAATTCCATATTTTTGGGAAATGAAAATTGAGAAATAAATAAGTAGTAGTAATAAAGAAGAACAAAATTTAATTAATTCATAACTGACCAGTTATAGTTCTACAGTAGATCTTCTCCAAATTCTTTATCGTTGTTTTCTGTTATTGCAAGCTCTGAAACACCACCAGATGCAATAAATTTCATTAAGTCAGCCGAATTATCATAATCAATAGGAGTAATATTTTTAGCAGCTACCAAATACAAATTACCTGAAATATTATAAGAGTGAGGAAAATAAACACCAATTAAATCATTGATTTTGAGTAGTGATAAATCTTCTGCTGTAATAAAACCAAGTCTATAAATTTCATTTTCAGCATTGAGCTTTACTAATACTGATTTACTAAATTTCTTCTCTTCTCCTACAAAGGCAGCCATCAAATCTTTAATAGAAGTATAAATAAGTCCAACCATAGGAAGGCGCAAAAGTATTCTTTCAAACCACTCAAAAAATGATTTTGCTATAAAAAGAGAGGTTAGGTAACCAATAAAAGTAAGAGCTACTAAAATAACTATAATACCCACTCCCCAAGTACTAAAAGTGAGTAGCGAATCCATCCACTCTAAAAAAGAAATTACGACATAGATTGTTCCAGCTAGAGGAACTGTAATAAGCAGACCACGAAAAAAATAGGTAGCAATTGTTGAAAAAGTAACCTTCATAGTTTTTTGATGGTTTATATTTTTTTTAGTTTTAAAATCTTACAAAGGTCGATATTTTTAGCCATAAAACCTTAATAAATTTAGGGTTTATAAGTTAGAATTTAGAACAAATAGCAAAGCCAAAACCTAGAAGTAAAATAAATTTAGATTTTGGAGGTCAGAAGTTTTATATTTGTAGTAAATAAATTTAGAAGTTAGACCTCTCAAATCAGCGAAGCTAATTCAGATTTTAGAATTAACTATGCTTATTTTTAGTTTTAGCTTTTAAATTAGTATCAAGAAATTTTGCATTTGTATTATTTCTGAATTCTAAATTCTAAACTCTAAATTGGTTCATGCTTACAGCCATTTCACCCATTGATGGACGTTACCAACGTCATACAAAATCGTTACAAAATTATTTTTCAGAATATGCGCTTATCAAAGCTCGTGTGCAAGTAGAAATTGAATATTTTATTGCGCTTTGTAAAGTTCCCAAAACAGAATTATCACAACTTCCAGAGCTTTCCGAAACACAGCTTATTTACCTAAGAAAAATCTATACCGAATTTTCTTTAGAGAATGCTCAAAAAATAAAAGAGACTGAAAAAGTTACTAATCATGATGTAAAAGCAGTTGAGTATTTTGTAAAAGAAGAGTTAGAAAAGCTAGATTTAGGAATTTATAATGAATTTGTTCATTTTGGTCTAACTTCACAAGATATAAACAATACAGCTAATCCCATTTTATTAAAAGAAGCTGAAGAGAATGTTTTATTTAATGAAATTAATGAGATAATAGAAAAACTAAATTCTATTTCAGAAGAATGGAAATCAATTCCGTTGTTGGCTCATACACACGGACAACCAGCATCACCTACGCATTTGGGAAAAGAAATAAAGGTTTTTGCGTATCGTTTGGAAAAGCAATTTGAAAGCCTCAAAACACTTCCTCATACTGGAAAATTTGGAGGTGCAACAGGAAATTTTAATGCCCACAAAGTAGCCTATCCAAAAACAGATTGGAGAAGTTTTGGAAAGAATTTTTTAGCTGCTCACTTGGGTTTGGAACGTCAAGAATGGACTACACAAATTGATAATTATGATTTTTTGGCAGCCCGACTAGATGCTTATAAGCGAATCAATACTATTTTGATAGATTTTAGTAGAGATATTTGGGCGTATGTTTCGATGGGATATTTCAAGCAAAAAATAAATCCGAATGAAGTAGGTTCTTCTGCAATGCCACACAAAGTCAATCCAATAGACTTCGAAAATGCAGAAGGGAATTTAGGAATTTCGACGGCTCTTTTCGAACATTTATCTACCAAACTTCCTATTTCTAGGTTACAGCGTGATTTGACAGACTCAACTGTTTTGAGAAATTTGGGCGTTCCGTTTGGGCATTTTCTGATTGCTCTCAAATCTCTTCAAAAAGGAATTTCTAAATTAGAGATAAATGAAGTTAAAATAAAAGCTGATTTAGAAAACAATTGGGCTGTTGTGGCAGAAGCTATCCAAACTGTTTTGAGACGAGAAAATTATCCAAAGCCTTATGAAGCCTTAAAAGCACTTACACGCACAGGAAAAACAATGAATGAGGAAACAATTCATGAGTTTATAAAGACTTTGAATGTTTCTGATAAAATAAAAAATGAACTCTTAGAGATTACACCTTTTAATTTTACGGGTTATAACTAACTCCAATTTGGGCATATAGGATAGGGGAGTCTAAGTTTTTAAAAATTGTTATTTGATAGGTAAAAAAAATAATTATTAATTTACTGATTACAAATGCTTTATGTGTGTCGTCGTAGTCTAGGGGTTTTCTTATTACTAGACTGCGACGACAAACTTGGTATTTTTAGAAATAAAAATTAGGTTTCTATTGTATAAATCAACTTTTTTCTGAAATTGTAACGGAAATTAATCGTACCCAAGTGGAATTGAAATACTTATCCTAGATAGATTTAGAAATAAAAAAATATAGACGTAATTTGTAATTGTTCTCTAGCGTTAAAAAGATAAAATAAGTAGCACAGTTATTAAAATTTTCTTATCTTTTATATCTTTAATGTAAATTAAATAAACTACCCCAAGAAAAACAGTAAACATAATGATTATTAATGAGTTATGACTAAAAAAGAGCAGAATAAAGATTTATAAAATAAAAATATAAAAAGAATAAAAAAGCGATAAACGAGCAATGCAAAATCATTATACTACTTTGGGAATTCCAGAACTTGCTTCTCAAGAGCAAGCTAAAGTAGCCTTTAAACGCTTGGCAGTCGAATATCATCCAGATAAAAATCCTAACAATCCTGTTGCAGAAGAGCTTTTCAAGCAGATTAATGAAGCCTATCAAGTTTTGTCTAATCCAGTTATGAAACAGCAATATGATACAACACTTCGTTTTGCTTATTCATATAGTTATTATGTCAATCATCGTCCTCAAGAAGCTGAGCAAAACTTTCAACGTTATCATACAGAACGCCAAAAAGACCCAAAAAACACAAATCTATATTCTACTTTAATTTCTATCGGACTTATAGCTTATATGTTTTTGCTAGTCAATTCTATTCATAATTTTATGAGTAGGTTTCATTATTATCAAGCTCTTCAAAGTATCGAAGTCAAAGAGTATGATAAGGCAATAGATGAACTTAGCTATTCTATAGGCTATGATAATTCTTTTGCAACAGCTTATTTTTTGCGAGCGAAGTTATATAGTGAACATTTTCGTTTTCCGAATGGAGCTTTGAAAGATTATACAAAGGCAATTGAAAATGCACTCATTCAGGAAAGTGATTTTTATTTGGAAAGAGGAATTGCTTATGGTCAAATTAATGAAAAAGAGGGTGCAATTACAGATTTTTCTACAGCTCTTGACCTAAGCAAATACGAACAAAAAACAGCTCAAGAAATAGCTGATGAATATTACAATAGTCTCAAAGAATACGAGTTAGCTATTGAAATTTATACTACTCTAATAAAACAAGATTCTACAAAACCTGCCTATTATGAGCAGCGAGCTTTGGCTTATGCAAATCTTCAAAATGATAATTTGGCACAAAAAGATTTTGAAACAATAATCCAGTGGAATGATAATCCAACCCAAAAACGAGTTGAAATAATAGCAAAACTAGAAAATGAAGTAAAAAATTATGTTTTAGCTTTAAAAAATAACTTCATCCTAATCAATGAAAATCCAACAGAATCAGATTTTCATTATACTCGTTCTAATTTATTTTTTAAGTTAAATAATCAGGACAAAGGAATGGAAAACTTAAACTTAGCTATTCTTTACAATGATGGTAAAAAAGAATATTATGTGCAACGAGCTAAATTGCTTTTAGACCTTCAACAACCTGACAAAGCCTGTAAAGATTGGAAAAAAGCAAGAGAGTTAGGAAACACTATCAAGAATACGACACTAGATTTTTTCTGTTTTGATGAATTAGACGCAAATTAATTTTATTCCTCAACAAAACAAGGTTAAATTTATAGATTAATTGAACCAAAAACGAAAGCTATTATATATATCCTCTTAATAGTTTTTATTAAAATAATTCTGAAATTAGTAGGGTAAAGGCTTGCCTTTGACAGCATTTTTTATTTCTCTAGTATAAAAAAGACTGTCTAACAAGTCAAAGGCAAGCCTTTTGACCTATATTGGTGTTTTACCGTAGCGACACCAACAACTAAAACTTAACTTATTCCCATTCAATAGTAGCAGGAGGTTTTGAGCTAATATCATAAACTACTCTGTTTACACCTCTTACATTATTGATAATCTTGTTGGAGATATCAGCTAAAAATTCATAAGGCAAATGACACCAATCGGCTGTCATTCCGTCCAAACTTGTAACGGCACGTAAAGCAACTACATTTTCGTAGGTACGCTCATCTCCCATTACACCAACCGAATTGACTGGTAAAAGAATAGAACCAGCTTGCCAAACCTCATCATACAAACCTGCTTCTCTGAGTCCATTGATAAAAATAGCATCTACTTCTTGCAAAATATCTACTCTATCTATCGAAACTGCTCCCAAAATACGAATAGCTAATCCAGGTCCTGGGAAAGGATGACGTTGTAAAATGAAATTATCGATACCAAGCTCTGCGCCGACTCTTCTAACTTCATCTTTAAACAAATCACGTAAAGGCTCTACAATTTTGAGATTCATCTTTTCAGGAAGTCCACCAACATTGTGATGCGATTTGATAGTTGCAGAAGGACCTTTTACAGAAACAGATTCGATTACATCTGGATAAATTGTTCCTTGTCCGAGCCATTTTACATCTTGAATGCGTTTTGCTTCTTCATCAAAAACTTCAATAAATGTAAAACCGATAGCTTTACGCTTGTCTTCTGGGTCAGTTTTGTCTTTTAGCTTGTGATAAAAACGTTCTTTTGAATCTACGCCAGTCACATTTAAGCCCATTTTGTGATAGGTTTCCAAAACTTGTTCGAATTCTCCTTTTCTCAAAAGACCATTATCAACAAAAATTCCATATAGATTTTTTCCAATTGCTTTATGTAAAAGAACAGCAGCAACTGTAGAATCTACGCCACCCGAAAGAGCCAAAACAACTTTATCATTACCTAATTTCTCTTTCAAAGATTGAATAGTATCCTCTACAAAAGCAGCAGGAGTCCAGTCTTGCGAACATTTACAAATATTGACTAAGAAATTTTCTACAATTTTTTTGCCGTCTGTCGAATGCGTTACTTCGGGGTGAAATTGCAAACCATAAGTAGGTTCGCCTTTAAAATGATAGGCTGCCACAGGAATACTCGCTGTTTTGGCAATCACTTCAATAGAATCTGGAAGAGAATAAATACTATCTCCATGAGACATCCAAATTTGAGAATCGGCTGTAATGCCTTCCAAAAGTGGATTTTCTGTAACAGGAATTAGTTTTGCTCTGCCATATTCACGAGTTTCTGAACGCTTTACTTCGCCTTCGTGGGTATGAACTAAGAGTTGTGCGCCATAACAAACAGCTAAAATAGGTAGTTTTTTGCGCCATTCTGAAATTTGTGGTACTCTAGGCGAATCTTCTTGATGCACCGAATACGGACTCCCTGAAAGAATAATTCCTTTAATTTCACCAGATGATAGGTCAAGTTGAGGAATATTATTAAAAGGGTGTATTTCACAAAATACGTTGAGTTCACGAACACGACGAGCAATAAGCTGTGTATATTGTGAACCAAAATCTAGGATAATAATTTTTTCTTGCATACGCAAAGGTAAGAAAAGCCTTTTTTTCTAAAAACTTTAATTGAACCAAAAACCTATTAAATAAAAATTAAATCAAAATAAAAAATGAGAATTTTTATTGCATTACCCTTTCTAAGGGATTGAAATTAAATACTGTTTTTTAATCAACTAATAATCAGTAGTTTAAATTAGCTTTGCTGCTTTGACAGGTCGTAATTCGTAATTTTTAATTCGTAATTGTACTCAAACTATCAATTTCTTCTATTCCTAAAACGATTTCTTCAAAAGGAGCTTTTATAGCTTCTTTTACTAATTTGTGTCCTTCTGCATTCCAGTGTCCATCACCTTGTATAAAATATTTTTTGTTTACTTGCTCAAAAGAAGTTTCTTTTACCTTTTCTTCAAAAACTGGAAATAAATTGATAAAATGAATATTGTTTTTTTGAGTGAAGTCTTTCCACGTTTGTAATTGTCTATCGTGATTATTTATCATAGTAGCCCATGGATAAACAGCAATGGTAAGTTTGATGTTTTTTTCTTTACAGAGTTCTACTAGTTTTTGCATGTGGTTTTCAGCAAGCTTAATTCCTTCTTTTCCCCATTCTTGATAAACAGCATCGTTATCTATCCAAGATAGTCTATTGCTTATATACTTTATTTTTTCATCTGCTTCTGGGTCAGCAAAAAACTTATTATAAGTATTAGAAACTAATCTCACCAATAATGAGTGATTTTTATAAATATCCAAAAGAGAGTTGTCATCTTTTTTATTATAACGATAATAGTCTATTGTTCCTGCTTGAGGAACAAATTTTTCATTGCAATTAGGTTTAAAGTCTTTATAATTTATTTCATCTTGAATATCTGAACCATCTATGAAAACCCATAGATAATCAATCTTAAAGTTTTCTACTTCGGTATAATATTTTATTTTGTTGTAGTAAACAAGAGGAGAATAAGAAATACAGCCAGCGTTCCAAAGTTCTATTTGATTATTGGTTGAAAACTCTTGTCTCATTCTACCAAAAAAAGTATTCTCATAAACTACACCTACTCCTTCTGTAAAAGAATCTCCAATAAAGACAACTTGTTTTTTATCCAAACTCTGTTTTGCTTCAAAAACAGAAGAGTCTTTAAAGGCAAAAGAATTTGTGTAAAGAGGATATTTAATATCTCCCCAAACTCCTTCTACTGCCATATTTTGCACTAGACCATGATGAAAACAGGGATGTGGTGTTCTGTAATAACTTGCTTTATAGATTCTTTCTACTTCTTTTTCATTAAAGAAAGCAAAACCAAAAAAATCTATCAGAATTACAAAAAACAGAATAAAACAAATAAATACACTTCCTGCATTTCGTTTCAAGAAATCTTTAGACGTAGGCGCAAAATTTCCTTTCAGCCTTCGTATTACTTCGGGTAACCAAAGCAATGCTGAGAGAATCAAAAATACTTGCATGAAACCTACAAAAACATAAATACCCCAAAATATGATTTTTCCGTCACCATCTCCAACAATTATGTCAAATCCATATTGTAAGAGCCAAAGAAACACTGCAATAAGTAAAAAGGAAAGACTAGGGTTTAATTTTTTGAACATTTTATAGATTTAGTTTTTTCAGTAGAAATTTGTTTTTGTAGTAAAAACTCCTTTCAAAAGTATGTAGTTCTAATAATAAATCCTAATTTTGTAGTTCATACATTTCTACATTACTATTAGCAAATGAATATTCTCGGCATTTCAGCATTTTATCACGATTCGGCAGCAGCACTTCTCCAAGACGGAAAAATAATTGCAGCAGCTCAAGAAGAACGTTTTACACGAATAAAACATGACCCAAATTTTCCTACACAGGCTATAAAATACTGTTTGGAAGAATCTGGACTTACACTTGATAAACTAGATGCGATTGTTTTTTATGATAAGCCTCTTCTCAAATTTGAACGCCTTTTAGAAACCTATTATGCTTTTTCTCCAAAAGGCTTACTTTCTTTTTTGACGGCAATTCCTGTTTGGTTAAAAGAAAAAATGTTTTTGAAACGAATGATTTATCAAGAGCTAAAAGAAATAGAAGACTACGACAAAAAAAGTTTTAAACTTCTCTTTCCCGAACATCACTTATCACATGCTGCAAGTGCTTTCTATCCTTCAAATTATGAAGATGCAGCCATTCTTACAATTGATGGTGTTGGAGAATGGGCAACTGTTTCGATTTGTCATGGAAAAGGAAAAGATATTACAATTCTAAAAGAACTACAATTTCCTCATTCTTTAGGTCTTTTATACTCTGCTTTTACCTATTATACAGGTTTTAAAGTCAATTCAGGAGAATATAAATTGATGGGACTTGCTCCTTATGGAAATCCAGAAGCAGACCAAACCAAAGAATTTGTAAGAAAAATAAAAGAAACTCTTTGTCATATTTATCCTGATGGTTCTATTTGGTTAGACCAATCATATTTCAATTATGCGACAGGATTACGCATGATTCAAGAAAAAAAATGGGAACAGCTTTTTGGTGTGCCGACAAGAAAGTCAGAAACTCCAATTGATCAAGTGCATTGTGATTTGGCTTTGGCTATTCAGCAAGTGACAGAAGAAGTAGTTATTTTGATGGCACAGGAAGCAAAGCGACTAACAGGTTCAAAAAATCTTTGTATGGCTGGTGGTGTTGCTTTAAATTGTGTTGCAAATGGAAAACTAGAAAAAGAGAATATTTTTGAGAATATTTTTATTCAACCAGCAGCAGGTGATGCAGGTGGTGCTTTGGGTGCAGCACAAGCAGCTTATCATATTTATTTCGAACAAGAAAGAGAGATTACTGATACTTTAGACCAAATGCAGGGTAGTTATTTAGGTCCTCAATATTCAGAATTAGATATTCAGAAGATGGGCAAAAAATACAATGCTGTTTCAGAAAAGTATGCTAATTTTGATGATTTAGCTAAAAAAACAGCTTCTCTTTTAGCAGAAGGAAATGTAATTGGTTGGTTTCAAGGAAGAATGGAGTTTGGTCCTAGAGCTTTGGGAGGAAGAAGTATTTTAGGAGATGCACGTAACCCAGAAATGCAGAAAAAATTAAACTTGAAAATTAAATATAGAGAAGGATTTAGACCTTTTGCTCCTTCAGTTTTGGCTGAAAAAGTAGAAGAATATTTTGAGCAAACAACACCTTCTCCGTATATGCTTTTGGTGCAGCCTGTCAAAGAATCTCGTCAAAATAAATTTCCAGATAATTACAATTCATTGCCTTTAATGGAAAAGTTGTATTTTCTCAGAAGTGATTTGCCTTCTATTACCCACATTGATTATTCGGCTCGTATTCAGACAGTTCACAAAGAAACAAACCCAAGATACTGGAAACTCATTAGTGCTTTTGAAGAACAAACAGGTTATGCTTTGGTAGTCAATACAAGTTTTAATGTACGTGGAGAGCCTATCGTCTGTACACCAGAAGATGCTTATAAATGTTTGATGCGTACAGAAATGGATTATTTAGTAATTGGAGATTTCATTTTTGATAAAAAACTTCAACCTGAATGGGCTGAAAAAGATGATTGGCGTACAGAATTTGCATTAGACTAATTATAATTTCTGTATAATACTCTTTAGAGTGGTTTGTATCGAAATTTTGATTTAAACTAAAAATAAACTCATTTAAAAATAGAAAGAATATGGATTTTTTAAAAGATTTATGGGCATTTATGATGCAACGTAAAAAGTTTTGGCTTGCTCCAATGATTATTATTTTGATGCTTTTGGGCGTTCTTATTGTTATTGGTGGTGGTTCTGCTATTGCTCCTTTTATTTATACCTTATTTTAAAAATTAAATTATGCAAAGAGTAAAAGTAGTCGAAGCCTTATTAGCCATTATGGTTGGTTTTATGGTATTTTATTTTGTCTTTAAGATAGATGTTTTGTTATATATTCCTTTTGGAATTGGAGTGATTGCGCTCTTTTGGAATTGGCTTGCTGAAAAAATAGCTTGGGTATGGCTCAAGTTTGCAGGAGTTTTAGGAGTGATAAATGGAAAAATTTTACTTTCTATTGTCTTTTTTGTCTTCCTTACTCCAATTGCCTTTATAAACAGGCTTTTTTCTAAGAATATGTTGCAGCTCAAAAAAGAAAATCATAATTCTGTCTTTGTAGAACGAAATCTAAAGTATAAAAAAGAAGATTTAGAAAATATTTTCTAAAAAAAACATCTAGTTCAAAAAAAGTCTATGCAAAAGTATAGGCTTTTTTTTTGCCCTTTTTTAAAAGTAAAATAAATATGATATTTTTGATATAGATTAATTGTGTTTTTTATATAAGCACAATTTATTTTTTAAGCTACTTTTAAAGTGTTTGATTTATTTTTAACGTGAAAAAGATTGTTTATTAACATTCCTAATTTGGTTTTTTATAGAAAAAGTGGGTTTTTTGACTGATTAGCTAATAAAAGAGTGTTTTTTTGTTAAAAAAAGATATAAAATACTAAAAAAAAATTAGTGGGTGAAGTATGATTGATTTATTTCACGAGTAATTTTTTATTAAAATAAATAGTGTTTTAGTTGTGTTTTAAGAAAATGATTTTTACATTTGTCGTATCAGAAATATAATTTATTTAATTTTGATAACTGGCGAAATCCGAAAAGCCTTTAAAAGAGTAGGAAAATTAACTAACCTTATTAATCTATTTAAAGATGAAGCTGAAATTAAAAAAAGAAAAAATTGTTGTTTTGACAGATGAGCAACAAGCATCTATCAACGGTGGACAAGCACCTGCAGAATTAGCTTTGACAGGAAGTCGTTTAATTCATTGTGGTTCTAAAAAAGTTTGCTCTCATTCATGTAAAGCAATTGTTTGTATTCCTTTGTAATCTGATAGAAGCTGATTCTCATTTGGCTTCTCTAAATTTAAGACAACTGTACCAAAATTTTCTCCCCCTTGTTATTGAGCTTTAAATGAAGTTTTAACTTTAAAAAGTAATTTATCTTTATTATATATGAAAGTTTTTCTATTTTCATTAAAGAGCCTTTGTTAATTTTGGTGCGGTTGCCTTATTGTTTATTTTATTCTAAATAAAAAAATCTTGTTTTGACAGGCGAAAAATAAGTAAAGTATCTGTTAAATAGTGGAGAGGAATTAGCCTTGAGAGGATGTTGTTTAATCGTTTGTGGTTCTAGAAATGAGGGCGAGTGCTTTAATCTTGTAAATTTGTTTTTTGCATTCTTGAGTAGTCAGAATAAAAAAAAGAAGCTAGACAAGAAATTTATCTTCTTTTTTGAATTAAATTTTAAGTATAGAATCAAAATAGTTTTTATGTGGTATAGAATAGTGGTATTGTTAGTATTGAATTTATTATTATATAGCCAAATGAGCCAAGCTCAAATAAATGAAAAAATTGCAAATAATCTTAGTGAACAAATTGAAATAGTAGCATTAGGTGAACCTAATCATTATGATGGAACTATCAATATACATCGCACAGATTTGGTGAAAAAATTAGTTGAAAAAAGAAATTTCAAAATTTTGGCTTTTGAGTCAAATACATTTGAAATGTATCATTCCTATAAGAAGTTTTTAAAATCAAAAGATCCACAAGATTTATTTAATGGAATATATGCACAGTTTGAATGCCAAGAGTTAGTTGCCTTATTTGATTTTGTAGAAGAACAAAATAAAAAAGGAGACTCTATTATTATTACTGGTTTTGATAGTAATCATTCTGGAAGGAAAACAATGGAGTATCTTCTGCCTGAATTGGATAAATATCTAGCAACTAAGGAATTATTATCTAAAGAAGAGAAAAAAAAATATTATAAAAATCTAAAAAAAACAAATACTGTTAATTTGAAAGTTCTTTTTATGAATGGAAACAGGATTGTATCTGAACTTATTCCTCCAACAAAGAGAATAATATCTTCTTTAGAAGAAAAAACTAACAAGACACAAGATGAACGTTTCTTATTGCAACAGTTGTATAATATTGTTCAGTTACGTGACAATAGGCAAGCCAAAGACAGTATGAGTTTTAGGAATAGAAGAGATTACTATATGCTCAATAACATAGAATTTTTGAAAAAAGAATATCCAAATCAAAAAATGATTTTGTGGGGAGCTTCGGGACATTTTTTGAAAGAACCTGCAAAAGTAAATACAGATTTTTTTCAGAATGATCAACTTGTTATTATTGGAAATAGACTCAAAGAAAGATATAAAGAAAAATATTTTCTAATTACCTACTCAGTTTTTTCTGGTAGAAAGATAACTAGCTTTGGAACTGTAAAAGTCAAGACTCCAAAAGAAAATACATTAGAGTATTTGGCATTACAAAAAAGTAAAGAGGGAAAAACAGAGTCTTATTTAATGAATTTTTCTTCACAACTAGATATTCCCCAAACTGAACAAAACCAAGCAATTAATTCTAGAATATTAGGCTATCAAGATACAGAAATGGAGATACAAGAAGTGTGTGATGCTGTCATTTTCCTCAATAATTGCCAACCTTATACAAAATATAAAGCAAAATAATATGAAACTAGGAATTCTTGATTTAGGACTCATTTCACTAGAAACAGAAAGTTCTGCTGATGTATTAAATAATACTTTTTCTGCTGTTCAACTTGCTGAAGAATTAGGTTTTGAGAGGTATTGGTTAGCCGAACATCATGCACCTGATACAGCTTGGAGAAATACCGATTTAATGGTTGCTATGGCTGCTGGCTTTACAGAAAAAATAAAAGTAGGTTCGGCAGGTGTTATTATATCTGTAAATAATTCGTATAGAGTTGCAAGTAATTTTCGTTTGGCTGCTGCTCTTTATAGTGATAGAATAGAATTAGGATTAGCAAGAGGTTCGGTTACAGAAACTTATGCAAAGCATTTATTAGATATAGATATTAAAGATGTTGATTTAGAAAAAAAATATGAAGATTTGATATTGTTTGCACGAAATCAACATACACAAATCCCAGTTCCTCCCTATGGAACTCAAAATCCAGTGCTTTGGACATTAAGTAGTGGCACTGGTGGAATGGAAAGTGCCATCAAACATAATCTTGATTATTGTATATCTTTATTTCATGGAAATGAATGGAGTCAAGAATTAGCAGAGGCTATCAAAAAATTTAGAGACGTTTTTTATGAAAAAAATGAGCGTATTCCTAATGTAGTTATTGCATGTGCAGGAGTTTGTAGTGACACAAATGAAAATGCAGAATTGAAATTGAATAATTTTTTAGGTAATGGCTCAACTTGGAAACCAAATATTACAGGTTCTTATGAAAAGTGTCACGAAGAATTTGAAAAAATAACTAAAGATTCTGGAGTAGAAAATTTTGTGTTCTGTGATTTATCACATGCTTCTTTGAAAGAAGAAAATCTACATCATTTAAGCAAATTAATAGAAAATGAAGTATATGGATAATAATGATATTTTAAATTATTTTGATATTCAAAGTGAGGTTTTTTTTCAAAACACAAGTCTTATAGGAAATCTAGGCAGTTTATATCTTCTCTCAAATATAGATTCAACAAAAACAGAGGAGTTATTAGAAAAATTTTATGTAGAAGTACAAAACGCATCTTTTGTTCCTTCAAATATCTATGGACTCTCTGGAATTGGACTTTTGCTCACTTATTTGGATAAAGTAAACCCATCTGTTTTCAATTCTCACAAAACAGAGTTTGTAGCTGATTTTGCTGATGATATTTATGATAATGCACTTCAAATGAGTAAAGAGCTAAATTATGATACATTTGAAGGTATTGTTTCAGTTCTCAATTTTTTTATTGCTTCTGAACAAAAACAAAAAACACATCAAACTTTACTTTTACTTCAAACTATTTCCTTACAACTTTATCAAAATGATAAATTAAATGACTTTGGTTTAGCACATGGAATTTGTGGAATTATTGCAGGACTTTGCAAGGGTTTTCTTCATCTTAAAGATTCTCTAAAGATAAAAGAAAAAGAAGAAATTGAAACTACTATTGCTTTATTGACTGAACATGTATTGACCCATGAATTAGAAAATAATCACTACTGTTTTCCCATGAATACAGAACAAGAATATAGTAGATTAGCTTGGTGTTATGGAGATTTATCTGTTTCTATTGCGCTGACTTGGGTTATGTTGGTATTTCCTAAAAATGAAAAAGTAAAGAAAAAACTTTCATATACGTTAGATAATGCCATAAATTTGAAAGACAATCAAAGAAATTATCTAGTCAATAATACAGATATAGATAATATTATTTTTGATTTGGGTTTGTGTCATGGCTTGGCTGGAAATTGTCTGATTTTTAAGAGAATCAATGAAGTATTTCCTAAAAAAGAATTACAAACTGAAATAAAAAGACTTGAAAATGAAATTACCAAAGTTTTAGAGAAGGATAAATTTGATACAAAACTACCTATTCCTAATCAAGAAAATGAAATAGTTTGGCAAAGTGATTTTTCTCTTTTAGAAGGACTTTCTGGTGTTCTGTTAGTGCATCTTGACAATAAAATACAAAAAGGTTGGGACAGTCTTTTCTTAACTGATTTTCCAAATGTATAACACACTTACTAGTCTGTTTCAAGAAATACTTATTTCTACAAAACACAATTCTTGATACTTAAATAAAATAACTTAGTTTTATAAAATAATCAAAATGAATTATTATTTTTTACGTTCCCCTCTCAATCCTTTATTTAGTGAACAAGAAGCCGATGAGAAAGCTATATTTTTGTCTTCTCCAGAATTTCATTCTACTATTCAAGAATATAAAAAGGGAAATATAAAAAAAGATAAACTAGAAAAATATCAAATTTCTAAAACCAAATATGATTTGCGTTCTCGTTTTCGTTGTACGCCTTTTGGTGCTTTTTCAGGAATACATGCAGGAGAATTGAGTGACAAAACAGGAAATTTTGTTCATCAAGGAGTGAAAAAATATCATATTTCTTTGGATATGTCTGTATTGTCAAACTGGGTGGAAAAACTACATCAAATTCCCGAATTAGTTGCACTATTAAAATTATATCCAAACACGACATTATACCGACAAGCCGAAGATTTTAGATTTATAGAGCATTATAAAACAAATTCAACTCATAGAAAATATGCCATTACAAAAGTAGAATGGGATGAGTTTTTAGATAAAATAATCAATTTCTGTGAAGAAGGAAAGCAAATACATCAAATTGCTGAAATGCTTTTGGAGTTTGATATTACTTTAGAAGAATCTACAGAGTTTATTCAAGAACTAGTAAGAGAACAAATTTTGATTACTGAGCTAGATTTGAAAGTTACAGGAGATCCTTTTGAAAAAATCATCAGAACTAGTCTTACACATCTTTTTTCTTTACATCCATATCTGAAAGAAATAGAGTTTTTAAGACAATCCGAATCTTTACTGATAGATTTGAATAGCTATTATAAAGAAAATAAACTTGAACCTAAAGATTTAGTAGCTTTTTCAAAAAGAGTAAAAGCATTAGAAATTCCATTCGAAATCAATACTTTATTTCAAGTAGATACTGTTTTGGCTATTCAAGAGTCTAAATTAAATTATTCTATAAAAAGAGAGGTTGCAAAAGCTACACATCTTTTAAGTAAAGTAGAAATTTTTAAAGAGCAACAACTTTTAGAGAGTTTTAAAGATGCTTTTTTACAAAGATATGAAGAACGAGAAGTTCCTTTGATGCAGGTACTTGACCCAGAAAATGGATTGGGTTATCCTGTCAGAACACAATCTCAAAATGATACTGCACCTTTACTGGAAGGAATGCCTTTGCGCAGAATGACAATTGTAAATCAAGAAAATAAAAATGATAAATGGGCTGCTGTATTAAGGAAAAAATTTATTGAAGTTCTCAAGAATAAAAGTGATTCTGTTCAAATACAAAATAGTGACTTAAAAATACTGGGAATTGATACCAATGAAAAAGCAAATAATAGACCACTGACTTATTCCTCATTAGTAAATATACTCGCTTCTTCTCAGAAAGAAATAGAAGATGGAGAGTACAAAATAAAACATGTAGCTACTTCAGGTTCTTCTGCCATAAATTTGTTAGGACGTTTTTGTTATGCTAATGAAAATATAGAGAAGCAAGTTTTAGAGGTAGCAAAAAGAGAACAAGAATTAGTAAAAGATAAAATTCTTGCCGAGATAATTCATTTGCCTGAATCTCGTACAGGAAATATTATTGCTCGTCCTCAACTGCGAAATTATGAAATTCCGATAGGCGTTTTACCATCTGAAAAGGCAATTCCTATTTATTTGAATGATATTTTAGTTTCTATTTCAGAAGAGAAAATAAAACTTCGTTCGAAAAAATACAATAAAGAAATAGAGCCTAGAATGGCAAATGCTCATAATTATAGTTTTGGAGAAGTTCCTGTTTATCGTTTTTTGTGTGATTTGCAGGCGCAGGGAACAACCAATGATTTGACTTTTGATTGGGGAGAATTAGCCTCAGAATCCTATTTGCCTAGAGTAGAATTTGGAAAGGTCATACTTTGTTCTGCTCAATGGAAAATCAATTTGAAACACGTTGGTTTGAGCAAGAAAAGTTCTGTTGAAGAAGCTGTCTCAAAATTGCGAGATTATTTTAAAGATAAACAAATTCCTCAACACCTAACTTTTGGTGATGGAGATAATATTTTGCCCCTTTTTGCAGAAAATGATGAAAATATAGCTGTTTTTTGGCAGGAATTAAGAAAAAGAACAGAGGTCACTGTAGAGGAAATGCTCTACACTTCAGATAATTTGTTTATCAAAGACGAAAAAGGAAATGGTTATACCAATGAATTTATTATTCCATTTGAGAATGAAATTGAAAATAAAGAAGTAATAGAAAGTACGAATCTAATTATAAGTAAAACCAATGAAAGTTCTGATATACAAAGAGATTTTTATGTAGGCTCAGAATGGTTGTATTTCAAAATCTATACAGGTGTAAAAATAGCTGAGGAAATTCTGACAACTATTATTTATCCTCTATCAGAAAAGCTATTACAAGAAGGAAAAATAAAAGAATGGTTCTTTATCAGATATGCTGACCCTGAACATCATATACGAGTACGATTTAAAGGTACGGGTAATTTCTATGAAAGTTTGATAAGCACGATGTATCAAAATTTGGATGCTTACATCAAAAATGAATTGATTTGGAAAGTTCAAATTGACACCTATCAACGTGAAATAGAAAGGTACGGAACTAAAAATATTATCAATAGTGAATATTTATTCTTTAGAGATAGTGTAGCTATCTCTGAGATTTTGAATACTATCAATGATGATAATTTGCGTTGGAAAGTAGGAATGCAAGGCGTTGATTTTCTGTTAAATGATTTTGGACTTACAGTTAGTCAGAAAAAATCAATTATGGAATTTTTATCTGTCGCATTTTTAAAAGAATTTGCTATTGAAGGTTCTTCAAAAATAAAACTACTTGCCAAAAAATATAGAGATAATAGAAAGGCAATTGAAAATATTTTAGATGAAAATACTTCTACTCCATATACTCAGATTTATGGGCAAAGGAGTGAAAGCACAAAAGATGTAATTTTGGCAATTAAAGAATTACGTAAAAATTCAGAACTAGAATTACCTTTAGAGGATTTAATAGGAAGTTATATACACATGTTTTTGAATAGATTTTTTAGAGCAAGTCAGAGAAAACACGAGTGTATGATTTATTATATGCTTCATCAACATTACCGTTCTATTGAGGCTCGTGAAGCAAAAAAAATGATTAAAGAGGCTATTTTGGAAGGTTAAAGAAAAATAAGAATTTTTATTAAACTATTGTCAGAGTTATTTTGGATTACCAAAAACTACTGACAATTTTTGTACTATGTCGTTGATGGGACAACAACAATGGCAAGTTATAGCCGTTGTTGGTGTCCTCACCGACGACCAGATGTTAAACTTCTTTTCTAAGTCTAGCAACTGGAATATTAAGTTGTTCTCTGTATTTGGCAACTGTTCTTCTTGCAATTTGATACCCTCTAGCACGTAATAATTTTTCTAATTTATCATCTGAATACGGTTTGCGTTTGCTCTCGTCTTCAATAAGTTCTTTCAAAATGGCTTTTACTTCTTTACTACTTACATCTTCGCCTGAATCAGTCTGAATACTTTCTGAGAAGAAATATTTTAATGGAAAAACTCCAAAGTCAGTCTGAACAGCTTTACTATTTGCAACCCTAGAAACTGTTGAAATATCCATCCCAATTTCATTTGCAATATCTTTCAAAATCATTGGACGAAGTTTTGAATCTTCTCCTTCTAAAAAGAACTCTCTTTGATATTCCATAATTGCACTCATTGTTTTTAATAATGTATGCTGACGTTGTTTGATAGCATCAATGAACCATTTTGCAGCATCCAATTTTTGCTTTACAAAAGAAACTTCTTGTTTTAGTTTTTTATCTTTCTTATCACTTTTATCATAACCTTCTAGCATATTAGTATAATTTCTACTAACATGAAGCTGTGGCGCATTTCTAGAATTCAATGAAAGTTCTAGGTCTCCATTATTATATTTTATGGTAAAATCTGGAATTACATATTGCACTTTTACCATTCCAGAACCTGAACCACCTGGTTTTGGGTTTAATTTTAATACAACATTCATTGCAGCTCTTAATTCATCTTCTGAAAGATTGAGTTTGCGCTGAATTTTCTTAAAATGTTTTTTCTTAAATTCTTCAAAACACATCGAAATAATATGAATAGCATCTTCTAAAACCTTAAACTCTCCTTTGTTTTCGTCTGTTAGTGGTTCGTCTTCTTTTTTTACTCTTTCTTGTCTTTTTAGCTGAATTAATAAACATTCTTGTAAATCTCTAGCTCCTATTCCTGCGGGGTCAAATTGCTGAATTCTGCGCAATAGTTTTTCTACTTCTGGTTTGTCTGTTTGAATATTTTGTATAAAAGCAAGATCATTAACAATTGCATCTACATCTCTTCGAATATAGCCATCATCATCAATACTGCCAATAAGTTGCATTCCTATAGTGTGCATACGTTCATCTAGGCGCAAATATCCAAGTTGGCGAGTAAGTTCATCAATAAGCGAAGTCATAGAAGAAATAGGCATATCTCTATCTTCTTCTTGATAGTTTCCGTCACCTTGCATTTTATAACCTGCTACATCATCCTGACTTAAATAATCATTGATATTTATATCTGTTGTCGAATCTTTAAGAGACTCTAAAGACGTTTCTGAATAATCCATTTCATCATAATCATCACTATTATCGTCTTCTTTTTCTTTCTCTTTTTCTCTACCTTCTTCTAAAGCAGGATTACTTTCTAGCTCCTCCTCCACTCTTGAGTCTAATTCTGCTGTCGGAATTTGTAATAATTTTATAAACTGTATCTGTTGAGGCGATAATTTCTGACTAAGTGATTGTTTTACTGTTAATTTTTGCATAGGGATAGAAAAGTTGAAAAAGTGAGTGTATTAAGTCATTATTCAAAGTATATTCAAATAATTAAAATTCTTTTTATGTAAAATTCTGAATTCAATTCTACTTTATATATTCTATAAACGAAAAAAAGACAAAGTCGTTTAGATAAATTTAAAAATTTTTCGTTTTTTTTCAAAATTGGAACGGATTTTATGGTGTTTTTTGATTTTTTAAAGTAAAAAATAGGTTATTTCATAATCACTTTCTCAAAAGCTAGGTTACAATTTACTACTTTTGTTGTATGAAAATACAACTCCCCAAGATAGATAAAACGATTCTTGTTCATTTGGCTCTCTTTGCTGTTGCACTGATTTATGGAGCAAATTACACCATTGCAAAAGAGGTAATGCCTCTTTATATTTCTCCTTCCGCTACAATTTTAATGCGTGTTTTGGGAGCAGCATTTTTATTTTGGATTTTGGTAGGAGGAAAAAAACTTATTCTATCTAATAGAAAGGAAAAAATAATTTTACTCTTGAGTGCTATTTTTGGAGTGGTCGTAAATCAACTTTTGTTTTTTGAAGGACTGGCACGAACTACACCTATTAATGCAGCTTTGATAATGACCACAACACCTTTACTTGTCTTGGTAGTCTCGGCAATAAGTGGAGGTGAAAAATTTACTTTTCTGAAAGGTTTGGGAGTGGCTTTGGGACTTTTAGGAGCTGCCATGCTTATTAGTAGTAAAACAGTTTCTGACTCTACACTTCCTTTTGCACTTGCTTTTGACTTTAATTTAGGTGATTTATTTATTCTTCTCAACGCCACTTCTTATGCTATTTATTTAGTTATTGCAAAACCACTTTTGAAGAAATATTCTGCACTCTCAATTAGTAAATGGATGTTTACACTTGCTTTGCCCTTTGTTTTGCCTTTTGGTTTTTCCGATTTGGGAACAACTAATTTTACAGAAATGCCACCAATGATTTATGTAGGTTTAGGCTATATTGTACTTTTTACTACTTTTTTGGCTTATCTATTAAATGCGTGGGCATTACGAAGTGTTTCCTCTAGTGTAGTCGGAATTTATATTTACTTACAGCCTGTTTTAGCTACTTTTATAGCGATAGCTTTAGATAAAGATTCTCTTACCACTACAAAGCTCATTTGGGCAGCGTGTATATTTTTGGGTGTTTTTTTGGTAAGTAGAAAGTAAAATTGCAAAAATATATTGAAACTTATAACACCTGCTCTATACGAAAATAGAGTAGGTTTTTTTATTTTTTCTACTTCAAGGAAACTATTTTCATTTTTTATGCGTAGTGTTTCTATAAATTAAAAAAGGGTCAGTAGCCAAGAGGATAGGCAATAGAAGTTTTATAATTATCGCTTTATCGGTCAAATAAAGTTTACTGCACTTATGTACACAGGTTCGATTCCTGTCTGACCCACTTTTTTGTGATAAAAAGTTATTACAGACAAAAAAATACAAGGTCAATTCAGATATACTTCTATTGGTTAGACTCTCCCATCGGAGGGTTTAGGTTCGAGTCCTTACTGTCTGAAAATTATCTGTATTTTTTTATGATATATGAGAGCAGTAGCTCAGTTGGTAGAGCAACGTTAATTTTATAATTATCGTTTTTATTTGAAATCGGTCAAATAAAATTTACTTCTACGCTTTGGGTGCCGTGGGTCGTAGGTTCGAATCCTACCTGC
>JAHDBD010000021.1 GCA_020630575.1 Bernardetia sp.
AGTGATTAGTGATTAGTGATTAGTGATTAGTGATTAGTGATTAGTGATTAGTGATAAATTATTGAATGACTTCAATTGTTTCATATTGAACTAAAAATTCGTAATTCGTAATTGATTTTATTCAGGTTTTCTCTTCATCATAAAAAGTCCTGCTACCATTACAATTACAAAACCAATAGTTCCCATTTTGAAGAATTTATCTATTGCCATTACAGCAGGTGTAATTCGGTCATTTTTTTTTGAAGCTTCTAAAAGCAACCCACTTAATTCTTCTGATTCTTCCATGTGCGCTTTTGCTCCTTCTTTTAGAGCTATATTATAAGCATCTACTTCAATTTGATGTCTTTCCAAAGCCTCAGGAACAGTACGAAGAAAACCATATAAAAGTCCACAATACAAAACAATAGCTACGAAATTAGCCAAAAGACCAAAACTGATTGCTCGCCAACCTTCTAAATAGCCTTTCATGATTTCTCTTCTGTAACGAAACATTCCCCACACTAGAAGTCCAAAGTAAATCGGCATAAACATAAACTCAGCCTCTCTAAATGGATTTTTGCCAATCAAATGAAGAGTAACATTAAGTAAAAGCACGCCAACAGCCATTGTTGCAGCCGTCAGAAAAGCATATTTCCAAAAAGGATTTTTCATTTTTTATATAAAATACGGATGATAGATTCTGATATAAGTTGCAAAAATACGTATCCTTTCTTTGGTTTCCTTATTTATTGAAATGTTTTTTATATTTTTTCAATTTTGAAAATGCACAAAGATTTCATTATTTTACTAAAAATTTCCTTTTAAATCAATAAATAAAAAAATACTATGAGCGATATTTTATATGATGAAGTTCCGTCAGTAGATTTGGCAGACTTTAGAGCAGGTGGAGAGCGCAAAGCAAAATTTGTACAAGAACTTGGCAAAGCGTGGGAAAATATTGGTTTTGTAGCTGTCAAAAATCACGGTTTGGCAGATGACGATAGAGATAAACTGTACGATTCTGTACAAGAATTTTTCCAATTAGACGAAGATACCAAACGCAAATACGAAAACTTGGCTCTTGCAGGTCAGCGTGGTTATATCAGCAAAGGAAGAGAAACTGCAAAGGGTTTCAAAACGCCTGACTTGAAAGAATTTTATCACGTCGGACAAATTTTTGAGGAAAAAGATAAAAAAGATGATACAGCTTTGATGGAATATCCTGATAATATTTTTCCAAATGAAACTCCTGAATTTGAAAAATACACAAAACATGCGTATCAAACTTTAGAAAATTCGGGTAAAGAACTTTTACAGGCTGCTGCTTTGTACTTGGGTTTAGAAGAACATTATTTTGATAATAAAATTCACAATGGAAATAGTATTTTGAGAGCTATCCATTATTTCCCAATTCCAAATCC
Organism: Bernardetia sp.; assembly: GCA_020630575.1. Taxonomy (GTDB): domain Bacteria; phylum Bacteroidota; class Bacteroidia; order Cytophagales; family Bernardetiaceae; genus Bernardetia. Next base: position 1,401 of record JAHDBD010000021.1, read on the forward strand.
AGAAGAATTAGCTCCTGATGCTGTTCGTGCAGCAGCACATGGCGACATTAATTTGATTACGCTTTTGATGGGTGCAAGTGCTGACGGTTTGCAGGTTTTGCGTCGTGATGACAAATGGATTCCGATTACTGCGCTTCCTGAGCAAGTAGTTGTAAATGTTGGCGATATGCTTTCTCGTTTGACAAACAACAAACTAAAATCTACGATTCACAGAGTGGTTAATCCTCCAAAAGACAAAATGAATACTTCTCGTTATTCGATTCCATTCTTTATGCACCCACGTTCAGAAATGGATTTGACGTGTTTGGATAATTGTATTGATACTCAAAACCCAAAACAATTTGAAGACATCACAGCAGGAGAATTTTTGAATGAGCGTTTGATAGAATTAGGTTTGAAAAAAGCGTAATTCTTTGAATTGTAAATTGTGAATGATAAATGGTAAATGAAATACATAAAAATTCATTTGCCATTTATTGTAAACTCTGTCAGAAAATAATTGAATGTTTTTGTATTTGTTAATAAAGTTGGTCAAAATTAAAATCAAAAATCAATAATGAATTGGATAATTTCTGCAAATTCAAAAATGTATGACCACTCAAGTTCTTTTGAACACTATGGTTCAATAGATTGGAGACAAGGAAAAGCTAAATTCAAAGTAAGAGATATTATTTACATTTATTGTACAAGACCTTTAATGATGATACAATACAAATGTATCGTTGACAGAATTGACCTTAACTCTGACCAAATTAGAGATGATAAAGAATATTGGTTGGATGAAGAGGAGTATTCTAAATCACTAGATGGAAAATTTATGACTTTAAGGCTTGTTGAACAAATTTCGAACAGTCAAATGAAACTTGAAAGTCTTAAAGAAAATGGATTAAAAGCTGCACCACAAGGTCCTGTGAAAATTAAAGATGAAAATCTACTAAAGCATATCGAAACCTTTTTTACAGACAACTATCAAACTGACTTTTTTCCAGACGTTGTAAAAGAAGAGGACATGGAGTATGAAGGTGCAAAAAAAACGATAATAGTTAATAAATACGAGAGAAGCTCAAAAGCGAGAGAAAATGCTGTGAATTTTCATGGACTGAATTGTAAAGTTTGCGACTTGAATTTTGAAGAAATGTATGGGGAAATTGGAACAGATTTTATTCATATACATCACTTAATTCCAATTCACGAAATAGGAAAAAATTATAAAATAGATTATAGAAATGATTTAATACCAGTTTGTCCAAATTGTCATTCTATGCTTCATAGAAAACTAAATGGTAAAGAACCAACTATCGAAGAACTAAAAGAAATGATTGATAAATGCGCCTCATACAGACACCGTTTTACATCATAAAACAAATCAAAAATGAAAATATTTTTTAAAATTGGAATCCTAGTTTTAATAGCTGTTTCTTGCAAACAAAAAGAAACAGAAAAAAGAGTTGATTCAGAAACTGAAGTAAATTACCAGATTACTTCAAAAGAACAACAGGAGGCAATAATAAAGGAGTGTTTAAAAAATGGAGCTAAGGCAAAGGGTTTGTATTCAAGAGAATGGCAGGAAGAAATGGATAAAGGTTTAGCAAAGGATTCCACAATCGCTTATTTATGGCAACAAAAGGCAATGCCATTATTCAAACAAGGCAAATATGAACTTGGAATGAATTATATAGATAAAGCCGTAAAATTCGATAAAAGCAATCACTGGCAAGAATATAGAGCATTTATAAAATGTATTTTCGCCAAAACATATAAGGAGGCTATAACTGACTTTGAAGATTGTAAGAAGAAAAACGGTAATGGTTATGTTATGGATCATACCTATAATTTTTATATTGCGCTGAGTAAAATTCAACTGAACGAATTTTCCCAAGCAGAAAAAATACTGGAGGAAGACACTAATCAACAATTGAAAAAAGGAGAGGATATGGTTCATCACCTTGATTTATTTTATTTAGGGATTTCAAGATATGAACAGGGTAAATACAAAGAAGCAATAACAGCATTTGATAGAGCATTAAAAAAATACCCACAGTTTTCAGAAGTATTGTTTTACAAGGCTGATTGCGAAAGAAGATTGGGAAATATAGACGAAGCAAAAAGACTGATGCAAGAAGCAAAAAATTATGGAGAACAAGGTTATACCATAAATGAAGACAATGCCATTTATGAACGCTATCCCTACCAAGTAAGGTGGAAATAAATACAATTCTGACAACTTTTTTTTTACAACAAAGCCTTTTTGCAGAAAAAAAGGAATTTGATTTTACTCAAATTCCTTCTGTCTTTAAAAAAAATCAAATTCGTAATTCGTAATTCGTAATTCGTAATTCAATAAGTTTATTTTCGTTGAAACAAAAACTTTACAAAATCAAAAGCTGAATCAGCTAAATTTCTTCCAATCAAATCCATTGCAAAATTGACTGTTTTTTCTACGGCTGCGTCTGTTCTTTCAAAGTTTTTGCTGTCGTCTCTTACCCAAAAACGAATCAAAAATTCAGTTTCTGCCCAAAGAAGTGAATCATATTTTTTAGCTATAAACATACGTTGTTCTACTTCTCCTGTATCCATTCCTTCTTCTAAAAGAACATTTATATATTCATAAAAGCCATTTTTGAAGTCTGATAATACTTTCCTTCTAAATCCTCCATTTCTTGCGCTAAGTTCATTGGTTACAAAACTGCGATTTTCTTTCAAAACTTCTACCAACGTAAAATAAAAGGCAAGTAATTTTTCACGCACCATATATTCTGCATAAACTGATTCAGAACGCAAACGCTGAACTGTTTCGGTAAGATATTCTCCCCAAATTTCTTGTTCTATATTATTGAAGCTAGAATAATTATCATAAAAAAACTTTTCGTCTTCTCCTAGCTCTGCCATTAGATTATAAGGTGTCGCAGGAGCTTTTCCATGTTGTCTAATATATTGAATAAATGCGTTTTTGATTTGCTGTTTTGCTGTGGTGGTATTTTCCATTTATAATAAACTGTTTTTTTGATTTAATTTTAAGTCTAATGTAATCTAAACGAACATTGTCATAGAATGGTTTTGATATTTTTTTGTTCTTGTTATTCAATTAAACAAATGTCCTTCTCATCAAATTTTTAAGACTTTGATACAATCTAGCTCTCGTGTACCACTTTGAAACATGAGGAATTAAAGTTGTTTCTTTTGATTGATTATTAGTGTCTTGTTCTTTAATGTTTACTGGAAACACCTCTTTTTTAATTGGATTTAATAAGCAATCAATGTAATAGAAAAGTTTATTCTTAGGAAACTCTTCTTTGTATAAAATATCTCCATATACCTGCATATAGATTGTATCTCCATCTACTATTCTATACGCATTATACCAGTCGATTAATTCATACTCAAATTCAGTAATTTGTTCTTCTTCCTTTTTACTCTGTTTCTGTATTTTTTCTTCTTTCTCTAAAGGCAATTCTTTTTCCTCCTCAAAATCAATTAAGATAGATTGAAGAATACTAGCAGAAATTTCAATTTCTTTAGTTTTAAAACCTTCATACTCTGCTACTAAAATAATACTATCTTGCTGTTGAATTGTATCTTGAGGAATCAAAAATGAAAAAACTCCATTTTCTAAAGAAGTTGTTTTATGCTCTGTGCCTTTTATAGAAATGATAACTTCTGATAAAACTTCATTTCCATTGACTACTTTTCCATTGATAGCAAAAGGAGGAGCTATACTTTCAATTGAATCCGTTTCAATTTTTTGATTGTATTCTACTTGTGTTGTGTCATTTTGCGATTTGGCAGTCGTAGAAGTTAGAAAAAAAGCAACTGAAGCTGCTGCCAATTCCTTAAAGAAAAATCTTCGTCTTGGAGTTTCTATTTTTTCTTTTTGAGGTTGTAGTGTTCTGTTTACTTGTGTTGTAGAGAATAAACCACACGTTTTTTGACTTCCTATTTTTTTGAAATAATCAACAATCTCAGTATCTGTCATAGACGAAAAATCAATAACTACTTTCTGACAAGAACCACAAAAAAGCCCTTTTTCTTGTGGGCTCATTTTATTCATGTCTTCATGACACGGCTTTGGTATCTGTATTTTCATTTTACTTTCAGTTTTTTTCAATACACTGTTAATCTTAAAACAAACGAAGAGCAAGGGACAAATACTGCAAAAAATAATACAGATTCATTACTCTTTATTTTATTGATGCTCAAAAAATAATTTATCCATAAAAAAAATCAAAACTTCCAAGCTTGCCCATTTTCACCATACAAACTTTCATAAACACGATGAGCAATTTGAAAACCTCTATATTTTTCTGCAATTCCTCTTATCTTTTGGTGTAAGTCTGTTTCTTCTTTATGAATCAATAGCTCATTTATTTCTTCTGCAATTCGTAAGTATTCTTTTTCAGTAAATTCATTCATAATAGAACCAATTTTATATTTTTCTATTGTCTCCGAATCATCCGAAATATTTGGTGTAATCACTACAGGAAGCCCCATTGACCAATATTCACCTGTTTTTATAGGTGTTCCATAGCGTTTTGAGGCAGCAGGTTTGAAAGGTGTAACTCCAAAATCTCCTAAGCCAATGTAAGCTGGGATATGCTCATGAAAAACAAATTGTGTAGTAACAATATTTCTATCTAAAGCACTTACTTTGCAATACAAATTTATTTCCTCTTCTTTGTGAGAAGTAAGGATTAATACTCTAAATTTATCTCCCCAAAAGTTATGACAGACTTTCCAAAAATCAAAAATTTCTTTTTCTAAGTATGAGCTTCCAAACTTTCCTGCATAGACACTTACTATTTTATCTTTAAGTCCTAGCTCTTCCAAAAGTTTTGGGTCTTTTCTTTTATTAAAATCAAACAAATTCAAATCTACACAAGCAGGTTTTGACTCCAAACAACGTTTGGAAACATCCACTCTATATCTATTTGCAGCATAGTTTTGCATTTCATTTACACAAGGAATAAAAGCAGAAGCATGTTTTGCTTGCATTTTCTCTAAATTCCAAAGAATTTGAAAAGCACGACTATTTTTTGTCCATGTATTACTTTCTAGCATCGTTTCTGCGTGAGGTTCAAAGCTATCAATAATTAGTTTTTTTCCTGTTATTTTGGATAAAATGAACCCACCTGCTCCTGCTGTTACACAAAAGGGATGTATAAATCGTATATTTTTTGCATATACTGTTTTTACTAAGGTACTAATTATTCTTGTCCAGTTGAGCATAGCACGAGTTCCGAAAGGATAATACGGAAAATCTAACAAATGAATATCAAATTCGTTTTGAAGGTGTTGTTTTACCTTATTTTTTTGCTCCTCACTCATTTTGAAATGAGGTTGTTCCAATGTCATTAAATAAATTTTGCTACCTTTTGGTAAATATTTTTTCATAATTTTGACATATGGCAACGTATAAGTTTGCATAAGTGCATCTCTAAATGAAAAAAACGTTGGTACAAGAATATGAGCAGGCTTCAAGATAATTATAAATGATTAATGGTGAATTGTTAATGGTAAACTTACTCAAAAACAAAATGCTTTAATTATTCTAAACTTTTCACAATTAAATGATAAATTCGTTATTCATTCTAACTTCAAAAATCTAAAATCTAATTTTTTATATGAAATTCCTCACAAAATTAAGCGTATTATTTACATTTTCCCTATTTGCTGTTTTATTAATGGCTTGCCAGACTGAAGATATTATGAAAAAGGTAGTTGGTGTTACTTGGATTCGTTCTTTCGAAGACGATAAAGATGGCACACAAGCCTACAGACCAGAAACTTACGAATTTCCTCCTGCTCGTGGTCGTGAAGGATGGAGATTTGAAGAAGATGGAACACTTACAAAACAAGCCATTGCACCAACAGATGGCTATATATCTCAACGAGGAAAATGGAACTTTTATACTCAAAAAGGTAAACCTATTTTAGATATTATCTTAGAAATTGTTCAAGAAGATATAGACAAAAAACAAGATGAAAAAGTGCAAAAATTGAAATATGAAGTTATCTCAGCTTCTGATTCTATTTTTTTTGTAAGACCAATGGACGAAAACTAAACGTATTGTATTTGCAAAATGCAGGAATAATCTAAATTATTTCTGCATTTTACTCATTTTAGAAACTAATTTATGAATTACTCTACTTTCAGAATACGAATTTACACTATTATAGAACGTGGTGAAAAACACGATAAAAAAAGTGTTTATTTTGACTATTTCATAATTATACTAGTTCTTTTAAGTGTCATTTCTACTATTTGGGAGTCCCATTCGACAAAAATTGGAGGAAAAGATTATAAAGTCTTTTTTGATTTTTTCGAATTTTTTTCTATTGCTATTTTTACGATAGAATATTTACTTCGCCTTTGGACTGCGCCTCTCAAATATCCTCACCTCTCTACATGGAAAGCCTATCTAAAATATATCTTTTCTTTTATTGCGCTCATAGATTTACTAGCTATTCTGCCATTTTATTTACCCTTTTTTGGAGTAGAAGACTTACGTCTTTTGAGAATGATGCGATTACTTCGACTCTTGCGTGTCTTTAAACTTAACCGTTATTCTCGTGCCTTAAACCTCGTTTCAGATGTCTTAAAAGAAAAAGGTGAAGAACTAGTAACAACTGTATTTTTTGCATTGATTTTACTTTTAGTCTCTTCAACATTGATGTATTATGTAGAACATGAAACCAACCCTGAAGGGTTTCCTAATATTATTGCTACGCTTTGGTGGGCTGTTGTTACGCTCACTACAGTAGGTTATGGCGATGTTGTCCCTGTAACGATGCTAGGAAAAATACTAAATGGAGCAACTGCTCTTATCGGAATTGGCGTGGTTGCACTTCCCACCAGTATTTTGAGTGCTGGTTTTTTAGAAAAAGTAGAAGAGCGCAAAAAAGCTGAAAAAGAAGCTAAAGAACAGTTAGAAAAGCAGCTTTTACAAGAATTAAAAGAACGAAATGGAGAAATAGAAAAAGAAGAATCAGAAAACTCTACTACTCATTCTACAACCCTTTGTTATTGTCCTCATTGTGGAGGAAAATTGCCTGAAATAAGCTAAAAATATTTCAATGGATTTTTGATATAATTTTCACAATGAATAAAGAAGAATACAAAACACTAAGCCAAGAAGATAAACTAAAATATTGGTCAGGCACACTTCATCAAGAAATGCGTTGGAATGTAGAAAGTGGAATTGATGCGTATGCTATTTTTTCCAAAGAGTGGCTACAAAAAATCAAAATATTTGAACCAAATATAGAAGAGCTCCTCAAAGAAGTTATTGAAGAATACTGGAAAAATTATTGGAATGAACAAAAAATATGGAGAGCATTAGAAACCTAAACTCTCTACTTTTTCTTATCTCACTATTAAAGATTCTATCCTCTCAAAAAACTCATTCATCTAACTTAATTTACATATTATCAATAATTTACTTAGATAATTGATAAAAAATGCTAACTTAGACTTGTAAAGTTTAAAAGAAGCATGTACTTTGCCTAATAAACCTTAAAACTAGCATTAACTAGTTTTTCAAGAAATGAGATAATAACTTAAAACTTCCCTTATGTCTGCAAATATGGGCGAAATAGAAATAGCCGAACTACGCAAACTGACGACTTTTATCAAAGATAAATTTGATTATAACTTTAAAGATTATGCTATGTCGTCTTTTCGAAGACGTATTAAGCGTATGCTTGATTTGTATAAACTTCAAACTGTCGACGAACTAATTCATATTTTAAATACAAAAGAAGGATTTTTTGAGGAGTTCGTTTCTGAATTGACTGTAAATGTTACTGAAATGTTTCGTGACCCTACTTTTTGGCGTGTCTTACGTGAGCATATCATTCCTAACATTATGCTCAATCATAACAAAATAAGTATTTGGCATGCAGGCTGCTCCTCAGGAGAAGAAATTGTTTCTATGTCTATTGTTTTAGATGAGATGGGAATTTTGGATAAGGCTAAAATTGTAGCGACAGATATTGACCGTTCTATTATTGCAAAGGCAAAAGAAGGGCGTTATCCTCTAAAACACATGGAGGTAAATCGCAAGAATTATTTGCGTTATCAAGGTAAATACTCTTTAGAAAAATATTATACAGAAGTTGGTTCAGAGGCTGTAATTAATAAGTCTCTTTTAGAAAATGTATCATATCGCAAACACGATTTGGTACAGGGAAGTGTTTTTTCAAAGTTTGATTTAGTTTTGTGTAGAAATGTAATGATTTATTTTAATCAAACTCTACAAAATCAGGTGTTACACCGTTTGCATGAGAGTTTATTCAAATATGGATATTTGGTAATTGGCTCAAAGGAATCTTTAATTTGGTGTGATATTGCTCATAAATTCATTGTTGTCAATAATGAAGAGAAAATTTACAAGAAAATTAAAGATTAATCTATTTCTTTATTTTCAATAATCTGATTTCTAAATTATACATTTTTTTTTGTATAAAAATATTTAACTATTCTTTTTTAAGCTACTAGCAAGCTAATTTTGAGCTAAATGGTAAAAGAAACACATATTACAAATAAGTACAAGGCAATCGTAATTGGAGGTTCGGCAGGAAGTTTTCAGCCTATGGTTCAGATTCTTTCTTCTATTCCTCGTGAGTTTCCATTGCCTATATTTCTGTGTTTGCATCGGCTCAAACATGTACGTCATGGTTTTGTAGAAGCTCTTTCTATAAAAAGTCAGAAAGAAATCATTGAACCCATGGACAAAGAAAGTATTAAAAAAGGACTTGTTTATTTAGCTCCAGCTAACTATCACATGGCAGTAGAATTAGGAAATTCTGTATCTCTAAACACAGAAGATTTAATAAACAACTCTCGTCCTGCAATAGATATTACTTTTGAGTCGGCTGCTTATGTCTATCGTGACAAACTTATAGGTATTTTACTTTCAGGAGCAAATAAAGATGGTGCAGCAGGAATGCAAAAAATAAAATATAGAAAAGGTCTTACTATTATTCAAGATATCGAAGAAAGTATGATTAATGCAATGCCATTGGCTGCAAAAAATATCGTAGATATTGATTATGAATTAAAGGTAGATGAAATTATAAGTTTTTTATTGAAACTAAATAAAATCTATCAACAATAAACACAGAAAATGTAGCATGCTCTTTTAACGAGTATAAAAAGAATTAAATTTTTAAGAATAAATGAAAAAATTCTTTCAAAATAGCATTTGGTTTGGTTTGGCTGTAGGAATATATGCCATTGGTATTTTTGTATCTGGATTTTTATTGCTTAGATTAAGTGAGACAATTTCAGGAGCAGGAATTTCAGATGAAAACAGTAACTTTTTGATGATTTTTATCCTTTCAGAACTGTTATTAGGACTTATTCTAATGGTTGCTTTTTATGTACAATGGCAACGCAAGCAAGCACAAGGAGATATTATTTATGTAGATAGGTATGTAAATGAAGACACACAAGAATCAGAAATAACTACAAAAACTTCAGATTGGAATAACGAAAGAATCATTTTATCAAACATTCTCAAAAACCCTAATAAATCACAGTCTGCAAATGATATTCTTAAACATATTTGCAATGAATTAGAAGCTGTTTCAGGAGCATTTTATATAGCTCATATAGAAACAGACTCAAGAAAAATTGAACTCGTAGCTGCTTATGCTTTTGCTTTGCCTGATAGTCACACATTATTCTATGAATTTGGAGAAGGAATTGCTGGACAAGTAGCTAAAATAGCACAAAAAACATATATTAAAGACATTCCAAAAGGGTATCTAAATGTACTTTCAGGTTTAGGAGAAAGCCAACCTTCTGTTCTTTTGGCTGTTCCAATTCAACAAGACAATACAAAAAAAGACATAAAAGAAAATCCTGTAAAAGGAGTAATTGAACTCGCTTCATTCAAGGATTTTACTAACTCAGAGAAAGAATACATAGACAAAGTGGCTGATTTAGTTGCCAAACATTTATAAAATTTAAAATTATTGTTTACTTTTAAGAATAAATCTAACCTGTTAATTATTCTTTTTAATTAATTTCTATGCGCAATCGATTCAGCATTCGTAACAAAATCACGACACTACTCTTAGCAGTGGTGCTTATGGCTGCATTGGTACTTAGTTTAGTTTCATACAATAGGGGTAAAGAAGCTGTCGAACAGCGTTATTGGCAAAATCTTAAAGTAATCAATACACTTAAGAGCAAAGAAATCCAAGGTGTTTTTTCACAAATTAGTTCTCATGTTGGTTTACTTCAAGAATATTCGGCTGTCTTACAATCACTTCGTAGTGTAAATACAATTAATGAAAATAAATACACAGATACACTACAAAGTAAACTTAGAAATCAATTAGATGACTCTTTGCTTCCGTTTCAAAAGACGTATAATTACCCAAATTTAGTTTTGGTAAATAAAGATGGGCGAATAATTTATAAAACCAATCCAGCAGCTGATTATCTCATTTTTGGTAGAATATATGACCGTTATCAAGTTCTCTTAACTCATGCCAATGATGGTATTTATTTTAATGAACCAAGAATAGCAAAAGAGCTTTCAGGGACTCCTAGCAGAATGGAAGCTATTGCACCTATTTATGACCCTAAACAAAATTATTTAATTATCGGATATATCATCGCAGAACTTGATATGGACGTAGTTTATGATGTAGTCGCAGACACAACAGGATTAGGACAAACAGGAGAAATTGTTTTAGCAAGGCAAAAAAGTGCTACTACACTTACCTTTTTGAATGACTTGAAGGAACAGAGAGCCAATACACCCAAAATTATAGGAGATGGCAAAGCTGAGGGCTTAGAAAGAGCTTTAAAAGAAAAAACAACAGGATACGGATTTTCAATAGATTATAAAGGAACTGAAACTCTTGCAGCATGGAATTATATCGAACCTGTTGGCTGGGGAATAGTTACTCAAGTAGACAAAAGTGCTGTTGAAAGTGATCTGAATGGACTTGTTATCGCATTTATATTGACAGGAGCAGTTATTATTATTGTAGCTGGTGGTCTTGCTTTTGGTTTTTCTACTGTTCTTACTCGTCCTATTGAACGTTTACAAGTTGTATTAGGAATTGTAGCAAAAGGAGAATTACCAAAAGAAATTAAGAGAGAAACCAATGATGAGATTGGTCAGATGACAGAAGCAGTCAATAATTTGGTTCAAGCTCTAAAACGAACGGCAGACTTTGCGTATCAAATTGGAAAAGGTAATTACAAAGCCTCTTTTCGCCCAATGGGAGATAATGATACCTTTGGGAATGCCTTGATTACAATGAGAGATAGCATTCAAGATGCTGATAGCAAAGACAAACAAAGAAACTGGATTGTATCAGGCGTTGCAGAAGTAGGACAAATTTTACGTGAATATCAAACTATTGAACTTCTTTCAGAAAAAATTATAGCTTTTATCACCGAAAAAATAAATGCTGTTCAGGGTAGCTTTTATGTTGTAGAAGAAGATGAAATTACACAAGAAAATACAATTGAAGTAAGTGCAACCTATGCCTATCACAAAAGAAAATACCTTAAAAAATCATTTCGTTTTGCAGAAGGACTAGTTGGGCAAGCAGCCATTGAGCAAGATATTATCCTTCGTACAGAAATTCCTGATAACTATATGACCATTAGTTCAGGACTTTTAGGAGAACAAAAGCCTAAAGCACTACTTATTGTCCCTCTAATTACTGATGAGAAAGTATATGGAGTGATGGAATTTGCAGGTCTTTCTCGTTTTACGGATACAGAAGTAAATTTTGTTCGTGAGATTAGTATCATCATTGCAAGAACAATTTTTAATATAAAAGTAAACGATCGTACTATTTCTCTTCTTCAGGAATCTCAACAAATGAGTGAAGAACTTCAATTACAACAGGAAGTTTTGCGTCAAAATGCTGAAGAAATGGAATCAACACAAGAAGAACTCCGTAAATCCAATGCACGACTAGAAGAGCAAATTTTGGAAGTAAATCGTACCCAAAAACGTATGCAGGTACTATTAGAAAACGCCTCAGAGGTAATTACGATTTACGAAAAAAACGGAAAAGTACGTTATATAAGTCCTTCAATAGAATCTATTTTAGGTTATGAGCAGTCTGAACTTATAGGAACAAATGACGTAGATAATGTTCAAGAAGGAAGTAAGGATGCCTTTAGACAACTTTTTGAAAACCTTTTGGAACATCCAGACGAAAATATTACCATTCAATACGAATATCGTAAGAAAAATGGAGATGCTGTTTGGCTAGAAGCCACAGGAACGAATCGTTTGAGCGACCCAGCTATTAGAGGAATCGTTATAAACTCTAGAGACATTACAGAGCGAAGACGTGCCGAACAAGAATCCCGTATGCGTGGACAAATGCAAGCACTATCTGAAAATTCGCCTGACCTTATCATGCGTATTAATCCAGAAGGAAAGATTTTTTATATCAATCCAACTATTAAGAACCTTACAGGTTTAGAACCTTCTACACTGACAAATAAAATGATGAGAGGTTCTGAATTACCTATTGCCATTGTTAAAAGAATAGAAGAAATTACAGAAAAAGTAAATCGAACAGGAAACAAAGTTCTTAGAGAATTAGAAATTGATTCTGTTGCAGGTGAGCGTGTCATGCAAACGACAGCCATTCCAGAATATAATGATCAAGCGTATTTAGAATCTATTCTAGTCGTTTCTCATGATATTACAGAGCGCAAACGAACTGAGTTTGAGGTAAGAGAAACCAACCGTAAAATCTCAGAAAGCATCAATTATGCAAGACGTATTCAAGGTGCAATCTTGCCTGAAAGTCGTCATTTGCAAAGTATTTTCCCAGACTCATTTATCTTTTACAAGCCTAGAGATATTGTAAGTGGAGATTTTCCTTGGTATGTACAAAAAGGTGATGATGTATATATTGCAGCCGTTGATTGTACAGGACATGGAGTACCAGGAGCTTTGATTTCACTTATTGGCTATTTTATTCTAAATGAAATTTTGAGTTCTAGTCAAACGATTCTATCTCCAGCTCAAATATTAGACAGACTTAATAAAGGCGTTGCACAAACTTTACGACAAGATACTGAAGGAAATACAAAAGATGGTATGGATATCGCTCTTTGTCGTATTAATAGAAAGCAAAACAAAGTAGAATTTGCTGGAGCGCATCGTCCTTTATATGTTTTACCAAAAGAAGGAAAATTAATACAGATAAAAGGTGATAGAAAGCCGATTGGTGGAGGTGCTATTTATAGCAAGTCTGATGATTTTAATAATCATAGTCAAAAAATTTCAAAAGGAGATTCAATTTATATTTTCTCTGATGGTCTGCCTGACCAATTTGGAGGAGATGAGGATAAAAAGTTTTCATCTAAGCAAATTAGAGATATTTTGATAGAAAACAGAACACAAAGTATGGAAGAAATGCACCTTACCTTCGAAACTCGTTTTGAGCAGTGGATGGGTAATAGCAAACAAATCGATGATATTTTGATGATAGGCATTAAATTTTAATAAACTTACGTTGAAATTCATTTGTATTTTTAACAAAATCAATGTCTTTTTTTAATTTATTTTAAATCAGCCTTTGTTCTTCTAATAATTTATCATAACTTAAAGGCATGTTTAAACCAAAAAGGAGTGAAGTTTAAAATACATATTGTATAAATAATGTTGATTTTCGCTGAAAAGCCCTTTTATTTGGACAAAACCTTTGCTTAGAACATTGTTTTCTATGTACATTTGTTAAACTGACTTATTAGCAGGTTTGTCAATGCAGATATTTTGACTCAACTATTTTACTTAATTGTTTTAAATATAGACTCTAAATTTTTTAAAGATATTCTCAAGACATTTTCAAGATATTAAGCCACTAATTATGAAATATATTTATGACTTACATAAAGTTATGCTCAAACAAAGCTTGCTTTTGGTATATGAAGGCGAGTTTAGTCAAGAAATAACCAAGGCTGTTTTGGCAATGGCAGAACGTAATATGGACTCCTTTGGCGAACAGCGTAAAGTCAAGACAAAGGTTTTTAATGTCATGGTAGAAGACCTGCAAAATATCTTTAAGCACTCTCAAAGTTATCAAGAAGAAATTTATGGAAAGAATAATGCTATTTTTTCTTTAGCCAAAACAGACGACCATTATTTTGTTCTCTCTGGAAATCCTCTATTTACAAGTGAAGTAGCAGCTCTAAAAAATCGTCTTGAAGAGATTAATTTATTAGATGCAGCTGGTCTGAAAGAAGAATACAAACGTATTATCAAAAGTAAAAAAGGAGTTGGGAAAGAAGGACTTTCTGATAAAGGAGGTGCAGGACTTGGATTCATTGACATGGCTCGTAAATCAGGTAATAAAATTCGTTTTGATTTTGAAAAAATTAACGACGAACTTTCATTTTTCTCTCTTCGCATGACTATTAACCGTAATCCTGATGCAGAAGGAGATGATTAAAACAAAATAGATATTTAAAAATTGTCAATAGGGTTTGACTTTTTCAAGATTCAATATATTATTTCAACTTACAACTCATTTTAGAATTTTATACTAAAAATACTCTATAAAGAATATGGACGTAATCAACTTAGAACCAACAGAAGACACTCCAAAAGTAATCTTAGACAAAGACCGTCAGGTATTCGAAATATCTGGTCGTTCTCTTCCAGAAGATGCTGCCGAATTTTATCAACCTATCTTAGATTGGTTAGATGAATACGAAAATCAAGTAAATCCAGATACAAAATTTATGTTTAAGTTGGAATACTTCAATACAGCATCATCAAAACTTATCTTAGATATTCTTTCTAAGTTAGAAGAAATTGAAGGTGCATCTGTAATATGGTATTTTCACGAAGACGATGAAGATATGGAAGAAGCAGGAGAAGAGTTTTCTGATCTTGTAGACATTCCTTTTGACTTCAAAACCTATTAAATCAAAATAGCTTTTCATAAAGCTATCTTAACTATGCGTTTTTATATAAAAATAATAATTCATTTGAAGTAATTATTTTTATATGAAGTTAATTTACACAAATTGTATAATATAAATTACCTTATTATCAGTAATTTAATTATTAATTGTCAATTAGTTTTTATAGGGTAATTTCGCTTAGTCTTCTCTATTCGAAGTTTGCCCTTTTATGCCTTTTAAGTAAAACTGTTTTACTAAATGTATACATGTATTAGATAAGGAATAGAAATCCAAAAAAGCACTAATTTTGAAATTACAAATCACTAATAATCACTATTTAAATTCGTAATTTTTAATTTGTAATTAGCTTCGCTATTTTAACAAATCGTAATTGTTTCTAAAGAATAGAATATGAGTGAAGAAATACTAAAAGCCCTAACCCAATTATTTGCAGTTGTTTCTAAACAAGACGGTGGTGTATCTGAAGCTGAGCGTAATTTTGTTATTCGATTCTTCGAACAAGAATTAGATAGAAAAAGGCTTAGTGAATATGTAGCACTCTATGATCAGTATGCAGAATCGGGAGTAGATGGAGAAGAAGGTAAAGGTGCAGAAGCAACAGCAGAAAATCCTGAAGATATAGTAATAATTAGAGAAGGAAAGACACCTGAAGAAATAGCGCAACAGGAAAAAGATAAAGCTAGAGCAATAAGGAGAGCAGCAAGAAAAGCAAAAAAAGCAGCAGAAGGAGGAAGTAGTGGGAATATTCAGTTGAAAGACAGTATGCGTACTTTGAGAGTATGTAGAGATATCAATAAAACGCTTGCTCAAAAGCAAAAAGTTATTGTTACTTTTAAGATTTTGGAGATGCTTGCCGTCGACAGAAATTTTAGTAGCCATAGATTAGAAATTATACAAACTGCTTCTGAAATATTTAGAATTCCAAAAGAAGAATATGAACTAATGGAAAATTTTGTCATATCGACAGATTCTCCTCAAATGTTTGATTCTCCAGACCTTTTGGTTTTTGATGAAGAAGCCCCACCAGTAGAAAGTAGAAAGAAATTTATTGATTCAGGTCTTTTAGATGGAGAAATAGTTTTTATTCGTCTTAAAAGCGTTGAGTTATATTTTACAAAGTACAACGGAAATGACGAGATTTTCTTAAATGGTCAGCTTGTCAAAAAAGGTACAATTGTTCTTTTCTCAAATGGTAGCGTTTTCAAAACACCAAAAGGTGCGCCTCTCTATTATAGCGATTTAGTTACTCGTTATAATGATACAGCACAACAAAATCCCATTTCATTCAATGCTATTAATTTAGATTTTCGTTTTCCAGATGGAACTATCGGACTTCGCAATGTAAATATTGCAGAAGGCCCTGGAAAGCTTCTTAGTATAATGGGAGCCAGTGGAGCAGGAAAAACCACGCTTCTCAATGTTTTGGCTGGTTTAGAAAGTCCATATAAAGGCGAAGTACGTATAAATGGTTTTAACCTTCATACAGAATCTGACATGGTAGAGGGCGTAATTGGTTACGTTTCTCAAGATGATTTATTGATAGAAGAACTTAGTGTTTATCAAAACTTGTATTATAACGCCAAACTTTGTTTCAAAAATCTTAGTGAAGAAGAGCTTGATGCTCGTGTCATGGAGGTTTTGGCAAGTTTAGGATTGGATAGAATAAAAGATATTACAGTTGGTAGTGTTCTTAATAAAATGATTAGTGGAGGTCAGCGTAAGCGTTTGAATATTGCTCTTGAGCTGATTCGTGAACCTGCTGTTATGTTTGTGGATGAACCTACATCGGGACTTTCTTCAAGAGATTCAGAAAATGTAATTGACCTTTTAAAAGAGCTTTCTCTTAAAGGAAAACTAATTTTTGTTGTTATTCATCAGCCTTCATCAGACATTTATAAGATGTTTGATAAAATGATTTTGCTGGACACAGGTGGTTATCCTATCTATTATGGAAATCCTGTTGAAGCAATTGCCTATTTCAAACGTGCAACTAATCAAGTAGGAAGTGATAATGGACAATGTCAGACTTGTGGAACAGTTACACCAGAACTTCTCTTCAATATTATTGAAGCACGAGTAGTTAACGAATATGGAGAATATACAGGAGTAAGAAAAATTGCACCTGCTGAATGGAATGACCTTTATAAACAAACACATTCGATTACGCCAGTAGAAACAGTTAATGAGCCACCACCAAATTCATTAAGTATTCCATCAAAGATAAAACAAGCTGCTATTTTTACTACTAGAGATTTTCTCTCTAAGATTAGTAATACGCAGTATATGATGATTAATCTGTTGGAAGCTCCTTTACTTGCTCTCTTACTTTCGGTAATTGTGCGCTTCAAAAATGCAAAAGATGCCGAAGAGTATGTATTTAGATACAATGACAACGTTCCTGCTTACATGTTAATTGCCATTATTGTTGCTCTTTTTATGGGATTGACAGTCAGTGCTGAGGAAATTATTCGGGATAGAAAAATTCAAAGGCGAGAATCCTTTTTGAATCTAAGTAGAATGAGTTACTTGACTTCAAAGGTTGGTATTTTATTTACCCTTTCAGCTATTCAAACACTTACTTTTGCGCTCATTGGTAATACTATTTTAGAAATTCAGGGCATGTATTGGCAGTATTGGCTAGTTTTATTTACTATTTCTTGCTTTGCCAATGCTTTAGGACTTAATATTTCAGCTTCTTTTAACTCGGCTGTTACAGTTTATATTTTGATTCCACTGCTTTTGATTCCTCAAATGATTCTGAGTGGCGCAATATTTAGGTTTGACCAGCTTAATAATTCTATTGTAGAAAAGGGTCGTATTCCACTTGTTGCAGACTTTATGGCTTCTCGTTGGGCATACGAGGCTTTAGCTGTCGAACAGTTTAAAGATAATCCTTTTGAAAGGCAGATTTTTGATGTCGAATTTGAGATTAGTCAGTATCAACACAAGGCTAATTTTTGGATTCCTAAAATGCAAGAAATTCTAGACCGTTCGGCAAATTATGCAGAAAGTGCTCAAAATGAAAATGCTGATTCTGTTATGGTATTGCTTCAAAATGATATTGCACTCCTCAAACACGAATGGGAAAGTGAAAAGGTAAATGAAATTCTTGAGCGTTTAAAGATTCAGTCAGAAGATTTGGAACTCTCTTCTGAAGAGCAAAAGCTCTTGAATATTGATTTAGAAAAAACTCTTCAAATTATAGAATTTGATAGGGCAATGGCTGATAAGCTAAAAGCTGTTTTAGAAATGATACGTTCGAAAGTATTGACACCTAAATTTGTGATGGCTGGAGAGCGAAAAGACAGTATCATAAATGCTATGGAACAAGATCCTTCTAACAAACTTTCAGTAGTCGAACTCAAAAATAAATACACCAATGAATATTTGGAATCACAAGTAAAAAATGAAATGATTAAGGATAGATATGTAGAAGGAAATGGATTCTTGGTACAACAAACAGACCCTATTTTTGCTGTTCGTAATTCAAATAATCTTTCTGGCCCTTTAGATTATCGTACTCATTTCTTTGCTCCTGAGAAACAATTCTTGGGTAATTATTTTGATACTATGTGGTTCAATGTATTTGTTATGTGGGCAATGACAATTTTCTTACTTGTTACTCTTTATTTTGAGTTACTCAAAAAATTAATTGATGTACTTGGAAGTATTAACTTTAAGAGGAAAAAGAAAAAATAACTCAAAACAACTTTTAAAACAATTTTGATTTATTACTTGATTTTTCTAATAGATTTACTAATTTAGTTTATTATTTAATTAATTATTTCCGTTTTAGAGCTAAATCTATTTAGTTTATCGAAATTCATATTATTAAAATTATTTCAATTACGTCAATATTCTCTTATATGAAACATTTAGTTTATTCTATTCATACCAGTTCTATAATTAAGAAAAAAATGCTTTCTATGAAAAAATTACAACTTATCGCTTTTGTGCTTGCTTTTGGTCTTTTCACACTTACTTCTTGTGGAGGTGACAAACCAAAAGAAGAAACAACAGGAACAACAGAAGCTAATGCAGGAACTACTGACACAGGAACTGATGAAGATATTTTAGCTCCGGGGGTTATGAATGATATTATTCAATCCATTCCATCACCTTTAGAGGTTTCTATTCTAATAAAAGATTTGGGAACAGATTATCATAAAGATAATTTGAGCAATCCTGATTTGGTAGATAATTATACCAATAACTATAAAAAAGCTCTTAATTTAGGAGTTTATAGTACAGATTTGGGTTATGCAAATATTTATGAAAAGAATCAAGATGCCTTAAATTATCTTAACTCTGTCAAAAAACTAGCTGATGGGCTTAATATTGGGCAATTTTTCGATTACACAACTATCAAAAAACTTACTCAATCAAACAAAGATTTAGATTCTCTTTTACAACTTACAACTCAGAATTTTGAAAAAATCAATACTGAACTTCGTAAGCAAAAACGTGAGTATTTGAGTATTCTTATTCTTACAGGTGGTTGGTTAGAAGCTAATTATATCACTTCTTTAGTTTTTAAAGAAAGTGGTAACGAAGACCTTAAAGAAAAAATAGGAGAACAAAAACTTGTCTTGAATCGCATTCTTTTAGTCTTAAATGTTTATAAAAACAAACCTAATTTTAGTGGATTTATAGCTGATTTAGAAGAACTAAAAAAAGTATATGAAAATGTAGAAATTGTAGAAAAAGATGGACAGCCAAAAATGGAAGTAGTAAATGGTGAAATTGTAATCACAGATACGAAAGAAACAGTTGTCAACATCTCTGAATCTGATGTACAATCTATCAATAGTTTGGTAGCTTCTATCCGTAATAAAATTATTAGTAATTAATTTTATCCTAAATTTTTGATATAAAAATATAACCAAAAAGCCCCCTTATTATATCAAATAAGCTGATTTTAATAAGAAATCAACATAAAATTTAAGATTGGACGGTTTTTTGATTATATCACATTAAAGAAGCGTTTGTATAATAAAAATGACAATCAATAAATAGTTATTGATCGTTTGAAGATAAATTAAAGTTTATCTTTACCTTTAGAAGTCTTCTAAAATGTAACAAAACCTTTGGTATAATTTAAGTATAATTTTAGGTTGGGAGAAACGTTTCTTTATTTTTATCTATCTTTTTTACTTTTGGAAAAGTATTTGCAACATCACTCATTATTAACCTAATTGTTACATTAATTATACTATTTCCTAATTCCTAATTGAACAAGTTTTTGTCCAAATAAGCAAAACGTATGAAACATTTATTAATTCTTTTCTGTGCTTTTTTCTTTGTCGCATTTGCAGCTACTGACGCTCAAGCACAATGTAATACTGACCTTTATAACAACCTTGCGCTCAAAAAGCTCGCTCCAGGTTATACTTTCGTAAAGAGCTACCGTATTGACGGTAAAGGTGGAAGCCGTAAAAAAATCGAATATACCTGTGTATTTAGTAAAGGTACAGATTATATGATTCGTATGGCTGGTAAAGATGGAGGTCCAAATGGTCTTATTGCTACTCTTTATGACTCTCGTCGTTCACAGTTAGCAACTAGTTACCTTAACAACAAGTATTATGATGGTCTTGTTTTCAAATGTGCTTCAACAGGTATTTATTATTTGAGTTTTACCTTTAAAGATTCAAATAGTTATTGTGGAGCTGCAGTGTTAGGTTTCCGTCGTTAAAACTCACTAATTATATAGAAATAAAAGTCTACTAATTATATTAGTCAACTAAAGCTTTACAGAGCAAAAGAATACATCTTTTGCTCTTTTTTATGTTTTATAAACTATAATCATGACAAAAAAAACAATCTCTTTTTCACATCAAGCTAGATATCTGACTTTTGGAAGTTTATCTAATAAGACAGAGTACATTTGGATAGTCTTTCATGGATACGGACAATTAGCTGAATATTTTATAAAAAAATTTGAAGACTTAAATCCTGAACAGCATTATATTATTGCACCTCAAGGACTTTCAACAGCTTATTTAGAGAGTTTTACAGGAAGAGTAGGCGCAAACTGGATGACCAAACATGATAGAGAATTAGACATAGAAAATAACTTGCATTACTTAGAGAGTTTAATGAATATCGAATTGAATGATATTGCTAGTATTGATACAACAGAGAAAAAAATAATCGTTTTAGGATTTTCACAAGGAGCTGCTACAGCAAGTCGTTGGATTGCTCATACCAAATTTGAAGTTTCTGAGTTTTTAGTATGGGGAGGAATGATAGCTCACGATATAGATTCTATTTTTTATAAAAAAATGAAAGATAAAATAACTCTTTTTTATGGAGATAAAGACGAGTTTATAAGTGAAGAAGGATTGAAAACAAGCCTTATGAAATTAGAAAATTTAGGTATTACTCCAAATTTAGTTCCTTATAAGGGTACTCATAAAATATATACAGATGTTTTAAAAAATTTTATTGAAAACTCTTTAAGGTAGTTTTGAGTTATTTAGATATATACCTTTATTTATATATTTTTTAATCTAAACTATAATATATGTCAAATACACCAAAAGAAAGCCCTACAAACTTTACAGAAGAAGATTTTATACAACAAAAAGGTCCAATAGTTACTCCTAATTCTCAGATTGAAACAGAAGAACAAGTTGAAAAATCTAAATTCTATAAAGTAGCTACTAAAAAAGCAATTAAAGTAATTGCAAGTAGAAACAAAATGTTTGCCCTAATAAATAAAGCTTATACTCATTTTAATAATAAAGAAAATGAGCGACCAATGAGTCAAGAAGTAAAAGATAAGTTCAAAACACTTTTACGTTTAATTCGTGCGCTTTATAAAAAAGAATATAAAGATTTTCCTTGGGGTTCTTTAGTAAAAGCAACAGCAACCATTATTTATTTGGTTTCTCCATTAGATTTAGTTCCCGATTTTATTCCTTTTATTGGAATGATAGACGACTTTGCACTTATTTCTTGGACAATTGGTTCTTTGAGTGACGATATTAAAAACTTTGAAGACTGGGAGGAGGCACAACAAATTGCTCGTCTGACAACATAAAAATATTACGAAGAAATTGAATTTATTTTTACATAAAAAAATTATATAGGCTTTGCTAAACTAGATTGGCAAAGTCTTTTTCATTTATAATCAAATTACTTGAGATTTAGAACTGACTTTGATTGAGAACAACTTAAATAAGTAAGCAGAATTATCACTTCCTTATGTACAGCAAAATATATTCTCAATGTTTCTTTATGAACCTTGCATTGAAAAACTAAATATATTTTACTTTATCTATGCCTTGATCAATTTTGTTTAATATCATAAACTCTTGAATACATTTCTTTCCAAAAAATCTTTTTGCATAATAATTGCAGACTAAGAATATAGTTGGTAGATAACTTTTTGGTTATTTATATGCTATTTTTAAATATATGAACTTTAGCATTGTCTTTGATTAAGGTTAATTAATCAATTTTCAATCGTACTATTTATATTCAAACTTATTTCGGTTGTATGTAACAACTTTATTCATTCTCTTTTAAGAATCTCAAAATGAAATTATTTATGAAAAAATTGCTTTCTCTATTTCGTATAAGCATTTTTTGTGGTGTATGTTTTCTGATGACTACACAAGCTAATGCACAACTCTCAACAAGTTGGTGGAACTCTTTAGATAAAAACTGGAAAAATGTTTTTATGACTAAATTCGGTATTAGTGCTTCTCCTTCAACTGCCGAACTAAGTAAAATTTATGCTGCCGAAAAACTTGATTGTAAAGATAGTGGATTAAGCACATTAGAACCTTTAGCAGACCTTAAGAATCTAAAAATTCTTTGGTGTGATGGAAATTCAGGAATTTCTTCTTTAGATCCATTGAGAAATATTGTAGGACTTAAAGAGTTGGACTGTTCAAGCACAGGAATAAGTGATTTAGAACCTCTACGTTCAATGACAGGATTAAGCCGTTTAGATTGTTATGAAACTCGTATTTCTAATCTTGCTCCTCTTAGTGGAATGCGTAAACTTAGAGTATTAGATTTTTCAAATACACCTGTTAGCAATATTTTTCCATTGAAATACATCAAATCTTTAGAAGTACTTTATATGGCTCGTACAAAAGTAGCTAGTCTTTCTCCACTAAAAGACCTTACTAATTTAGGAGAACTTACCTTTTCAGAAACAAAAGTTTCAAGTCTTGCTCCTCTTTCTAATCTTTTAAAACTTAGAGAAATAGTTTTTGCAAAAACAGAAGTTTCAGATCTTTCTCCTCTTAGCAGAGCAAGTACGCTTTCAATTGTTTATTGTGAAGATACAAAAGTGACAGAAGCTGCTGCAAATGCTTTACAGAAAAAACAGCCTGACTGTACTGTATTTTTCTAAAAAATATTTGATTCTTATTAGTAGAAAATTCAAAAGTCTTTATTCAACAAAGAATAAAGACTTTTTTAAATAGAAAGATATAGTATTTGCTCTTTAATTTTAGAAGACGGTATTACTTATCCTTTATATTCGTATTCACTTAAATCTGTTCCTAAAAACTTTATTACAACAGATGCTTTTTGAGTTTCAAAACAAGATTGAATTGCCTTTTCTAGAGTTGGCATAACTTCACTTAGCTCTCCAAAAACTTGTGTACTGATGCCATTTACTTTTATTTTTAGAGCTGAGTTTTCAGAAATTTTTCTAATAAAGCTCTTTACAGTTGGTTTATAATTTTCTGTAAGTGGATAAACACTTATTTCGACGGAAACTATCATATATTAAAAAAAAAAATTAGTTGAAGATAAATAGAATTTTATACAAAAATAAGACTATCTCTTCTTTATTTTATCAATTTTATCTCTTACATTTTTAGGAACTCGTTTTTTAGGAGAATTCATTTCTAAAAGTCCTCCCAAAAGCTCTGGGTCAATGCTTGTAACAATAGTTTCTAATGTTTCCATGCGCATTTCTAGTTCATGATTACGTTGTTTTAACTCTTCTACTTCCTCTTTTTCTTTATTAGTAATTGATTTAGTATTGAAAAAAGCAACTTTTGTAAGCACTCCAATAAGAAAAACTGAACAAGCAAAGGCAAAGATCATCATTAAAGCAGCCATAAAATAGTGATTAGTGTAGTGAAATAATTGATAGATAAATATGTTTTGTTTTTTTAGACTCAGTAACTGAAACAGATAGTGTCAATAATAAGTTTACATAAAAAAAAGTCCGATAACTTATCGGACTCTTTTCAACTTACAACTTAACCCTATTGATATGAAAACATTGAAACTATGAAAAAAGGTAAATAAGCATTTTTTTAAAACTATATATTCTCATATTATTTCCACGTTTTCAAAACTTTGAATTTCTGTTTTCCAAAGAATCCCTAAAACTATCTTTGAAAAAAATTCTTTTGACAATATAATGATAAAAAGCAAATAAAAAAAATATAACTCATTGATTATTAACTAATTAGCTTATTATTGTATTAATAGAACGGAAAACATCTTGGTTTGGTTTCTTAAAAAGGACTAATTATCTACAAATTCTGAATTTATTTTTAATTTTTAGTAAAAAATCAATAATCTTTTCAATTTTCAAACGCTTTTTAACTAATTTTAAATTTATATAATTCATTCGTCTTACTAAAATAGTATTTCATCTCGTTTCATAAAGTGTTGATAACATGAAACCTTAATAAGGTAACTTATAATAAAACATTTTATACCTTTTATAATGCAATAATTACTAGTTAAAAATTTATTAGAAAAATCGTATCCAAACAAAAAATTATTTCCTATTTCGCTTAATTTTTTAAAACTTATGCAATCTATTTTTACACGTATTTTTATAGTATCTACTTTATTGACTCTTTTTCTATTTAGTCCTATTGACTTTATACAAGCACAAAATTTATATTTTCCACCCCTTGTAGAAACTGAAGATAATAACTGGGAAACAATGCAAAGTTCAGAATTAGAGTGGTGCGATGAGCGCATCGATAGCTTATACACGTTTTTAGAAGAAAAAAATACAAAAGGTTTTATTGTCTTGAAGGATGGCAAAATTGTTTTAGAAAAGTATTTTGGAACATTTTCACAAGATAGTGTTTGGTATTGGGCATCGGCAGGCAAATCAATGGTAGCCACTCTTGTTGGGATTGCACAGCGTTCTAGTCTCTTGGATATTAACAAAAAAACATCAATCTATTTGGGTGAAGGTTGGACAAGTTTGACAAAAGAACAAGAAGACAAAATTACCATTCGTCATCAAATGACGATGACAACAGGACTTAACCCTCCAACTGATGCAGGGACAAATACCTGTTACTCTCCTGACTGTTTTACTTACAGATCAGAACCTGATACCTATTGGTACTATTATTCTGCTCCTTATCGTCTTTTGCAAGATGTTTTAGATAGCGCAACAGGAAAACCAATAAATCAGTATTTTGCCGAACGAGTAACTCGTAAAACAGGAATTACAGGAGCTTTTCTGAACTATATTTTATTTTCTAAACCTCGTAGTATGGCTCGTTTTGGGCTTTTAATTCTCAATAAAGGTAAATGGGAAAATAACCCCGTTTTAAATGATGCTATGTATTTTGAACAAATGACTAATACTTCTCAACTTCTTAATCCTGCTTATGGATATTTGTGGTGGCTCAATGGAAAAGATACTTATAAACTTCCTTCTTCTGATAGAATTTTTGAAGGCTCTATTATTCCAAATGCACCTTCTGATATGATTGCAGCCTTAGGAGCAAACGATCAAAAAATTTATGTTGTGCCTAGTCAGGGTTTAGTTGTGGTACGAGTTGGAAATAGTGCAGAATCTGATCAGCTCAATGCTATTTCTTCTTTTGATAATCAGCTTTGGGGAAGAATATCTAATTTATCTTGTGATAGTCCCGTTTTAACGAATGAGGAAGAAGGAAAAGAAAACATGAAAATTTATCCAAATCCAAGTAATGAAAACTATTTCCTTAAGATTCCAAATGGTAGATATGAGGTTGCTATTCGTGATGCTTTAGGTAAAATAATTTATAAAGCAGAGGTTACTCATTCTTTTAGAATTGCTGCAAGTAAGTGGAAAAAAGGGATGTATTTTGTCGAAATCACACCTATTGGCACAAAAACCACTACTTATTTGAAAATTGTTAGAGAATAAAATCAAATTAAGTAGTGAGAAGATATATAACAAAAAGCCAATTACTCGCTAAGAATAATTGGCTTTCTTGTTTAAAAATGTTTGATAATGCTTACAAACTATGCAGTAGCAAAACGTTTTTTCAATTCTTCTAAATGCTCTAGTGAAGAGCGAATTTGCTGCAAATGCTTATGAATAACTGTTTTTGCATCCATTGGCATTTCGTCCATCTTCAAGATTTTTTCATAATCTGCGATGGCAGCTTCTTCTCCTCGCTCACATTCATTAATTACAGCTGCGACATCATGAGTAGTTACCATTGCTTTTAAGTTTATCCAAATACGGTGTAATGTACCTGTAACACTTGAGCCTTTTTCTGGAGTTCCTCCTAGTTTTGCTATTTCAGCTTTTAGTTCGTGTCCAAATTCGTAACGCTGTTGTACTGATTTCGTAAAGAAATCTTTCAGTTCGTGGTTTTCTACGTCTGTAACGGCTTCTTTATAGCCTTTTTCAGCATCATAATTTTTTTCGATAAGTTCATTTAACCCATCAACAGCTTTTTTATTTGATTCTTGACTCATAGTATTTATAGTTTAAAAAATTAGAGATTAAAAAATTGTATTTCTACTTATAGTAACCTTTAATAAAGCAAATTGTTATAGTGATTTCAAATTTTCCACTAAAAAAAGCAATCCTATTTTAGAATTTTCTATTAAAAATAAAAAACTTTAAAATAAAATTGCTCTCAAAGTAATTTGCTTTGAATGAATAATCAATTAAAATTAATTGTTATTCAGTATGTTTTATTCGTTTGAACCGATGTTAGTATTAGCGATAATTACGTCTAAACTATCTGCACTAAGATGTACATTTACATAACCATCATAGTTAATCAATTGATCATAACTTTGAGTTACTGTACTTACGCTTTTAGAATTAACAACATCAGTAAGAGCAAATGCCACTGGACCATTAGTTGTTTTTTCTCCATCGTGAATATGTGCAGGGTGAACTCCACCAGCAGGAGCATTTACAAGATCAATAGTTACAGTTGTTTTTGAAGCATCCACTTCATCAAAAGTAACTGTACCAGTTACGTTAGTTAAACCAGTAGTATCTGCACTTGCAAGCGTATAAACTTTACTTCTTAGAGCAGGAGCTTCGTCCTCATCATCATCGCCACAACTAGCAGCCATAAATGTGAATAAAATAAGAGCCATGCTCCACATCGCAGTTTTCCAATAATTTTTCATAATAGGGTTTGTTTTAGTTTTAAATAATTGATTGGATTAATCAGCTATGATAACAAGCTACTTCCTTATATTGTTTTAATAATATGCAAACTATTTGTTAATAATTCATAAACAATAAATTAGTTAATTAGCCTAAATAATAATAAAATAAATTATTTTAGTAGATATATATTTCCTTGAAACTATTTTTATCCATTTACCAATATAATTATTCCAAGATATAACTCACTATATTAAGTGAAAAATTTTAAATAGTTTTGACTATTTTATCTCATAATTTATCAAGACTATAATCTCATATTATTTATCTTGATAAATTAAAAAAGCCTATTTCAAACAAAAAATGCTTGAAATAGGCTTTTTTCTAAATCTTATTTTATTAAAAATTATCCTACACTTCCTTCTAAAGAAAGAGCAAGTAATTTCTGTGCTTCTACAGCAAATTCCATTGGTAATTTATTTAAAACTTCTTTACAATAGCCATTTACAATAAGTGCGACAGCTTTTTCAGAATCAATTCCCCTTTGGTTACAATAGAAAATCTGATCTTCTCCGATTTTTGAAGTTGTAGCTTCATGTTCTATTTGTGCGCTACTATTTTCTGCATTGATATAAGGAAAAGTATGTGCTCCACATTGGTCACCAATCAAAAGTGAATCACACTGAGAGAAATTACGAGCATTAGTTGCTCGTTTCATAATATCTACCGAACCACGATACGAATTTTGGCTATGCCCTGCCGAAATACCTTTTGAAACAATACGGCTTCTTGTATTTTTGCCGATGTGAATCATTTTTGTACCTGTATCTGCTTGTTGATAATTTTTAGTAACAGCAACAGAATAAAATTCTCCCATTGAGTTATCACCTTTCAAGATACAAGATGGATATTTCCATGTAATTGCCGAACCAGTTTCTACCTGTGTCCAAGAAATTTTTGAATCATCGCCAAAACAAATTCCTCGTTTGGTTACAAAGTTATAAATTCCTCCTTTTCCATTTTTGTCTCCTGGATACCAGTTTTGAACCGTTGAGTATTTTACTTCTGATTTCTTGTGTGCAAAAATCTCTACTACTGCAGCATGAAGTTGGTTTTCATCTCTTTGAGGAGCAGTACAACCTTCTAAATAGCTGACATAAGAGCCTTCTTCTGCAACAATTAAAGTTCTTTCAAACTGTCCTGTATTTGCTTCATTTATTCTAAAATAGGTTGATAATTCCATTGGCGAACGAACACCTTTAGGAATATAACAAAATGAACCATCACTAAAAACAGCCGAATTGAGAGCAGAGAAATAGTTATCACTCACAGGAACAACTGAACCTAAGTATTTTTTGATAAGTTCTGGATGTTCTTGCACAGCTTCACTAAACGAACAGAAAATAATTCCTAATTCTGCTAGTTTAGATTTGAAAGTAGTAGCTACTGAAACACTATCCATAACTACATCAACAGCAATTCCTGAAAGACGTTTTTGTTCTGTCAAAGAAATTCCTAATTTATCAAAGGTTGCTAAAAGTTCTGGATCTATTTCATCAAGACTGTTTACTTGTGCTTTCTTTTTAGGAGCAGCATAATAAATAATTTCTTGAAAATCTATTTCAGGAATATTTAAGTTTGCCCATTTGGGAGTTGGCATGGTTTGCCATTTTCTAAAAGCCTCCAAACGCCATTCTAAAAGCCATTCAGGTTCATTTTTCTTTGCAGAAATGAATCGAACAGTGTCTTCTGTTAGTCCTTTGATTGCTTTATCTGATTCTATATTTGAAACAAATCCGTATTTGTATTCCGAATTTGTGATGTCTTCTAAAAGTTCTTGCTCGGTTTGTTTTGCTTCTGCCATAATTTTTTTGAAGTAAGTAGCAGTTTCGATAATGCTAATTATATAATTCTAGACTCTAAGAGTTTTAAAAAACCTTAGGGTTTTATAAAACGTCTTGTTTGTAATTAGTCTAAATAATTTTATACTGCAAAAATATAACAAAAAATTGAAATAAAGGTTTTATAAACTTTATTTTTTCTGAAAATCTTTTCTTTTGAGGTTTTTTATTCGCTTTTTATCTTTTAACTAAAGCTACAAGGCGTGTAAAACAGGATTAAAATGCTGTTCAATTTATAATTCTGTCGTCGTCGGTTTCTCACCAACGATACTAAAATGAAAATAAACCTATTTTACAGTATATCTAAGCAAAATAAATCAGAGTAGCACTACATCTTCTATCATTCTCTTTCCAAAATGAGAATTGACACGATAAATAATAGACGTTTTTTGCATCAATAATTCATATCTCAAAGTAGGTTGAGAAACACGAATAAATATTTTTTTATTTCGAATTTCTACTTTTTCAGTTTGCTGTGCTACAAACTCACCTACAATTTTTGCCCAATCTACTTTTAATCTGTTACTTTCGTATTTCACGTTCCACTTTTGAGCATCTAAAAATGCTTTCAATGCATCTCCTATTGGTTTTGGATCTGGTGTTCTTCTTGAAGGAAGTTTATTATAGTCTTTATCATACATAATTAAAATTGATAAGTAAGGTAAGGAACACTTTTTTTTATTGAGATGACAAATTTCTATTTAATTAATTAAGAAGAATTATATGTCAAAAATAACCAAAAATAAAGGGATCAACAACTACTATTTTCAAGTTGTTTAGATATTCAAAAACTTAAAACAAACGATTGTACATTTTTATCCAACGTTCTGGCATTTCACCTCTATTTGCTTGTTGATAGTCATTATAACTACACGGAATAATAGAAGGGCGTTGATATGGATTTTCATCTAATTCATTATCAGAATGAGTATCAAAATGAGGCGCAGGAACTTCTAACCACCATTTATCAGTCAGTTTACTTTTGTAGAAAACCATCATAAAATCAGTTCTTCCTCCCATCGGAACAAGATATTTTATATAAAAAGGACTTCCAAAATCATATTCAGCTTGACGATTATAAAATCCTTCTACAAAATACCAAATCATTGTCGAAATAATACTTGCTGTATGTCCATACACATCCAAATCAGGATTATATTCATAAAAACCTATCGAAGTCATTTGAACATTATTTCCTGCATACCAACAAATTCGTGTTGCTTCTTCTGCTGAAAGTCCGAAAGGTTGGGCTAATTTGTTTCCTGCTGCATCGGCTGCACGAATAGCACTCAAATCAAAACTTAATAAATCTGCTGTTCTGACAAGTGGCTCTACTTCTTCAGGTTTGTCTCTAATTTTTCCAACTCCAACAATATCAAAATTTAGTTTTTGATATAATTTTATAAAATCTAATGGAATCAAATATTCTTGACTTGCCAAATGCGTAATATTGAATAAATAATTGGGCTGTAATTTCAAGATTTTATCCATAAAACTATCTGCTGAAGAACTACTATTTGTATCCAAATCAATTTTAGCATCAACACACAACAGCGAAAGCATTTTATCTAATGGCTTATAGGCTTCATATTGTGCCAAAGTCAAATCATGACTTCCTCCAATGATAATTGGCAAAACATTTTTTTGTAAAAGTCTATAACAAACTTCAGCCAAACGTTGTTGAGTTTGGGTTTTATCTTCTGTCAATCTCAAATTTCCTAAATCTACAATACTATATTTATGCGCTCGTCCTTTTTGTAAACGATATAACTTTTGACGAACAGCATCAGCAGCATTAAGCATAGATTTATTTTCTGAACCAGTTGCATCATCTACTCCAATAATAGCAATTTCGGCATCTTGCCACGAAAAATTAGCCGAAAAATTACCTGTCAGAATTTCAAACCATGTATTTTTATGATTTTGTCCATCAAAATTGGATAACGAAGGTTTGTCAAAGAATAACTCTAAATTCATTTTCTGTATTATTTCAAATCTTGTTTTATATATCTAACTCAAAAATCTATTAAAGATTATATTTTTCCTTCTTCTTTACAAATACAGCATTTTATTTTTCTTCAATCAAAACTCCCATTTTTCCCATTTGATAATCTCTCATAGCTTCCATAATCTGAGTTTGAGTGTTCATTACAAAAGGACCGTGTTGTGTTATTTTTTCATTTATTGGTGTGCCACACAAAACTAAAAATTCTGCTTTTGCATCAATATCCATTTCTATATTTTCATTCTCTAACTCAAAAGCAATCAATTCTTTTTCCTCTACTTTTCCATATCCTTTTATTCTCATTTCTCCACTCACAACATAAATCATAGCATTCATTTGCTTTGGAATAGATATAATTTGAGAACCTTTATTTTCTGCTTTGCTCCAAAGGATAAGTAATTCGCTTTCTGTTTTTATTTTGCCTTTCAGAGTTTTCAGTTTATTCTCTTCTATAATTTCATAATTTCCTGCAATAATTTTGTTTTGAATAGCTTTATCTGGTGACCAAAATAAAGGAATTTCATTTTCAGGAATATATTGATAGCTAGGAGGTTGCATTTTTTTATTTGCAGGAGAATTTATCCAAAGCTGAATAATTTCTTGTTTACCATTTCTTTCTGCTAATTCTTTTGAAGGGCGTTCGCTGTGTACAATTCCTGCACCTGCGTGCATCCATTGCACTTCTCCTTTTTTTGCAATTTGATTATTACCGTGGCTATCTCTGTGATGAACTTCGCCTTCAATAATAAATGTTACAGGACTAAAGCCTCTATGTGGGTGAGGATCAATGCCTTGATGAATAGCTGGCGCATCATCACGATACTCAAAACTAGCATGATGTAATAATAAAAAAGGATCTATTTGATTGATTCTTTGAGTAGGTAAGGCTTGTTTTAAAATAATCCCTCCCATATTTATATCTACGGCAGGGATTACATATTTTACTTCTTTAATTGCTTTGGTTATTGACATTTTAAATTTATTGATTGAGTTTATAGGTCAAAGCTCCAGACGGACATTTACTAATTTGGGCTTGTAATTCTGCTGTTGTAGCATTTTCTATAGTTATCCAAGGTTTTTCTTTTGGTTTATAAACATTGGGTAATGCTTTTACACATTCGGCAGCGTGTGTGCATTTATGAGCTTGCCAAATTATCGTCAGTTCTCCGTTTGAATATTCTTTTTTATCATTCATACTACATTATTTGGGATATAAAGTTTAAAAATTGTAGCTCAAAAAACCTATTTCCAAAAAAATAAAAATAGGTTGTTTTATAAATCCACGATTGTATTTATTTTACCACGTTGTGGATTCTATAATATCAGCAGCTCTCAAAATATCTCTACGACTAACCTGTCCTATTACTTTTCCTTGCTTATTAAGAACTGGAAAACGACGAATAGGTGTATTCAAAAACGCTTGTGCAATATCCAAAACATCTTGATCTTCTGAAACTGTCTGTACGTTTCGTGTCATAAAGTCAGCTACTTTTCCCATGCTTATAGGCTGATTATGGTATGCCGAACCAATCATAACACGCAGACAATCTTTTTCAGAAATAATTCCTACTAGCTCTTGATTTTCATTGAGTACAGGCGCACCTGAAATTTTCTTTTCTAAAAAAATATTAATCACTTCTGAAACGGGTTGCTCTGGACTAAAAGTAATTAAGTTAGTTGCCATATAACGAGTTACTGAAGGATAAGCCTTAATAGATGCTAATTTATCTTTGTCGCTTGCTGTATTTTTTGGTGTAAAATTCATAAGGTCTGATTTGATGTTTAAGTTTGTGAAAAATAAAAAATTATTGTGAAGTTAATTTGGTTATATATTTTTGTAGTGTCTTTTCTTAGTTGATTAATTCTAATTAATTAACTCTATACTTAGATTATTAATGAGTAGAGAAAAACAGCTTTTAACTTTTTCTATACCAATTTAACTTAAAAAAGTGATAATTCAAAATTTAATTTGGCTTAAACACACAAACACACTCTTGAATTTTGATATACATCTATTTTACAAACTTTTATTTGAATTATTTTTTATAAAACACTATCGCTCTATTTGTAGTTTATACAATTACTTTAAATCATTTTTTAGAAAAATTAGGATAAAATAAACCTATTTTCATAATTGAATACAACAAATTAAAAGCAAAGTTATTATCTTTGATAGTAATACTTTTTATCTACATCAACAGATTTAGATTTATATAAAAACTGCACTTAAAAACTATGTTAGGAATTTCAAAAAACACAATGCCCGAAGGCGATAGATTATTTGAAGATTTTTATGTCTTCGAACTTCTCCAAACACCTCGTTATGGAAAAATAGTTGCTTACTGGTCGTTAGGAATTTTTATGGCAGGTATAGCATTTTTGTTTCTTCCTTGGCAGCAAAACATTGCAGGTTTTGGGCAGCTTACAGCACTTCGTCCAGAAGACCGACCTCAAAAAGTATATCCTGTTGTAGGTGGAAGAATAGAAGCATGGCATATTCAAGAAGGGCAGTTTGTTAATGCAGGAGATACCATAGCTAGAATTTCAGAAGTAAAGGATTATTATTTTGATCCCAATCTAACAGACAGAATGGCAAGTCAGATAGATGCACAAGGAGACGCAATCGGTTCTTTGGGAGATAAAGCAAGAGCATTAGACCAACAGATTGCAGCTGATAAAGCAGCTATGGAATTGGAAGTAAGTCAGGCAAGAAACAAAGTAGAACAACTCAAATACAAAATTACGATAGATAGTGCTGATTTGGTAGCAATCGAAACACAATATCAAAATGCTATAAATCAGTATCAGCGTGAGCAAGAGTTATTTCAAAAAGGACTTACTTCTAAAACTGATTTAGAAAACAAAGAATTAAAAGCAAAAGAATCAACAGCAAAACTCAATTCAGCTCAAAACAAACTGGCTACCACACGTAATGAATATCTCAATACTGTTTTAGAGGTTTCATCAAAAAGAGCTTCTTATATGAGTAAAATTGCAAAAGCTATTTCAGATAAAAGTTCTACTCTTGCTTATGTAAATGAAAATGAACAAAAACTAACCAAACTTCAAAACGAACTTACGAATGTAGAAGTCAGAAAGGCTAATTATATTATTCGTGCTCCTCAGTCTGGCTATGTAGTCAAATCTTTACTTACAGGAATTGGAGAAATTGTAAAAGAAGGTCAAGCTCTTGTTACAATTATGCCTGAAAATCCACAACTGGCAGTAGAACTGTATGTTTCTGCAAATGATGTTCCTTTGCTTCAACGTGGAACACACGTTCGTTTGCAATTTGATGGTTGGCCTTCGCTAGTTTTTTCGGGTTGGGAATCAGCTACAGTAGGTACTTTTGGAGGAAAAATAGCTGTCATTGATTATATCAACACAAAAAACAAATATCGTGTTTTGGTTGTACCTGACACACAAGCTGAAGAAGATTGGCCTGCTGCTTTGCGTGTAGGAAGTGGTGTTTATGGATGGGCAATGCTCAATGAAGTGCCAATTTGGTATGAGTTATGGCGACAACTCAATGCTTTTCCTCCTTTGCCTGTGGAGGGAAGTGATTATGGAAGTAAGGAAGATAAAGATAAAATGGAACAGATGGAATATGATTCTAAATTAAAAAGATAAAAGTTATAAGGAAAGAATTACGAATTTAACTCATTGACTATCAATTTATTGAATATTTTAAAATAGTAGTTTATTTAATTCTTATTCCAAGTGCAAAGACATCAGTTTTTTTAAACAAAAATGTATATGTCTTTGTACAATAAAAAATATTTGGTAACAGAAACAAATGATTTCGAATTTCATTATCAAAAAATTCGTAAAAAAATTGTAACTTGAGCCTTAAAAGAATCAATAAAAAACAACCATAAATAATAAATATATGTCAGTAGCGACACCTACACAAACAAATACAAATGAAACGCTTCAAATGATTGCCAAAATGGTACAAGATTTTGGA
Source organism: Bernardetia sp. (assembly GCA_020630575.1). Classification (GTDB taxonomy): domain Bacteria; phylum Bacteroidota; class Bacteroidia; order Cytophagales; family Bernardetiaceae; genus Bernardetia. Next base: position 36,552 of record JAHDBD010000021.1, read on the forward strand.
GAACGTGCTATCACTCCAAACCGTAATAAATGGGACGACGACCAACATTTTCCTGTTGATGTAATGAAGGAATTAGGAAATTTGGGTTTAATGGGCGTTTTAGTTCCAGAAGAGTATGGAGGAAGTGGTTTTGGTTATCAAGAGTATGTAACTGCAATTTCAGAACTTGCCGTTATCGACCCTTCAATTGGTCTTTCAATGGCTGCTCACAATTCACTTTGTACAGGTCATATTTTACAGTTTGGAAACGAAGAACAAAAAAAGCGTTGGTTGCCCAAATTAGCAACAGCAGAATGGATTGGAGCATGGGGCTTGACAGAAGCCAACACAGGTTCGGATGCAGGAAATATGCGTACAACTGCCGTTCAAGATGGCGATTATTGGGTAATTAATGGAACAAAAAACTTTATTACTCATGGTAAAAGTGGCGATATTGCTGTTGTAATTGTTCGCACTGGAGAAATAGGCGATTCTCACGGAATGACTGCTTTTGTTATCGAAAAAACAACAGAAGGTTTTACAGGTGGACGTAAAGAAGACAAATTAGGAATGCGTCTTTCTGAAACTGCTGAACTCGTTTTTGATAATTGTAGAGTTCATAAAGATAATATTTTGGGAAAAGTAGGCGAAGGATTTGTTCAGTCTTTAAAAGTATTAGATGGTGGACGTATCTCTATTGCTGCCCTTAGTTTGGGAATTGCAAAAGGAGCTTTGCGTCATTCGATTGTTTATTCAAAAGAACGTGAGCAGTTCAATCAACCAATTGCAAACTTCCAAGCGATTGCGTTTAAATTAGCAGAAATGGCTACTGATGTAGAAACTGCCGAACTTCTGACAAGACAAGCAGCCGACCTAAAAAATAAAGGAAAAAGCGTAAATAAAGAATCTGCAATGGCAAAATATGTAGCTTCTGAAGTATGTGTAAAAGTAGCTTCTGAGGCTGTACAAATTTTTGGTGGATACGGATATACAAAAGATTTTCCAGTAGAAAAATATTACAGAGATTCTAAATTGTGTACGATTGGAGAAGGAACTTCTGAAATTCAGAAACTTGTTATTTCTAGAGCAATTTTGAAATAATTTTCAATTATATGCAAAAGCTGAAATCCATTCAAGAAGTATATTTTTTGAATGGATTTTTTTGTGTTATATATTAACAGCATTTCAAAAGACTACTATTCCAAAATCTTAGCAAAAATGAATAAATTTAAAACCCTAGTTTTACTTAATGATGAAAAAATCATAGATGGAGATGTTCTATCTAAATCAACAATGACATTACTTGGTAAATTAAAAATACACAAAACAATGAACTTACCAAATGAGGTTGCTGAGCTATTTGAGCAGCAATATGAGGAGTTTGATGATATAGAAAAGAAAAATATTTTACAAAAAATAATCATAAATATTGGGACTGAAATATATCAAGTAAAAGTAGTTATCGAAGCAAAAGAAGTATATACTACAGAAATACTAAATTCACTTGATGAGGTATATTCTTTAGACAGAGAAGAGTTTAGATTGCTCTTAAAAGAAAGAGGTAAGTATTTGATGCTAGATTATGCTCCACTACCAACAAGCTATGCTTTTTTTAGGTTAGAATATCGCACTATGCCTCATATTACTACTAAGCAAGTAAATGATAAAGTAGTCCTTGAAATATTATTTAATGTAGAATTAAAGTGATGCTGAGTATTTGATTTTACACAAATTGAAAGCAATAAAAAATTTAAACTTTTGTGTAAAATCAAAAAAAGTAATGCAACCTTCTTTCAATTTTTAACTCTATTATGGTGTATTTTCTAAATTTTATTTGTATACTTCATTACTTTACTACACTATGAAAAATACTTTTTTTGCCTTCTTAAGTAGTTTATTATTTATTTCATTTTCTTCGATTGCTCAAAATACTACTCAAGAAAAACCAATAGAAGTGCTTCTTTTCGGAACATTTCATTTTAATAATCCAGGTGCTGATGTTGCCAAAACCAAAAGTTTTGATATTGAAAGCGAGAAAAGCCAAAAAGAGTTAGAAGAAATTTCTGAAAAAATCAAAGTCTATAATCCTTCAAAAATCTTTGTAGAATGGGAATACAACGAACAGGAACAACTAGATTCCTTGTATACTCTATATTTGGCAGGAACGTATTTTGATAATCCGAAACTCTCTAAATTTTATAAACAAAACGAAATTTTTCAACTTGCTTTTCGTGCAGCCAAAAAATTAGGACATAAAAAAGTATATGCAATGGATTACACAAATACAAATTTTCCTTTTGATAGTTTGATGCAAGTAGCGAAAGAAAATAATCAAGCAGAGTTACAAGAGCAAATTATGCAAGTGATTCAAGAATTTTCAACTGGTTTTGATGCTCAAATTGATGCTCAAAAATCGCTTAAAGAGATTCTCTATTACAATAATAGTCCTGCTTTACGTCAAAAAGACTTATCTCTTTATACTCAAATAATTACTAAAGTTGGAAATAAAGATAATTTTGTAGGTGCATATTTGGCTTCTGAATGGTATCGCAGAAATTTGTATATGCTTTCTATAATGCAAAAACAAATTACAAAGGAAGATGAAAAAGTGATGATTTTGTTAGGCTCAAGTCATGTAGCACTTATCAATGAAATTATTTCGACACATTCAAATTTGAAAGGAGTAGAGTTACAAGAAGTTTTAGACTAAAAATAAAATCCTATCCTAAATCATTCAAAAGTCCATTCAAGAGGTATATTTCTTGAATGGATTTTTTTATCTAAAAATTCTCATCTATCAATTCTCTATTTATAGCAGCTCCTGCTATTGTGCCAGAAGCTACTGCAAGCGATACAGCTCTAAACATAGTTGTAGCATCTCCTATCGCAAAAATATCTTTTATAGATGTTTTTTTGAACAAATCCACTTCTACAAATCCATTCTCATCAAACTTGCAACCTATTTCTTTTGGAATATCAGAATGCTGTTCAAAATCTACACGGGCAAAAATAGCAGAAATTGGGTGTTTTGTCTTGTTTTTGAAAATAATATTTTGAATTTGTCCTTCTTGATGTTCAAATTCCGAAATTTCAGTTTCTATTATTTTGATATTTTTAGAGTGTAGTTTTTGAGTCTGTTCTTCAGTCAAAGTAGATTTTCCATTTGTGAATAAAGTTAGATTTTCACTCCAATTATAGATAAGTTTAGCCATTTCAAAAGCTATATCTCCATTTGCCAAAACTCCAAGATTTTCATGTTTTACTTCATAACCATGACAGTAAGGACAATGTAAAACTGATATTCCCCAACACTGAGCAAAGCCTATAATAGAAGGCATTATATCTTTTATTCCAGTTGCAAAAAGAATTTTTTTTCCAAAAAATGAATTTCCATTTTCTACAAAAACTTCATATTTATCTTTTTGAGAAGAACAAGAAATTGCTTTTCCTTCAAGAAAACTAACTGTAGGATAATTTAAAACTTGTTCTTTTGCTTTCTCTGAAATTTCTTTGGGTGTATTTCCATCTTGAGTAATAAAATTATGAGAATGAGGAGTTTGTTTATTACAAGGTTTTCCACTATCTATAATTAATACTTTTCTTAAAGAACGTCCTAAAGCCATAGCAGCTGAAAGTCCTGCATAACTTCCACCAATAATAATTACATCAAAATTTGATTTATTTTTCATAAAATAAGCTTTGAAAATTTATATAATTTTATTTATGCAACACTATTGCATTTGCAAATATACAGTTTATCTTATCAAATGCAACAAAGTTGCATTTAAATACGCTTGTTTTTTGAAAATTCTATTTTATTCTATTAAAAAATCGCTTTTTTACTTATCTTTGATTAGAAAATTAGAAATAGAAAATCATACTAGCATTTTCTTTTTTCATTAATCTTAACCACTAAAAACTAATCACTATTCCATGTTTGCTTATCTCAACGGAAAAATCACAAAGCGAGAACCTTCACTAGCCGTTTTGGATATTAATGGGGTGGGTTATGAAGTCAAAATTTCACTTCAAACCTATTCTATTATTCAAGAAGGACAGCCTTTCAAACTTTTCACTTATTTGAGCGTAACACAAGATTCGCAAGAGCTTTTTGGGTTTGCTACTGAAAGTGAGAAAAAAATGTTTTTGCAGCTTATTAGTGTTTCTGGAGTAGGACGAAATACTGCTTTAGTGATGCTTTCAGCAATGAACGTTTCTGAACTTGCCAATGCAATTATTAATAATCAAACATCTGTTATTCAGAAAATAAAAGGAATTGGAAAGAAAACTTCCGAACGTTTGGTTTTAGACTTGAAAGACAAGTTAGCAAAAGAAGGTTTCCAATTGGAAGACGAAAATGGAATGAGCAGTGCATTAAAAGAACAAGCATCCAATGCTCTTACCAGTCTAGGTTTATCAAAATTAGTGGCTGATAGAACCATAAATGCCATTTTGAAAAAATACGGCACAGATCTTTCTTTAGAAGAGTTGATTACGTATAGTTTGCAAGAAGGCTAAAAACAGTTACCAGTTGAATTTCTTGTATTTGTGTTCTCCTCAAACTTTTTGTTCTCTGTGGTTCAAAAATTGTATTTTCATTCTCTGTTTTATCTGTGAACTCTGTGTTTTAAAATTATATTCCTATTTTCTCATTCTCCAATCTCTACCACGTGAAATTTCTTATTCTATTTATTACTTTCTTTTTAATTCATTTTTCATCCAATGCTTTCTCTTCTTTTACATCAAAAAAAGATTCTATTGGTTTAGAGCGAAGGGGAAATAATTTATATATTAAACATAGAGTTACAATTGGCGAAGATATTTATAAAATTGCTAGAAAATATGGTATAAATAAAGAAACACTCATCACGCTCAATCCAGTTGCTCGTTATCCATTGAAAATAGGTCAAATTATTTACATTCCACATGCTCAAACGACGTATAGAATTTCTCAACTCAAAGGATATAAAGTTCGTGCAAACGAAACACTATTTTCGATTGCTTCAAAGTTTCAAACCGATGTAAAAACGCTTAAAGAACTTAATGAGCTTTATTCTACTCAAATTCAAACAGGACAAGAATTACTTATTCCTTATCCAAGCACTCATCAAGACTTGTATCTCATTCCTTCAAATGCGTATAGTGTGGCCAAAGATCCTAACAAAAAAGAAGAAGTACAACATACTTATCATACAGTAGCAAATGGCGAAACTCTGTATTCTATTTCTCAAAAGTATAAAGTCAGTGTAGAGGATTTAAAAAAAATGAATGATACTCCTTCTGGACAAATAAAAGCAGGGCAAAAAATTATTGTAGGCAAAGGGGAAAAAATAGAAGAAGTTTTGATTGTTGCAAGTGCAAACACCATGACTAGCCAAGCAAAAAAAGGAAAACCTCATTCAGAATCAGGTGTTTGTAATGTAACTTTAAAAAGTGATAGGCTTGTCGGAATGCACCGAACAGCTCCTAAAGGAACTCTCATAAAAGTATATAATGAAAGTGCAGGAAGAACCGTAACCGTCAAAATTATTGGTAAAATTCAGAATATTGATAGAAACAAAAATGTCGTTATTATTATTAGTCATGAAGCTGGGAGAAAGTTAGGAACAATGAGTAAAGAATTTCCTGTTTGGTTAAAATGGGAAGAATAAATATATCTTAACTTTTACTCAAAAAAGACTTCTATAAAATTTATGTAATTTTGGGCAGTAGAAACAACTCAATGAGTAGTTTTTACTGCTTTTTTGTATCTCCCTAATTTTCTTATGCCTCATAAGCACATATATTTAAATGAAAAAATCCTTATTATCTAGTTTAGTCTTACTTATACTTTTTTTTGGAAGTTTTATTCCAAGCAATACAAAAGACACTAAAGACAGTTCTAAAATTGAGTTTACAGAATTTACGCTTAAAAATGGTTTACACGTCATTTTACATGAAGACCATTCTGTTCCTCTCGTAGCTGTTACTGTTTTATATCATGTAGGTTCAAAGAATGAAGAACCAAACCGAACAGGTTTTGCACACTTTTTCGAACATCTTTTGTTTGAAGGCTCAAAAAATATCAAGCGTGGAGAATTTGATGATTATATCGAAAACTCAGGTGGAATGAATAACGCAAATACCACTTACGACCGAACTTTTTATTATGAAGTAATGCCTTCTAATCAATTAGAACTGGCTCTTTGGTTAGAATCTGAACGCATGCTTCATGCAAGAGTGGACAGCACAGGCATCGAAACACAAAGACAAGTAGTAAAAGAAGAGCGTCGTCAGCGTATTGATAATCGTCCGTATGGTTCTATTTTAGAAGAAACATTGAAACGAGTTTATACCAAACATCCTTACAAATCTTCTGTAATTGGTTCGATGGAACATTTAGATGCAGCTGAAGAAATTGATTATAAAAGTTTTTATGAAAAATATTATGTTCCAAATAATGCTGTAGTGAGCATTGCTGGCGATATTGATGCAAAGACAGCAAAGGAATTAGTAGAAAAATATTTTGAAGGAATTCCAAAAGGTAAAAAAGTTGAACAACCTAAAATTGTTGAGCCTCCTCAAATGGCTGAAGTTCGTGATACTGTATATGATAATATTCAACTTCCTGCTGTTGTTCAAGCCTTTAAAGTTCCTGCTCGTGGACAAAGTGATTATTATGCTACCAAAATGCTATTTACACTACTTTCTGATGGACAAAGTTCAAGGCTTTCAAAGTCTGTAAAAGATGAACAACAGAAAGCTCTTTTTGTAGGTGCTTTTCCTTTAGATTTAGAGCAAAATCCTAGTGTTGCTCTTGCCTTCGGAATTGCTTCTATGGGAGTAAATCCTTTAGAGTTGGAAGAAGCCATGAACAACGAATATGAAAAGGTAAAAGAAGAGTTGATTGAAGAAAGAGAATTTCAAAAGCTCAAAAATCAATTTGAAGCTAATTTTTACACTCAAAATAGCACCATTGCAGGAATTGCTGAAACGTTAGCTGATAACCATATCTATGGTGGAAGTGCAAATCTTATCAATACTGAAATTGAAAATTATATGAAGGTAACAAGAGAAGAAATACAAGAAGCAGCTAAAAAATATCTTGTCCCTGAAAATAGAGTTACTCTTCATTATTTACCTAAGAAATAAATTTAGAAGACAAACTTATGAAGAAATCTATAAAAGTAATGTGAATTTTTCAAAAACATAAATTTATTGATTGTACATTCTTCAGTGTTAAAAAAAATCTAACTAGCCGTTGTTAGTGTCCCAACCAACGACATAAATATAAAAAAATGAAAAATAAATTTATTTTAAGTATTGCCGTTTTAATGGCATTCTTATTTACTCAATGTACACCTGTTCCTTCTAGCTCTACTGGAAAATTAGATCGAAGCAAAGCTCCCAAAGCTGGAGAAGCTCGCAAAGTAGAAATTGCTAAATCTCAGTCCTTTACCTTAGAAAACGGCTTACAAGTTTTTGTAGTTGAAAACCATAAACTTCCACAAGTTTCTTATTCTTTAGTTGTCAATTATGATCCAATTATGGAAGGAAAGCGTGTCGGAATGCTCAATATGTTTGGCTCTATGCTTCGTCGTGGAACAGAAAAACGCACAAAAGAAAAATTAGATGAAGAAATTGATTTTATGGGCGCAAATCTGATTGCCTATTCAAGAGGTATTTATGCTTCTTCTTTAAAACGTCATTCAGATAATTTGCTTTCTATTTTCTCAGATGTTCTTTACAATCCTTCTTTTTCAAATGAAGAATTAGAAAAAGTTCGTACTGAATCTTTATCTAGCTTACAATCTTTGCCTTCTAGTCCAGAGCAAATTGCAAATAATGTAGTTTCTAAGGTAAATTATGGGAACAATCATCCTTATGGAGAAGTAGAAACAGAAGCTACTTTAAATGCTGTTAAAAATGAGGATTTAAAAGATTTCCATCAGACTTATTTCCGTCCAAATGTTTCTTATTTGGCTATTGTAGGAGATATTACGTTAGAAGAAGCTAAAACTCAAGTAGAAAAACATTTTGCTCAATGGGAGAAAAAAGAAGTTCCTACTACAAAATACAATTCGCCAAAAGCTGCTGAAAAACCACAAGTGGCAATTTCAAATCGTGCTGGAGCTGTTCAGACAGTTATTAATGTTACTTATCCTGTTTATTATCCATTGAGTAGTAATGATTATGTCGCTGCAAGACTCATGAACGGAATTTTGGGAAATAGTGGTTTTGGCGCAAGACTTATTCAAAATCTTCGTGAAGATAAGGCATATACGTATGGAGCATATTCTTCATTGAGTCCAGATGAGCTTTCATCTTCTTTTACTATGTCGGCAAGTGTCAGAAATGATGTTACTGATAGCGCAGTGGTTCAATTTTTATATGAATTGAAGCGTATAAAAGATGAACCTGTTTCTAAGGCTGAATTAGAGAGAGTAAAAGCTAGTTTGATTGGTTCATTTGTTCGCTCATTAGAAAATCCTCAAACAGTAGCAAATTTTGCGATTGATATTGCTAGATATAATTTACCTTCTGATTTTTATAGCAATTATATTCAAAAAATAAATGCTGTAACAGTAGAAGATATTCAAAATGCAGCCAAAAAATATATCAAACCTGAAAACATAACAATTGTAGCAGTAGGTGATCAAAGTATTTTGATAGAAAAATTAGCTCCCTTTGGAAATATTCAAATTTATGATGCTTTTGGAGAAATGGCAGCTCAAGCAGACCAACGCATTTTGATTGGAATGACAGCTGATAAAGTAATCCAAAACTATTTAACTAAAATTGGAGGTAAAAAATGGAATGAAGTTACTTCAATGAAAAAAGAACAAGTAATGAATGTTTCAGGAATGCAAATAGAGCAAAAATTATTCATTCAAAACCAGCAAAAACTAGCTTTAGAAGTTCCTAAAAGTGGAATAAAACAAGTCTATGATGGCAAAAAAGCCTATGTAGTAACACAAGGACAAAAACAAGAATTAACGGCTACACAAACTAATAGCATTAAAGAACAAACTTTTATTAATCCTTATGTTCAGTATGATAAATCAAATGGTTATTCTATTGAATTGGTAGGAGCGCAAGTAGTAGAAGATAAATCTGTCTTTGAAGTTAAAGTTACTCACAAAGATTACGGCGAACGTTTACAATATTTTGACCCTAAAACAGGACTTTTAATTAAAGAAGTAACTGCAGGAGGAGAAATAATGATAAAAGATTATCGTAAAGTAGGAAATACTGGTCTTTTAGTAGCTTATAAAACAGAAGTTAATTCTCCACAAGGAGCATATACAGTTAATGTACAAAAAGTAGAATTCAACTCTACTATTGATGCTAAAGTATTTATGGTAGAATAGTATTCTATACATTTAAACATAAAAAATGCGTCATTGATTAATAAAATTATATCAATGACGCATTTTTTATATAGTTAGATTTTCTTAGAAATCTTCTTTTCGTTCTGTCTGGATACGTATAGATTCGTCATGAATAAGTTTGAAAACAGCTGAAACAAAATCAGGATTTATTTCCATTGTTTCTGCCCATTCAGGACGGCTTTCAAACACTTTCTGCCAACGATCTAATTGGAAAATAGGCAAATTATTCTCTCTTTTATAATCTCCAATTTGCTTAACTAATTCCAAACGAGCAACAAAGTTTTCAACAACTTCTCTATCAATTTTATCAATTTGGTTACGCAAGTCTTGTAATTTATCCGAAAGTCCAGCTTTTTCAAGTGTTTCTAAATTTCCTGTACGGATAACTAGTTTATCCAAAATTTCGGCAAGTCGTTGAGGCGTAACTTGTTGAGAAGCATCACTCCAAGCCTCATCAGGACTACGGTGTGTTTCTATCATCAAACCTTCATAATTCAAATCCATTGCCTTTTGAGAAAGTGGGTAAATCAGTTCTCGTTTTCCTCCTATATGACTAGGGTCGCAAAGAAGTGGTAAAGTAGGTAATTTACTTTTAATTTCGATAGCTAATTGCCACATCGGCTCATTACGGTATTTTGTATTTCCATAACTTGAAAAACCACGATGCAAAGCTGCCATTTTGTTTATTCCTGCTTGATGAATGCGTTCAATTCCACCCATCCAAAGTGCAACATCTGGATTAATTGGGTTCTTTACGATAATAGGAACATCAACTCCTTTCAAAGAATCTGCAATTTCTTGCATCGTAAACGGATTTACAACACTTCTTGCACCAATCCATAAAATATCTACTTCATGTTTTAGAGCTTCTTCTACATGTTCGGGTTTGGCAACTTCGGTAGTGATAAGTTTTCCAGTAGCTTTTTTGACATCTAAGAGCCATTCTAAACCAATTTTTCCAACGCCTTCAAAGTTATTTGGGCGTGTACGAGGCTTCCAAATTCCTGCTCTCAAAACTTGAACTTTGTCATTTTTAGCTATTTCTTGACAAGTTTCCATTAATTGTTCAGGCGTTTCGGCACTACAAGGACCAGCAATAAACAAGGGATGATCTGCAGTATTCCAATTAGGATTATTTGGAAACCACGATGATAAAGGGGCAAATTCCATAAATATATAAATAAAGTTGTCTGATTAAATACAAACAACAACGTAATTATTCTAAAATAAAGTTCAAAGGTAGTCAAAATGATTTTTCGAACAAAGATGAATAAGGAGAATAATTTTGTGTTAAAAAAAATTATTTTACAGGTTTATGTTCGGCAATTTTTTGCTGTAAAGCGTATAAATATTGCTGCACTTGTTGCGATTGTTCCGTACTGTTCTTGAAACGTTTTTTTATAAATGTGTCATTGTTTAATTGCTCGGCTTGCAGTGTTTCTATATGTTCGAAGAGAGAAAACTCTTCTCTTTCAGCATCCAATTTTTGTTTTTGTGCTTTTTTGAATTGCTCTTTAAGCTGTTGATAAACAAGTGGTTCTACTTTTGATTCTATTTCTTTCCAAAGGGAAGCCGAAATTTGAACAAATATAAGTTCTCCATTTTTATCAATTATTTTAGTGAGATGAGCTGTTTGAAAAGCCTCATTTTCAAAATCTTTCATTATTTAATTAAAATTAGCTACTACATAAATTAACATAATTTAAAATTTGACAAATAGGGTAATTTCTTATTTTATTCGTCATTATATCAACTAAATTATATTCATTACTTCTTACTTTTTATTATTTCCCAAATCTATTTCAATCATGCCAATAAAAATAAAGTATCTTCAGCTCATTACCAAACAATTAAGTGGACAAATTACTGAAAAAGAATCTCAAATGCTACAAAAATGGCTTTCTAAAAGTCCTTTAAATCAAGTTCTTTTTGCAGATCAAGAAAATGTTTGGCAGTCTTTTCATAATAAAAATATAAATATTTCTGCATAGAAAGTATTTTTGTTGGTGTTTGTTACATTAAAACATCAATAAATATAGTTACAGCAGTATTTCTATAAAAAAATATAGCTTTTTGATAAGAGAATTGATAAATTTGAACTTTCTAAGAGAATTTAGAAAACATTCAGTTTATTGATTCTCTTTTTGTTTCTTTTAAACAGACTGGGAAGTCTGTTATACTTAAATTGCTTTCATCAAATTGTCTGATTTTCTTTCCCCTTCTCCTCAAAAAAAGTCTTCTACTTCTAATCTATACAATTTATTTTCTGTGTGGTTGGTTGTTTTGTGTGTCATTTTGGGTTTGTATGCAATGGATAGCTATGAAAAACCTATAAATTTTGATTTGTCTATCAAAAAACCAAATTCAAAACAGTTATTTACGCCTCCTTCAACTGATTTTTTGTATAAACAATTAGCCAAACAAACCTTTTTTATTGTCGACTCTTTAGAGTTAGCTCGCAAAAATAGCATTGACACATCGGCACAGCGTATTTTATTGACTGGCGACTCTATGTCAGAAGGATTATATTTAGCTTTTCGAAGTTATGCAGAATACAATAATCATTATTTGAAAGGTAGAATTTGGTACAGTTCGCTCACCATTCAATGGAGTAAAACTGATAGTTTGAAGAGTTTGATAGAAATTTATAAGCCTACAATTGTGATTTTTACGCTAGGAGCAAACGAGCTTTTCAGAACTGATATTTACGAACGAGAAAAAGACATTCAAGATATTATTGCACAAGCTGGCGATACGCCTTTTATTTGGGTAGGTCCTCCAAACTGGAAAGACGATACAGGAATTAATGAAATTATTGAGCGAAATATGCCTTCAAATACTTTTTTCTTATCTAAAGATTTAGAGTTTGATAGAGAAAGAGATGGCGCACACCCAACACGAGAATCATCAAGATATTGGGCTGATACGATTGCTACTTGGATTATGAATAAATCTCGTCATAAAATTTTATTAGAAAAACCTGTTTCAGAAGGTTCGCATAATAAATAAGAAAAATATTAGCTAAACTACATTCTTAATAGTTTGAAATTTCATACAATTTATAAATATAAAATATATCCGTGTGAATAGTATCAAACTCTGGATATTTTTCAGTCAATAGCTTTCTTTCTTGTATAAGAGCTTTAGCCTCTAAACGAGAGTTAAACAGTTCATTTTCATTTAATAGATTTGAAAAAAGTTTTGTATGAGCAAAATTTAGCAAATATTTATCTTCTATATCATCTGATAAATTTTGAATAGATTTACTAATTGGTTTATATCCTTCAATTTTGAGTAAAGATTGAAAAACTCTATCACAAATATCATATCCTAGAAATTTGTATTGAGAATCTAGTATCGTTTCATCTTTGTCAGATACATCAATACAAGCCATCAAATAAAAATCTTTTCCAATTTTTTTATACTCTTCCACTAGGCTTTTAGCAACATCTATATCATATAAAAAATTATTATCTTCACTCTTATCAGTAGGTAATAGATTAACATGTTTTATAAATAGTTCAAGCTCTTCTTTGTTTTCGTTTGGAATAAGATTAAATCTAAAAGCACCATGCCGAAAAACACCTTTATAATTACTTTTAATTTTGCTAGTAGGATTGTCTTTTCCCATCAATAAATATCCTATTTCCATAACTCAAAAATTATAATTCACAACTAATAACCTAGTGCATTCTGTCTCCACGAAGCTCCAAACTTTTCATAATTTCAGATTCGTAATTCAAAAATTCTTGCCAGCGTTTATCTACTTTTTCTTTTGGTAAATATTCTTTCGCCAAACCAATAAAAACGGTATAATGACGAGCTTCTGAAACCATGAGTTCACGATAAAATTTCTTTAACTCTTCATCTTCTATTGTATTTGAAAGCATTTTGAAACGCTCACAACTACGTGCTTCTATCAGCGCATTTACCAAAAGATTATCCAAAAGACGCATTTCTTCACTTCCTCCTTTTACCATAAAATTGCGTAATTTGAGTGCATATTCATCTTTTCGTTTTCCTCCAAAAGTTAGGTTTCTTTTGCGAAGTTGTTCCAAAACCATTTCAAAATGTGTCCATTCTTCGGCAACGATTGGCGAAAGTGTATCGACAAGTTTTGGCAAATGACTATACGTAACAATCAAAGAAATACAAGAAGAAGCTGCTTTTTGTTCGCAATAAGCGTGGTCTGTCAAGATAGCTTCGATACTTTCTTGGGCTAATTCTGTCCAGCGTGGGTCGGTTGGGAGTTGAAGATGAAGCATAAATAAATTATGAATTAAAAATTACGAATTACGTTTTAAGATTGTCAAGACACTTTCAAGTGTCAGACAATTAAAAATAGTAGATAGTTAAAACCTTATAGAACTCAGATATACCCAAACAATAAATAGTAACTGTAATGGAATTCTGAACCATAAATAAGATAGTCCATAGCCATTAAAAGTAGCTTTTTGTAAATCAACTTGTTTGATAGCTGCATAAATATTTGCAGGAAGCAAAATTACAAAAAAGACAATAAGAATCCACGCTGAATATACTTTCCAATTAGGAACTAACAACCCAATGCCTAAAATAATTTCTACTACTCCTGTAAAATAGATTAATTCTGTTTTAAACGGAATTATAGGTGGCAGCATCATTGTCATTCCTTTTGTAAAAGCAAAATGTCCGATGGCAGTAAAGCACAACATGGCACACATGGCTATTCGTGCAGCCAAAACAACATCATATTTTTGATTAAAAAATCGTATAATAAAAATTGAAAGCACAAAAACGACAAGTAAAATTACTAATGGTTTCATAGATATAGTATTTAGATTATGATAAATGTTTAAGTTTTGACAAATATCACTATCTAAAATAGCTAAGACAATGAACCTAAGTTAAGAAATACGTTTGCGAATTCGACTGAGTGCCTGTGGTGTAATTCCGATATAAGAAGCAATGTATTTTAAAGGAATAAATTGCAATAAATGAGGTTGTTCTGTAAACAGATTTAGATAACGCTGTTCTGCACTTTGATTCAGTAAGGATAATTCTCGTTTAGATTTTTTCAAAAACAACTCTTCACTCGCTAGTCTTCCAATTTTGTTTCCAATTTGAGTTTGCTGATAAATTTGTTGTAAATCTTGATAAGTCAAACTCCAAAGAATTGTATCTGATAGTGTTTCTAATTCATAACTAGAAACTTCTTGAGTTATAAAAGAATCATAAGCACTCACAAAGTTAGATTGGAATGCAAATCCAAATGTAAAATCTTCTGTTTCTTGTGGAATATAAAAACGGATAATTCCAGCTTCTATAAAAGAAAGATAATTTTCTATTTGTCCTACTTTGAGTAAATTAGTTTTTTTTGAAAACTCTCTTTTTATTAATTTCGAAGAAAATATTTCCCAATCTTTTTCAGAAATATCTACCTGTTTTTGAAAATATGTTTTTATCTCAATCATTTTGATTCTTTCCTAATTTATAATTTCTCCTCTCAATCTTCTGATACGTTTTCTAGCTTCTACTACATAAACACTCCCTGGATAATCTACAAGTTGTTTTTTATAATATTCTTCTGCTTTTTCTTGGTTATTTAGATTTTCCTCATAGATTTTTCCTAAAAGAAAATTTGCATCATCGCCAAAAATATCTGTCGGATTGAGTTTTAAAACAGTCTTTAGTTTTTCGGCTGCCTCTTCAAAGTGTCCCATTTTTTGTAAAATAGTGGCTTCTTTCCAGTAAATTTCATCAGTCAGAGAATGGTCTTCAAAATGAGAACGCATTTTTTTGTAAGCTGCTAAAGCATCTTCGTATTGCTGCTGAAAAATCAATAAATCAATCGCTGCATATTCTCTCATCGCTGTTTCCGAAGAATCCAAACCAGTATTGTCTTGAATCAAAATAGACAAATCCATAGCATCATTTGCAATTTCTCTTGAGGTAGCCAATTTTAAAATATCTAAATGTGCTTTTGCTAATTTAAAATCTCCATTAAAGTAGGAAAGTTTAGCATTTTTGAGCTTGGCAGAATAACCTAAAGGCGTTTCTTTTTCGGTTTTTTCTACCTGTGAATACAATAAAGTTGCTTCCCAAGGTTCATTTTTCAAAACATAAATATCTCCCAAATCCAATTTCACTTGACTTAAAAGCTGATGAGGAACACCTCTAATTTCTGTTATTTTGTTGAGCGTATTTATGGCAACATCTTTTTGATTAAGGTAGAAAGCCTGCAAAAGAGCCATATTACGGGCTGATTTTGCCGTACTCGGATTCCAGCCTATTTCTACAAGGGTTTGTTCGTAATCATTAACCAACGATTTTATCTGTTCTTTATCAATAGGAAATTGATGTTTGATATATTCTTCCTTAGATTCCATCAAAAAATGTTTGGCTTGTGAATAAATCAATCTTCCTTTATAATTTTCTGTTAAGTGTCCAAAAATGGTCATCGCACTTTTCCATTCTTCATTATTGTAGGCAAGCATTCCGATTTCCATAATCTTTACGCCTTCTGATTTATTTCTTCTATCCAATGCCTTTGCTTGTGTAAAAGCCATCATGAAATTCTTTCTTTGAAGAAAATACCAAACGAGCATTTCACTAAAAACTTCATTGCTTGGGTATTTTTGTACAGCTTCATACAACATCGGTTCTACCATATCCCACTCTTCATCTTCCGACAAACGAGATTGTAATAAATGTTGAACATAAGGTGCATCATTTGGCTGTTTTTCTAGTAAAATTAAGAATTGTTCTACCATTTTTTTAGGCTTTCCCATAGCTAAATAGAGGAGTCCTAAATCCATATCATAATTTTCTTGCGTATTTTTTTGTGCTTGCAAATACAGTTTTTCAGCATATTGATAAAAACCTTCATGTGCCAAAACACGAGCAGCCACACGAGCCAGATGAGAATTTGATTTGATAGAATTTATATACTCGTCGAAGTGTTTATCTGCTTTTTTATCTTCTCTTTTTTGTAAAAGAAGTTTAGCATAATCAATATTCATTTTTGGATCTAAAGGTCTGTCTTTCAAACATCTTTCAATATATTTTTCTGCATCTTTTAACTGTTCCAAACGCAACATAGCATCCAAATAATTAGTATAAATATAAGAAGCTGACGGATTTTTCTTCGCTATTTTTTCGTAATACTGAATCGCTTTTTCGTATTCTCCTTGTTCATAATACTCATCTGCCAATGCCAAATCTTGTGTATTTTGAGCAAAAACATTTAGAGAGAAAGAGGAAAAAGTAATTAATAATACAGATAGAAATAGTTTGATAGAATTATATTTTTTCATAGATAGAATTTTTCATTATTTCATAGACTAAAGTCTATAGTACATTTTCGCACACTAAAGTATACGCTACATAGGCTACATTTTATAAATTTACACAAAAACACGACTTATTTTTTAAATAAATGATTCGTTATTTAAGAATTTATTTTTTTTAACGCCTTATAACAACTATTGTTGCTTACTTTTGTAATAGAATAAGATATAAATGTAGTTCATACATTTATAATTTACCATTGATAATTAACAATTAAAATTTTATGCCCCCTAAGTCAAAAAAAGCGAGTGAATCGTATGTTACAATGACCGAAATGGTTTTGCCAAATGACACCAATCCACTAAATAATTTGATGGGTGGAAGACTGATGCATTTGATGGATATTGCAGCAGCTATTTCAGCACAAAAACACTGTAATCGTGTTGTTGTTACAGCTTCTGTTGATAATGTTTCGTTTGAAGCTTCTGTTCCTTTGGGTGGTGTGGTTACATTAGAATCTCATGTAAGTCGTGCTTTTAACTCTTCTATGGAAGTATATGTAGAAGCGTATGGAGAAAATATTTTGGAAGGTTCTGGACGAAAATTAGCCTACAAAGCTTTCTTAACTTTTGTAGCTGTCGATCAAATGGGGAATCCTATCAATGTTCCTGAGCTAGAACCCGAAACAGATAAAGAAGTTATGCTTTTTGATGGAGCTTTGCGTCGTCGTCAGTTGCGTTTGGTATTGGCAGGAAGAATGAAACCAGAAGAAGCAACAGAATTAAAATCACTTTTCTTTAAGATAAATCCTGAAGGCGTAGAGGAAAAATAAATTTATACTATATAAGACAAAATCCCAATACAGTTGCTCTGTATTGGGATTTATCTTCTAATGATGTTAGCTTGCCGTTGTTGGTGTCTCCACCAAAAATAGATTTACTACTTCACAAAATCAGAAGTAACTTTTGCAGTCAAATATTCTCTATTCAGACGAGCAATATGTTCTTGTCCGATAAGTTTAGGACACTCTGCCGAACATGCACCAGTGTTGGTACAAGAACCAAAACCTTCTTCATCCATTTGAGCCACCATATTTTCAGCACGTTTTTGAGCTTCTGCTTTTCCTTGTGGAAGTAAAGCTAATTGAGAAACTTTAGCCGAAACAAAAAGCATTGCAGAGGCATTTTTACACGCTGCTACACAAGCACCACAACCAATACAAGCTGCTGCTTCGAATGCTTCATCTGCAATTTCTTTTGGAATAGGCATTTCATTAGCATCACGAGCATTTCCTGTATTTACAGAAATATAACCTCCTGATTGAATAATTCTATCAAAAGCACTTCTATTAACTGTCAAATCCTTAATAACTGGAAAAGCTGCTGCTCTCCAAGGTTCAATAGTAATAGTTGTATTGTTTGGAAAAGAACGCATGTGTAACTGACACGTAGTAACACCTCTTACATTTCCGTGAGGATGTCCATTGATGTACATAGCGCAAGAACCACAAATTCCTTCACGACAATCGTGATCAAAACTTACTGGATCTTCACCTTTACGAACAAGTGTTTCGTTGAGCATATCCATCATTTCTAAAAATGACATGTCTGTCGAAACGCCGTCTAATTTATAGTTTTTAAACTCGCCTTTTGATTTTTCATTGGCTTGTCTCCAAACTTTTATTTTATATGAATTATGTTGTTCTGCCATAATTTTATGTATTTCTATTTAATTGAAAGTTGATGTTTTACCAAGACCCTAAAGGTTTTAAAACCCTTAGGATCTAACTATTATTTGTAACTACGTTGAGTAAGTTTGACATTTTCAAAGACTAATTCTTCTTTGTGTAAAATAGGATCACCTTTCATGTGTTCCATCGGATTTTCATGAGGATATTCCCACGCTGCCACATACGAATAATTTTCATCATCACGCAATGCTTCGCCATTTATTTCATACTCTTCTCTAAAGTGTCCACCACAAGACTCGTTTCTATCAAGGGCATCAATAATCATAAGTTCGCCAAGTTCTAAGAAATCAGCAATACGAAGTGCTTTTTCAAGTTCTGCATTGAGTTGACCAGCATTTCCTACTACTTTTACATCATTCCAAAACTCTTCACGTAGTTTTTGAACTTCTGTACGAGCTAGTTTCAAACCGTCTGCATTTCTTGACATTCCACAATGATCCCACATGATGCGACCTAATTTTTTATGAATTTCGTCAGGCGTTTGCGTTCCGTTGATACTCATTACCTTTTTGATTCTTGCCTCTACTTCTTGTTTTGCTTGTGCAAATGCTTCGTGTGAAGTATCTTCAATTTTGTAAGGTTGAGTAGCCAAGAAATCTCCAACTGTATAAGGTGCTACAAAATATCCATCTGCCAAACCTTGCATCAATGCACTTGCTCCCAAACGGTTTGCGCCGTGGTCAGAGAAATTTGCTTCTCCAAGAGCATACAATCCATCAACGTTTGTCATAAGATTGTAATCTACCCAAAGTCCACCCATTGTATAGTGAGGTGCTGGATAAATTTTCATTGGCATTTTATATGGATCTTCGTTTGTGATTTGTTTGTACATATCAAACAAGTTACCATATTTATCCTCTACATATTTTTGTCCGTCTCTTTTGATGGCATCTCTAAAGTCAAGATAAACAGCTTTTCCTGTTGCTCCCACTCCCAAACCTTCATCACAAACATATTTTGCATTTCTTGAAGCCACATCACGAGGAACAAGGTTACCAAATGTTGGATATTTTTCTTCTAAGTAATAGAAACGGTCTGCTTCTGGAATTTCAGATGCTTTTTTATTTTTATCTTCTGGATTACGAGGTACCCAAACACGTCCGTCATTACGAAGTGACTCAGACATCAAAGTTAATTTTGATTGGTGGTCTCCCGAAACAGGAATACAAGTTGGGTGAATTTGTGTATAACAAGGATTCGCAAAGTAAGCTCCTTTTTTGTGTGCTCTCCAAGCAGCCGTTGCATTACACGCCATTGCATTTGTAGAAAGGAAAAATACATTTGAATAACCACCTGTACAAAGCAATACTGCATGTCCTGCATGTGATTCGATTTCTCCAGTTACTAAATTACGAGTAATAATTCCTCTAGCTTTTCCATCAATTTTTACGATATCAAGCATTTCTGTACGAGTGTGCATTTCTACTTTTCCTGTCGCTACTTGACGACTAAGTGCAGAATAAGCACCCAAAAGAAGCTGCTGACCTGTTTGTCCTTTTGCATAAAAAGTACGTGAAACCAAAGCTCCACCAAAAGAACGATTATCTAACATTCCACCATATTCACGAGCAAAAGGAACACCTTGAGCTACACATTGGTCGATAATATTTACACTTACTTGTGCCAAACGGTGAACGTTGGCTTCTCTTGAACGATAATCGCCACCTTTTACGGTATCATAAAACAGACGATAAACACTATCTCCGTCATTTTGATAATTTTTGGCTGCATTGATTCCTCCTTGCGCTGCAATAGAGTGCGCTCTTCTTGGACTATCATGGAACGTAAATGCTTTTACATTGTAGCCAAGTTCTGCTAAAGAAGCTGCTGCTGCTGCACCTGCAAGACCTGTTCCGACAACAATAACTGTATATTTACGTTTGTTGGCAGGATTTACGAGGCGAATATTAAATTTATGTTTGTCCCATTTTTCGCCGATTGAGCCTTCAGGGATTTTTGAATTGAGTTCTGACATAATTATTTTGTTTGTATTTTATGAGCAATACATTTTCTGTTATGAGTTTGTTCAAATAGAATTGAAACTTTTGAAATAACTCTTTAACGTTATGATACTGAATAATTTGTTTGTTCAAAAAGTTTTGAAACGCACCTTAATTTAGAATTTTTCTAAGTAAAAAACTAATTAGTTTGTCGTTGGTGAGGATACCAACAACGGCAAGGCAAAAATTATTCTGTGTCTGCTGTTGTTTCTAATTGTTCCCAAGAACGAATTCTGTCCATGTTTGACCAATCAGCTACTTTCCATTCTACATCTGCTTCAATAGATTTTTCTTTTACGTGTTGGGCAGCCGTTTCAAAATCATTTGCTATTCCAAAACGAGCCATCATATATAAAGGCATAGATGAAAAACCTACAATAAAAGCAATAGCTAAAGCTTTACTCAAAAATGAAACTAAAGAAGTATATTTTACATGATTGAGACCAAGTGTTTGGAAACCACTTTGGAAACCATGCCATAAGTGAAACCCAACAGCAAGCATAGCAATAATATAAAAAATTGAATACCACCAAACCATAAAAGAACTTGCTACAATGGCATACAGATTTTTATAAATTTCACCATCAATTTGCATTACAGGTAGCATGTTTCCGAAATGATAACGAAACCAAAAATTACCCATGTGAACAATAAGAAAAACAAAAACTACTGTTCCTAAAATACCCATATTACGAGAAGCCCAAGATTTTTCTGCGCTTCCATCAATAGCATATCCTGTGGGACGAGCTTTTTTGTTTTGCAAAGTCAAAATAAGAGCAAGAAGAGCATGGAACAAGATAGAACCATATAGCAAATAGGAAGTAACTTTAATAAGAGGAAATGTCGTCATAAAAACGGCATAAATATTAAAACTTTCGGCTGCTCCTTTAATATCTGGATACAATAATTGAAAATTTCCGACCATGTGAACAATCAGAAACGTTACTAAGAATAACCCTGTTAGCGACATCAAAACTTTTTTGCCTACGCTGCTTGTCAGGGTGCGTATAATCCAATTCATAGGAAGTTGGTTAAGTTGATTAAAAAATAATTAATAAGAGTTTGAAATTTACTATTTTAAAATAACAATAAAAGAGTATCGAATAAATCTTTCGTTACTGATTTTGTTTGTTTTTCTATTTGAGTAAACCTCATTTATAAACATGCTATAAATATACTGTTTAAAAGGCTATTTACATAGTTTTTGAGCAAATGAATAAAACGTATCCAAAGGTACGCTGCAAAAAATAGCATTGCAATATGTAATAGTAATTTTTGCTTATTTTGAATATTTCTAAATAAAGTCTTTATAAAATTAATATAATTGAAATTTTATCAAAAAAAAACACCTATCATTTTCAAGTACTCTTGAATCTAATAGATGTTTGAAATTATTTTTTGTAAATACTTTCTTGATATTCTTTTCTTGTTAGGCGATATTGAATTATATCTAAATATGTATCTCCTTTTTTGAAATGCTCTTTTATTTCAGCTTCTTTTATCATTTTATTTTTTATCATCACTTTGCCAGATGCAGGGTTGGTTAGAAAATGATTTGCTATAATTTTATTCAGTTCTACTGTTTCAAACCCAAATTCTAGTATTTTTTCTACTGCTTCACTCATAAAACCTTTGCTCCAAAAAGGCTCTGCTATCCAATAACCTAGTTCTGCTCGGTTATGCTTTTTGTCTACTAGAAGACCAATTCCTCCCATAAATTCTAAGTTTTTATCATCTTTAAGGCGAATAGCAAATTTATATGCTTCTCCAGTTTTGAGGTCTTGATTGGCACTATTTATCCAAAAAACGGCGTCTTGTTCAAAATAAGGAAAAGGAATATTGATTACATTCTCTGATATTTTTGGATTTGCTGCATACTCAATAATTTTTGGAATGTCTTTGTAAGAAAGAGAATTTAGTAGTAACCTTTCTGATTCTAGTTGTAGACTTTCTATGTTTTGTTTTTTAGTATCCATAACGAAAAGATTTTTGATTGATAATTTGTTTCAATGTATTACCTTTTTTGGATTGGAAAAAGTTCAGATTTCTTTCTAATCAAATATTCAATTTGAAATTAAGTATTTTTTTAATTTTTGAAATATATTTGCAAAAATGAGAGTTTACTACTAGTTTACTTTATATTAAAATTAACACAAAATTTTCAAACAAGATTAAATAATTTTACGTTCTGAAAATCCAACGAATAACCATAAATTCTAATTAATCCAAAACCTATGAACAAAGCACGTGTCATTACCGATTTCGAAAAATTAAATTCTGATTTACAGGGACAGATTAAACTTGTCTACCCAGAAGGATATAGCCAACATTTAATTACATTTCAAAATAAAGATAATAAAACTGTAAGTGCTTTACGCTTCGAAACAGATGAGAAAATTTACTTAGTTAGAATGTCAGTAGCTACGGCTCTTCAACTTATTGAAGACGATGACGATTTTGATGATGAAGGATATTTGAAAGAAAACATCAAAAGTCAATACGAAGACGAACATGCTGATGTAGATTACCTTTCTGAAAATGAAAATTATGATGAATAATTGATACGACCTAATTACAAAAACTCTGATACTAGACTATCAGAGTTTTTCTTTTTCATTCTAAATATCAAAAGTAATTTACTTCACGTCCTTCTTCAACAACATTTCAAACAAAATCCCCATAACTATTACCATCACACAACCAATCAGATTATACCATAAAAACCCAATCTCAAAAGTTTCTTTGAAGAAAAAGTAATGAATAAGAATTAAAGATTCACTCACAACAGCAGCATAAAAAACAGCATTTGATTTTACTTTTTTGATATAAAAAGCGACCAAAAATATTCCCAAAATTGTTCCATAGAACAGCGAACCTAAAATATTTACAGCCTGTATCAGATTATCTAATTGTGTGGCAAGCATTGCAAAAAATATCGCATAAACTCCCCAAAACATAGTAAAACCTTTTGATGCCTTTACATAATGTTCTTCGTCTTTATCTTTTACAAGAGAGCGTTTATAAATATCAATAACAGTCGTAGAACCGAGTGCATTGAGTTCGGAAGAAGCCGACGACATCGCAGCCGAAAGCATTACAGAAACCAAAAGACCAATCAGACCAATAGGCAAATAATCTAAAACAAAATTGATAAAAGCATAATCCAAATCATTATTACTCAATCTTTTAGCTTCTAATTTATTTCCTTTTTCAATATTATTAATAATGGCTGTTGCTTGATTTCTCAATGTATCATTTTGTGCGTTGTAGGTTCTGATACGACTTGCATACATCGTATCTAATTCTATATTTTTAGATTCTGCTTCTTTTTTTGCTTCCAAAAATTCAAAAATCACCTCTTTTTTCTCTTCAAAATTCTGAGTATATAACGTTTCTATATTTTTTAAAGAATCTGCTTTTGTTGGATTTTCTTGAATGAAAGTTATTTTTTTATTGGTATTAAAGAAAATTGGTGGTTGATAAAATTGATAGAAAGCAAAAAGAAAAATTCCTACCAAAAGAATCAAAAATTGCATCGGAATTTTTACCATGCCATTCATAAGTAGTCCTACACGAGTTTGTGCAATAGATTTTCCTGTCAAATAACGCTGAACTTGTGATTGGTCAGTTCCAAAATATGACAAAGCTAAAAACAAACCTCCAATAATTCCAGACCAAACATTATAACGGTTATTCAAATCAAAATCCAAATTAATCACTTCCAATCTCCCCACAGCACCAGCAACACTCAGTGCATCTGTAACCGAAACTTCCTTTGGCAAGAGCGAAACCAAAATATAACCTGCTGCCACCATTCCAATCAAAATAACTAGCATTTGCTGTTTTTGAGTCTGACTAACAGCCTTTGTGCCACCAAAAACAGTATAAGCAATCACAACAATTCCAATAGCAACAATCAAATAATAGATATTCCAACCCAAAACAGTCGATAAAATAATGGCAGGTGCATAAATAGAAAGTCCTGCTGCAAGTCCACGCTGAGTCAGAAAAAGAGCAGCACCGAGCGAACGAGTTTTTAAGTCAAAACGATTTTCAAGATACTCGTAAGCCGTATAAACATTGAGTTTGTGATAAATCGGAACGGCAGTAATTGATAAAATAACCATAGCGATAGGCAAACCAAAATAAAACTGCACAAAACCCATTCCGTTGCCAAACGCTTGCCCTGGGGTAGAGAGAAACGTAATAGCACTCGCTTGTGTCGCCATAATAGAAAGACCGATTGTAAACCAGTTCATATCTCTATCTGAAAGCAAATAGCCTTGTAAATTTTTACTTTGTTTGCGAGTTTTCCATACGCCATAAGCGATAATCAAAACTTGTGTAGCAATCAGCACAGCCCAGTCTAAAGCATTCATAAAATCAGTTATCAGTTACCAGTAAACAGTTATCAGTTAAATACTTTAGTTTGTATTTTTCTGTTTTGTGTTTAATCTGTATTATTAAAATGTATTTGTATTTTCTCTCTTTCCTCTACAAACTTTGTGGTTAAAAAAGAAATTTGTATTCTCTGTATTTGTATTCCTCTGTGTTTAAAAAATCAAGCTCCAAAGTATTCTCCAAATAGATAAAAAAGGACAATCAAAAGCACTAACTCACCCAAGACAACACTATAAAAAGTTTTCCACGTTCCAAAGATAGGAGGTTTCTCAAACTCATTTTTATTTTCGTTTTGCTCGTCTTCGTTTTTTGTAAATTCTTTCATAATTTTTGTAATTTGAAGTATCACAGGTTATTAATCCTAAAACTAATCAAAACTCCTTATTCAATGCCAACTTTTATGCGAACCTTTAGCATTTTTTGTGTATTCTTATTTTTTAGTGGTTTTGCTTTTGGGCAGAAAGTAACGATAGAGATTCAGATAATTGGTATTGATGAAAGTCCTAGCCGTTTGGAGGAGATAATAATTTATGATAGTTCGATAGATAGCATAGTTTTTTATAATGAGAATTATGAAAAGTCAAGTTTGCTGGCAGATTTAGATACTACTCACTTGTACGTTTTCTATGGACAAGCTAACGTGAGACAGACAACGTATAGTCTTAGAGATAGCTTAAAACTTACAAACTTAGATACTATTCGCACGTATGAAATTTACACAGTTTATGATGTTTGTATTGTTGGTCTTCATCATTTTATTCTAATGGAAATGAAGAATTAACAGAAGAAAATTTGCAAGAAATAGAAGGGTTTAATGAGGGAATGAAAAATATGCAAATGGATTATTATATTGAAGTGATGGTAGATAATGAAACAAAAAAAGATAAAGAATTTTTGAATAAACTTGTAGAGCATTTTGAAAAGAAGCCAGAGAAAATTGCATATATAAAACCTTATGACAACTCTGTAAATAGATTATACAAACCTATCCTTCTTATTTACAACAAAGAGATAGAAGGCGAAATAGAAAATCTAAAACAGAAACATAATTTATAAATTTCATAAAAAATAGTATCTTGTAGAGTTCATTTTTTAAATTAAATTTTAATCTTACACAAACTACACTAAAAATTATGCTAGACGATTTATTACAACTCGCACAAGGACAACTAGGAACTCAACTTCAAGAAGAAGCAGGACTAAGTTCTTCACAAGTAGGAGAAACAGTTGATGTTGCCAAAAATTCATTTCTTACTCAAATGGCAAGCGAAGCATTGAGTGGAAATTTGCCACAACTTTTAGATATTTTTAATGGAAAAGCAAGCACCACAACAGCAAATCCAATGGTTATGCGTCTTGTAAATCAATTCGGAGGCGATATGATGGAAAAAATGGGGGTTTCGAAAGAAACGGCTGCTATGGTTTCTAATATGGTCATTCCTTTTATTATGTCAAAAATTGGTTCTCCTGAGACAGGAAGTGCAGAAGATGAAGGTTCGATGATGTCAAAATTAGGACTTGATAACTTAGATAATATTGGAGGAATGCTTGGTGGATTATTTGGTGGAAAAGGTGGTTTTTTTAGCTAAAAACTTCTTTTATTGATTTTACTATTTCTCATAGTCTGATTTAATTTATAAATTGAGGTTATGAGAAATTTTGATTTCATTTTTCTATTATTTTATCATCAACACCTTTAAAACTAAATAATTATGACTACTAGCCCAATAGATAAAATTATCAATGATGCTAAAAGTAATCTAGCAGAAAAAGTAAAAAATGAAATAAATATTTCTGAAGAAAAAACAAATCAAGTTTTTGTCCTTGCTAAAGATTCTTATATTCGTCTTTTAGAAAGTGAAGCAGGTGCAGGACATTTTGATGAGTTTTTGAAAATTTATAACGGAACGGCTACTTCACTTTCTACAGCTCAAATTATTTCTTTGATGGAATATTTTCATACCAAAAAATTAAGGGATAGTTTAAAACTCTCAGATATAGATGCTGAAAAAACAGCTAAAATAGTTTCGCCTTTTATCATAAAACAAATTAGTAACAAAAAGTCTGTTTCTGCGACAGATATAAAAACTTTATGTACTCAAATAGGTTTAGAAAGTTGTATTCCAAACTTAGAAGCTCTCAAAAATAAATGGGATGATTTGTCGCCCGAAGAAAAAAAACAATTTAGCCGTTAGAATTATTTATTTCTAGTCTTTAAATCTTAATTTAAAAAAATCAATTGATTCTACTTGCAAATCCTTTATTGTTCAAAATTTTGAAAAATCCACCTCGTGCAATGGCTTTATTTCCTTTTGTATTGGTAGATTCAGAAAAAGATAAATTTGATAAAGTATTAATCAATCATGAAAAAATACACCTCTATCAACAATTAGAAATGGGTATTATTCCTTTCTATCTAGTTTATTTAGGAAATTATTTTTTTCAACTTATCAAACTCAAAAGACATCATACAGCTTATATGAATATTGTCTTTGAAAAAGAAGCCTATCAGAATGAATGGAATTTAGAATATCTTAGAGACAGAAAATTTTGGGCATTTTGGAAATATTGGAACAAATAAAGTATGCTTCAAAGTGTTTTTCAAAAAAAAAGTGCATAAATAGCAACATTAATCAAAAAAATTGTTATATTTACGTGTCCTTTAAAAACAGAATTATAATATTACTACTAAAGGACAAAAAAGAGGATAAATTTATAAAATGAATTCGTATTCGTTTTGACACTTAGCTTAATTAATACTTAATTGAATTTGTGTTTTGTATAGTTTCTTATAGAAATCAAAATATTTCCTTTTACCTTTTCAAAAAGCGTATTTTTACTTTTTACAACTTCCTTCCTGCTACCTATGTAAAACAACGAAGGAAATATAAGAAGAACCTACAATATGTTTTATTCAGATAAGTTTTAGTCTAATTTTCTTTTTTAGTTTTAATTTATCCTTTCAATTTTCGATTTAATAGATTAAAGCAAAATGATAGTATTATTATCATTTTATACTTAAATATTTTTTATTACAACTTCACGTTTTTTCTATATTTTTATAGATTATTCCATTAATTAATAGAATTTTCTAAACTAATTTCTTAGAATTAAACCATTATTCCTACCAACCTATATAAGTCAATATGTATAATATTGAGGAACTCAACGTTCGCTTACTCTCCGAATTGCGTACTATCGCTACCGAAATGGGCTTGAAAAATCATAGCCGTTTACCCAAAAAAGACCTTATTTATAAAATCTTGGATCATCAAGCTAATAAAATAGAGGAAGATGAAGATAATGACAACAAACAAGAAGAAATAAAAACATCTTCTATATCTTCTAAAAAAGAAGCTATCTCTACTGAAAAAACAGCAGTCAAAGAAGAAGAAAAAAAAGAGGTGGGTTACAAACTTCCTACATTTAGCTTCTTGAAAAAAGACAAGCAAGAAGATAGTGATCCAAAAGAAGCTAAAAAAGATGTTGTAGAAACAGCAACAGCTACCAAAACCTCTACTGATGATAAAGAAGAGAAAAAAGATGACGAGAAAAAAGATGATTCAATAGAACGAATCAGAGAAACTCTCCGTGAAAGAAAACGTGCAAATCTTATTGGTAAAAGCGAAAATAAAGACAGTAAAGATACTACTGATTCTACTTCTACGAAAGATTCTAAAGAAAGAACTGAAAGACGTTCAAGATTAGATGCTCGCAATGAAGAACGCAATGAGAGCGAGAATCTACGTCGTCGAAGCCGAGTAAATGTTAAAGAAACAGAAACAAAAGCACCTATTCAAAGAGCTTCTCAACGCTCTCAGTCAGGTGAAGATGCTAATTCGAACCAAAGTAATACACAGTCTGAAAGAACAAGTCGCTCAAATGATAGAAAAGAACGTACAGATAAAACGAATGACCGAAACTCAGACAAAAAAGAACGCAATGAGCGTTCTTCCAACAAAAAATACAATATTCGTGAATTTGATGGTGTCGTAACAAGCGAAGGGGTTTTGGAAGTAATTTCTGATGGATATGGTTTTTTACGTTCTTCTGATTACAACTACTTAGCTAGTCCTGATGATGTGTATATCTCACCTTCTCAAATCAAACTTTTAGGACTCAAAACTGGTGATACAGTAAAAGGACAAATTCGTCCACCAAAAGACGGAGAAAAATATTTTGCCTTATTAAGAATTGAATCTGTAAACGGAAAAACTACTGAGCAAATTAGAGACAGAGTTTCTTTCGAACACCTAACTCCTCTTTTTCCTCGTGAACGTTTAAACCTTTCTACAAAAGCAAATACTTATTCAACTAGAATGTTAGATTTATTTGCTCCAATAGGAAAAGGACAGCGTGGAATGATTGTAGCACAACCAAAGACGGGTAAAACTGTTCTTTTGAAAGAAATTGCAAATGCTATTGCTGAAAATCATCCTGAATGTTACTTACTTGTACTTTTAATAGACGAACGTCCAGAGGAAGTAACTGATATGGAACGCAGTGTAAGAGGTGAAGTTGTGGCTTCTACCTTTGATGAACAAGCAGACAGACACGTAAAAGTGGCAAATATGGTTTTGGAAAAAGCCAAACGCTTGGTAGAATGTGGACACGATGTGGTGATTCTTTTAGACTCAATTACTCGTTTGGCTCGTGCTTATAACACAACTGTTCCTTCTTCAGGAAAAATTCTTTCTGGTGGTGTTGATGCAAATGCACTCCACAAACCAAAACGCTTTTTTGGTGCTGCTCGTAATGTAGAAAATGGTGGTTCACTTACTATTATTGCAACAGCTCTTATTGATACAGGTTCGAAAATGGATGAAGTAATTTTTGAAGAGTTCAAAGGAACAGGTAACATGGAACTTCAACTTGATCGTAAACTTGCCAACAAACGAGTTTATCCTGCTATTGATATTCCTGCTTCTGGTACTCGTCGTGAAGATTTGTTATTAGACAAAGAGACCTTACAACGTGTTTGGATTTTGCGTAGAATGATGAACGACATGCACTCTAACGAAGCAATGGATTATATGCTCAAACACATGAGAGGTACAAAATCAAATGATGAGTTTTTAGCTTCTATGGATAATTAAGAATTATTTTTATAAAAAATAAAGAAAAGCTATTTCTTCTTGATAAAGGAAATAGCTTTTTTTTTACAAAAAACCAAACTTACTTAGTAGTAAGTAAAACATTTTTTTCATATATTGCGTTAGTAAAATCAAAGTCAATCATTTTCTTTGGCAATCAGAATTTAATAAATCCCTAATTTTTATTTATTAAACAATTGATAATCAAACAAGTAAACTTGTAATTTTTAATTAGCTTCGCTGTTTTAACAAATCGTAATTGTTTTTATCTATTTCTACTGTTTTTTATGTCAGACATTACCATTGCCTCTCACTCTTATTCTTTTGATTACTTAGATCATAAATTAGAAAAACTTGATACAAGAGAAAAAATAGTTTATTTGGGTGAAGCTCTTTTTCAACAGTTTGGTTATAATGGTTTTAGCTACAAACATATTTCTGAAAAATTGGGAATCAAGAATGCAGCTATTCATTATCACTTTCCGTCAAAAGAAGATTTAGGAATTGCCATAATTACACATTCAAGAAATAGACTAGAACGTTGGAAAGAAAAAATGGACACCCTAGATATTTCTCCAACTGAAAAATTAGAACAATATATTGAGGGTATGTACGGTTGGCAAATAGAAAAAGGAAATCGTATTTGCTTAGTAGCAGCTACAGGCACAGATTTTTTTTCTATTCCTGAAAAAATGCAGCAACAAGCACAATCATTAGGTTATTTTATAAGAAAAATTTATACAGAAATTTTAGAAGAAGGGCTAGAAAAAGGCGAATTTCAATTTATAGGAGAAACAAAGTACCAAGCATTGAATATTCTATTGACCCTTCAAGGCTCACTCATGATAGCACGATTACATGGAAAAGAAGTCTATCAAATAGCAAAACAGCAAATTTTGGCAAATCTTCTTACAAAAAAATAAATAGCTTTTCTTATTTATCAATTACAAAACTTTTATAATCACTCTGTTTTGTCTTAGATTAAATTTTTACAAACAACTTACTTATTAGTAAGTATAAATTTCAACATCTATGAATATTATTTTGCAACAACTACTTAAAAAACCTTTTTTTGGTAATTTCTTTGTCAAAAACTGGAAAAATCCTTTATCAGAAACTCAGCAAAAACAATGGAAGGAAATTAGTTTTCTTAATCCAGATGGTTTTGTTTTAAAAGGTTTATTTGCTGACGCATTGACTCAGAATTCAAAAGCAAGTCTTTTACTTGTTCCTCCAATGCTTAAATCATCAAAAGGTTATTTTTTGAGCAATAATACAGCACAAAAATTACGAGAAAATGGATATAATATTTTTATAATTGATTTGAATGGTTTTGGCGAAAGTCAGAATGGAAGTTTTGATTTTCCTGCTGATGTATTGGCAGCTTCACAAGTTTTAGAAGAACTTACACCTTCACTTCCTCTGGGTTATTTAGGTGTTTCACAAGGCGCAGCTTGGGGAATTTGTGCATTAGCAAACCCTACGCATAACTTTCAAACGGCTATTTTTGAAGCTCCTCTCACTTCTTTGCCAGAATTTTGGAAACATTATCCTTCTTCTGCAAGAATATTAAAATTTATGCAAACTGTTGCACCAAATTTTGAAAATAAAGTTCGCCCAATAGATAAAGTATCACAAATTAAACACTTAAAAAATATGCTTTTGATATATGGTGAGGAAGATATTCATACACCTATGGAAATGGGAGAGCGTTTGAAAGCAAAATCAAATATAGAGACTGAACTTTTGGTATTTAAAAAAGCAGCTCATTTAGAACCTATCAAGAAAAATCATGAACTCTATTTTGATACAATTATTTCTCATTTTGATTCAATCTTTAAGACTTCAACTTCTGAGAAAGCAGATTTAGAATTGTTTTTTAGCGACAAAGAACTTACTTATTAGTAAGTAACTCTAAAGATAGAAATTAAAAAACTCCTTATCCAAAATAGAGTTGAATAAGGAGTTTTATTTTTCTAAAAATTAAATTTTGCTTAGGCTAAACATAAACTATATTTTATTTACCAAATTTATTTTTGAGTGCAGCCAACATATCAGCCATTGTTCCACCTGTTTCTTCTTGTGGTTTTTCTTTTGGCTTTTCCTGTCTTTTATTGAAGGAATCAGCTTTTTTATAAGATGATTTTCTTACTGGACGTTCTGTACTTTTATTTTTTTCACTTTCTGACACTGAACTTCCTCTTGAGAATTTAGAATCATTTTTTCGGTCTGCACCAATTTTAGAATCTATTTTTCTTTCTGATTTTCTTTCCGTTTTGGAATCAGTACGAGAAGATTTAGCTTCGCCTCCAACTGGATTTGCTCCAAAAGGATCAGATTTTAGACTTAACGCAATTCTTTTTCTGCTTAAATCTATATCCATAACTGTAGCTTCTACTTTCTGATGGACTTTTACAGCTTCAGTTGGGTGTTTGATAAATTTATCTGAAAGCTGACTAATATGTGCCAGTCCGTCTTGATGAACTCCCACATCTATAAAAGCACCAAAATCTGTAATATTAGTTACAATACCTGAAAGTTTCATTCCAACACGCAAATCTTCCATTTTTTCTACTCCTTCCACAAAAGAAAAGGCTTCAAACTGCTCACGAGGATCACGCCCTGGTTTGGCAAGTTCTGAAACAATATCTTCAAGTGTTGGAAGTCCGACTGTATCAGTAACGTAATTTTTAAGATTGATTTGCTTACGAATTTCTTCATTTTTGATAAGCTCTTCGACAGTTGTGTTCAAGTCTTTTGCCATTTTCTCCACGATTGGGTAGCTTTCTGGATGAACAGCACTTGCATCTAGTAAGTTTTTGGCATCACGAATACGAAGAAAACCTGCTGCTTGTTCGAAGGCTTTATCTCCCAAACGAGGCACTTTTTTGAGTTGTGCTCTACTTTTGAAAGCTCCATTTTCATTTCTGAATGTTACAATATTTTTTGCAAGAGAAGCTCCCAAACCAGAAACATAACTCAATAATTCTTTACTAGCTGTGTTTACTTCTACACCAACAGCATTTACACAACTCATAACTGTATCGTCAAGGCTATTTTTGAGTTGTTTCTGGTCTACATCGTGCTGATACTGACCTACTCCAATAGATTTGGGATCAAGTTTTACCAATTCTGCCAACGGATCCATAAGTCTGCGACCAATAGAAACAGCTCCACGAACTGTCAAGTCATAGTCTGCAAATTCTTCACGAGCAACTTCAGAAGCTGAATAAATTGATGCTCCACTTTCACTAACAACTACAATTTGAATATTTTTAGGAAGATTTGGAATTGCTTTTATAAAACGTTCTGTTTCTCTGCTTGCTGTTCCGTTTCCAATTGCAATAGCTTCAATATTATATTTTTCTGCTAAAGCTAAAATTATATTTCCAGCTTGTACAGTTTCTTTTTGAGGTTCGTTTGGATATATGGCATCATGATAAAGCAGTTTTCCTTGTTTGTCCAAAACAACTAATTTACAGCCTGTTCTAAAACCAGGGTCTAAAGCTAATGTATTTTTTTGTCCTAGAGGAGCAGATAATAAAAGTTGTCTAAGATTTTCTGCAAAAATAGTAATAGCTTCTTCGTCTGCTCTCTGTTTGGAAAGCATACGAATTTCTGTTTCCATAGATGGTTTCAAAAGACGTTTGTAAGCATCTTTTACAGCCATTTGTACTTGTTCAGAAGACTTTGTGTTACTATGAACAAAATTATCTTCCAATAAAGTAATTGCTCGGTCTTCATTGGGTTGTAAATCTAAGAGCAAAATACCTTCTTTTTCGGCTCTTCGAAGTGCCAAAACACGATGAGAAGGAGCTTCTATTAATGGCTCTTCCCACTCAAAATAATCTCTATATTTTTCACCTTCTTTTTCTTTTCCTGTAATTACTCTTGCCGAAATTTTGCCTTCTTTTTCAAAAACTTGACGCATTTTTGCACGAGTTTCTGCGTGTTCATTGATGTGTTCAGCAATAATATCTCTTGCTCCTGCTAACGCTTCATCAAGTGTTTTTACACCTTTTTCTTCATCAATAAACTGTTTAGCAGTTCTTTCTAAATCCATTCTTCCTTGCTCCAAAATCTGTAAGGCTAAAGGCTCTAAACCTTTCTCCTTTGCCATAGAAGCACGAGTCTTACGTTTTGGTTTGTAAGGCAAATACAAATCTTCTAAGGCAGAAAGTGTTTGGACAGCATTTATTTTTTCTTCTAATTCAGGAGTGAGTTTTTCTTGTTCACTAATCGATTTCAAGATTGCTTCACGTCTTTTATCCAATTCACGAAGTTGTGAGAGTCTATCACGAATACTTGCTACTTGTACCTCATCAAGTGTACCTGTAACTTCTTTTCGATAGCGAGAAATAAAAGGAACAGTTGCTCCTTCATCTAAAAGTTGTGCAGTTGCTTCTACTTGTTTGACACGCACACCAAGTTCGGCAGCGATTTGAACGATATGTTGAGCATCTAAAAGAGCCTGATCCATAGTCTTATCTTATTCTTATCTTATATAAATCGAAAAAATGAAAATAGTTTGCTTATTATGTAAGCAAAAATACGAAAAAATCATGAATTATTTTTATAAAAAAGCTCACATTATTTAAAACCACAACGTCTATATTTTTCATATTTTTTAAAAAAAAGTATGTGTTTTCTAGAAATGTATAGTAGTATAATTTTATTATTTTTTGGATAAATTCTTTTAACTTAGTACGAGTTAAGTTCTACATATTGTTCATTTGTGAAAGCTAAACCATTGAGTAGATTTATGAAAAAACATACACCTTTTATTTTTGCTTTACTAATTTTGGTAAGCTGTAACTCTAAATTAGATAATAAACTAGAAAGTTTTGAAGTAGAAAGCAAAGAAAAACGTATCGAAATTTTATCAGAACAAATCAAAGAATACTCTGAAATTTTAGATACAGAGTATTCTCTTTTTAATGCTAATGGTTTTGGAAATACAATCGTTTTCATTCCTGCTGCTTCCTATTCTGATTATAAAATGGCTTTAAAAGTAGATCCAACTAATATTGATAAATGGCTTGTCGGAATGTATCAGGCAGAAAATAAGAATGCACAAGATTCAGTTTGGATAAATTCTATTTTGGATAAATTAGAGAGTACAAGAAAACAAAATTGGATAGAAAACATGGAAAAAAGCAATCCCAAAAGATTCACTATATCAGCTACAAACGGACGAACTAAAGTAGCTATTGTTTATCAAAATGATACCCTAAAAAACGCAATTATTTTTGAACGGATTATTCAAGAGTAGACTTGAAATCAATTAGTTATGTCTGCAATTAGTCTGATTACTTTGGTAACTCTTAATTTTTAATTAGCTTCGCTGCTTTTATAGGTAGTAATTTATAATTGCTGTTATCTTTATTTAGAATTATTCTAAAAAATAACTTCTGTCATTTTTTTTTATGCCTTCTGTGTCTTAATTTTGCACAAAATGAGATTGTCTATAATTAGTCTAAATAAATGAACCCTTTTTTTCAAGATTCGTTGTGTTGTGTTTGTAAAGATATTTTCACTTTTTGCTGTTGTTGCTTGATTTGCAGCTTTAGTTTTGCCCAAAATGCGCAAAGTTTTGAAACCGTTGCTACCAAAACTCCTAAACTAGAAACTCAAATCCGAATAAAAGGGAATGTTTCAACATCTTCTTATTCTAGAAATGAGCCTCTCTTTGGCGCAACTATCGTAGTCCAAGAACTAAATAAATATGCTCAAAGTGATGAAAATGGAAATTTTTTAGTAGAATTTTTCACTCCTGTTTCTACTCAATCTACTTATACTTTAGTTGCTTATTTATATGGTTTCAAAACAGCTTCAAAAGAAATAGATATAAAAAACAATACTACATTAACCATAAATTTTAATTTAGAAGAATTACAAGACTCTTTAAAAACAATTGTAGTAGAAGGACAATCAGAGCTTACAAATTCCAACTTAATGGCTCGCCTAAATGCTGTCGATGGAATGGGGATTTATGAATCCAAAAAGAGTGAAGTAATCGTCTTAAGCAACACAACAGCAAATTTGGCAGCCAACAATTCAAGACAAATTTATGCAAAAGTAGCAGGTCTGAATGTTTGGGAAAGCGATGGTGCAGGCATTCAGCTAGGAATTGGCGCAAGAGGACTTTCGCCAAACCGAACAGCAAATTTTAATACTCGCCAAAATGGTTATGATATTTCGGCTGATGCCTTGGGTTATCCTGAAAGCTACTATACGCCACCTGTTGAGGCAGTTGAGCGCATTGAACTTGTGCGTGGTGCAGCTTCTTTGCAATACGGAACGCAGTTTGGAGGAATGTTGAATTTTGTAATGAAAGATGCACCAAAAGATGATAATTTTAAAGTCAATTTACGTCAAACCATCGGTTCTTTTGGCTTTACAAGTAGTTTTGTTGATGTTGGTGGAAACTTAGGAAAACAAAATCAAAATGCAAATTCAAAAGTAAGCTATTACGGATTTTATCAATACAAACGTGGTGATGGTTGGAGAGAAAATTCTGGTTTTGATGTCCATACAGGTTTTGCAAAGCTGACATTTAGACCCACTTCAAAACTCAAAATTTCGGTAGAATACACAGGAATGAATTATTTAGCACAGCAAGCTGGAGGACTGACAGATGTTTTATTTGAGCAAAACCCACGTCAATCCATCCGAGATAGAAATTGGTTTGCTGTAAATTGGAATTTGGGAGCAGTAGTTCTAGATTATAAAATTTCTGATAAAACCAAAATCAATAGTCGTACTTTTGGACTTTTAGCAGGACGAAAAACAGTAGGAAATTTAGATAAAATATCTACCATTGATTTTGGAAAAAATAGAACCATGATTGATGGAGATTTTAAAAATTTTGGAAATGAAACTCGTCTTTTACATCGTTATTCTATCAATTTTTTAGGAGAGAAATTAAAAAAACAAACTCACGCTTTCATAACAGGCTTTAGGTATTACAACGGTTTCACAACACAACGACAAGGCGACGCAGATGCTACCAACAAACCTAATTTTACTTTTCTCAATTCTGAAAATTTAGAAAACTCTTCGTATGAATTTCCCAATCAAAATGCTTCTTTTTTTATAGAAAATGTATTTAATCTTTCTGATAAATGGAGTATTACCCCAGGGATTAGAGCTGAATATATCAAAACACAAGCTGATGGATTTTACAAAGAACGAGTTTTTGATTTTGCAGGAAATCTTATTTCTGAAACCAAAAATGAAGAGAGTTTGGAGCGTCCTAGAAGTTTCGTTTTAGGGGGAATTGGAATTAGTTATAAACCGATTTTTAGAGAAAAATATAGCAAAAACGAATTAGAAATTTATGCCAATTTCTCTCAAAATTATCGTTCGGTTACCTTTAGTGATTTGCGTATTCAGAATCCAAATTTGGTAATCAGTCCAGATATAAAAGATGAAAGTGGTTATAATGCAGATTTGGGTTTTAGAGGAAAAATAAATACACTTTTACAGTTTGATGTAAGTCTTTTTTACTTGAATTATAACGACAGAATCAGCCAAGTAGAACGCAAAGGAGTTGCCCCAACGTATAATCCATATCGTTTTAGAGGGAATATTGCTCAAGCTAGAATTTATGGAATTGAATCTCTTTTAGAATTTAATATAGGAAAAATTAGTAATAATTGGATTGAGAGTATTTTACCAAAATCCTATTTAGGACTTTATTTGAATACGGCAATTTTGAAAAGTCGTTATGTAAAATCAGAAGAAACGGCTATTTTAGACAGACAAGTTGAACTTGTTCCTCCTGTTACATTGCGTACAGGTTTGCAGTTTGGTTATAAAGATTTCAAACTTTCCTATCAATATTCTTTCACAAAAGAACATTTTACAGATGCTACCAACGTTGTCCGAAGTGCAACGGCTGTTAGTGGAATTATTCCTTCTTATTATGTAATTGATTTATCGATGAGTTATGCCTACAAATGGCTAAAACTAGAAGGAAGTATAAATAATTTGACCAATAATTCTTATTTTACTAGACGTGCAGACGGTTATCCTGGACCAGGAATTATTCCTGCTGATGGAAGAGCTTTTTTCTTGACTTTGGGAGCTAGTCTTTAGGGGTTTGCATCACAGACTTCCCAGTCTATAGACTAATTGAATATATCGTTTTTCTACGAAACCACAATATCAAACTCAATATCATCCTTTACTAAAGGTTTAAAATAATGATTCATTCTTCCTACGTGTGTATCAATGTCATATTCGCCTCTAAGATTGCTTTTATTTACTCGTAACGACACTTTTTTGTCATCTGATGTATCGATTTGTATGGCTAGTCCAAATAATTTTTCGAATTGTTGTGAATAGGATGTAATTGTTGAATATGCTTCTTGATTCTTGAATTGTTTCATTTCTTTTTGATTTGATTTGTTGTAAGTTAAATTTTTCTTCTTCTTCAACATTCGTGATAAAAAAATGTTATTGTTTGCCGAAAAAAATCACAAACCAAACTAAATTGATTTGTGATTTTGAAGATTGTCAAGACACTTCAAAGTGTCAGACAATTAGAATATATTATTATTTTTCTTAACGAAAAGAAATATTTTTCTTATTCTCGGTAGAATAATAAATAGCTACATTATTTCCTACATTAAGATTGTCATATTGACTTTTGGTAAGTTCTACACTTGTTGAAGTCAGATTATCTGTTCTTCCAATTTCTTTACCTGTGTTTTTGATTCCTTCTCCAATATCTTCCAAAACATCTTCTAAGTTTTGATTTGTTCCATTTGTATTTTTTTCTGAGCTATCTACTTCAGGAGAAGCAAAATAATATAAAACAGCAAAATATTTCATTGCACTACCTACATTTTGTGTATATTTATTAGTAACACGAGCTTCTACAGGCACTTTGTCATCAAAAACATCTGTTCCTTGTGAAACTGTTTTTTTAGCACAAGAAGAAAATAAAAGAGCGAAAGAGAATAAAAAAGCAAATAAAAATGCAGTTTTTCCTAATGATTTTTGAGTGAACATAATTCTATAAATTGAAGTT
This sequence comes from Bernardetia sp., assembly GCA_020630575.1. Lineage (GTDB taxonomy): Bacteria > Bacteroidota > Bacteroidia > Cytophagales > Bernardetiaceae > Bernardetia. The sequence goes on from JAHDBD010000021.1 coordinate 75,452, forward strand.
TAAAAAATAAAGTTTAAAAAAATAGATTTTTAAAAATCTGTGAAAGTAGAACACATTTACTTGATATATTGTTTGTGTGATTTTTATTCTTGAGTTCTATTGATTAAAATAAAGCAATTCGTTTTTCGACTTCTTTTCTTACAAATTCAAATAATTTTCTTGGGTCTGTGGTTCGCCAGTTGTCTATTTCATCTAAAATCCCTCCCCAAATCAGATAGGAATCTAAATTATAAGCATTCATTTCTCTAAGTACAAATTCTCTAAAATTCAATAGAACAATCCAGCCGTTTTCTACATCTTCAAACCATTCTTCATAATATTCATCATCTGAACCATGAAAATTAAGGACATTTTCACCTATCAAAATAAAATGAGTAATTCCTTCTCCAGTAAAGTAATCGATGACATTTCTTTTGAGATGCATAATATCGTTGTGTAGGGCATCATTCCATTCTCCCAAAAATTCTATAATAACAAATTTTCGATGATAATCAGCCATCAAAACCTTTACATAAAGCGTTTCAGAGCCTATAAAATCCCAGTAAGGATGAATATAATATCCGTAAATTGTATTTGTATATTGATTAGTGTCGTACTCAGCTTCATAAAAAGGGGAACGCTCATCAGCATTCGAATCGTAACTAAACTCCCAACCAAAAAAAGGTTCTATATCATGCATAAAATTGTGTTTGAGTAGGCTTCTGATAGGATTTTGCTTATAAAAACGTAAAATCCTTGTTTCTTGTTTCAGAAAATACAAATACTGAAGTAGGATTGGTAAATGATCTAGATGATTTGGCTTCGCCGAGCTATCGGTTTTATGATAAATACAGGATAAATACAAATACAATTTTCAACTTCTTTTTTATGAATTATATAACTCGTTACTTTTATTTTTTTCTCTTAATGTCTCTATTTTCAAATTGTCAGAATAAAGAAAAAAACACTTTTTATACCACACTCAAAGACGGACAAAAAATAGGCATTCGTTTGGTTGAACTTAATACTAAAAAAGAAAGCAAAAAACACAAACATAACTTTGCAATTCAAACTTTTTTGAAAGAAAATAATAAAATTATTTTAGATGAATGGAAATTACCTTATCCAGTTTACAACTTCAAAGTTGCTGATGCAGATAATGACGGACAAGATGATATTTGGGTAGGCGTAATTAAAGAAACTCGTTTTGATAAAAATCTAAAAAAACGACTTTTTTTATTTAAAATTATTGAGGGAAAAATCCGTCCGTTATGGTTAGGTTCAAGAATGAGCAAGCCTTTAGTAGATTTTTCGCCTGCTTATTTAATTGATTCTTTAGATGAAGAAAATAAAATCAATAAAAAATGTATTATCAGAACTATTGAAAAAGAAAAAAACGGAAAATTCTTAGTAGCTAATTATCAATGGCGAAAATTTGGAATAGAATTTATCAATTATGAAATCAGAGAAACAGATAGTTTGGCAGCAAAACTCTTTCTAAAAAAATAGTAAAAATAGAAAACCCTTATTTCTTGCTTTCAGAAGCAAAAGATAAGGGTTTAAAAAGTTTTGAAAAGAGGATTTTTTTACTTCATTTCTTTTTCCTCCTCTTGGTTGTCTTTATTTCTAAAATCATAGACTTTTTTAGCTCCAT
>JAHDBD010000009.1:0-164631 GCA_020630575.1 Bernardetia sp.
TCAAAAAGTGAGCAATGAAATTCATCCAACTAAATTTACTGACGAAAAAGGAAATATAGTAAAAGAAATTTCTGCTTCTGATATTGGTGTAATGTATTCCGAAAATAAGGTTGCAGACAATTATTTGCTTGATGAATTGTTTTACGATTCTGAATTAGAAAAACAGAATATTGAAACAAACTTAACAGAAGTAGTTGTTTTCTCTAAAATCCCAAAAAACTCGATAAAAATTCCTGTTGCTGGAGGTAAAAGTTATTCGCCAGATTTTGCTTATGTTTTGAATTATGAGGACAAATCAAAAAAACTATACTTTATTATTGAGACAAAAAACACAACTGAAGAGAGTTTGAGAAACGAAGAAAAACAGAAAATAAGACACGCAGAAAAGTTTTTTGGAGACACAATTAAGATTAAATTCAGAAAACAATTTAGCAACAAAAAAATAGAAAAATTAATACGAGAAATTATAGTTGAATAATTGTAATTGATTTTATGCGCCTCATCCCCCACCCCATTTTATGCAACTATTACCTAACCTATCGCTGCAATGCAACGTGTAGTTTTTGTGATATTTGGGAAAAACCGTCGCCTTTTGTAAAGGTAAAAAATGTAGAAAAAAACCTTTCAGACTTGAAAAGATTAGGCGTAAAAGTAATTGATTTTACAGGAGGAGAACCACTTTTACATCCTCAATTAGACACTTTTTTAGATATTGCTAAAAAAAAGAAATTTATAACGACAGTTACCACAAACGGAATTCGTTATCCAAAACTAGCCGAAAAACTCAAAGGAAAAATAGATATGTTGCATTTTTCCTTAGATGCTGCTGATGCAGAAACTCACGACAAAATGCGTGGTGTAAAGTGTTTTGATAAAATAATGGAATCGATAGAAATAGCTAAAAGTTTGGGAGAACGACCAGACATTTTATGTACTGTCTTTGAAGGAAATTTTGATGAAATAGAAAAAATCTATGAAACTATCACTTTGAAAAATAAATTAGTTTTAATTCTTAATCCTGTTTTTGAATATAATTCGGTGGACACTTTGGGAAATTTGAATAAAAAATATTTACAGGATTTGTTAGCATTTTCTAAGAAAAAATTAGTTTATCTCAATGAGGCTTTTATCGATTTGCGCTTGGAAGGAGGAAACCATATTGAAAAACCGATTTGTAAAGCTGCTAGTTCAACACTTGTTATTTCGCCAGAAAACAAACTCGTTTTGCCTTGCTATCATTTGGGAAAAGAAGAATTTGAAATCAATGATAATTTGTATGAGTTATATCATTCTGATAAAATAAAAAAACTCATTTCAAAAGAAGGAAAACTCCCTGAGTGTGAAGGTTGCACCATTAATTGTTATATGCAACCTTCTTTTGCAGTAGAAATAAACCGTTTTTTTTGGAAGGCTTTACCTAGCACACTCAAATATAATTTCATGAAAGGAACTTGGAAGAATTTGATATAAAGTGTTATATCCTTGTACTACATTTCTTCAAAAAGACCTGTCAATAATTCTGGTGTGATTGGTTTTACAACATACTTATCTATTATATTATACCCTTCAGCTCTTTGCATGTCTTTTGGATCTATAGAAGAAGTTACAACGTAAATAATTACCTTTTTTTTAGTAGGAATAATGAATTCTTCTAAAAACTGCCAGCCATCTATAACAGGCATAGCTAAATCTAAGAATATCACATCAGGAATATTTCTTCCTGAACGTAATCTTGGCTTTAGTGAATTTAGTGCAGCTTCTCCATCTTTGAAAAACTCAATGTAATTAGAAAAATCTACCATTTTCATCACTCTATCAGTAAGGTAAGTATAAATTGGGTCATCATCTATGACACAAACGTGATTAAATTTAGGCATTTTTTAACAAAATTTTCTTTTAATAAATTATTAGTTTATCCACTTATATTGCAAATATTAGTTAGCAAATAACTTAAAGGCAAATTTGGCTTTATTTTTCTATTTTATCAAATAATCCTTTAAGTTTATCAGGTGTAATAGGTTTTACAATATAGTTTGTTACTAGTGAATACTGTTTTGCTTTATTTAGATCAGCAGGATCAATAGAAGAAGAAACAATATAGATAATAATTTTTTGAGTATTTGGTGTCATAAACTCCTCCAAAAATTGCCAACCATCCATAATGGGCATATTCAAATCCAAAAATATTACTTCAGGAATATTTTCATTTGCTTCTACTCTAGGCTTGAGAGCTTCTAAGGCTTCTTTTCCATTTTTGAAAACTTCAATATAACTAGAAAAATTACCCATTTCCATTATCTTACGAGTAGTAAAAATATAAATAGGATCATCGTCTATGATACATACATGACTAAACTGTGGCATTTTTTAAATAAATTTTAAATGTAGTTCCTTTATTAACTTCGCTTTCTACTTCTACTTTCCCTCCAAGAGCTTCAATTTGATTTTTAGTAATAAAAAGACCTATCCCACGAGCATCATCTTTATTATGAAATGTTTTGTACATGCCAAAAAGCTTGTTGCCATGTTTTTCCAAATCTATTCCTAATCCATTATCCTTTATACAAAAAACAATATAATAAGGATTTTCTTCTGATTCAATAAATATAACAGGATTTCTATCATCAGAACGATATTTTATTGAATTGGTCAGAAAATTTAAAATAATACTTTCTAAATAAGCTGGAATAGCTTTTACAAATAGTTTTTTATTTACTCGGTTATGTATTTTTGCATTTGTAGAAGTAAACTGACTTTTTATTGAAGAATATGCTTTTTCTATATATTTATGTAGGTTCAAAGGTTGTGTATTCTCTTTTACTTCATTTTGCATAACTACAATATCAGTAAGATAAGATAGAGTTTCTTGCAAATTATCTGATGATTGCATCAAAAGAGGAAAAAAATCATTATCTACTAACTTTGGATTTTCCATTTTCATCATAGAAAGAAGCATAGAAAAATTGCTAGTATGCGAGCGAAGATTGTGTGATACAATATGGGCGAAGTTAAGCAATCTTTTGTTTTGAGCAAGTGTTGTTTCTGATAAATTTTTTTTTTCTGTAATGTTTGTCAACTGAGAAACAAAATACAGAGGTTTGCCTGTCTCATCTTTCATCATAGATACACTTAGTAAAGCCCATACCAAGTTACTTGACTTATCAAAATAGCGTTTTTCCATCTGATAACTTTCTCTTTTCCCAGCTAAAAGTTCTTCTAAAAGTTTCAAATCCAAATCTAAGTCTTCGGGATGTGTGATGTCTTGAAAAGTAAGTTTAGATAATTCTTCTTTTGTATAATTTAACATATTACAAACCTGTTGATTAACTTGTACCCACTTTCCTTCCAAACTAATCAGTGCCATTCCATTTGGTGCAAATTCAAAGGTTTGCCTGAAAAGTTCTTTTTGTCTTTCTAACTCCATTCTATATTTTACATTTTGGTCAATATCCTGAAAAAGCCCATATACCCTTATACATTTACCATCTTTAAACTCACTTATACCGATAACTCGTGTCCATTTTATGTTTCCTTTCGCTGTTTTTATTTGAACTTCTAGGTCATAGTCTGTATTTTGCTCAATCGCTTTATTAAATGCTTGTGTAATGGCTTGTCGACTTTTTCCTTTTGCAAAAAAATTAATTCCTTCTTCTATACTTGGATTATATCCGTGTTCAGCCTCATGAATTTCTCGTGTAACATCACTCCAAATTACTTCTTTTTTTTCTACATCTATTTCCCACATTCCCATTTTAGCCACTAATTTGATTCGATGCAAAACGTCTTTATAGTTTCTCACTTCTTTTCTATGATCAGCTATTTCAGCAAGTAGTTCGTTAATAGTTAGTTTCCTAGTTTTCATATATTTATGTTCCTCCAGTTTTGAATTTTTACTCTAATTATCTAAATCTAACAAAATTTTAAAAAAATCCCTTTAAAACTCAATAAAAAAAACTATCTTACCCTATATTTTTAAAAACAGAAAGGCAATAAGAAATTAGGATAAAACTCAAAGATTTTTTTGATGGCAAAGAAACAAAATATTATTTGGCTTTATTTATCTCCACAAAATTTTCGTGGCAAAATCACAATGGGCATAACTTTGATGGGTGTCTTGGCAACAATTACACTTATCGGAACATGGTGGTATATAAACAATCAAGTTATTTCTCAATATAATCATATTATAGATAATACTGCTCCTACTCAATATTATTCAAAGGTAATTGAAGACTGTATTAGTAGTAGCACCAGTCTAACAGCTATTTATTTAGCCACCAGCGAAGAAGAATACCGAACAGAGAGAGAAACAGTTTGGAAAGATTGTGAAGTTGCACTAGTAGCCCTAAGCAATTATACCGACCAATGGCGTAATGAAGCTGTTATTTCACTTGTTTATGATGTGCGTACAAAAGCAAATCGCTTGAGAAAAGAACAAAATAATGTAGAACAAAAATATTTCGCTAGAAATGCAGACCTGAAAGAAGATTCTAAGACAGAAAGAGTACGACAAGTTGACCAATTAGAGCTTCTGACTGATGATGTACGTGCCGTTTTAGAACTTATTATAAATATTCAAAACGAAGAAATAGACAGAGCAAAAGCAGCTATTAGTTTTCACACTCAAAATCTTTGGGTTATTGTTTTGCCAGCTTGGATGATTATCTTGACTTTAGTTTGTGTTTGGTTGGCTTACTCTATCAATCATAAATTATTACTTCGTCTTCATATCATTAAACATTCTCTTCGTCAGATTGCAAAAGGAAATTTGTCTAATCAAATCAAAACACATGAAAACGATGAAGTTACGCCTATAGAAGCAGCTCTTAATCATTTAGCACAAGATATGGAACGTTTAAAAATATTTGCTAAAGATGTTGGAAGTGAAAAATTTGACACTAAAGTTATTCCTTTTAATGAAAATGGAGAAGTCGGACAAGCATTTATCAACATGCGTGATAGTCTTAAAATGATTGCTGAAAAAGATGAACAATTAAATTGGGCAGTTACTGGAGAAGCACATTTTGCAAAAATATTGAGAGATTTTAATGAAGATATTGACGAGCTAACACAGATTTTTGTAAGCGAACTCGTAAAATATCTGAATATTTCACAGGCTAGTTTGTATTTATTAAATCAAGATATTCATTCAAAAAACGAATTAGAATTAAAAGCTTGGTTTGCTTATGACTCACATAAAAATCGTAAAAACACCATACAAATAGGAGAAGGATTAGTAGGAGAAACCTATCAAGAAAACAGAACACTTTATTTAGAAAATCTACCAAATGACTATTTGTACATTGGCTCAGCGTTAGGAAGTGCAAAACCTGTCTCTTTATTATTTGTTCCTCTTACCATTTCAGAAGAAAATATTGGTATTTTAGAATTAGCAGCTTTCAAAACACTCAAAAAATATGAAATAGATTTTGTAGAAAAAGTATGTGAAAATATTACTTCTTCTATAATTTCTGTGCAAAATACAACTCGGACTCGCAAACTTTTAGAGGAGTCTCAAATGCAACGAGAGGCTGTTTCAGCACAAGAAGAAGAAATGCGCCAAAACGTAGAAGAACTACAAGCCACACAAGAAGAGATGGAACGCAAAGAAAGAATAATCAATACAATGCTTCAAGAAGCAGAAGAAAAAGAACGAGAATTACGAAAAGTAATACAAGAATTACAAGCTGAAAAAGAACTCAAACAGACTGATAGTTTGGAAGAGTAAAATTAATTTTCAAAATTTCATAAAATAAAGTAACGATTAATCTACCTTTGTTTTATAGTTTAGAAATTGTAAATTTATTTTACATTTTTTAAAAATTCATTGCATTACTAAACACGGTTAAAACCCTGTTCAATTTATAATTCACAAGGTATTTTTTCAATTGGACAGGATTTTAACCCTGTTTTTATAAATTACTAAAATTTAAGTTTATTTTTTAGCATTCCTTATGTTTGTAGTGCTAGTTTCTACATACAAAAGAATATACTTTTTTTTAATACAACAACTCACTACTTATGATAAAGATAGGTGTTTTTTTTGGTGGGGTTTCTCGTGAACGTGAAATTTCATTTTCAGGAGCAAAAACAGTTTCCCAAACCCTCAATCGTTCACTTTTTGAGCCTGTTTATATTTTGGTAGATAGCTTAGGAAAGTTTATCAAAATAAATCCTGTTCAGTTCGAACACAAAGCCATTTCTCATTTTTATCCTACTCAAGAATCTATTCCAGAAGAGTACGATGAGTTTTCGCCTGTCTATATCGAAACGCTTGAAGATTTGACCAAGGAAAAGCATAGAAAAATAATGGAGGAAGTGGGAACACCAATTCCTACTGAAAGTTTGTCTGAACATATAGATTTTGCTCTTTTGATGTTGCACGGAACATTTGCAGAAGACGGCATGTTGCAAGGACTTTTTGAGTGGTTACAGATTCCGTATTCGGGTTGTGGAATTTTTTCTTCATCTTTTTCTATTGACAAACATTTGCAGCAGGTTGTAAATGAAAAATTGAGTTTAGGAAGCAGCCGAAAGTATCACATGATGCGAAAAGACGAGTGGGCTAAATGTGATAGAAGTACGCTTTTTGAAGAGTTAAAATCAAAATTGGGCTTACCTCTTGTCATAAAAGCTCCTTATCAAGGTTCTTCGATTGGAGTTTCTATTCTGAAAGCTGATAATTTGGAAGCCTTCACAAAAGCTGTCAATACTTCGCTTTTTGCTCGTCAGATTTCAAAAGATGAATGGACAGAATTAACAGAACCACAACGAAAAGAATATGTAAATGGACTAATGAGTCTAGAAAAAGGAATTGGTTTGCCTGTTATTTTTGAAGAAAAATCTCTTTTAGGTGGAAATTTGGGTGAACAAATTATTTATTCTCCAATAAAACTGATTGCAAAACTGAATGATTTCTTTTCTTATTCTGAAGAAGATGCTTTGCTTTTTTCTTTTGAAAGTGAAGATATGGTTTTGTTTGAACAGCATTTATCAGGGAAAGAATTTTCTTGTGGAGTTATTCAGAATGAAAATTTAGAAGCTATTGCACTTCCTCCAACAGAAATAATAACCTTAACAAAAGTCTATGATTTTGAAGCAAAATATTTACCTAATGCAAGTCAAAAACGCATTCCGATAGATATTCCGACAGAAAAAATTATAGAAATTCAAGAAAAATGTAAGGAGATTTTCCAAACGTTTAAGTTTGATGCTTGTACAAGAATTGATGGTTTTTATACAGATGAAAATACCATTGAACTCATTGACATCAATACACTTCCAGGGATGTCACCTACATCGCTTATTTTTCGTCAAGCTGCCGAAATTGGTTTTTCACCTACAGATTTTATGACTTATTTGGTGTATCAATCTCTAAATTGTAGAGTTCATACAGCCAAAAGACCTTATTTTTTCAGAACTTTATTCAAAAAACTAGAAAACGAACTTTTAGATTCTGATTACCATAAAAAAGAAAAAGTAGCTATATTTTTTGATTCAACTACTTTTGAAGAAGCACGAAAAGAATATAATATCGTAGCCTCAGAAGGAAAACAAAATCCTTTTTGTGTGTTTGTAAAAGTTGATAATGAAGAAGCCATTTTATACAAACTTCCTGTTTCTTTCCTTTTGAAACCGAATGTAGAAGAAGTAATTCAAAATTTAGATTCAAATCTTCATCCTGCCATTTCTCACACCATCGAAAAGGCAAAAGAACTAACTGATTTCTTTGTAAAAGATTTTGTTTCTACTCCTCAAAAAATTGATTTAGAAAATATAGCTGATGAGACAAAAGAAATTATTTGGCTTGCTAAAAATTCTGATAGCGAAGCCAAGAGTAAAATCAAAAGACAACTTTATGAAATTGGAATCGCTGTGGTGGATTAATGTAATATTGGGTGTCACTTCGCTAAAATACTACCAATAGCATAAAGGTTTCAAAACAAAAAACCTATAAGATTTTTGGAAATCTTATAGGTTTGAATAAACTAAATCTCATCTCCAATCAAATTTGCCACCAAACGCCCCGAACGCATCGCAGCATTCAAAGAACCATTCAAAAGATAATCGCCACAACGGTACAAACCATCATGTATTTTCAAATCTTCCATAGAAGGTGTGTGTTTTACAGAGTTTTGATTTGGCAGAGCATGAGCAATAGAATACGACTTCAAAAAATCCCACTCGTAGGCGTGTGTTCCATACCACAAACTAAGCTCTCTTCTTGCCTTTTCTATTAATTCTTCTTCTGTGAAATCTTTATTTTCATCATCTGTAACAATCGAAACTGAAAGTAGTGATTTATCAATCGGCGCATAATCCGAAGAAATATCACTCACTACGACAAAATTATTTACTAGTCGATTTTCTAAAGAATTTAGACACAAAATAGGACGTTTTACGATTGATTTATCCATTGAGAAATATAGATTTGTTGTTCCTCTTGTGTTTTCATTTTCTGTAGTATTTGCTCTGTACGATTGTGCAAACTCATTGTTATCCGTTGCTATCAAAATAACTTTTGCTTCAAACTCATTTCCACTTTCTGTGCTTGCTACATTTTTATGAATTGAAACTACTCTTTCATTAGTAACAATAGCATCATTTGGTAAAATACTAGCCAACTGATGAGGAATTTCTTCCATTCCCAAAGCTGGAACTGCTCCTTTTCCATTCGAAAACATTTGAAAGACAAAATCAAACATTCGGTTAGAAGTTTCTAAGTCTTTTTCTAAAAATATTCCTGCCAAAAATGGATTAAAAAACTGTTCTATCAACGAGCTTTTAAAATGATAATTTTCTCTTAGAGCTTGATAAGTTGTAGTTTCGGGTTGTGTAAAAATCTCGTGCAAATCCTTTCCATTAATTTCCGTTTTTACCAAAAGCATACGTAGTTTGTCTGCCCACGTTCCTATCGGATTAGCTAGTGTAGAAAGCGTTTTGGATGGATTTCTAAATGGGTCTGCAAATTCAAAAACTCCTTTATCAGTATGCAAAAGCGCACCTGCATCAATAGTTCTGAGTTGTAGTTTTGAGTAACTTAATGCTTTTTGTGCTTCTGGATAAGCTGTCAGAAGAACTTGAAAACCTCTATCCAAACGAAAGCCATTTACGATGTCGGTTTTTACTCTACCACCTACTCTATCTGTTGCTTCGATGATTTTAACAGAAAGTCCTCTTCTATGTAATTTTCTAGCAGCCGTAAGTCCTGCAATTCCTCCTCCAATGATAAGTACGTCGGTCATAATATTTATTGTATAACAGACATTCCTGTCTGTTTGTATTTTTATTTACTTTTACACAAACTAGAAAGTCTGTGATACGTTTTAATTAATCAAAAATACAGTTTCTTGTTTAGAATTAGTTGAAAAATAATATCATTTCATTGTTCAAACAATTACTTTTTCATCAAAGACTTGTTTAGCTTGATTTAATGATTCACTAAATTTGACCATATCCAAACCTGTTTCTAGTTCGTTCATATTTGCAAAAGCCAAAATAGATTCAGTAGGAATATTTCCTGTTAGTTCATCTTTTGCCATCGGACAACCTCCAAAACCAAGCATTGCACCATCAAAACGCCTACAACCTGCTTGATAAGCAGCTTCAATTTTATCACTGGCAGTTCGGAGAGGAGAGTGAAAATGAGAGCCAATTTCTATATGAGGAAATTCTTTAGTAAGAGATTCAAATAAAGGAATAATATTTTCTTTAGTAGAAGAACCAATTGTATCTGAGAGTTGAATAATTTTGATTTCCATGACATCTAACTTTTTCATAAACTCGCCTACAATTTCTGGATTGTATGCTTCTTTATAAGGATTTCCAAAAGCCATTGACAAATAAACCACTAATTTTTTGTCATTTTTTAGACACAAATTTTGCGCTTCACTTACTACACCAAGAGCTTCTTCAATTGTTTTTTTAGTATTTCTAATTTGAAAAGTTTCAGAAATAGAAAGAGGAAAACCTAAATAATCTATTTGTTCGAACTCAATTGCACGCTTTAACCCTCCGTATCCTGCAATAACAGCAAGTAATTTTGTATTTGTAGTAGATAAATCAAGATTTTCTAAAACCTCTGCTGTATCTCTCATTTGAGGAATTGCTTTTTCAGAAACAAAACTTCCAAAATCAAGTGTATCAAAACCCACTTTGAGAAGCGAATTGAGATAATTTATTTTAATATCTGTATCTATAAAATGTGATAAGCCTTGCATCGCATCACGAGGACATTCAATAATTTTGAGCATTTTAAGTGTATTTATTGGTGGTATGTGTGTATCGTTTAGACGACTTTTTACAGTCATTTTATACCCAAAAATACAAAAAAATCAGATGATATTATAATTTTGAATACTACCAAAAAAAATATTACACTCTGTTTTGAATCTAAAAGTTAGTCATTTTGGTATTTTGCTTGTAGCATAAACTGCACTTCGATAATTTCATCATCATACATATTCTCTTCTTTTTCTGCAACAAGAAAATAATGTTCTTCTAATAGCTTTTCAAAAGTTGGTAGATAAAAATTTCGAATTGGATAAAGCAGTAGTTTTTGAGAAGGCATAAAATTAAACTCTTTCCCAAAGATTATGACACTTTCTTTTTTTTCAAACTCAAAAGCTATTTCGAATACTTTTGTATGATATTTTTCTTCCTCTCGTTCTGATAAAACCAACTTTCCTTTGTCTGTATTTATACCTAATTCTTGTAATGGATTGAGATAAAATTTTTGCATAAAAGCACTTTTTAAATAAGCAGAATACCTCTTTTGTAACGCATCTAAAACAGAAAAAGACACTTTTTTATGTTGAATAGATAAATTATCTGTCTGTCTTCCAAAAAGTTCTAACCACAAAAAATTATTTTTTCGATAGGAGGTAGTAAGTAATTTATGAAGAGCAAAAAGTAAACTACTTGGGTCAAAATTACTAATTGTTTTTCCCATCAACATAAATAAGTTGATGCTTGTAGGTACAAAAAAAGACTCTAGACTTTCCTTGATTTTTTCTTGTTCTAAACAAAAATCAGCACAAATGAAATTTTTAGTAATATCAATCTCGTTTAGATTTTCTTTAGCCAATTGAAGCATAGCTTCTGAATTATCCACTCCAAAATAAAAAATAGTATATCCACTTTTTACTAATGTTCTCAGTAATTCTTTTTCTTGAAAACCATTTCCACAACCCAAACTGATAAGATTAATCTTTGGCTTTTGAAGTTTTGTTTCAATTAGGATATATTCAACAAAAGCAAGATAATCTAACTTAGAATGACTAAAACTTTCTTTCGAAGTCTGACTAAGCGTTTTTCCTTGTCCGTAGGCTTGATAATAATTTTCTGCTCCTTTTTGTAGATATAGAATTTCTTGAGGAATTTGTGCGTTTGATAATCCTTCTAAAATAAGAGAACGAAATTTTTCAGAATACATATAATTTACTTTTTGTTTTAATATGTTCTTTTCCTCTTCGCTTTTTTGTGATTGGTAGAAGGAATATAACCACCTTTAAAAAGTTTTCCAACCGTAATTTCTAGTTTTTCGGAAAAGGTTTTTTGACAAGTAACATTCATTTTCTCAAAACCTTTTATAGCTAATTGTGCTGTTGCATCGGCATCAGAACCTGCTCTGTGATGACGAAAATAAATTTCATTTTGGTTACAAAGGGTCTTTAAATCATAACGAGACATTTGAGTCCAAATCTTTTTAGCAAACAGATAACTACACGAATACGACAAATCAGGATAAGGTAAATCATAATGGTCTAGTGTTTTTCGCAGTACCGAAAAGTCAAAACTAGCATTATGAGCTATCAAAAACTGATTTTCTAATAAATCTTTCAAATCCGATTTCCAAAGCTGGTCAAAACGAGGTTGTTCCCAAACGTCAGCAGCCGTAATTCCGTGAATAGAAACATTCATTGGATCAAATTGATTGATTTTTGGACGAATCAACCACGATTTTGTTTCTACAATTTGGCTATCTTTAACAAAGGTAAGTCCTATTTCACACGCACTATTTCTATACGAATTGGCAGTTTCGAAGTCTATTGTTATAAAATCCATGCTAGTTTCTGATACTGTTTTTAAGAAGATAATTACAAAAATAGCTTTATTTTTTAACAAATTGCTAATTTTACAGGAACAAAATAGTAAATCAATGATTCGGAAGTATGTATATATTGAAAACTTCTAGTAACCTACTATTTTTATAGAACACGGATTTTTGCGAATTACACAGATTAACACAGCTTTTTACTATTATTTATTTGAATAAGTCAGTTTTAAATTGTTGTAGGTCATTTTAATTCTTATTCTTTTTATCCTCTGTGAACTCTGTGTTTAAAAAAGTAGGGGGCAGTAGAAAACTCCTCTTTTTCAAATGTTTTGAAACTGACTTTGAATAAATAGAGAAAGGCAGAGTAACTTAGATATTATTTAGTATTTTAGTGAAAATTTCTATATTATATATTTCTAACTCAGTAGAGCAGAATTATATTAAAATTATTATTATTCTAATACCTTTCAATCAACATAACTATGAAAAAAATATTGTTTTTAACAGGCGATTTTACGGAAGATTATGAAACTATGGTACCCTTTCAAATGCTTGAAATGGTTGGTTACCAAGTACATGCTGTGTGTCCAGACAAGAAAAAAGGAGATAGTATCAAGACAGCAATACATGATTTTGAAGGTGACCAAACTTATACCGAAAAACCAGGTCATAACTTTGTATTAAATTACAGTTTTGCTGATGTTAAAGTAGAAGATTATGCAGGATTGGTAATTGCTGGAGGAAGAGCTCCTGAATATTTGAGATTAAATGAATCTCTTTTAGAAATGGTAAAACACTTCTTTTCAGAAAACAAACCTGTTGCAGCTGTTTGTCATGGTATTCAAATACTGACAGCAGCAAATGTTGTAAAAGGTTTTAAACTAACTGCTTATCCTGCTGTAGAACCTGAAGTAATACTTGCAGGAGGAGATTTTCAAAGAATACCAGCAGATGCAGCTTTTGTAGATAAAAATCTAGTAACTTCTCCAGCTTGGCCAAGTCATCCAAGTTTGATTAGAGAATTTTTGAAACTTATGGGAGCAACAGTAAACATATAAGCATTTCTGAATATTCTCTATGAAAAAAAATATCCCTTTGTAAGAGCATCATTTATTTTTCTTACAAAGGGATAAATTCAAAACAAACGCAGTTCTTTTTCATTTCCTTCCTTATTCGGATTGTGTTTGTTTTCATGCAATAAAAGCCATTTTTTGCGTTCTAATCCTCCTCCATAGCCTGTCAGTTTTCCGTCTTTTCCAATAACACGATGACAAGGAATTATAATCGATATTTTGTTCATTCCATTTGCTGAAGCAACTGCACGAATTGCCTTCGGATTTCCTAAATGTTCAGATTGCTCTTGATAGGAACGAGTTTTTCCGTAGCCAATTTGATGCAAACCTTCCCAAACTGTTTTTTGAAAATCTGTTCCGATTGGTTCTAACTTTACTTCAAAAATGGTTCGTGTTCCCTCAAAATATTCTTCTAATTCTTTTTTTGCTTGAGTAATATGTTTGTTTTCTCCTGTCAGGATAACAGCATTTAATCGTTTTTGAATATCTGCAAATTCGGTTTCTAGCATTTTTCGGTCTGCAAATTCTAATAAACAAACTCCGTTTTCTGTTGCACACACAAACATTGCACCCAAAGGAGTTGTCAATCTGCTTATCAAAACAGTTGATTTTGATTCTGTTTTGTCTTCTTTCTTTTTACTCATTATTTGAGTATTTTTTTGACTGTTCTTTGGTGATGTTCCCATAATTTTTTTAAAAGTATAACCAAAACCACTTAACGATTCGTAACCAATTTCAAAAGCTGTTTCGGTGGTTTGTTTTCCGTTTTGTAATTCTTGAAAAGCTGTATTTATTCTGTACATGCGTTGATAGGCGTGAAAAGTCATTCCATAATTTTTTTTAAACCAATTACGAACTACTTTTGCACTAATATCATTTTCTTGCAAACGATAATCTGATATTTTTTCTTTTGGATTTCGTTTAACCAATTGAATAGCTTTTTCTACTTCTTTAGGAGCTTGATTTGCATTTTGAGTAGGTTTACAGATTTTACAAGGACGAAAACCTTCGCTCAAAGCCTCTTTAAAAGTGGTATAAAAAATTACATTTTCTAACTTTGGTTTTCTGGCTCGGCAATTGGCAATACAAAAAATAGAAGTCGTCTTTACACCAACATAGAAAATTCCTACAAAATTCTCATTTTTCTCTACTAAGGCTTTGTAATAAGTTGCTATTTGTTTTGAGTCTGTAATTTGCATTTTTTTATAAAATAGAAAATGAAAAAAATCCGTATTTTTAATAAAACTTTTGTTCAAAGGTCTAAAAATCAAATCAGTAGCGCAACCGAAAAATGGACGAGTATTTTATTTTATTCGTTTCTCTCTCAAAAATATGATAAAACAATTCCTCAAAAAACTTTTCAAACTAACTTTCAGAATAGGCATAATCGGATTACTTTCTACTGTAATTCTATTCTTCACATGCAATTACTTTTTTCCTTTTAAGTTAGACATTTCTTATTCTAAACTTATTTTGGACAGGAAAGGAGAAATTGTATATGGTTTTTTGAGCAAAGACGACAAATGGCGTTTTCAAACTGAATTAGATGAAATCAGTCCAACTTTAAAAGAAACTATTTTATATAAAGAAGACCGTTGGTTTTATTATCATTTTGGCGTAAATCCGTTTTCTGTGGGTCGTGCAGCAGCTAGAAATATTTGGACTGGAAGACGAACTTCTGGAGCTTCTACAATTACAATGCAAGTTGTGCGATTACTAAATCCTAAATCAAGAACTTATTTTAATAAAGTTATCGAAACATTTAGAGCTTTTCAGTTAGAATTAAATCTTTCAAAAGACGAAATCTTACAACTTTATCTTAATCTAATTCCGTATGGTGGAAATATTGAAGGCGTAAAATCGGCTTCCCTTCTCTATTTTGGACAAGAACCTGAAAAGTTAAGTTTGGCACAAATTACAGCTCTTACCATTGTTCCAAATCGTCCGACAACACTAGGGTTTTCTACCAATTCGGATAAAGATTATTGGATTACAGTTCAGAAAATCATTAAAGAGCGAAACAAATGGTTAAAGCGTTTTAAGAACGATAATTTATTCAAAACTGAAAATATAAACGATGCTTTAGAAGAACCTTTGGATATTAATTTTAGAAAAATGAGCCGAGAAGCCCCTCATTTTTCTTTCTTTCTACATTCAAAATATCCAAATCAGAATATTTTAGAAACTACTTTAGACCGAACCATTCAGCAAAAAGTAGAACAGATTACTCAAAATTACACTCGTAGATTAGGAAAATTAGGTATTTATAATTCGGCTATTTTGGTCGTCGATAATCAGACAAAAGAAATTCGTGCTTATATTGGCTCGCAAGATTTTTCAGATTCGTTGCACAACGGTCAAGTAGATGGTGTGCAGGCTTATCGTTCACCTGGGAGTACATTAAAACCTCTTATTTACGGAATGGCATTTGACGAAGGATTTTTGACTCCAAAACGAAAACTCTTAGATGTTCCGATTGATTACGACGGTTACACGCCTGAAAATTTTGATAAAAATTTTAATGGAGAAGTAAGCGTAGAAGTTGCGTTGGCGTATTCGTTGAATGTTCCTGCTGTAAATACGCTGAAAGATCTTAGTGTTTTCAAGATGGTTCAGAAACTTTCTGATGCAGGTTTTTCTCAGATTGAAGCCGATAGACACAAACTTGGTCTTTCCTTGGCTTTAGGTGGTTGTGGAGTTTCTTTGGAGGAAATGGTCGGACTTTTTTCAGCTTATTCTACAAAAGGAGTTTTTGAAAAGCCTCATTATTTAAAGAAAAATAGTGATAAAAAAGACAAAAAAACAAATAAAAAAAGTCATTTGATTGCAGAAGATGATTTTTCATTTCAACTTATTTCAGAAGAATCTGCTTATATGATTTCTGATATTCTGACAAAAGTAGAACGCCCAGATTTTCCTTCTGATTATCAAAACAGTAAAAATGTTCCAAAAATTTCTTGGAAAACAGGTACTTCGTATGGTCGTAGAGATGCGTGGAGTATTGGCTACAATGCACATTATACAATAGGCGTTTGGATTGGAAATTTTAATGGACAGAGTTCTGAATATCTGACAGGAGCGCAAGTTGCAACGCCACTTTTATTTCAGCTTTTTGGAAGTGTTGATTATGCAGCGACAAACGAATCTATAAAACCTCCAAAAACATTAAAACAGCGACTAGTTTGTAGTGAAACTGGAAAAGTCCCTGCTGATTTTTGTGAGAGTTTATTAAATGATTTTTATATTCCGACGATTTCGCAAAGCGATGAATGCAAACATTTGAAAAAGGTTTTTGTGAGTAATTCTGTAAATGAAACTGATGAAAATGAAAAAATAACCTATTGTTCTTTTTGTCTTCCAAAAGATAATTCGGAATACAAAACAGAATATTTCCCCAACATAAAACCAGAACTTACTTCTTATTATCTAAACAGAAATTTACCAATTCGTAGTGTTCCACCTCACAATCCGAATTGTACGCATATTTTTAAAGATAAAAACTCGCCTCAAATTATTTCACTTTTCGAAAACAGAGAATATATTTTAGATGATGATTCGACACAACTTTTATTAGAATGTAGAACGGCATCAGATATTAGTAGTGTTTTTTGGTATATCAATGATAAATTTTTTAAGGAAAGTAAACCCAATGAACGAGTTTTTTTTAGTCCTTTTGAATTTGAAGCAATACAAAATAAAAATAACAAAAAAGGAAAAACTCATAATAAAACAAAGATTTCTTGTACTGATAATAAAGGACGCAATACAGATATTTATGTTGTTTTGAAGAGGAATTTTTAATAATTAGACTTAGATAATTTTATAAAAGAATTTAATTTATGAACTTTCAACAACTAGAATACATCATTGCTATTGACAAATACCGTCATTTTGTAAAAGCTGCTGAAGCGTGTTTTGTAACGCAGGCAACGCTAAGTATGATGATAAAAAAGCTAGAAGAAGAACTAGAAGTCAAGATTTTTGATAGAAGCAAACAGCCTGTTGTTCCGACAGATATAGGTGAAAAAATTATTTTGCAAGCCAAAATAACACTACAAGAAGCTCAAAAGATAAAAGAACTTGTGAACCAAGAACAAGACAAAGTAAGTGGAGAACTTCGAATTGGAATTATTCCGACACTTGCACCTTATCTATTGCCTTTATTTTTACCTTCTTTTCTCAAAAATTATCCTTTGGTAAAAGTTCAGATTAGCGAACTAACAACTGAGGAAATTTTACAACGATTAGAACGAAATGAAATTGATGCAGGAATTTTGGCAACGCCTTTAGAAAACAAAATGTTGATAGAAAAACCTCTTTTTTATGAGCAGTTTGTGGTTTATGCTTCTAAAAATGAACAATTTATGGATAAAAAATATCTTTTGGCAGAAGATATTGATGTAAATCGGTTGTGGCTTTTGGAGGAAGGACATTGTTTGCGCTCACAAGTAATTAATTTGTGTGAACTTAAAAACAAAGAAAAAGAAGTTCATCAATTAGATTTTGCAGCAGCAAGTATCGAAACACTCAAAAAAATTGTAGAAATCAATAACGGAATTACAATTATTCCCAGTCTTGCTTTAGCTGACATGACTGAAAAACAAATGCAAAACATTCGTCATTTTAAAAGCCCTGCACCTGTTCGTGAAATTGGTTTGGTAACCTATCGCCATTTTATCAAAGAAAAGTTATTGCTTTCTTTAGAAAATGAGATTTTGAGATTTATTCCAGACGAAATGAAAACATCTTTAAAAAAAGAAGTATTGCATGTTAATTGGAAATAATTAAATTTCATTAAAATAATCTAAAACGGCTTTCCAATTAGAAAAGTCTTCTGAACCAAAATGAATTAGTTTTCCTTCAAAATTTTCTTGTCCTCTTCCTTCTTTTATATCATCTATCAAATAATCTCCTTTCAAAAGTGCTTTATTAGGAGAAATAATTAACCTTTCTACCATTTCTATCCCAAAATAATCTTCTATCCACATTCGCTTTTCGGTATAGGACAAAGGGTTATAAATAGAAGGTGCAGTCAGAATATAAATATCAAAATCTTCTCTTTGCAATAACAAGTGTACTGTCTCAATGGCATTTTCAATGGGCTGAAGTTTTCTATAAAAATCAAATTGACTTTGAGGAAAAGCAATTTTTGGATTTTGTTGGAGTGCTTTATCAAATGCACTCTGATAATCACAGAGAACGCCATCCATATCTATATAAATTATTTTTTTCATTGTATTTTATAATACGATTTGATAAATTAAGAAATGAAATATTAATTAATTCTAAAACTCACACCTGCTTGTATATTTGTTAATAGTTGAGGGTTAAAATTAGCATCTATGTCCAAACCTGTGGCATCTATACCTCCATACTCAGTATCAAAGACATTATTTACTCTAAAATAAGCACTTACATTCTTGTTGAAGTAATGACGAACTAGCATATCAAGTGTATAATATCCATCTGTTTTAGCTCTTTCTTCTTCATACTGTTCTATATTAAAAGTATTTCGTCTGTACCAACTACTCATCAGTACGTTTTGAAAGTTAATATACCATTTTGGAGAGGGACGAAAAGAGACACGTAACTGCCCCATAAAATCAGGCTGCATTCGATAATCATTTATTGTACCTCCATCATCTGGCAAAACTTCACTTCCTTGTGTATAACTAAAAAACAAATCAGTATCTAAATGAATGCGTTCAATGATATTCTTTATCTTCAAAATTCCTTGTATTCCATAAATAGCTGAACGACTATCTTCACTATTTATAAATTCTCGTGCTGTTCCATTAGAGTTTCCTGATAAGGAAGAAGCTAATGGATATATTTGTTTATCTATTCGACGAAAACGTCCCACAATTGGACTTCTTGTTCCTGTAAAATAACCTACTATATCTAGAGTAATATTTTTACTTGGAAAATATCGAATTCCTGTTTCTATTGTAACAGAGGTTTCTGCATTCAAATTAGGATTTGGAACTTGTTGATAAATAATTGAATCTGTCTCAATATCTACTAAAGCAAGTGAAGTAAACTGAGTAGAAGGAGGTGGCGTACGAAAAGCTGTTGCTCCAGAAGCTCTAAATGATAATTTTGGAGTTGCCTTATACAACAAAGCTATTCTAGGATTTAAAGAAGAGTTAGCTGTTGTATCAGCATCTACTCCACTACGAGTATCTGCTCTTAACCCAAAAACACCTACCCATTTATTTTTTGTATAATAGGCTTGAAGAAATACACCTCCATTAAAAAAAGTATTTCCATTATACCCAAAATCTCCTAATATAGGATCAGGTTCAAGATTTCCATTTACAGCCTTATCATACAGATTTATATCAAAAGGTTTCTCCAAATCATTTGTCACAGGCAGATTGAAAGAAGTAGTAACAGAAAAACCTCCTGTTAACTCAAAATATGGATTTATTTTTCTAGTATAAATACTTTCCAAAAAAACATCATCCGAACCTTCATACCTATATGAGCGACCTACCGAACGACCAATATTATAATTTGTACCAAAAGAACTATTTGCGTCCAATCTATAATACAAATAAGAAGCATTTATTAAAAAAGATGACTTTTTATTGCTTGTTTGATAAGAAATGTGTGTTCTACGAAGGGTTTCTGCCATATAGGTTTCTGGATTGGCATACGAGAAAAAAGCAGGAGTACGTCCCAAAACGCTATGCCTTCGACTGTACATTTCATCTATCGTAACTTGCAGTTTTCTATAATTAAATTTTACTCCTATCAAATAGCTTTGTTCTGGCAATTGATTAACTGTTGCTTTAGTAGGAGTTCCAGTATAAGAAGTAAACCCAACTCTTTCTTCTAAGAGTGTCAGAAAAGAATCTGGCTGATTGGTCGCCAAATCTCTAAGTAACCGTCTCGTCTGTAAATCACTTGGACTAGTAAAAGCATTTAGAAAAGCATTAAACGGATTAAAGGCATCTGAATCTTCATCTAAAACCAAATCATCTCTTTTAGTAAGATTTCCATAAATGCTATATTGCAAAACGTTTCTATCTCTTCCAGCCTTTCCTCCTGCCAAAAAATCAACATGTCTATAATTTTCTGTTCCAAAATAAGCATTCGCTTGTGCATAAGCAGACTTTTCTGAAGTTTGAGTAATAATATTAATTACACCAGCCACAGCATCTGCACCATAAACTGCTGAAGCAGGACCGTATACAATTTCGATGCGTTCGGCTTGAGATATTGGAAGTTGCGCTCCAATAGCAAGCGCACCATTTACAGCAGGCTGAATGGGAACATTATTTATCAAAATTTTGGTATATTCATTTCCTATTTGTCCACGCATAAAAAACATTTCACCCAAAACTCCAGAACCTGGTTGAGAAACTTTTATCCAAGGAACTGTCTTTAATACATCTACAAGGGTAATATATCCATTTTCCATAATTTCCTCTTTTGTAACTACATATACTGTTGAGGGAATATCTTTGAGTTCCTTTGCCGAACGACTTACTGAAACTAAGCGGGTTTCTTCTGTAAAAGTAGTTTTATTAAGATCTGCTTCTGTTAATTTTTCTTTGGCTAGATGAAGTGGAGTAGATATATTTTCTTGATTGTCTAAACTATCTGTAGTTTGAGCAAAAATGTTTGAAGCACACAACACGTAAAGAAGCAAAACAAATAAAGAAGTAAAACTATTATTTTTCATAAGATTGAAAAAGGTTAAGCAAATAAATAAAACAGTGAAGTAAAACGAAATATACTATAAAACAAACTAGTAATCCACCTCCTAAATTTGAGTTTATTTTGTAATTTTGAGAGAAATTTATAAAAAATCAATATAAAAATGTTACTTTTTGACTAAAATACGGTTTTATTTGTAAAGAGTAAATAAAGTAGCACATAGAGTTTTCGAAACAGCTATTTTTAACTTTTCAATTTTGTTTTAAAGTAAAATTCTATTCACAAAATTTTCATTTGACACAATCTCAACTACATATTTCATTGCAAGATTCTAAAACGGATAAAAGCGAAGAAGAACAAATTTTAGCAGCACAAAAAGACTCTAAAAACTTTAGATTCCTTTATGAGGCAAACTATGAAGCTATTTTTCGTTTTTTGTATCGAAAAGCAAATGATGAAGCTCTAGCTGCTGATTTGACTTCTCAGACTTTTATAAAAGCACTCCAAAATATTCAGAAATTTGAATATAAAGGAGTTCCATTTTCAGCGTGGTTGTATAGAATTGCTTCCAATGAATTTTTGAAATATTATAGAAAACAGAAAAAAATGCCTGTCTATTCATTAGAAGAAGAAACAGCAAAAAAACTAACTAACTTTTCAGAGGAATTAGTAGATGAAAGACAACAAGAAAGAATAGACCAACTCAAAAAAGTATTAGAAAAACTCAAAACAAAAGATATGCAGATGATAGAGCTTCGCTTTTTTGAAGACAAATCATTCAAAGAAATTGCCTTTATCTTAGAAACAACAGAAAGTGCAGCCAAAATGAGAACATATAGAATATTAGAAAAAATAAAAGAATCAGTTACCAGTTATCAGTAAACAGTTAAGGATAAATCCTCGTTGACGGTTGCATTTGAACCTCAACGATGGTTAAAAAACAAAAACTATGAAAAATCAAGATATAAATTTCAATCAAAAATCTATTTCTTCAGAGAAAATAAAATCCTATCAAGATTTTGATGCTCTTTTAAATGAAGTAGAAAATAATAAATCTAGCAGTAAATCTAGTGAAAAGACAAAAACAGTTTTTATGTCTTTTTCTAATCCTTATTTCTCTATTGCAGCTTCTATTTGTTTGCTTTTTGTAATTGGAATAAGTTTATTTTTAGCTCAAAATGAATCAAATACAGAACTAGCCGAAATCAGCAATCAAACAGAAAACAAAACAGATTTAGCGTATTCTATCACAAACAAAGATTTAGAAACTGCCGAACGCCTGACAGCTTCTCTTTCTCAAAAAATAGATTTACCAACTCCCAAAAATGGAACTGCTGTTACAACAACTATTTTAGAAGAAAATGCAAGTCCTGAAAATGCTTCTTTAGAACAAGTTGCTCAAGTATTGAAAAGTGAGATGAATAAAGAAAATTCGTGTAAACTAACTACTTCCTCTGAAAAACACACAAAGTATATTGCTTTTGTAGTCAGTAGTGAAGGACAAATTACTGATATAGAAGCACAAGGTTGTGAACAAGAAGCTAGAAAAGTATTGGCTTCATTCCCAAAATGGAAATCTGGAACACTGCAAGGTCAGCACCTTTCACAACGTATTGTGGTAGCTATTTAAGAACTTAACTTTTATTGAACTCAAGCAGAGTAAGATGTATTTAGATAATTTCGTACTTTTGTAATTCATTATTTAACAGCTAAAAAAAAGATTTACAAAAAATATATAATGTCTATACAAATTACAAAAGAAGGAATTTTAGAAGCTCTTTCTACGGTAGATGACCCAGATTTGAAAAAAGATTTGGTTACCTTAGGAATGATAAAAAATATATCAATAGAACAAGAAGTAAACAAAACGACAGTACATTTTACAGTCGTTTTGACTACTCCTGCTTGTCCTCTCAAAGAACTCATTCGTAACAACTGTGAAAAAGCAATTCATCAAAAATACGATGAAAGCATTCGTTGTCAGATAGAAATGACTTCAAATGTTACTACAATTAGAAAAGGAAAAATACTTCCTGAAGTAAAAAATATAATTGCTGTTGCTTCTGGAAAAGGTGGCGTAGGTAAATCTACGGTTGCTTCAAATTTGGCTGTTGCTCTTGCCCAAACAGGTGCAAAAGTAGGTTTAATAGATGCTGATATTTTTGGTCCTTCTATCCCTACCATGTTTGATTGTGAAACAGCACGCCCTGGGGTTCGTCAAGAAGGCGAGCGTTATATTATCTTACCTTTCGAAAAACATGGCGTAAAGTTACTATCTATTGGTTTTCTTGCTCCTCCTGATGATGCTATCGTGTGGCGTGGGCCTATGGCGAGTTCTGCATTTAAACAATTTTTGTCTGACACTGATTGGGGCGAACTAGATTATTTGTTTATTGACCTTCCTCCAGGGACGAGTGATATTCACCTTACTTTGGTTCAGACTGTTCCAGTAACAGGCGCAGTAATCGTGACGACACCTCAACGAGTGGCTTTAGCAGATGCTCAAAAAGGAGTGGCGATGTTTACACAACCAAAAATCAATGTTCCTATTTTGGGAATTGTTGAGAACATGGCGTATTTCACACCTGCCGAACTTCCTGAAAACAAATATTATCTTTTTGGAGAAAATGGGGGAAAAGTATTAGCCAAACGAAATGATGTTCCATTTTTGGGAGAAGTTCCTTTGGTACAATCTATTCGTGAAGCTGGTGATGAAGGAATTCCTTTAGCAGCTCAAGATAACCTTGATAATCAATCTCAACTTGTTACAGAAACATTTAAGGATATTGCTCAAAAACTAGCGCAAAGTGTAGCTGTAAGAAATGCACAACAAAATCCAACAGAAGCTGTTTCTACAAACTAAGATATGATTCCTAACTGTCAATAAAAGTTTAATTATTGACAGTTAGGAATTATGATAAGAAAATCCCTAAAAATTGATTATATTTGAATGCAAATTATTCATCAAATCATTATAAAATAAAGCAATTATGAGCCTAGAAAATAATTTAGAAAAAAGAGTAGAAATAGCCTTAGATACCATTCGTCCTTATTTAAAAGCAGATGGTGGAGATGTAAAAGTAATAGAAATTACAGAAGACGGAATAGTTAAAGTAGAAATGATTGGTGCTTGTGGGTCGTGTTCTATTTCTCCTATTACACTCAAAACAGGCATCGAACAAGCCATTTTGAGTCATGTGGAAGAAATAAAAAGTGTTGTTGCAATCAATTTGACTGATACAAAAGAAAAAAACGTAGCCGTCTAAACTTAAAAAGACAAGTAAATTAGAATAGAACTTACTCAAAAAAGGTTTAGTATCAATTCTTAAAAAATCACTATAAAAAGTCTTTTTTTTAAGAAATAGACACCGAAATAAAAAATAATTTCAGTTTTTTAACCAAATTTTAAGAAATAGCTTGCAATTATGCCTATCAAATCATACATTTGGTAATAGAAATATACTTGTACTTGGTACAAGAAAATTTCTAAGCTTTTTCATAGCTGGTTGAAAGCCTTGAGGGGGAGGTTTTGCTTCCCTCACAAGTTTCAAATCTTCATAATTTATGAAATCTTTTTGCAGTCTTGTATTTCAACTCTATTCCTCTTTACGTCCTCTCAACTTATTTCTTATTCTTCTTACCCAAACACTAACAAGTGTTTTTTTATTGAACAATTCACTTTGCATTACAAATATATTTAAAAAAACAGATTTTATTTTTTGTTTTAATTTTTACTTGCTTGTTTTGGCTACTGTTTTGAGTGCAGCAGCAGGCTATATTTTGAATGATATATTTGATAGAAAAATAGATTTAATCAATTCCCCTAAGCGTGGTCTTTTCACAGAAAAAAACCTTTATCTATTCTATTTTTTAAGCAGTTTATTTTTTGGAGTAGCCTTATTTTCAAGTTTTATAATCTCCTTCCAAATTGGTTTTGCAGTTCTTTTTAGTTGTATTTTACTTATTTTTTATGCCAAGTACAGCAAACAGCTAGGAATCTTGAAACCTATCCTAGTTTCTTTTCTGACAGCTTTTTCAATTGTTTTGTTAGGTTTTCTTTATTCTTTTGATTCTATTCCTATCACAATTTGGCTTTTTTCAATTTGGGCATTTTTACTTTCTATGATTAGAGAAATCATCAAAGATTTCGAAGATTTTGAAGGAGATATTTCTCAAAACAGCCTTACTTCTGTGATTCATTTAGGTAAAAGAAAAAGTAAAGTTTTGCTTATCCTTCTTTCCTCTCTTCTGATTCTTTCCTTATTAGTAGTTCCTTTTTTTACGCTTAATACTTCTTTTGGCTTTTTGCATCAATTGATAATGATTGTTTTGGTAGGAAATTTTATTTTTTTACTGAACAATAAGAAATTCAATTCCTCTACTAAAAACTACAAAAAACTTAGTCTTTTTTGTAAAATTATGATGCTCATCGGAATTTTGGGAATGATGGTTTATTAGAAAGTTTCTATTCAGTTTAGTAATTCAAGCGAGGACGCTTGAATTAGAAAAAACTGGTTTAAGCGTCCTCGCTTAAACCCAGTTTTACAAAATAAATTTCATGCGTTGCCCTACTAAAACACCAACAACATTAATGTATTTGTATTCTATCTGTATTCAAAATCCTGTTAACCGACAGTTCAGCGAAGCTAATCCTATAATTCCTTAAGCAATCAGTTACAGTATTTCTCATTAAAAGTATAGCAAAAACTAATTATTTTAGCTAAATTTACATCATTAAAAAATTAAATTCTAAACAAATTAGCAAAAACTATTTTTACGTATTTCTAATTATCTAAATTAAGTAATTTTAATCCGTAATTTTTAATCCGTAATTCGTAATTATAAATTGTATGGCTAAGAAAAAAGTAAAAACAGCTTATTTTTGTCAAGAATGTGGACACGAGTCTGCCAAATGGATGGGGAAATGTTCTGCCTGTGAAGAATGGAACACCTATGTAGAAGAAGTAATCGATAAAGGAGCAGACAAAACAGATGTAAAAAAACTATGGCAAAGCGATAACGGAAGACGAGCATCCAACAAACCCAAAAAACTTTCTGAAATAGAAAAAACAGATTTTGCTAGAATCTCAACCCACGACGGAGAACTCAACCGAGTTTTGGGAAGTGGATTAGTACAAGGTTCTTTAGTTTTGATTGGTGGAGAACCAGGGATTGGAAAATCTACTTTAATGTTACAGGTTGCTTTGGCTTTGAAAGACCATACTGTTTTATATGTTTCGGGAGAGGAAAGCGAACAGCAAATAAAACTTCGTGCTGAACGTTTGGATGCTTATTCAGAAAACTGTTTGATATTGAACGAAACAAATACACAAAATATTTTTATTCAGATAGAACAGTCAAAACCTGATGTTTTGATTATTGATTCTATTCAAACGCTTCATACAGCACATATTGAGTCATCGGCAGGTAGCGTTTCGCAGGTACGTGAGTGTGCAGCCGAACTCTTGCGTTTTGCCAAAGAAACAGGAACGCCCGTATTTTTGATTGGACATATTACAAAAGAGGGTTCACTTGCAGGCCCAAAAGTTTTGGAACACATGGTTGATACGGTGTTGCAATTTGAAGGCGACAGACACATGTCGTATCGTATTTTGCGTACTATCAAAAATCGTTTTGGTTCTACTTCCGAGCTTGGAATTTATGAAATGCGCTCAACAGGACTTCGTGAAGTAAGCAATCCATCCGAAATTTT
Source organism: Bernardetia sp. (assembly GCA_020630575.1). Taxonomy (GTDB): domain Bacteria; phylum Bacteroidota; class Bacteroidia; order Cytophagales; family Bernardetiaceae; genus Bernardetia. Next base: position 26,510 of record JAHDBD010000009.1, read on the forward strand.
GATGTCGCAGCGAGATGAAGTTATTGGAGGGATTACTATTGGAACGACAATGGAAGGAAATCGCCCACTTTTGATTGAGGTGCAGTCGCTTGTCAGTATTGCAGCCTATGGAACGCCACAACGAAGTAGCACAGGTTTTGATGCCAAACGTTTGAATATGCTTTTGGCTGTTTTGGAAAAACGTGGAGGTTTTAGGCTCGGAACGCAAGATGTTTTCTTGAATATTGCTGGTGGTTTTAAAATTGAAGACCCTTCTATTGATTTGGCTGTCTGTACGTCGCTTATTTCTTCGTTGGAAAACTCGCCTGTTAGTTCGGATATTTGTTTTGCTGCTGAGGTAGGTTTGGGAGGAGAAATTAGAGCCGTTCAACGCATAGAACAACGTATTTCGGAAGCTGCAAAACTAGGTTTTCGTCAGATTGTAGTTTCAAAATACAATATAAAAGGATTGGATTTGAAGAAATTTGATATAGAAGTAAAAATTGCCAAAACACTTGAAGATGTGATTAAACTGGTTTTTTAATTCTTTTTTTACCTAAAAAACATTATATTTATTTCATATTTTTAAAACTACAATTATTTTATACTTTCTTTATGACCTATAATAAATATCCAAAAGGTTCTGAGTGGGCAAAGTGGGATTTGCAGGTACAACCTATAAAAAATGAGTGGTTAGCAAATAATAACTCTGATATTTTAAACAAGATTCAACTATCCACAGAGGAATATCTTAAACAAGCAATTAAAAAGGGAATCTCAGTAATAGGTATTACTGACCATAATAATGGAACAGCCATTGACTTTGCTTTTAATTTTGCAGAAAATGAAAATATTCAAATTTTAGCAGGTGTAGAACTTGACACTACTGAAGGTTGGCATTTACTTATTTTGTTTAATCCTAATTTAAAAGAGCGTTTTAACTTAGAATCCTGGAAGGATGTTGTAAATCATATTTTAGGAAATTATGCACAAATAAATCCCCCTTTTTACAAAGAAAATAGTCATATCAGTAAAAAAATTGGACTATCTACTATTGAATTTATTTTAAAAATATACAATGAAAATATAGGACTAGTGGTTTTTGCTCATTGTAAATCCAATGACGGTTTTTTTCAGAAGTCAGATGTACAAGGTCGTAAAGATGTCATAGATGCGTTTATAGATAATCGCTTTAAATTCATTTTTGAGATAAAAGATAAATACGAGCAAAAAGATGAAATATTGAATACTATAAAAGGATGATATAACAACCAAGATATAAAAATACCTATTTTGAGTTCTTCTGATGCCCATAAAGCAACACAGGTTGGTTCTACTTTCACTTGGATAAAAGCTAATCCAACGTTTGAAGGTTTAAGACAAATTATTTTTGAACCTGAAAGAATAAAAATACAAGAACAAAATCCTAATACAAAAGAACCATATAATGTTATTAAAAGTGTTCGTTTTATTGATGAATCTGATAGATTTACCAATGAAAAAATATATCTAAACCCAGACTTAAACACTATTATTGGAGGAAAATCAACAGGGAAATCTCTATTATTGCATTACATAGCAAAAACATTGATTTTTGATAAAAAAATTATAGATGAAAAAGGATTAGAGAAAAACTATAATAAAAAAAATAATAAAGGAAAAGAACAAAGTTTTGAAGATTTTTTTGATTTTGATTTTGAAGTTGAATTTGCAGATGGTAAAAAAATAAGATTAAAGGATAAAGAAAAATATATTGATAAAGAAGGAAATGAGAGAGAGATGCCTAATACAACACTCATTGAATTTATACCTCAACAATCACTTTCAAAAATAGTAGAAGGACATAATAGAAATGACAAGGAAAGCCCTTATCAAAAATTAGTAGAGAAATCTTTATCAGAAAAAAATGGGTATGATGAAGTAAACAAGAAACATGAAGAGAACTGTAAGAATTTAGAGCATCAAATTCAAAATACTCTTACCAAATTATTTGAAACTCAAGAGAGTATTGAGAATTTGAAAAATGAGCGTTACGAAATGGGAAATCAACAAGATTTTAAGGAGAGTATAACTCAAATTGAAGAAGAAATTACAGCTTTGAAAGATGATTCTTCACTTTCAGAAGAAGAGAAACAAAACTTTGAAAAGCTACAAAAAGATAAAAATGAAACCTTGCGAGAAATTGATAAAAACCAAAATCAGTTAGAAGCATTAAGAAGTTATCAGAGTAAAATAACAGTTGATTGGAATAAGTTTATAAATTCAATTGATGTTGGATACAATACAGTTATCAATGACTTTAACTTATTAGAAAACAATTTTCTACCCTTGAAAGCAAAGATAGTAGAGGACTTGAAATCTACATTTCAACAGAGTATCGATTCAATTACAAATCAAGAGGAATCACTAAAAAATAAAATAGAAGAACTAAATAAGAACAAATTACAAATAGAATCAGAATTACAACCTTTTGAAACAAAAACTGCGAACTATGCCAAAATACAAGAATGTGAAAAAGAAACTCAAGAATTTGAAGTTAAAATAAGAAAAATAACTTCACACGAAGCTGCAATTGAAAATAAACGCCAAGAACTTCAAAGACTAAAAGAAAGAATAAATACAGATTATCAAAATCTGTTTCAAGACTACAATAACTATGTTGATATTTTAAACAGTAATTATTCTATTATATTTGAAGCTAACGGAGATGATAATAAAGACTTGATAGAATTGCATAGTGAATTAGGCTTTGAGTATGATAGTTTTGAAAGCAACTTTCTTTCCCTTTTCAACCGTCAAAGTTCCCAAATAAATAAGGATATTTTGACTGACGAACATTTTTTTGATGAGCAAAATCAAATAGAGAAAGATAGATATGTGGAGTATTCTAAAAAGGTTTTTGATTTACTATTATCTGAAAATGTAGAAAGTTTAGATTTTATAAAAAATAAAACTCCTAGAATGGCTATTGAAAGTCTTTTTGAAAATCGCTTTAAAGTAGATTATAAGCTAAAATATGAAAATGATTCGCTTGAAAATATGTCTCAAGGAAAAAAAGGAATAGTTCTTTTGAAATTGTATTTAGCTATTGAAAAAGCTCACTATCCTATTTTAATAGACCAGCCAGAGGACAATTTAGATAACCGAACTATTTACACTTCTCTAATGGATTTTATCAAAAAACGTAAAATTGCAAGGCAAATAATTATGGTTACGCATAATGCTAATTTGGTAGTTTCTACGGATGCAGAACAAATAATAGTAGCTAATCAAACTATTTTAAATGAGATAGACGAAGTAACAAATGATAAAAAATTTAAGTTTGAATATGTTACAGGAGCATTAGAGCATACCAAGAAAAAAGAGGAACATCCAAAAGGTATTTTATATGAACAGGGAATTAGAGAGCATGTATGTGAAATTTTGGAAGGAGGAGATACTGCCTTTAAAAAGCGAGAAGAAAAATATGGCTTAAAAAAATAAACCTTTTTTTAGAATTATTCCTATATAGCTTTAACAGTATGTCAAAATACAAAATAAATGTTTCTCTCTACCTCATAGCATTCCTACTAACATTCACTTCCTGCAATGCACAAAATAGTGAGAGTAAAAACGATTCAAATGATTCTTTGAAGGTTGTTCGAAGTAAAATTAATTCTACTGATTTATCTGCTGATGATTTTCCAAAAGTAGATACAAGAAAAATTCCTCCTTATGTAGAATTAAGTAGAGATAGCATCAAAAATTTACTTGCTGAAAAAGTAAAGAATAATCAGCCTTTATTTGTACATATTTTTGTTCCTCTTTGTGATAATGAAAATCAAGGAATTGTTCCTGTCAATAAATCGCTAGGAGATGGACAAAATTTAAGGACAAATTTGTATTGGGGAGCAGGTTATGGCATCAAAACGCATTTCAAACGATTGAAAGAATGGACGCTTTTGAGTAGTCAATTAGATGTAGATTCGATAGTTTTGGAACGTGTTATTTTTAAGAAAAAATACCCAAATGGAGCGACTGTTTTTCTAGTTGCTGATGCCTATCGTGGCGACAAAATGCACGAATGTTTGACAGATTATTTTGCTTCTTTAGCAGGAAAAAAGAAAGAAATTTTAGGAGTGGATACTGATTCAACAAAAATAAAAGCCTTTGGAGAAGCTGATTTGATTGCTTTTAATGGACACAATGGGCTTATGGATTCTTATGCAGCTCTTTTTATAAACGAAGATAACCGAATGCGTGATGCTGTTTCGATTGCTTGTACTTCTCACACTTATTTCAGAAGGCATTTGAATGTCGCTAGAGCTTATCCACTTCTTACCACTACAAATCTGCTCGCTCCTGAAGCCTACGGAATGGAAGCTGTGATTGATTCTTGGGCAATGTTAGAAGATGGAAAAACAATTCGTTCGAAAATAGGAGCTATGTATCACAAAATCCACAAATGTGGATTAAAAGGGGCTACAAATTTATTTCATACTGGGTGGTAAAATTGCTTTTTTCATACCATTATAGTATATTAGGTATCATTTTTTTCTTATTTTCCCTTTAAATACCAACTCTATTTTTATGAAGAATTTAGCTAGTAAACAAGCAACTGTAATTTATGATGAAGCACTTGGAGCTTTCCATGCTACTTTTTTTAATTTTGTTCAGCATACCGAATTTGTGAATGTATTGGAGTACGAATATGAAATGGTAGAGCATTATCAACTCAAAAAAGCTTTAATAGATTTACGTCAAATGAAAATCTATGCAAAGGGAAATGAGGATTATATCAAAACTACTTGGTTTCCCAAAATGAAGTCTTTAGGATTACAAAGAGTGGCTTTTGTAGTACCTGTAGATATTTTTGCAAAGGTTACAATGGAAAAGGCTCACAATGAAGAAGACATTACTCCTACTCTACAACTTAAGCATTTCAAAACCATTGAAGAAGCTAAAAACTGGCTAAGTGAGTAATGTATAATCACGCTATTTTAAGATTGTGAAAGATTATTAAGGTCTTTCATTTTTTTTATAGCTTCTGGTTCATTTTTTTCAACAGCTAATTTCAAATACTTCATTGCTTCTTCTTCTTTATTTTGATTGAATAGAAAAAGAGCATAATCGAATTCTAACAAATCTACTGGCAACTCTGCTTCTCTAAAAGCCATATCAAAATACTCTTCTGCTTTCTCGGTTTCTCCTTTTGAAGCATAATACAAAGCTACATTTCTGTAATGATAAGCTAACTCATTATTTTCAGTTGCAATGGCTTCTTCAAGGTAATGCTTTGCTTTTTCCAACTGCCCCAACTTAACAAAAACATACGCCAAATTATCGTTGGCATTTCCAAATCTAGGTTCTAATTCGATAGCTTTCTCAAAATTGATTATACTTTTTTCAAAATCCCCATTTCGCATTTGAGAATAACCAATACTATTATAAATGTCTATTTGTGTTATCGAATCATTAGTTAGTGTTAGAGATTCCTGTAAAAGAGAAATAGAAAATTCAAATTTATTCTTTTCATACTCTTGATTAGATTTTTCAATCAAACGAATCGCTTTTAGTTCTGCTGGATTTAGCAAAGAAGAAGGATATTTTGCCAAAAACTCCATTGCTTTTTCAAATTGCAACTTGATAGATGGGTGTAGGTTTTCTTTCCACTCAAAACTTTCTTCTTCTATCAATCCACAATGCAGAGCTAATGCATAAGTCATTACTTCCTTTGGCATCGGAGAAATATAGTTCCATTTAGTTTCCCAAACGCCATCTGTTGAGTAACCACCACCAATAAGACTTTGGCAAAAAATCACTCCAAAACCAAAATAAACTCCTGTTAGACAAACAAATAACTCTGAATATAGCTCATCATCTTCCTTGTCAATGTCTAAACCGTATTCTATTAGCTTGATTTTGATAAATTCTTGAATTACACTAAAAAGAAGTCCATTAGGGCGATTAATTAGATTGTTAGGGATATGAATAATATATCCTTTTTCTGTAACTTCTGTCTCAGAGCGATTTATATTATCTTCTGCATAAGGCATTCCATAAATATCTGTAATATCTTTTTCTAACTCAAAATCAATTTTTTCAGCATCTAAATCTAATAAATTAGATAAATCTTTTATCAAAAATGGAATAGATAAAGGTTGAGAACTAAATGTTGTAGGAAAAAACCTTTCAGTAAACAAAATTTGTGTGTTATTTTCTTTAGGCAATCCGTAAGTTGTCATCAACCATTGAAAACTGCCTTCTACCCATTCTTTATCTGCTTCTGTAATGACTGGAAACTTGGCTCTTTTTTGCTCAAAAGGAATTTTTTGGTTCTCTTCTTTGATATATTTTTCTTTTTTTGATGTATTGCCAAATTCGAATCCAAATAGTTTCATTTTTTCTTTAGTTGTAGATAAGGTAAATTTGTATTTTCAAAAGTAATAAATTTATTCCTCTCTTTATATCGTTTTTTGCTCCTAGTTTAAAGTTGCAAATCATTATAATTAGATAGTTGTTATTGTATTCCATAATTTTTAATTAGCTACGCTGATTATTTTCATAATTCGTAATTATTATTTCTATGTCAAATTCTATCAAAAATCAAAAAGCTATTTTATCAAAATTAGGAATAGAGAAACTCAATGAAATGCAAGAAGAAGCAAAACTTGCTATTCATTCTTCTGATGAAGTTATTTTACTTTCTCCAACAGGAACAGGAAAAACAATTGCTTTTTTATTGCCTATTATTAATGAACTCAGTGCTAAAAAAAATGAGAATATAGAAGAAATACAAGCACTAATCGTTGTTCCGTCAAGAGAACTTGCCATTCAGATAGAACAAGTAATGCGTGAAATGGGAACAGGCTTTAAAGTAAATGCTGTTTATGGAGGACGTGCAGGCTCAAAAGATAGACTAGAAATAAAACATCGACCAGCCGTTTTGATAGGAACAATGGGAAGAGTAGCCGACCATTTGAGAAGAGAAGCCTTTGAAACAAAATTTATCAAAACATTAGTCTTAGATGAGTTTGATAAATCTTTAGAAATTGGATTTGAAAGCGAAATGAAAGAAATTTTGAATATTTTGCCAAAAATTGAGAAGAAAATACTCACTTCTGCTACCCAAGGCGTAGAAATTCCTAGTTTTGTAGGACTAAAAAATCCTCTTACGATTGATTACCTCAGAGATGGAAAAGGAGGAAATAGAAAAAGTAGTGATTTAAAAATTAAATTAGTTACTTCTCCTTCAAAAGACAAACTAGAAACACTTCTAGAATTGCTTTCTCATATTGGAAATGAAAACGGCATTATTTTTTGTAATTATAAAGATTCTATTGAAAGAATAAGTAATTTCTTGACAGAAAATAATATTTCTCATGGAGCTTTTTTTGGTGGAATGGAGCAAGTAGACAGAGAACGAGCATTGATAAAATTTAGAAATGGAACGCACCGAATTTTATTAGCCACCGATTTGGCAGCACGAGGAATTGATGTTCCAGAACTCAATTTTATTATTCATTATCATTTACCTCAAAGAAACGAAGAGTTTACACACCGAAACGGACGTACAGCTCGTATGAATAGCAAAGGAACAGCGTATGTTTTGCATTACGAGTATGAAGATGTTCCTGATTTTATTGAAGAATTGAATTTACCGAATCAAAGTCTAACAGAACGGCAACTTCCAAATCCTTCTGAATGGATTACTTTATATATTTCTGGAGGAAGAAAAGATAAAATTTCGAAAGGTGATATTGCAGGCTTATTTTTCAAACAAGGAAATCTCACAAAAGAAGAATTAGGAATAATAGAACTCAAAAATGATTGTGCTTTTGTTTCTGTAAAAAAATCTGAATTAAATAGTCTTTTACCAAAAGTAAATAATCAGAAATTGAAGAAGAAGAAGGTTAGAGTTTCGGTGGTTTAGCTTTTTAGAACCACTCTTGTATCTTACAAAAAAAATAGAATAATGAAAATACTAATTGCCCTTACAATCATTTTATTGCCCTTTAAAATAATGGGGCAAACATTTCATACCGAATTTAATTATAGTGACTCTATTAATAAAGGTATTAGGATTCAGAATAGTTATCCAAAAGGTGGACAAAAATATACAGCCTCAAATGGCAAAAAATATACTTTCGTAATATTTTGGACTTGTATAACTAATAATACAGATAGTAACCTAGAAGTCAAAATGAACTTTTCTGCTGATTCATTTATTGTTCCGTCTTCACCAGATGTGAAATTCAATTTGTATTTACCAATGGAAGAAATGACATTTGAAAAAGAGTCCTTGCCAAACTATGGTTTGGATTTAAAATCATTTTTAGATAAAAATATTGATAAACCAACCAAATTAGTTACAAACATTTCCCCAAATGCTTCACATCTTTTTTATATGGTTGTAATTTCAAATAAAGGAGTAAAGGGTACAGTAAGAGCTGGATTTGAATTACAAAAAGAAAAGCTAATTTATAAAGTTAATAACTATGAAATTAATTGTGGGCAAATTGTAAGTGTAAAATAAAATGATAAATCGCTTCTATTGCTGTCGCTCATTTTATAACAGAGCGACAAGTGAGGAAACTTTAAAGTTATACAATTAATGAAAATCAAGTTTTATTTTTTTTCTACTTCACTTTCAATCTTCTCAATCATTTTTTTTGCATTCGAATTATTAGGGTCTAACTCTAATGATTTTTTGTAGTTGAGAAGAGCCAAATCAGTATTTCCATTGAGATAATAGGCTTCTCCCATACTGTCATACGGATTCGAAGAGTTTGGAAATTCAGAAATGAGTAGTTGAAATATTTTTATAGCATCTTCTATTTGTTCTTTTTCAATTAATTTATAGCCTAGTTGATTCAGCTCACTTTCATCAGAGAAATTATAGGTTTCAAAATCTTTCTTTTTTAAGTTGGTGTATAATTTGATTCCTTCTTCTACATTTTCATAACTCTTCTGACGTATAGCCAAATAAATTGATTTTTTAGGAATTTCAAAATTCTCACCTTTTGAAATATTTTCGACTGCTTGAGTGATTTCTTGTAATCTAGAATTCTTATTATTTGTCATCAAAATGACGATTAAATTCTCTTTTTTGTTGTAATGAGTAAATGCTTCATAGTTGGAAGATGAACCATGATGACGATGAATTACTAAATCATTATTTTCAACAAATCCATTCCCCAAAGCTGACTGACTATTTTCTGAATATGCGTCTGCCAATGTAACTAGAGATTCTTTACTAATCAATTCTCCTGAATGCAAACTAACAATCCATTTTTGCATGTCATTTATTGTAGGACAAACCCAGCCTGTAAATTCAATGTCCATAGGCGCATCGTTTACCTGTTCATTACTAAACGCATTTACAAATTGAGGATTTTGAGAATTAGGGTCAATAATAGAATTATTCATCTCAGTTGGAACAAGAATATTTTTCTTTACAAAATCATTAAAACTCATTCCTGATACTTTTTCAACAATTCTTCTTTGAAGAAATACGTTGTTATTGTTATAAAAATAATCTGTTCCAGCATCAAAACTCAACTTTTTAAGGTTTCTCAAATCGGTAAGCATATCTTGGTCATTTTTAACAGTTTTCCAATTTATTCTTGGCAACCCACTTGTATATTGTAGCAAATGACGAACAGTAACCGTTTCTGCCCATTTTGGTAAGCCTAAATCAAATTTTGACAATTTATCATCCAAACTGAGCTTTCCTTGTTCTTTTAGCATCATTATAGCCACAGCATTAAATTCTTTGGCTATCGAACCAATATTAAATACAGAATTTTGATTTAGTTTGGTTGTTTTAGAGGCATCTGTATATCCAAATTCATTCTGATAAAGTATTTTATTATTTTTGACTACCAAAATATTCCCATTAAAAATGCCACGTTCATAAGCTATTTTCATTAAAGAGTCTATCTGAGAATGATAAATATCTTCTTCTTTCAGAATAGTGGTATCACTACTACTTTTGGAATCTGATTTTTTATTACAAGCAGTTTGAAAAAAAGCGAAAATCACTAATAGAAGAATTGATTTATACATAGTTTTATTTTGTGGGAGTTTTTAATGAAGTAGGAATTAAGTACAAAGACAAGTATAGAATTCGATAGGTTGCTTTAAATTTTGAGCCAAGTATATTTTAATAATTGCAAATAAACTTAAATATTATATTATGCCAAACAAAATTTCACTAATTTCCCATCTCAAACAGTTCTAAAACAAAACAACTCACAAATCAAATGAAACTCAAAATTCTATTTTCACCCTTACTACTTTTATTTTCTCTACTTTTTATAACTACCCTTTCTTTTTCTCAAGAAGTCAAAAGCCAAGAACAAGCCTTAGACAGAATAAATCAAATTATGCAAGGCGATAACTTTGTGGGTGTTTTGCCTGAAAATGGTCGTTGGTCGTATGATGGAAAAGCAATTTATTTTTCTAAAAAATCCTCTTTAGAACCTTTGCCCACATGGTACAAACAAAGCATTTCGAATGGAAACCCAATTGGTCAGCCGTTAAAAATTGCTGCAAATGATTTTAACCTAAATCCTCAAAGTTATATTTTTGGAGATGATTTTCATGCAAGTAATTACAATGAATCTGAAACACATAAAGTAGTTTCAGTAGATGGAGATTTGTATTTGCAAGACATCGAAAATGGTCAAACTATGCGTTTGACAAATACATTAGATAATGAAAGTAACCCACATTTTACAAGAAATGATAGTGCTATTGTTTATCAAAAAGGAAATGATTTGTTTTATTTTTGGCTGGAAGGAAAGCAAATCGGACAAACGCAGCAACTTACTTCTTTTGTAGATTCAGATAAAAAAGCCGAAAAATCGCTTTCAGATGCTGATAAATGGCTCAATCAACAACAAAGTGATTTATTAGAAATTGTTAGATTGAATAACTTAGAAGATTCTATCAAAAATGCTCAACCTAAACCATATCGCTTGACAGCCATTCCACTCAATGGAAAATATGTTTCCTCAGTTCAGATTAGTAACGACGGACGTTTTGTGATTTATGTTTTGGGAGAATATTCTTCAAAAGCTACTGAAGTTCCAAATTATATCAATGAACTTGGTTATACTGAAAATCTTTCTGCTCGCTCAAAGGTAGGAAATGAAAATGCTGATTTTTCACTTCATGTATATGATAGATATGCAGTGGCAAATGATAAAATTGATTTATCTATGCTGCCAAAAATTATGGAAAACCCTGCTTACTATACAGAATATGGAAGAGATACAAAACGAAATACAGCAAGAAAAGTATGGATTCAGGAAACAAGATGGTCACCAAATGGAAAAAAAGGAGTTTTTGTAGTTCGTGCAGATGATTCAAAAGACCGTTGGATTGTAGGAATGGATTTGACAAGTGAAAACGAAAAATTAAAACTCATTGACCATCAACATGACGATGCGTGGATAGGTGGAGAAGGCATTAGTGGTTGGCATGGTTCAACAGGAACATTAGATTGGCAAGATGATGAAACGGTTTATTTTCAATCTGAAAAAACAGGGTTTTCACATCTTTATACCTATAATTTCAAAACAAAAGAACAAAAGCAGCTCACAAACGGAAAATTTGAAGTAACTGATGTTTGGCTTTCAAGAGACAACAAGACATTTTATGTTCGTGCAAACAAAGAAAATTTCCATGAATATCATCTATACAAATTAGGTAAGAAAAACGATTTAGAAAAGATTACTTCTCAAAAAGGAGTGTACCAAGACTTAGCTTTATCACCTGATGAAAAATTTTGGATTGCTCGTTATTCCTATTCAAATAAGCCTTGGGAATTAGTAGTTTTTGAGAATAAAACAAATTCTTCACAAAGACAGATTACAAATTCGGTTTCAGAAGATTTTAAAAAACAATCTTGGTACGAACCAAAAATCATTACTTTCACAACACCTGACGGAGTAGAAGTTCCTGCACGTATTTATGAGCCAGAATCAAATGTAAAAAATAAAGCTGCTGTTATGTTTGTTCACGGAGCAGGTTATTTACAAAATGTTCATTATGGTTGGAGTTCGTATTATAGAGAATATATGTTTCATAATCTTTTGAGAGAACAAGGCTATACAGTTATTGATATTGATTATCGTGGTAGTCAAGGCTATGGCAGAGATTGGAGAACGGCAATTTATCGCCACATGGGAAATAAAGAACTTGTAGATTATGTAGCTGGCGCAGACTATTTAGTCAAAAATCATGAAATTGATAAAGACAGAATAGGAATTTATGGTGGTTCGTATGGTGGTTTTATGACAATGATGGCTATGTTTAAAGAACCGAAAGTTTTCCGTTCGGGTGCTGCACTTCGTTCAGTTACAGATTGGGCGCATTATAATCATGGGTATACTTCAAATATCTTGAATACACCTTTAGAGGATAGTTTGGCTTATGTTCGTTCTTCACCTATTTATTTTGCTGATGGTTTGGAAGGTGATTTATTGATTTGTCATGGAATGATAGATACAAATGTTCAGTTTCAAGATGTGGTTCGTTTAGCACAACGACTTATCGAACTTAAAAAAGAAAATTGGGAACTTGCTGTTTATCCGATTGAAGGACATGGTTTTGTATATCCAACTAGCTGGGCAGACGAATACAAACGCATTTATCAACTCTTTGATAGGACAATAGGGCAGCCCAAAGAGTAGGAGTCATCTTCTAAGATTTCTATGAAAAATTTAATTAGAAAAAATATAAAATACATGAAAGTAACATTTTTAGGAACAGGAACATCACAAGGTGTTCCTGTAATTGCTTGTAGTTGTGAAGTTTGCAAATCTTTAGATTATAGAGATAAACGTTTGCGTGTTTCTATTCATATTGAAGTAGAAAATAACGAAGGTGAGCAAAAAAGTTTTATTGTTGATACAGGAGCAGATTTTAGACAGCAATGTTTGAGAGAGCGAATTACAAAGCTAGATGCAGTTCTTTTTACTCACCAACACAAAGACCATACGGCAGGAATGGATGATATACGTTCTTTCAATTTTGCTCAACAAAAAGATATGCCGATTTATGCAAGAGAAGCTGTTTTAGAACAGTTAAAAAGAGAGTTTGCTTATATTTTTGCCGACTTCAAATATCCAGGTATTCCACAAGTGGAAACTCATATCATTGAAAATGAACCTTTTGAAGTAGAAGGCATAAAAATAACTCCTATTGAAGTTTTGCATTACAAACTCCCTGTTTTTGGATTCAGAATTAAAGATTTTACCTATATCACTGATGTAAATTTTATTTCAGATAAAGAACTAGAAAAAGTAAAAGGAACAAAAATATTAGTTTTGGGAGCATTACAAAAAGAAAATCACATTTCTCATTATACGCTAGATGAAGCTGTAGAAGTTATCCAAAAAATAAATCCTGAAAAAGCATATTTGACACACATTAGCCATAAAATGGGACTTCATAAAGAAGTTTCTGGAGAATTACCTCCAAATATTGAATTGGCACATGATGGTTTGCAGATAAAATTGTGATGTATAAAACCTTATTTATGATTTAGTAAAACAGGGTTAAAACCCTGTTCAATTTATAATTCTGCCATTATCAGTCCCCACCGACGATAATAAAACACAAAAAACTTATGTTACGCTTTGCTAAATAAGGCTTTTAATTTAGGTTTCATCATTTAATTTCTAACAAAAAACCATTTTACACCTTTATACAAACCCACACCTACATATCCCAAAAGACCTAGTTTTTTCTTTTCTTTAATAGAAATAGTAATGGTAGCAAATTCTTCCAAATTATCTAATTTATTAATTTGTCCTTTCAAAAGGTCTATGTCTTGTGTAATCCGTGCCAGTTCTCGTTCTACTAAGATAGCTTCTTCTACATTTTGAGCCATTTTTAATAGTTCTAAATAGCGTTTTCTAGTTTCTAAAGCATTATTCAAACGAATTTGAGCATCCCAGTACTGTTCTGTTACATCATTACCATAAATATTTTTACGTGTAACTTTTCCTAATTTTTCAATTTCTTCGATAACAGTTTCAAAATATTCACTCTTTATTCGGATAGTTGTTTCGGTTGTACTCAAACGCCCTACATAACCATCGTATTTTTCTGTAATGCGTTCTAATTGTGGATTTATGCTATCAGGAAGGGCAGAAATGAGATTCAAATTTGCTGAGTAAAGTATTTTTCTTTTTTCCTTTGGTGTTTTAGGATTTTTCTGAATTTTATCAAGATTAATTTTCTCTAAAGTAGCTGAAGAATTGGAATAATTTCCTTGGTCTTGAGTTATTGCAGCATATTTTTTAGCAGGACGACAAGAACTAAATAAAGTAAAACTTGAGAATACTAGTAAGATGAATACAATTTTCTTGAAGATTAAGTTAGTCATAAAACAAAAATTTTAATGGAATAAGTTGCTTAAATAAATTAATAAATTTTATTCCATGATGCCCAAAACTTTGTTTTTGCATAAAAATTATTCAAAATTTCTATTTATTCAGTCATTTTTTTTATAATTCCTTAATAAACAAAGTGTTAAGCTATTTCGTTTACTGTTTATGAATACAAAAACTATAATATTGCCAATATTAGCTATTGTTTGTGGCTTAGGATTAGTCGCATTTTTGGGTATTGCAGATAGTTCTCAAAACAATACTGCTAACAAAAAAGTAGAGAATAATGAAAGTCTTGAAAATTTAAACATAAACAAATTAAACCAAAAAGATACCTCTATGTCAGATTACAAAGTAAAGAAAAGCGAAAACGAATGGAAAGAAGAACTAACAGACAATGAATACCGAGTTTTGCGTCAAAAAGGAACAGAACGAGCATTTACTGGAGAGTTTTATGACCATCACGAAAAAGGAGTTTATACCTGTGCAGCTTGTCACGAAAAACTATTTGATTCTAAAACCAAATTTGAATCAGGTAGTGGTTGGCCAAGTTTTTATACTACTATTGAAGGAAATGTAAAAGAAATTGCAGACCGTTCTCATGGAATGGTTCGTACAGAAGTAGTTTGTAATAACTGTGGTTCACACCTCGGACACGTTTTTAATGATGGTCCTAAACCAACAGGAATGCGTTATTGTATTAATTCAATTTCGTTAGATTTTGAAAAAGAATAATTTTTGATATTAATTTCTGTAAAAGCAAAAAAAGCATTTTGACTGAATTCAAAATGCTTTTTTGTTTTATAGATTTATCTATCTTTTGAAAGGCGATTTCTTACGAGGTTTTCCTTTCTTATATGTTTTGGCAGAAGAAACTTTTCCTTTTCTATGAATTTCTCTTCTATTCAATCTTTCGTCTTCATCGTAGTAGTACCATTTTCCATTTTTAATATCTTTATAAAAATTCCCTTCTGCTGAAACTTTTCCGTTTGAGTGATAATAAGTAGCAACACCCCATTTTTTACTTAATTTGTACTCAGTTTCAGAAACCAAATCTCCTTTTGAGTTATATTCTTTTGTAATTCCGTTTTTGTGTCCAAAAGCATACTCTTCTTTGAGATGTGTTTTGCCAGTTGAAAAGTAAGTTTCACGTTTACCATGTAGTTTATCATTATTATAATTTTCTTCTACTTTTTTATCACCATTTGGATAAAAATATTTCCATTCACCTGCCTTTTTATCATCATTAAATTCAACTTGTTTTTGTTTATTTCCATTGGCATAATAATGAGTTTCTTTTCTATCCTTTAATGTTTTTCCAAAATCAATTTCTTTTGCAAGATTTCCATTTTCTCTGTAAATTTTGGAAGAAAGCTGTTGTCCAGAACGATATTTTACTTCTTGTTTTAGTTTTCCGTTGTCATAATAAAGAATGTTATCACCATTTAACTGACCATTTTTATAAATTGCATCCTGTACCAAAATGCTATCTCTTGTATATCTTCTAAAATAGCCATTCTTTTTACCATGAATATTTATGGTTTCTAATTCTAAAATTCCATTGTCGTAATAGCTTTTAAAATCGCCACTCATTTCTCCATCCAAATAGGTTGTAATTGTACGTAAAACTCCGTTTTGATAAAATGTTTTTTCTTCTCCGTTGGGTTTGTTGTCTTTGAAAGTAATTGTTCTTTTAACTTGTCCATCAGGATAAAACTCCTCTACAAAGCCATTTATTTTATCCAATTCAAAAGGCGTTTCTGCTTTCAGTTTACCATCAGGGTAAAATGTTTTTACGATTCCATTTAAGTGGTCATTTTTATAATTTGCTTCCTGTACAATAATTTGTTTTTCATTAAATACCTTTGCATTTCCATTTCTCTTATCATCTTTACATTCATATTCTGCCATCAAACCACCTTCAAAATAATATTCTTTAAAGACACCCTCTTTTTTTCCTTCTTTATATGAACCAACTAATTTTTCTTTTCCATTTGGATAATATTCGATAGCTCTTCCCTGTATTTCGCCTGCTTTAAAATTTGCAAGAGACTTTAGTTCTCCTGTGACATGAAAAAGTTTGTATTCTCCATCTACGTTTGTGCTGTCGCTTCCGATAAAATAATATTCTGCTTTTAAGATGGTATTATCCATATCATAATATGTGCGAGCTACTCTTCGTCCACTCTGATTAGCAGATTTCAAGCGTTCGTTTTCAGCCGTTTGAGTAGAAGCTGAAAGCTGACCAAAAACACAAAAAGGAAGATTGTATAGAATCAAAAAGGCTAAAAAATAGATTGTTTTATTCGTCATTATTTTATTTTTCATTTTTTTATAAAAATATTCTGCTTTTAAAGAAATGGGAGTTGAAAACTCTCAGTCACAATCGAAACGCTTGATTAGAAGTCTTATTGCAGTCAAAATTCTGTCAAAAGCATTATTTTTTCTTAAAACAGATTTTCATTTACTATATATTCCAAAAATATACCAATATAAGACAAACAAAAAAATGATTTTGGGATTCTTATAGAAGATTGAATAAAAAATGGCTATTTTCGCTTATTCAAATACAAAGATTAAAAATATAAATATGGTTTGTTAGATTCTTTTAGAAGTCTCAGACAATTTTTTTGAACGAAATTACACGCTGTTGTTGGTTTCTCACCAACAACATCATTTTACTAAACTCTATCTATGCTTGACCGTAAAATAGCTCCTGATTTTCAGCTTATTAAAGCTCATAAACTTCCAGAAATTAATACTCAAAAATTAAAAAATGGTGTTTCATTTCATCAATTAATTACCAAAAACCAACCTGTTTTGGGTTTTCAGATTGCTTTTGAGGCAGGAAGATGTCAGGAAAATAAAGTGGGCATTGCTTCTTTTATGGCAAAAATGCTTTTAGAAGGAACACACCACCATACAGGAAAACAAATTGCTGACAAAATTTCATTTTATGGAGCTTCAATAAATATAGATTCTGGAAATGATTTTACAATTGTTTCTTTTTATACATTAGAGAAGCATTTAGAGCAGCTTTTACCTTTATTAAAAGAAATTTTACAAGAACCTAATTTTCCTCAGTCAGAATTAGATAACTTAAAAAACCGAACGGTTCAGAATCTCAAAATTCAAGAGGAAAGAACAGCCTACTTAGCAACAGTCAAAATTAAAGAGGTTCTTTTTAAAGAAAACCATCCCTATTCAGCTTCTTCAAGTGAGGAAAGCATCAGAGCTATTCAAAGACAAGATATAATTGATTTTTATGAGAATAATATAAAATCAAATCCTTTTGAAGCCTATTTAGTAGGAGATATTGATGCAGATTCTGAAAAATTGATAACTGATTTTATTGAAAGTTTCAATGTTGATACTCATAAAAAAGATAAAGAATTATTACAAAATCCAGCCAATTCAGTTACAAAGATCTATAAAGAAATAGAAGGAAGTGTACAAACTTCTATTCGAATAGGACGCCTTCTTTTTAATCAAAAACATCCAGACTATGCTGCTTTCAAAGTTATGAATATGATTTTGGGAGGTTATTTTGGCTCAAGATTGATGCAAAATATCAGAGAAGACAAAGGTTATACGTATGGAATTTCATCAAGAAATGCAGCTATGAAAAATGGTTCGTATTTCGTTATCGGAACAGATGTAAAAAAAGAAATTTATCAAGATGCAGTTTCTGAAATCTACAAGGAAATTGAAAAATTGAAAAATGAACCTGTTACAGAAGAAGAATTAGAAAATGTAAAAAATTATATGAGTGGAAACTTTTTGGGTTCACTCTCAACAGCTTTTGCAGTTATGGACAAAATGCAAGACATTCATTTGTATAACTTGGATGAAAATTATTATAATGACTATGTTACCAAACTAAGAAAAGTAACAATAGAAGATGTACAGAAAGTAGCACAGAAATATTTAGTAGATTTGACAGAAGTTTGCATAGGCTGATACAATTACGAATTAGAAATTACGAATTACGAAAAATAATTCTAATTAATAATTCGTAATTAATCCATTAAGTAAATACCTTTATCCGTGTTCTATAGCACACAGAATACAGTTTATGTTGCTATATTGAATTCGTAATTTTTAATTCGTAATTGAACATGCATTTTTACAAATATCAAGGAACAGGAAACGATTTTATTATGATTGATAATCGTGATAATTCTTTTTCTGAAGAGCAAAAAAAAGACAATCATTTTATCGCAAAGCTCTGTCATCGTCGTTTTGGAATTGGTGCTGACGGACTTATCTTAATAGAAAACTCAAAAGATAAATCAGTTGAGGGCGATTTTGTCATGGTTTATTTCAATTCTGATGGAAATCCAAGTTCAATGTGTGGAAATGGTGGACGTTGTGTTGTTGCTTTTGCGTACCGTTTGGGTGTTTTTGAAGGAAAAGAAACTACTTTTATGGCTTTTGATGGACTTCATTTTGCAAAAATAGCAAGTGTAGAAAATCAAGAACACGAAATTGTTACACAAGTAGAACTCCAAATGGGCGATGTTTCACAAATAGAAATAAATGCTGACTCTGCTGAAAATACCTACTTTTTAAATACAGGTTCGCCTCATTATGTGAGTTTTTTACCAAAAATAGATGACGAAAAAGCACAAAATGGCTTAGAAAATTATGCTGTTGTAGAAGAAGGAAAAAAGGTTCGGTATAATGAAAGATTCAAAAAAGAAGGTACAAATGTTAATTTTGTTTCAAGGAATGCAAATAATTCAGAAAAAAATAGCATTTTTGTAAGAACTTATGAACGTGGCGTAGAAGACGAAACGCTCTCTTGTGGAACAGGTGTAACAGCTTGTGCCATTGCCTACTCTTTATATGAAAAAAACTTGAATACCAATTTAGTCAATATCAAAACTTTAGGAGGAAATCTGAAAGTGCGTTTTGATTATTCTACTATAAATTCCGAACATCATTTTACAAATATTTTTCTGATAGGAGCTGCAATAGCAGTTTTTGAAGGAAATCTATAGCTGATAGCTTCCAAGCTATCATAATAACAATAAATAACAATAAATAAAGAATATAAAATTAAATTAATACCATTTCAACGTATTACATTCGTAATTTTTAATTCGTAATTCGTAATTATTCTACTATGAATCTCAAAAACCAATCTCAAAAAGGTAATTCTATCAAGCTATTTCTAGCTTTGGGTTTACTTTTTGCATTTTTTACAGGTTGCTCATCTGTGTATCAAAAAGCAGAATCCGAATTTGATAGAGCAGCATACAATAAAGCAATTACGCTTTATCAGTCTTATTTGTCTAAAAATCCAGCCAAAGCTGCCGAGGTAAATTATAAGATTGCAGAAGCCTATCGCCGTTCGAACCGTTTGCAAATGGCTCTTCCTTATTATAACAAAACTAAAGAAGCAGGAACAGAAAAACTTACAGCAGGTGACCGTGATACACTTCGTTATTACACAGCCGAAGCATTGAAAGTCAATAAAATGTATGATGCTGCAAAAGTACAGTTTGAAGATTATGTAAAGTTAGGCATCAATCAAAAGCTTAAAACTTTAGCTCAAACAGAGATTGAAAACCTAGAAAATATCAATCAGATTATAGAAGGTAATAAATATGTAACAGTTGTTCCTTGTGATGGAATAAACACAGAAAGCTCTGATTTTGCGCCTACAAAATGGATGAACAAACTTGTTTTTTCATCAGATAGAAGAAAAGAAGCTACTTATGAAGGGACAGGACAAGGTTTTTATGATTTGTACAGCTTCGAAACCGAAAACGATATTTCTGACACAACCAATGCTTGTGTGGGAACAGTAAAAATTTGGGGAGGAGATGTTTTTAATAAAGCAGGAACTCATGATGCGTCAGCTACTTTTTCGCCTGATGGAAATACTGTTATTTTTGCTCGCAGTGGAAACGGTGATAAAAGAGGAGAATCTGACAAAGAAGTAAGTCTTTATACATCTTCTTTGAACAATGGAGTTTGGTCAGAGCCAAAAGCATTAACCTATGTAAATAGTAGCTATTGGGACGGAACACCACATATTTCTAAAGATGGACAGACACTTTATTTTTCTTCTAATCGTGCTTCTAGCAAAGGAGGCTTAGATATTTATACAGCAAGTTATAATGATAGAGACAAAACATGGTCAAATGTTCAGCGTTTGGGAGACGATATTAATACAGAAGGAAATGAAATGTTTCCTTATATTGATGAAACAGGTCGTTTCTTTTTTGCTTCTGATGGGCAAGGTGGTTTAGGTGGTTTGGATATTTTTGTGCAAGAAGAAATGAAAAATCCTTCAGATACAGATACCACTTCTATGATTAAGAAAGTTCGTAATGTAGGTGCGCCAATAAATAGTGCAGGCGATGATTTTGGACTTACTTTTACAGAAAAAGAAGATAAAGGAGGTTATTTTACGTCAAAGCGTGATAATAAAAACGGAATGGACAGCACAATCACAGAAACGAATGATGATATTTATCGTTTTCATTTAGATTCTTTGGATATTCGTGAAGTACGTTATGTGCTTCGTGGAACAGTAGAAGGAATTGATAAAGTAGAAAATACTCGTGAATTTCTTTCAGGTGTCGAAATGGATTTAAACTTAGGAAATAATAATATAGTAAAAGTTTCAACAGATGATAAAGGAAAATTCTTATTTGATACTTCCCTTGTTATTGGAAAAGTATATGATATAGATGTAAATGCAGCAGGATATTTACCAAAAAATGATAATGCTTTTTCTACTGTTGGTCGTGGTTTGGATGAAACTAAACTAACTCAAATGTACACACTTGTTTATTTTGATACTGCTTTCGTCTTGACAAAAGACTTTTTTGTAACAGGTGGAGGAGAAGGAAAAGACATGTTGCCACCAGAGATTGAGATTTTATATGAATTGGATAAAGACAGACTTACGCCAGAAGCAAAAGAAAAACTAGATAATTTTGTAGTTTTCTTGAAAGAATATTTGGCTATGTATCCAGATGCTAAACTTACAATGGGTTCTCATACCGATTCAAGGGGGTCTAATAGATATAATCAGAATCTTTCTCAACGTCGTGCAAATTCTGCTGTAAATTATATCATAGCAAAAGGAATTTCTAAAAATAAAATAAAAGCAGTAGGTTATGGAGAAAATCGTTTGAAAATACCGAATGCTAAAAATGAAGAGGAACATCAGCTCAATCGTCGTACTACTGTAGAAGTGGTTAAGTAAAGTAAGTTTCCTCTAAAAGTTTACCTTGAAAGGCATTTCTTAATTGAAATGCCTTTTTTATTTGATTATAAAATAACTATGAAGATTTTTATAAAAATAATACTTACTGTTGTTATATTTCAAGGTTGCACAACTTCAAAAACTAAAATTGGGAAAGATTTTGTATGTGATGGTAATGAATATTATTGTGAGAGAAATGAAGAAAATCTTAAATGTTTGGCTACTTTTAAATTTTCGACTTCAAAAAACAGGTTTCATATAAATGAAAAGGTTTATTATGAGTATTCAATTGGAAGTGATAACAATTATTCAGCATCCTTTTTTTGTATAGAAAATGAATTGAATGAAATCGTATATTATAGAGGAGCAACACACTATTGCAGCTTTTATAAAGATAATGAAGAAGGCAAAGAAGTGAAAGAGTATATCTTATCTCAAATCCTCCCCATACAAATTATGGAAGCAGAGGAAATAGGAGGCGAAATGGAAGGAGTAGATGGAGAAATTGAAATAAAAGAAAGGTAAACTAGTATTATGTTTTCTCTAAAACAGCTAAATACTCCACCAAACGACGCTTTGCAATTGGAAAAATAGAGTTTTCAAATGAACAAACAACAGAACTCTGCATCAAAAAAGTAGCAGGATTTGGTAAGTTTCTATTGTTTCTAATAAGATTTATTTTCAGGTTTTCATAGGTTTCAAACTTACTTTTTAGAAGTGTGTCTATGTGTTGCAAGTTCAATCCTCTCAAAATTTCCTTTGTATCTGTTTTTTCGAAAAGTGTAATTTTATATTTATAAATCTGAACTGTATTGTTTAGTTTTTCTTTATTCTGATTTTCATTTACTCCTAAAAATAAATATCCTTCTCTAAAATAAATAGGTGTAATTCCGACAGGAACAATCTCTAAATGCTGATTTATCCAATCATAAATCTGTTTTCCTTCATTTACACTAGCATTGATTTTTGGTAAAGCAAACTCAACTACGCTTTCTATTTCTTGCATCATGTCATCATCTTTCAAAATAGAAGTATAAGTTAATTTTAATTTTTCAAAATCTGCTTTGGAAAGTTTTTTAGGAAATTTTTCTGATAAGAGCTGTTTGTTTTCTTTTATTTGAAGTAGATTATTATAATGAAAAAGCAGTTCTGAAAAAGTAGGATATAATTTTACTTCATCAAATTGTTTTTTTGTGTATTGCAAGTATGCTAAAAGCATATATTTTTTATACTCAAAATCTATAAGACCTTGCGTAATCCAATCTGGAGATAGATAGTTGGTTTTTTTATTCGAAGAATTTGACAATTTCATTAGATAATTATTTGGTTCTCTATCTAAAATAGCAAATATCATTCTTACTTCAAAATCAATTTCAAACTATTATTTAAATCTCTGCTATTTTCTAAAGATTTATTTTAAGCGTGTTTTTTGTTTTGGCATCAACAACAGTATAAAATAGTTCGCCTTTCTTTTTATACACAGAATCTCCAACATGTATCTTCTCTGTCAAAGAATTATTTATCTTGAAAGTATCTCCATTTTCTAGTTCTATTATCTGATAGCTTACTTTTCGTCCTTCTCTTGCTTCTCTAATCAATTTTATTGTTCCATTTCCTTCTTGATTTAGAATACTTTCTGTGTTGCTCTTATCTAACTTTGAAACCATAATTCCGAAAATAAGCATAAAAAGCACAATAACACCGACTATCACTTTAGTTGAATTTTTCATAATAGTATTTTTTATAAGAAGTTGTTTAAGAATATTTTTTGATAAATTAATTTTCTCTGAACTAAAAATAAATAAAATTCTGTTAGATTGAACAATACTTACCAAGATAGATAATAGAAATAATGGATACTACAACTACTAATTTTACAACTGAGAAGCTAACAAATAAGCATCCTTTTCGGCAATGGCTAGAGTGGCAAATTCCAAATACACATTGGAAAATGAAAGGCTATTCAAGAAGTGGTGACAAAACTTTTTTTTACATTCCTCAACTTGATATTTGTTTGGATGCAGCTTTAGCAGAAGGAAACCAAGCAAAACACGTTTTTGTTACGCATACACACAACGACCATATTGCAGATATTGAATATTTGTCTAGTAAAAGAGACGTTGAAATTTATTTACCAAAATCATCAGTTTCTTATTTGGAAAAATATATTTTGGTAAGACGAGAACTAAATCATTCTGCGCCCTATAATCCAGAACTGAGAGGAAACTGTTCTATCAAAGGAATAGAAAAAAATGATGTTGTTTTTTTTGGAAAGCACGACAATTATAAAGTAGAAATAGCCGAATGTTTTCATCGTATTGATTGTGTTGGTTATGCTTTTTCTGAAAAAAGCCGTCGTTTGAAAGCTGAATATGAAACAATAAAGCAAGAATATTTAGCAAAAAATGAAATGCCAGAGTTTGGAAAGTTTTTAGCAGAAAAGAAAAAAACAGAAGAAGTAGAAGAATGGATTTATGAACCCAAATTTGCTTTTTTAGGAGATACAACTGAAAGAGTGTTTGAAGAAAATTCTTTTTTATTGAACTATCCTGTCATTTTTACAGAATGCACTTTCCTTACAGATGAGCATTTTGAGTATGCAGCAGAAAGAGGGCATAGTCATTGGCAGAATCTAAAGTCAATTATTAAAGCTAATTCAAATATAATTTTTGTATTGATTCACTTTAGTTTGCGTTATTCAGATGCTGAAATTATTGAGTTTTTTAATCAAGAATTAATACAAAATGAAATTTCGAATGTCAAAATTTGGGTTTCTGAAAGCTCTTTACTTCCAGCACAACACCAAAAAAGTTGAAACAATAAAATAGCTAAACTTCAATCGTATGAGGTTTAGCTATTTTGATTTTTCTGATTAAAAATTATTTATTTTTCTTCATACTTTACATTATCAAACTCAACTATTTGAGTTCCACAAGTTATCAGTCCTATTTTTTCAATTTTAGAAAAAAGCATTTCTTCCTTCAATACTTTTTTATCATTGACAAAAAATTCTAACTGTTTCTTTCCTAATGATTTTATAGATAAACGATAGGTTTCTTTTCCTTTACTGACAAATCCTGTTGGAACATACTTTGTTGCATAAGTTACTTTATTATCTTGTCCGACGAGTTTAAAAATAGCTTTTCCTGCATTTGTTATCATAAACTCTCCTATTTCTCCATCTCCAGAAATAAATAAAACACCAAAATCTTTTGGCTGCCCCTCTTTCCAAGTTACATCTGTACTTAGTTCCCATTTTTTATCCTGCCTAACAGTTGGTAGAAAAGCTTCTGTACGATGACAAAACTCCTCTTCATTATGATTCATAATAAATTTGCCTTCTTTATTTTCGAAGGTATAACTAAATTTACTATCCACATCCCAATCTGAAAAAGTCGTCGTCGTCGGATTTTCAAATGATTCATTTAAAATATATTCTCCTGTATCATCATTTTTGATACTAATTTCATCAAAACCAATAGTTTGATGGTCGCAAAGCCTAAATCCAATATAATTAAATTGAAAAGGAGCTAATTTTCCTTTTCGGATAAATTTATCATCAATATAATATTCGTAATTGCCTGCCTTTACTTCAATACGTTGTATATGAGCATTGGATTTATCTGTAAAGACTTTGTAATTCCAATCATTATCTGTGAATTTATCATAATAGCGCACTGAAACATTTGCTTTTCCTTCCTTACTCAAAGAAAAAATCATATAGTTTTCATTATTATTGATTAGGTTGATTCCATACATTGCATACGAGCCACTTTTCCAATTACTCTTAGTTATAATAGTGTAGTTTTCTGGAAATTTTATGACTGGACTGCTATTCCAATAACACCATTCATCAATATTGCTTTCATAAATAAACTCTCCATTTTCGATATTTTTTTTATAATTATAACTTTCTTCATTTACAAAAATACTTGATTCTGTTTCAAAATCTTCTGTATACGAAAACAAAACAGGTTCAACAGGCTTAGGACGAAATAAATAATAGGCTACCAAAATACTGATTAATCCAAGCGCAAAAACGATTAAATAAAAGGTATTTCTTTTTGTTTTCTTTGAAAGCTGTTCTCTTGCAGCTTTTTCTAGCTCGTCTTTTTTTATTTTTTGATAGAGCTTTTCTACATCTTCTTTTTCTAAAGAAGTCATTTCTGCTAAGGCTTCTTTGGTTGCTTCTCTGACAGATGTATCGTTTTGATGGCTTTTGAGCTCTTCATCTTTATCAAAAACTTGTTTTTTGAGCCGTTCTAATATTCGTTTTTCTAGTTCTTCTTTCTCTCTTCTATTTTTTTCTGAATGATTAGCCATAAGTAAAAATTGATTAATGATAATTTGGTAAATTTTGGTAAAAACAAATTACTAATTATTTTGCTATTTTTTGGAAGAGTTATGGAAAAAATAAAATAAATTTAAGTTAATGCAGCATTTTCTTAAAAAAAAGTGTCTTGTTTAAAAGTATTTAATGCTTAATTTTGCATCTTATAAAAATCAAACTCAAAAATCATCAATAACTTTATTATATGAATACTTGGTCAATCTCAAAATATAGTATAAAGTATCAATTTATTTTATTTATCGCTACCTCACTTTTTATTTTTAGTGCGTGTGGAGATAGCTCAAAAGAAACACCAAAACCAGATTACAAATCTTTGATAATTGGAAAATATGCAGGAGAGATTAGCTTTGGTAATGATTTAGTATTTACAGATACTGCAACTGTTTCAGCAGGTAGTGTTGCTGACGAGATAATCTTTACTTATAAACTTTCTCCACCTGATAGTTCTATTACCCTCAAGATACAATTAGTGGATATAAATTCTTATGAAGGGCTTGCACTAAGAATTCCTGAGCAAACTGTAAATTCGATACAAGTAGCAGGGGTTGCCATAGATCCTTCAGATGTACGAGGAAGACAAGGGTATTTCTTTTATCAAGACGAAAATAATCAATTACTCAATCAAATAAGATTTACAGTTATAGCAGACGGATTAGTTTCTTTTCATGATTTCAAAAAAATTGCAGAGTAACTTACACGTAAATAACTGCAAAAAGGCAAACCAAAATTTTGGTTTGCCTTTTTTTATGTCAAAAAATAATTTCTGAGCTATAGAACATTTAAAAAAACACAAAGAATGAGTAGAATTACGATTTTTCAAAAAAAAACTCTAAACTTTATAAGCAAAGACACGTTTTGAATACAAATTTTAACTAAACTTTTAATCAAAAAACAATGAATTTAGTCACAAAATTCATTTCCAAACTATTCAACGAACCTATCATGAACTGGAATAAATTAGAAACTCCTGAAAAACTTCAAGAAATTATTAAAGATTCAAATACAACTCCTATTCTTATTTTCAAACACAGTACACGCTGCTCTATTAGTTCCATGGCTCTTTCTCGCTTCGAACGCCAATGGAATCAAGAAAAAATGGGAAATGTACAGCCTTATTATTTAGATTTAATTCAGCATAGAAATATTTCAAATATGATTGCAGAAGAATTGAATATCAATCACGAATCACCTCAAGTCTTATTAGTAGAAAATGGAAAATGCACTTACAATGCTTCTCATTCAGCTATTTACTTTGATGATTTGGTGGGAAAAGCACAGATTTAGATATTTAATAAAATAGGGAAAAGATAATACAAATTTTAATCAAACTCATTCTTACTTTTTACAAACTCATTAAAATTCATGAAAATAGGAATCGTCTGTTATCCTACTTATGGTGGAAGTGGTGTAGTAGCTACTGAACTAGGAAAAGCACTTGCAGAAGCAGGGCATCAAGTTCATTTTATCACTTACGACCAACCTTCACGCCTTGCCCTTTTGAGTGGCAACATTTTTTATCATAAAGTCGATATCAGAACATATCCACTTTTCAAATATCCTCCCTATGAGCTTGCACTTGCCAGTAAGATGGTAAATGTAGTTAAGTGTGAAAAACTTGACCTTTTGCATGTTCATTATGCCATCCCTCATGCCTCGTCTGCCTATATGGCAAAGCAAATTTTGAAAACAGAAGGAATCCAAATTCCAGTTGTCACAACTTTGCATGGAACAGATATTACCCTTGTCGGAAAAGACCCAAGTTATGCACCTGTTGTAACATTTAGCATCAATGAATCGGATGGCGTTACAGCAGTTTCGGATAGTCTTCGTCAGCAAACCTATGATACATTTAAGGTTACAAAAGATATTGATGTTATTCCAAATTTTATTGACTTAGAGCGTTTTAAAAGACAGAAAAAAGACCATTTCAAAACAGCTATTTGTCCAAATGGAGAAAAATTAGTGGTTCATACTTCTAATTTTAGAAAAGTAAAACGTATTGATGATGTTATAAAAGTTTTTGCTAAAATTAGAAAACAAATTGAAGCAAAATTACTACTTGTTGGAGAAGGTCCTGAAAGAAGCCCAATGGAAGAACTTGTAAAACAGTTAGGACTCTCAGATGATGTTCGTTTTTTGGGAGAAATCGAAGCCATTGAAGAAGTTCTGTCGGTAGCTGATTTATTTGTAATGCCTTCAGAAACAGAAAGTTTTGGTTTAGCTGCTTTAGAAGCAATGGCGTGTGAAGTGCCTGTCATTTCAAGTAATGCAGGTGGACTTGTAGAGCTGAATGTACAAGGTGTAAGTGGTTTTATGAGTAATGTTGGCGATGTGGAAGATATGGCAAAAAATGCTTTAATTATCTTAGATGATGCTAATTTACCGACCTTCAAGGAAAATGCTCTCAAAAGAGCAAAAGAATTTGAGCTTTCAAATATTTTGCCTTTGTACGAAGAAGTGTATCATAAAGCTGTTGAGAAAGTGAAGGGGTTGGCAGTTTAATTTTACTTTTTTATGGAAGAAATTTTAGATAGGGAAATATCAATTAAAAAGAAAAATAAGCCAAATAACTGGATAACTGTTTTTATAATAAACCTTATTTTAGTATTTGGCATTTTATCTCTAGGTATGTTTGTGAAAAATGCGAAAGAAGGTTTTTTATTGCTTGGGTTAGGAGTTATTATAGCATTACTTCTAAATACTGTAATAGCTATTGGACTATTATTTTCTACTTCTTCAAATTGGAAAAATTGGGCTATAGCTTTGATTGTTATCTTTATCCTAATTTTAGGAATTATTCTATACCTTGTCTTTGTTTTAAATAGTTAATTAGGATGGAGAAAGTTTTAGATAAGGAAATAGAAAGCAAAAAATCAAATGGCTGGATATCTGTTTTGATAACAAATTTTATTATTATCTTCATTGGTTTTCTTATTCATATTTTAGATAATGAGGCATTTTTTGTAGTAGTAGTTATAGGAGGATTTCTGTTAATTCTAATCAATGTTTTTATGTCAATTATCTTGTTTTTTTCATCTTCTCCTAACTGGAAAAAATGGGCTGTCGTTTTATTCATTATCCTATTTTCAATTTTAATGCTGTTCTCTTACTTTCTTTTTATATTTGATGACATTTATTTTAATAAATAGATAATAATGACAGACCGATATATCAACCTTTTTACAGATTTTAGCTTCAAAAAATAATTAATAAATCCATACACACAAACTAACAACAAAAACATGTTTTCATTAAAAGACAAAGTTGCTCTCATCACAGGTGGCGCAAAAGGAATTGGAAAAGCAGTTGCTGAAATATTCCATAAAGCAGGTGCAAAAATCGTTATTTGGGATTTGGATGAAGAAGGACAAAAAATGGCTGATTCTCTAAACGGAAAATTCTATAAAGTCAATACGGCTGATAGAGAAGGGTTAGAAAAAGCTACTCAGCAAGTAATTTCTGATTTTGGAAGGATAGATATTTTGGTAAATAATGCAGGAATACTCAGAGATTCTTCATTCTTGAAAATGACAGATAACATTTGGGATGATGTTATAAATGTCAATCTTACAGGCGTTTATAACTGTGCAAAAGCCGTAGTTCCACACATGAAAGCACAAAAATATGGAAGAATAATCAATGCTTCTTCTATTGCTGGTGTCTATGGAAATTTTGGACAAACGAATTATTCGGCTGCAAAAGCTGGCGTAATTGGTTTTACAAAAAGCCTTGCTAGAGAAGTCGGGAAAGATGGAATTACAGTCAATGCCATTGCACCAGGTTATATTCAAACTGAAATGACAGCTTCTATTCCACAAGAGTTTCAAGAAAAAATCATTGCTTCTATTCCTGTTCGTCGTGCAGGAAAGCCTGAAGATGTCGCAAATGCATATTTGTATTTAGCCTCAGAAGAAGCTAGTTTTGTTAATGGTTCTGTCTTGCATGTAGATGGAGGAGGAATTCTTTAAGTCAGTAAGCAATGAGCAATTATCAGTCATCAGTTAATTTCAATAAAAAATTCAATGACAGCAAAGCCTTGTCGATAATTTGAGTATATTGAAAACCTTCCAACAAAAAAATAAAAATTATGAAAGTTCTTTTCAGTTATTTTATTCCTATTTGTGCTTCCTCTGTTTTACTTTTTTCGTCTTGTAATGACAACCAAAGTAAAAAAATAGATTCTGAAATTTCAGCTTTAGATTCTCTTGAAAATATTGATACCACATCAATAAACATTGAAGTTGACGAATCAGAAACGGCTGCTATGCAAATGCCTTTTGTTCAAAAGAAATATTCTAAAAGTGTAGATGAAGTTTATAATTCTATCAAGTCAGCGATTGAAGCAAAGGAAAACCTCAAAATTATTGCAGAAGTAAACCATTCGGAAGCTGCGAAAGGTGTAGAAATAGAACTTTCTGAAAGTCGTTTGATTATTTTTGGTAACCCAAAAGTAGGAACACAGCTAATGCAACAAAATCAAGCTGTTGCAATAGATTTACCTATGAAAATACTTGTTTATGATAATAATGGAACAACAAAAGTAATTTACAATAATGCTTCAATTTTGATGAATCGCTATGAAATTATGCTTCCAGAATTAGAAGAAAAAATGAATGCACTTTTAGATAAAATTACTGTCTCAGATATAGAAGAGCCACAATTACACAAATTGCAGTTAGAAAGTAGTTTAGCTGATTTACATACAAAAGAAAGTTCTTTGTCCTTAGATAAAGCAAGCGAAAAACTAGAAAGTTTACTCAAAGAAAAAGAGTTTAAACTCATTGAAAAAGTAGAACACGATAAAGCAGCCAAAAATGCAGGTTTAGAGCTTCGTCCTACTCGTTTGTTTATCTTTGGGAAGCCACAAGTAGGAAGTCAACTTATGAAACTGAATTCTACAATAGGTTTAGATTTACCAATGAAAATGCTTATTTGGAAAGATGAAAACGGAAAAACACAAGTGAGTTATTTTAAAGGTTCATTTTTGGCAACTCGTCATGGCATTGATAATCAAGAACTGACAAATAAAATTGATGGTGTTTTGGAAATGCTTAGTGATGGGATTTTGAAATAATTTATAACTGGTTCAAGCGTCGACGCTTGAACCAGTTTTTATTTCTATGAAGGCAATTCCATTTCTTTATTCAAATTCTTAATCGTTTCTTCTGGAACTTCATTAATATCCAAAACCATCAGACCATCAAGCGCATTGTTAAATTTTGGATCAAGATTGAAAGAAATAATCTTTGCATTGAGTTGAATATATTTTTTGAGTAAAACAGGTACAGAATGACGATTTGGTTCTAAATCCCACAAGAGTTTGTCTAATTGAGCCAAATCATGTGCGCCTTCAAAGAGTGCATCTGTATCTAATAAATCTAATTTTGGCTTGAATTCTTTTCGTGGAGCTACTAATTTTGATAATTTTTCATCATAAAAATAACGCTGAATAAACTCTACAATTAGGGTTCTTGATGCTTCTGTATAATTGCTGCTAATACTTACAGGCCCTACTAAATAACGATATTGAGGATTTTGGAGCAAGAAAAACAAAATTCCTTTCCAAAGTAAGAATAAAGGCAAGCGTTTTTGTTGGTATTCTTTTGTAATAAATGAGCGACCAAGTTCTAACGATTTCTCTAAATAAGGCGTAAACTCATCATCCATTTTGAATAGACTTTCCAAATAAAAACCTTTTTTACCAAAACGACGCATAATTTTGTCTCCTCTACCTACACGATATGCACCTACAATTTTTTGCTCATCTTTATCCCAAATAAATAGATGATGATAGTATAAATCAAATTCATCCAAATCTGTTTTTTTATTAGTTCCTTCACCTACTTCTCTAAAGGTAATTTCACGCAATCTTCCTATTTCACTCAAAATAGTCGGAATTTGATTTGAATTAGCTACATAACCCTCATAGTTTTGCTGAATAAAAAGTAATTTATCAGCTTCCTTGAGTTTTTCGACCTCCTTTATTATTTTGTCTTTTGAATTTTCTTTTACAATTTCTTGGGGTTTGGAAGGAAAAGTAAAAGAAGGATAATAGAATTTTTTTACTTCCATTGTCGAACCCAAAGCATACGTTTTGGCTCTTAAAAAACGTCCAAAACGTTCTATATCATCAAAATCTTCTTGGCTTTTTACAGAAATAGGATGTCCAATTCTTATTCTTACTTCTTCGCCTTTTTTATTAAACATTTCACGAGGAATAGAAGCTGTTCTTAAAAGTGGATGTAGTTTTCCTATCAAATGAAAAATACGACTATTACTTCCTTGAAAATAAATAGGAACAATAGGAACTTTTGCTTTTTTGATGAGCTTGATAGCAGGAGTTTGCCACTGACGGTCAGAAATTGTTTTTAATTCTGGTTGATAACTAGAAACCTCACCAGCAGGAAAAATACCCAAAGGTTTTCCTTCACGAAGTTGAGTAAGGGCAGCCTTCATTCCAGCCATACTAGAGTAAGCATCTTGATGATTTTCTAAAGGGTTTACAGGAATTACGTAAGGGGCTAAACGTTCAATTTTCATTAATAGAAAATTTCCCATTACCTTAAAGTCTTTATTTTGTTCTACCAAATAACGCATCAATAAAAGTCCGTCAATCACTCCAAAAGGATGATTAGAAACTGTAATGAATGCACCTTCTTTTGGAAAACGCTCTAATTCTTGTTCGTTAACAATCGTTTTTATATTCAAAAACTCAAAAAAGGATTTTAGAAAATCAAGTCCTTCGTTGTTGGCAATAGCTTTATAAAGATCATTTGCTTGCTGTAATTTCAAAGCACGCATCAGCAAACCTGCAAACAATTCGATGTGGTATTTATTGAGTTTTGTAGCTTCGATAAAGTCTTCTTTACCAATTAAATCTTTTATTTCATTATGCAAATCTACATCTAAGTTAGAATTGATGTTTTCTGATTTTTTTATATTTTCCATAGTTGAATAGTTGTTAAGTTGTTTTTGATTTCAAAGAATTACCTTAGTTTAATCAAAATAAGTAAGCATAATTTGGTGGTTTTTAATAGTGTCCACAATATAAGAAAGTCAATTTAGAATAGTCTAAAATCAAGACTAAAAAATCTAAAAAGTAATGTTAATGTAGTATAAAGCTAAAAAATATCCATTCCTCAACTAAATTTTAGTTTTTTGAAATGGATATTTTCTTCCGAAAGCTAAAGCATTCAGTATATTTTACTCACTCTAAAAAGTAAGCTACAAAATTTTACATTTAAAAATCGTCTGCGCTTAGTCTTCCTTCATCTTTGTAGTCACCATAGTTTTCGTCATCTTCATCTGGAGCTGGTGGAATATCCAAGCTATCGATAAGTTGTTCTATTTCAGCAGCTTCTTCTTCTGTTTTATCAACAAAAAATTCTAAATTAGGAACTTGTCTAAATTGATGTCTGACACGTTTTCCTATTTCGCTACGAATTAAGCCACTTTTTTTCTCAATTTCTTCCATTACTGCATATTGTTTTACAGGAGGAAAAACGCTGACATAAATTCTGCAAAGCCCTAAATCGGGAGCAGATTTTACAGCAGTAATTGTAACTAAAGAATCTTTACCTATATTTTGAAGTTGAAAAATTTCGCCTAAATCTTTCTGTATAATTTTTGAAACTTGTTTTTGTCGTTGGGTTTCGTTGTGCATATTACTATTTTTTCGTTATAATTTTTTTGTTTTACTTAAAAGTAACTGATTAACGTATCAAAAAGTTCGCTAAAGTAACTGACACTTTAACTTCGTTGAGGGCTAAAGCCGTTCCAAGTGTCGTAAAATAGAGTTAAATAAATGTTAAATAGTAGCATTAAATCTTTTATTAAGAGCATTTTACCAATTGAAAAAAACTTTATTTTAGTTGTTAGCCTACTTTATTTTCAAAAAAACTATTTTGACTTATAAATTGAACAGGATTTTAATCCTGTTTTTACATTTTATTTAAAAACTGCTTTTGTAGCTCCATAGCCAAATTTATCTTTATAAGCATCTTGATAGTATTTCACATGTGGATGCTGGCTAAGCCTTCTATGAATTTCTTGTCTTAGTTTACCAATTCCTATTCCGTGAATAAAAATAATTGATTCCATATTGGCAGCCAATGCTTTATCCAAATAAATTTCAAAATGCTCTAATTGCATGGTAATTATTGCCTCATTTGTCATTACGTCATAATGGTCTGGCGACAAAACTTCAATGTGCAAGTCAATTTCAGAGGGTGGAGCTTCTGTTTTGTAAGGAGAAACTTTTGAGCTATTTTCTATAATTCGTTCTCTAAGACTATTTACATCAATAACTTGTGGCTTTTCAACTGGCAAATCAGGCTGAATTTCTCTTCCTTCTACTCTAAAAAGATACGATTCTTTTTCCAAAACTGGCGCAGTTCGTTTGATTCTGAAAAAAGAATTGTTAAAACCCATTTGAAAAAACAGCGTTTGTTTAGGTTCAAAATTTCCTTCTTTAAAAAATATAGCTCTAATAATGAGAGGTTTCCAATTATTAAATTCTTCTCTGCTCAATCTATGAACTCTTGGCGCATCTTTTTTGTCTATTTGTTCTGAAAAAAGATGTTTTTCATGACCATTTTCTAGCTGTTCACTTACCGTAACAAGCATAGAATAAGCCATATTATTTACCAAATAAACATTCAATAATTTATCATTAAAATCAGTAAAGGCAAGATAAATTCCTTCTCCGACAGTAGACTTTTTTACTTTTTTGGTGGGTTTGAAAAGTGGCTTTTTCTCTTCTTCCACGACTGAAACAGGCGATTTTTTACCAAAATATTTTTCTTCTTGTTTATGGATTAAGACTACTTCGGCAGCCATAACAGGCAGACGAAAACCCTCTTCAATTTCTACTTCTACTTGTCCGTGTTGTAAAATTTTTGTGATAACGCCTTCTTCTGTTCCCGAAAGCATACGCACTTTATCGCCTATTTTCATTTTTTGGTTGATTCTATTTTGAATTATCTTATTATTTTTTCTGTAAAAATACAGCTTTTGAGTTTGGTAAGCAAGAAGAGAGTTTTTTCATAAAAGCATTAATCTATATTTCTAGAAATAAGAATAAGGGTCTTTCAACTTAACTTGTGTGACTATTCCTTTCTCTAAATAAACTATTAATTGCCAACCACCTTGTACAGAATAAGATAAAATATCTAATGTATTAGTATCTTGTGAATCATATTTTCCATTACAATCTCCTAATTTATTTAGTATTTCAGTTCTACTTAATCCTATTAATTTTTTATTTTTGAGTAAAGTAACTGTCATATTTTTATCTTTGTATTCTGATTTATTCCATTCAATTTTATCAAAAGGAGCATAATAATTAAGCTCTTCTATCGCTTTAAAAGTAAAAACACAAAGAAAAATCAAGGGGAGTATATTAATTGAAATAGCTAAATGTTTTTTGCTGCTTCTCCAATGTTTCAATCCTATTGTTAGAGAAAACATAAAAACTAAACTACAAATAATTATAGGTATAATTTGCTTAATTTCCATCATTTCCCACTCTTCGCCTTGAGGAAAAGTAACAGCGAAGAAAAAAATACACATTATTGCAATAAAAATTACTATTATGCTTATTACTACCCCGAAGAAACATTCTATTATTTTTTTAGTCATAAATTTAAAAAATAAGAATTGTCTGACACTTGAAAGTGTCTTGACAATCGTAAAAAATTACTTCAACTCTTCCCTCAAAAACTTAGCAGTATAACTTTTCTTATTTTTGGCTACTTTTTCAGGAGTTCCTTCTACCAAAATTTGTCCACCTGCTGCGCCTCCTTCTAAACCTAAATCGATAATCCAATCGGATACTTTGATTACGTCCAAATTGTGTTCGATGACCAAAACAGTATTTCCTTTTCCTACTAATTTGTCCAAAACATCTAGTAAAAACTGAACGTCTTTAAAATGCAGACCTGTTGTAGGCTCATCAAGAATATAAAATGTTTTTCCTGTGTCTTTTTTTGATAGTTCGCTTGAAAGTTTTACTCGCTGTGCTTCTCCACCTGAAAGTGTTGTGGCGTGTTGTCCTAGAGTGATATAACCCAAACCCACATCGTTGAGTGTTTTGATTCTACGCAAAATATTAGGCTGATTAGCAAAAAACTCTGATGCTTCTTCTACACTCATATCTAAAACATCGGCAATAGATTTTCCTTTAAAACGAATTTCTAAAGTTTCTCGGTTGTAGCGTTTTCCTTTACACATCGGACATTCTACATGAACATCTGGTAAGAAATCCATTTCAATAAGTTTTCGTCCTGCACCTTCGCATTCTTCACAACGCCCCCCCTTTACATTAAACGAAAAACGTCCAGGTTTGTAACCTCTAACTTTTGCCTCTGGAAGCTGTGTAAATAAAGCACGAATATCTGTAAAAACACCTGTATAAGTAGCAGGATTTGAACGAGGAGTACGACCAATAGGTGACTGATCGACTTCAATAACCTTATCAATGTTCTTTAATCCTTCAATTTCTTTATAATCTAAAGGTGTTTTGACACCTCTATAAATATGTTTGTTCAGAATTGGATAAAGCGTGTCATGAATTAATGTAGATTTTCCAGAACCTGAAACGCCTGTAATACAAATCATTTTTCCCAATGGAAAATGTGCTGTTACATTTCTCAAATTATTTCCTGTTGCTCCTTTCAAAACAAGTTCTTTACCGTTTCCTTTTCTGCGTTCGGTCGGAACTTCTATACGTTTTTGATTATTGAGATATTGTGCTGTTGTGCTATTTCCCTTCAAAAATTCGGTTGGTGTTCCTGCTTCTACTACTCTTCCTCCGTGTCTTCCTGCCCCAGGTCCTATGTCTATCAAATAATCGGCTGCCAACATCATATCTTTATCATGTTCGACAACAATTACTGTATTTCCCAAATCACGCAAATCTTGTAACGCCTTTATCAGTTTTACATTATCTCTTGAATGAAGTCCTATACTTGGCTCATCCAAAATATACAAAACTCCGACAAGTTGTGTTCCGATTTGAGTTGCCAAACGAATACGTTGTGCTTCTCCACCTGAAAGCGTTCTTACAGGTCGGTCAAGGGTTAGATAATCCAAACCAACATCCAATAAAAAGCCAATTCGTTTTCTAATTTCTTTCAAGATTTCGGCAGCAATAATATTTTGTCTTGCTTCCAAACGGCTTTCAATATCTTCAAAAAATTCTCCTAACTGATTAATGTCTTTTTGAGCTAATTCAGATATATTTTTGTCTGCAATTTTGAAATATAAAGATTCTTTTTTGAGCCTTGCTCCATCACAATCTGGACAAACTGTAACAGTCAAATAATCTTGTAAACTTGATTGTTGTTTCGAACTTCCACTTTCTAATTGATATTTTTCTAAATAATCAATGACTCCTTCAAATTCACTATTCCATGTTCTGTCAGAAGACTTGGCTTTTACTTTTACAATTTCTTTCGAACCGTAAAGAATTTTTTGTTGGATTTTCTTATCAATTTCTTTCCAAACTGTCGTAATATTTACCTTTTGGCTTTTCATAAAAGCAGCTAACTTCTTGAAAAAATATGTGTCACGATATTCTCCCAATGGCGCAATCGCTCCTCTACTAATACTTAATGTTTCATCTGGAATAATAGATTCTTCGGTAAGCTGTTCGATTTTCCCCAAACCATTACAAGTCTGACACATTCCGTAAGGTGAATTGAACGAGAAAATATTTGGTGCTGGTTCGTCATACGCAATTCCTGTAGTGGGACACATCAAAAAACGAGAGAAAAAACGAGCTTCTGTCTTATCATGTTCTTGCACCATCACAATTCCGTTACCTACTTTCATAGCCGTTTTGAGAGATGCCATGATTCGTTTTTCATCATCTTTCGAAACAATAATTCTATCAACAACTACTTCAATGTCGTGCGTTTTGTAACGATCTGTTTGCATTTTTGGAACGAGTTCCATTATCTCTCCATCAATTCTGACTTTTGTATAACCACTTTTACGCAGTTGCACGAAAAGCTCTCTATAATGTCCTTTACGTCCTTTTACAACTGGAGCAAGTAAAACGAGTTTTTTATCTTTATAATCTTCAAAAATTATCTCTAAAATCTGTTCTTCTGTTTGGCGAATCATGCGTTCGCCTGTATTATACGAATAGGCAATACCTGCACGAGCATACAAAAGACGCATAAAATCGTAAATTTCTGTCGTCGTTCCTACCGTTGAGCGTGGATTTTTGGAAGTCGTTTTTTGTTCGATACTAATAACTGGACTCAAGCCATTAATTTTATCAACATCTGGACGCTCCAAGTTTCCCAAAAAAGAACGTGCATACGCCGAAAAACTCTCCATGTAACGTCGCTGACCTTCTGCATAAATAGTATCAAAGGCAAGCGACGATTTTCCACTTCCACTAATTCCAGTAATGACAATGAGTTGCTGACGAGGAAAAGAAATATCGATATCTTTCAAATTATGCTCTCTCGCTCCAAAAATTTCTATAAAATCGGTTGTATTGGGATGATTTCCATTCGAATGAATAGAATCTACCACTGTTTTAGTTTGTTCTGTTTTGCTTTTGGTTTGCTTTGTCGTCTTACTTTTGGTCTTTTTAGGAGTAGCTGATGCCATAATTATATTCTAGGGAAGTAAATTTCTATATTATTTTTTACACTAAACAAAGGTAACAAATTTATAGCCTTTTGGTTAGAATTTTAGCAAGATTTGAATAGATTATAAGCTACTCTTCCATAGAAACAACTTCAAAATTACGATTAATATATCCTTTCTATATTTTTGTTGGTATTCTATAATGTCAAATCGAAGAATAAAAAAACAAGCCATTGTTGGGTCTTTATGTTGTTGGTCATCGTAACAGTAAGCCGAAACTAAAGACCAACAACGGCAGGAGACTACTCTCGCTTGTGTCTTAACAAAGTGAGTAATATGTATTCGGCTTCTAACTAGATTTATTTATCTTTATCCAAAAAATCCTTCGTCTGTCTAACTACACTTACATAAAGTTCTTCTTTCTCACTGTCTGTCATATTACTAACAGGTCTAGCAGGTGTATTAATTGCTTGATACTGACTTAATTCAGGGAATTCCTCAAATAAACAAGGTTTTAATATAACTATTAGAACTACTGCACCATTTTCTTCTGCTGCTTTAAGTAAAGGAGGAAGTTCTTCTGTAGCAATAAATTCAGAACCTAGAAAATCAGTACTTACAAGTAATATAGCAACTTTTGTATTTCTTATTGCTTTCACTATTTCATCTTTCCATTTCTGACCTGGGCGAATCTTAGTATCATCCCAAAAATCTATTTTCTTTAAAAAAGGCTTAAAATGTCTTTTTATATCATCTAAATAGTCCTTATCTCTGTGGCTATAACTTACAAAAACCTTAGTTCTTTCTTCACTATTATATTGAGATTTTTGATGAGCTATTTTAGGAAGTCGATCTCTTTCTTGTTTAATAAAATAAAGATATTTTGAAATCCCCATATCTATACGACATGTAGGATCAGAAATACCGTCATGAGAATCATCAATATGCTTTTGTTGATAATCTTTAGCAGAGATATAAAGCTCATCTAAAAACAAAGATTTATCTTCACTAGCATAAAAATTCTCTATCTTAGAACGTAGTTCAGCTACATTATCATCTACAATGTATGATATTAAACCTTCTACTTTGTTTTCAAAAAAATGTTTGGCTTCTAACCTAACTACTTCCTCTTTAGTCATTTCTTCAATATCTAATTTTTATAAAAAAAATTGTATTATTTTATCTCTCTCATTTTTAAAGAGTGATTTATATGTATTTAGCATGCTGCTGCATATTTTGTATTCTAGTATTAGAAATAGCAACAATGAACATATACACACAAATCTAATAAATTTCTACTAAAACCAAAGAAGGTACACATAACAAAATTGGGTTCAATCTTTAAAGAAAAAATCAAATCTCAATTCGAACTTGATTTTTAACTGAATTTATCGGACTTTTGTGAGTATTTTATTTTTCAAAAAGAAATTCAAAACTGATTACTGGTAACTGATTACTAGTAACTGAAAAAACTGATAACTGATTAATTAATGTTACAAATTGCACACATACAGGCGCATAAAGAAGAAGTCATTGCAGCACTTCAAAAACGCCATTTTAGCAGAGCTACTGAGCTTGTCGAAAAGGCTATTTCTATCGATAATGAAAGAAGAACAACACAGTCCTCACTCAATGAATTGCAAGCTGGTGCAAATGAAGTAGCAAAATCTATCGGTGCTTTGATGCAACAAGGCAAAAAAGAGGAAGCTAATCAAGCAAAAGAAAAAGCTGCTCAAAACAAACAATCTATAAAAGATTTAGAAGATAAATTAAAGGAATTAGAAAATGATTTGACAAACTGTTTGTATGAAATTCCGAATACACCTTATAAAGATGTTGTTGCAGGAAAATCTTCAGAAGACAATGAAATCATTGATGAGTGGGGAACAATTCCAACATTGGCAGACGATGCCGTTCCACATTGGGAGCTTATCAAAAAATATGATATTATAGATTTTGAACTAGGAAATAAAATCACAGGAGCAGGTTTTCCAGTTTATAAAGGCAAAGGCGCAAGATTGCAACGTGCTTTAATCAATTATTTTTTAGATGAAGCGATTGCAGCAGGTTATAGCGAAGTTCAACCTCCAATTTTGATAAATACAGCTTCAGGATATGGCACAGGACAACTTCCAGACAAAGAAGGACAAATGTATGAAGCAACTGCTGACCATCTTTTCTTGATTCCGACAGCAGAAGTTCCAATTACAAATTTATACAGAGATGAAATTGTAAAAGAAAGCGATTTCCCTATCAAAATGACAGGTCATACGCCTTGTTTTCGTCGTGAAGCAGGTTCTTGGGGCGCAGATGTGCGTGGTCTGAATCGTTTGCATCAATTCGATAAAGTAGAGTTGGTAGTGATAGAACACCCAGAAAAATCATATCAACGTCTTGAAAATATGCTCTCTCATGTAAAAGGACTTTTAGAAGCATTAGAATTGCCTTACCGAGTTTTGCGTTTGTGTGGTGGCGACATGGGTTTTACTTCTGCTATGACGTATGATTTAGAAGTTTATTCGGCTGCACAAGGTCGTTGGTTGGAAGTAAGCTCAGTTAGTAACTTTGAAACTTTCCAGTCTAATCGTTTGAAACTTAGATTTGAAGATAAAGATAAAAAGAAACATTTAGCTCACACATTAAATGGTAGCGCACTTGCTTTGCCACGTATTGTAGCTACTCTTTTAGAAAACAATCAGACAGCAGAGGGAATCAAAATCCCTAAAGTGTTACAAGATTATTGTAAGTTTGAAAAGATTGATTAGTTGTTTTTGTAGTATATTCTTTAGGGTGTGATGTATTGCTGAATTTGAAAATACTTGCACCCTAAATGAGATGCTAAAATTTTAAATTAAACAATCATTTAAAAATAGAGTTTATCAACTGTGTTTTATTATTTCATTACTGATTAAACTACTAATTGTTCTTTAGTCATTAATCACATTTTTTTCAACTTTTTTATGAAAGAAACTTCATTTTTTCGCCTTTCTTTAGTGTTTATTTGTTCTATTTTTCTTCTTTCAGCTTGTAAAAAAGGAGTTTCTACTCCTGCTGAACTTACCAAAAAATATGGTGTTGAGGTTTTTGATTTTACTTTTTTAAGTACAAAATCTCATCTTTCTTTTCAAAATCAAAAACAAGAATTAGGTAGTGCTGTTGATATTCGTATTGCAAAAGATAGTCTGATTTGGCTTTCTGCTCGTCCTGTTTTTGGAATTGAAGCTGCTCGTATGCTTATTCGTACTGATTCAGCTTTTTTGGTCAATCGTTTAGAAAAAAGTTATTCGGCTGTAGATATTCGTTCACTTAGTAAACAAGTAAACTTTGATGGAGATTTCAAAACTCTTCAAGCTCTATTTTTAGGAAATGTTCCTCCATTAGACCAAAGTATTACGCCAGAAAAGAAAGATAACTATTTTGTTTTAGAGCAAATCTATGAACTTTTCAAAACATCTATGTATGTAAGTAGAGAAAATAAAAAACTTTCTAAAGTTGCTGTTCAAGAGAATGATGGAATGAATAGTCTTTTTATAGATTATAGTAACTTCCAAAATTTAGACGGACAAAAAATTCCTTTTAAAGTAAATGCTGTAGCCAACTTTTTTAATAAAAAAGAAAATAAAACAGATCAAACCAAAATTGAAATCGAACATAAAAGAGTCAATTTTGAAAAATCAGATCTTTCTTTTCCTTTTTCTATTCCTGATAGCTATGATAAAAAGGAATTAGGAAAAAAATAAATTAATGTCGTTGGTGAGCAACCAACAATAGTGAGGAAAAAATAATCAATTCAATTACAAATTACGAATTATGAATTACGGTTGAAATGAAGAAATACATCGTAACTAAATTTTCGTAATTCGTAATTTTTAATTCGTAATTTAAAAATTATGTCATCAAAAGATAAAAATCTAAGCCTACATTCTGAAAAATCTATTGCAGAAATTGGCACAAAACAATTTGCTATTGTGGTAGCAGAATGGAACGAAGAAGTAACAGAAGCACTTTATGAAGGTGCATATAAGAAACTGATAGAATACGGAGCAAAAGAAAAAAATATTCATCGTTACGATGTTCCAGGGAGTTTTGAGCTTACTTTAGCAGCACAATGGGCTGCCCAAAAAGCAGATATTGATGCAATTATTTGTTTAGGCTGTGTAATTCAAGGCGAAACTCGTCATTTTGATTTTATTTGTGATGCCGTAGCACACGGAATTACGAACGTAAATTTAAGACATAACAAACCTGTCATTTTTGGAGTTCTGACACCTGAAAATCAACAACAAGCTCTTGATCGTGCAGGAGGAAAACACGGAAATAAAGGCGATGAAGCAGCTATTACAGCAATAAAAATGCTTGGTGTTCATACAGCTATGATGAAAAAATCAAAAACTGGTATTGGTTTTTAGAATTAATTTAGATTTTAGAAGGTAGAATTTTGTATTAATTCTACATCGGCATTTATATTCTAAAATCTAACTTTTACATTGGCATTTATTCTGACTTCTAACTTCATACTTCTAAATTTGTATTTATGTGGCTAAAAATAGCTAATTTTATTTTAAAAAACAGGCTGTGGCTTTTGCTTGTTGTTTT
Organism: Bernardetia sp.; assembly: GCA_020630575.1. GTDB lineage: Bacteria > Bacteroidota > Bacteroidia > Cytophagales > Bernardetiaceae > Bernardetia. The sequence continues at coordinate 69,648 of JAHDBD010000009.1, forward strand.
TGCTTTGACAATTTTCATGGCTTTTCAAGGTCAGAAAGCAGAACTTTCTTATACTTTTTCTAAAGTTGTTCCTGACTCTGATGAAGATATTATCTTTTTCAATAAGTTTAAAGAACTTTTTGGTCAAGATGATAATGTAGTCGTTTTGGGAGTTGAAGATGAGAAACTATTTGAGTTAGAAAATTTTCAGAAGTGGCAAAAACTATTATACGATTTAGAAAAAATAAAATTTAAAAATAAGGAAAATTTAAAAGGATTAGGAGATAGTATAAATGCTGTTAGTGGTGTAGTAGGGCTTGGAAAACTACCTTATATTTATAAAAACGAAGAAATTAAAAAATTTGAGCCAAAATCAATTTTCCCAAAACAAGTACAGACACAACTAGAGTTAGACAGTCTTCTAAAGTTTACTTATCAAATAAAATTCTACGAAAATCAACTTATTAATCCAGAAAACAAGGCTTCTTTAGTTCTTGTTACGCTTCCTCCAAAAATTACTAGTACAATTTATAACCACGAAACGGTTATGCGAATTAGTGAACTGGGTAACAAATTTTCAGAAGAAACAGGCATCGAAATCCATTATGTAGGGCTTCCATTTTTACGTGTAGCTATTTCGAACAAGGTCAAAAGTGAAATGATTATTTTTCTATCCTTGTCCATTGCTATTACAGCCATTTTTATATTTTTATTTTTCCGTTCTTTTACCCCTGTTTTCGTTTCGCTAAGTCTGATTACGATTGTTATTATTTGGACTATTGGAATTTTAGGAACTTTAGGCTACAAAATAACTATTCTTACAGCTCTTCTTCCTCCTATTTTAGTAGTTATTGGTATTCCAAACTGTGTCTATTTTATTACAAAATACCATCAAGAATGCAATAACAAAAAGAATAAATTGGATGCCATAATATATGTAGTCAAAAAAATTGGTATTGTTACCCTTATTACAAATACTACTACTGCTATTGGTTTTTTAGTTTTGGTAAGCACAGGAATAGGTATTTTGAGTGAATTTGGACTGGCAGCAGGTATTACTATTTTTGCAACTTTCTTTATTTCGCTACTTCTCTTACCAATTGTCTTTTCTTATTTACCAATGCCAGAAGGAAGACGAACTAAACATTTGAATAGAGGATTGATAAATAAGGTATTAGTTAGATTTGACTTTCTAATAGAAAATTATAGACCCATAATCTATTTATTTACCACTTTGATTGTAGTTTGTTCTGCAGTTGGACTTAGTAAGATAAAAGCAAATTCGTATATGGTAGATGATTTGCCAAATGATACGAAAGAGAAAAAAGATATTGCTTTTATTGAAGCTAACTTTAAAGGAACAATGCCTTTAGAAATAGTAATTGATACAGGAAAACCAAAGTCTTATCGTAGACCTCAGACATTGGAAAGAATAGAACAAATTGAAAACTATGTAGATAGTTCTGCACATCTTTCTACTCCTATTTCTCTAGTTACTTTCATCAAGGCTGCAAATCAAGCCTATTTTAATCAAAGTGAACAATCTTATAACTTGCCTGATAAACGTACAGGAGCATACGTATTACGTTATTTGAAAGGACAAAATGACCCTACAGCTATTTCTGCGTCTTTCGTAGATAGCACCGAACAGATTTTGAGAGTTTCTTTGAAAGTAGCTGATATTGGTTCTTTACGTTTGGATTCTTTAGTCAGAATGAGTTTACAACCCAAACTAGATAGTATTTTTGCTGACTCAGTAGGTTCTACCAAAATGAGTGCACGAGTAACAGGAACAACACCTATTTTCTTGAAGGGAAATAGTTATTTAATAAATAACCTCAAATGGAGTTTGCTTTTAGCTTGTATTTTAGTAGCCATTATTATTGGTGCGCTCTTCCAAAATGTCAGAGTAATGCTTATTGCCATTATCCCAAACCTTATTCCTCTCTTAGTTACAGCAGGAATCATGGGATTTTTTAATATTGCTCTCAAACCAAGTACAGCTCTTGTCTTTAGCATCGCTTTTGGTATTGCTGTTGATGATTCACTTCACTTTTTGGCTCGTTTTCGTCAAGAACTTTTAGCTTTTGATTTTGATAGACACAAAGCCATTGACATTTCGCTTCGTGAAACAGGAAAAAGTATGATTTACACTTCTATTATTCTGTTTGCAGGATTTATCATTTTTGCTTTTTCTTCTTTCGGAGGAACAGTTGCTTTAGGACTTTTGACTTCAATTACGCTGTTAGTTGCAATGTTTACAAATTTGATTTTGCTTCCTTCTTTGCTTCTTACATTTAATGCAAATATTCGTCGTTCAAATCATCCTCCTATTGAAGAATAAAAAGGAATAAAATAAATCATATTATTCAATTAAAGATTGCTAAGATATATTTTTATCTTAGCTTTTTTTCTTTTAATTGTTTTTAATAAAGTTTAATTTGAAGCTACCTATCTACTATAAAGGCAAAAAGTATAGTAAAAGCAAAGAGTATGAAACCAAAGCCAACCATTAGCAACCACCTTTTCCAATAGTTCTTAGAAAATAAGAGTGAAATTAGAGTCAATAAAATATTGATAAGTACTGTACAAATAGCTGTGAAAAATAATGCAATATAAATTTTTTGAGCTAATGGAATCCCACCAATATAGATGTCTCCATTACCATTTATAAAAAATAACAAAGGAAATAGAATCCATAATAAAGTTAGAAATACATTCGTAATTAAAACAGGTTTCCAAGAGTTGTTTGCTTGAGGGTTGTTTTGTCTATCTAATATGCGTTCCATCGAATTTGCAAGGTGTAAAATTGAATAAATGAGTAATAAAGCAATTTTTTAAATTATTCTACCGTTGTAGTATAAAATTGCGAAATATTTTGTATCTTAATATAATTGTAATATAAAATAATTCTTTTTAGGTAGATTCCTATTAATGTAATAATGTAATTTTTTCTTTGAATTTTAACAAAAAAATCTTTCTTAGCCTAAAAGAAAATTAAGATTTGTTTTTTCAGAGTTAGCATACTATTTAATCCTTATTTAGTCAAAATAAATTGATATATTGCTTATCACTCACAATAAGTAATTAAAAACACTTACAACTTATGTTTTTATTGGTCTTTTACTATAAAAGAATACCTCTCAAGAATTCAAATATATCAACATATTGTTTGGAATTGTTAGCAATAATTTCTTAATTTAGAAGAAATTAGAATTAATTACACGAGTATAAAAACTTGTAAAAACTAAAATAAAGACAAAAAATCAGAAAAAGTTAAAAAATACTATCCAAAACACGCATCAACTCACACAAATACACTAAAAATCTATGTCTGTGGCTACGTCGCTTCCAAAAATTTTGTTTGAGGGAGTAAATTCAATCATTTATTACCGAGATACTAGCGAGTGGAATACACCCGTCATTATCAAGGTTATCAAAAATGATTTCCCGACTCCTACGCAGCTTATTCAGTTTAATAATGAGTATGAATTTACGAAAGACCTCAAAATAGAGGGAATCAGAAAAGCATACAAAAAAGATAAACTAGAGGGTAAGCCTGCACTTGTATTGGAATATTTTCAAGGAGTTACATTCAAAAAAAGCTTTTTTGAAAACTCTTGGACGTACAAAGATTTTTTGAAAGTAGCTATAAATGTTGCTGAAGCACTTGGACAGATTCATCAAAATCATATTATTCATAAAGACATTAATAGCAATAACGTTTTGGTCGATTTGGCAACACATCGCATCAAAATTATTGATTTTGGTATTTCTTCACGTATAGATACTCGTGTGCAAGACCTTCGTAATCCTGATGCACTGGAAGGTACACTAGCTTATATTTCGCCTGAACAGACAGGTAGAATGAATCGTGCTGTTGATTATCGCTCCGATTTGTATTCCTTAGGCGTTGCTTTTTATGAAATTCTGACTAATAAATTACCTTTTACGGCTGCTGATTCTATTGAACTAGTTCATTGTCATTTAGCACAAAAACCTCAACCTCCTCACCAAGTAAATCCAACTGTTCCTCGTGTTTTATCCGAAATTGTGATGAAACTTTTGGAAAAAAATGCAGAAGATCGTTATCAATCTGCCTTTGGTCTCAAGAATGATTTAGAACTTTGTTTAAAGGGATTTATTGCAAATGGAAACGGTAAAATTGATTACTTTAATTTAGGACAAGAAGATTATTCAGACCGTTTTTCTATTCCTCAAAAACTCTATGGAAGAGAAGATGAAGTAAAATTATTACTTAATTCTTTTGAAAGAGTTTCGAATGGTGCAACCGAACTTGTTTTGGTAGAAGGGTATTCTGGAGTTGGAAAAACATCATTAGTAAGTGAAACTCATCGTTCCATTACTGAAAAACGAGGTTATTTTATAAAAGGAAAATTTGATCAATATCAAAAGAATGTTCCTTATTCTGCTATCATTCAAGCTCTTAATGAATTTATAGAGTATTTACTTACTGAAAATAAAGATTCTTTAGCAGACTGGAAACGAAAAATAAATAAAGTATTAGGTGAAAATGGTCAAATATTATTAGATGTTTTACCAAACCTAGAAATGATTATTGGAGAGCAAGAGCATGTCCAAGATCTTCCTCCTAACGAAGCCAAAAATCGCTTCAATTATGTATTTAAGTCTTTTATTCGTGTAATTAGTCAGAAAAAACATCCTATTGTTCTCTTTATCGATGATATGCAATGGGCAGACGGAGCTTCTTTAAATTTACTGAAAGTTTTAATGACAGATAGCGAAAACCGTTATTTACTTGTTATTGGTGCTTATCGTGATAATGAAGTTACCTCAGCACATCCTCTGATGATAATGGTAAAGAGCTTACAGGAACAAAATGCACCAATCAGTTCTATAGTATTAGATAATTTAGGCTATGAAGATATTGAAAAACTAATTACAGAATCTCTGAAAGCTCAGATACTTCAAGTGAAACAGCTTTCTTATCTAATTTATAGAAAGACACATGGTAATGCTTTCTTTGCAACTCAATTTTTAGAATCGCTATACGAAGAAGGTTTATTACATTTTGATTTACAGTCCAAACAATGGCAATGGGATATTGTCAAGATTGAAGAAAAGAAAACTACAGATAATGTAGTTGAACTCATGACTGCTAAAATCGAAAAATTGCCAGTAGAAACACAAGAAATACTAAAGTTTGCTGCCTGTGTTGGTGATAAGTTTGATTTGCAGATGCTTCGTAGTGTTAGTGATTTTTCATTAAAAGATATTTTTGATAGAGTATGGGTAGCCATCGAAGAAGGAATGATACTTCCTTTAGATGATAATTACAAACGTATTGCAATCCTTAGTGAAGACCCTGCCTTGGAGCAGCGATTAAATGCTCGTTTTAAGTTTTTACATGATAGAGTTCAACAAGCTGTTTATTCTCTTATTCCTGATAGTCGTCGTTTTGAAATGCACTATAAGGTTGGCAAAATAATCAAAGAAAACACACCTGATGGACAATTAGAAAGCAAAATATTTGATATTGTAAATCAACTCAATGTTGGAGTGGCTCTTTTAGAAGACCAACAAGAACGTTATGAATTGGCTCGTCTGAATCTGATTGCAGGAAGAAAAGCAAAAGCTTCAGCAGCTTACGAACCTGCTTATGATTATTTTTATGCTGGAGTTGCTCTTTTAGATATTATTGGTTGGAAAGATGAATATATCCTTGCTTTACGTCTTCACAATGAGGCTGCTGAAGCTGCATATTTAAGTGGAAATGGAAGTGGAATGGAACAGTTTGTAAATGGTGTGCTTACCAATGCAAATGGTTTTTTAGATAAAGTGGCTGTTTTTGATACCAAAATTCAATTTCTTATTTCTAAAGGAAAAATGAATGAGGCAATCAGTCTAGCTGTTAGTACACTTAAAAAGTTAAAAGTAGGTTTTCCAAGAAATGTAACTAAACTTCACTTACTTCGTGAAATATTCCGTATTAAAGGAATGATGACAGGTAAAAAAGTATTTGACTTGGCAAATCTTCCACAAATGGAAAACAAGAAAAAACTAGCTGCCATGAAAATTTTATCAGGCATTAGTTTGGCTGCTTATGTAAGTGGTTCGCCATTGTATCCAATGATTATTTTCAGACAAGTTCAATTGTCTATCAAATATGGGAATGCGCTTGTCTCTACATACGCTTATTCTTCCTACGGAATCATTTTGTGTGGAGTGCTTGGAAACTTAGATTCTGGATATCGTTTTGGAGAATTGGCTATCAAACTTTTAGACAAACATGACTCTGAGCGTTTTAAGGCAAGAACCTATATGGTTACAAATGTCATGATTCGTCATTGGAAAGAGCCTTTAGAAAATTCCTTAAAACCACTTGTAAAATCATATAGAAAAGGAATTGATACTGGATTTTTTGAGTATGCAGCTTTTTCCATTTTTATGTATATCTATTACCGTTTTGCTACAGGTAAAGAACTCAATGAAGTAGAAAAAGAAGCCAATATGTATATTGGTGCAGTCTATGATTTAAAACAAATCAATCCATATCATAATCTTAAATTGCTTCGTCAGACTTTGCTTAATTATTTGGGGAAAGCTGATAATCCTGCTGTTTTGGAGGGTGAAGAATATAATTTGGATTTGCAAAAAGAAATTATAGAAGGAGGAAACAAGGCTTCTATATGCTTACATTTCTTTATGAAAGCCTGTTTGAGCTACGATTTTGGAGAAATAGAAAAAGCATATAGTTATATTATTCTTACAGAAAAATATTTAAAAGGAATTACAGCAACAGCAGGCGTACCTGTTTATCACATGTATGATTCACTTATTCATATTGCCATTTATCCAAGTTCATCATTATGGGATAGACAACGAATTTTAAGACGTATTGCAAAAAATCAAGCTAAGCTTTATAAATTTGCCAAATTTTCATCTTCTACTAATCTGCATAAATATTATTTGGTAGAGGCAGAACTTGCACGAGCAAAAAATGACTATATAGAAACAGAAAAGAACTTTAGATTAGCTTTAGAAGCTGTTGCAAAGACTAATTTTATTCAAGAAGAGGCACTAATCAAAGAGCGTTTTGGATACTATTGGCTACAAAGAAAACAAGAAGATATTGCTATGATGTTTTTGCGTAAAGCCTATTATGATTATCGTATTTGGGGTGCAAAAGGCAAATTAGAACAAATGCATGAAATATATTCGCATTATGTTAAGCAAGATGCCATAACTGAAATAGGGCAAACCACTACTTCGCCTTCTCATACGTTGCATACACACAATACAAATGAAAATGCTGCCACAACAACTATGATGACTACTAGTAAAATATCTTCTAGTGGCTCAAAAAGTGGTACAAGTTTTTTAGATTTTGAAACGCTCATTAAGTCTACCCAAACACTTTCACAAGAAGTGAATTTTGAGGAACTAATGCCTAAGATGATGCGTGTAGTAATGGAAAATGCGGGTGCAGAAAAAGCATTTTTGATTCAAAATTATGATGGAGAATTTTTTATAGAAGCAAAAGGAGACTTGACGCAAACACAATCGACACAGTTTTTACATCAATCTGTTGAAGGGGATAGTAATTTAGTTCCTAGAACAATTATTAATTATGTAGTACGAACAATGCAACCTCTTGTTTTGGATAATGCTTCAGAAGATGAAAAATATGCAAATGATATATATATGAAGACATATAAGCCAAAATCGGTACTTTGTTTTCCTGTAATGCGTAAAAATGAGTTGTTGTGTCTATTTTACTTAGAAAATAATCTAACAACAGGAGCATTTACACCAGATAGATTACAAACTCTACAAATGCTTTCTACACAAGTGAGTATTTCTTTAGAAAATGCTCAACTTTACCAAAACTTAGAAGGAAAAGTAAAAGAACGAACAATAGAACTGCATGAAAAAAACAAACGTATAACAGATTCAATTCGCTATGCTCAAACTATTCAGGATGCTATTCTACCAGCCAAAAAGACTTTAAGAGAATTATTTACAGAGCATTTTGTAATTTATCGTCCTAAAGATATTGTTTCAGGAGATTTTTATTGGGTAACTCATGTAGAAAATTACACATTTGCTGCTGCTGTAGATTGTACAGGTCATGGTGTTCCAGGGGCATTTATGTCAATGGTAGGAAATACACTTCTAACAGATATTGTAGGTGTAAAACGAGTTTTTGACCCTGCAAAAATATTGGAAATGCTCCATGAAGGAGTTCGGGCAGCTTTACATCAAAAAGATTCTGATAATACAGATGGAATGGATGTGGCACTTTGTAGGATAGAAAGACAAGAAAACTGGGTTGAAGTCACTTATGCAGGAGCAAAACGCCCTCTTTATTATACTTCAAATGGAGAAATAGAAAAATTAAAAGGAGATAATCTAAGTATTGGTGGAATAGTCAAGAAAAAAGAGTATGTGTTTACAAATCAAAAAGCTGTTTTGTTGGCTGAAGATGTTATCTACTTGACTTCTGATGGTCTTATCGACCAAGCAAATCCAGATAAGAAAAAATTTGGCTCTACAAAATTTGAATCTTTGCTCAAGCAATTTCATGAAAGACCTTTTAAAGAACAAAAAGAAATTTTATCTAATCAATTAGATCAACACCAACTTGATGCAGAGCAGAGAGATGATATCACAGTTTTGGCTCTACGATTATAGAAAGTTCGAAATTATATTCACACAAAAAACTATTAAATCTTAGAAGTTAATAGTTTTTTTTTGTCCTAATTTTTTAAAGATTTTATTGTATTGTTTTTAGTTTAGGCTAACAAAATTCAAGTAAAAATAGAATTTTTAATAAAAAAAAAGTATCAATAGATAATTTCTCTTTATCCTTCATATATTTTTAGTATTTTTATTCTTTATTCGAATCTAACACTATTAAAATAATATATGCTTGAACTTGCAGGGCTTCTCGTGCTTGGTTTTTTTGCTCAATGGTTGTCATGGCGTATCAAAGTACCAGCTATTCTTCCACTTATTATTATCGGACTTTTAGTAGGTCCTGTTTCTACACTTTTTACAGGTGATGAAGGATATTTAGTTTCAAAAGGCCCTAAACTTATTGATGGAGATTCTATTTTTCAAGGACAAGTTCTCTTTGATGTAGTTTCTTTAGCTGTTGGACTCATTCTTTTTGAAGGAGGATTAACACTTAAGCTATCAGAAGTAAAAGTATTAGGAAAGGCTGTTCGCAATATAATTGTTATTGGCTCAGTCATTACGATGGCTGGTGGAACAGTTGCAGCAATGCTAATTATGGATTTTTCTGTTCAAACGGCACTGCTTTTTGGCTCTCTTATTATCGTAACAGGTCCTACTGTTATTGGACCTATTCTTCGAAATGTAAAACCCAACTTTAATATTACTACCATTTTGAAGTGGGAAGGTATCTTGATTGACCCCGTGGGAGCATTAATAGCTATTTTAACCTATGAATTTATCATTTCAGGAACAGCAGGCTCACAAATTGGCTTTATTGCCCTTAAAACATTTGCCATTACTATTGCTGTCGGAATTGCGATAGGGTGGGTTTCAGCGTGGTTAGGTAATATATTAATTAGTAAAGAATTAGTCCCTAAATACCTTCAGAATATTGTTATGCTGGGCTTAGTTATTTCTTCTTTTGCCTTGTCTAACTCTATTCAGCACGAATCAGGCTTACTTGCAGTTACAATTATGGGAATGGCTTTAGTTAATATGAAAACTTCAAACTTAAAAGAAATCATCTCTTTTAATGAAGATTTAGTGATTATTCTAATTTCATTTTTGTTTGTTTTACTTTCTTCAAGAATTGATATTGTAGATATAGAATTAGTCTTGACAACCAACAGCTTTATTCTATTTGCTGTTGTCGTCTTTATTTTACGTCCATTATCTGTATTTTTAAGCACTTGGGGAACAAACTTAACTTTAAACGAAAAAATATTTCTATCCTATATTTGTCCTCGTGGAATTGTTACAGCTGCTGTGGCTTCTATTTTTTCTATTTCCCTATTTCAAAGTAAAGACTACATTATTCCTCTAGATGAAGCAGCAATGCTTTTACCGTTGGTATTTTTAGTTATTGTAGGAACAGTTGTTTTGCAAGGACTTACTGCCAAACCAATAGCCAAGCTACTAGGAGTTACACGCAAAGAACCAAATGGAGTAGCCTTTTTGAGTGCTGATGAATCTGCTCGTTTTATTGCCAAAATTCTTCAAAAATACAATATTCCTGTCTTGCTTGCAGATACTTCTAAAGCAAATACAAGAGAGGCATCTATGCAACAAATTCCTATTTATGAAGGAAGTATTTTGAATGAAGAAGCATGGGAAGAATTAGATTTTGCTCAGTATGGACAGCTTTGGGCAATGACTCCTAATGCAGAAATAAATGCTTTGGCCTGTAGAATTTTAGGTGAAGAATTGGTCAAAGACAAAGTATTTCGTTTTATATCAAATCGTGAACAAGAAACTCTCAATAAAGAAGACTATCCAAAAAATATACTTTTTGATGGAAGAGCAGATTTTATTTCTTTTTCTCATTTTATTCGTAAAGACCCAGAAATAAAAGAAATAAAAGTAAATAGTCGTGAAGATGTATTGAATATATTAGAAACAAAAGAAAATAAAGGAAAAGTAATTCCTCTATTTGTAATCAACGATAAAAATTTTGTAGAACCTGCTTTAGCTCTTACACCTTTAGAAATAGGAAAAGAAACTAAATTTATATATCTAAAAATCAAATAACTTTAGATAAAGACAAAACAAAAAACATTTTTACTCATTAAAGCTACTATGTTTTATTTTTTACTGAAAAAATAAAAATAGTTTATCAGCTCAAAAAAAAATAAAAAACACTTGTTAAACTATTTTTTTTTTGCACCTTTGTAATAGTTATGAAAAACAAATTAAATTTGTTTTTCTACTTTGCTTAGAATCAAATGGAAAGCAAAAGATATTTAATTAGAAGATTCGGTTTAATCACTCAATTTACAATTTTTCTTTGTTAATTGTTTTATCAATTTTAGCGCACGCCAATCATTTAATTTTTATCTAAGCCTCCAAAGCTGATAAAACAGAAAAGGCTATCTTCTTACGAAGAATAGCCTTTTTTTTATGCCCTATAATTGTTATATATCTTTAATCCTCTGATATGATTTTATTTGGTAATCTTCGCTTATGACATATCTTTTTTGAAAATCTTTAAATTCTAATTCATTACAAATACATAAACCTATAGGAATGCCAATAGGACGATAGTTAATTTCTGTAAGATAGATCCCATTACTTAATTTTAAAACTAATGATTTATCATCATCTATCTCATCCATATAGTAACAAAGATAAATATCTTCTATCTTTTGTCTTAGTAGTTTTTTCTTCTCCTGCTCTTCTATTTCTTTTCCTTTATCAAATTGTTCATTAAAATATGTTATATTAGATTCATTTAAGTAGTAAACAATCTCATCACAATTAGATAAAGAAAATATGGTATTATCTTCTAACTTAATATAAGAATGAAATTTTTGTAATCCATTTTCTTGAAAATACTCATACTTTATATGGAATATAGTTTTACCGATAAGATTCAAAAGCAATAACATATAAAGGATTTAAGAAAATTGCTCTATTAAGAAATGATACAGGAGGCGTACACCTGTTCCTGTTCCATTTTTACCCCTATAACTAGACGATTTCATAAGATAAGCTGGCGCAGCTATATCCATGTGAATCCAATCATAATCTACAAAATGTTCTAAAAACTTTCCTGCAACGATTGCTCCTGCAAAACTTCCTCCCACATTTTTAATATCAGCTACATCAGATTTTAAATAATCTTTGTACTCGTTCCATAAAGGAAATTCTACCAAACGCTCGTAAGTTTCTCTTCCACTTTTTTCTAAAGCTCTTTTCAATACTTCATCTGTATTACCCATAAAAACAGTACCTTCTTCACCTATCGCACGCACTGCACTTCCTGTAAGAGTTGCTAAGTCAATAACTAACTCTGGAGCTAATTCTTTTGCATAATCTAAAGCGTCAGCCATAATGAGTCTCCCTTCTCCGTCTGTGTTGGTGATTTCTACAGTTGCGCCACTTCGCATCGTAATTACATCCCCTGGAACTAATCCTTGATTACTAATTGAATTATCTGTAATAGGCAAAAGTCCGACAACATATAATGGAATATTATTTTTAGCAAGTGCATAAATAAGTCCTACCACACTGGCAGAACCTCCCATGTCTGACTTCATAATTTCTAAGGCAGCGGTTGAAATTTTGATATTTGCACCTCCAATATCAAAAGTTACTCCTTTTCCTACCAAAACAATAGGTGTATCATTGGTAGCATCTTTTGGAGAATAAATGAGTTTGGCAAAAATGGCATCTTCATGACTAGCTTGCGAAACGCCTAAAATACCTCCCATTTTTTCAGCTTCTATACGCTCTTTATTCCAAATTTCGGTTTCAAAACCTGCTTCTTTTCCTAATTCTTCTATTTTTTGTCCGTATATAGAGGGCTTCTTAAAATTTGGAGGGTCATTTACCAAATCTCTTGTTAGCCAAACAGCATCACAAAGTGTGGTCAGTTTTTCTAACTCTTCTTGTTCGATAGTTTCTGTTTCACTTGAGAAAACTACTTCTACCTGCAAAGTATCTCTAAAATAGTCCTCTGAATTTCCTTTTTTCTCATAATTATAACTTCCTAAATTCAAACCTTCTAAAAAGCAGAGAATACTTTCTTTACTCAAAATAGCATCAGCAAAAACTTGTAACTTATTAATAGAATGAGTTTTGATAAGCTGTGCCACTAAATGCCCTTGATTACGCATTTTTTCTTTATGAACATAATTTTCCTGTATTGGGGCAAGATAAGGAACTGCAAAAACTACTTGATTATCTAAGAAAACAGTAGTTGGGATTTGCTCCTTTTCAAAATAATTTACTAATGAAGAAATAGGAAAATTATCTAAAAATGTAGAAGGAAGATTGTCAAAATTTTCTCCTAGTAAATAAATACAAGGAGTAGATTCTGAAAGATGCTCACGAACAGTAAAAAAAATTTGCATAAAATAAAGTAATGAAAAAATGTGTGTTGTTTAAGACAAATGAAAACAACTTACAATTAAAAGTTTTTTTAAGTTGCACAGACTTTATAGCCTATATGATTATACTAGAAATTAACAAGAAATTTTTTCTACTCTTGTTTGATGTCTCCCTCCTTCAAATTCTGTTTTTAAGAAGGTTTCAACCATTTTTTGAGCTAGTTCTTGCGTTACAAAACGAGCAGGAATACAAATTACATTTGCATTATTATGCTGACGAGCAAGAGCTGCTAGTTCTTCATTCCAACAAATGGCAGCACGAATATCAGCATGTTTATTGGCACTCATAGCAATTCCGTTTCCACTTCCACAAATCAAAATCCCTAATTCAGTTTCGTTACTAGTTACAGAGTTTGCTAATGGGTGTGCAAAATCAGGATAATCTACTGAATCTGAACTATCTGTTCCAAAATTTTTGACCTCATGACCTAAATTAGTCAGATAGTTTTGTAAGAATTTTTTGTATTCAGTTCCTGCGTGGTCGTTGGCAATTGAAATTTTCATTGAAAAAGGGTAATCTTTTATAAGAGTTTTTAGTATAAAGCACAAATAAATATATAATTCTCAAAAATACGGATTTTTAAATAAGTAGAAACTATCCAAAATTATATTTTTCTATAAAAAGATAAAAAATTATTTATTTTAAACCATAAAATCGTTTTGAAGTTATAATAAATAGAATGAATCAGTAAAACATTTTAAGAATAATAAAAACGATAATTTAATGAACGCATCTCAAATCCTAATTCTTATCATTGCTATTTTAGTAGGCGATTTTTTATTAGAAAATTTTTTAGAATGGCTTAATTCTCAAAATCAACCTGCTCATTTGCCTAATCAGTTTTCAGATATTTACACGGAAGATGAGTATCAAAAATCAAAAGCCTATAAGAAAGCAAATACAGCTTTTTCTTTGATTAGTAACTCTGTGAGTTTTATTCTTACACTTATATTTTTAATTACTGGTTCGTTTGGCTGGTTGAGCGAACTCTTAGAAGTTTATTTTCAAAATCCTATTTGGCACGCTCTTGCTTTTTTTGCAGTGGTTACGATAGCTTCTTCTCTTTTAGGATTGCCTTTTTCATTGTATCAAACTTTTGTTATTGAGGAGAAATTTGGATTTAACAAAACGACTAAAAAATTATTTATTACAGATAAGTTAAAAGGTCTTTTGCTTGGTGCAATAGTAGGAGGAATTATAGGTTATGTTCTTTTATATCTTGTTTTAGAAATTGGCAAAAACTTTTGGATTTACTTTTGGGTAATAATTACCGTTTTTTCTATTGGAATGCAGTTTTTTTATGCATCCTTAATAATGCCACTCTTCAACAAACTGACGCCTTTAGAAGATGGACAACTTAGGGAATCTATTGAAGAATATGCAGGTAGTGTTTATTTTCCTCTTCAAAATATTTTTGTAATTGATGGTTCAAAACGCTCTACAAAAGCAAATGCCTTTTTTATGGGATTTGGAAAGCAGAAAAAAGTTGTTTTTTATGATACCATTTTAGAAAAACATAGTACAGAAGAACTAGTAGCTATTTTTGCTCACGAAGTAGGACATTATAAAAAGAATCATATTCCTCAAACTATGGCAATATCTATTGCACAAACAGGACTTACGCTTTTTATCTTGGCACAAATTATTTTTAGTAAAGAAATTTCTCTCGCATTAGGTGCAAACGAATGGCAAATTCACTTAAATATGATTGCATTTGGTTTTCTTTATTCGCCTATTTCTACGATTACAAGTATTTTATTTAATATTTTTTCTCGTAAAAACGAATATGAAGCTGATAATTATGCCAAAGAAACGTATGGCAGCAAACCTCTTGCAACAGCACTCAAAAAACTTTCTGCAGACTCACTTTCCAATCTTACGCCACACCCTTGGTACGTATTTTTTAAATATTCACATCCACCACTTAGTGAGCGTTTGAAGGCAATGGGAGAAGGATAAATAAATGTAAAACAGTGTCAAAACCCTGTTCAATTTATAATTCTGCCATCGTCGGTGTCCCCACTGACGATAGTAAAACACAAATAAACTTACGTTACCCTGTACTTACCATACCGTTTTAATTTCTCTACAATGATAATAAAAAAAACAATTTTATTTCTTTTATTTTTATTTTTTGTATCCTCATTTTCAGAAGCACAAGTTCCACAAAACAATACTTTTAAAACAAAGGCAGATTATTATGAGCATCAACTTCAAGTAAAAAAAGGATTGAAAGATTGGTTTAATTATAATCCTTTGGAAGAAGATAATACCACTTTACAACTAAAACTTTTGTTAGAATCCTATTTAATGGCGTGGATAAATGGTGCACCTCATATCAATTTAATTATAGATGGTAAAATAGAAGGAGAAATGCTTTCAGATAAAAAATTTGACTACTCAAAAGAATTATTATTGTCCATGATATTTTCAAAAGTTACTTATTTATTGGAAAATAAAGAAGCAGAAAGCACAGATTTTGAGACAAATTTAGCTGGTGTAAAAGGAATGCTTTTGACTTATAAAAAGATAAAATCTCAAACAAAAAATAAGAAAAAACACAGAACTGATTCTATGGAAGAGTATTTAGACTGGGAAAAAGATGGAAAACTAGAAGAAGAAATAGAAAAAATTCTAAATTAAATAATTGATAAACTATAAATATAAAGTCAAAAAACAAAATCGATTAAACCAATTAATTGTGAATCCGTGTCAAACTTCTTACCTTTGACCCTAACTAATCTCACTAGAAATCACAATAAAATTGAATAGTTGAATTTATAAAACTATTTGAAAAATAATTATATGGAATACAAAAACTTACTTTTGACGCTCTCTGATGGAATTTTGAAAATTACTATAAATAGAGAAAGTAAATTAAATGCTCTCAACATCGAAACGATGGAGGAAATTGATAAAGCGTTTACTCGTGCCTACGATGACAAAGAAGTAAAATCAGTTCTGATAACAGGAGCAGGCAATAAAGCATTTGTAGCAGGAGCTGATATTTCAGAAATTGCAGAAATCAATGAAATGAATGCTCGTAAATTTGCTGAGCGTGGACAAGAAATATTCTTAAAAATAGAAAACTGTCCTAAGCCTGTTGTAGCAGCTGTTAATGGTTTTGCTCTTGGTGGAGGTTGTGAACTTGCTATGGCTTGTCATATCCGTATCGCTTCAGAAAATGCTAAATTTGGACAACCTGAAGTTAACTTAGGAATTATTCCTGGTTATGGAGGAACACAGCGTTTGCCTATCTACATTGGTCGTTCGAAAGCAATGGAACTTCTCATGACAGGTGATATGATTGATGCAAAAATGTCTCTTTCTCTCGGACTTGTAAATCATGTAGTTGCTTCTCATGAAGTAGTAGAAAAAGCTGAAGAGCTCCTTCAAAAATTGAATAAAAAAGCTCCTATTGCTTTGGGACAAATTATTGAAAGCGTAAATTCGGTGTATCGTCCAGAAGATGGTTACCAAACAGAAGCAAATGCCTTTGCTAATTGTTGTCGTTCAGAAGATTTTAAAGAAGGAACAAGTGCATTTTTAGAAAAAAGAAAAGCGAACTTTGAAGGAAAATAATCTTTATTTATTCCTCAAACTATAAAAATTTTCTTCGGTCTATGTTTTACATCTGACCGAAGAAAATTAATTAAATCTACATTTTTTTATTTTTTGTTTAATAGCTCTGCTAGTTCATTTTGTGTATGCTGTGTTTTGTCTTTTGCATACCAACCGTGAAGAGATTCTGCAAAACCCTTAAAATCCTCTAGTTCTGGATTTTGTCTTACTCTTTCTTTATATTCTACGACTAACTTTTGTGCTTCGGCTGGTCTTGCTCCCCACGAATTAAGAATTTTCAATTGTTTGTCTTTTTCTTCTTCGACAAAAATAAGTTTTGGAATTGCCCTTCCACCATTAGTTAAAAACTCATCTATCAAATCTGGATTTTCATCTCTCAAAAGAAAACGAATTTCTAGTTTTTCGCCTGCTTCTTCTGCAATTTTATTCATAACAGGTACAATTTGAGCAGCATCTCCACACCAACTCTCTGTCAAAACGATCCAATAATATTTTTCATTTGATGAAATAGTAGCTAAAGCATTTTTGACATTCTCGTTTACTTTTGTGGTCTTGTCAAGCCTGTTCATACGATACATATTTGTATTCGTATATTCCAATATTTCTGGACGATTATCGCCATTTGTGGTTGTTCCTTTTTCTAAAAGCTCTTGTCCAAGTGTTCTGTATTCTTGGTACGAAAGAGATTTTTCTAAATAGCCTTTATCTAAATATTCCATAATGAGTAACGAATTTTTATTTTATATGAATAAATGTTGATATGTTTGTATATAAAGTAATACGCAATAAGAGTATATTTTGTTTAGATAAATTTCACTGTCTTTTTTTCAGCAAAAGGTAATTATTTTGTACCTTATAAGTCCTAAAAAGTCAAAATTAGAAAAATAGGAAATCAATATTCAAAATAGCTAATCACCAAAATCAAATTTACTTATGAACAATGACCAACAAAGAGAGTTTGTAGAAAAACTTTTAGCTGTTCAGCAAAAGCGACAAGACAAACCTCTTTCTAAAAATGAACAACAAGAAATAGCTGCTCAAATTGGTCTTTCAGATGCAGATTGGCAGGCTGTGCAAGAAACCTACAAAGCTCATTTGTTGCGTGGACGTGGTTTTTTATCACATCAAAATTACGATGATGCCATTGCAGAGCTTGAGCAAGCCAATGTTTTAGATTATAATTCGATAGATACAACAGCTACTTTGGCACAAGCACATTTTGAGCGTTTTAGAGAATATGCTGATAAAAAAGACAAAGAGGCTGCTATTTCATATAGCAAAATTTGTTTGAATCAAAATCCTAGTCATAACCAATCCCTCAAGATAATTTCGGATTTGAAGCGCAAGCCACGAAAAATAAACACTCAAATAGTTACTAAAAGAAAATCTTTTATTGAGAGAAATCTATTTATAATCCTTCCTTTAATTATTGTATTTGGTATTTTAGCTTTCTTTTTTCTCAATTCTCCTAATAGAGTCAAACAAGAAGACTTTCCTGTTGCAGAATCAATTGAAGAAGTAAATGTAAACGAAAAAATAGAAGAAATAAAAAAAGTAGCATCAGATTATCCTCCAAATAAAAATATAGATTTTAATGCAAATGAATATGAAATCCCTATAGAAATTACAGACCCAAAGCTAAAAAACTTAGAATGGCAGACAGAAAGTGCGCTTGTCACCAAATACAATGATAGTTATAAAGTAGAGTTAATTGGTGATTTTTTAGTCAAAAATGCCGAAATTAATCAGTTAAAAATAAAATTACAACTCTTTGATGATAAAGGAGAAATAATCATAACAACCTATGAAGAGGTGGTAAAGGAGTCAGATTTGACATTGCGAAAAGATGATTTGATTCCGTTTCAAGTTATGAAATATGAAAAAACAATAGCTCCAAATATTGCAAAAGTAGTAATATCATCTTCTGTGATAGAGCAAGAAGAGTTAAATAAAGCACTAACTTATGAACCTTCACCAAAAATCCCAGTAACTTGGGCACAAAAACGACCTCAAAATACAGATATTCAGCTTAGAGAAAGACAAAGCAACTTTTCAGATGGCATACTTGGAGGTGGATTTCATCGCATCACTTTAGAAATCGAAAATACAGGAAATACGTCTATTTCTCTTCTCAAATTCCAATTTAGTTGGTTTAATTCTGCTAAAAAATTATTAGGAACAGAAGTCAGATATGGTGTTTCGGGTTCTACTTCTAAGCTCAAACGCAATCAAATACGTGTTTTGAGTACAACTATGGCTGTTCCAAAAGTAAAAGAAGAAGAATTATCAAAACTGACCTATCAAGTTGAAGTTATAGAAGTGAAATGATAAAAAAACGGCAATTCGTAAAAATTGCCGTTTTTTGTTTTTATCAAAATAAAGAAAACTTAGTTTCTTCTCCTTCTTTGTAGCGTTTTCGTTCTTTTATCTTGCCATTTTTGTCATAAAAACGCCATTTTCCATCTCGCTTATCATTCTTATAATAACCTTCAATAATAAGTTTTCCAGCTTTAAACTCACGATAAACTCCATCTTTTATACTTCCTTTTACTTCATATTCATAACGAGTATCTTCTTGACTTCTGACAATTAAGCGACGCTCAGCATTATCTTTATCTAATTCAATCAATTCAGATTCTGGAATAGTTTGAAGCTGTTCGAAAAGGTCTATTTTCTCTTCTGTGCCAAACACTTTTTCTAAAATATTCTTGCTATTGAGTTGTTCTAGCAGTTTTTTACGATTTTCTTGTGCTAGTTTATAATCATTTCTAACCTTTTCAGGGTTTTCATAAACTGTAACTAAGCGAGTATCATAAAAATTGGTTTCATCTCTACGAAGCTGAAAACCCCAGTGTGGTTGAGAAATCACATAATTTGCATTTTGTTGAACTGTCTTCCAAGTTTCTGGACTCATCGAACGCTTTAGAGTTTTGAGAGCAACAGGCATATTTATGTAAGCAAAAAAGTTTGAATTATCAGCTTCAAATTCTTTAAAGAAATTTTGAAAAGAAGGTGATTTTGCCAAAGTAAGTCCCATTTCATAATCATCAATCAAGTTTTTGAGTGTTTTAGGGCTATTACTAAAAATGACATAATCTTCAATAAAAGTAAAGTATGGTTTATCAATTTTTTCAAAATATTTTCCCATTACCAATTTGAAGAATCCCTTTACAGCAAGCATGCTTATTTTGTGTCCTTTGTGTTCGGAAACTACCACTTTTACAGGTGTGCGTTTACGAATTTTTTCTCCAATAAACTCTAATTGTGCTGTTGCTTCCGAAATAGATTTTGCCTTCAAAACAAGTGCATATTCATCATTTTTATCAATTGACTCAGTGGCTTCACTCTGAATAACTGCCATTTCTGAACCAATCCAAGAGAAAAAATTGTCCCGAACACTAATATCTAAAAGTCTTTCGACAGTTCTAATTTGATTTTGATATTCTTGATAGGCTTCTTCATCTCGCTGCAAAACCTCAGTAAACTTATCATAATAGCTCAAAAAATCATCAAAATTGACACTAAAATAAAACGCAGAACGCTGTGGAACAACCCGAGCAGCCGTAATATCACTACTTCCAGAACGCAACAGCGCACGTACATGAGAAGGCACAGAATCATTAATTACTGTTGTTCCTATCATTCTAACTAGTGTAGAAGCATTTTCATCGTCATCGTCGCCTATTTGTTCCAAATCTAAATTTAGCCCAGAGAAAAACAGAGCTTCTGAAATATCATTCAGATATTCATTTGATTCGTCCATATAAAGACCAAAAAATTCATCTGCTAAATCATAGTTGATAAATAAGTTTCCTAAATTTCTAGAGGACGTTTTTGAAATAACTTTTTTAAAACGACGATTATTTTCAAAATTATTTGGATTTTCTCGCTCATCTAAAGCAGCTTCAATCAAGGCAGGAGTTTGAGAACATAAAAGCAAATGTTGGCGAATAGAAATTGCCCACTGAGAATTATCTGATGTGTTTTTTATTAAATAAATACGATTTCCTTTATATTCATATTTAGAAGAATCTTCAACGCTACTCATAAATGTTCCAATATTTTTTTCTAAAAATGATGGAATTTCTCTCTTCAAATCAACAATAAATAAAAAATCATAATCTCCTTGTTTGTGAATGTGTGAAGAAACCAAAACTTTTCTTTTACCAAGAAAGTCAAAAACTTCTCTATTTTGATGAATCATTGTGTCTAATGAAGCTGCATCTTTTGTCAATTCGCCAAAATAAGGTTGTGTTTGTAGATGTTTCCAAAGCTGAGAACTACTAATCTCTTCCCAACTATCAACAGGTTCGTCAGTTTCTAAAATATACATTGCACTTGAAGGCACATAACTAAAGGGATCAAGAGAAATAATAGGAATCCCTTTGTACATCCAAAATAGTAAAAGACCTAAAATGAGAATAGCAAAAAAACCAAGTACATATAAGAAACGGCGAAAAAATATTTTAAAAGTATCCATAATAAAAAAATAGCGATTGATTGATAAATTCTAGTTGTATAAAAATACAAAAATCAAATTTGTTTTAAAGAATTAATAACCAAACTCTACTTTTTTTACTACTAATTTTCAATAATTAATCTAACAACCATTTTTTGGCAACTTTCTCATTATCGAAATAATTTAATGCTTTATAATTTTTACCTTCATTTTCTGTCATTACTTGTTCGACCGATAACTCTACCATTAAATCTTGTGGTAAAACAAAAGCAATTTTTTGTACGATTTTATTTGCGTGAATAGCTATATTTTCATCTACCCAGACTTGAACTTGAGGAACAATAGTAAAATTGAATTGTTGAAGATTAATCAAAGCATGAGATACAGCATGTTTTTGAACAAAACTTAAGTAGTTTCTCATTTCTTTTTTGTAATCATCTTCTGTCATATCATCATTTTCATTTGTCCATAACTGAGTGAGGAATTTATTTGTATTATCATAATAGTAAGTACAAAATTGATTTTCTAATATTTTCTTTTCCATAAAATTGTGGGGGTATTAAATTGTTTTTTACAGACGTATAATGCTGCTTGCAGTGAATTAAACACAAACACAAATTTTATTCTTAAAAATATGCATTTTGCAGTTTAAATACCACCAAAAACCTAGCCTAAACCAAATATAATACAAACTTAGCATTAAACAGATTGATTGTCTTGTACTTACTTAATACATTTTAATTTTTGGGATAGAGTAAAAATCGTCGTTGAGACACCGAAAATGGCGATGGTTGTGATGTAAATTTTGCCGTTGTCGGTGTCTCACCGACGACAGACTATTTCTAATCCCGAGTTCACATTAATATAAGTTTGAAATTGAGTTGTTTTTATCTAATTTTAAAATAAACT
Organism: Bernardetia sp.; assembly: GCA_020630575.1. Taxonomy (GTDB): domain Bacteria; phylum Bacteroidota; class Bacteroidia; order Cytophagales; family Bernardetiaceae; genus Bernardetia. The sequence goes on from JAHDBD010000009.1 coordinate 91,687, forward strand.
GTCATTAGGGATTGATTTTGATTAAATTCGTGTTTATTAATTTGAATTGACTTTAAAGTGTGATTCAGTTTATTTTTTATAATTTAATTAACCCATAAAATGACAACTTTAAAAGAAAAAGTAGAAAGCGAAATGAAAGTCGCTATGCGTGCAAAAGAAACAACAAAACTAACGGCTCTTCGTGCTATCAAATCAGCTATTTTATTGGCTCAAACTGAAAAAGGAAGCACCTCAGAGTCTCTTTCAGAACAACAAGAATTAGATATTTTATTAAAACAAGCCAAACAAAGACGTGAATCTTTAGCACTTTATGAGCAGGAAGGACGTACAGAGCTTGCTGAAGCAGAAAAAGCAGAGTTAGAAGTTATTGAAAAATTCTTACCTCAAATGCTTTCAGAAGAAGAAGTAAAAGTGAGAGTAGAGAAAATTTTGGCTGGAATGGGCGAAGTTACTCCTCAACAAATGGGACAAGTAATGGGCGCAGCCATCAAAGAATTAGGCACAGAAGCCGAAAAACAAACAATTGCTAAAGTAGTAAAGGAGTTGATTAATAAATAAATCGATTACGGATTACGGATTACGGATTACGGATTACGGAATGAATACAATTTATTACAATTTTACAAACGTAATTCATTTACTATAATTATTTAACCCACAAACTGATTTGTGGGTTTTATTTTTTGATTATGATAAAAAAACTCTTCAAAACTAAACTAATAGCTTGTAAAAAAAGAAGTCCAAAGCCAATAACGATAAAACTTTTTACAATAAAACGAGCAGGCAATCCCCCAGGATCTGGAGAACCTTCTGAAAGTCTGAAAGCAAATTCTGTATAAGGAATTCCACCTTTTATGACTACAACACAAAAAGGAATCAGAAAAATAAGTGTCCCAAAAAGATTCACTAAAGCCTTTTTCTTTTCAGAAAAACGAGCATAAAAAACATCTACACGCACATGTTTGTCGTCTTTAAGTGTATAAGCAGCACCCACTAGAAAGAAAAATGAAAAAATATGCCATTCTAGTTCTGATAAAAAAGCACTACTAAAACCAATTGTATAGCGCAAAATTACATCTACACAAACTAAAAGCACTAAAATAGTAGCCAACCATTGAGTCAGTTCACCTATTTTATCGATAAGATTATCTATTGCTTTTACTAATATCATTTTTATTCAATAATTTTCTGATTATGACTATTTACAAATAAAATATCTGAAATGGTATCATAACCTTTAAAAATAGCTTCCCCCTCTTCTTTTACTTGTTTGTCATTGAGTCCAATCATTGTAAGGTCAGCCGATTTTGATTTTTCATTAATGATTTGTTTCATACTTTTTCCTCGTTGTGCAATCAATTCTACATTTGTAGCTGAAATAGGCAAACGACCCGATTTAATAAGTTCGATAAGTTTTACTCTTTCAGTTTCAATTTCTGCATCAGCATAGACAGCAAATAGTTTTATATCTGCATCTTTCCAATCTCTATGCCCTACAATTACATACGCCAAAAGAATCATCAAGTTTGCATTTTGGAAACTATGGCGAGTAATCCAAATATTTATACTTTTCTTGAATCCAAAATTTCTTTCAGAGGTAGCTAATACACATACATCAAAGGAAGTGGCTTTGATAAGTGGATAATTATCAATAATTCCTTTCAGATTTTCAGGATTATTTTTACTAAACTCTAATAAGAACATATTATTTTCAAGTCCTGAAACCCCAGGTAATTGCAATACTTGTGCAATCGAAGAAGTAAGCGAGGGACTTACAAGTGTATCTATATAGACATTACTTTTAGTTTTGGAAGCCATTTGGATAATATCCTTTTTGGTTTCTTTGGCGATAATATTAGTATCTTTTGATAAAAACCCTTGAATATAATGGATATATGTTCCAAAGCCATAACGATGCGAAAGCCAACGCAGCATATTAAAAGCACTCTGACGACGGAAAAAATCTTGTGAAAGACAAACAATAGCAGGATTCCATTGTGTTGTTTTTTCATCTTCACGTTTTTGTAAAAATACTCGTAATTCTCTATTGACTTGGAAAATAGCTCCTTGGAATAAATAAACAATTCCTGTGCTTTTCTTACGATATTGGCTCATCACAATGTGTAGAACTACCATTGAAATCAAAGAAATAAAAGCATAAGTAGGATTCATACTAAACATCATAAAAATACAAGCTAATGCACCAAGAAGTGAAATATACCATTTTGAACGAAAAGTAGGACGGTAAGAAGTATCGCCAGACAAATGCTCTAAGAACGAAATTGAACAAATAGTACCATACGTTACCATAAAAAACATAGAGATAATTTCAGCCACAGCATTAACATCACCAGCAATAACAAAAATAAGTGCAAAAGCAGAAGTAATCAAGGTAGCATTAAAAGGTTCAGCTTTTTTACCTTTTCCTTTTGCTAACCAATTGTTCATTTTTTGAGAAGGAAACGCATCATCATTAGCTAAGGCTTGGAGTGTTCTGGGAGCAACCAAAATTGAACCCAAAGCTGAAGAGGCTGTTGCAGCAGCCAAACCTACCAAAATCATTGGCCCCCAAAGGGCAATTTTCTCCATTATAAGTTGGTCTGTATGAAGTTCTTGGGGAGTTGCTGAAACATATAATTTATAAACGATAAAGAAATAGATAAACATTCCTGCAAAAGTAGCTGAAAGAGTACCGAGGGGAATTGATTTACGTGGGCTTTTCAAATCACCTGACAAACCTACGCCTGCTGTCATTCCTGTAAAGGCTGGAAAACAAATAGCAAATACTTTAAAGAAAGAATCTGGATTGGCAATTGAATCACTCAAACCGACTGAATTATAATCATAAACGTAATTCGTAGTTCCTACAAAAAACATAATCAAAGAAATAAAAAGCAGCGCAACAACAAAATAAAGAGCCTTTACGCCCAAATCAGCACCTTTTGTAGAAACCATTAAAATAAGCAACAAAAGTGCAGGAAGACTAATCAATCTATCTTCTACAAAAAATAAAAGTCCATTATCGATAATATAAGGGAGTGTTCGAAGATATTCTAAAACAGGCTGAAAGGCTTGAGCAAAAGCAATAATATAAAAAGCTACACTAATTGCTTGTGAAAGATAAAGCGCAATTCCGATAGTTGCGCCAATATTTAGTCCGAAGGAACGAGAGACAATATAATATTCTCCTCCTCCTTCTACTTTTTGATTGGTTGCAATTTCGGCAATTGCCATGGCTGTTGGAATAGTTACAATATGTCCTAAAATAATAATTCCGATAGAACCCAAAAGTCCAACATTTCCAACAGCATAACCAAAACGTAAGAACATAACTGCTCCCAAAATAGTAGAAATAGCAGTAAAAAATACAGGTGCAGTTCCAAATCCTTGTCCTTTTACAAGTTGCTGTGAATCTTGTCCAGAAGAAGAAAGAGAAAGAGATGTTTTCTTAGACATTTAATTTTATGTGTTATTGAACAGTTAGTTTTTAGAATAGGATAACGAAATATCAAGTACTTTTCTTTAAAGATACTTCAATATAACTAGCTTTTTGATACAATACTCTGAAAAGAATTACTAACATGCAAACAATAACCAATCAAACTAGCTATTAACTCTACTTTTACCTTCATTTTCCAACATCTGTAATAATTTTTTAATACGTTTGTGTAAAAACTTTGAATCAATATGTTCTTTTGCCACACAAATAAAGGCAAATGTATCTACATGCGACAAATCAAACTCTGATTTTTGTAATCGATAGCCTTCTCTTATTTGTCTTTTGATACGATTTCTATCGACAGCTTTTTTAAAATTTCGCTTCGAAACTGAAATCAATAGACGAGTAGGAAGATGTCTTTTTTGGTTATTTTCCTCTTCTTTATCTTCTATTTTTTTGGAAGTAAAAACAACTTTTAAAGGAAAGACAAACAATGATTTGCCTTTTTTAAAAAGTGTTTCGATATCTTTGACAGAAGAGAGACGTTCTTGTTTTGAGAATGTTTTTTTTGAAGTTTCCAGATTTTATTATTTTAAGAGTACAAAAGATGTATGGAAGAGCTATTCTTTAAACGAACAAATTTACTGAAATAAGAGAATAGTTTAGACAAAAATTATATTTAGTAGTAGATGAGCTTGAAATTTAGAAAAATAAGTAATTTCAAATTATATTTCCATCCAAAAAATAATCCTTTGACCAAAAAAACTTTACTTTCCAACCTTTCTTTTCTAAAAGCATTGGCAAATAAACATGAAATTCTTTAGCTGAGTAAGAAGCAAAATAACGCTCATCATCAGTATAAATAGCTGCTAGTATTTCTTTGTTTTGAGTATTATTATTTTTAGCAAGCATTACCAAATCCATCACCGAAAATGTATTTTGAGAAAACTCAATATCTGAATTTTGATTGTTTGAAATGATTGTATTTTTCAGATTTGCAAAATAACTCTGTTCTGTTTTTTGAGTAATTTTATTTGATAGAGTTTCTGTATTCTCATCAAAATTGATTTGATGCCAATTTTTTCCTTCTGAAATAGAATGAGCAAAAGATAAATATTTTTTCAAAAGCTGTGCGCCCAAGCTATGCGTTTCCAAAACGGGTAGCTGATGAGGAAAAATACTACTTACCATATAAATTTTTTCTCTTGCTCTACTAATGGCTACATTCAGACGATTTTCGCCTCCTGCTTGACTTAATGAACCAAAGCTCAAACGGAATTTTCCAGCCATATTTGGGGCATAACCGATCGAGAAAATAATCAAATCACGCTCATCTCCCTGTACATTTTCGATGTTTTTTATAAATAAATCGTCTGGAATTGTTTCCAAATTTTCCTCTAGTAAATCATGAATCAAATTTTGTTGTTTTGCATTAAAAGTAATTATTCCAATAGATTTTGAGTTAGTTTCCTCATACTGAATCAATTGCTTTACAAGTTCAACTACCCTTTCAGCTTCTTCTTGATTCTGATTTTGATGCCATGTTCCGTTTACTTTCAAATATTCTATGGGTGTAGAATCTTGATATTCTTCAGTAATCCCTAAATCAGGCACAACTTTCAGACGGTTTCCATAAAAATGATAATTCGAAAAAGCTATCAGTTCGGCAAAATGACTGCGATAATGTCCATTCAATTCAAAAGAAGGCAAGTAATTTTTACCCAAATCTAAAAGCGAATCTACTTCTAAGGCTAGTTTAGGATTTTCATAATTTTTAATTTCTTGAATTTCATCTATTTCTTCATTAATTTTATTTTCACTTTGAGTTTCAAATTTTTCTGAATTAAAATAAATTTTATCTAAATCTTCTTCCCAACGGGGTTGATACAAATCGTGTGGAGGAAGTTGTTTTTCATCGCCTGCAATAATACTTTGTTTGCCACGATAAAGTGCAGGAATTCCTTTTTCAGCAAAACATTGAGAAGCCTCATCAAAAATGACTAAATCAAAATTTTGAATCAATGGAAAAATAGCCGAAACCGTTTCTGGAGAAGCCAACCAACAAGGCAAAAGTCTAAAAATCTCATCGGAATAATTCGATAAAAGTTTTCTCAATGCCCAAATACTGCGTTTTTTCTTTACTTGATGCTCTAAATCTCTATATGTCGTTCTATTTCCAAGACGATTAAATTCTAAATCTTTATAGGTTTTTTCTTTGACTTTTAAGCGCAAAATATCAGCACTAATTTGTTGTTTTTGAGCAACTAAAGTTTTCAAACGCTCTTCATTTTCCTTCCAATTTTGAGAACCAACTGTTTTCAAAATAGGAAAACGTTTTTCAAGTTCATTTATCCAACTGATTTGAACAGAATTATCAAATAAGTTCAAAATTTCTGTTTCATCTAACAGCTCATTTTCAGAAAAATGTTTCTCTAATTCTTCAATCGTCTTTAATTCTGCTTTTGAAAAATTAGCTTTTAAAGTATCTAACTCTACCAACTTATTAAAATCTAAATCTATAACTGTTTTTATTTCAAACACCTCTTTACTTTGATTTTCAGATTTATTTATATTCAATAATAAGTTAATTTGATTTTCTGTCAAATACTGATTCCATCTTTTTTCTTCTGTGTCTGTTTCGGTTAGCAGATTTACAAATTCTTCCAAAAACAAATTCAAATCTTGATGTGTAATATATTTTTCTAAGAAAATACGACTGTATTCTATTAATTCCACTAAAAGCAACTTCAAATCTAAGGCTTTTCGGTGCGTAGAAAACCATTTTTTAAGCTCATTTTTTTTGAGTCCGATAGATGTAGGAGGCTCAGAAACCCATTCAACAGCCTGCATCGCAATCATTTTGAGTTCGAAACTATTGCGTTTTGAGATTTTTTTGAGTAGCCAATCAATATTTTTTATCTCATCTTTCCTTCTATACTTTTCTAATAATTCTTTGGTAAATTTTTCAGCTTTTGGTGCAGCCACTCTTTTCCACATCTTTCGGAGAAAATTCTGCTTTTGTTTTTTATACTCTTCTACTAAAAAATTAGCTTCTTTTAATGTTCTATATTCCAAAAACTTTTCCATTCCTTCATCAGAAAAATAACTCAATAAGTCTTTTTCTTTTTGAGAAAGCCATCTTTTTTCTGCATTTGCATACGAAGCAGCAATATTTTCTTTTTGAGAAATTTCTATATATTCATTGAGCCATTCAGGTTGTTCAAACTCATAATAACGACTTTCTTTAAAAATTTGCCATAAATTTTTGTCTTGTAACTCCTTAACAGCTTGTTTCCATTGAGGAACTTTTTCAGTCCATTTTTTGGCTTGGTCGTAAGAAATTGGTTTGCCTAAGAGCGTCGAAAATTTTGATTCAATACTTTTTTTGAAATTTGGAATTTCTGTAAAAAGAGCTAAAATTTCTTTTTTATTTTCTTCATCAAAACCTGCAAAACTTTGTCTCTCTGATAAAATGTAGCTTGGATTATCGTAATTATTTTGAAGACGAATGTAGTTTTTTAGATTTTTCTTAAATTTTGATACAGAAACTTGACTTAATTTACTATTTATAGGATTTGTTATATTCTTATTTTCAAAATTTGTATTAAATTCATCATCAAATCTCAACTGTTTCACTTGTGAAAGTTCTACATGTTGTTTCTTTAAATCAGCACTTAGATATAATTCTTTGATTGATTTTCCTGCTAAAGTTTCATCAAAAAAGCTAGTTCTATATTCTTCAAATTCATTTGTAAGACTGTCAATTTCTCTGCTAATTTTCAGAAAATTGCGTTCTAAATGAATAGCATTCAGACTTTTATTTTGCTTTTCATACAATTCTAAATTCTGAATATGATTTTGAATTTGTTCATAAATAACTTTTCTATCTTGCTTGAAATCGTGAACAAGAGCTATAAAAGGCGAAATTTCAATTTCATTCAATCGATTTTGAACCACATCTAAGGCTGCTCTTTTCTGACAAACTACCAAAACTTTTTTTCCTTGCGCTACAAAATCACTTACCAAATTACAAATAAGTTGAGATTTTCCAGTTCCGGGAGGACCTTGAACAACAAACGAATTATTATTTTTGACAGCTTTCAAAACCTGTTCTTGTGAAGCATCAAGCGCAAAAGGCGCAAAAATTTCTTCTTCTGAAATGTGTTTTTGGGATGTATTATTCTTTAAAATTTCATCTTGATATTCAGTTCCTCTGAAACTATCAAAATCATTAAACTTAGTAAAATCGCCATGAAAAAAATCTTCCAATTGTGGCGTTTTTTCATCATTTATCAATTTTTCATAATCTTGATACAAATACGAACCAGCTTGAGGAAAAAGTCCCAAAACAGCTTGAGAAATAAGTTTTAATTTTCCAGTTTCGAAAAGATTTGTAGCATCTTGTTTGGTTTGAGAGAAGAAAGGAAGCAGTTTTTGAGTAAAAGTTTCTTGATTAAAATTAATTTCTAATTCACTTTTTTCTAAATAATTATATAATTGGGTCAGAAATTCTAATGCGTTATTAGGAAACTCTTCAAAATTTTCTTCTAAAATAGATTCTGAAATCTCACTTTCATTAAAATGAGAATATGCCAATAAAAGAGCCTTATTAAAACTAATTCCTGCATCAGAACGAGGCGAGAGTTGCCATTTTCTATTCTTAGTTTCTAATTTTACAGGAAAAAACAATAACGGACAACGCACAACCGTATCATCATGCAATTTTCCTTCAACAAACGGAAAACCAACGTACAAATCATACGCTCCACTTTCCTCAAAAATAGACGTTGTCTTTCGCTCAATTCCCTTCAATTGTCTGCTGATTTGATTCGTTTTGCTATCTCTAGCATCTGAAAGCTGACAAAGAGGAATACTTTTTTTATTTGCTAACAAACTTTCAACAACTGAAAACGCAGATTTATTTTTATCCAGCAAAAAATCTAATTCATTTATATCTAAAAATGAATTTTTGTAGATTTTAGGAAGCCAAAGCGAACGGTTTTTTCCCGAAAGATTGGTAAGTCTGCGTTGATAGATTTCTAAAAGTTTGTGTTTTTGCATATAGGTTTTGTGTCGTTGGTGGGGACACCAACAACGGCAGAGAGTACATAATACAATTTAATCTGTAATCAATTCTACTAAAAATAAATAATGCTCTTGTTTTATTTTAAATTTCTTTGCTAAACTTTCAATATCTTCGTAAAACGATTTATTGATTTTTATTTCATACTCATAGATTTGAGTTATAATTAACTCTAAAGCTATTCCATTTTCATTATGCTCTACAAGTTCTTTCGCATCAATTATATTCTGATTTGGTAATCCTAGATTTTCAGCTTGATTTATTATTGAAGTTATTAGAGTCGTCATTTCATTTTCTCTTGAAAAAATCATTCTATAAATTTTATTTGGTAAGCTGATGAAAAACATTTTCTAAAGACTGCGTTTGTTGCTGCATTTCTAAAAGAATCCAATTCTGACTAGCAGAATGTAAAAATATTTCTTTTCTTAAATCATTTTGAGTAAATAATTTGACTTTTGTAGGCTCAATCTGATTGACTTCTACCTTCACAACACCTTCAATTTGTTTCCATTCTTGTTCTGGAATTTGTCTTTCAGTTTCTAAATTTACGACATATTCATTTTGATTAAGTTCTGTTTTTAGCTTATCATTCAGTTTAGCAATCGAAGTATCCAAGACTTTTTTGCCTTTATTGATAATCACAACCCTATCACAAAGAGCTTGTACTTCTTGCATAATATGCGTTGAGAAAATAATCGTTTTTTCTGCGCTAATACTCTTTATTACTTGACGAATTTCGACAATCTGATTAGGGTCTAGTCCTGTTGTGGGTTCATCCAAAATCAAAACTTCTGGATTGTGTAATAATGCCTGTGCTAACCCAACACGCTGACGATAACCTTTCGAAAGCTGACTAAGTTGCTTATGAGATTCTCGTTCTAATTTTACTAGTTCAATTACCTCATCAATTCTTTTCTTTAATTTTGTCCCTCCTTTTAATATTTCCGAGTCATAAAATTTGCCCATAAAAGCTAAATACTCTTTCACATACATATCAAGATATAATGGATTATGCTCAGGCAAATAACCTATTTTCTTTCTAACAGCTTTTGGATTTTGAGCTACATCAATTCCACAAACTTCTACATTTCCACTACTTGCAGCCATATAACAAGTCGCAATTTTCATAGTTGTTGATTTTCCTGCTCCATTTGGTCCTAGAAAACCCAAAATTTCTCCTTTTTTGGCTTCAAAAGAAAGGTTATCAACAGCAGCTTGTGAACCGTAAATTTTTGTGAGGTTTTTTATGGATAACATATATACAAAGTTAAAAGTCAGATTTTATAAGTAGAAGAATGAATAATTCTACAAACTCAAATTTACGTATCTTTTTATCATTAATTTATAAATTATGAGGTATTTGATTCAAATTACTAAAAATCCTAATCCAAAACATATTTAGGATTAGATAAGAAATTGAATAGTGTAGGTCTTATTTCTGCCTTTATTTTTTTATATTTGTATAAAAATTAGGGGAAACTAGAATCAATAACAGATAAGAAGAGCAAATCTATTTAAAAATAGTAGTGCTAAACTTATATTTACAAAGAATATTAATTAGACTTTATTAAGCCCTCAACAAGATTTTTTATTTATATAGACAATTTTAAATTTATGCCACTCAACGAAGAAATTTATAACGAAGTTAAGAAGATATTTACAGCTTATTTAGAAAATAAATCATTACGCAAAACACCTGAGCGTTTTGCTATTTTGGAAGAAATTTATACACGAGGAGGTCATTTTGATGTAGAATCGCTTTATATTAGTATGAAAAATAAAAATTATAGAGTTAGTCGTGCGACAGTCTATAATACATTAGATTTGCTGGTAGATTGTGATTTGGTTAGTAAACATCAGTTTGGCAAAAACATGGCGCAATATGAAAAATGTTATGGCTACCGTCAGCATGACCATTTAATTTGTACAGATTGTCATAAAGTAATTGAATTTTGTGACCCTCGTATTCATAATATTCAAACTATGGTGGGCGAACTTTTGAATTTTAAAGTAATGCACCATTCTTTAAACCTTTATGGTGTCTGTGCTGATTGTCAAGCCAAAACACAACACGAAAAAGATCAAAAAGAAAAAGAATCTCTTAAGGAAACTGAAAATAGCCAAACGCAAAAAATCAACTAGAGAAAAAGAATTAAATATATCTTAATCATACATTTTTCATTAATTTATCAAAAAATGAATTTTACACATAAGCTCAAAGACAATGTTCTTTTTTTAGAATTAGAAGGCGATTTGTTAGGAGCAAACAAGGAAAACGAAGTATTAGAAGTTGTCAAAGACCAAATTGAAGAAAAAGTTACTTCTTGTGTCATTGATATTTCGAAGGTGGGTTATATGAACAGTACAGGGCTGAGTTTCCTTATTCGTTTGCTTACTCGTTTTAGAAATGCAGGTGGCGACTTAGTGCTTTTAAAGCCATCTGACCAAGCAAAAAAACTGCTCGTTATTACAAAACTTAACAACATTTTTTCTGTTGCAAAAACAGAAGAAGAAGCTGTAAAATTATTTGACTAATCAATAAAAACAAACTCTTTTACTTTTCTGTAAAAGAGTTTTTTAATGTATAAAAAAGCTAACTGTTCTGTTGCTCATTTTTTGGTGAGTAACATTCAATTATAAATAAACAAAATGGATATTCTACTCGGCTTACAATGGGGCGACGAAGGCAAAGGAAAAATTGTCGATTTTTTAGCTCCTAAATATGATGTTGTAGCTCGCTTTCAAGGAGGGCCAAATGCTGGACATACACTTTTTTTTGATGGACTAAAACACGTTTTACATCAAATTCCATCAGGCATCTTTCGTCCTACTATTCAAAATGTAGTAGGAAATGGTGTTGTTTTGGATGCCGTAATCTTAAAAAGAGAAATTGAAGCACTTCAAAAATTAGGTGTTGATGTAAAAAAATCATTGTTTTTCTCTAAAAAGGCACAACTTATTTTGCCTACACATCGAATTTTGGATGCTGCTCAAGAAAAAGCAAAAGGAAATAATAAAATTGGTTCTACACTAAAAGGAATCAGTCCTACGTATCAAGATAAAATTGGTCGTTCTGGACTTCGTTTGGGAGATACTTTGTATGCTAATTTTGAAGAGCGTTATGAAGCTACTAAAACAAAACATTTGGAAAGGTTAGGAGATTTGAACAATGACTCAAATGAAAGTGTTTTGCCTCCTGATTTTGCTCAAATAGAACAAGAGTTTTTTGCTGCTATCGAATTTTTAAAAGAATTTAAAATGATTGAAAGCGAATACTTTATCGATGATGCTATCAAGGCAAACAAAAAAGTATTGGCAGAAGGTGCACAAGGAACACTTTTAGACATTGATTTTGGTTCTTATCCTTTTGTAACAAGTTCGAATACCGTTTCGGCTGGTGCTTGTACAGGTTTGGGAGTTGCGCCAAGCAAAGTAAAAGAAGTATTCGGAATCTTTAAAGCCTATTGTACACGAGTAGGAAGTGGACCTTTTCCGACTGAGCTGGAAGATGAAACAGGAGAAGCTCTTAGAAAATTTGGAAGTGAGTTTGGAGCAACGACAGGAAGACCTCGTCGTTGTGGTTGGTTAGATTTGCCTGCCTTGAATTATGCTGTTATGATAAATGGAGTTACTCAACTTTTTATGATGAAAACAGACGTTCTTACGCCTTTTGATGAAATAAAAGTATGTACACATTACAAATTAGAAGATGGAACAATTACAGACCGACTTCCCCATGATATTGTAACACAAAACATAGAACCAATTTACAAAACATTTGAAGGTTGGGAAGATATTGCAGAAGGAATCACTTCTTTTGAACAGCTTCCTAAAAATTTACAAACATATATTCAGTTTATAGAAGAAAATGTAGGCGCACCAATTACACTTGTTTCTTTTGGCCCTGAAAGAACAGCAACGCTTATGAGAAATGAATTGCAAGTAGTTTAGAATGTATAACAGACTTCCTAGTCTGTGCAAAATACTATTGAATAAGTCCACGATTAAAATTGTGGGCTTATTTTATTTATATGAATTTTCCTTTAAAACCAATTTCCATTTATCGGATTCGGCAAATTCTTTGATAATTTGATTTCTTTCTTTTAACAAATTTGTCATATAGCTTTCCAAAAAAATAGTATCAGCCAATTTCCCAAAGATTCCAAAAGGTGATTTGTATTCGAAAATATCTACCATTTCAACTCTATTTTCTGTTTCTTTAAAAATATGTTGGTGTTTGAATGATTTGAAAGCTCCTTTTACCATTTCATCTGTAAAAGAATTAGGTCTTTCAAAAGTGGTGATTTTTGAAGTCAGTTTTTGATAAATACCAAAGTGTCTGGCTCGCCAAGTTACTGATTCATTTAAGCTGATAAGTCCAGTTGTAATGCCTGCAATGGCTTCTTCATCAGTTTTTTGAGTAGAAATTTTGTACAAATCTATACTTCTTGATAAATCAAAGACAATTTCAATGCTGCTTTCGATGAAGGTAGTCAGTTTTATAATTGGCATTGATTTTTTGTTTTAATGTAAAATATCAATCACTTTTCTGCTCATTTTTTGGTTAGGAATATTAGCTCAACAGGATTAAAACCCTGTTTTTAATAGATTGCTAAACTAATTCTAATTCAGCAAACCAAAATCCTTTTACCTGATTTTCACTTGGCAAATCGCAATCTGAACTTGTTTTTATAGAAAGAGGTTTGTATAATTTTTCTCCTACTTTAATTTCTATTTTTTCAGAAAAATAAGGTGCAGAAGTACAAAAAGAATGAAATTCTCCATTTTCGCCACATGCATCAACTTGTTTGGGTAATTTTTGTAAAAATGCTGTATTAATTTTTTCTCCTACAAAAGACTCATCTAAAAAAGCATCGCTCACACAACATGTAACTGACTCAAAACCTTGTTTGATAAAATCATTTACTAAAAAAGTGGTGTCCATTTTCCAAAGAGGGAAAACTGCTTTTATTCCAGTTTCTTTAAGTTGATTTTCTCTATATTCTCTCAAATCTTCTAAAAAAATATCTCCAAACACAACTGTTTCTATTCCTTCTTTTTTCAATTGATTCAGAACTTCATTCATTTTTTCCTCATATTCATTATTTGTTCCCTCTGATAGAAAGAATTTTAATAAAGGAATTCCGATTTTTTCGGCTTGTTTTTCTAGTAATTCTTCTTTTACACCATGCATCGTAATTCTTTTGTATTGCAAACTAAGTGTAGTGATAAGATAAACTACATCATATTTTTTTTCTTGTAAAACCTTTTGAAGACAATAGGCAGAATCTTTCCCACCACTCCAAAAAAAAGCAGCTTTAGGAAGACTATTATTATTTTCTGACATGATTTGATTATAAAAATTATACTTTATTCAATAGTATGAACAATTCTACGGTAATTATTTCCAGTAGTGGCAGGAGAAACGACTTCTTTTTCAGCTTGTTCTAATTCTCCTCTACTTACACTTAATATAATTCCTAAAGAAATTCCTGTAAAAAATAAAGATGTTCCTCCCATACTCAAAAGGGGCAAAGGAAGTCCTGTAACAGGTACAAGTCCAACTACTACTCCCATGTGTACAAGTGCCTGAACTACCAAACTAAAACTCAACCCTGCTGATAAAAGTCCTCCAAAGGCTCGCTCAGATTTTGCCATGGCTACCATTCCACGATAGAGTAAAATGAGATACAAACCTAAAACGATTACTCCACCAAGAAGTCCGTATTCTTCAATAATGATGGCATAAATAAAATCAGAATAAGGGTGTGGAAGAAAATTCCTTTGCTGACTATTCCCAACTCCTTTTCCTACAAAACCTCCAGTTGCAACAGCTATATACGATTGTTCTTCTTGAAAAGTAACTTGTTCGGTATCAAAAAATGCCTTCATACGAGAAACTGCTGTTCCCGAACGTTGTCCTAATTTTAGTGCAATCATTCCGACAACTGCACCAATTATGATAGTCATGACCAAATAACGAACAGGCACACGTCCGATAAACATAATCAAAAGACAGGTAGCAAAAAGCAAAACAGCTGAAGAAAAGTTTGACAGAGCAATCAAACCACAGATAAGTCCAGACCAAAAAATAATTGGCAACGTGGAACGCTGAAATTCTCTAATACTCTGTTGGCGTTTAGAGAGCATACTGGCTACATTGGCAATCAAGGCAAGCGTAGCAAAGTCTGAAGTTTGAAAAGATTGATTAATGAAAGGTATTGTAATTACACGACTTGCTTCATTGATTGTAGTTCCGAAAAGCCAAGTCAGAATCAAAAGAGGCACAGAAATAAGCAAAGCTAGACGAGAAAGCCGAGAATAATAACGGTAATCTATGCGATGACACACCCACATAATAATTAGAGCCATAAATAAAAGAACGCCATGTTTAAAGAGGTAATACTCTGTATTTCCATCCATTCTTTTGAAGGCAATTGCTCCAGTAGCACTATACACTACCAAAACACTGATAATAACCAAAAGGAAAACAACTCCCCAAATGATTTTGTCGCCTGTGAATATTTTTTTACTAACTGTATTTATTTCCATAGTATATAAAACACTTTAGTATAAGCGTTTGAAAATCTTTTGAAGTATTTTTTCTTTATTCTATCACAAAACGAATTTAAAGCTATTTTCTTAAAGTATCAAGAATTATTTGTTTCCAAAGATAAAAAGACATAAAGTTGATTTTTTACTTTTTCTCAACTTCACTTTTTCGTTTTTGTGTTTTTTCTACAACATCATAAATTTGTATCATATCATCTCTAGTCATTCCTTCCATAGGAATTCCTTGTTGTTGATAGATTTCCAAACGTTGGTTATCGTACCACTCAACACTTCCACCATCAACACCTCCTTCATAGATCATTTCATTTGTCTTCATATCATAAACAGCAAATTGAATTGAATTTCTAGGCTGCATAGTTGTGCCTTGTTTAATTACTTTACAAAGTGAAAAAGTTTTGTCTTCATTTTCTATACATTCAAATACCTGTTCAGTTTTATCAGTAATTTGAAACTTCTGTTTTGCTAACTCTTTGTAATTCATTGGTGTACTCTGTTTTAGCTTGGTAGTTGAATCTTGATTAGAATTGCCGTTTTTAGTATTTGCACAACTAAAAGATGACAAAATTAAAAGCACTAAAATTAAATTTTTCATAAATTATATAAATTGAGAATGAAATTTGAATAATTTGATTATTGAGTAAGAAGTTATTGCTATCTATTTTACAGAATTAAAATTTGTTATACTATTGGCTTAGCTTAATTTTATAACTTACTTACAACAAAAACATTGCAGAGTATCTACAAAACTATCTTTAAATTATGAAAACTACAAAAAAAATAAAATTACATTTAGTTCTTATCTTGAGTTTATTTGTTTTGACTAATTTCTTTGTTCTGACTGACCTAAAAGCACAAATTGTTACTAAAGAAACTGCTCCTGAATATACATATTATACTTTAGAGGAAATAAAAGAACGTTTTGATAAATATAAAATCGATTCTAGCACACATTTAACTGAAGATGAGTTCTTAGAACGCATTACTGTTTTACAAGATTTAAAGCCAAGTACATACCGAACCTACAAAGCTGCCGTAGCTTATTTTGCAACTCCAACACGTTTGAAAGAAATTAATGATATAAATTATGGTATAAATAGTTCGATTGCTGTTGCTAAAAATAAAATTGCTTATATGAGAGAAAATAGAGCTGATTCTACTATTTCTGCGTTCAGAATGCAACCTATCGAACGCATATATGATTTTTATAGAAAGCAATTTGTAAATACTAGCCAATTAGAAGAAGTCAAAAATTATGTTTTTGCTTCTTCTGATAAGCCTAATTTTGAGGTACATCAATTAGACAAATTTTTGCCTACTATTTCACAATTTGGAATAAGAAATGGACAAAGAGCCTATGGATATAGAATGTCTTTGAAAGATAATTATCATTTGCTTATCATTGATTTGCCTGAAAACGGAAGAAAAATAATACTTTTTCAGCAAAATGGTTGGGATAACATAGCAAAAGCAGTTTACTAAACTGATAAAATAAAGATTACTTTAAGAATTTGTTTGGGACAAAGTCTATTAACCAAACACCATTTTCAGCTTTATAAAACTTTATTCCTTCTTCTATCATTTTGAACGTTTCTATTTTAAAAATGAAGGGTTTTCCATGTCTTGCACCCACTTTTTGTGCTGTTTCTTGGTCTGCTGAAAGATGTACATATTGCCTATTTCCTTTTAAAATTCCATTTTTTAAAATAGAATCTACATTTTTTGTAGCTGTTCCGTGATAGAGAACTGGAGGTGGACTTGTAGGTTGATAATTCATTTTTACTTGTGTAGAATGTCCCTGATTTGCTCGTATCTTGGTTTTGTCTTCATTGAAAGCAAATCTTTGTTTGTCATTATTTACAACAACATATTCCAATTCTTCAAAAGTCATGCTCTGACTTTTTTTATGTGTATTGATTTTTTCTAATAGTATTTTTGTGTTTGTCCAGCCTCCTTCTTCTAATTGTAGCTTTAATAATTCGGGTTGATGACGAAGAAGTAGAGATAAAAACTTACTGCGCTGTTTTGCTTTTGAAGCATTCATAATTTAGAGTTTGTTGATTTTTAATTAAACTAATTTTCTTATCAACATTATTTTATCTTCAAAAAGTTCTTTTTAAAAAATAAACAAAAAAAAGCCAATTCAAATATTGAATTGGCTTTTTGTACTCCGTAGGGGAATCGAACCCCTGCTACCAGGATGAAAACCTGGCGTCCTAACCGCTAGACGAACGGAGCATTTTTCACTCTAAAATTTCTACTTTAACTTTATAACCAAAAATTAATCTATTATGATTTCTACAAGGTTATGATGTTGTACTCCGTAGGGGAATCGAACCCCTGCTACCAGGATGAAAACCTGGCGTCCTAACCGCTAGACGAACGGAGCATTTTTTTTAAATTGTTCTTTTAACAACTTATTTGTTTTGCTTTTTAAGGTATTTTTGAAGCATTTGTGTGTGTTTCTTTTCCCTTAATGCGATGCAAAGGTACGCCTTTTTTTTATATCTGCAAATAGAATTTCATTTTTTTTCTAAAAAATCTTATCTTTTTTCTTTCTCTAGCTGTCTAAAAAGCCTTTTTATCATTTATCTTTTAAAAAAAACAACAGATAAATTATTGATTTTCAAAGACTAACAAGATTAAATTCTTGTTTTAATTATCATAAATACTAAACCCATTTTTTTAAAAAAAAATTCAAAATTTATTAACTATTTATTTTTTCCGTGTTTTTGATTGGCGTGTCTGAGGTTGGCTAAATTTATTTGAGCAACTGCACAATATTCATTTTATACATCTTGCCAATCGGAATACAGTTGACAGAAATAAAAATTTGATTTCCTTCAATACTTTTGATGTGTTTTGGCGAAACTGCAAATGATTTGTGGACTTGCAAAAATTCTTCTTTTGGTAAAATATCTACTAGATTTGATATTTTATCACGAATACTGATAGTTTCTTCTGTAGTATGTATGTTGGTGTAATTTCCAGAAGCCTCCAAATATTGAATTTTATCTATTTCTACTTGAATGTATTTTTTGTTGCTCTGAAAAAAAATACGATTTGAAATTGTATTTATAGGTGCATTTGTAGCAAGACTGGCAGACTGACTAAACGTTTTGTTGACAGCCTTTAAAAAACGTTCGAAGCCAAACGGTTTTAGTAAATAATCTGAAATATTGAGTTCGTACCCTTCAAGTGCATATTCTTTATAAGCAGTAGTTACAATTACTTTTGGAGATTTATTTAAAGTTTTTAGAAAATCAAAACCTTTTAATTTTGGCATATTCAAGTCTAGGAAGATTAAATCTACCTTATGTTTGCTCAAATAATCAAAGGCTTCCAAAGCATCATAACAGTTCTTCATAAGCTGCATAGTTGGCAACAAATCACAATAATCTTTTATAATATCGTGAGCAATATATTCATCATCAATAATCAGATATTTAATCATAATTTTGTTTTGTAGCTCGTCGGTAAGACAAGGGCAAAGATTTTAAATTTTAAATTTTATTTAAGGTTAATTCTACTTTATAGATATTTTCAGTTGTAGAAAAAGATAAATCATATTTATTTTTATAACCTAATTCTAAGCGTCGTTTGAGGTTTTTCAATCCTATTCCAGTATGTTCTTTTTTGTCTGAAAAATCTGCATTGTCAAAATTATTTTCTATTCTAAATCGTATTTTGTCTTCAACAGAAGAAATGTTAATATCTACAAAAGCATTTTCTCTTAGATTTTCAACTCCATGTTTGAACGAGTTTTCTACTAAAATAATAAATAACAAAGGCATTATTTTATAATTTTCATCAATTTGAGAATTAAGTTTCACATTTATTTTTTTGTGGTAACGCATTTTGTGCAACTCAATATAGTTTTCCAAGAAATCAATTTCTTCTTCCACACTAACAAATTCTTTTTCGCCTTCATAAATGCTATATCGCATCATATCAGAAAGTTTTAAAATTAATTCTTTCGCTTTTTTACTATCTTTTTCTACCAAACCATATAAATTATTGAGCATATTGAAAAAAAAGTGTGGGCTTACTTGACTTTTCAGATGCAGTAATTCGTTTTTCTCTTTTTCATTTTTTAAGCTAAAAAAGGCAATAAGTTGTTTGACAAACCAATAAACTCCCAGCAAAACAAGAAATACATAATACAATAAAATCAGAATTGTAACAGAAGTAGGGTAATTTTCTAAAAAAATGACAGAATCTTTTTCTGTACTGATTAATTCGAAGGCAGTTACAATTATTGGAAAAAGTGCCAATACACTTGCCAAAGCTATGATTACAATCCATTTGTTTCTACTTAGTTTTATCATCATCCTACAAAATTAAGAGCATAGAATGTCTATTACAAATAAGTTGATAAACAACCATTTAGCAATGTTAAACTAACTCAAACGAGTGATAAAAGGATTTTACATATAGGTTTTGATTTTATATCCCTCACAAGTATATGTCTATCCCAATTGATTGAAGCGTAATTTGAAGACTTTTAGATTTGTCTAATTTTTTTTATAAATCTCAAATTTTAAGCAACAATGAATACACTAAAAAAGAACTTATTTAGATATTTGAAACATATTAGTCTTACCATCTTGGTTTTAGCAGCTATTGCTATCGTAGTTGGTCTAAATATCGGTGCATCTCTACATTATGACGACCATCCTTTAATGATGGTTATAGACAAAGAAGGTCCTTATGTTTTCTATAAAAACGATAGTACACTACAAGTAAATCATATTAGAGGGAATAAAAATGATGGATTTTATTTGGAGCAAAAGGAACATTCTACCACAGGAAAAATTTTGACAAGCTCTTATTTTCAGATTGATTCTACTTATTTTGAAATTGAAATTAATCCAGAAATTGATATTCCACCAACAAATTATGATGATAATGAGCCTATTTTAGCCATTTCAGATATTGAAGGAGGTTACAAAACCTTTCGTGATTTTCTCATTGCTAATAAAGTCATTGATAAAAAACTGGATTGGATTTTTAAAAAAGGTCATTTGGTTTTGGTAGGCGATTTTGTAGATAGAGGTTGGTCGGTTACTCAAGTACTTTGGTTTATCTACAAACTAGAACAAAATGCAAAAAAACAAGGTGGGCAAGTACATTTTATTTTAGGAAATCATGAGCTGAAAAATATGCAAGGTTTTTATAGAGATGCAGCACCCAAATATTTTGCAGCTTCGAATATTTTAGGCAAACAACTTCACGAATTATACAATAAGAATTCTTTTATTGGAAAATGGATGTCAAGTAAAAATACATTGGAAATCATCAATGGAAATCTTTTTGTTCATGGAGGCATTCATCCAGATTTGGCAGACTATGAAATAAGTTTAGATGAAATAAATCAGATTGTTAGAAATAATTATTACAAAGCCTATTATCCCAAAAGAGAAAAAACTATTGAACAGTTTTTAAACTCTAACAAAACAGGAATTTGTTGGTATAGAGGATATTATAAAGACGATTTAACTCAAGAAGAAGTAGAAAAAGGACTTGATAAATTTAATGCAAAATCAGTTGTGGTAGGACACTCACTTCAATCTGAAGTAAACAGAAAGTTCAATGGAAAAGTAATTGGCATTGATGTAAAACATCCTAAAGATTATCATAAAAATTTCCCCTATCAAGAATCAGAAGGGTTACTCATTGAAGAAAACGTTTATTACAGAGTTTTGGCTGATGGAAACAAGAAGGAAATATAGTAATCAGTAAAAATTCACGAAATACATTATTTACCATAACAATACGAAAATGAAAAATAAACTCTTTAAATTTCTCTCAAAGCCATATATAGTTGTTTTTGTAATGATTGTAGCGCCAATGCTGTCTTATTTTGATAGAAATTTCGGCTACTTCTTTGGTTTATCTGTTGCCTTATTTCTTCTTTGGGGTAGTAATTGGAATTGGGCAAAATTTGGTTTTGCTAAAAAAATCAATCTTCAAACTGTTTTGGGAGGTTTGTTATTGGCACTGATAACACTAATAATAGTCGATGTTTGTATTCAGCCATTTTTAGAAATTTCTTTTGGAAAGATTGATTTGAGTTCTGTGGAAGAAATAAGAGGCAGTTTTACAAGTTTCTTTATCCTTTTTATAATCATGTGGATTTTTGCTGCATTTGGAGAAGAGTTTTTGTTTAGTGGGTATTATATGAAACACTTAGCCGAATTTTTAGGAGATACAGACAAAGCTTGGATTATTTCAGCAGTTATTCTATCCATTTATTTTGGAGTTTCTCATAACTATCAAGGAATAGCTGGAATAGTTGCAGTTGGATTATCAAGTAGTATTTTCTTCTTTACATTTTATCGAAATAAAAAAAATCTTGCTTTGCTTGTTTTTGCTCACGGATTTTATGACACAATAGGGCTGACCCTTATTTATCTGAATAAAGATGATATTTTTTATAAGTGGGCTTTGTATTTAATCGAAATAACTAGTTAGTTATCTAACTCTAAAAAAATGTTCTTTTACAATCTATCCTTTTAATATTCCTAAAAACTTTTTTATTTTTTCAGTCATGCTTAATTTTTTGGATTTTGTAGGCACTTGATCGTTATATAAAATAGAAATCATACTTTGATTAATCCAGTCTTGAGGTGCTCTTGCTTCTGAATTACTAAATTTATTTACAGAGTTAGTGAGTCTAATTACCTCATCTAATGGCACTCCTAAAAGAACAGCAATTTGAGTAATGGCACTACGCTCTTCAGTGGCTACTTCATCATCTGAACGAGCAATAACCATTAAATCAATCAATAAAATTTCTCTCAATGGACTTCTAGCAATATTTTGGGTACAAAGTTGTATATCTATATTTGCTGGGTGACGAGAATAAGAAGCTAATAGCTGTTGCTCTTCTTCTGATAGCTTTGCTATTTGTGTTATTCTTTCCAAAAAAACGACCTCATCATCAGATAAATGATGGTCACTAAAGGCAATAAAAATGACTAATTGAAGATAGGCTAATTTTTCTGTTGTGCTACAACTGTTTAAAATATGTTCGAATGTATCCATTAAGTTAATTATGACTAGGTATCCTAAATAAAAAAGTCTTTTTAATAAAGTAAAGAGCTGAAAAACTAAAATTATAGAGCAAAATAGAAAAAAAATGACGATTTTTGCCAAAAATAATTTATTATAAGCATCATTTTTAGTAGTTGATGCAGCAATTTAACTCAAAAAACAGTCTAATTACTAACCAATGTTTCTTTTTCAGGAATTTTTGAAACTAATTCCATTATTATTTATACCAATTTTATAAAATTAATTTATCTATATCTAAGCTATGTCAAATATTTCAAATCGCTCTTTCCTTTATTTTTTAGTCTTTTCCCTATTTAGTTTTATTTTGGTTTCTTGTGGTGATAAAAAAGATGATCCTCAACCTGAAAACCTTCCTGATCGTCCTGTTATATCTTGGAAAGATTTAGCACCAGCTGACAAAATATTTTATACAGATGAAGCTGTAGTTCTACAAGCTAACAAAACTGGAGGTTACCTAAAAACAGTAGAATGGAAAATTAATGGTACGTTAGTTACTAATTCACAAGAAATTATCTTTAATGATGATTCTACTCTAATTTCTCTTTCTCATCCTTTTGATAACCCAGGTAGATATGATGTGAGTTTGAGAGTAGCCAATGAAGGAGGAGAAGCCGTTCTTATTCAAGTCCTAAACTTTGAGATACGTCCAACTCCAAAAATTGATCTTTTAACAGGACAAGTATCAAAAAGATGGAAATTTACGTCTATTAAATTAGGGACTGATGGTGCTGAATTGATTAAAAATCATGAAAAAGACAACACGCTTACTTTCTTTAGAGAAACACAAAATGAAGGAACAACTACCTATAACTGTGTTTTTGATGGTGGTACAATAAGAAATGGAGAACTAGATACAAAAGGAAGATGGGAGTTTGTTGCCAATGACCGTTATTTGAAATTTTTCAGAGTAGATGTTTTTCCTAACAATGCACGTATTATAGAATTGACTCCAACCACTATGATTTTAGGCAGAAACGAAGGAAATTCAGAAGTGATTTATAAGTTTGCACTTGTACCCTAAACACTTTAAGTAAATGGGCAAACTGAAACCATATCTAAAAGACATTTATCTCACCAAATAATTAATTACATATTGCCTTGACAAAGGGTGTTTCCTATCGCAAAGATAGAAAGCACCCTTTTTTTATTCTTTTGTCTATTCTTAAAAAATTTCTTTAAAATCAGATTATTACCCAATTATAATTCAAAATCATCTAGTTTTCTATAATTGTTTGACAATCTTTCTTAGATGTAAACCATTTATTTTTGACTTTAATTTACTGCAAAAGTATAAAAAAGCCGTTTTTTATTTGGAATTTCTACAAAAACAAAAAAAATTCCACTTTTTTTTATTGTATTTTTTAAAGAAAATCAACTTAGTTAACAATATTAATTAAAAATAGTATATTTTCAATAAAAATACCCTCTGTATGTTTTATGACATTTTTTAGCAACAGCAGTACCATGTTGATGAAAAATAGTAAAGGAAGTAAATTGTATTTTTTTTAGAAAAATGATAGCTTTACTATCAAATTATAGAAAAAATATTTTTAGTAAAGACTTGCAAATCAGAAAGTTATATATTTACTTTGTGTTATAGTTATGCAAGCATACTATATTATCGCTCATTAAATGACCGATAGTCATATTATGATAATTATAAAAAAACATATACTTGTTAATTCAATGAATTAACTTTTAGTGTAATTTATCTACACAATAAGTCACTAAATTTGATTTAAAAGATAAATTATAAATTTTACACACAAACAATTAATATCCCTTTATTTATTATGAAAAGAATTTTTCAATCTATTGTAGCCTTTTTCGTTTTCTTACTTCTTAGCTTTGGAGCAGTTGCCCAACAAATTCAAGAAACAAATCTTGTTGTTCCTACACAGATGACTAGTGTATCTGGCGATATTTTAGGAAATGGCGAGAGTGATGCAGGTAACATCTATTATGGTGCAACTCCTTCAAATCTTAGAGCAGGTTCTCCTGTAATCGTTTTTATTCACGGTTATTCTTCTCGTGCTAGTACGTGGTGGGAAGGAAATGATATGTATTCTAAAGCATACGCAGATGGTTATCGTACAGCATTTGTTTCTGTACATCCAGACAAAAATATGTGGGAAAACGGACAACTTTTCAACAACATGTTAGGTACAATTACAAATCGTTTTGGTGTAAATAAAGTAGTAGTAGTAGCACACAGTAAAGGTGGCTTAGATACAGATGCTGCATTGGTACACTATGGCGCAACAAACAAAGTAGAACGTGCTATTACACTTAGCTCTCCTCATAATGGAACTCCTTTAGCAGATTTAGCTCAAAGTGGCTGGGTTTCTTGGTTGTCAGGTGTTTTTGGTCAAGTAAACGATGCTACTAATTGTATGCAAACAGGTTATGCTAGTTATTTCCGTACACAAACTGCTAACAACTCAAATTACTCAAACGCTAAGTTTCGTACAGTAGGTGCTTGGGGTTATGGTGGAATCCTTTGGGTACCAGGTGTATATCTTAGCTGGAATGGTGGTGGAAGTAGCACTGGTGGAAATGACGGTGTAGTTCCTTATTATAGCACAAAACGTCCTAACTCTATAACTTTACTCAGTGGAAACGGAAACTCTACAACAAATCTTGACCACAGCGAAGTACATGAAGGAAGATATATGTGGGCTACTGTAAAAAATAACCTTCCTTATTCTCTTTCTAAAGTAGGAGCTAAACCAATAGACAACGAACCTACTACAAACCCAACTACAGTTATTGAGAGCAGAGTTCAGATTCTTAGTTCTGAAAAAACAAGCCGTAACTTTATGGTAGAACAAGGTGTAACAGAAACAATGCTAGATATTCATCACTTAACAGCAAATGAAGAATTTGTAATTATTGCTCCAAATGGAAATAAAATAAACCCTACTACTTTACGTGTTTCTGAAAAAGCAGGTGATATGTTAGGTGGTTTTGCAACTACTCTAAAAATAGAAAACCCACAAGTAGGAACATATTCTATTGAGTCTAAAAGTGCTTTTGTAGCTTTAGTTACTGCAAATGAAGGCGTAACACTTCGTATGACAAGTGATTTGAATGATAAAAAGTACTACTATAATGTTGGAGAAGCTATCAATTTGAATATTTCTCTTTTAAACGAACAAGGAATCAATACACAAGGAACAAAAGTAACTGGTGTAATGACTCTTACTTCAAATGATGTAAAGACACAAAAAGCAGTAGTATTAGATTTCAAACAAAACAACGGACAGTTTAAAGCTACTGTTAATAAAACTCTTCCAGAAGGTGTTTATAGTGTCGCTATTCAAGCTGAAAACGGAAACTTTAGCAAGTCTTTAGTTACAAGTATTGCAGTTGTAGATGGTGTTTTACATACATTAGGAACCAATGATGTGAAAGACCCTATTAAAGAAAATAGTGTAGAATCTATCAAATTAATGCCTTCTTTCCCAAATCCTTTCAACACTCAAACTACAATTAGCTTTGAATTGAAAAATTCTTCTTCTGCAATGCTTACTATCTATGATGCAGTTGGACGTGTAGTTGAAACAGTTGATTTGTCTTCTTACGGAGTTGGAACACACCAATATACTTGGAATGTAAACCAAGCTAGAGTAAAAACAGGTCTTTATATCGCTGAAATCCGTAATGGAAAAGAGCGTGTAACTCAAACAATGATTTATTCTAAATAAAGACGAATTACGATTTAGAAGATAAAAAATCCCAATAGCTTTTTAAGTTATTGGGATTTTTTTGATGGCTATTTTATAAACTATTATCAGAGTTATTTCAGATTACCAAAAAAATACTGACAATGTCTTTTGTGGACAGATTATCCAAAAAGAGAATCATTTTTTTCATCTTTTCCACTTTCAGCATTTCCCTTTTTCACATCTCCTTTTATAGTGGGGTCAAATAAAGACTCTGTTGCTGAAGGTTCTGGAAGCACAAAATTTGCTTTATAAATGGCTGGTTCTTCTAATTTACGTCCCAAAGCTCTCCAACCTTTTATGTCTTCTAAAGTATGAAGTAGATAAGAGATTTTGAATTTTTTACGGTTTTGTTGGTAGAATATTTCGACCTTTAGATTACTCTGAGAATTCTTATTTTCTTCATTTTCAAAATGAACAGCCAAAACTTCTGATTTCTGATGCTCTGGAACAAACCCAAATTCTTTTCCAACTGTTGTAGTTTCGATTCTGAAACGTTTTATAAAATGCGTTTTGGATTTTCCATCATAATAAACAGCCGAAATAACAGCCTTTGGATTGAATTTTTGAATCGCCAAAACTCGTTTTACATCATAACGATTGGTGAGTTCAAAATTAGTTTGTTCGTAACTTCCATCTTTGAAAATAACCAAAATAGTATCTTCATTATCAAACTCACCTAATTTTTCGCCTATTTCATCTTTGTTGAGTGTTCCTGTTACTTTGTCGTAATAAATCTCTAAAGCACCTAATGTAGATTCTCCTTCTTTGGCTAATTTGATTCTACGAACAGGATATTTTGTAAGCTGATTTCCTTTTACACCACGTCCTTTTATTTCTAATTCGGCAAAATTAAAGTCAAAGTTTTTGTTTTTTGCTTTACAAGCATTTGATAAAAGAATATTCACTACTTCAGCTTCTCCATTGGGATTAGCAGAAAAATAATGAACTTTAGATAGTTTATGGTCGCTTGCAAGATTGTATTCTCTTTCACGAGTTACCCCCAAAACTTGGAAACGTTTTACATAACTTGTTCCTGTTTTTCCATCTAAATACGACATATTATAAACCATTCTCTCATCACCTTTTCTATAAACGTCGACATGAATGATATTTTTACCTACAAAGACTTTATCAGCTACTTTTACAACTTGCATTACTCCGTCTTCTCTGAAAATAATAACATCATCTAAATCAGAACATTCACAAACAAACTCATCTTTTTTGAGTCCAATTCCGATAAAACCTTCTTTTTTATTGACATATAATTTTGCATTATTGGCAGCTACTACACTTGCTTCGATATTATCAAAAGAAGAAACTTGAGTTTTACGTTCTCTTCCTTTTCCGTATTTTTTCTTTAATTCTTTGTAGTAATCAATCGAATAAGGCGTGATATTTTCTAAATTGTGGCGAACTTCTTTAAGCTCTGTTTCCATTTTCAAACGCAAGTCATCAGCCTTTGAAGTGTCATATTTAGAAATTCTTTTAATTTTAATTTCTGTTAGTTTTATAACATCATCATCAGTAATTTCTCTATATAGTTGCTCTTTGTATGGTTCTAATCCTTCATGAATAGTTTGAATAACAATTTCCCACGTTTCGGCATCTTCGATTCGGTTATAGATTTTTTCATCAATAAAAAGACGTTCCAAAGAAGAGAAAAATATTTTTTCTAAAAGTTCGGCTTCTCTAATCTGTAATTCTCTTTTAAGAAGTTCTCTTGTAAAATCTGCACACGTTTTGAGCATTTCATTGACATCAATAAAATGAGGTTTGTCTGCAATAATTACACACGCATTTGGCGAAATAGAAACTTCACAATCTGTAAAAGCATAAAGCGCACTCATCGTAACATCTGGCGAAACCCCAGGGGCAAGTTTTACCAAAATTTCTATTTCGGCTGCCGTATTATCAATTACTTGTTTGATTTTGACCTTTCCTTTATTATTTGCTTTCAAGATAGAATCAATCAAACTTGTTGTTGTCGTACCAAAAGGAATATCACGAATAACTAAGGTTGTTTTATCAAATTGTTCCATTCTAGCACGTACACGAACTTTTCCACCACGCTTTCCTCCGTTGTAATGCTCTATATCAATAAATCCTCCTGTTGGGAAATCGGGATAAAGATTTATTTTTTTATCTCTCAACGCATCAATAGAAGCATCTATGAGTTCGTTGAAATTATGAGGAAGAATTTTGGTAGAAAGACCAACTGCAATACCTTCAACACCCTGAGCCAAAAGCAACGGAAATTTTACAGGCAAAGCCATTGGTTCACGTTTTCTTCCGTCGTAAGTAAGCTGCCAATCCGTCGTTTGAGGATTAAACAAAACATCGGTCGCAAACTTAGACAAACGAGCCTCAATATAACGAGAAGCTGCTGCACCGTCACCAGTACGAACATCTCCCCAGTTTCCTTGAGCATCGACGAGCAAATCTTTTTGTCCCATGTTCACAAGTGCATCGCCAATGGATGTATCTCCATGTGGGTGATACTGCATCGTCTGACCAATAATATTTGCCACTTTGTGATAACGTCCATCATGCATTTCGTTCATGGCGTGCATAAGTCGTCGCTGCACAGGTTTTAGTCCGTCTTCTATGCGAGGAACAGCACGTTCCAAGATTACATACGAAGCATAATCTAAAAACCAGTTTTGATACAGTCCTGAAACAGGAAGAACATCAGAAATGCTATTTCCATTCAGCGCATTAAAATCTTCTGTGTGTTCTTGTAATGATTCATCGTCTGCGTGTCCGTTTGTATTGTCTGCGCTCATATATTTTTATTGTCTTTGTTTTAATAATATTGTGTTATTGGTGAGACACCAACAACTGCAAGTTCAAGTGTCGACACTTAAACTAGAAAGCCATTTTTTTGCTAAAAATATTAGTCAAAAGTTATCCAAGTCGTTTAAGATTGATTCAGTCTTACAAAAATACATATTATTTCAATAAATGCTAAATTATTTAGCAAAAAATATTTTCGTAAGAAAAATTTGAGAATGCAAAATTACGAAAAAATGATTTAAGAGTTTCAAATTTTAAAAAGTCAGTTTCTAACACAATCATTCTGATTACATTGATTTTGTATATTTTTGATTTTCAAATAATCTTACTTCTTAGTACCAAATTTATTAAAACTGATGAAAAACTTGTTTTTGTTCTCTTTCTCAATTTTGATTCTATTTCTTCTAGCTACAAACACAGCTTATTCTCTAGCCTTTCGTACTACTTGGAAAACTACTGATACACAAATTATCATTCCAACAAATGATAGTTTGGAATATAATTATAATATTACTTGGAAAAATCTAACTCATGAAGGTATTGGAGATGGCTCTGCCAAAGAAGTAAAGGGAAATTATACTATCCAAAACTTAGAAGATAGTAGCGTTTATGAAATTGCTATCAAAGGACAGTTTCCTCATTTTTACATGAATAACGATTCCACATTGAAAGTTCAAAACTCCAAACAATAGAAGAATGGGGAGAAATAAAATGGCAATCTATGGAATATGCGTTTAGTGGTTGTGAAAATCTGAGTTATGAGGCTACTGACATTCCTAACTTACAAGATGTAACAGATATGTATCCCTGTTGGCGCTCGCAAAACAACAAATTCTCTCGCTAGTTTCTAAACGAGTGAGTAATATGTATTCGGCATCCTGCCGTGATTTTTGTATTTGTCTTTCAAATGTACATGAATTAAAAATACACGAAAATTTAAAAACGAGTGTTCTACTAAAAAGCTATTATGGCATTTTTGTTTTTTGTGATTAACACAAAAAAATACTAAAAACATAAAACCCCATAAAATAAGAAAAGGCAACCACAACTGTGGTTACCTTTAATTTACTCTATATCCCCTTTACAGATATAAAACTTAATCTTCCTTCTTACGGAAGAAGGAAGCCATTTGTTGCAATAATTTCATTCTTTTTATATTTTTTTATTAAAAATAGAAATATAAAGAATAAGATTTTATTGAAAACAAGTAGCTATCCTATTTAAAATCGTTTATTTCTATCACTATTTAATGATAAAACATAACTCGTTTTAGACTTTTAATACTTTTAGCTTATAACATTAGTAAAAGCTTTTGAATTACGTTTTCTCTCTCCTTCGTTCAAATAAATTTTACGAATACGAAGAGATTCAGGAGTAAGTTCTACATACTCATCAGCTTGAATATATTCTAATGCTTCTTCTAAAGAGAATTTTACAGGAGGAGCAATTTTGTTTTTGCTATCTGTACCCGAAGAACGCATGTTTGTTAATTGTTTCGTTTTTGTGATATTCACAACAAGGTCAGTACCACGAGTATGCTCACCAACAACTTGACCTTCATAAATTGCTTCATTCTGATCAACAAAGAAAATACCTTTATCTTGTAATTTGTTTATACTATAAGGAATAGCATTTCCAAGTTCCATAGAAATAAGTGAACCACTCTGACGACCTTTGATTTCTCCTTTGAAAGGCTCAAATGCTTTGAAACGGTGATACATAATTGCCTCTCCTGCTGTTGCTGTAAGAAGTTGGTTACGAAGACCAATAATTCCACGAGAAGGCATCTCAAATTTCAAGATAGTACGGTCATCTTTTGGATTCATTTCCAAAAGGTCACCTTTACGTTGAGTAACTAATTCAATTGCTTTTCCAGACAAATGATCAGGAATATCAATTGTTAATTCTTCAATCGGTTCACATTTTTTACCATCAATTTGTTTGATGATTACTTGAGGCTGACCTACTTGAAGCTCATATCCTTCACGACGCATCGTTTCGATAAGAACTGACAAGTGAAGAACACCACGACCAAATACATTGAATGAATCTGCTGATTGTGTTGGCTCAACACGAAGAGCTAGATTTTTTTCTAATTCTTTTTCTAAACGCTCTCTAATGTGGCGAGAAGTTACAAATTTACCTTCTTTGCCATAGAAAGGAGAGTTGTTGATAGTAAATACCATTGACATTGTAGGCTCGTCAATAGAAATTGGAGGCAGTGCTTCTGGTTCATCTCTATCTGCTACTGTATCACCAATTTCAAAATTGTCTAATCCTACAATCGCACAAATATCTCCAGCTTGGATTTCTTCTACTTTAAGTTTTCCTAAGCCTTCAAAAACGTATAATTCTTTTATTTTATTTTTTACAATAGTTCCATCACGTTTCATAAGAGAAACTGTCTGACCAGTAACGAGTTTGCCACGAATCAAACGACCAACTGCAATACGACCGATATAGGTAGAGTAATCTAAAGAAGTGATTTGAAGCTGAGTAGTTCCTTCTTCGATTTCTGGAGCAGGAATAGTTTCCATGATAGCGTCCAAAAGTGGAACAATACTATCTGTTGGTTGTTCCCAATCTGTACTCATCCAGTTATTTTTGGCAGAACCAAAGATAGTAGGGAAGTCTAATTGGTCTTCTGATGCGCCTAAAGAGAACATCAAGTCAAATACTTGATCCTGAACTTCGTTTGGCTTACAGTTTAATTTATCTACTTTATTAACAACTACAATAGGTTTCAAACCTAAGTTGATTGCTTTTTGAAGTACAAAACGAGTTTGAGGCATAGCACCTTCAAACGCATCTACTAACAAAAGTACACCATCAGCCATGTTTAGAACACGCTCTACTTCACCACCAAAATCGGCGTGACCTGGTGTATCGATGATATTAATTTTTGTCCCTTTGTAGTCAATAGAAACGTTTTTTGCTAAAATTGTAATTCCACGTTCACGCTCAATGTCGTTGTTATCCATGATAAGTTCACCTGGACGTTCATGTTCTTTAAACAAATTTCCAGTAACGAGCATTTTATCAACAAGAGTAGTCTTGCCGTGGTCAACGTGAGCAATAATAGCGATATTTCTAATAGACTGAATCATAATGTAGTAAAACTAATGTAAAAGGCTTGAGAGTATTTTTATAATTATTTAACAAATTCTAAATCAATATCTTGGATAAAACTAAAAATGATTAATTCGCTGTTTTTATTTATTCTATTGATTCATAGTGAGTTATGAATTGTTTTTTTTCTTAGTGGTGCAAAATTACATAATTTATTTCAGAAAACAACAACTTGTCAGATTAATAATTCATTACTAATCTGCCTTTTAAATATTTTTAAACAAAATTAAAGATTTGGTTTTATTGTTTTTTACTTCTTAGATATCTATTTTATTTTATTATACTTTTAATTTAATTGGTATTTCT
The DNA here is from genome assembly GCA_020630575.1 of Bernardetia sp. Taxonomy (GTDB): domain Bacteria; phylum Bacteroidota; class Bacteroidia; order Cytophagales; family Bernardetiaceae; genus Bernardetia. Next base: position 123,812 of record JAHDBD010000009.1, read on the forward strand.
ATGATTTGATAGAATTTTATTAGGTTAGAAAATAATTTCATTTTTTTATCAAAAAATGACTTTTCTACTATTTATTTATTTTCTACAACTGTTTTGCATTTTTAAAGGGGTAGTTTTCTCAATATTCAATACCAAACTCTTCAATCATTTTCAGGTAGGCATTTTTCATAAATTCTATATTCTCTTTTGAATCCCAAGAATCTACCTGAAAAAGTGAATCTTCATTTTGCCCAAAAAGAAAAGGTATTTTGAGCAAAAACAGAAGAGTCAAAATAATATATTTTATCATTGATATTTTAGTTGGCTTTGAATATGAACACAGTCAAAGGCAAGCCTTTAATCTACACAGATAAACTGTTTTTTTCAATAACCTCTAAAGTCTGAATAGCATTTGTAAGGTCTTCGATTAAATCATCTGCATCTTCAATTCCGACAGAAAGACGATATAGATTCTCAGTAATACCCATTTTTTCACGCATCGGAGCAGGTACTTTTGCGTGTGAAGTCAAAACAGGCTCTGTAAGCGTACTTTCTACTCCTCCCAAACTTACAGCTTTACAAACCAATTCTAAATGACGAACAAATTTTGCTCTTCCTTCTTTATCTGTATCTAATTCAAAAGAAAGCATTGCACCAAAACCACCTTTCATTTGTTTTTTAGCTAGTTCGTGGTCTGGATGAGTGGGTAGTCCTGGATAAAATACGTTTTTCACTTGTGGCAATTTCTCTAATGCTTCAGCTATTTTTTGAGCATTTTGAGCTTGTGTTTTGACACGAATCGCTAATGTTTTGATACTTCTTTCTAAAAGTGAGGTTGCCATAGCATCCAAATTTCCACCAAAATTAAAGGCTACATGATGAATTTTTTCAATCAGTTTTTGAGAAGTCACAACTGCACCACAAGAAAGGTCGCTATGTCCTGCTAGGTATTTTGTTGCGCTATGGATAACAATATCGATTCCTAATCGCAATGGATTTTGAAAAATTGGTGTTCCGAATGTATTATCAATAAATGAAATCAGATTATTTTCTTTTGCAAAAGAAGCCATTTCTGCAATATCAACTAGTGAAAGCAATGGATTTGAAGGTGTTTCTATAAAAATAGCCTTTGAGTTTGGCTTAATTGCCTTTTTAAAATCTTCTATTTTGCGTCCTTCTACAAAGGTAGATTCAATCCCTAGTTTTGAAAGCTGTTCACGAACAGCATAATGCGTTCCTCCATAAATATCATTTTGTAAAATCAAATGGTCGCCAGCCTCTAAAACTCCCAAAAGTGCTGACATTGTAGCAGCCATTCCAGAAGAAAAAATAAGAGCAGCTTCTCCACGTTCTAACGCAGCAATTTTTTGAGCCACAACTTCTTGATTTATTGTATTGAAATAACGAGGATAAGGAATTGCACCTTCATCACTATAAGTATAAGCCGTTGAGGTAAAAATGGGAGTATTTACACCACCACTTTTTTCGTCGAAATAAGTTCCACTATGGACACATTGCGTTGATTTTTTCATAATCTTTTTAATCTGAAAGTTAGGATAAAGAAGTAGTCTTTGGATGTTATTTATTAGATTCAAATTTACGAAAATGTTTGTCAAAACGAATTTTATATTAGAAATTTGAGAGCAACAAAAATAAAGTTCTGTTCTCTTTTTCGAAATTTATTACTAAATTGAGCTACCAAATCAAACAAGGGTGCATAATAAACTTTTCCTATTCCTATAAAATTCAAAAATAATGAACGAAAGAGATAAAGAATACGAAGACTATAAAAAAGAACAAGAAAAAGAGCCAAGTGACTACCTAGAAGCCAATAAAAAGATGTGGAATTCACTTACAGAAGCCCACCGAGATTCTAATTTTTATAATGTAGCACAGTTTAAAAAAGATAGAAATTCATTGAATGCTATCGAAATAAATGAAGTAGGTGATGTAAAAGGAAAATCACTTTTACACCTTCAATGTCATTTTGGAATGGATACACTTTCTTGGGCAAATATGGGTGCAGAGGTGACAGGAATGGATATGTCTGATGCTTCCATAGAACTGGCTGGCGAATTGAGTCAAGAAATAGAAACTCCTGCCAACTTTGTAGTTTCTGATGTTTATTCGTTAAGAGATAATTTACAAGGCGAATTTGATATTGTTTTTACTTCTTATGGTGCAATTGGTTGGCTTCCAGATTTGAATAAATGGGCTGAGATAGTGGCTAGTTATATCAAAGAAGGTGGTTTTTTCTATATGGTAGAATTTCACCCTGTTATTTATATGTATGAATGGGGAAATAATTTTGCGTTACAATATTCCTACTTTAATGAATCTTCGATTATAGAAGAAGTAGAACAGTCTTACACAGGCGACAGACACAAGCAAAAACAGGTTTCTTATTCGTGGAATCACTCTATCAGTGAAATTATAAATTCGCTGCTTTCACAAGGTTTACAACTAGAGTTTTTTAATGAATATGAATATAGTGTTTATAACTGTTTTCCAAATCTAAAGGAAATAGAAAAAGGAAAGTTTCGTTTCAAACCTCCTTACGATAAACTTCCTCATACATTTTCACTAAAAGTAAGAAAGCCATTTTCTAAGAAAAAAATAGCTGGAAGAATTGAAGTCTAGTTATCAGTAAAACACGAAAATCCTTTTCATTTTGATATGAAAAGGATTTTTTGATAGCACTATTTTTTTACTCTTGTAAATCTAAAAAAAGGTTGATTATTAAAATCCCCACCTACATAAAGAAGATCATCAACAGGAGCTTCTCCAATGGCAATAAAAACATTAAAACTTTCAGAATCGCCCAAAGGATCACCATCTCGTTCTCTAAACCAAAAAATATGAGGATTTCCATGTAAGACAGTCAGAAAATAGGGTTTATTTTCTGTAAAGATTTTCGTTTCGGATTTGAGGGTAATATAACCAACCGAATAGATTATTTTATCCTTCAAAAAATCATGATATTTTTCAGGAATTTGCTTTAAAACAGTTGAATCTTTTTTAAAAACTAGGGTATAACCTTCTTGACGAGAAAACCATTCACCTTCCATAGCAGAAGAAACAACATTTTCTTTGTCATTTATATAATTTAGAGAAATTGAATCTTCTTGCGCTAGGCTTTTGAAAGAAATAAAACTAAACAATAAAAATAGTAAAGTAGCTTTTTGAAATAGGTTTTGCATTTCGTTTTAGTTTAAGTAGAAAAGTAATAATTTGTTCTACCGAAAAATACGCAAATAAAATGCAAAAGATTGGAAAAGTGAAGACAGAAATACTATTCTTGTTTTGAAAACTGACTTTTATTAAAACTCTTGTGGAAGTTCTGCCAAGCCATTAAAAATACGTTCTTTGAGTAGATTTATGATTCTTCTGTCTGTTCCTGTTCTGTTTTGAGCATACAGATTATATTCTTCCAAATCAAAATGTCCGATTATCATTCCTAATAACTGACTTTTAAATTTTATATCTTTCTGAAAGACAGTATCGATATATTCTCGCTGTTTGGTTGCTGAAAGTCTTGAATAGCTTCTTTTGTCTTCTGTTTTACTGCCTTTTTTTGTCTCTTTTTCTAGGATATAATCTTTAAAAATAGCAAGTAAAACCTTATTTTGAAGTTTTAAGATAGGACGCAATGTAGCATTTTGAAAACGTTCTTCGCCACTCATTGTATCTACAAGAAGTGCATTTGGAATCTGTGGACGAATAGATTTTTTAGGAGTAAGGTTTTGATCAGCCAATGTGTATAGTAATAAATGGTAAGTGATAAGTTATAAATGAACAAGAGTAATGTTTTCACAAAAATCAAACAAGCATTTGAGCCAGTAAATAATCAGCTAATAAAATAGCGATACAACTTGTCGTTACTGCTTTCGTACTTGACTCTCCTACTTCTAATGCGCCACCTCGTGTATAATATCCCATATAAGCCGAAATTGAAGTTACCAAAAAGGCGAAAACAATTGACTTAATAAGCATAAATCCGACATTGAAAGTAACAAAATCTAAGCGAATTCCATATACATATTCTACTGATGTTACTTGTCCTGTAAGTGTTGCAGCCAAATATCCACCTGTAATAGCTAAAAAGGCAGCTAACACAACAAGTAGAGGATAAGTAGCTATACCTGCCAAAATCTTTGGAAAAACTAAATAAGAAGTTGCATTAATTCCCATTACTTCAATGGCATCAATTTGTTCTGTAATACGCATTGTACCAAGTCCACCAGCGATATTCGAACCTACTTTTCCAGCAAAAACAATAGCTGTAATAGTAGGGGCTAATTCCAAAATAGTCATATCACGAACGATTGTACCGATAAGCGATTTAGGAATAAGAGGACTAACAAGGTTATAAGCTGTCTGAACAGCCGTTACAGCACCTATAAAAGTCGAAATAATTGTGACAATATATACCGAACTAATACCAATTCGCATACATTCATCGACAAAAAGACGAACGTAAACGTGCCAAGGCTCCATATCTGTAACCGTTCGGCTCAAAAAAATCATATACTTACCAATACTTTTCATGTAGGATAGTTAGTTGAAAAAATGTTTGCAAAACTTTCTTTGCAAGCATCTGCTTGCAAAATGATAAACACAAGATAAAATCTTGCGCTAGAAATTAGTTGATTTCGATACAAATTTATAAAAAAATGCTTCATTTGAGAAACTAAGTAAAAACAGACTTACAATTTCTCAAACAAAGCATAAAACGTTTTTAAATCAAAACAGTTTAAATATTCTACTATTAATTCTGATTTTATTATTTTTCTTTTTCATTTTTGTCTATTACTTTATCAACGTTCCAACCAATATAAGGATTGTAACCGTTAAGATTTTTCTTGTACATTCCTTTTCCTTCTGGTTCGTAATTACGTTTTTCTGGGTGATTTTTACATTCGTCACTACATGCACCATCCATTTTTTCCAAACAAGGTTTGCAAATAGTTGTATGTCGGTTACATTTTGGATTAGCACAGTTTACCATATAATCGCTGCGTTCTTTACAAACATAACACGTACTTACCAAAGTTGGATTTACTTCATTGACATCAACAGCTACACGCTCATCAAACACATAGCATTTTCCTTCAAAATCTTCTCCTCCTACTTCTTTTCCATATTTGATTATTCCTCCATGAAGTTGATATACATCTTTAAAACCTTCTTTCATGAGCAAAGCAGTAGCTTTTTCACATTTTATTCCACCTGTACAGTAGGTTAAAACTTTTTTATCTTTATACTTTTCTAATTCTTTTACTTTCTCTGGAAAATCTCTAAAATTCTCAATATCTAAGGTAACAGCATTTTTGAAGTGTCCCAAATTATGTTCATAATCCGAACGCACATCAAGAATAACGACATCTTCCATATCTTTAAGATTTTTGAATTCTTGTGGAGAAAGGTGAGTTCCTGTTCCGTGATACGGTTTTATGTGTGGAATACCTGCGTGAACGATTTCTTTTTTCAAACGAACATTTATCTTACTAAATGTATTCGTTTCTGATGCATCAATTTTGAAATCAATATCTTTAAAACGAACATCGTTTTCTAAAGCATCAATATATTTTTGACATGCTTCTGGAGTTCCACAGACTGTTCCGTTTAAACCTTCATCGGCCACAATAATTCTTCCCAAAAGCCCTAGTTTTATACAAAAAAGATGATGTTCTTCCTTGAATTTTTCTGGATTTTCTATTGGAGTAAAACAGTAATACAAAAGGACACGATACGGAAAATGAGGATTTTCGACGTTATTAATTGCTAAGTTTTCTTGAGTTGTTTTCATACCTATTTCTTAGTTTCAGCTAAGTGGTAAAATAATTATTTTTACTTTCAAACAGACTAGGAAGTCTGTTATACAAAATTTGATTTGCAAAGATACGAAAAAGGATATAAAATTTTAACTTCATTTTCTCAAAATACTTGAAATCAAACTACCAAACCTTTTTGCAAAACAATCTCTCTATCTGCCATTTTTGCCAGTTCTGGATTGTGCGTGACGATGACAAAAGTTTGGCTAAATTCTTCTCTTAGTGTAAAAAAAAGTTTGTGTAACTCGTCAGCATTTTTGCTGTCTAAATTTCCACTTGGTTCGTCAGCAAAAACTAAGGCTGGAGAATTTATCAATGCTCTTGCAACAGCTACACGCTGCTGTTCTCCACCTGAAAGCTCGGAAGGTTTGTGGTCTTTTCTATCTAATATTCCAAAACGGTCTAAGAGTTCTGATGCTCTTTTTTCAGCTTCTTTGACATTTTTTTTACCAATAAAAGCAGGCATGCAGACATTTTCTAAAGCTGAAAATTCTGGTAAAAGATTATGAAATTGAAAAATAAAACCGATTTGCTGGTTACGAAAAGTAGCTAATTTATTCGATTTTAGTTTCTGCACTTCTACACCATTAATGATTATTTCGCCTTTGTCTGGTGCATCTAATGTTCCCAAAATATGCAAAAGTGTAGACTTTCCTGCACCTGAAGAACCTGTAATAGCTACAACTTCTTTTTTGGCAATCGATAAATCAATTCCTTGCAAGACTTCTAATGAACCGTATTTTTTGACTATATTTTTGGCAATGAGCATAGATGTAGTTTTTCTAGTTTTTATTTTGCAAAGATAGGAAATTGATTTTTTATTTTGTTAGTTTAGTTGTAGGAAAGGAAAGGCATTTTCCTTACAGAAATGCAAAAAAACTCAAACAAAAGTATTTGAGCTTTTTTCATTCCCCTTAAATAACTTGTGTTTTTCAGACACAGTTTTTTTAATCCTTAACTTCCTAAAATATACATAATAGATTTTTCAAAAAATGTTTAACCTAAGCAAATGAACAATTATTTTGGCTTTTTATCCAAAAAAATACCTTGTTTTTAATATTACGTACAAATTGGGAAATTAAGGTTTAGTCATTACCTTTTTTAGCATTTTCCTCTTCTTCTTGCTGTTTTCTTGTCTTAAATTTTAAATCAATAGTCGCTGGTTTTGTTCCTTTTTTATCTATTTTCAAATAATAAATTCCTGTTTTTTGTTGCCCCATTAACCAAGCAGATTTATATTCTAAATCTAAATTAGGCGTATAATCAATCATTTCTTCTCCGTTTTCAGCTACAATTTTCACCTTTACTTCCTCTTCACTTTGTATATCAAATCTATACATAGTACCAGTAGATAAAACCAAAGTATATTCATCTTTATTTTTCTTTATTTCATACGTTTTTACTTTCCTAAATCCGTTCTCATCTGCTTTAACTAAACTTTCTTTTTCCTCAAACTTACGAGAAGCCATTGCCAAAGAAGTATTCTTTTTATTTTCTGGAACTGTAATTTCTAGTCTGTATTTTGCTGTTGTCGTATTTCTGAAAGTGAAACCTCTAAAATATTTTTCAGCTATAAAATTAGTAACCATTTGTTCTCCTTTTTCATCAAACATTTTAATTTCTACACCCTCAAAATCGTCAGCAGGAAAAAGACGTAACATGTAATCATTGTCCTTTTCTAAATCTAACTCCATAGTAGTAGTCTTACGGATTTTATACGATTTTCCTACTTCATACTCCTTCGGAAAAGCTGCTGCAAAATCATTAGAAGAAACTTCTGAACGCTCTGAAATTTCCACGTATTCTTTCAAACAACTGGTCATAAAAACACACAAGAAAAGAGCAGGAACAGCAAGCATAATTTTGAGCTTTGCAATTTTGTGAGAAGGCGATTTAGTAATCATAATTACACGCTTTTTAAGTAGTGAGTATTGATGAAATTTGGTAACAAAAGGTAGATTTCTACCCACAAAATGTTGATTGATAAGCAAATTGAGATACTGTTTTTTGTCAGAAAAATGAGTAATTGTCTCTTTGTCAGCCAAATATTCATGTGTATCTCTCAAGGCTTTTTTATAGAAATAAATAAGAGGATTAAACCACAATAATATTCCTAAAAATTCAATCAAAAGTAAATCTAGGGCATGTTTTTGTCTGACATGTGCTTTTTCGTGTGCTATAATTTCAGCTTGTTCTGCTTCTGAAAAGTCATTGTTCTTAGAAATAAAAACCCAATTAAAGAAAGAAAAAGGCTCAGTTTCTGACTTGGTTTCAATCAGTGTAAAATGCTCTTTTTTAGTTTTTTGTCCTGTAAAATAGAGTTTCAAAATCATTGAGAGACCTAAAAGAATTCTAATAAAAATTACTGTAACTCCTAACATATAAATCAAAAGAATCCAAGTAGATGGTTCTGAAAAAATACTTTTTGAGGTTTCTGTAGTTGCATCATTTATTGCATCTCCATAAGCTAGAAAAATATCAATTTCTGGAACAGTTACAGCTTCTGAATTTTGGAAAAACAGTCCTAAAAAATTGGATATATTCAACGGAAAAAATGGCAAAATAAGTGTCAGCAATAATGCAAAAACTAAATATTTTCTATTCAAACTAAAGAATGTTTCATTTTTTAGAAAAAGAAAATAAGGAATATATAGCAAGACCAAAAACAAACTGCATTGTAGCAGATAATCAAAAAATAGTAGTTTCATTTTGAATTATGATTAGTGGTAAATTAGTAGTGATTAATAGAATTATGATTTAGTGTTTTTGTCTTTTTCCTCTTCCTTTTTTTGGTCTTCTTTTTCCATCATTTTCATGATGTCATCTAGCTCTTCGATATCAATTTCTTCTTTTTTGGCAAAAAAGGAAACGAGTTTTTTAAATGAACCGTCAAAATATCTATCTAAGACACTTCTAGTTGCAAATTTTGCATACTCTTCTCGGCTTACCAATGGAAAATATTGATGTGTATTTCCGTAGGCTTTATGTCCAACAAACTTTTTAGTTTCCAAAATTCGGATAATTGTCGAAACAGTCGTATAACTTGGCTTTTTGCCTTCAATTTTTTCTATTAGTTCTTTTACAAATGCTTTTTCTGCATCCCAAAGAAGTTGCATAATTTTTTCTTCAGCTTTTGTCAATTCTTGCATGATGGATTGGATTGTGTCATTGATAAAACAACAACAGGGAGGTAAATTAAAAGTGGGGAGTTAACAACTAACAACTTAGTTGATACAAACATACGGTAATAAAACTAAAGAAGCAAATCATTCAACTAAAAAATTAGTTATTCTTTTAAAATAAAAATCTGAAAGACTAAAAATGCACCTGCGATGATAACAAGCAAAGGAGGAATTTTAATTCTATTAAATTAAAACAGGAACAAAAAGTATTACAAAAAGCAGAATCAAAAACTTCAAAACAGGATTTGTCAAAGGCAATGTAGCTTCAAAAATATGCTCCATATTCGTTTTATAGAGTAAGAATGGTAGAAACCAAAATAGCCATTTATGAGTAAATTTCAGTTTAAAAACTGAGATAAATTTCTGTTTTTGTTCAGACAAAAAAGCGTAATTCTTCAATAATGAAAAATTACGCTTTGTAGTATTTTTTAGATAAAAATTATCTAAAATTTTTTCCTTTCAAAACGCCAAGTAAGCAAGACAGAAGAGGTAATAAGTCCTAGACATAATCCCCACCAAATACCAGTAACACCCATTTTAAGAGGAAAAGCTAAAATATATCCACCACCAATACCAACTACCCAGTACGCAAAAAGACTAATTGCTGTCGGAACTTTAATATCTTCTAATCCTCTAAGGTTTCCTGCCGAAACTACTTGTATTCCGTCTGTCATCTGAAAAACAGCTACAATGATAAGAAGTTGCATCGTTATTTCTATAATCTGTGCTGCATTGGGTTCGGCTTCATTGATGTACCAAAGTGGAATTTGTGCATTAAATAAAAATATTAGTCCTGCCATGGCTGCCATAAACATAACAATCAAATAAACGGCACTTCTTCCTGTGATTTTGATTTCACTTAGATTATTTTTCCCTACTAAATTTGCTATGGCAACAGTTGTTCCTTGAGAAATTCCCACAGCCACCATAAATGTTGTAAATGCAATATTAAGTGCAATTTGGTGCGCTGCTAGAGCTTCTTTACTAATCCAGCCTGCCATAATTGCAGCCACACCAAACGCACCACTTTCAAAAACCATTTGCAGACCAATAGGAACTCCAATGTTTAATAATTTCTTGAAAATTTCTTTTGAAAAGACTGAAATCGAAAATGTAAAATCAATAAACTTTCTAAAAAAAGGCAAAGCAAAAAATATAATCAGCATTACTAATAAAAGTAAAACACGAGAAACAAGTGTTGCTACTCCTGCTCCCACAAGCCCAAGTTCTGGAAAGCCAAATTTACCAAAAATAAGAAGATAATTAAGTATGATATTGACTACACAGGAAAGAATATTGACAGTCATAGGTACTTTTGTCTTGGTAAGAGCTTCTGAAAACTGTTGTAGAGCCAAAAACAAAAACCAAGGAATAATAGAAAGTGCCACCAAACGATAATATGGAATTGCTAACACGACTACTGAAGGAGGTTGATCAAGATAATTCAAAAATGGAACTGCCATTTCAAAACCTAACCACATGAGCGTGCTTACAAGTGCATAAAGCACCATTCCATTTTGCAAATATTTGGCACAAAGAGGAAAGTTTTTAGCTGCATACGCATTAGCAACAGGAGGCTTCAGACCATAAGTAAGACCAATTCCGAAGGTCGCAAAAGTAAAAATGGCACTATTTGCAAAAGCTGATGAAGCAAGTGCAACAGTATCATAGTTTCCTACCATAATCGTATCTGAAAGCGCAATCAAAACCGTTGTAATTTGTCCTAAAACGATTGGTGAAGACAGACGAATATGTTTTTTGAAGTAGAAAAGATAATTTTTCATAGAAAGCAAGGTAGTTTTGTTATGGCTACGTTCAAGTACCAAAAACGACAAGGAGAGAAAAAGGATTACAATAGGTCAAAAAAACATTTACAAAATTAGTTCATTCGTAATGCTTTTTAATGAATTATTGTTATGATTTTATTTTTTTAATAGACATACCAATTTCCATCGTGATAATAACGATACAAAACAGGATTATGAATCGTATTTATTTCTAATTCATTCATTTCTTTTTCCCCTACTTTCCATTGTTTACCAAAAGAAGTAATTTGTAACATTGCATCATGATTGAGCCATTTTGTATCTATATTTTTGATTTGAAGGTTTTGCATTTCCTTTTTTAGCTCGTCACTGCTAATAGTTTTACCTCCAACAATCCACCCCCATTCTCCCATTGTCAGCACTTGATTATGCATGGGAAGGGTTTTAAATCCTGCTGCTTGCATTGTTTTGTCGATACAATCAAAAGCCTTTGCTGCATAATAAGGACTTCCTGCTTGTGTGATAATTGTTCCTTTTGGTCGCAGATGTTGATAGCAAAGTTGATAGAACTCTAATGTATAAAGACGATTTACTTCAATTGTTTTTGGGTCTGGAAAATCTACAATCATGACATCATAAAAAACCATACTATCAGCTAAAAAATTAAAGGCATCATTGTTATAGACTTTTACACGCTCGTTATTTAGAGAGTTTTTGTTTACTTTTTTAAGAATAGGGTTTTCTTTTCCTAATTTTGTCATAGAAGGATCTAAATCTACCAAGGTAATACTATTGACATTGTCATATTTCAAAACTTCTCTTGCAGCACAGCCATCTCCTCCACCCAAAATCAATACATCTAATTTTCCTTCTTGTTTCTGACTTTTTCCAGAGTGTGTAGCAAGTTGCATAACTGGATGTACAAGTGGTTCGTGATATAGCCATTCATCAAATGTACTAAATTGAAGATGAGAATTTAAGTATAACCAATAATCATTTTTGTACTGAGTCATTACTATTTTTTGATAACGGCTTTGTTCGTCATATACAATTTTATCCTTGTAGCGTTTTTGCTCACCATACATAACGACAGGTTTTGCACCCACTAATCCAAAAATGATAACACCCAAAACAGCCAAACTTATTACTTTTAAATTTGCCTGCCAGCCTCCTGAAAAAAGAGGCTTTAAAGTAAAAAGAACTAAAACTCCCACCAAAAAATTAATGATTCCTAAAATAAAAGGCGTATAAGTCAGACCAATAAAAGGTAATCCAATAAATGCAAAAAATACTCCTCCTAACAAAGAACCATAATAATCCTTCTCCATCACTGAGGAAATATTAAAACGCAATTCTTCATAATTTTCATTGATACGAGTAACTAAAGGAATTTCAAAACCAATCAAAAGACCTATCAAAATACTTAAAGTATAAATTACAAACCCTATCCATTCACTCACAGAAGCAATTCCGTAGGTAAGCAACGAACAAAAGGAAACCAACAAAGATAATATTAGCTCACAAGCAATAAAGAGTTCGATAAGATTCTTCTTAAAAAATTGGCTTAATCTGCTTCCTAAGCCCATCGAAAAAAGCATTACCGAAACAATAAGTGTAAACTGTTTGACAGAATCGCCCAAAAAATAAGTAGCCAAAGTAGATAAAATATATTCGGCTACAATTCCTGAAAGTCCTGTGGCAAAAAGAGCTACTTTGAGCGTACGAGAAGGAGTCCAAAAAGAAGCAAACGAAAACGAAGAAATACGGGGTTTATTTTTATCCATTGGTAATTTATGTATCAAACGAAACAGCAAAAGTATTCAAAGGTCTGAAAAATAAATTAGTTTCTAAAAAATCATTTTTAGCTTTTTTCAAAAAGAAAAAGTTAATTCTCAAAAAAAACAATGATAATTTAATTTTATCTTTAAAAAATTCAACTATTATTACTATTGAAGTTCTAAAGTTAATATCTTTGTAAAATTATTTCAATATATTAGACGAAACAACTTAAAATGTTGATTTCAAAACTATTAAAAATAAGCCTCCTTATCTAATATTTCAATATTGTACTGATAATAAATAAGTCTCGTGCCTACCACATTTTGTTCTGTAAAAATATTAATCAACTTTTTATTGGTATCAGTTCAAAGTCTATTAAGAGCTCAAAATAACACACTCTATTTATAATATATATCACTTCAAATTAATACACAATGCGTAGTATAATACATAATTATTTGGGATTTTGCTTACTTGGTTTATTTATGTTCTCTTCGAACATATTTATCCAAAAAGCTCATGCCCAGTTCTCTACTAAATCTAACTATAAACTTCCAAAAGGAGTTACAGAAAATGATATTGAAGCAAACCGTGTTTGGTTTACATTAAAACCTGAATACAGAACAGCATTTCAGAGCAGTAATGCACTCTCTAGGCTTATTAACCAAAGAGCAAGTGCTAATGTAAACCAGCTTTTCCCACAAACAGAACATAGAAAACAACTTACCAAAACTAAAGCTAATAAAAACATTTCTGGAGTAGATATTTCCTTGATTTATCAAGTCAACTTAAAAGAAGAAGTTAATATTTTTGAAATGATTGATAAGCTAATGGCAACAGGAATGGTTCAGACAGCAGAGCCTATTCCTGTGAACAGGATGTATTACACCCCTAATGATGCTAATATTGCTCAGCAAAACTATCTGTTTCGAATTAAAGCTTTTGAAGCATGGGATATTACAAAAGGAGATTCTACCGTTTTAGTGGGTATTGTTGATTCAGGTTTTGATTTTAATCATCCAGATTTAAAAGACAAAGTATATTACAATCAGAATGATCCTATTGATGGAATAGATAATGATAATGACGGATATATTGACAATCATTATGGGTGGGATTTTGTTGGAGCAACAGCAGCTAGTAATTCCCAATTTGTTCAAGACAACAACCCTCAACTTTTTACATCAGGTGTAGACCATGGTATTTCAGTTGCAGGTTGTGCAGCAGCTTCAACTGATAATAATTTAGGTATTGCAGGTACAGGTTTTAATGTAAAAATTGTATCTACAAAACATAGTCCTGATGATAAAGTCAATGATTTAATCATATATGATGGATACAAAGGAATTGTTTATATGGCAGAAACAGGCGTAAAGATTATTAATTGTTCTTGGGGTGGAAATACTTATAGTCAGATTGCATCAGACATTGTAAAAAGTGTAATTGAGGATTATGGATGTCTAATAATAGTGGCTGCAGGTAATGATGGAAAAAATTTAGCGCAGTTCCCAGCAAGTTATGAGGGTGTTTTGTCAGTAGGGTCAACAACTGCAACTGATAATATATCTAGCTTTACTAATTATGATTATAGTGTAGATTTGGTTGCTCCTGGTAGTGATATTTATACAACTGTGCATAATAATGCAAATAATGGACAATATCAAAGTACATCTGGAACTTCTTTCGCTGCTCCTATTGTAGCAGGAGCAGCAGCACTTACTTGGTCGCATCGTCCAGAACTTACTCCTGTTCAGATAGGAGAACTTTTACGTATTACCTCTGATCCTCTTGGCAATGGATTTGATCCAAAATATAATGGCAAAACAGGACAGGGTCGTTTGAATATGAAACGTGCATTGACAGAATTTCCTGTGGCTGTACGTATGAAAAAGATTGAGTTAGTGAGAGCTGAAGATGGTAAAATTCCTTATGCTGGGGATATAGCTGTTTTTAATGCTGAATTTTTTAGCTATTTAGCTCCTAGTGAATCTGATTTTAAAATCAAAATTGAAACTATTGATAATACCTTATCTATAATAGAAGGTGATGTTATTTATGAGGGTATAATGAATACAAATCAATCTGTAACTACACAAAATCAAATCAAAGTACAGATTAGTCCTACTTTAGAAAAATTTGGTGTTGTTACATTACGTATTACTTATACTCAAGATGAATATGAAGTACAAGAATTTGCTTCTTTTGTAGTCAATCCTGCCTTTGTTACTATCGATGAAAATAATATTACCACATCAGTAGATAGTAAAGGCACAATTGGATGGCATGAAAAAACAAAAGATGCTCCAACTCAAATTGGAAATGGTTTTGTGTATCAAGGAATTGATATGCTTTATGAACTGGGTTTGATGTTTAGGTCTGGAAATAAATTATCAAATACAGTACGCTCTGTTGATGATATTTATGATGAAGATTTTAGAGTTATTACACCAATTGTAGCTTTACCGACAGATGAAAATGAACCTGAAAAATCAGTTTGGCAAACCTCATTCAATGATAATGGAGCAGGAAGCTCAAAACTTTCTATAAATACAACTCAAAGTATACAAGTTTGGAATACGGACGGGGCAGAAAACTTTATAATAGTAGAATATGTCTTTCAGAATATGACAACCCAAAATATTACTAATTTCTATGCTGGTTTGTATGGAGACTGGGATATTGGAGGTGGAGATGAATCAGGTGACAATCAAGCTGTTTGGAAAGATAATCTAAATGCTGCCATTATTTCTGCAAAAAAACCTAATATACCTAGTGTAGGAGTGGGAGTATTAGATTTGTTTGCTACTGGTGTTACTTATTCCTTAATATCTAATGACCCTGCATATACAGGAACACCTTATGGAGTTTTTGATGGATTTACAGATCAAGAGAAAAGAAGAGCTTTATTAGGTGATTCTAATAAAAGCATTGGAGTTACGACAGGAACAGATGTAAGTGCAACTATTTCAGCAGGTCCTTATACAATTCCAGCAGGAGAAAGAATTGTTATTGCTTTGGTATTAGCAGCAGGAAATAATGAAGCTACTATCCAAGAAGCTATCACAAAAGCAAACGAACTCTATACACCTTCCATTGCAGTACAAGATGTGCAGCCAGTAGGAATTGAATATGAGAATGAGCTTACAAGAGCTATTCGTGTATTCCCAAATCCTACATCTAATGAAGTAAATATTGATGTTAGTGCTTTAAATAGTAATCAACCTATTGAATTTACACTATTGAATATTTTAGGGCAACAAGTTCTTAAAACAACTCTTACTAAAGAACAAACTACACTAAAAGTGGAAGCTTTTCCAGCAGGACAATATATTTTGAGATTTAATAATGGAACAACTGTAGGAACAAAAACCTTGATTATTAAATAATTTATTAAACGCTGATAATCAAGCAAAAACACCTCATTTTGAGCTTAAATGAGGTGTTTTTTGTGTTTATAAAATACTTAATTTCTAAAAACTGAAACAAAAATACAATATAGCCGTTCTTATACCTGAATCATTTTTTTATTTATTCAATTTTTTTAACCTTATTTTTTTATGAAAACAATCACTAAATCATTTTCAAAATTTTTCTTTGCTCTTCTTCTTGTAGCAACTATTAGTTTCTCAATCAGTTTTTCGTCTTACGCACAAACTACTACTTCTTTAGGAATAAAAGGGGGGGTAAATATAGCCAACTTTAGAGGTGAAGATGTAAAAGATGCTGATAACAGAACAGCTTTCAATCTTGGTTTGGTTCTAAATTATAGTGTTGCAGAGAGTGTAGGGCTTTCTCTAGAAGCTGATTATTCTTCTCAAGGTGCTGTTAATAAAGGTAGCACTGTTAATATAGGAGGAGTCAATGTAACTACTGATGATGCTACTGTTAAGGTAGACTATTTACGTACAACCCTTCTATTTAATTACTATATGGGAAGTAGTGAGATGAATATTCGTCCAGAATTATTTGCTGGCCCTTATTTAGGATTTTTACTTAATTCACAAGCTAAATCAGGAAGTGGTGATTTTGAAGATTATCCAGATGATACATTTAAAGGAACAGACTTTGGAGCAGCTTTTGGTGCTGGTCTACACATAAAGGTAGGAGAAAAAATGTGGTTAGTTCCAGATGTTCGTTATAACTTAGGTCTTTCAAATATTTATGATAGCGATAATATTACAGCTCGTAATGGAGTATTATCTGTAAACTTAGGTCTTACTTTTCCTTTAAACTAAATCAGTCAATCTAGGAAAACAGAAAGAAAATAATAAAAAACTCTTCATAATTATATCATTTACTGATTAATTATGAAGAGTTTTTTTATTTAAAAAGTTTATAACAAAATTATTCTACATCTAGAATTTTCATTTCTACTCTTCTATTTACTCCAGAATTAGAATTAACAAGAGGTTTTGTTCCTCCATAAGCTCTCTTTTCTATTCTTGAAGTATCAATTCCTCTATCTGTCAAATATCTATATACAGTTTCTACACGCTGGCGAGATAAGTCTAATTGTTGTTTCGCTATTCTGGCATAACTTGGATGTGCAGGGTGAGGATCTTTATCAGTATGTCCTGCAATTTCTATTCTTACTTTTGGGTTTTCCTTCATAAAATCAACTAAAGCCTGTACACCTTCTGCATTATTAAGAGAATAACTTTTGATATTAAATTCGATATTTTCTAAGCTAATAGCTTCTCCTTTTTTAATCTCTTTTTGATTAAAAAAAACTTTCGGAACTTCTATTTTAGGAAGTTCGATAGTTGGTTTTACTATTTCCTTTTCTACTTTTATTTCAGGTTCTTTTTTCACTTCTACTAAAGCAATTACTTCTTTTACTTCTTCTTTTATAGGTTCAATTTCAGCTTCTTTCGGAATTTCTATTTTTTTGAATTGCATTTTAAATAGTCCTTCTCGTGGAGTTCCTAGCCAAATATCACCATTAATATCATAAGCTAATGCTGTTACAGCACTTACAACCAAACCAGAGTCTTGATCATAAAAAATAGGGTCTTCTTCTTTAGCAAATTTAATAACTCCTTTGACACCTGCTATCCAAACATTTTCATTTGGTGTAACCAAAACATCATTAAATCTAAAAAACTTAGACTTTGTAACCCTCTTGGACATTTGAAACATTTCTTGATTACACACCAAAAATTGCTTTCCTTTACGATTAAGAGCTGTTACACACAAATTCCCATCAGGTTTTAAATCAATATGGAGAATATTGTCATAGCCATAGCCATCATTAGTTACATCAAAAGCATCCTTAAATTTTCCATTTTGAATATTGAACATTCCTGCACTTGTTCCTACCCAAACAACATCATTATTATCTACTGTTACAGCATTAATTGCATCACTAGGAATATTTGGCTCAATTTCTCTATTATAAATTGTTTTCTTATTATTTGCTGCAATATGCCAAAGTCCACCTTGTGCAGTAGCAATCCATTTTCCTCCTTTCGAATCTACGTCAATTGCATTAATATAAAAACTCTTATTACTAAAAGTCGGTATTTCTGTATGCCAAATATACTCTCCATACGCATCTAAATTGACAACACTTACAATATCATTCGAAAAAGTACCAAGCCAAATTGTTCCTTTTTTATCGAAACGAATCGAACTTACTTTGTCTATCAAAGAGTCATATTTATCTGATCTATTAAATGTTCGGACAGTAGAATCAGCATAAAAAGCAACCAAACCATTTTCGGTAGCTATCCATTTTGTATCATTACCATCAATGGCGATAGAATTGATTTGTCCTTCTGGAAAACCTACTCTGTCTTTACTAATATTTCTAAACTCTACTTTTTCTATTACTTCTGCTGTTTCTGTGTTTTGAGCAAATGAAGTAATTGAGAAAAGGAGTAAAAATAAGGTAATGAATAAACTATTTTGTTTCATAATTAGTGAGTTGAAGATTTTATTTTTTTGATAGAATATTTAAGATTTGTTCTTAACTATTTTTTGAAGTCTTTTATTGAACCAATATACAACGCACTTGATTAGTAAAATGAATTGGAATATCGTCAGTAGAAAGATCATCTAATTTTCCTGCATCATAAATTCCGTGTTTTTCAATACTCATTCCACCTCCTTCTTCACATTCTCCATAATGAATAGCGTTTTTAATCTGTTTTTCTGATGCCTGTGTTGAAAAAATAAGATTTTTATTATAAAAATAAAGTCCACTTACCCACTTATTAAAGACAACACTTGATTTTTCTTCCGAATAAACCATTATTTCAAAAGAAGAGTCTACTCCAGTTCCTTCCAAAACAACATATTTTCCTTTCAAACCAATTAAGGAAACATAACCTTCAACCTCAAAAGAAAAACCGTCAAAGGGAGTAAGCATGCCAGAAACAACTGTTTTTTCAGTTTCAGCTTTGTACTCTACTCTAATGTGTCTTTCTAATTCTTCTTCTTCTTCAAAATTCCCAAAACTATATTCTTTTGAATCTCCTTTTATATTCACACTTTTTGGAAGCTCTGAACTATAGATAAAATTAGATTCTCTTTGCATAAACAATGGCTTAAACAAGTTTGCTTCTGCTACTAATTTTGGTTTTAAAAAATTAATCATTTCTGTTTTTGTAAGAAAATAAGGAAAGCCAATTTCGTCTTGTATTGCTCCTTTTGCTACCGATTGAGCTTCAAACTGTTTCGCTCCTTTTTCTTTTTTGCTAATTTTATGATACCATTCTTGTCCTTCTTTTACTACTATTTCTTGTCTGAAGTTAGCATACTCCTGATAATTTGTTTCATAATTGATAAATACCAAATTTCCATCAAAATCCATGTAATAGATTACTTTCCAATCTGGCAATTTTCTTTCCTCTGAATAGCGAGAAATACGTATAGAAATAGGATTATTAAAGTCTCCTTCTTTTTTTCTTGACGTTGGAAAACGAAAATAAACTTTATATTTTTCTCCATATTCGTTTTGATAAATATATGATTTATTATTTGAAGGACGAAGGTCTTCTATATCCCCCTTCCACATCCAGTCTTGAACTTCTTTTGGAAAGTCTGTTTGAGCAAAAAGAGAAGAAAAACAGAAAAAGGAAATAGTCAACAAAAGAAGTTGTAATGATAATTTTTGAGTATTCATGCAGATTTGATTTCTATGTATGTTCTGATTGAATTTAAAACTAAATAATACTCATGATTTATGCCACTTTATTCTTAAAATAATAATTACAACTTCTATTTCAACAACCATTTATTAATTCTAAGTATTTTATCCAGTTCTTTTCCAGTAAATAAATATTCAGTAAACTCACTAGCAAAATAAGGAATCATGGAAACTCCTTTTGCACCAAAACCATTAAAAATACTCATTTGAGGATAATCTTTGTGTGTTCCCATAAGTGGATAGCGTGTGCGTGTGGATGGGCGAATGCCTGCTTCTTGTTTTGTAATTTTATAGGACAGCTTCAAAACAGCTTCAAGTTTGGTTTCAATCTCATCTTTAGCTTCTTTAGTAGGTTCTAATGTCAAATCATCATGATTATAAGTAGAACCTGTACGAAAAGTTGTTGCAAAAGTCTCTATTGCTTTGTTATTCAAATAATTCTGAAAAGGAACAAGCCAACAGCCTTTATTAAGAATAATTTGGTTCAATTTTTCAATTATTTTTTCATCTTTATTAAAATCAATGTGCAAAATTTCGCCTTTTGCTGGTAGAATAGGCAGTTTATTGAAAAATGGGTTTGTTTTATCAGCTGCACCTCTACAAAAAACAATATGATTAGCTTTAATATCTTGATAAGCTACTTTTTCATTTTCACTATCCTTATTTAATATCAATTCATCAAAATCAAATAACCTTTCTTGATAAGCATTTTTTTCTATCAAATATTTTTTGATAACTTCCAAAAAAATATCTGTTCTAAGATGTCCTCCATTTTTTATTAAAAGTCCACCTAACGGATCATTTACATTTTCTTCTAGAAAACGACTTTTAGGATAAATTACTTCTTCAGTTGCTTTATCTTCTTGTGCTGACCAATCCTGTTGTTGTTCTAAAGTTTGAAAAGGGCGATAAATAGGTGTTTGGAAAAAGAATTTTTGGTTGAATTGTTTTTCTAATTTTGGATAAAAATCATTTAGAAAAGTAAATAATTCTTTGCTCTTCCACGTTCTGACAAGATTTCTTCCTGTAATGGGATTACAAATTCCTGCTGCTATTTTCGAACAATTTTGTAGTTTAGGCTCATCCAAAACCATTACCTTTTTTCCTTTTTCAAGAAGAGTATATGCTAAAATAGAACCAGCCAAGCCTTGTCCGATAATTAAATAATCAAATTCGTTTTTCATTTTTAAATACTATTTCTTGTAACTTATTAGTAAGTAGTTTTTATGATATGAAGATAGATACAACTTCATTTTTTTAATAAAAAATGTCTGATACCATAAAAATGTATCAGACAATTTTCTACTATTTTGAAGTGTATCTATAGTTTGGATTTATTTCATTAAAAAAGAATTCAATTTTTCTATCGAATTTGCTTTATAAATCATTTTCTTATTTTCATCCAACACAATAAATAAAGGTAAACTTGTCAAATGATAGGTAACAGCTGCATTTTGGTCAGCAGAAATATCGATAAGTTGTATATGATTTTGAGGTAACTCTTTGATAGTTTGTTTCCAAGCATCAATATCTGAGTCTAAAGAAATACCAATAAACTGATATTCTTTTTTCATTTTAGAAGCATTTAAAAGTCCAAATTGTTGTACTTGTGAAGCAGCCTTTGGCTCAAAAGAAGCCCAAAAATAAAGAATAGTAGGTTTTTTTTCTAAGCTATCCAAAGATATTGATTCACTTTTTACATTTTGAAGTGTAGCAATATTGGGAGCATTTTGTCCTATTGATATTTTTTTGACTTGATTAACAAATGATTTAATTTGATTTGTCCAAGTAGAATTTTTTCCCTGTATCAATGTTTCTAATTCTGTTGCATAATCTTCCTCCAACATATAATTAACAGCTAGAAATGAACGTACAGCATATTCGATAGAATCTTCTGCAATAAATTTTTTGTTATAATTTTTCCATTCTTCATATTGTGTTTCATATTCTGACATGGCAGCCTGATACGTTGCTGTATCACCAGCTTGTGAACTACTCATTGCTTTTGCTGTTAATTCTTTCATGCTTTTTTCATATCCAATTGTTCCTTTTCTATACATCTCAAAATGAGAGTGTGAACGAGAACCTGTAACTTTTGCTTCTGAAAGTTTGCCTGCATCAGCTTGAATTTCCATTTGTGAAGGCTCAAAAAACACTACCAAATTATCGGAAGGCGAAAATGTACTATCAGATTCTCTAATTAAAGTCAGATAAAAAGGTGTGGGTTCAGTAATTTCTCCTTTGAGTTTGAATTTATCATTTTTCTTGACTCCCACTTCATATAGAGGAACAATATCTTTTGTACTAATATCAGAAACAACCAATTTCATATCTTGAGATAAATTATTAATACTTCCTTTTACTAAATACTCATTGGTAGCTGTTTTTTTCTTAGAATCGCAACTTGAAAAAATAAAGGATAGAAGCACAAAAAATGCAAACGAAAAATGGATAGTTTTTTTCATAAAAAATAAGTTAATTAAATAACGAAAATGAATAATAAGTAACAGAATGAAATAGTAAAACAGAAAAAAGAGTCTTTTTGTTAAAATACTACTCTAGTTTTATGTTTACTAAATATTTGATATAGCTTAGTTTTAAGCTTTATAACGTTCTTCTAAAATATGTAAATGATGAATTTCATGTCCTGCAATCATATACACAAGCGCACGAACAGACATTTCATTATGATTTGCTTCTCCTATCCTTGCTGTCTGTGCAGCATCAAAACTTTTGAAAAGAGCAACTGAGGATTTACGTACAATTTCATAGCGTTCTAACAAATCTGAAAAAGGAATTGTATCAAAGTGGGCTTCTCTCACATATTCATTTTCATTAAAACCTGCTAAAGATTGTTTTTCACCACGATAAAAAGATAAAGCACGATACGACATAATTTGTTCAGTATCTACCATGTGTCCCAAAAGTTCTTTGATACTCCACTTTCCTTTTTCATATCTAAAAAGAGACTCTTGTTCTGAGAATTGAGAAAAAGTCTTTTTGGTTTCTTCTCCCTGTGCTGAGAGGATTTCTACAATATTTTCGACTTCATTTTTTGCAATATATTCACCAATGAGCCGTATATAATTAGCATAAAAGGAAGCATATTCGCTTGAACTTGGAAATGGAATCATTATTTAGTTAGATTAATTGAAATGGTTAAAGTATAAGCTGTAAGCACATAAAAAAACTACGCTTACAAAGAAACGTAGTTTTTAGATAAAAGCCTTAAAATGAAATGATAATTATAGAGAAATTATTTAGTATAAGTTCTCGTTCCTCCATTGCCTGATAAAACCAGTTGTGTATCTGTAATAGATTCGATGGTATAAGTTTCGGCAGCTTTTACAGCTTGAGTAGATTCGTCCCAATCTTCTAAAATAAGTTTGTTTCCATCTTCTAATTTCCAGTATCCTGTTACTGTTTTGGCTGCTGTTCCTTCACCATAAATTCTTTGATAAGATAACTCATTTTTTTGAGCATCTTTGGCAAAGTTTAATTCTTCGCCTCCTTCTACACCAGAAGTTGCTTTCCAACGAACATCCATAAGCTGTTCTACTGTATATGTTTTTGCGTCTGTTGTTCCTTCTTTGTTTTCTTTACCTTTACAAGCTACAAAACCTGTTACAAAAAATAAAAATGCGATAAGTAATGAATAATAATTTGTGTTCATTTTGAAGAGATTGAGTTGAAAAAAATGATAGTTAAAAAATTAATATTAGAAATTTATAAAAAACTCTTTTTGTTTCTAAAATTCAAATATACGTTAAAAAGCAATAAATACTAAAATTGTTTGCTTTATAGATTCAAAAATCAAAAAAACCTTTCCTACAATTGTGTAAGAAAGGCTTTTGTGATAGAATAGAAATCAACTTTTAGTTTTCCCAAAGGTTACTTTCATATTCTACTAATTGATGTTCGTATTGTTGAGCTGCGATAAGTGCAGAACGTTGGTCTTCATAAATATCAACAATCATGTTATCTCTAGCATTGTCATATTTGATAACACGAGCATTGAATAAACGCAAATCAAATGCTTCTTCCAAATTTCTGTGATGACGGTTGTTACGCTCATTGTACCAAATTGCTTGTGAGTTATCACGGAAAAGGTTTTGAACTAATTCTTTGTAAGAAAATGCAGCTAATTTTTTCTCTAAACCTGTTGAAGGATTCATTTCAGCAGGAATAATGATTGTAATTGCTTGAATATCGTGCTTCATACGAGAGTGCTTATTATCAAACAATAAATCTTCTTTAATTTCTAATAAGTGAAGTTGTTTAGGATAAAACTCGTTAGCTACTGTTTCAGCTTCAGCAGAGCCTCCACCGTCGCCACCCCAGTCGCCACCAGAACCCCAATCATCTCCTCCTCCACCAAAACCACCAAGGTCGTCTTGTGTAAAGCCCATCGCAATTTCTTCTTCTGTAAGTTGAACTTCTTCTGAAGGAATGGTAAGATTTTCTAAAAACTCTTCTTGAGACATACGAGTACGCAAAGAATCATTTTTGTAAGGACGAATAATTCCTAATTTTACGGCATCAATAATTACTTTTGTAATTTGATTTTCCATTGCAAAGAAAGGCAAGTTTTGCTTTTCTTTTAAAGACATTCTGAACCAAAGTGTCTTTTTGTACATAATATGCGATTCGTGCAAAGGACGGATTGAGTTGTGGTTGTATCCATCTTGAGCATACTCCATTCCGAACTCTTGGGCATTTGCCGAAAAAGTAACACCACAAATAAGTGCTGCCATTCCGATAATTCCCTTCGTAAGAAAGTTTAATAAATTTGTGTTTTGTTTCTTCATAGTTATAAAAGTGATTCTAAATTTATAGAGATGATAAAATAATTCTTATTTTGAAAGGTTAAAGTTAGCTATTTGAATTAACTATTTTACTAATTTCACTTAGTCTTTGTCAATAAAGATGCTATTTTTAGTGGCTTTCTTTTTTTATCTAACGCTGAATGTATTTCAAAATTGCATCGAATTTAAAGTTTTTTTCGATAAATGAGTTATTTTTTTAGATGAATAGCCGAATTTATTCGATAAATCATTTTACATTAAATATAAATGCGTTTAAAATTCCGTACTTCTATAATAGAAGGAATTTTTTGAAGAAAAACTTCCCATTTATTGAAATGAATTTTTCTAAGCTGTGTAGTTATCGTCCTTTCTTTATAAACTCCATTTTTACTAAATCCTAAAATTAGAGTTAAATCACACACATCTTTATACCTTGAAGTATCTCCATCTACATAATTGAAAGAATATTGAAATTTTGAAACTGTATTTAGTGGTAATTCTAATTCTTTAAAATCATTTCTGAAAACAAGCACCTGTTTTTTATTATCTATAGCTAATTTGTGTTCCTTATGAATGTTAAGAATATGTTTGTAAATAGATAGAGGTAATTTTTTGATAGCTTTTTCTAAATTAAAAAATAGTGTAATAGAACTTCCTCCTATTAATATAGATAAAATAAATATGTCATACCTCTCACTTTCTATAGATAAAGACATAGTCAAGGGGACAAAAGCAAGAAGAAAAACAATTTTTGTTACAAACTCTAAAAACCCAAAAACTAGATTTTGATAATGAAATCCCTTATCAAATCCCTCAAAATCAAAAGGTAAAAATTCCAATGGTTTTGCTTTCAACCAAAGTGTTTCATTGATAGGAATTTGAATAAGTGTCTCTTTTTGATTACAATGTTTTCCACCCAAATATTCCCAGCTTTCTTCAAAAAAAGCAGACTTACAAGCCGAGCAAATAACTATTTTATGTCCTGCTTTGATAAGTTCGCCTGTTATTGGATCAACTCTTTGTTGTAATAAAAAATCTTGGTCTTTTTGTTTTTCTAATTGATGGGAGTGGTGCATTTTTGACTATAATGATTTTCTACTAAAAATTTTTAGGTTTTGAGGCAATCTATTCAAAAAAACATTCAATTGTTCTGCTTCATTTTCTCTAAAAATAGACTCATAATTTATGGTTTCTTTCTGTGTCGTAACACGAAGTTGTAAAACCAAATAACCATGCTTTTTCATCATTCTATCAGGATAATAACTATAAACAAACTTCTGAATATTTGAAAATGGAATTGTTTTTTCGCCTAATTCTGTCTTGGAAACGATATTTTTATTTTTGAGATGAATACCAAAATAATTTCCTTTTTTATAATTCTGACGAACATTTTGAATAAAATAATGATTTTTTCGCATCATTATATTTCCCAAAATAGTGGTTGGTTGCGAAGAGAGTGTACTGGTAACCGTATAAAAAACAACCACACCAAGAGGCATAATAAAAATATTGAATATCATCTGAAAACCCTCACTACCAAAAGAGGGAACAACAATCCACGCAAAAATAATCAAAATCAAGGGCAACAAAGCCATAAAAGCACTGGTAGAGTTTTGTAAAATCTTGTAGGTAAAATCATCCGAAAAAGAATCACTTTCCCTTACATCAAAAGGTAATAAAATAAGTGGCTCTTCATTAAAATAAATTTTTTCTCTTTTAGGAATTTTATTGAGTGTTCCGTATTGGTCGCAGTGTTGTTGGCGTAAATAATTCCAGCTTTCTTCCAAAAAAGCAGATTTACAGGCAGCACAAATAACTATTCGGTCGCCTACTTGGATTTTATCGCCCGTGATAGGGTCGATTCTGTTTTCGGATAAGAAATCGGCGTGTTGCCTTTTATTTAAAAGGTGGTCATGAAACATAAGTAGTAGAGTTTTAGTAATTTTTTATGGCTATCTTTCTTTATGATATACTCTTTAAAATACGTTAAATCACTTCTTATGGTTACTTTTCATGTTCAAAATCGATTCTCTTTAGTTACTGATGTAACTATTTTTATTCTTATGAAAAATTATTTTTGTTTGTTTTTATTATTTCTTTCTTCTTGTAGTTCAAATCAAGAACAGAAATTACAGAAGAACCTGCATTTATTCTGTTACAAAATATCCAAAAATCAAACTATTCAAAACGAATAGAAGCAGGTTTTAAAAATATAGATGCTTCTTGTGGAGGACTGGACAATCAACATTATTTGATTTGTAAGGAACACGATTCACTAAAAAACATCTATCAAGAATATGGAGTTTCGGAATATGGACAGAAATATCGAATTATTGATTCTATCAGTAATGGAAAAATTATTACTTCAAAACGTTTTTATTATGGCTTTGAAAATGTCAGTAATGCTTTAAGTAGCTCCATTTTAAATCAAATACCTATTTCGAAAAACACACTTTTTGAAGAGATTATCTATGATTATGATACCGAAAATAATTTGAGAAAAATAATGTATTATACACGAGCAGAAAAAGCAAAATACTTGTCTTTAAGTGATACAAATTATAATAATTGTGAAAGAGAATCTCTTCCTAGTGTAAAAACAGAGTATTTAGGAAATTACATGAAAAATTTTGATTCTATGTATTTGTATCAAATAGCTATTTTCAAAAAAGATACTTTTCTAAATGAAGAGCGAAATATGAAATATGTTTTTTCTAAAGATTCTGTTGAAATGAATAAGTTGAATTTGACTTCTCTTTCTATTTATCCAATTACAAATATTGATAAAAAAACCAATCTGTCTCAAGATATTGATTTTGGAAAAGATACTTTAAGTAATGGTTCTTTTGATTATCATCATTTCAAAACTCCTTTAGATAGTTTAAAACACCAAACAATCAGTATTGATTCTTGTCCTTTGGAATATAATTTAAAAACAGAAAAAATAAAATATGGAAAATCGGTTTGGATTATTTTTGATTAATGAAATTAAGTATCACAGACTTCCCAGTCTGTGCAAAAAAAAATTATACAAGAATTCAACAGACTAGGAAGTCTGTTTTTACACAATTATCCTAGCACCATTGCCTTTACAGACAGGATTTATATAGGTCTGAATCGGAATATCTACATTTTTATAGACTTTTTCTAAAGCATTTTTTATTGTTTCTGCATTTTCTTTTCCTCTTGCCATTGCAAAAACAGAAGGACCTGAACCCGAAATTCCGAAAGCTAAAGCCTTGTTTTCTAAAGCTGCGTGTTTCATTTCTTTGAATTTTGGAATCAAAAGGCTACGCATTGGCTCAATAACCAAATCTTGTAACGAATCAGAAAATAAATCATAATCTTTTTCATACAAACTAACCACAAAAGCACCCATAAGTCCGACCTGCTGGCTAAAAGTAGCTACTGAAAGTGTAGATTTTAAAATCTTACGAGAGTCGGAAGTGTTAAGTTTTACGTGTGGATAAAGCGTAACGGCAAACAAATCTTCCAAAACAGGAAGCTCTAAAATATCGCTTTGTTTATTTCCTTTTGAAAGAATAATTCCACCCAAAATAGAGGGCGCAACATTATCTACATGTGCGCTTCCACAGGCTACACGTTCGCCTTCGGCAGCAAAAGCAACCAATTCTTTATCCGAATATGGCTTTCCGATAAGTTCATTATATCCAAATGCTGCTGCTGCACTACTTGCGCTACTAGAACCCAAACCACTTCCAGAAGAAAAACCTTTTTTGAGGACAATATCGACACCGATAAAGTCATTTTGTGCTTCTTGCATCTTTCTGATGACGACAGAAGAACAATTTTTATCAGCTTCTTTTGGCAAATTATCGCCATTTATAATTTCTAGGATTTTATTTTCAGTTGTTCCGTTGGGAGTGAGCGTAATTTCATCGCCCATATTTCCCAAAGAAAGTCCTAAAATATCAAAACCAACATTAAAATTGGCTATCGTGGCTGGTGCAAAGACTGTTATTTTTTTCATCTGTATATTTAGTTTAACTATTGTCAGAATTTTTCAGATTACTGAAAAACTACTGACAAAGTTAAAAACGTAATTTTTAATTCGTAATTCGTAATTAAATTTTAGTTATTCATAATAAACATCAAATCAGCAAAAACACCACTTGCTGTTACGGCTGCTCCTGCTCCTGCACCCTTGATTACCAAAGGCTCATCAACATAGCGATTTGTATTTATTGCCACTACATTATCTTTTCCTTCCAAATTATAAAACGGACTATTAGACGGAATTTCTTGTAAAGCAACTGATAAATTTCCCTTTTGCATTTTGGCAACCACCTTTAATTTATTGCCGTTTTTGTGGGCATTTTGATAAAGAGTTACAAAATGATTTTCGTGTTTTTTGAGATTTTCAAAGAGTTCTTCTACGCTTTTTGAGTTGGTACACTCATCTGGTAAAAAGCTATTGAAAGTAATATCTGACATTTCTCTATTTAGTCCTGACTCTCTTGAAAGAATCAGTATTTTTCGCATTACATCTAACCCAGAAAGATCAATTAATGGGTTTGGTTCGGTATAACCCTCTTGTTTTGCTTGTAAAACAACGTCAGCAAACTGATTTTCAGAATTATAATTATTAAAAATAAAATTTAGGCTTCCCGAAATTACGGCTTCAATTTGATTGATTTTGTCGCCACTAATTCGGAGGTCATAAATCGTTTTCAAGATTGGAAGAGCTGCACCAACCGACGTTTCATATTTGAAATAAATGTTTCTCTCTTTGGCTAATTTATTGAGTTTTAAATATTTTGAATATTCACTACTACACGCAATTTTATTACACGTAACTACAGAAATACTATTTTTTAGCAAAAATTCATAACCTTTACTCACAATATCAGAAGCCGTATTATCAATGAAAACACTATTACGAAGGTTCAATTCTTTGATAGTTTGGAAGTATTCGTTAAGTGAAGAATAAGTTTTTGCGTTCTTATTTTCTTTCTTCTGTTTGAATTTTAAAACATCTTCTTTTGTCAATTCTTCTACTCTTTCAAACGTTTCGGAAGAATGATTGAAAAGCATTTTTTTACTGTTTGCAACGCCTATTATTTTGAGATTGATTTGATATTCTTCAACGAGTTTTTGCTTTTGAGCAAACAAGATATTTATAAATTCTGTTCCTACATTACCAATTCCTGCAATAAAAACGTGAACATTTTTGACTGCCGAAGCAAAGAATTTTTCATGAATTACATTTAATGCTTTTTCTTCATCTTTTTTATCAATTACAATCGAAATATTTCGTTCCGATGCGCCTTGTGCGATTGCCGTTACATTGATTCCATTTTCGCCTATTGCACCAAAAATCTTTCCTGCCAAGCCAATCGCATTTTTCATATTATCGCCCACAAGAGCCACAATACATTGATTTTCTATTGCTTTTACTTCATTCATTAAGCCTCTTTTAATATCTTTTTCGAAGGCAGAATTAAGAGCATTTTGAGCAGTTGCGAGTTCAGACTGGTTGATTCCAATACCAATACTTTGTTCGGAACAGCTTTGAGTAATCAAAATAATATTGATATTTGCTTCTTCCAAAATCTGAAAAACTCGCCTTGCACTTCCTTTTTGCCGAGCAAGTCCAACTCCTGAAACAGTAATAATTGCAATTTCATCTAGCGAACAAATACCTTGAATTTTGTTGTCTGTCAGTTGGTTTTCGCTGCTAATAAATGTTCCTTCTTGCTCTGGAAAAAATGTATTTTTGAGATAAAGAGGAATATTTTTATTCATCACAGGCAAAATAGAAGGTGGATACAAAACTTTTGCCCCAAAATAAGCCATTTCGAAAGCCTCTGCATAACTCAATTTTTGTAATGAATGTGTCGCCTGTACTTTTCTAGGATTTGCAGTTTGCATTCCATTAACATCACTCCAAATTTCTAATTTAGTGGCATCAAGAGCATTTGCATAAATAGAAGCAGAAAAATCTGAACCTCCACGCCCTAAAGTAACCGTTTCTCCATTTTGATTATGGGCTACAAAACCTGCTGCAATGTAATTTTTATTGTTTTTTATGTCGTTGGTGGGGACACCAACAACGGCAGCAGACGAAGCAGAACCAACAACAGCAAGAATATTTCTTGTCGTTTTTTCTAAATCTAAAATTGCATTTAGATAATCTTTTGATTCGTTTGTAGTAGTTGAAATTATTTTTTTGCTATCTAATAAATCAACTTTAATGGGATTCTTTAAATTAACAGAAAGATATTTTTGAACAATGATAGAAGAAAGTCCTTCACCAAAACTCAAAATAGTTGCTCGTGTTCGGTCAGATAATTCTTTCAAAGTTCCTACACTTTCACAAATTGATTCTAATTGATTGCATTTTTGTTGTACTTCTACAAAAAGGTCAATTTGATGTGATTCGCTGACAAGCTCTTTTATAAATTCAAAATGAAAATTTCTAAACTCTTCTAAAAAAACAGTATGTTTTCCTTCTAAAGAAAGACTCGCAATTTGTTCTAGTTTATTGGTAATTCCTGAAAAAGCAGAAACCACAACAATAAAATTTTCAGTTTTTGAAGAAAGAATAGCAGCTATTTTTTCAAGATTGGATTTTGAGGAAACACTTGTTCCTCCGAATTTCAAGACGAGCATTTAAGATATATTTGTGTTATTTGGCGTAACCACCAAAAACGAGAGAGTAAGTTTTGAAAATAGTGTCAAATTTACAATTTAATTTTTTGATAGTGTAATTGAATTTAAAAAAATGGTATTCTATCCTTAGAATTTCTTTCTCTGTCGAAATAAGTTAAATAGTTTTACTATTTCTTAGTTTTTTTGTAAATTGATAGACTGATCACTATACATTCTTATAACTTGAAACAAATTCTTCTTTTTATACAAAAATGTTTTTTTAGTAGAATATTATTTTATAACAAAATAATATTCTTGCTTTTCTGTGTCTCTACATTTATTATTTTTTCTACTTCTGCTCAAGACTTATCTACTTATTATGATTCAGCACAATTATATAAAAAGAAAGATTTAGAAATACATGATTTTTATGTTCAGAAATTAATTTTAGATAGTAAAAAACAAAAAAATGATACATTTTTATTAAAGGCTTATCAAATGAAAGCTGGTATTTTTTATGAAAAGGCAAATATAGATAGTGCTTTTTTTTACATAAAAAAAACGATTGATTTATCAGAAATAACAAAAAACAATGAAGCAAAAATAGATATGCTTCGTTTGAAAAGTTTTGTTTATAAAAATAGAATTTATAATAAAGATTCGGCTTTATATTACCTTGAGTTAGCCTTAAAAGAAAGTGAAAAATCAAATTACAAATATGGTCAGATAAAAGCCTTAGAAGCTATTTCTTTTCTAGAAATGGATAAAGGAAAATATGTTGATGCCACTCAGTTACTTTTAGAGGCTCGGAAAACTGCTCATGAAATAAAAGATAAAAAAGCACTTTCTAGTATTGCCAATAATATCGGACATACGTATTTACAGATGTATATGTATGAGAAAGCTTTACTTTTTTTTGATGAAGCTAATAGATATAGAGAAGACAAAACAACAGCTTCAGTTATTCCATTGAATATTGCTGAATGCTATTACAGGACAGGAAATACAAAAAAAGCCCTTCTTATTTTAGATAAAAATGCCCCTTTAGCTCTCAAGACGTCATTGAATATGGCAATAGAATATCATTTGGAATATGTAAATCTGTTTTTGGAAATAGAAGAACCTAAAAAAGCTTTAGAAAAAATAAAAATATTGGATTCTTTACTCTTAGATTCCAAACCTCAAGCCTATCGTAATTTATTACTATTAAAAGCCAAAACTCATTTACAACTAAAAGATACTTTAACAGCGCACAATTATGTAAAAGAGGTAGAGAAAAAAATATCTATAGAAAGTAATGATGATTTTATTAATCGCATGACTATGCACGAATTATTTTCTTATACCTACATGTTTTTAAAAGACTATCAAAAGGCAAATTATCATTCTCAAAAATATCTTTCTCTATATAAAAACACCTATAACAAAAAACTAGAGCAAGATATTTATCAAAAAGAAGTAGACCAACGGATTTTTCTACAAAAAAAAGAGAATGAATTGGAAAAACTAAAATACATTACTGAACTTGAAAAAGAACAACAAAACAAAAGATACTTTTTACTTGTCTTGATTGCTTTATTAATTATTTTTATTGTCATAATTAGAGCTTATTGGATAAATAAAAAATATAGTATAGAACTAAAAAACACAAATTACAAACTTTCAGAATCTCAGTCTGAGATAATACAGCAAAATCATACTCTTCATGAACAAGCAGAAGAACTCACTAGGCAATCTGAGGAACTAAAGTCTTCGCACGAAGAACTTGTAACCATGAATGATAATTTGGAGGACATTGTCAATCAGCGCAATCAAGAGGTGATAGAAAAAAATAAAATGTTAGAAGAATATGCGTTTATAAATGCTCACAAATTACGTGCGCCTGTAGCTCGCCTTTTAGGAATTATGCAGATTATTGAACTTTCAAAAGATACTAGTGAAATAGAATTTTACATGCAGCTCTGTAACGAAGAAATTAAAGATCTTAACCGTATTATTTGGGCAATTAAAGAAGCTATTGAAGAAAAAACACCTCTTGACCGTTGGGAATTAGAAAAAAGAAAAGAAATGAAGTAGGTAGTGCCAGATTTAAGAAGGACTAACTTCAAATCCTATTACTAAAACATCGTCCATCTGCTCTCTGTCTTGTTGTTCTCTCCAGTCTTTTAAAATAGTCATCAGCACTTCTTTTTGCTCAGAAAAAGGGTGAGTAGAAATATCTAAAAGGGTTTGTTTAAATCTCATTGTGTTATATTTTACATCTTCTTCTCCTCCAAACTGGTCTTGAAAGCCATCCGAATAAATATAAAAAGAGGTAGTAGAATCAATAGAAATAGTATGATTAGTAAACTGTTTTTGTTGCTTTTTAGCTAAATTCCCTCCTACTGAAGTTCTATCTCCTTTTACAACATGCATTTTGTTATTTTGAATATAAACTAAAGGATTTTTTGCTCCTGCATATTCTAGTGTATTATTCTCAAAATCTATCAAACAAATAGCTGCATCCATTCCATCTCTTGTAGAACGAATAGAGAGATCAGTTTGCTGAAGAGCTTTGTCTATTTTTTGGTTTAAATGTGTAAGAATCTGAGAAGGAGTAAAAATATTTTTATCTAAGATTGCATTTAACAACTCATTTCCTATTAAAGACATAAACGCACCTGGAACGCCATGTCCAGTACAATCAATAGCAGCAATAATAATTTTTGATTCTACTTTATGGAAATAGTAAAAATCTCCACTTACAATATCTTTAGGCTTAAAAAGCACAAATGAGTTGGGCAAACTTTCTTTAATTTTTTCTATCTTAGGAAGCATAGCTTCTTGAATACGTTTAGCATAATTGATACTTGCTGTAATACTTTTACTTTTTTCTTCTATGTTGCTGTTTTTTTCTTCTATAATTCTATTTTTATCCTCCAAAGCTTCCATACTGTAAGTCATTTCCCTATTTACTAGGCTTAGCTTGTTTTGTATTGCTTCTAGTTCCTCAATATTCTGTCTTAATTCTTCTTCAGTAGCTTGTAAACGTTTATTTTTATCCTGTACTTCCATTTTATTTTTTATCAGGAAAATACTATTCTGTCTAAAAATAATTGCCCACCAACCACATACAACAGCCATAATAGAAACAATTGTAAAATGAAAAACAAGTTGAAAAACTGTTACATAGGGTACTGTTTCTCCAGTGATTTTTATTCCACTATAACTAATAAAATAATAAGCAAGATTTTCCATTCCGTAAGCTACTTGCAAAATAGCCAAAATACTATGATGTCCAACAGTAAGTATAGCATAAGGAATCATGATGCGCCAATCTTGATAAATAATAAGTAAGGCTGCATTTACAAAAAAGAAAAAATGAGTTTCTGCCATGCCGTGCATCTGTCCAATAAACTGCAACATAAAAACAGCATAAACACTACTGATAAGCATACGAGCATAAAATTTATTACTCAATAAAAAACGAGCAACTAAATAAATACCCAAAGCAGCCCCCCCTGTAATGAAGCTAAAAAGCCATGTTTCATAAATAGGAGCTAAAAAAATTCCAACTACAAAAAATATAATTACAAACTTATCCGATATTTTATCAGCTTTAGTTTGTACTTTTATTAAATACCTTTTGAGATATAAAGCCTCTGAAATTTCTTCTGTGTCATAAATAAGTTCTGAATTATGTAGAGATGATTTCATGTGTTTTTAAAAAAATAGTTAGTTTTTTATCTAAAATAACTATTTTTTATTTTTAAACAAATTTTTTCTACGATTCGCTATCTTTCAAAAATCCAATTTTACACCCAAAACAACATTTATTCCCAAATCATCAGCAAAATAACGCTGTCTGTTTAGGTAATCTCTATAAGCAACATTAAATAAATTATCTGCTTTTCCAAAAATACGCAATTGAGTTTTTTGTCCTTGAATAGTAGTAGAAACTCTCAAACCTACCAAATTATAGGCCTTGGGAGGAAGCGTAAAATCTTGTTCTTCTAAAAGATTTTTTTGATAAAAAACATACCGATTTATGATTTCAAATTGTGTATTTGTAAGTTTTTTAGGTCGTTTTGTTTCCTTACTTCCAATAGAAATTGGTTTCTGAATCTGATAACGCAAACTTGCCTGTAAATTATTTGAAGGCATATTGATAAGAGGTAAATTATTTGATACATCATCTCCTTTTATAAAACTATAACTTGCTTTCAAATCTAACGACTTAGAAAACTGATAACGAGTAGAAACATCTAAGCCATAAATTTGAGCATTCGTTTGTTTGTATTTGAAGACAGGAAAAGCTCCACGAATTGTCAAACGGATTTCTTTTTCTGGATTCAAATAAATATAATCGTTGATATTTTGATAATAAATAAGTGTTTCGAAGGACAATTTTTCTTTAATTTTTCCACTTAGCGAAAGCGTATTTTTGATAGATTTTTCCGTTTTTAGATTTGGATTTCCTTCCTCTATACCACTTACACCTTGATGAAGTCCGTTACTAAAAAGCTCATTAACAGCAGGATTGCGAGTTGCATAACCGATATTATATGAAACTTGAATAGCCTCACTCAACTGATAATTTATTCCCAAAGAAGAGCTAAAATTAGTAAAGTTATTATCAAAACGAATAATTTTTCTAGGCACAGAGTTACTAATCGTAACAGCATTTTGAATTGTGTTTTGATAACGTAAACCTGTTTCTAAAAACCAACGATTTACTTTTTTTGTCAAGACAGTAAAAACACCTGTTTCATAACTCAAATAATCTGGAATAAGAGGCAAAATTCCTGTTTCTGGGTCGTTGGTATTATCTGTAATAGTAGATTGAACTCCTACTTTGAATATCAGATTATTTTCAAATTCTTTTTGATATTTTGTTTCTAAAAAATAAGAATATTGTTTTAGGTTTAGTGCAGGCACTTCTGAACGTCCACTTCTACGGACATCGAATTCTTTTCGGATATTGAGTTGAGTAGCAAAAGTAAAATCTAGAAATTGTTCTTCTATATTCTCATTTTTAGAATTAAAATACTTTTTTGAATGGATTTTGAATAAATGATGATTTACTTTTTGTTTTGGTGCATCAATATCATAACTAAAAGTTGACTCTGTAAAAAAGGGTTGCTTTTGCTCAAAAGCATTTTGTAAGTCAGTCAGATTTCCGACATGAGAACCACGTAAAACACCTAATTCTGTATTGAATGAACTAAAATAAACATCAGTAAAGAAATTTTCTGTAAACTGTTTTTCTAATTGAATGGCAATATTTGCCTCTTGATTTCCTGTATTGTTTAGAAAATAATCAGCTGTTTTTTTGTCTCCATTTTTTTTGAGTGTTCCATTTATTTTCCAAGCTATTAATGAATTGTATTGTTCTAGTTGTAAGTTTATTCCATGTCCTCTTCCATTAGTTTCGAAAAAATAACTTGTATTTCCGTGCAAATGTGGTTCTCGTTCTATTTTTGCAGGTTCTACCAAAATCACACTTCCTAGATTCGAACCTTGATATTCTAAACTACTTACTCCTTTTACAACTCTGATTTTGTTGGCTACCAAAGGGTCAATTTCGGGTGCATGGTCATTTCCCCATTGCTGTCCACTTTGTGTAATTCCATTATTTAGTATGGTCAGACGATTTCCATAAAGTCCATGTACTACTGGTTTTGATATTCCATTTCCATTTTTAATAGTGCTGACTCCAGAAACTTCTTCCAACATATTTGAAAGATTTTGATTTGAGTTATCTGAAATATGTTGATGATTGAGAGTTTGGATATTTTGAGTAGAAACACCTGTTTTTTCACTAATTACAACACTTTCCAAAACTGTATTGAGCGCATGAATCTCTACATATAAAACTGTATCTTTATCTACATTCAAAAAAATACTGTGATTTTCTCCACTTACATGACTAAAAATAAAATGATGTTTGCCTTTACAAATATTCTTTAATTCAAAATATCCTTTTTCATTACTTGCTGTTCCTTTTAGGGTTTCTTTGTTATAGACATTGACAAATTCTAAAGGCCTATTTGTATTTTCATCAATGATAAAACCTGTTACAGATAGATTACAGTTTTGAGAAAATACATTTGTAGAAAGAAATAAAAAGATAAAAAATAGAGATAAAGCTATTTTTAAGAATTGACTTTGCATGATTAAAAAAAGAAAAAAATAAGGGAAGAGAATTTTTACTTCTGCAAAGATAGAAAAAGATAAGCACTTTATGCAACAGAGTTGCATTTGAAATACAAAAATACTTACTCTACTATTTTACGAGGAATGTTCACAGGCAGACGAGTAAGTAATTCGTAATTAAGTTGATTACTCATCTCTCCAAAACTAGCTACACTAATTTCTTGCTCTCCTTGCTTGCCTATCAAAACTACTTCGTCACCTATTTCTGCGCCTTGCATTTTTTCTAAATCAATAATCATCAAATTCATATTCACTACTCCTACTACAGCCATACGCTCACCACGAATCAAAACCCTTCCCATATTACTCAGACTGCGACTATATCCGTGTGCATATCCCACAGGAACAATTGCTATTTTCATTTTCTGAGAAGCTAAAAATGATGTACCATATCCTATAAACTCACCCGCTTCTACATCTTTGATTGTCATTATTTTACTTTTCCAACACAGAACCCTCTTTAGTGGGTCAGTATGAGTTTTGTTATCTTTCAAGTATTGAATAAGTGTTTCTTGAGTAGGAAAAAAACCATACTGTAAAATACCTATTCTTACCATATCCATTTGCGTTTGTGGATAAGCAATTGTAGCAGCAGAACAGGCTGTATGGTACTTTTTGGGAATAAAATCAGGATTTTCTTTTCGTTTGAAACGCTTTACAATTTTTTTATAATTGATGATTTGTGACTTTACTCGTACATAATTGGCAATACTCTCAGCACCTGCATAATGTGTACAAATTCCTTCCAAAACAAAACAGTTTTTGTACTTTGTAAGTAGCTCAAATACTTTAGGAATATCTTTTTTTGCAATACCCAAACGGTTCATTCCTGTTTCCATTTCTAAATGAATTTTGATGGGAATTTGTGTTTTTTGAGCAATATTCAATCCTGCTTGAAGCCTTTCTAAATCAAATATATATACTTCTACACCTGTTCGGATTGCCCATTCTAGTTCTTCATTTCCTATCATTCCCATTATCATAATTTCAGTAGCCTCTTTTTTTAGCTTTTGAACATAAAAAGCTTCATCTGCTGAAAAAACAGAAAAATGATTGATTCCACAGGATTCTGCTAAAGGAATAAAATTTTCTAATCCGTGTCCGTAGGCATTTCCTTTTACTACAGAAGAAAGTATTGTTTTTTCTCCTATAAGTTGTCTTAAAAAGTTGTAGTTATTTTGAAGAGCTGATTTACTGATTTCTATGTGTGAGGTTGCGAACATTTGTTTTTAGCTATTTTTTTTGTGCTTTTATATGTATTTGAGTTACTTTCCAAAGTTAGGTTTCTTAATTGTTTAAATCAAAAAAAGTAAGAGATAAATTGTTCTAATTCCTTTTACTAATCTCTTAGCTACTAATTTATTATAAAAATAGTTTTGAGACACAATGAGATTACATTTTGCTCCAAAAATGAAATTATATTTATTAAACTTCAAAATTACTTGTGTAACAAAATAAGAAATAACTGCAATTATTTTGTTTTATTAAAAACTCTGCTTTACCTTTGCAGCCATATAATAATCTAGTTATCAATACGATACAGCTAGTAGATATTCTTTTATTTTTAAATGAACCTTTTCATTCTAATGAAACACATCCTTCTACCATTTTTGAGCAAGACAAAAATTACAACAAAAAATATATTTGTTAGCTGCTTATTCTTAATCCTTTTATCTTTTTTAGGACTAAGCACAGCAAACGCACAAACCACAGGCAATTTTCGCACTAATGGCGCAGTAACTTTCTCAGCTGCCACAAACTGGCAACGCTACAACGGTACAGCTTGGGTAGCTGCTGCTGCTGCACCAACTTCTACAGATGGAGCAATCTATATTGGAGGATCTCACACAGCACAAGTTACATCAAACGTAACTCTAGACCAAGTTTCGGTCGATGGAATCTTGCAAATCAATAACGGAGCTACACTTACTCTGGCAGACGCAGCAGGAGATGACCTTTTTGTAAGAAACAGATTATTTTTTCAAGCAACAGGAACAATTACAGGTGCAGGGCAACTTGTTTTTGGAAATCAAGCCATTATCAGAACGGCTAAAGTAGGCGGAGTTTCAGCTTCTATTACTAGCACAACACCTACTTTTACAGCAGGAGTAAGCTATGAGTTTAATGGTACAACAGCACAAAACACAGGTTTTGCAGGACTTACTATCGGAAATCCTCTACACTTCAAATTTGAAAATACAGCAGGAATTACCATAGATGCAGATCTAACTCTTACAGGAACACTTAACAGCGACAAGAATGTACCAATTACGATAGGCACAGGCATAACTTCTTTTACAGCCAATGCCATTTACAACGGAGGAAGTTTTAATAACTGTGTAAATGCTACCATTACACCAGCTTTTACAGATGCAGAATGGGCAAGTCCAAAGGGAATTTATCAAAGTCCAAACAGCAACGAACCAACACTAGAAGCTACTTCTATCCACACTAACAGCAACAAAACCACAGCACACATCTACTGGATGAAAAGTGGAAACGGAAACAACCGTATTGTAGTATTGAAAGCAGGTTCGGCAGTTGATGTAAATGCAGCCATAGATAATACTACCTACACAGCCGATGCAGCTTTTGGAAACGGAACAGCAATAGATGGTGGTTTTGTAGTCTATAACGGAGCAGGAAGCCAAGTAAATATCACAGGACTTACCGAAAGCGAAACCTATCATGTAGCTATCTTTGAATACAATGAAGATTGTAGTGGAAACACAAACTATAAAACAGGAACTCCACTTACTACTTCTTTTGTAGCGAGTGAAAGACCTTTTCGTACTACTTGGATTACTAGCAATACTCAAATAATAATTCCTACTAATGGGACAGGCTATAACTATGACATTACTTGGAAAAATCTTACTACAAATGTAACAGGTTCTGCAACAGGACAAATGGGAAACTATACTATTACTGGTTTGACAAATGGAGATACGTATGAAGTAGCTATTACTGGAGATTTCCCTCATTTTTATATGAATAATAATACTGCTGAAAAACTTAAGCTAAGGACTATTGAAGAATGGGGAAGTCAAAAATGGACAAGTATGGGAAGAGCTTTCTATGGCTGTGAAAACCTTACTTATCAAGCTACTGATATTCTTAATCTTAGTTCAGTAGTGAATATGTCTTATATGTTTCGTGATTGTATTATTTTCAATGGAGATATTGGAAATTGGAATACATCTAATGTTATAGATATGAATAGTATGTTTAATAAAGCATCTGCATTTGATCAAGATATTGGAAATTGGAATACATCTAATGTTACAGCTACAAATAGTATGTTTCAACAAGCCTTTACCTTCAATCAAAACATTGGAAGTTGGAATACAGAAGCTGTTACAAATATGAATGGGATGTTTTCTACAGTTACTGCTTTCAATCAAGATATTGGAAACTGGAATACAGCAAATGTTACCAGAATGGATAATATGTTTTACCAAGCTACTGCTTTCAATCAAGATATTGGAAACTGGAATACAGCAAATGTTACCAGAATG